>JBLWXW010000018.1:0-72003 GCA_048267265.1 Bacteriovoracaceae bacterium
TAGTACAGTAAAAAGTAATGCTACGATCATAATTAGTTTTTTCATATCCAACTCCTATTCTTCTCTTTGCTTGCTTTCGCATTTTGTTTTCTTTTCTGCTTTATATAGAAGCAAGGAGTGTGCCAAGAATTCGCACCTAATTACGATAACTTAGCGCTATAAAAGTGTAAAAAATTCTGAACCTGTATAAAATTAAGACGAAAATTAGCCAATATCGAGCTCTAGCTCATCCTCTTGTGGAACTCCAGGATTATGATTTTCCGATGACTTAGCCTTTGGAGATTCATCATCATCATTATCATCATCCCCAGAAGAGCCAAATTGTAAATTTCTTTCAAAATTTGTAGGGGAAGATGCAGCTTCTTTGGCCACATCAAAGGTAAGAACACCTTGCTTATAAAGATCTGTTAAGTGCTGATCAAAGGACTGCATTACGCCATCCCTCTTTGCCTTTTCTATAAGAATATAGATTTCAGATAAGGCCACTTTTCCAGAGATACTTTCTTTTATTCCAGGCGACGTTACCATAATCTCTTGGGCAACAACTCGTCCTTTACCATCAGCAGTTGGTAAAAGCCTCTGACTAATCGTTGCATATAAACAATCGGCCAAGCGACCTTTTACATTTGTTTGCTCTTCAGGTGGAAACATGGAAACCACTCGATTTATCGTTGTTAGTGCATTTGTCGTATGAACAGTACCAAAGACGAGATGTCCTGTTTCAGCGGCCTTCATTGCAATTTGAATTGTTTCGGCATCCCTTAGTTCACCAATTACAATAACATCTGGATCTTGCCTTAGTGCGCCTCTGAGAGCGTCTTTAAAACTCATTGTATCTGAGCCCATTTCTCTTTGTGTAATTCTGCACTTTTTAGAAGTAAAAAGAAATTCAACAGGGTCTTCAATCGTAAGGATATGCTCTTCTCTAGTGGAGTTAATTTCATCAAGTAGTGCTGCTAAAGTAGAACTTTTTCCTGATCCAGTTACACCAGTAACTAGAACAAGGCCTCTTTTCGCTTTGGCAATCTCACGACAGCCTCCAGGAAGCCCTAGTTGATCGATGGATGGAATTTGCATATTGATCACACGAAGAATGAAAGCGAATTTCCCCTGAAACTTTAGTAGATTAACCCTAACTCTACAGAGATTCTTATACTGATAAGATCCATCATACTCAGTGAGAGTATCAATCTTTTCTAAAACCTCTTTCTCTTTAATCATTATCTTACAAAAAGTAAGCATATCCTCAGGTGTAATGGGATTGGCCTTGATAGACTTAAGATCGCCCTTTACTCTGAAGTACGGTCTTTCACCTGTTCTCAAATGGATATCACTAACCCCATTTTTAACGGCCATCATTAATAACTGATTAAAGGTTTCTACTGTATATGACATAGCTACGTTTCGGTAGCTAGCTATCTAAGTTTTAGAAATTAACCAAATATTTTTAATAGCCAACGCAAAAGACCTACCTTGCCTTTATAGGGAGGATACCTCAGAGGTGGATCTATCCAAAGAGGTCTCTCCATTACAGACTTAAAGTGTGTAAAGATCTTGAAAGAGTACTCTCCGTGATAACCACCCATCCCACTTTCGCCAATCCCCCCAAAGGGAAGCTTATCATTTGTTAAATGGACGATTGTATCATTCAAGCACATTCCTCCAGATATTACTTCAGCAGTGTATTTATTCTTTAATTCTGAACTATCTGTGAATAAATAGGCAGCGAGAGGGCGATCACCTTCATTAACTTTCTTAATGGCTTCATTAAAGTCGTTAACAATTAAAATAGGTAAAAGAGGTCCAAATATTTCCTCTTTCATAATTGCGTCGCTCCACTGAGCTCTTACAACTGTTGGAGCAATAAAGCATGTATTTCGGTCATGCTCTCCACCAAATAAGGTATCTGATCCTTCAATATATGTAATCAGTCTATCAAAATGCTTTTGATTAATAATTCGTCCGTAGTCTTGAGACTCTTGAGAGTTTTTACCGTAAAATTTCTCTAATGACTTCTTAAATGAATTTATAAGGCCAGGAAGTAGATCTTCGGTTGTTAAAATATAATCAGCAGCGACACAAGTCTGACCGGCATTAAAGAATTTACCCCACATCAAACGATCACTTACTGTATCAATGTCCTTAACATCATAAATGAGACAAGGTGACTTCCCTCCTAACTCTAATGTGACCGGACATAAATGCTCAGCGGCTTTTCTCATCACAATTCTTCCAACTGTTGAGTTTCCTGTATAGAAGATATGGTTAAAGGGGCAATCCAGTAGCTCTGTAGTCTCTGGAACTCCCCCCTCAATGACGACAATATCCCTTGGGTCAAAGTTTTCATTAATCATTTTAGCTACAACCTTTGAAGTCTCCACTGATACTTCAGAGGGCTTAATTACAGCAGTATTTCCTGCAGCAATCGCTCCTACAAGAGGGGACATCAATAGCTGAAATGGATAATTCCATGGACCGATGATTAGCACAGTCCCAACGGGCATAGGTTGAATATAGGATCGAACAGGAAAATGAAGGATGGGAGACCCTACACGTTTTCTCTTGCTCCATTTTTTTAACTTTCTAAGAGCATGGTTTATTTCATTTATAATGAATTGTGTTTCAGCTATTACCGCTTCAAACTCTGACTTTCCCAAATCACTTTTTAGGGCCTTAATAATCTCTGTTTCATTCATTTCGATTATTACCTTTAGCTTTTCAAGCAACTCTCTTCTGCGTGGAATAGATAACGAATTAATCGAATTAAAATGCTTAACTTGAGCTTGAAAAAGCTCTTGGATATGACTCATATGATCCCCTTTTATACTCAACCGATTTTAAAGCATTTAAGGGTTTTTATAAATTAAAAAGGCCCTTCATTTAGAAGGGCCTAATTAGAAAAGAAGAAAAGGATTATTTTAAAACTGGGTAAACCAGTAAATTTTATTAACCGTTGATTACAGATGAATCTTCAGACTTATCCTCAGATCCACTATCGTCACGAATACTCTCTTTTGCCGCCCTAGCAGCATCGCCTTTGAGCTTGTAACACTTTTCATCAGGTATCCCCTGCTCTTCACCCATGGATGCAGCATAAGATACGTTAAACGCCAAAATGGCCATCATTGTAATTAGTAATTTCTTCATCTTTCCCTCCAAAGATTGAACAATTAATTATTATGCAATTAATAATGCACATTTAATGCCAAGATTTGGGGTAAGAAATTACAGTGAGTTATGAGAGCTGTTTAAAGATTGGTTATATTTTTTTTGTATACCTGTCTAAAAATTAATCATTTCAAGTCTAGGTGTCATAAAAAAGGCCCCTTACATGAAGAGGCCTTTCCTTGTTGTTTTTAAATTGTTTTAAATTCTCAGCTTTTTAGAGAATTAACTCTTAATTACTGGTTGACCTGTAACTGGGTCAATTTCTGCTTCTTCATCCTTAACAGGAGCTGTCTGAGACCTTGCTGAGTCATCCCCATCAGGACAGCTTGTTGCAGACTCTCCATGCCCGTTTACACTAGCAGGGGCAGGATCAGCAGCTCCATCTTGTGCGAACACAGACGTTACAGACAAAATAAACATCATTAAAATTAGTTTTTTCATACTATTCACCATTTGTTATTCATTAAACCCTGCCGGGCATTAATTCTACATATTAAGGTTTACACCTGCTGGCTTAACAATTGAAAGTAGACTCTGGAAGGCCTGAGTAACCTGAAGGGCCATTTTATGTCCTTGCTTTGACTCAACTTTCTTAATTTCACCGTAGTTGTCGTAAGCCACATTAATTTTACCAACATTCTTCATTTCAATCTCAACAGGTTTCCCAAGAGCATTGTATTTGAAAGAAAGGATACGCTTTTTACCTGTCTTAACATCCTTATCAAACATTTTTTGAATTCTACCTTTTGAATCATAAGATAGAGCTACGGCTTTACCACCAGAGCTATTCGCCTTAACAAGGTTAGCTTTCTTATCATATACAAATGATGTTGTTCCTTTGTTGTTAACAACCTTTGTAATTTTGTTAAACTTTGGGTGATATTCAAGTTGAATCATCTCACCTTTCGTTGAAGCTTTCTTGGTTAAAAGACCCTTTTCATTGTATTCAAAAGTAGTGCTATTATCTCCACGAGTGATTTTAAGTGGAAGTGAACAACACTCAGAATAGATAGTCTCTGTCTTTACATTATTAACTGTTGTAGCAATTCTGTAAGTATACTGAGATCCGTCTGGTCTAGTTTTAATTTCATATTCATACTTATTTTCAGACTTTCTTCCACTTGGAGATGTTTTTGTAACTGTTGTCCAGTAATGGAAGTCTGGATTCTTTGGGTCAGCTCCGTATTCATACTTCGTTGACTCTTTATTTCTCATTACAACTTCTTCAACAAATTGTGTCTTAGGAGTATAAGAAATTGTCATTTTAGACTTATCTGAGTAAGTTACCGAAGTCATATTATGATTAGCATCATAACCGTATAAGAATACATTTCCTTCGATATCTCTAGACTCTACAAGATCATCTTCACGATACTTATAGAAAGTCTTCTTGTCCCCAGCAGAAGAGATATGCTTTACTTTACCGTCTGGGTACCACTCAAAGAAAAGCTGATTAGCAGCACTATCTTTAATACTTCTTAGGTTGCCCTTATCGTATGCAAGCTTTACTTCGTAACCGTTCTTATTGCTGATTTTAACCATTTTACCGTCAGCATTAAACTCTTCAACTTTTCCGTCATTATAAGAACGCTTGAAGCCATTCTTTGTTTTAACGATTTTTTGAATCCCACGGTTATTAGAGTAAAGCTCAGTACCGTTAGCAATTTGAGCACTTACTTTATATTTTCTTGCATAAGCTTGTCTCAATTCAGCATCATTAGCTAATTTCTCTGTTAGATCATTAGCAACTTTTTCTGAGATAGAACTTTTCTTGCGTATTGCTGAAACGATCCTCTTAGCAGCACTCTTAGAGTCAACTGCTGACTTAGGAGTAAACCTTGTCAGGGCACCAGATCCATTCTCATGAACAATGACTGATCCATCCGCAGATACTGTTACATAGGTTTCGAAGTCAGACCCCCAACCAAAACCAAACCAACCTTTCTCTGTCGATTTCGAGTTATTGGTACGAGTAATCTCGAGTTCCATTCCGCCGCCAGGAACAATTATATCCGTATAAGAAATATAAAAGTTTCCGTTTTTCAGATTCACACCGGCCATGGCCATTGAGGGAATCATAAGTAGTAATAAAATTAATTTCAAAGCTCTCATTATAATCGTCCTTTTTTGTCTAGGCAGATTTTTATTTTCTCTACTCACTTTTCGGCCCTATACAAATAAATCTTTAACTTTTTATATTTTTATTTTCACGATTTTTAGAATTACAAAAAAACCAATAAAATCAAGGAGTAACGCTGCAAACGTCATTAGTATTCCAAGCGGATGTGTCACCAGGCCGGTAATTGATTTTGGGTCTTGGGCCGCATAAATAGCAGCGATTGCAAATGGCATCATTGCAATTGTCACTCCTTGAAACATCCCTTGAGCAGTATACGTATCAATTTTTTGCTGAAGTCTCACCCTTTCTCTAATTACAGAGACAATAGTATCGAAGGTCTCAGCAAGATTCCCCCCTGTCTCTCTCAAAATATTTATTGCAGAGACAAACATTTCATTATCTTCAGTAGGAACACGCTTAGCTAGATTTTCAAAGCACTCCTCTAAAGTTACACCGATACGATTTTGTTGAAGAATCATTCCAAACTCTTGAGACACAGGAGGCTTAAGCTCATTAACAACCATTCCTAATGACTGTGGTACAGATAGGCCGGCTCTAATACCATTAGATAAAAGTGTCAGGGCATCGACCATTTGACTTTGATAGAGTTTGATTCTTCTTTGAACTAGCCAATCTACAAAATACCTAGGAATTCTAAAAGAAAAAATTCCTACAATGACCGCAATTACAAACCCTAAGATCCAACTAATCCATAGACCAAAGAGCAGTAAGAACATTAAGCTTAAAGTCCCAGAGAAAACCAATAAGACAAGCGATAGCTTATCTGGCTCGAACTCAATGAAGAGCAGCTCAAGCTTATCTAAAATATATGTCCTTGACCCAAGAGTCTGATGTTCAATCCAATTAAAAATATCAACTGAATATCTTAAACAGAAAATAAAAACCATTAAGAAAATGGCCGTCGATAAACCTCCAACACCTAAAAGTCTGACGAAGCTATTCATAGATTAGGCCCTCTTCTTCTTGGGATCAGGCTTACCTGGAGTTGGTTTACCTTGTTGGGGTTTAGCTGGAGCTGCTTTATTAGCTGGTGGCGGCTCCTTTTTAGGAGGATGAGAATTATTGAATAAGCCTCGAGGTACGTTATATCCTTTCTTTTCAAGGATTTCGATAAACTTAGGTATAAAGCCTGTGGCCTGAAATTCACCTTGAATTTTCCCACTTTTATCAAAGCCTCTTTGTTGGAATACAAAGATATCCTGTAAAATTACAACATCCCCCTGCATACCACCAAGCTCAGTGATATAAGTCACCCTTCTTGATCCATCATCAAGACGAGACTGCTGAATAATTAAGTGAACAGCATTGGAGATCATCTCTCTAATGGCCTTTGCACTTAACCCTGCACCGGCATATTGAACTAAAGTTTCGATACGACCAATACACTCTCTCGGATTATTGGAGTGAACTGTTGTCATCGATCCTTCGTGACCTGTTCCCATTGCTTGAAGCATATCTAAGGTTTCTCCTCCACGACACTCTCCAACGACAATACGATCAGGCCTCATTCTCAATGTTTGCTTTACAAGACAACGGATATCAATTTCTCCATCCCCTTCAAGAGATGGTGGTCTTGTCTCAAGTCGTACAACGTGATCTTGAGGGAGATCGAGTTCGGCGGAATCCTCACAAGTAATCACACGTTCATTGGCGGGAATAAAGCTTCCTAGAACATTGATAAGTGTTGTCTTACCAGAACCAGTTCCCCCAGATACAATAATATTCTTATGGGCCTCAACCGCAATTCTTAGGAAGTCGGCCATATTCTGGGTCATTGAATCAAACTTAACGAGATCTTTGTAAGTAAGTCTATTCTCTGGAAATTTACGAATTGTTATTGTACATCCATCTAGTGCACACGGTGGAATAATTGCATGAACCCTAGACCCATCCTGTAAACGTGCATCGACATATGGAGTTTTTTCGTCAATTCTTCTTCCAATAGGAGCTACAATTCTCTCAATTACACTTAGAACCTGTCTGTCATTGGTAAATGTAATATTAGATTTCTTAATTTTCCCACTATGCTCGTAGTAAATCTTATCTGGCCCAATAACCATAATCTCAGAACAGTCTTTGTCGGCCAATAAATCTTCTAGTGGTCCAAGTCCTAATGCCTCATCTAAAATTTCTTTTACGATTTGATTCATATCATCTCGCGAACTTAGAATGGCCTTCGTGTCTTCTTTATTCAGAAGTTCTACAACCATTTTCTTTGTTTGCTCACGTAAGATAATTTGAGCTTTAGGATCATCATTATCGGTTTTTTTAAGATCCATCTCCTCAACGAGAGATTTATGAATTCGAGATTTAAGAGCAGTCCAAGTATTTCCCTTTTCGCCCCCTCCAGAACCACCGTCACTACTACTGGCCTTACTAGCCTGAACATCTTTTGGCTTATTCAAGCGAGCAAGTGTCTTTAATACACTTTTTTGCGTGAGCTTTCTGACACATTCAACCACTGCTTTTGCAAAAGTAGAATTCTTAGCGACAACCATCACAGGTTTTTTGGCGTTTAGTGCCTGAACACAAGTTTGATCATCTTTTGGAACAGTTGCAAAGACAGGCTTTCCAATAGTCTTCCCCATTACTTCAGGTGTTACTGGATGACCTTTTTGAACCTGATTTCCTATAAGTATGAGCATATCTTTCGGAAACAGTAGTGTCACAAGCTCACTATACAAGCGCTTCGTTTGATTCAGAGCTAAAATATCAGGAGTAACGACTAAGAATATTGCAGTACTGTACTCGAGCGCCTTTAATGTGAGGGGGGTTAATTCACTTCCCCCGTCAATAATGGTTACAGGATACATATTAGGTGCGGCCTTTAGAACTTTCCCTAAACCCTCACTATCAATTGAACCGGAAGCCGTAACATCATCAGGCATACCTACATATTGAACACCCATCGGGTGAGCTGAAACAAATTGCATCATTGTTCTTGGATCGACAGATCCATTAAACTCAGACAAATCTTTTACCGTCTTTTTGGATTTAATACCTGTTATAAAGTTCTGATCACCCGATGCTTTCTGGTCAAAATCTAGTAACAGTATTTTATTTCTCGTTTCTGCAGCATAAGCAAAGGCAAGGTTAGCGGCAAACTGAGATTTACCAACACCGCCCTTTCCACCAATGACTGTAATTATATGTCCGGCCATTAGCGGTTTCTCCTTCGAAATTTTTTCTTAATTTCTTCTGTTGAACCTGATGCAGACTCAATAATCTCAGGTGTAACAAAAACAACAAACTGAGACTTCGAACTTGTTAAGGCCTTACTTCTTACAAAACTAAAGAGAGGTGAAGCGTCTTCAACTTCATCATCGGCCAATTTATCATAATCAGTGGAAGATTTGTTAACAACAATTCCCCCCACAACAGCAGAATCTTTAGATTTAACAATGAGTTCAGTTGATACATTATTATCCTGTGTAGCAGCGGCATCGCCACCAACAATTGAACTAACACTTACACCAATTTTTAAGTTAATTTTTTCTTCCTGAAGGACTGTTGGCTTAACTTTAACCGTAAAGGTTGCAGTGGAAGATGCAGCCTGGGTAAACTCACCAGAGCCTAATGCAAATCTTCTAACGTCACTTTTTGAAATTGTCC
Organism: Bacteriovoracaceae bacterium; assembly: GCA_048267265.1. Taxonomy (GTDB): domain Bacteria; phylum Bdellovibrionota; class Bacteriovoracia; order Bacteriovoracales; family Bacteriovoracaceae. Next base: position 8,921 of record JBLWXW010000018.1, read on the forward strand.
CTTCAATATCGTCCTTAACTACGACTACACCACTTTGAACAACTCGTGCATATCCCGCTTGTTTAGCCGAGTCGAGTTTGGGAAAAAGATTCGATATTGTACCAGATAAGGTTCCCGATGACTGAGTCGTTACTGTTCCATTATTTGTTTTACCAAAGTTAATTTGCCCTGCCCCATTACTCAAAAGAGGAGTCCACTTAAAACCAAATGTTTTAGAGTAGTCTTTAGAAAGTTCGACAAACTGAGCAGTTACCTTGATTAGTTTTGGTATGGGTTTTGGCTCACTTTTAGCGTTTACTTGAATAAAGTTATAAATGGATGCTTTAGAGGCTTGTCTAACCTGATCAGTTCTTTCAGCAAGCGTTGCAATTCGATCGGGATAAAAAGCTTTTGCAATCTCTTCGGCACGCTTTTTCGCTCCATCAGATGTAACAATTCCCTCAAGCCAATATATATGATTAACCACTCTTACTGTTACATTATTCAATCCACCATTTTTTTGTATTTCGTCCTGCATTTTCCTAGCGACAAGTCTTTCTGTTTGAGGACTTAGTTCTACCAAGAATAAAACACTATTAAATTTTTCTTGGCCGAGTACCTTTACAACTTTTCCGATATCGTTAGGAACAATAATATTTCCACCAACAAAGACAGTTTCTCCCTTTACCCCAATTTCTAGACCTTCAACATCACCGATGAAGTCTCTCAACTCCTTTACGAGTTTTGATTGGTCATTCGAAGTAATAGAGACCAAGTACTTGGCACGAATATCTCCAACATTATCTCTAATTATAACGGATGTTTTCCCCGGTTTTTGTCCTGTAAGAGTGATCTCTCTTTTTTGTGGAATTACTGTTCTTTGTAATAGTGATTCATTACCGATTTGGATCTGAGTATTAGGTGTGAAATCCAATTTGATTACCCTATCAATTCCGAGAATGATATCAATAGGCTTTTCTTTTACATCGGCCGTAGATTGCCCAAGAACTCCAAAAGAGAGTCCAAGCAAAACAATGATTAAATTTAGCTTCAAAAGCATGGCCTTATACATTAGCGACCTTTTTTCTTATTCTGTTGTAGAAAGTAATTTTTAAACTCAGCTCTTTCATCTTCATTAACAACATTGAAAATATCAGTAGATTTAATAGGAACAATTTTTCTGTCATTATTATTTCTCAATGATAACCAAGGCCTAAATCCAGAGAATGTTAAATGATGAACGACTTTTTGAACTTCATAAGGCGTTAACTCTAGTGTCACGGTATTGTAGCGTTCATAAACCTGGGCATTCATCTTCTTAATTTCTTTTGGTGTCTTGATTCCATAAATAGGAATTGAGTTTGTCATACTCTTACCTGTAGAGAGAACGAGAACATCTTGAAGAATGGTTGTTATTCTCTGCATATCTTTCTGACCACTGGTTGGATCAATTGGAGAAATTACATCTACACGGTCACCAGGCTTAATAAGACCTGAAACAGACTGCTTTTCATCCACCTGAATGGCTATTGCGCGTTTACCTGAACTTACTTGGTTAGAGAGACCTGTATTCACATCAGGGACAGTTACTCTTGGTTTTGTAATTTGTTCACCTTTCATAATAGGTGTTAGAGAAAGCTTATTTTCAATTTCACTAATTTTTTCGAAGCGCCCAGGTGAGGCGAATGATTTAGGAACAGTCTTAACTGTTACCTTTTGGTCATCTAAAAGCTCGAGTGCTGCAATATCTCTTTTTGCGACAATCACTGAAACATTTGTTCCATATTTATTCACTAGCTCAGTTCTCTGATCTTCGATATATGTATAAACCATAAAGACGGCAACAAAAGCGATCACCAGGGCCAGCGTAAACGCGCGTGTATTCACAGACAACTCCCTAAAATTAAAAGGCACATTTTCACATGTTTAGTTTATCAAAGGGGGTGCTGCACTTGGGCGAAGGGGAAAATTACTCCCCATCTCTTAATTTGATGAAATTGTACAAGATGTTTCGCTTATTCTCTTATTTTGTATACTAGAACCATCGGAGAATTCATGGAGCCATCTATTATTGGATAGTCGATAAGTTTCCCCACATACTCCGTAGGCCGTCATAATCCTGATAAAACTAGTTGAGCTTTCTCCTTCAGTTGGAGTTTCACATGTTTCATCGGTTTCACCTGTTAGAAAACCTGGGAACTTAATACAATGAGCGACAGGAACTTCACCCTGCAGATAATCTCTATACCCCATCATCGCAATACCGGTATACGTCACACGCCCTTTTAGTTGCTGTAAAATTGTCATCCTGGGTAAGAAACTATTCCCTCTTTGGGCATAGTAGAAATATCGTCGCGTTGCCTTTTGTTGATTTATTGCGAGGTTAATAGAGTTACCTATATTATAAACAATCACAAATAAGAATAAGAAAACTGGTAGAAATACGAGAAGCTCAAATACGGCCTGCCCTTCTTCAGTCTTTATTACATCTCTATATTTCCTTTTATTAGCAACCATTATCAGCTACCGTTGAATGTTCATTACAAGTTGTTCCTGAGCCGATCTCTTGAATTGCAGCACATGTGCCGAAGAAGCACTCTGCTCTTGTGGGCTCCATTCCTAAATATGATTCCGACTGCATATCAATATCAATCGTATTACTTGTACCTGGGATCATGAGTCTCTGAGTGAAGTTTGTCCTAACACCAACATAAAGATTAGTTCCTGGATTTCCGTTTGAAATGGGATCTTCAACAATTAAATTTCCGTCAAAGTCTGGAATTATTCCCGGCAGGTTGTATGAGTCAAATACCTCTTCGGCCATTGCCTTAGCTTCTCCATCACTCCCGTCTTCTGTATTAGAGTGGCGCTCTCCAACCATGTAGGCCCTTGAGGCTTGATAAACGACATAATGAACAAAGTAGCCATTTGTATAAATGATTGCCATCTTGAAAAAACTAAAGAGTAGTCCAAGCGCAATTGATAGTGTTATCAAAAACTCAATAGAGGATTGCCCATCTTCAGATTTCTTTGTTCTTACAACCCAGTTTTTCATTATTCAGGGTACTCCGTTGCGATAACAAAGAAATGGGAATCAGAGCCACCATCTGTTGAAAATGAAGGATGCCCAACAACGGGGTCCGGTCCGATTACATCATCCTCAGTAACAATGGATGCATATCTATAATTTCGAGAAATACCTGTAGCAATAGTTTGAAAAAAAGTTGAATCCTGTCCAAAGAACTGTCTAAATACATCTGATCTAATTACAGTATTTACAAAAACAAGTACTACCACCAGAAGTAAAATATACTCTACTGTTGATTGACCTGCTTCTTTTTTTAGAATTTTAAAATTGATCTTATTTCCCATCCAAATATCATCCATGACAAGGCTATAACCGGGGCAAACGAAAACTTTGTGCCATAAACTCGCTTAATCTGCGATGTATCTTTGGTCATAACTGCCACCGATAGAATATCAAACTTTCTTATAGTGTTAAAGATCAACAAGAAAAGGCCGACAACTACAGTTGAGTATATTAGCTTCATTAAAAATGGCTCATGAAAGTTTTCAGGAATCATAAGAAAAAAAGAAAATAGAAACTTACTATCTCCCCCTCCCATCACTTTTAAAGCGAAGAGAAAAAAACCCACGAATAACCAGGCAAATGGATAGAAAAATGTATTAAGCGAAAATTCATAAATATTGGGGTAAACAAATAAGCAAATCAAAAAAGCCAATAAATTAAGAATAGACCAATAATTTGATATTTTTCTTTCCTTAAGATCAATGTAGGAGATGATCAAAAGCTCTATGGATAGAAATATAAATAGTGTTAATGGGAAAATCACTAATCATAGATCCTATTCTCATAATCAGAGAAGAAGCAGCGCTTTGGGCAAACACCTGTTGAAAGCTCTTGCGTAAGAACAAAGGTAAGACTTTTAATGGAAGTGGATAAAGCCGTGCCAATGCCTCGGACCATGCCGAGACCAATCATTGCCATAAATGCAAAAATGAGAATATATTCGACGGTTGCTTGACCCGCACTAGAACGTAACATCCTAGATAGGATAGCAAAGTTTAAAAATTATAAAAGTTAAAACGTTAACAGGTACGTTTTCTTAAATCTGCAGTAAATTTATTACTGACCATCTAAGTCTTGTACCCAACCGTCAGCCTGATCAAAAACAGAGTTTGTGATCGAAGTTAGCTTCTCAGTTGCAACATTCTTAAACTTAAAAACAATCAAGGCAACAACAGCAACAAGTAGAATGTACTCTGTAGATGTTTGTCCCTCTTCGTCTTTAAGATAGGCCAAAATCAAATTTTTCATAACCCACTCCTAAAATCATTATGTAAGCAATTTTTCGGCATTCGTTTTGGAAAACTTTAGTGTTCTCCTATTCTTTTTGAAAAAAGCTTACTCTACCATTATACTCCAGCATTAAACGCGGCGCAACACTCAATACCACAAGCAATTCCGGATACTTATGATGTGTGTGAAATATTTTGCCATTGATAGATTATATTTAAATGCGTTATAATGTATTTGGGTCTTGTTCGGCATTACAGTATTTCGCCCTACAAAGTTATCCAAGGAAGCGGTCCCTGATCATGGTGTGCAAGCTCACGAAGGATTCTATCCGGATAGTGAGAAGCCTAAAGTGGTTACTAACTGCATCCACCTATCAAATGATGGGCGGAAACTTCGGCCAGCAAGACCCACCTTTCGCCTTCGCTAAAGCTTCGGCGCAACAGGTTCGAGTTAGCTTCTCCAGGATTTATCGCGACGTAGCTCATAAATGAGCGAAGTCGGATTGACAAGTGAGGCCGTTCCATCGATCATTTAAGTATGGAACACTCTGCCTTACAAAATCACGAACAGCTCTCTACAACTTGGATTGAAAATCTTGCAATCGAAGAAATTAACATGAACGAATCAGGGATTGTTGATCTTCATGAGCACTTAAACCCTATTCATTTTTTAGAAGAGTCTTCCATTGAATTCATGAACCAAATTAGAGATAAAATTGAATTCTATATCTCTCGTTTTAATCAGTACCGTGGTCAGCACACTAGTGGTCACATTAAAATTTTCAAAATTAGTAATACTGTTAATGATTTTATGCTTTTTAGAAATTCACTTCGACTAATCTTTGCAAGAAGAGCAAATGACATAATAAGCATTGCCTTCATTTCCAATGGAAAAGATCTACTCGCCCCTCGCTTAAAGATGGATGACTCATTTGGTGGTGAAGGAGTTCATGAAATTCAAGCCCATGTTGGAGCCTTTAATGAAATCACATGGAGATTTCAAGGTGAAATTGTAAATATGGATGCTATGGTAAAACATTACCTTTCAGAGTTCATCAAGCAATCTGCGCAATAAGTTTATCTATTTAAGTTAGATAAACTTTATTCCCTCGCCACTACTTTCTCTACCATTAATTTTTCTTACTCCCTTAAGTCTTTGAAAAGTAAATTCTAGGGATTCTTTGATCGTAGGGAGCTCAATATTCAAAAAGCCCTCGACATTTTCTGTATCCATATTGAAGTAAAGCTGGTCTTCAACCTTTGTTGAAGTTTGTGATGCATTTAAGGGTATATGCCATCTCGACTTACTAACACGATCAGCGCTTACATCGAAAACTTCAGCATAGTATTTTGAAAAGTCGTAGATGCTTCCAATATCACTACTCGATACCTGAAAGAGTCTATTAGATACGCCTTTATCAAAATTCATTTTTAGAATCATTCCTAGATAGTAAACATCTAAAAATCCTGTATTCACAAAGTCATCCATACTTAATGAGTTATTAAGCAGAATTTCTCTTTGAAGATTTTCAAACCAATTTGGTCTTGTTGGATTTATACTTCTTCCATATAAGCGACAACATCGATATACCAGATAGTTTAATGATGTCTTTTGAATATAGAATTCTGCAGCGGCCTGAGTCTTTCCATAAGTAGTAAGTGCATCAGGGATATCCATTTCATAGTAGTTCTTTTTCTCACCAGCAAAAATAAAACCTGAAGAGATATAACAAATTTGAGCTTTATATCGTTGGCAATACTCAGAAACATTGAATAACCCGCTGGTGTTGAGAGCATCTGCAAGATCTTCATACTTATGGCAATCCACAATCGATGAAACTCCAGCACAATAAATCACATAATCAGGTTTAAAAGCAAAAAGGATAAGCTGCACTTCTTCTTTTGCTAAAACATCACAAGGAAGAGTTAATACTCCATCAATTCGAACAGAATTCTTATAATAAGTCCCAACGACCTTATAATCCTTTTTGAAAAACTCCGCTAGATTAGATCCAATAAAGGATGAAACCCCAAATATCACGATGGTTTTAATTCTATCTTCTTCGTTCTCTTCAGTCTTTTCAGTCGTCATAAGTTAATTTTACCACTCTTCATGAGTATAAATAACTTAGGTAAAAGTAACCAAATCTTTAATCTATAACTGGCTGAAAATCTTGTAATTTCTTTTTTTTATTAAATAAAAAGTATCCACAATCCGACAAGATCAATCAGGTACTCAACTAATTCCAAACCAAGGTTAGAAAATGAAGTTTAAAGTCATTACTGTTTCTCTTCTTATGCTTTCCCCGGCAGCATTTTCAAAAACGACAAAATATGAATTTATAAAGAAAGCAAATCTTAGTAAATTTCCTCTAAAAGAGAGAATCAAGTATCACAAACTTTTTACTGAGACTATCCTTAGCCTTTCAGCCTCTGAGAAGTACCCTAAGTATGTTTTAAAAAGGAAAATTTCCTCAATAGATATTCTTAACTATATGACAGATATGTTTATTGGTTCAACTATTGCAAACTCTAATGCCAATGTTTGTCTTTTTGGTGGATGGCCATCTAATAAAAGTGGGACTTGCCAAGTTCCTTTTCAGAGTTCTGGTATAGCTGTTGCCAACCAGATCGGAGTCAATGCTTACGATGATGATGATTACTGTGGAAGCAAGAATCTATTTAGATGTAATCCAGATGTTTTTGGACCAGGGGTTGAATCAACAGAAGAGATCACTTCAAAATATGGAAATATTAATGGAAATAAAAACAACTCTGCCCCTTATGATAAAGGGATCTGTGTTGATATTTCTAAAGGGTATAATAATTTAACGAATGACTGCGCAAAGCTATCAAAGCAACTTGACGAGTATAGACCTAGACCATGGAGAGAAGATTATTTTGCCTCTGGCAAGAATGAAAACTTTACCAAGATGCAAGGGACGATCTCCGCAATCTGTGAAGAAAGATCACAAAAGCGGGCCAATGATTCAATGTGTGACAATCTAGAGGAAAGTCTAGGCTTAACTTTTGCTGCAGTAAGTGCAGGTCAGATTGCCGATGTAAATATTGAAGATCTATTTCCAGGCTGTGGAGGTATTACTCCTCAAGCCTTACCGACATGTAGCTCTGAAGATCATGAAAGTTTGAAAAATTTACGAGAAGCAATTTCAGAGATTCAAAGTGATCAGACTTGTCGATTCTCTAATATATCTGTTGAAGTTGCGCCAGAAAGGCCTGTTAAGAACCATGGGCGTGGTAAAATTTACGGAGATCTTCCTGAGCCCATTGTTCCAGAGGGTTCAAAGAAATGTAAAACATATATCGCGGATAAACTTAAATCTGGTATCGCAGATGATACAAAGGTCAATCTTTTCTTCAAAGGAACCGCTGTAGATGACCTTGACTATATTACTGTAGAAATAGAACCAGATATGTCCAAAGAAGATATCCTTGCACAAATTAAGGGTGGTGATAATGCTGATATCTTTAAAAATGCTTGTGCCGTATCTACTTGTCCCAGCACAGATGCTCCAGGAGCTAATGTACTTTATGATGTAATGGATCACCTAAGAACCAACAAAGAATGTCGTTTTAAAAATATCCAAGTTGTTGACCAAAAAACAAATATGGATGGTGGTTTTAAGAAAAGCCAATGTCAGCAATCAATAGAAGGAGCTCTTGCAGCAGAAGGCTTAGGGGAAGAAAAGCAAGAAATTATGTTCTTAGTTACTGATGCAAAAGGAGATCTCAATATGGGAGCCTTAATTGTTCAGGCAAACAGTGCTTCTACTAAAGACGATATCCTAGATCAGTTTGATAAAGGAAGTAATAGTGGTGTTTACAGAAACGCCTGTAATACTACAAAGAAAGATTTTCACTCAGACTTTGGACTTGCCGTTAAAGAGCTCGACCTGGGAGATGAGCAATATATTGATCCAAGCCAAAAGGCCCTCATTGTTAAATTAGCAAACCTTAAAAGACGTGGTGTAGAAGTGGAAGTCACCATTGCTCCGAATGGAGACATCGTGGCCAAGCCAAGGGTTGCTGTTATCAATGAGGCCGCTGGCATGAGATACAGCCAAAGCCCTGATGATATTAATGCCGTCATTATACCCGCTGATTTTAAGACACAGATGGGTCACTATAAAGCACAAATCGCAACAAATATGCCCGAAGATATCGAGCAAGCCATTACTGATTTTGCTGGAGATCTAAGACTTTCTGCTTTTGAAGAGAATAACGGAAATTACACTTTCACAGTGAGTAACTCAAATAGGAATATTCTCGGTAAAGATAGTGATATTGTAGATGGAAATCTCTATACGGCAAAGAAGAATGAAAATGGAACATTCACTTATAGCATTATGAAAGCATCACAAGAGGATCATAATAGAATTAAGAGCGATAGAGATGCTGAAAGAGCACGCTATATTGCCTCCAATACTGAAGAGCGTAAAGTATGTATTCGTTCAGTTAAAGGAAGATGTAAAGAATATGCTATGAAAAAACAATATTGTGCTGAAAAAGGGATGTTATGGGGATGTAAGCGCTGGGAAGATGTTGAAGAGTAAAAAAGAAAATAAAAACACACCCAAGTCTTATTCAAGACTTTGGGTGTGAAAAAGAAAAATTGTATTATCCGAGTAATTTGAGGGCCATATTAGGTGCCTGATTTGCTTGAGAAAGCACAGAAGTACCCGCTTGAACAAGAATATTGTTCCTCGCCAAGTCAGCAGTTTCAGCTGCCACATCGACGTCTCTTATTCTTGACTTCGCAGCACTCAGGTTTTCATCACTTACAGCTAAATTGTTAACTGTTGATGATAGCCTGTTCTGAGTTGCCCCAAGTTCAGCCCTAACTCCGTTAATTTGTACCAAGGCATCATCAAGCTTTGCAAGCGTTGTCTGAGCCCCCTCTTTAGTACTAACGGTTTCGCTAGAAAGTCCCAACGATACAAGAGTAGTGTCTGCTTTAGTTCCATCGTAGCGCAGTCGATCCAAAATTGGATCATTGTGAACTCCAACTTGAAATTCAAGAATCCCTCCAGTTCCGTCGAGAAGCTTGATTCCATTGAACTCTGAAGACTTCGAGATTCTATCGATTTCTTCTTTGAGTTGTTGAAACTCAATGTCAGAGAAGCCACGTTCTTGCTCTCCAACAGTGTCCGAGGCAGCTTGTACTGCGAGTTCTCTAAGTCTGATAACAATGTTAGAAATCTCACTTAAGCCCCCTTCGGCCGTTTGTATCATAGAAATAGCATCGTTTGCGTTTCGCTTTGCTTGTCTATTTCCTCTTATTTGCGCTTTTAAATTTTCACTAATTGCTAATCCTGCAGCGTCGTCACTCGCTCGCGTAATTCTTTCTCCCGAAGAAAGTTTCCTCAGGTTATCATTCATTCTTCTATTGGTCATACCAAGAGAACGTTGTGCCGAGAGCGACGGCGTGTTGGTGTTAATTCGTAGTCCCATGACTAATCTCCTTCAAACATACCTTACCTCCTGTAAATCGTCGCGATCATCATGTTCGCCAAAGTTAATAATAATTCTTTCGTTGTTTTCGGATAACCAACTAATCTTTTCTTTACTGTGTTTGTGTTTATTAGCAGCTTAAGCTTGCAGGCGAAAAAACTGCTTTATTGTATTCATCCGTTTGGTTTATACATCATATTCTCCATAGTTAGTGATAACATTCTCATCCAGTTCATTACCTTCTCAATTACCCTTGAGAAGCTGATTGGATTAGGCTTAGTGCACTCTTTGTTGAGGCATTTGCCTGACTTAGTACTGAAGTACCTGCACTCATCAAGATATTATTTCTTGTAAGTTCTGCAGTTTCAGCAGCCACGTCTGTATCTCTAACTCGAGAATTTGCAGCAGAAAGGTTTTCAACACTTACTGCGATGTTATTAATCGTTGATTGAAGTCTGTTTTGAAGCGCACCAAAGTCAGCACGGATACCAGAAACAGAGATAATCGCCTGATCAATTGATGATAGTGAGTTTTGAGCTGAAATTTTATCAGCAACTGAAGCAAGGTTAAGACCTAGGGCCGCAACGTTTACGTCAGCACTTGAAGCATCAAAGGTTAGACGGTCAGATATAGGGTCATTTCTCGTACCGATTTGAATATCAAATACTGCACCAGTTCCGTTAAGAAGTGGAACACGGTTAAACTCTGTTGAGTTAGCAATACGATCAATTTCCGAAGTAAGTTGTTCGAATTCTACGTTTAGGAACTTTCTTTCTGTTCCACCGATAGTATCAGAAGCGGCTTGTACACTTAGCTCTCTAAGACGGATAAGAATATTTGATACTTCTCCTAGAGCCCCTTCAGCGATTTGAACAAGTGAGATACCATCTTCAGCATTTCTTTCGGCTTGCTTAAGACCTCTTACTTGAGCTTTTAAATTTTCTGAGATTGCGAGTCCGGCAGCGTCGTCACCAGCTCTATTGATTCTTTGCCCAGAACTTAACTTCTCTAGTGATTTATTCATCCCTAGTCGTGTCCCTCTTAAATTCCTCTGAGCGTTGAGGGAGGCCACGTTTGTGTTAATACGAAGTCCCATCTTATCCTCCTTGATATTGGGTTCCGGTCGAAAATCATCTCCTACCGATGTACTTTACTTGAATATCTTCCATGACATCTGCAAAGTACCTTCAAGAGACTTATCGCGTTAAATCTCTTTTTCTTTAAAAAATTACGTTTTATTTTTAGGTCGGCATTTTTTGCCTGAAGGGGATTAAATAGTGTAGCGTAATAGGTGTAACTCGTTATTAATAGGTCACTTTATGAATGTTAAAACCCTTAAAGATTCACCCCAAAAACTTAGTGAATGTGTCGAACTTATTGAACAGGCCTTTGGCTACGATGATAAGAACTCATATAAAGATGACTTTTCCCCATTATTTCACGAGCACAACCTTCAAAATTGCTACTTTATTGAAGAAGACAACCAAGTAACGGCCACTCTACTAACACTTCCCAAAGTACTCGAGTATAAAGACCATAAACTTCCTGTACTCTTTATAGGGGGAATTGGCGTTAGAGATGAAAAGAGAGGAGCAGGACTCTTTCGCTCTTTATTAGAGACAGTAATTCTACTCAATGGAAACTATGCTCTTCATCTTCTTTGGTCAGATTTATCTGATCTTTATGAAAAATTCTCATTTTATGAGTTCGGCCAAATCGAAGAGAACGACCTCAGTGGTGATAAAAAAGAAGAACTTGTTAAGTTTCCACCAGAAGAATTGGAAACGGTTATAAAGAGCTACCAGAATCTTTCACAATCTACTCTCATTCCTCACAGAACCCCTGAAGATTGGCACGACTTATTTCAATCTCATTCAATTAAACATCTAACAGATGGTAAGGGTCACTTCTACTTTTTTGATAAGGGAATGGATCTTCAAAACGTATGTCACGAAAGACATCCAATAAACTCTCCCGATATTTCAGGATATTCCAATTGGAAGTATTTTCCAGATAACCCTGAGCAAATCAGTCGCTACATGGGCTTTGTACGTCTTGGAAATTTAGAACTACTTTCGGACTTCATAGAGCACACCAGTAAAAAGCGCCTGTTCGTCGTTGAAAAAAATGAAGAAGGTCTAATCACAGTATCTTTTGATGGTGACTACTACGATCTATCCGAGAGGGATTTTATCCAAGGTATTTGGGGACCGGGAAAAATTGAAGAATGGGAAGGTCTCATTCCTCCCCTAGTCATTTTTGGTCATGATGCCATTTAGTACTCTATTTTTTAGAAAGGGTTAAATATCCCTTACCAAAGAATAAAGTTGCGATCCCCCAAAAAATCCAAGTAATCGTTGGAATATCTTTAGGCGAATTAATATTTAAAGGCGAGCCTAAAAAGAAAACACCTGAAGCAATAAAAACACAGCTGATTATGGTAAAACCAAGAAATATTAAAGACTGATTAAGAAGCTTAGCACTCTTTTCATGACCAGTATGAATAACCTGTACACCATATTTCTTATGAGAGAAATCTTTTAGGAACCAGCGGATATGTCTTGGAACAACTCTGGCCATTGATACAAGGTCTTTAGCTGCCCAAAGCCCTTCTTCCATCAACTCTTCTTTGCTAAGGCTCGCAGTAATGATCTCTTTAAGGTCATCTTCCATCATTGCATAAATATCAAAATCTTGCCCTAGAGACTTACCAACACCATCAAGTGTAATAAGTGCTCTAAAAACAATAAACCATTCACGGGGTAAGAAAATCTCATGAGTCTTAAGTGTCGATACAACGGCCTTTAATACTAACGAGAAGTCTGTTTGCTGAACGGTTAAACCAATATAAGGAGAAAGAGCATCCTTAACGTCACTAATAAGTAGGTCTACATCTGGAATCTTTTCGTAGTGAGCCACTTCTAAAAATTCATACACAACGTTTTCATAGTTAAATGAAATAAGAGAATAAATAATTGCGATAAAGTTTTTACGGCCTCTTTTTGAAAGAGTACCCATGAGTCCAAAATCGATAATTCCGATTTGACCATTTCTAAGTAAAAAGAAATTCCCTCCATGAAGATCTGCATGAAAAAAGCCGTCCTTCAGAAAGGTCTTAATAAATATTTTAAGTCCATCATCTAGTTTTGGAGCTAAGTCTTCTAGATGCTGTGAAATTTCTGGATAATTACTAAATGGTATTCCATCCATTCTCTCCATAACCAGTACATCATGGGAACAATATTGGGGATACATCTGTGGGATATAAATGAGATCATCTTTATTGTGTGCAGAAATTATTTTTCTATATCTATCGCAATTCATAACTTCAGCGTTGAAGTTTAATTCATTAATCAAACTCACACTAAAGTCATCTAAAATTCTTCTTATACCTAGATATCTAATTTCTTCACTGGCCCATTCTGCTTGTGAGGCAAGAAATCTCAGAATCGAAAAATCCGTTTCCATCATTTTCTCAATACCTGGTCTTTTAACCTTTATAACAACTTGTTCACCAGAAAGGAGTACCCCCTTAAAGACAACACCAATCGATGCCGTTCCAATTGGATCTGGATCAATTGATTCAAATACTTGATCAATCGGTTTTCCTAACGAGAGCTCTATGGTACTTCTCACCTCTTCAAAAGGAACGCCTTTTACCTTATCTCGAAGTATCTTCATTTCATCAATAAAGGCTTCATCAAAAAGGTCTTCTCTACTTGAAAGAATTTGTCCAAACTTAATGAAAGCTGGACCGAGCTCTTCAAAGCAGAGCCTTAGTCTGTACCCAAGAGTCTTCCCCCAGTTTCTTCCAGATTCCTCATCAAGCTCATCTTTAATACTTTTTTTTGATTTCGGAATAACAAAGCTTGGAATTTGAGAAGCGACGCCTGTCGCTGCGAACTCATCAAATCCATTTTTTGCAAAAACAAGGGCAATTTCTTTCATCCGATTCACATTTCGAATCGTTTTAGTAATACCAATCCCTGTCTTTATAATATCAACCATATCTGAATTCCTTTGAGCATAATTTTACACTTCTTTTGCCCTATTCGCACCTATGAAGTCACGAAGCTAGCCAGCTCTTCAATAAAGTAGGATACATTCACACTCTTATTTTTAGATGGAGGATAGATTGCCCATATTGGAATCTCTTGATTCATATAAGAGTCTAAAACCGAAACTAATTCTCCCCTCTCCAATAGTGGACCAACATAAGCTTCAGGAAGTTTCACAATACCCGCATGCGACAAACATGCCCTCAACAGAACACGAGCATTATTACTTTTAAATCTACCAGAGACTTTTACCGTGTACTCGCCCTGCCTTTCTTTAAAGTGCCATTGTTCATTATTACCCGTAAGGCAATTATGCTCCTTCAATTCTTTAGGGGATTTAGGCACTCCATTTTTAGAAAAGTATTTCCTAGTCGCACATACAAATTCCCTACGAGTTGCAATTCGCTTTGCAATCATCGAGGAGTCATAGAGATGACCCACTCTAATACCTAAATCAAAATTCTCTTCGACCAAATGTACTATCTTTTCACTCAAGGAAATTTCAATACTAAGCTCAGGAAACTTTTTCATTAGCCTTGTGGCCACTGGTGTTAAATACTCTTCCGCAAAGGCACCTGCGGCAGTAATCCTCATCAGTCCCCGAGGAGTTTGCACCGTTTTCTTAAGATTATCTTTAGCACCAAGAATATGATTTATAGAATCAGAGCAAACTTCGTAGAATTTCTCCCCTTCCCTTGTAAGCTTAACAAGTCGAGTCGATCTGTTTAGGAGTTTTTGCCCAACTTCATCTTCAAGTTGCTGAATAGATTTACTAATATAAGCTTTAGATACACCGAGCTCATTGGCCGCCTTAGAATAGCTAAGCTTTTCGGCTACTTTTACAAAGGCCAAGGTATTTGCGATTGATCTCATTGTTTCCATACAGAAACACTATGTAAATTATTGCACACATTGTCAATTAAACTATATAATACGCTTAATTTTGAATTCATTAATAACCTATATAAGGAGAAACCTATGAAAGTTAAAGCTGCTGTAGCTTGGGGCCCAAAACAACCACTATCAATCGAAGAGGTTGATCTCGAAGGACCAAAGAAAGGTGAAGTTCTCATTAAAATGCACGCAACTGGTGTTTGTCATACTGATGCCTACACTCTTTCAGGTGCCGATCCGGAAGGTCTTTTCCCAGTAATTCTTGGCCATGAAGGTGGTGGAGTTGTTACTGAAGTTGGTGAAGGCGTAACCAGCGTTAAAGTTGGAGATCATGTTATCCCTCTTTACACTGCTGAGTGTGGTAAGTGTAAGATGTGTACATCTGGTAAAACAAATCTTTGTTCCGCTGTACGTGAGACACAAGGTAAAGGTCTAATGCCTGATGGAACTAGCCGTTTCTCAAAAGATGGAAAAATGATTCATCATTATATGGGCTGTTCAACTTTTGCTGAGTACACAGTTCTTCCTGAAGTCTCTGTAGCAAAAGTAAGTGAGAAAGCTCCTCTTGATAAAGTTTGTCTTCTTGGTTGTGGGGTTACAACTGGTATCGGTGCTGTATTTAATACGGCCAAAGTTAAAGAAGGCGATACTGTAGCTGTTTTCGGAATCGGAGGAATCGGACTTTCTGTTATCCAAGGTGCACGTCTTGCGAAGGCTTCAAAAATTATTGCCATTGATATTAACCCAGATAAATTCAAACTTGCTGAGCAATTTGGTGCCACTGATTTCGTAAATCCAAAAGAATTCGATAAGCCAATTCAAGAAGTTATCGTTGAAATGACTGATGGTGGAGTTGACTTCTCATTTGAATGTATCGGTAATGTTAACCTAATGAGAGCAGCTCTTGAGTGTGCTCACAAAGGCTGGGGTGAATCTATCATCATCGGTGTTGCTGGTGCTGGAGAAGAAATTTCAACTCGTCCATTTCAACTCGTTACTGGTCGTGTATGGAAGGGTTCTGCTTTTGGTGGAGTGAAAGGAAGAACAGAGCTTCCTGGTTATGTAGAACGTTATATGTCAGGTGAAATTGATCTTGATAGCTATGTAACTCACACTATGCCACTTGAAAAAATTAACGAAGCTTTCGATCTTATGCATGAAGGAAAGAGTATCCGTTCTGTTGTTAAGTTCGAAAACTAAGAGGGTTAAGCATGGAAGTAAATCAAACTAAAACAAATAAAACTTTTGATGGCTCAACAAATGTATATAAGCATCAATCTGCAATTACTAAAACAGAAATGACTTTTTCTACATTTGAACCTACTCAAGAAGTAAAGAGCTGTATTATTTGGCTCTCAGGTCTTACTTGTACAGAAGAGAATTTTATTACAAAAGCTGGTGCTCAAAGATATCTTGCAAACACCAATACCATGATCCTTTGTCCGGATACTTCACCAAGAGGGACTGAACTTCCTGGTGAGCATGATTCTTATGACTTTGGATCAGGTGCAGGATTTTATCTCAATGCAACAACAGAAGGTTACAAGGATCACTATCATATGTATGACTACATCATGAAAGAGATTGTTCCTTTAATCCGTGAAAAATTCAAAGTACAAAATATCTCAATCATGGGTCACTCTATGGGTGGCCATGGAGCTCTTGTACTTGGTCTTCGTGAAGCAGATACATTCAAGTCAGTTAGTGCCTTCTCTCCTATTGTTAATCCAATGGATTGTCCATGGGGAGAAAAAGCATTTACAGGATATCTTGGTGAGGATCGTGAGCAATGGAAGCAGTATGATGCAACTGAGCTCTTAAAAGCTGGTAAGAAGAGATCTGATATTCTTTTGATTGAACAGGGACTTGCTGATGAGTTCTATGAAGGTCAATTGAAGACAGGAAATATAGAATCAGTGGCCAAAGAAGTTGGTCAAGACCTTCAAGTTAATTATCGAGAAGGTTATGATCACAGCTACTACTTCATCTCTACTTATATAGAAGAGCATATCAAATTTCATATCAAGGCATTAAGCTAAAACAAAAAGGCCCTCATACGAGGGCTTTTTTTATGGTTCAAGGTCTTTTAGACTCAAGTCAAAGTAATAAGTTTTTCCATCTTTCTTGTAAGCAAAACATCCATTCTTTGTAGCTGATATATTAAAACCAGCTCCCCAGTAACGATAGCCTTCTTCATAAGTACGTGCAGTATTATGACTATGAGATTCGTTGTGTATGATCTCAAGCTTCCCCGCTTGATTGTCCCCCACGATATTTCTAGTGAAGAACCTCCACTGAAGATGACGATCATCAATAAGTTCACCACTATCTTCTTTAACCTTAAGTTGTTCAGCTGTGTGATAGAGAAACTTTGTTTTAGGATGAGCAAACATTAGCTCATAGCGCTTATGCTGCTCTTTTACTGGTATGTCTTTAAGTACTTCTTCATAATATTTTTTATCTAAAAAAAGATGGGAGTGTCCCATATCAGGGAAAATTATAGCATCTACATAATTTCTCTTAAGTGCATTTTCAACGTGAGAAACAACACTTGCAATAAATTGATCTGTTAGCTTTATATACTTGGGCTCATCATCGCCAAAAGAATAATAAGGCAGAACTACCTGTCCATCTTTAAGCATGGCCCTTTCTTTCAGTCGAAGTCCTCTATCATAAATATCTCTTTCTTTATTTTTGATTTCAGAAAGAGTCATTCCCCATGAAAACTCTCCAGAACGTAAATATTCTTCACCAGGGGAGCTGTTACAATTAGCAACATTAACCATTGAATTAGCAACGGCCGTAGAACTCAATATACTTGTAATGAATAAGCCTAAAATAAACTTCATTTGATTCCCCCAATTTTTTAGAATATCTATTTCTAAAATCCAATCGGGGAAAGTGTAAAGCTATTTGGTTATTCTTACATTATATAAGTTACCGAAACCATTTGTTCCTTACATCTGTTGTAAGAAAACTCATTATTTTTTGGTGTTAAATTTTTTCGAGTTATGGCGATCAACTTAAAAACAATATCTCCCTTCAGTCTTGTTTAATAAGTGTAGAAGAACGAAATAGCCCCATCAGGACGTTTCTGGTAAACTCTAGCCCATGTTAAAAAGTGTTACTTTCTTCATTCTTATTGTTGCGCAGTGGTCAGTCTTTGCTGTCGATACCTGTAGTCGTACGGCCATCATTAACTATCAAGAAGTGTTAGTTGATACGAACTCCACTGAGAAAGGAGAGGGACTACGTTATCATCTTGAAAAAGACCCCATAGCAAAGAACTACCTCGATAAGTATCAAGAAGGTACGCAAATCCGCTGGGAGAATGCCGTGCTTGGAACTATGGGCTCAGGAATGCTCATTGCAGGAGCCCTCACCCAAAATAGCAGCTCGCGCACACCTTTACTTATTGGGGGTGTAGCAACAATGATTGTTAACTTCTTGATGGCAAAAACCTTTGAAAATTCGAACGAAGAAAACCTAAATAAGGCCATTGAGGAATATAATAAGCGTAATTTGCCAAAAATTTACTTCAATCCGGGGCAATCAAGTAGTAAAGATAGGGACAATACAGTCTCTTTTTTGCTAAATAAAACTTGGACTTTCTAAAAATAAACGAGGATTTAATGACCACAGTTGCTAGTAGCGTTAAATGCTTCAAGTGCGAGCATGTACTTGATTTTTCACCGATGGACACGGTCGGTAGACAAGAGGAATGCTCTTCTTGTTATCAAAGCTTACATTGTTGTAAAATGTGTCACTTCTATGATGTATCCTCATATAATGAGTGTAAAGAGCCCATGGCCAATCGGGTTTTAGAAAAAGAAAAGGCCAATTTTTGCGATTTTTTTAAACTAGGTAGCGGCTCAAGTGGAGGTCCAAATAAAGACGACCTCCTAAACGCGGCCAATTCAATATTTAAAGATTAAAGGAATTTAAATATTAAAGGACATTACTCATGAGACAAGAAACTCCAATAACAAAAGCTGGCTATGAGGCCGTACAAAAAGAACTTGATCACCTTATCAAAGTAGAGAGAGAAGAGCTAAAGATAGCAATCTCTGAAGCTCGTGAACTTGGGGACCTAAAAGAAAATGCTGAATACCATTCAGCAAAAGAAAAACAAGGACATATTGAGGGACGCATCTCTCAACTACAAGGTGTTATTGCGGCAGCTAAAATTATTGACCCTTCGACTCTTAATTCAGAGCGTGTCGTATTTGGGGCCTATGTTACTCTTTTAGATGTTGAAAAAGATGATACTGTTCGCTACCAAATTGTTGGAGATATTGAATCTGACTTCAGTAAAGGAAAAATCTCCTTCCAGAGTCCTCTTGGCAAGGCACTCATTGGAAAAGAAGAAGGAGACACTGTAATTGTACGCGCTCCCAAAGGTGATGTGGAGTACGAGGTAGACTCTATTGAATTTACAGCAGAGTAATACTATTAAAGAGGGCGCTCTTTCATGGAATAGTGCCCTCACACGCCTTACTCCCGGAAGTAAAAAAAGCAAAACCATAGAGAAGCTTATCTCTAGTGGTTATACTCAACTTCAGGATCTTCTGTGGATCTTACCTCTGAAAACTCAAATCCATCCTCCAGTAAATCAATACGCCTACGCGACAGATGACTCACTTTTTCAAGGCATAGGAAAAGTTCTCAATATTCAACATAAGCCTAATTTCAAATCAAAAGGTAAAGGAAGAACTCCCTTGGCCAATATAACCTTAATTGTCCAAGACTCATTTTCCAATGGAACCCTGACTTTGAAATGGTTTAACTGCTATCCTTCACAAGTGAAATCTCTCAAGGACCTAGAATTTATTCATTTCAGTGGAGCTGTAAGCTCCTATATGGGTCAAATGCAATTGATTTCACCTGAATTTTATGAAATCACTGTCGAAGAGTTCTCCAAACCTTTGGACTTTTGGAGTGGTCAATCTCAACCTCAATTAAAAGTTCAATACCCCACAATCAATGGTATTTCTCCACATTTATTACTTGGAGTTTTCAACAAAATCCCAGAGGTATTGTGGAAAACTCTCCATGAATATTTGCCTTCAGAAATTATTAAAAAACATAATTATATCGAACTAGGTGAAGCCTTTCGTCGTGTACATGGGAAGTGTGCCCTAGAAGATGCTATTGGAAATAAGTTAGAAAAAGCCCATGATCGTCTCATCTATGAAGAGTTTTTTCGTGAGCAAATTAAACTTATCCTTAGAAGAGAGCATCAGCATCAAATACCTGGAATCACCTTTTCTAATACCAATTGGAAAAAGCATACCCATTACTTTTCCTATGAACTAACCGAAGATCAAAAGTCGACAATGGATGAAGTTCAAGCTGACTTGTCCCAAGGTCATCCCATGATGAGGCTCGTACAAGGGGATGTCGGAAGTGGGAAAACAACGATTGCATTTTTAGCATCTTTTATGGCCAAAGATTCAGATTATCAATCCGCACTTATGTGCCCAACGGAATCACTTGCCCTTCAACACTTTCTAAGCGCTAAAGAAATATTTGAAGACGATATAAAGATAGAACTTCTCGTGGGAAGTTTAACAAAGAAAGAGAAAGAAGAAGTGGTTAAACGCCTTATGGATGGGTCGGTTGATCTTGTTATAGGTACCCATGCTCTTATTCAAAACTCCGTTAATTTCAAAAAGCTGGGTTTGGCGATTATAGATGAGCAACATAAATTTGGTGTCGAACAAAGACTTAAGCTCGTTAATAAAGGAGACGGTACTCATTGTTTGATTATGACAGCGACCCCAATCCCTAGAAGCCTTAGCCTTACCCAATATGGTGACCTTGATGTATCGGTTATTAAATCAATACCAAGTGACAGAAAAGGTACTCAAACTAGAATTGTTAGCCCACCAACCTATCAAAAGTACTTAAGCTTCTTTAAGACAAGAATTAGTATGGGTGAACAAGCCTATGTAGTTGTCCCTGCCATTGAAGAAAATGAAGAACAAGATATTCTCAATCTAGAAATCGTTTTAAAGAAGTACAAAGAATACTTCCCAGAATTTAGGATTATTGGATTACATGGAAAGATGAAGGCTGAAGAAAAGAATCAGGCCTTTATCTCATTTAGAAATAAAGAAGTTGATGTCCTTATTAGTACTTCAGTTATTGAAGTCGGTATAAACAACCCCAATGCCACTATCATGTCTATTTTAAATCCTGAGCGCTTTGGACTCTCCTCTCTTCATCAAATGCGAGGCCGTGTTGGACGAGGTGATAAGCCAGGCTTTTGCTTTCTAGTTAACGACAAACAAGTTTCTAATACGGCCATGGAAAGACTCTCTATTATTGAGAATAATAAAGATGGATTTAAGATTGCAGAGGAAGATTTACGAATTCGTGGAGAAGGAAACCTATTTGGAAAAGAGCAATCGGGAGTTAGACCTACTAAAGTTTTGGCCTCACTTATTCTTCACCAAGATACTTTAGAATCTGCTCGTAAGGATGTTGAACACCTTATGAAAGAATTTCCCGATATATTCGAGCAATTATCTCGGGAACTAGGAAAAGATGACATCTTATACAAACCTGTCTAATCCCTTTAGAATATACTCATGATTATATTCGAAATTTATTCCAATATTCCTCACATTCCAGCAAGTACAGTTACTCTATATTTCGAAGAGTTTCTCATTGGTGCATCTTCTCGCTGTGACTTAAAACTACCAAGATCGAGTGGCTCATCCACCATTCTCAAGGCCCAGCAAACAGAAAAAGGCCTGATTGTAAAAGGACACAATCAAGATTATTTTTGGGTAGATGGTAAGAAAGTACAAGGAAGTAAGCTTATTTCACCAAAACAACTTATTAAAGTTGGTGAGACGACATTCACTATTAGAGAGAATCATTTTGATAAAGTGAATTCAACAATTGATATCGCTGAACAGTACGAAAGATTCACTGAAGGAAAAAGTGAATATATGCCTATTTTAGAGGCGATAGAAAAAGAAATTCTTTATGCCGACAATGGACTAATCACACCAAAACCTGATACTGATTTAGATCTATAATAAGAGAGACCTATGTTTACTGGATTTAATGAATATTCTTTTACCACTTCAGATGGAATCAAAATCCATTACGGTAAGAACTTTGACGAGTTTGACCCCACTAGACCTAGCATTGTTTTTAACTATGGTCTCGTTTGTAATGTTGCTCATTGGGAAAAGCAGATTCCCTATTACCACGATAATAACTATCAAATCATCTACCATGATTATCGTTTTCATTTTAACAGCGATAGAACAAATGATATTGAAGATCTTTCTTTTGAGAATATCTCACAAGATATGAAGGAACTTCTCGATTTTATTGGAGTAGACAGGGCCTTTCACTTTGGCCATAGCATGGGAGTAAATACTACTTTAGAGTATGCCTACCGTTACCCTGAAGATGTTTGCGGGATTATACTTATATCGGGTACAGTTCTCCCACCCCAGGATATTCTCTTCGACACTAACTTCATGGATCTACTGCAACCTATCCTTGAGTTTCTCTTAAAAAAATACCCAACTTTATATAAAGGTATCTGGACAACAGGTCACAAGAACCCCTTGGCCACACACTTGGTTCATCAAGGTGGATTTAATACAAAAATGGTTCCTAAGGACTTTGTTGAATATTACTTAAAGAAGATTGGTGAGCTTGAGCCAGAAGTATTCTTTCAGCTTTTAAAAGAGATGAAAAATCATGATATTGTTACGAAGCTTGAAATGATAAAGGTACCGGCCCTCATTATGGGTGGAGATAAGGATCAAGTTATTCCTAATTTTCTTCAGTACATATTGAGTGAAAATATTCCTAACTCGAAACTCTATATCATCAAAGACGGAAGCCATGTGCCTCAAGTAGACTTCTTTGAAACCGTGAATGAAAGAATTGATCTCTTTCTTTCAAAAAATTTAAGTTTAGCTTAATAACTTTTTTTAGATTCTAAATACTCTTGAAGCGGTCCAAAGATTCTCTTCATGGCCGCAATGGTTTGGCTTTTCTTGTATTCAACATGGGAAGCTTCACCTTCAGAGTTCACTTTATGTGCATGTTCATCAACGATTTGTACTTCATAGGGATAGAAGAAACGTACATCTCTAGCAATCAGTGAGTAATCCATTGCTAAAATTTTCTTGGCCAAATCATTTTCTCTTTGATCTTTTGCGGCCGTTCTCAAGTTAATAAACTCCTGCATAAAGGGGTTCTTATACTTAATTAGCTGACGACAGGTAAATTGAATCGCCTGATAAGCGGACAAGCTATGAGAGTTCTTATCTCTAACTGATCCTGGGTTTGAAAAAGAAGACTCAACAATCTCTCGTTCTGCAGCTTCTAGAAACTTCTCCTCAGGAAGATCATTTCTAAGTGCGAACTTCAAAAGGTTTGTGTGACGTTCTTTATAGGCCTTAATATCAAAGAGCGAGTTTGTAGAGCGGCTAGGTTTAATATTATGCGGAATAACAATATAGTTCTCTACCAAAAACTTAATCACACGAATGGTATCAAAACGTGATTTAGTTATTATCCTGACCCCAACTCTATCAAAGAGTTCTTCCGCAACATTCTCCGCTTTGTGAAGTAGTTTGATAATTACAGAGTCTCTAGTTTTTTTAGATTTTGTTTCAAACTCTACCAATTCAATTCGCTCTCTCTCTTCGCCATTTAGCTTATTAGCAAAGTAGAGATCTTCATCTTCGCGGTAAAGAAACTTATAGAATTTATCGAAGATTTGCTTTTGAACTTCAGAGAAATAGCTCGATCTCAAATCTTTATCCACATGAAGAATCGTGTGCATAACTTTGAGTACGACTTCAGCCCAATATGTCTCTTCTCTTGTCATATCTTCTTTATTACCAGTGGCCATAAGAAAGAGTTCACTAATATCAGTGATCATCACAATTGAATTTGGAACTTTTAGGTCTAGCCCGTCAGGGTTTCCTTCAATTAAAAAGTAGCGACGAATAAATTGGATCGCCTCTTGGAAGTTTCCAAAGAGTTCGGCGCGGGCCACGGGATCATTTGCATCAAGGCCATAGCCGGATAGAAAACGCTCAACTGTATCAATATCTGTCATCGGTCCGATAAAGAACTTTGAATCAAGCGCAGACCTTCCGCCGATAACGACATCCATCGCTTCCCAATCGAATAAGAATTTAGATAAGTATTTAGGTCTTTCCATAAGAAGTAGATTTTACCATGACTAGGGCTTTGATAAATGAAACATTTTCTTATCCTCAATAAACACCTATAATCACATTATTGATAGGACTTTTTTGCTGATCCTAGTTTTTGGATAATATCAAAGCAGCTCTGTATTATTGGAGTATAACCATCAACCATGCATAATCAACTATGAAAGAAAAAAACGCACCTAGTCTAGCTCGCCCTGAAATTATGTTCCTATCCTTCTTTGGAGTTGGATTTCTTCCCAAAGCTCCTGGTACTTGGGGTAGCTTGGCGATCCTTCCAGTGCTCTATGCAATGGGTATTTTTAAAGCACCTTTCTTTTTATTTATTCCCTTTCTGCTTGTGGCCACGACCATCACATGCTTCATAGCGCAATATGCTCAGAAAAAGAATAATACCCATGACCCTTCATGGATTGTAATGGATGAAGTTCTTGGCATGTGGACAGCATGGCTTTTCACTCATCCCAACTATACTAGCTTTTGGAACCTTGCGATCATTTTTGGGCTTTTCAGATTCTTTGATATTATAAAATTTTGGCCAGCATCCTATTTTGATAAAATGGATCATGGTGCAGGAACTGTTCTCGATGATATTGTAAGTGGTGTCTTTGCAGGGATTGCATTTCTGATTATTAATCAGTTTGTAACAATCCCTTAAAAGAGCTAAAGCTTTTCTACTTTTTCAAACTTATACGTTTCATTGACTTTAATTTTAGTATTTCCAATTAAGAAATCGTTTTGAGATTGATTTAGAAAGTTAAGAATTAAATCTGCTGAAAAAACAGTCACCGTGCAATTCCATGTTCTCAATACAGGAATACCTTCACTGTCATATTCAAACCTTTCTGTCTCTCTCGTAGAAAGTTTAACAAGAAGAGCGCTGTCTTCTGAGCTCGACTTTTTATCTGTAATTCTTATCAGTGAACCCTTCTTAGTAAAAGCCTCGCCAGTTACATAGAATTCTTTAAGAGTATCTGTTGCTGAAACTTCAACCTGCTCTAAGAGTACAGAGTCTTTATAATAACGTACTCCTATAACATCAAAGAATGCATCAATTCCTTCAGCGAATTTATTTTTAATAAGATAATTGGCAAGGTGGGAAACTGTCGCGTCTTCTGTATTACAAGACATATTCTCTTTCGCTTCTAACCAATGCACTTGTGCGTTTGAACTTAAACTTACAAACATTCCTAGCAATAGTATGATTCCTTTCATGGAAAACCCCTTTGTTATAAGTAAAAAAATATTATTGCCCTCTGTTATAATTTAAAATTAACAAAATTGAAAATCTCCTCTTGACTTACGCACATCTTACGCACAAAATATACGTAAGTTGAACATCTGATTGTCATAAAAAAGATCTTAAACTCCCAGGCTTAAGTTATTTTGGATAGTTATTAGTGGAATCGCTAAAGCCCCATTTGTACTCATGCCTAATAGATTTTTTACGACTTGAAAGGTGTCAATGTGAGTTGAAAATGCTAGTTTAAAAGCACTGCACACACGAACACATTTTTAAGTTAGGATAACTTAAACTTCATTACTTTAGGAGATGAAAATGGCCGCATCAAAGACCAGTTCAAACAGTTCGAATAATGACAACAAGAAGAAGGCCCTAGACCTAGCTCTTTCCACAATTGAAAAACAATTTGGAAAAGGCGCTATCATGAAGCTTGACCAGGAAGGTAAACAAACTAAAGTTCCGGCCATTCCAACAGGTTGTTTAAGTCTTGACCTCGCTCTTGGGATTGGTGGTATTCCAAAAGGAAGAATCATCGAAATCTACGGTCCAGAATCTTCTGGTAAAACAACTCTCACTCTTCACATCGCTGCCGAGGCACAAAAGCAAGGTGGAACAGTAGCGTTCATCGACGCTGAACATGCACTTGATACTGTTTACGCTGAGAAGCTTGGTGTTGATGTTCCTAATACCCTTATCTCTCAACCTGACTCTGGTGAGCAAGCCCTAGAAATCACAGATATGCTTGTTCGTTCAGGTGCTGTTGATCTTCTTATCGTTGACTCTGTAGCCGCTCTTACTCCTAGAGCTGAACTTGAAGGTGAAATGGGAGATTCCCACATGGGTCTTCAAGCAAGACTTATGTCACAGGCACTTAGAAAACTAACGGGTTCAATTTCTCGTTCAAATTGTACAGTAATCTTCATTAACCAACTTCGTATGAAGATTGGTGTAATGTTCGGTAACCCAGAAACAACAACTGGCGGTAACGCTCTTAAGTTCTACTCCTCTGTACGTTTAGATATCAGAAGAACTGGAGCGATTAAGGACGGTGACAATGTTATTGGTAACCGTACAAAGATTAAAGTTGTTAAGAACAAGGTTGCTCCTCCATTTAAACTTGTTGAATTCGATATTATGTATGGACAGGGAATCTCTAAAACAGGTGACCTCCTTGATCTTGCCGTTACTAATGGAATTGTCGAGAAAGCTGGTGCTTGGTTCTCTTATGACAATGGCAAAATCGGTCAAGGTCGTGAAAACTCCAAGACTTTCTTAAGTGAAAATCCTGAAATCTTAGAAGAAATCAAAATGAAAGTTCTTGCTAAGTACGGACTAGCTGACCTTCCAGAAGAGGAATCTCTTGAAGCGATCAATCCTGAAACTGGTGAGATCATTGAAGAGTCCCTAGAAGAGACTCCAAAGAAAGCACGTAAATCAAAGAAAACAGTACAATAAACGTACTTAACGAAAGGGGCCTTTATTTGGGGCCCCTTTTTTTTGCCCTAATTATGGAATACGAAAATATAGAATTTAGTGACTCTTTTTCTGATGGGAGTCCAAATGAAATTGAAAGTAAACAGGATGAACAAGCTAGCTTATATAAGAAAGCCTATAACACCTGTATCCGCCTTCTAGGAAAGAAAGACTATTCCGTATATAAAATGAAAACTAAGCTTCGAGAAAGAGGCTATGATAAAGAAATTCGAGAAGAAGTCATCAAAGAGCTTCTTGAAAAAAAATATCTAAGAGAAGATCTCTATATTGAAGCTCGAATTAAAGGCTTTATCCGCAAGGGCTATGCACCGAACGTTATTCTTTATCGCCTATCTCAAGAGCAATGCCACACCACACAAGAACATATTGATGGCATCCTGCAGGAGCTTGGACTAGGTAGAGAAGTACAACTACGAGAAACAATCGAAAAAAAGCTAAGACTGGATGGAGATTTTGTGAAAGATAAGGAAAAACTCCGCCAAAAGGTACTTCGCTACTGCATCAGCCGTGGCCATTCTATTAGTGATGCCTCAAGAGTCTACTCAAACGTTTATTCAGAGATGTTTCCTGAAGATTAGGTTTTCACTAATCCCATCATTATAAGGCCATTTACGATTACTTTTAGCGCTGTCTTGTGTTATCTTAACCAGAAAAATACGAGCTATGCAGAAGGTTTAGGTATCTTATGAAAGTACAAGAAATTAGAAATAAATTTACCGAATTTTATAAAAACAAGGGACATGAAAAAGTACCTTCATCACCCCTCGTTCCCCTCAATGACGACACTCTATTATTTGCCAATGCTGGTATGAATCAATTCAAAGACGTCTTCACAGGGAAAATGAAACCTGGCTATACTCGTGCCACTACAATTCAGAAAGTTGTTCGCGCCGGTGGAAAGCATAATGATCTCGAAAATGTAGGACTTACTGCCCGTCACCATACATTCTTTGAGATGCTCGGTAACTTTTCATTTGGAGATTACTTCAAAAAAGAAGCTATTGAAATGGCATGGGAATTTCTCACAAAAGAGCTCTCAATCCCAGCAGAGAAACTACTTGTCACTGTTCACTACTCTGACGATGAAGCTTTCGATTTATGGGAGAATCATATTGGCGTACCTAAAGAGAAAATTTTTCGCAAGGGTGATAAAGATAATTTCTGGGAGATGGGTGATGTTGGTCCATGCGGGCCTTGTTCCGAGATCTTCTATGACCATGGCGAAGAGCACGCTACTCCAAACTTCACACCAGGTGAAGGCCAAGACTTACTAGATGACGAAATGAGATACGTTGAAGTTTGGAACCTCGTATTTATGCAATATGAGAAAGACGGCAAAGGCGGACAAAAAGAGCTCCCTAATAAATCAATTGATACAGGTATGGGACTTGAGCGTATTGCGGCCGTTATGCAAAATGTATATTGGAACTACGATACTGACTCATTTACTCCTATTATTTCAGAAATCGAAAAACTTACAGGAAAGTCATACCAAGATGATAAGTATACTACTCCTATGAGAGTTGTTGCGGATCATATTCGCTCTTGTACAATGCTAATTACAGACGGAGTAATTCCTTCAAATGAAGGTAGAGGCTATGTTCTTCGTCGTATTATTAGAAGGGCCGTTCGCTTTCTAAAAGATCTTGAAGCTCCAAAGGGAAGTTTTGCAAGACTTGCCCCAGTCGTTCTAAAAGAATTAGGTGAAGAGTATCCACAAAATGCAGCGAATGAATCACTTGCTGTTAAATTTCTTAAACTTGAAGAAGATAAATTTCATGAAACCCTTGATCAAGGTCTACGCTACCTTGAGGATTCTATTAAAAAAGATGTTAAAAATAATATTTTTGATGGAAAAGCCGCTTTCAAACTCTACGACACATATGGATTTCCACTCGATCTAACAGAGCTGATCCTAAAAGAGAAAGGTATTGAACTAGACTCTGCCGGGTTTGATAAGGCAATGGAAGAAAGAAAAGAAGACTCAAGAAAATCATGGAAAGGCTCATTTAATCTTGATGATAAAGTTTTTCACTCTGCAAAAGAGAAAGCAGGTGCTACAAAGTTTCTAGGTTATGAGACCTGTAGCGCAAAAGGAAAGCTTGTCGAAGTCATTGATCTCGGAGAGCGGGCCGGACTTATCTTCGACCAAACTCCCTTTTATGCAGAAGGTGGTGGTCAAGCTGGGGACAATGGCCATATTTTAATCGACTCACAAAAAGTTAAGGTCATTGATACTCAGAAACCCGTTGATGATCTCTTTGTTCATTTTGTAGATAGTACAGAAGCAGCACTTCTTGAAATTGGACAAACGTACACACTTCAGGTTAATTCTGAAGATAGAAAACTTACGACAAGAAATCACTCTGCAACTCACCTACTTCAGGCAGCACTTATACAAGTTCTCGGGGATCATGTTAAGCAAAGTGGGTCGATGGTTAACTCAGAAAGATTACGCTTTGATTTTACACATATGCAGGCACTAACAAAAGCAGAGCTTGATGAAGTCGAGGCCCTTGTTAACAGAGAAATTCAAAGGGCCGTTGATGTAAAAGCAACAATTACAACAATGGACGATGCACTCTCCAGAGGAGCCCTCGCTCTCTTCGGTGAAAAATATGGAGATTCTGTTCGCGTACTTGAGATGGGTGGATTTTCAACCGAGCTTTGTGGAGGAACTCACGTATCTAACACAGGGGAAATTGGACTCTTCACAATTATTTCTGAATCATCACTCAGTACAGGTGTAAGAAGGCTTGAAGCAACGACATCAACGAATGCTATAAGACGTCTCAAAAACAGAAGTGACCTATTGAGAGACCTTGAGCTTCTTACCTCTACAAAAGAAGATAAGATTGCTGATAAATTTAATGCTCTTCAAGAGGAGCTTAAAAAGGCCACTAAAGAGGTACAGAAACTTCAAGGTAAACTTACCGCTTCAAAGTCAGATGAGCTTTTCAGCAATCCTGAAGAATTAAAAGACGGCATCGTTTTCAAATTTGCTGAAACACCGACAGGTTCAGACCTAAGAAAAATGAGTGACCTCTTTCTAGATAAGAACCCAAAAGGAATCGTGATGCTTACTTCTGAAAATAAAGGTAAGCTTTCTGTTCTTCTTCGCTCATCTAAAAAACTAAGTATTCCATGTAACAAAATTCTTGGTGATGTACTTAGCATGATTAATGGCCGTGGTGGTGGTCGCCCGGATATGGCCCAGGGCTCAGGAGATATTTCTGACACTGGACCATTGGTAGAAAAAGCAAAGTCATTAATTATCGAACAAATCTAGGTTAATTTATGGGTCTAAAGAAATATTTAAAGCTAATTCTTATTCTAGCCGCTCTTTTTTATTCATCCTGTTCAAAGGATGAGAAAAAAGGTGAAGGAAATATTTTAGAATATCCTCTGTCTGGTGAAGTAAGAACTTTAGACCTAACCTCAAGTTACGACACACTATCTGCAACAGTTATCCATCAATGTGTAGAGCCTCTATATGAATATCATTACCTGAAGAGGCCTTACACGATCATTCCTCTTATAGCTAAATCACTTCCTAAAATTGAGCAAAACGGGCTTCGCTATACAATTCGAATTAAAGAAAAAATTCCATATCACCCAGATCCAGCCTTTGGAGGTAAGCCAAGGTATGTAAAGGCAGAAGACTTTGTAACCCAAATCAAACGACTAGCTTTTATTCCAAATGCTTCAAGTGGATGGTGGCTTTTTGATGGAAAAATAAAGGGAATCAACGACTTTAGAGAAACTGTTGGTTCTAATTATGACTTATTTTATAAAACAAATATATCGGGCCTTAAAACACCTGATGATCATACTTTGATTATTGACCTAGTAGAGCCCTATCCACAAATGTTAGCGGCTTTGGCCATGAGCTTTACAGCACCAATTCCAAAAGAAGCTTTAATTAAATATGATAATAAACTTAATGACCGAATTATTGGTACAGGTCCCTTTATGCTCAAGAAGTGGAATCACCTATCTGGAGTGCAACTAATTAGAAATCCTGATTACCATGAAAGTTATTACCCTTCTCAAGGTGATCGCTTTGCCCATAGCCGAGGACTACTCAAAGACGCAGGAAAACGGATTCCTTTTATTGATGGTATCAATTTTAGAATTATGAAAGAGAGTCAAACACGCTGGCTTAACTTCTTAAGTAAGAAAATTCATATTCTTCAAAATATCCCAAAAGAAATTTACGATACTGCTCTTACTCCTCAAGGAACATTGACAGAAGATCTCAAGAAAAAAAATATTAAAATGCAGGCCTTTCCAATGCTTACTTATTGGTGGCTATCATTCAATATGAGGGATTCTGTTTTCGCAAAAAATAAGAACTTAAGATTAGCGATAGCCTATGCAATTGATTATGACAGATTCATTGAGCTTTTCACTAATAATATCGGTCAGAAGGCCAATAGTATCTACCCTCCAGGAATTCCCGGCTACAATCCGAATCGTGTACTTCCCTATTCTTATGATCTAAAGAAAGCTAAAGAATATATGGTTAAGGCCGGTTACCCTGGAGGAAAAGGCCTTGCTCCAGTCGTCTTCGATGTTCGAGGTACAGCAGGAATCCATCGCCAGCGCGGGGAGTTCATCCAAGCTCAACTCAAGCAACTCGGAATTAAGACAATTGTAATGACCAATACCTTTCCCAATTTCCTAAAAAAAGCAGAAGCTGGTGAGCTACAGTTCTGGCAAGATGGTTGGACCTTAGATTATCCTGATGCTGAAAATGTTCTCCAACTTCTTCTCACAAAAAATAGAAGCCCCGGGCCAAATGTAACATATTATAGTAATCCAAAGTTTGATCGCCTATTCCAGGAACTTAAGTTCCTACCAGATGGTCAAAGAAAGTGGGATCTTATGAGTGAGATGGAGAATATAGTATTTCAGGATCTCCCTTGGATTATGCAGTACTACTCTAGAAACTATGTTCTTTTTCATGGAGAACTCCATAACTATCGCCACAGTGACCTTATTTATAACAACATGAAGTACCTAAAATTAGAAGAATAGCACTATTACAAGGGGAAGATTTTGCCTATCCCTTCCCCGACTTTTTATCACAATTAAAAGTAAGTCCTTCCAGTCCGAAGAGTTAGACGAAGGTACCACTTCCTTCCTGCAAGAAGAGGACTTATGAAAACTTTAAACCTGCGCTTTATTCTATTCATTATACTTGGGCTAATAATGTCTCAAGCCCATCCAAGAGAATATATTATTTATTCCGTTGCTCAAGATCTTCCTATGGGATACGAGAACGAAGTCATTAATAAAAACTATTATGTGAACATGGGGAGCAAACAAGGACTAGATCACGGAACGGTTCTCGATGTATATAGAGTAATTAGTCGTCTAGACCCATACAAGACAAAGAAACATTACAACTATCGTGTGAAGATCGGTGAATTGAAGGTTCTACACACTGAAGATGATATTTCTATTGCTGAGCTATCTGAAATTAAGCCAGCCTCTGATAAGATTTACTTTGAAATACCTTCATTTATGATTGGTGACCATGTAGAAGTAAGCGTCGACTAAGACTCTAGATTACTCTCATTTTTTTTAGTCACTTCATGTAGAGTAAACCTACGTGCATGAAGCAAGTCAATCATATCTTCAGAAGCTTTCACAGCTTTCTTCAATCGATTGATCTCGTTATCAGTAACCGTCATAGAAGTCTCTAGTTTTTTAAGAACGGTTTTCGACATCCCTTGAGCAACAAGAAGCTTATTACTTAAATCATGTAAGAATTTTCTTTCCCCAATTGCTAATTCTTGGAGGCTTATTTCTTTTACATCTTCATCTGCCACGCCCGTCTCCTTTCCTATATTATAATCTGAACTTAAAGGAAGTCTGTTGTTATTTCCCTCAGCAGCTTTTTCCTAAGGGCTCTTCCAAAAAGAGTGTTTCCCTCAACCTTCTCTATTTTAAGGTGTATTATGTATTCACTGCTAATCAAGAATTCTTCATCTTTACCAATGACACTGATCTCTTTAATAAGATTTCCTGCAAAAAATCCTTTAAAATGAAATCTATATTTCACTTGATCAAGGCAACTTGACTTTGATAGACAATATGAGACAACAATACAGTCCATTTAAACTCCTAAACTACTGAAAATATGAATCTTGCAACCATTATTAAATCTAAAATCGATTCTCATCCTTCTCAAATGGCCATTGGTCACAATAGAAAAGGAAGGTTATTTCATTACAATTTTTTCGATTATGGTGAAGAGCTAAAGTGCTATATTTCAGCTTTAAAAATACTAGGAGTTGCGCACGGAGACCGTGTTGCAATAATGGGTTCAAATTCAATAGAGTGGCATCTCACTGACTTAGCACTTATGCTAATTGGTGCCGTCTCGATTCCGATCTACCCCAACACAATTGAAAATGAAGTTTCTGAACTTATAGAAAAAACGGATACAAAATTCTTCTTCTGTCAGGACCGACAACAATTTAGTCATATTAAAAATATCTCGGAACAAGTAGAGAAAGTCGTACTCTTTGAGGAAGAGCTTCAAACGACAGCGATTCCCAAAAATATGCTCTTCCTTTCTGACCTACTCGCTCAATCAAAGAACGTTATCCATCCCTCCTTTGATGAGATCATCAGCTATACAACTGCCGAAGATACTGCAACAATTGTCTACACTTCCGGTACAACTGACATCTCAAAAGCCGTCATTTTCACACAAAGGGCCATCACTTCTTTCCTTAATAATATTTCTATTTTCATGGAAGGAAAGATCAACACAAGTGATAGATCCATTTCACACTTACCTTTATCTCATATTCTCGGAAGATGCGATTCACTACTTCACTTAGCACTTCCATCTCATGTCTTTTTTGGTAATGGCACTAACTCTTTTATGTCTGACCTTTCTCTAACGAAGCCGAGCTTCTTTATTACGGTTCCAAGGATTCTCGAGAAGATTAAAGAAAGAATGGAGAACATCATTCACTCGAAAGGCTTTGCATTTAGAAAGCTCTATGAGGCCAATAAGCTTATTTCCAAAAACTATCAATATAAGATTGCTCATGGTGAAACTCCATCAACTCTTGAAAAACAAGCATATATCTATTCTCAAAAATATTTTTTCAAACCGATTAAAGATCAACTGTCACCAAATATTCGCTTCATTGTTTCTGGAGGAGCTCCTTTATCAAAGAATCTTTTTCACTTTTTCCAAGATCTAGGAATTACAATTCTTGAAGGTTATGGACTTACAGAAACCTTAGGTCCAACAACATTTAATCCATTTGAATCTCCTGTCGCTGGCAGTGTAGGTATTCCACTGCCCAATACAAAGATTCGTATTGATGGTGATGGAGAAATACAGATCAACACGCCATCTATTTTTTCTCAATATCTCTCCGGTACATATGATGATGCCGAGTTCACTAAGGATGGCTACTTCAAAACTGGTGACATCGGCTACCTGGACGATAATAACTACCTGTACATTACTGATCGTAAGAAAGATTTGATTATTACTTCTGGTGGAAAGAATGTTGCTCCTCAAAAAATCGAAGTGCTAATGTGTGACAAACCCCATATTTCTCACTTTATGGTGGTTGGGGACAAGAAGAAGTATCTCTCAGGACTTGTAGGTATTCAAAAGTCTGATTTTAAAGAACTTTTTGAAACGGGACTCCTTAAGTCTCATCTTTCCGTAGAAGAGCTCTCTGGTCGCCCAGGAATTCACGATCTTATTCAAATGGAGATTGATGAAGTTAATAAGAAACTCCCTCAATTCGAGCAAATCCGACACTTTAGAATTCTCCCTATTGACCTAACTGACAATCGTCAATTTACCACCGCGTCAGGAAAGATTAAGAAGACGAGACTGTTTAATAAATTCTCAGGCCTAATAGACTCCATGTATCAAAACTAAAACTGCTTAGTGAACTATCTGTTTTGGCCACGATGTTGACAATCCACGTTGAATAGCTTATCTATGGGAGTTAGTCTAAACAATTTAGGAGTTCCATAATGGCCAGAATCACCATTGAAGATTGCCTTGAAAAGGTAGAAAATCGCTATGAACTTGTTCACCTAGCTACAAAAAGAGTAAAACAACTTAAAGAAGGTAGTGACCGTCTCGTTAAGAGTAAGAACAAAGATATCGTTACGGCCCTTAGAGAAATTGCAGCTGGAAAAGTTAAACATACTGAAGTTGCAGAGTACGACGACGACGAATTTTAGAATATATTTAAAATTGCGATATAAAATAGCCCTCTTAATGAGGGCTTTGTTATTTATAAATGTCTTATATTACCTACTCAGCGTAGACAGTATGTGAAACACTGAAATACTTACCTGATTTAGTGTGTAAAAAGATGAAGCTCCCCTCAACGCCGTAGCCACCCATATAGCTACTAGCTACACTTATGTAGTAGAGCTCACAGCTCTCTTTGGCGTAACACCATTCAATCTCTTCAACTTCATTTTCATCGAAGAAGTCAGCGAACATATTAGGCTGAGAAAGATAATTATCAAGCCATACTCGAGAAACATAGGTCTCACTACTGGTCACATCATCATACCCTCTTGACCAATGAGCGTGTCTCATTTGCTGAGCGATATTAGAGATTAGAGTTTCCTGCTCTGCAATAGACATAAAAGTATCGCTTGGAGTATCTGCAGCAATAACGATTGCACTAATAAATAAGGTGAAGGCTAAAAACATTTTTTTCATATAGTCCCCCATGAAAAATACCATTTTAGCTTTTGATACCATTGTATAAATCAATTGCAAAGAGAAGGTGCTTGGGAGATCCAAGCACCTAATAATTCGAACCCTGCGGCCGGGTATTATGGTCTTTTGTGACGTGGAAGAGCAATTTTCAGCACTTCATCAAAATGAGAAACGGGGTGAAATTTAAGGCCCTTTCTATGGCGCTCAGGAACTTCCTTAAGATCCTTTTCACAGGCCTTAGGTAGAATGATTTCTTTAATTCCTGCTCTCTTTGCAGCAAGAACTTTTTCCTTAATCCCACCAACAGGAAGAACTTTACCAGTGAGGCTTAACTCTCCTGTCATGGCCAGACCATTTTTAACCTTGGTCTTAATAGCAAGGCTGTAAAGAGCAAGGGCCATCGTAATTCCTGCACTCGGTCCATCTTTTGGTGTAGCCCCTGCAGGAAGGTGGAGGTGAACTTCATGATTAGATAAAAAGTCTACCGCTTCTACTGTTTCCTTATCGCCTTTTGATTTTAGCGGTTTCTTCGCCGCTTCGATTTTATCAAGGTCTTCTTCTAATAAGCTCTTCACATAACTATAGGCAATAAAAGCTGACTCATTCATGACGCTACCCATTTGCCCAGTGAGTTTGAAAGTTCCCTTACCTCTGAGAGGAATCGTTTCGATAAAGAGAATTTCTCCACCATAGGCCGTCCAAGCAAGTCCTGTTACTTCACCAATTGAGAGGCTCTTCTGAGCTCTCTCTGATTGGAAAACAGCACTGCCTAGGTGCTCTTCTAGCTCATTTGGCTTTGGAGCAAACTTCTTATGGCGTTTAGAATTTACTTTAATAAGTGCGGCCTTACGACATAACTTAGCTACATACTGCTCCATCACCCTTACACCAGGCTCACGAGCATAGTCAGTAATGAGAGCCTTAAGCGTAGTTGCAGAAAGTGAAAAATCTTTTTTATCGAGTCCATGCTTCTTAAGTTGCTTCGGAATAACCCACTTACTAGCAATCGATACTTTCTCTTCAATTGTGTATCCTGATAATTCTATAACTTCCATTC
This sequence comes from Bacteriovoracaceae bacterium, assembly GCA_048267265.1. Taxonomy (GTDB): domain Bacteria; phylum Bdellovibrionota; class Bacteriovoracia; order Bacteriovoracales; family Bacteriovoracaceae. Next base: position 45,387 of record JBLWXW010000018.1, read on the forward strand.
TATCTAGAAGTGGAGCAGGAATATTACCGATATAGTTGGCCGTAGCAATGAAAAGAACTTTTGATAAATCAAAAGGTATATCTAGATAGTGATCAATGAACGTTCTATTTTGTTCTGGATCAAGAACTTCAAGAAGCGCACTGGCAGGATCACCTTGGAAAGAGTTTCCAAGCTTATCAATTTCATCAAGCATGATCACTGGGTTATTTACTTCTACTCTTTTTAAAGCCTGAAGAATTTTACCTGGCATAGCTCCTACATAAGTTCTTCTGTGACCTTTAATTTCAGCTTCATCTCTCATACCACCGAGAGAAAATCTATAAAACTTGCGCCCAAGAGACTCTGCAATACTTCTACCAAGTGAAGTTTTACCAACACCAGGAGGTCCCATTAAACAAAGAATCGTTCCATCGTACTCTGGCTTCAGCTTTCTAACGGCCAAGAATTCAAGAATTCTCTCTTTAGCTTTTTCAAGACCATAGTGATCCTTTTCAAGAATCTTTTTGGCCTTATCCATTTGAATTTTTTCAGGTGTAGAAACTGACCATGGAAGATCACACATCCAATTAAGGTAAGTTCTCGTAACATTATATTCTGGCGAGCTATCTGGAATAACTTCAAGTCGCTCTAATTCCTCAAGGGCGGCCTTCTCTGCTTCCTCAGGAAGACCCAACTTATCAAGTCGATCAGCAAAAAGTTTAATATCGCGAGACTTTTCATCATCATCCATTCCGAGTTCGGAGCGAATAACTTTAAGTTGTTCTCGCAAGAAGTATTCACGCTGATACTTATTTACTTTGTCGTTTACTTCATCAGAGATTTTCTTCTGAATATCAGCAACATCCTTCTCTCTTCTTAAATAGACGAGAAGTTTAGCAAACCTCTTCTTAACAACGAGAGTTTCTAGAAAGTCCTGTGCTTCTGGAATATCTAATGAGATAGCAAAAGCAACCAAATCAGCAAGAGATCCAGGTGAAGGTGAGTTTAGCATCGCCAGCTTCATCTCTTCATTAAAGTAAGGATTAATTTCACTTAACTTTTTAACCTGATTAATGACTGATCTTGTATAAGCATCAAGCTCTTCATCCGTTTCTAAAATATCATCAAATACTTCAAAGTCTGCTTTAATCAGAGGACGCTCAGAAATAAAGCTCGAAGCACGATATCTCTTAACTCCGTGAACAAGTACATTTACTGATCCATCAGGGAGTTTGAGCTTCTTAACAACTTTACAAAGAACACCCACTTTATAGATGTCTTTAGACTTAATCACTCGTTGTTCAAGATCAATTTCTTCTTCAGGAACAAAGTCTCCATTTTCATCTTTAAGGTCTGACTTTACGAGGTTTAAGGCTACAAAGCCTGTCTTCATAAGGTAGTCATCAAGCTCTGGAGTGAACTTATCTTCAGATAGAATAATTGGAGCAATCATCCCAGGGAAGATTGGACTATTCATAATGGGAATAATCACAACTTCTTCAGGAAGAGTTAAATTATTATCTTGGTTTGGTTTTATTTGTACTTGATATTCGCTTTCGATATCTGACATGTGTTCTCCCTTTAGGGCCCAATTTAGAGTTTAAATTATGCGAGCTTACTTCTTGATATCAATAACCAATCTACCAGGGTTTGATAGATAAAAAACATCAAGAGTAACTTTTGATTTAAAATTAACTTCGACAGACAAAGTGTCTTTTTGAATAGGAAAGAAAAGAAGCTCTTTTACAAACTTACTGTCACCAAATGATGTTAAGCTTGCTGGAACATCTGTTTCAAATAAGTCCAGGAAGAGTTTATTTTCATCGCGAGAAATATAACCATAAATTCTCGGCAACTTATCTGTAGTAAAATCAAAGACCACTCTTTCATAACCTCTCTTTGGAGAAAAGCTATGACGAACGGCTTTCAGTTTTGAATTAATCTTAGGACCACCATTATGAAAAATTCCTGTATCAAGATAAATCGATCTCTTACGAGAGGAGATTCTCCTGATTCTTTCTTGCAGCAGGTTTTGAGCCGAAACTGAAGAAGTGAGAAGAATGGTCAAAAGTACGAATAAGAATGTGTTCTTTAAATATTTCATCCCCTTAAGGATACTAAAAATCTAGAGAAATTGAATACTAAAAACTGTTTTTGTACCGGCTTAGTAAAAAGGTTAAGAAAAAGCCCACTATGACTGTGATCGGTCCATTTCCACTGGAAGGAGGACCTCCTCCTGCGTCTAACATTGCCACGCTGCCGCATGCCAATGCGCCTTGATCTTCACTATTACCTCTTGTAACAGAATTAGTTATTCCTGTTACAGAGCCAGCTGCCTTAACGCTATACGTCTTCTCGGCATCCATACACCTTTCATTTCCTCCACTGGCAGGATAATCATAGTGATCTTCGAAGCTAATTTCCCCATTAGACTGCTCTTTACTTAGGTAGTAGATAAATTGATAGAAATACCTATCATCGCCAAAAGTTTGAAAGTCTGGGAAAAATAGCGTTTCAGAATTAAATGTGCTCTCATCTAAGAAATCATCAAAATCTTGAGGCGTTATTCTAATCGTAAATACATTGTTTTGAGGATTACTACTATCAAGCGCAATTCTTCCACTAAGATTCAAATTGGCCGTATTATCTGCTGTCGTAGAGTAACTATAATTATAAGTACCAACACCTGATGTCACTCTCATCTCATATGCAACTCTTGAATACAGCTCTTGAGAAATAAGTCTTAAATCCAAATAATAATTTCCATCACTGAAGTCTAGATCACTCAAATCTATATAAAGTTCGTCATAGTTTTGAGACTGAACATCGCTTGCAGAAAAGAAGCCTACCATTGAGTCCCCTTTCTTTTCTTCATCATCATCTAGTTCATATGCTGAAACACCTCTTGTAGACATATAGTTGGTAGGTACATCAAGACCACACTTAATTGTTATAACTCCAGTATCAACAGTTTTTTTATTACTATTAAGCTCTATTCCCAGAGGATGCCCTTTTCTTGAATTTCCACATCCTTGATAAAAAGAGCCTCTAAAGTCTTTATAACTACTGCAAAAATCTGATTCCACTGTTTGATAATATTGTGAAACTGTATCAAGAGCTTTAAAAGGCGCTACATATACGTAGTAGACATCATCCAGTGGAATACCATCAAAGACATAGCTGCCGTCTTCATCTGACAGTGTTGATGCAATTACTTTTCCCGATGTACTTGAAATAAGTTTTACATCTGCTCCAAACACAGAAACCTTCGCTGCACCTCCAGCAATCGTTCCCGATATTTTCCCACCGTACCCTTTTTGCTGATAAAGAGATTTTTTTCCAAGGTAATCGTCAAAAGAAATAGAATGCTGCCCTCTAACAAGCTTATAGAACATAGTAGAGAAAGGCATTGTTGAATGATCTAAACCAATCAGATGACCTAGTTCATGTGAAATAAGATCTCCAATATAGAGTTCACTATTGCTATTATTTGAAAAAAGAACAGTATCTTTAATCATTATATCTGACTCTATTATTCGCCCAGTTGAAGAGTTATAAACACTTTCTGTTACAGCAAGAACTGATGAACCTCCGAAAACTGTACTGTCATTAGTAAAGTAAACATCATTTCTAGCATCACGAGCCCCCGTAGATGTTGATCTAATTATAATATTTGGACCACCTGTTTGATTCCACTCATTTGCCGAATCTAAGGCCCTGCTAAGAATGTTATTATTAGTAATTCCAGAGGAGTTACTTCCATTTACGTAGATAAAAACAGTGTCTGTATTTGCACCTGCCCAAGTGAAACTTTCACCATCAACTGTTTTTTGATGAACAAATGCCAACGAATTAAATGAAATTAAAAAAGTAAAAACAGACAATATTAAAAATTGTTTTGTTATCACTCTTCTTTTCCTCTCAAAATAAAGTTTGAAAGAAATCCTAAGAATCCAAGAGCAAGAACAAACCATATAATAGGTATACTGTCATCTGCCTCTTCTTGATTAATACTTGCAGGCTTACGCTTTCTTGACTCTCTTCCTTCATAGTCGTTCAAGACCTGAGTATTTATGGCCACTCTCTTTTGCTTTTCATCTACATAAATATGTTTGTCTGTATTAAAGCTAACGAGGGGTGTCCCAAACTTTTCTTTTGTGAGGGTGTTAAAATCTTCCAAAGCTATTTTTCCAATACCTTCTTTTTCAGAAAATACACCAGAAACGAGAATTTCATTGCCATCAACAACTTTGACTTCAAACTTAGAAAGAGCAAGATCTGGAAGAATAAAGCCGAACTTACCTTTTGTTACCATTAAAACAACTTCTTCATCTTCTGAAAATGTTGGTGTACCACTTACCTTATAGGTCATTCCATTCCATTCTCCACCAGGGTAGCTCACTCTGAAGGTATTTCTATTAATAATTTCATGTGGCTTTATGCCGGAGACGGCCGTTACTTTAAATGTGGCCTCCGTTACTACTCGACCTACTGGATTCTTTTTATAGGTTGATCCGATATACCGACCTCGAATAACCCCGTTTGCAATATTTAGCCTACTAGAGATGGGATTCTCAATAAAAGTTGTCCCAAAAGTAGTCAGACTCAGCATCGCCAAGAGTATGGAAATATATATTTTCAATGACTTAGGTTTCATCTTTACCTCATTACTTACGTAACGATTCGGTAAGAAACCTTTAAAACTTTACAAAAAAACTCAACTATTTAAGTGATATTGAATTTTCAGATTTGTTAATGATTACAGGGTTTTGATCGATTATGATCAAGGTATTCCCTTTAAATTTTAAGGAATCAATAAAGTCAAAAAGCTTTTCAACTTCATTTTCAGATAGCCCCGAACTTATATTTTCAAAAACAAGTAGTGAGTTCTCTAGCTTTGTAGATAGCTGCGAAAGAAGCTTAATCCTAAGTCTCTCCCCACCAGATAAACTCGATAAAGACCTATTCAAACTTAGGTAATCAAGTTTGAGAATTTTTACGAGATCCCAGATTTTCTTATATTTAGGAGTCAGTTTTAAATGAGGAACAACTTCTTGCATAGGTCTATTAAGAGCTTCGAACACTGTAAAGTGACCATCTGTAATATTTGAAATAAAAGGCCTCAATTGCTTTCCATCACAGTCATCACATACAAGAGTGATATCTTCAAGGAAGCTCATTTCAACTTCTTTAATCCCCTTGCCTTCGCAAGTAGGGCATCTTCCTAAATCAGAGTTCGGAGAAAAGTGACCAGCGGTAAGTCCAAGATTTTTACTCACCGTTAAAGAAGCAAAGTGCTTTCTTAATTCTGTAGTAAGGCCAATGGTTGTACCTACAGTTGATCTAGAATTTGCTCTCCCCACCTGCGAGTCAAAAACATAGAGGCCTTCAAATTGAAAATCACTTTTCACTTTATCTTCTCTTAAGTACTGCATACTTATGAGGGGCTCTTCATAAATCTGATAATTTAGAGTATTCGTCATGTAATCGATTAAGAAAGTGTTTTTCAAAGAGCTTGAATCTCCCCAGATAGATGTTGTTTTCCCAATCGGAATTGTTAGAGCAGGAAACCTCCTTCCCTCTACTTCTAATTCCTCTACATGAATATTTCGACTAGCTTTAGACTTATTCTTTACTAGCGGTAGGTCTTTATATTTCTTCGTCTTTTGTACTTTAGTGGTAAGAACTTCTCCGCCTTCAGGGCCAGCTCCTGGACCCATCTCAACAAGATAGTCCGATTGAGACTTCATATATTCACTATGCTCAACAAGGAGAATTGTATTGCCCTGATCCTTAATGCTTTCTAGAGATTTAAAAAGAGACTTTTGCTCTTCTATAGTTAAATCTCTTGAAGGCTCATCTAGAACAAAGAGTGAACCTGAGCCTTGATAGCTTAGAATTTTAGTTAATATACAGCGTTGATACTCTGAACTGCTGAGACTCTTTGCTTTACGTGTTAGCGGAAGACGTCCTAACCCAAGATCAATGGCCATTTTAAGTACTGTCTCAATGGCCTCTACTCTCTTAGAAAATGCACCCTTTATATTTTTTAATTTTTTTAAATTAAGAATTTCATTATATGACTCAATAAGGTTCAACTTGAAAAAATCAACATAAGTAAGGTCAGACCCTGGAATCATAATATTATGAACCATTGGATTTATTCTAGTTCCACGACATTCTTCGCATAAGACTTCAGATTTCAACTTCCTAGAGAATATTCTCACAGATCTTTTATAGCGCTTTGATTCCAAGTAATCATAGCAAGACTTCAATCCAGGAAAGCTGCCAGCCCCTTCTTCGAGGAGTTTCCACAGCCTATCTTGAGGCAACTCTTCAAATGGTAAATGCAAACTAAACTTCTGCTTTTTAAGCTCTTTCTCAAGAGATGGAAAAAGATATGAGAAATGTGATGACTCCAATAATGAAATCGCCCCCTCCCCAATGGAAAGATAAGGGTATTTAACAACCTTTGTCCTATCATACTCAAGGTTCATTCCATGCCCATTACAATGCGGACACGCACCAGAGGCACTATAGGGACTAAGTTCATCAGGGGAGAACTCTATTCTCTCTCTTGTATAGTCACACTCGGAGCACTTAAAACCACCGCCCTCCGGAAACTTATATAGCCCACCAACACCTTTAAATGTAAAAAATATTTTACTTGTTGATAACGAGTACTCACTCAGCTTCTTTTTAAGTTTATCAACTCCAGATAACTTAATTCTAAACAATTCCCAATATAGCATCTGCTCATCAAAGTTAACCATCTGATCCGATTCAAAATCATAACTCCGACTAGGAAAAGGTCCCTCTGGAAAAACTTCCTGATATGTACTTCGATCAATGAGGAAATGGAGAACTTCACTTTCATCCAATTCATACTTAGAAAGCTCATTTGCAAAAACATCATCCATATCAATGGGAACAAGGGGACTTAAGTGCTCAGGACAGCAAAGCTCACCCCAGCTATGAAATAGCCTCTGAACCATCTCTGTAACACCCATGGAGTCTGCAAATACAGGGCGCGCACCTAGAATTGGATTAGACTGAGCTAGGCCCCATACCGGAAGCACAGGATAGATTGAATCCACTTCTGCAGCTGTTGGCATATTCCAAAAAAACTTAACATCATTTGGAAGTGAGTTTAAATATCTACGTTTTGATTCGGCCAATAGTGTATGGAAGGCCAAAGATGACTTTCCGGACCCAGAAGGACCATAAATACAACTGATCTTCTGAATTGGAATATCCAAGTCTATATTTTTGAGATTATGGGTCTTTGCCCCTCGAATAGAAATATTTTTAATATCTTTCACTGGAGCATCTTACCTAGATTAATCCCCTAAGTGAATCTATGAAAATTGGACATAAAAAAAGGCCATCCGAAGATGGCCTTTGATAAATAAGAAAATTTTTTTTCGAAATTAACGTTTCGAGAATTGGAATCTCTTACGTGCACCAGGTTGACCAGGTTTCTTTCTTTCAACCTTTCTTGGGTCACGAGTAAGGAATCCAGCAGTCTTAAGTTCCCCTCTTACTGTTGGGTCTAACTTAAGGATTGCACGAGCAACACCAAGACGAATAGCACCAGCTTGTCCAGTTGTTCCTCCACCTCTAACATTGATCTTTAGATCATATTTTTCAGCGATTTTTAGAAGGTTAAGTGGTTGATTAACAACATAACGATCTGTCGCTTTTGGAAAGTAATCTTTAATATCACGGTTATTGATAGTTACAGAACCTTTACCAGAGTCTGATAAGTAAACTCTTGCAACAGAGGATTTTCTTCTACCAACAGTATGAGCATCGTACGTTTTACCTTTTGCAGCCATTTGCTTCTATCCTTTTAAATTTAATTACAGTTTAAGTTCTTTAGGTTCTTGAGCTGCATGAGCGTGCTCAGCACCTGCGAATACTTTAAGCTTAGTAAGTTGCTTACGTCCAAGAGAGTTCTTTGGAAGCATACCCTTTACAGCAGACATAAGTACTTTAGTAGGTTGTCTATCAAGTTGCTCACGAGCAGTTCTTTCTTTAAGACCACCAACATAACCTGTGTGCTTGTAATATACTTTTTTATCAAGTTTATCACCAGTAAATACAACTTTCTCAGCGTTAACAACAACAACGAAGTCACCAGAGTCAGTATGAGGAGTATATTTCGGGTTGTTCTTACCTCTTAATACGTCTGCTAGCTTAGTGGCTAGACGACCAACAGTAAGACCAGTGGCATCAACGAGGTACCAATTTTTTTCTGCATCAGCAGGTTTCAACACGAACGACTTTTGAGTATACATAGGAACAATCCTTCAACAGCTTTTATTTAGCATCAATTCAACAAAATACATAAGTAAAAGGTATATAATCGATTATTGGGCCCATAGTCAAGCATCAATTTTACGATTTGGGTTAAAAATACCCAATACTAATATGAAATCTTCCAAATGACTCTTTTCCAGTGCCAGCTACATTCATTCTCTTTAATTTCATACCATAATCAAAGTCCAGCGTGCCGACCGGCGTCAAAAACTTAAATGTTAGACCAGCTGACGTTCTTAACTTAAGAGGCTTAAAGCTTCCGACAAATAGTTTTCCCGCATCAAAGAATGGACCCATTACCAAGCTATCACTTGAATAAAAACGCGGCTCTATTTTTATGTTAGCAAAGTAGGCCTTTCCTTCAATTCGCTCTTGGGTAATGTCATTTCCATTAGGTAAACGGTTAATCTCACTATCTGAATAGCCCCTAACGACATCAAATCCATCTAATCTAAATACCTTAATTGAAGGAATATAGCCGAGGGACTGAGTTGTCCCACTTCTTGATACAGCACTTCCTTTTGCATAGTTTTCCTGCATCCCCATTGAGACACTTAAAGCAAGAACAAATTTCTTATCCATAAATGGAATATAAAAACGATTTCTGGAGATTACTTTCGAGAAATCAATTTCGATTTCTTCACTTTTCTGTGATCCAAAGTATGGGTTAGCAAATTCCCAAGTCAAACTAAAGAAAGCACCTGAACGAGGAGCGATCTGGGTATCTCTAAAATCAAGAGTAATACCAGGAGTTAAACTTCCAATTTCAAATGTTGCGCGGTCTTTTTCCTGAGTGGCATCAAACTGTCTAATCTTCTCATATTGATATTTTAGATTAGCACCGAAGTACCTATTGAACTGCTTTGATAATTGAGGAGATACTCTCACAATATCTGCATCAAAGTTATAAAACCTTCTTCTTTGAACTGAGAGGTTTCCAGAAAAATCAACAAAATTAAAAAGATAAGGAAAAGTATAGCTAAGTTTCCCAAGTCCTTCTATCAGTTGCTTGTTATCATCGTGCCGTCTTTGATCAAACTGGCTCAAGCCAAATCTTCTGTTAACCTGTAGTTTCAAAGACCCAGAGTCGTTTAACCCAAAAATATTACTTTCTGTTAAGAGCAATGAAATTTTTGCTCCAATATCTGTTCTGTAACCTGGAGCAATTTCTCCTCGACCGAACTTTTTTTCCTGAACCTGTACGATGACATTTGTTTTATTATACTCATCACTACTTAGCTTATTGGTTACAATTGGAATAACTCGTACTCTAGCAAACAGGCCTAGCCCATTAATTTTATCTTGAATCTGCTTAAGCTTTTGGGGCGTGATGACCTGCCCTCGCTTTAGCTCGACTTCTCTTGTGAGAACAATATCCTTCGTAACACGATTTCCTGATAGAACTAAGTTTTCAAACTTAGTAACTTTACCTAGGTTGAAAACTAAGTTGATTTGAGATCTCGTAAAGTTCATATCGTAGGTAACTACGTTATCATCATCTAGGTTTTTAATTTCAGCATAGAAGTACCCTAGATCTCGAAGAACATTCAAAGCACGTGCGAGATCGTTCTCCAACTCAACAACATTCAAAGGCTCATTTACCTGATTCTTCAGCTCTGCTAACACTTTAGGTCTTTGTTTTTCCGGTATTCCCTCCAAATTGATGGCAGACACTAATGATTGTTGCCTCTCTTTAATAGAATAAACAACATCAGCAGAGTTTTTTTCGTTATTAAAGATAATTCTAGGTCTAGAAACATCAATAAATACGAAACCACGTTGCAGGTAATAGTCTTTTAATATCGATGAAAAGTTATTTAAATACTTTTCATCTAAGAAGTCTCTAGAAGCCAGAGCACTGGAACTATCATAAAATAGATTTCTTAAAGCACTTATATCGAGAACTAAATTCCCTTTAAAACTCAAACTCTTCAATCTAACTTTCTTGCCTTCGACAACTTTAAAAAAGATTGTCCTCACTTCATCATGGCCAGTAGACTTTCCTTTTCTTTCATAGAAAGATACTTGCGTGTTATAGAGGCCAAGGTCTAAGTAGCTCTTCTCTATTATTTTAGAGATGTCCTTCCCCTCTAGCTTGATTAAACCTTCATCGAATGACTTTTTAATACTAATTAACAACTCTTCGCTAGCAAAATGCGTATTCCCAAAAAATGAGAATTGCGTCCTCACCCCAAGATTAATATCAAGCTCAATTCCCCTCTCGAGTTTCCCGATTTCAAATTCTTGAAAGTTAATTTTGACATCGAAATAGCCCAAACTTCTTAATTCATTAACGATTCTATCTATCTCGAGTTTCATTTGAATGCGACTATATACTTTATTTTTACTCTTCTTTATCTTTCGAAGGAACTCATTAGTAATATCGTTATAACTGCCTTTAATAGAAACATTCTTCAATATAACTTTAGCACCATAACTTACACTTAGATTAAGAATAACTTGGCCAGAGTCTTCACCAACCCCATCAATAGATACTGAGATATTTTGATAACCTCTTTCTAAAAGCCAATCTTTAATTTTAATTTCAGCAGCTTCGACATCGGCCTCATTATAGAAAACTCCTTCCTGAAGCTGCGATACTCTTTGTAATTGATCTGCATCCAATTCTTCAGGAGCTGTTATATTTACTGACTGAATAACAGCTTTCTTTTCGATTATAAAATAAAATCCATTTTCACTTTTATATCCTTGAAAAAGGCGAATACTTTTATCAAGAGCAATTGCATTTATCCTCTCAACAAAAGCTTCTTGACTAATCTCGGCCTCCGTAAGCTCTTCTACCTTTATACTCACGTCTTCACATAACTTCTCTGGAGTACATATTACTTCAGGATAACGAGCATATACACTAGCACTAAGAAGGAAAATTAATGTGATTAATACTCTTAAAACGACCATTGATACTTTATATCAGCTCCTGCAGAGTCTGGAACTTGTTGTTCCAATTCATCATTAGACTTCACCTCGTAAACTCCTTCTAGTGACCATGACTTGTTAAATTTATAATTTATATTCATTTCCTGACTCTGATCAATATTGCCACCCAAGGTAGAGCTCACAGACAAGTTAACTTTTTTATTTATTCTCTTTTGAATTTTAACAACGGTTGCAGACCTTAGTCGACTATTTGTAGAGGCATCATCCGTCTTCCCCTCCAAAAGAGTCGATCCATCTTCTTCAAATTCAGGTTGAACACTTAAGCGTAGCCCTAAATTTTCATTCAAGCTTTGATTAATCTTTAGCTGGTCCATAATTAAACTACCAATTGACAGTGTCGTTACAGATTGCCTCTGCCTTTCTCCTAAGTTCTTAGATACATCACTTGTTACCCCAAGAGTTAAAAGAGAGAGAATATCACCTTGTATGAGAGGAGGGTTAGAGGTCATTTCAACAACTAAACTGTCCGCGGGTCCAGTTACTGATATATAGACATCGTACTCATTTATTTTAGAGGTTCCAGAGAACCTTAGCTCAGGACTCTCCTTTCTGGCCCCATCGACAAAATGAATCACCCCCTCACTCAATAGAAACTCATGTCCCTTAAAGAGAAACTTATTTTCTAAATTACTTAGGACCAGGTCGCCATTAAACTTCGGATTTGTCAGAGTACCAAAAATTTTCATATTTCCCATTAAGCCTAAACTCATCATACTATTTTTAATTCTAATAGGATCAAAACTAATCACTTTTATATCACTCTTCATGAAACTAACATTTCCTTCTAGGTAACCTACAGGAATGTACCGTTGATAACTCTCATTATTTATGGCCGATGAAGCTAGATCATTCGTCTCCTCTATAATTTCACCTGTTATAATTGCAAGATTACCCGTGAGATCATAAGGAAGCTTTTTTCCCTTAAATGCGAGGTCCCCGGACACAACAATTCCACTTTTCTTAAACAAGGGATATCTCGCTTTTTCTATATTGAGCTTCATATCTATCTCAGGAAAAGGAAATTTAAGTTTAATTACACCAGATCCAGCGACTTCTCCGTTACCATAAGCTCCCTTCATAGAGTTAAGAATAATTTGATCATTATCCATGGCAACATCTAACTTTAAATTGGTTATGAGTCCGGGTAGCTTTTTAAGCTTCAAACTAATCTCATCACCCTGGAGTGTTAAATAGTTACTAAGCGTCCCATTATTTACAATGATGTGCTCACCCTTCAATTTCCCATAAGCATTTTCAACCTTATCATTAGCAAGCTCAAGAATCCCACTATCTATATTAAACGAATGCACAAGCTTAAACTGTTCTCCAATTTTGCCTTCTCCAATAGACTCTAGATCAATTCCATCTCCAACAAAGTGGTAATTCCAATCTTTGAAGTACCCATTTTTGATTTCCACAACCGTTGGTGATTTTTCAAGATTAAAATCTATTCCTGAATAATGTAACTTTGCCTTTGTGAGGGAGGCGACAAGATCTAAAGACTCTATATCATTAATATCAAAATCTAGCTGTATAGTAGACTCAAGCTCCCCTTTAAGATCTCTATTGAAGATATTATGCTGACTCATAATACCTGCGAGTATTTTAATATCCTTAGACTTAATTTTACCTGTAATACTACTTAACTTATCTTTATTCTTTTCATTAATATTTAAATAACCTTCTACACTAGCATCACCACCAATTAGAGTTCCACTAAAGAAGTAGTCTGTATTATTGTTATAAACAGTCAGTACCGAATCATTTAGCTTATAGTTTTCTATAGTACTATTTGTAATTCTCAGATGACTTCTAGAGCTAAAGCTATCACCCTCTCCCACGCCATAGAACTCACCAAAAATCTCACCATCCATACCAAGATTCATCAACCTGTAGTACAATATATCTTTCATTCTTAATGTCGACATACTGAAGCGATAGGTAAATTCTTTAGTGCCTAAATTGTAAACGCTTTCTCCCGTCAATTGACCAGACACCTTTTTTGCTTTTATATTCTCCCAGCGAATCACATTGTTCTCTAGAGCAAAAAAACCTTCTATAGTGTCGATATCCTCATTTTGAATGAGCACACTGCTTGTCATCATACGCCCTTTAACTTTCATCTCAGGAACATTCATCCTCCCTCTCAAATGAAACGAAGATTTAAAGTTAAAACTTGCATGATCAAGGTACCTCTTCAATGGTGTTACGATTGGCGCCAGAGCAACTCTGGCGTCCTCGAGGGTTCCTTTACTTATATTTATTTTGAAATCCATTTGGTCACTTATTTTTTTATCAAAGAAAAGATCTCCTCCTGCATCATACTTAATGCTTTTGTAATTTCCTGTGACATTTTTCAAGGTCATTTTCTGAGAGCTGAGGTAATACTTAAGGTCCCCACGAATATTACCTAGATTAAAGTTTATGAGTTCAGCTGCTTCTAAGTTTAACTTTAAGTCAAATATAATCTGATCTAATGCTCCCTTTATTCTTCCATCAACAGGGCCCTTCCCAATTATACTTGTCCCAACTAATGGCCCAAGCTCTTTAAAATCAATCCAACTCTTATCCACATTTACACTAGCTTCTTTCCCGTTAACAAAACCATTTAATTTAATTCTACTATTTTTAAATAAGGCTTCTGTATTAAAATTCACCTGACCATCGAATTGTATATCTATCACACCTTCATTCTTAAGTTTTAATGATTCGTTTTCAACGATTACCTCACTCTCATCTGCGTTCAATAACTTGAAGCGTTTCAAAAAAACATTATCCTTTGTTGTCACCTCTACGTGTCCATCATGAAAAACTACTCCGAGCTCACCCTCTGCATAGAACTTAGTAGTATCAAGTCCCTTTACAAAGAATAAAAAGTCATTGGAATACATACTTTCAAGCTTCATACTTAATACTGGATTTATTGCTTTATTTGTATTCCAGTCTAAAAAGGCAAACCTTTCATCAATAATTACTCTGCCCTTTTTTATCTTTGCCTTTAATTGATCAAGGTACATATATTCACCATCTGAGGAGACATTACCCTCAATTTCATCAGCGCGATAAATTCCCGCGAACAGCTTCTTACCCTTAAATTTTCCCCGAAACTTTGGACCTGTATTCGTTTCTTCAAAGTCTAAATCAAATTCGATCGCTCCATTAGGAAGCAGAAGTGGTGATACTAAACCTTTCGGGATTATTTTTTTAACTTTATTCAATTCAATAAACCCTTCTAACTTTCCTCCACTTAACTTTCCATTTCTGAGTATTTTAGTTGATCCACTTAAAAATGATGTCTCACTAAAAACCTTAGCTTCTTTAATTCTTATGTTTTCATTTGTAATCTGCAGCGAGACACTTACTCCATCGATCTCTGGAAATTTGTAAGAATCTCCAACAAGCTCTTTTAACATCGCTTTTTCTGATGAGGCATTCAGAGTTGCTGTTATTATATTTTTATATAAATTTACATCAAGTTTATAGATGGTATTTAGCTTATGATTGTATTTTATATTCGTATTATATAGCTCAACACCTCTAAGCCTAATTGATGAGTCTCTAAACATGAAATCATGGTATTGTGTAAAGTACTCTTTTAAATCAAACTTCTCTTTCTTATCACTTTTTTCAATCTTAGGTATTTCAACAATACTTTCGTTTAGTCTTATTTTTCCAATAGAAAAGTTTTTTGCAAATAAGTCTCTTATGCCAAAGATTAGATCTAGGCTTCCGGCTTCAAGTTTATAATCATCTTTAGTAATTTTTACATTAATGAGTTTAGTTGTTATTGGAAATAGACCAAACTCTGCTCTTTGAAAGCTTAAATCAACATCTACCTTGTCTTTAATAATTGTAGAAAGGCGTGAACTCATCAGAGCTCCAAACCTCTCAGTCTGTATCAAGCGCCATGATACAAATGTCAGGGCCGTCAAAATGAATATCACGATAAGGAAAACCTTATTTGTGCTTCTCAAGTTCTTTTAACCTTTGGCCAACTAATCTATAGGTACTGCTAATTTTCGATATTTCTAAGAAGGCATAGTATGCGCTCTTATAATGTTTTAGCGCTAACAACGCCTCCGCCCGTAGATAAAGCAATGATAGCAACTCATTTCCTTTAATTGGAAAATTATTTATCATATCGTCTACACCGTCTCGAACCGCAAAATATTTTTTTAATAACATCAATGTTTCTAATTTTAAATATTCAATATTTATTCTTTCTTCTTCATTTAATAATTTTGTATCAACTCTCTCTGCAAGATTTATGGCCACTTGTGGTAAAGATATTAAATTCAAACCTACAATCATATCTTCATAGTTATCCTGAACATATTCCCATTCGTAAAAGTTTGCTAAATTATTAAATACGTCATTTGAATCCTCAGCGTCTTCTTTTCTTGTATACTGAGAAAGTTCAGACATTAAATCTCTATAAAGATGCTCTGGCTCTACATTGTCATCTTCTATGCTTCCTTGAATAAGTGAGTGTCTAGGATTTATCTTCTCAAGTTTTTTGAGCTCTTTCTCAACGTCTGCCTCTTTTCCCAATGTTCGCAACAATTCAATATTTCGAACAATCATTTCTTCTTCACTAATCTCTTCTTCACCAAAAAGGTCCTCACCGAAGTCTACCTCTTGCATTAATATATCTTGCCCCGCTTCTTTACTGAACTTTTTGGAAAGTTCAGCGTCACCCATGTAGTCCGCAATTGCAATCCCTACAAGAAAAAGGCTATAGCGTTCACAAAGCTTTACTGTATCAATTATCAAATCTTGATTTATTGCTTCTTCCATCCATGCATTAAAAATCAGTTTAGAAACTTGTTTCCTACTTATGAGTATATTTGTAGATTGATTCGATAACTTGCTAAATAATCTTTTCAGAATTCTATTATCAGATTGCCAATAATTTGTTTTCTTTTCACTATATCGAATAAGCTCTTGAAGTAAAAAAACCTCAAGATGTACTTCCTTTTCATTATTGAGCATCTCTTCTACAAAAGCATTTCTATTACCACTTAATAGATAGGAACTCACTCGCCAGATTTTAACCTCTGACTTATCAAGTTTATCGTTGTTTTCGGTTATAAATTGTAGAATATCATCTGGTCGCTTTTCTTTGATTAAGTGCTTTATATAAGAGCGTGCAAAGTCTTTTGCTTCTTTTATTGCCCCATTCTCAAGTGCATTTTGAAACGACTCTCTTAAGTAGAAAGCTTTATTTGTTCTTTCGTATAATTCAAATAAAACTTGTCCTGCTTTATTATAAAGTTTAGCTTCTCTATATACTTTCGAGATCTCATACAATGAATTAAGTGATATTTCTTTTTTTAGGTTCTCATAAATTTTTCTGATTTTTTCCCAAGAATAAACTTGGTCATCTAGAGATAGGCCTTCTTTTTTGATGGCCTTTTCAAATAACTGCGCTGACTTGAGGTAGTTATTTTTTTTGAAATCAATTTTAGCTTCTTCGAAAAAACTCAATGTTCCCATCCTTGGAAACGGATTAAAAAGATGTGCTTTTTAGAAATAACTAAAAAGCACTTAACTTCTTAATTTTACTGCATTTTCTCTGCTAAAAAATTGGTTGAGTAATTATTGCCTCTGAAGTCTTCATCCGCAAGAATTCTCAAATGTAGTTCTCTATTCGTACGAATTCCTTCGATTACGGCCTCATCCAGTGCCCTCATCATTCTACGAATACAGGTTTCTCTATCATTTGCATGAACAATTATTTTTGCAATCATTGAGTCATAAAATGGCGTCACTTTATAGCCTGAGTAAATAAAATCATCCACTCTTACACCAAGCCCTGCAGGTCTGTGATAATGGACCACTTCACCCGGAGAAGGCATATTCGTTACAGGATCTTCAGCATTTATACGACACTCAATAGAATGGCCTGTAAATTTAATGTCTTTTTGCTTAAATGGAAGCTTCTCGCCAGCTGCAGAGTGAATCATCTGAGCAATTAGATCAACTCCTGTTCTTTCTTCAGTAACAGGGTGCTCTACTTGGATTCGAGTATTCATCTCCATAAAGTAGAATTTTTGTTCATCTTGATCGTAAAGATATTCAACTGTACCAGCAGAGTCATAGCCTACATATTCTGCAAGTTTTACAGCTGACTTACAAATTTCTTCACGTTTTGCCTCTGTTAATACTGGACAAGGGCTCTCTTCTACTACTTTCTGAAAACGTCTTTGAACAGTACAATCTCTTTCACCAAGGTGAACAACATTCTTATGTTTATCGGCAATGATCTGTACTTCAACATGCCTTGGGTTTGTAATGTACTTCTCAATAAAGAGGGTATCATCTCCAAAACCTGCTTTCGCTTCTGCTTTTAATCTTTGAATATTAGGCATGAGGTCTTCATCGCGGTCAATTCTCTTCATACCACGACCACCACCTCCGGCCGATGCTTTAATAAGAACGGGGTATCTCATCTCTGCAACTTGAGCTTTAATTTCGGCTTCACTAAGTTCATTAACCTTTATCGGTTTAAGAACAGGTAAACCCGCTTTTTCTGCCAACTCTTTAGAGAAGATTTTATCTCCCATTTTTTCAATACAATCTATATTGGGACCAATGAATGCAAGATCCCACTTTTGACAAAGCTCTGCAAACTCTTTGTTTTCACTTAGAAAACCAAAACCAGGGTGAATTGCATCAGCACCTGTGATTTCAGCAGCAGAAAGTATTGAAGGTATATTCAAATAGCTTAGAGCTGATTTTGCAGGCCCAATACATACTGACTCATCGGCAAGCTTAACATGTAGTGAATGCTCATCTGCTGTCGAGTGTACACTCACTGTTTGAATACCTAGCTCTTTACAGGTTCTAATAATGCGAATCGCGATTTCTCCACGATTTGCAATTAATATTTTTTTTATTTTCATTACAAAACCTCGTTATGGCTTTACTCTGAATAGAACCTGTCCGAACTCAACATAAGTTTCATTTTCAACACAGATTTCTACGATTTCACCAGCAGCTTCACTTTCGATTTCGTTCATAATTTTCATCGCCTCTACAATACAAAGTGCCTGTCCCTTAGAAACGGTATCACCTTGCTTCACATAAGCAGCAGCTTCTGGTGAAGAAGAACGATAAAAAGTACCTACAAATGGAGAAGTGATTTCTACTAATCCTTCCTTACTTGCACTTGCTGCAGGGGCAGCTGGCGTAGCAGCTTGAGCGGCAGGTGCGGCTGGCGCTGTCATCATTGGAGCTACAGGAGCTGCAGAGTGAACAATAACGGGCTCATCTGATACAAACTTCACTGAAATTTTACCTTCCGCACCCTCATATTTAAGTTCCGTTGCTCCAGCATCTTTTGCAATTTCAACAAATTCTCTAACACTATCTATTTTCATAAATACCTCGCTGTGATTGGATTAAGAGTTAACCCTTTCCACATATTCTCCAGTTCTTGTATCAATTCTAAGAACTTCATCTTGTTTAATAAAAAGAGGAACATTGACTTGAAGTCCTGTTTCCATAACTGCTTTCTTCGATCCACCTTGAGCTGTATCACCCTTTAATCCTGGATCTGTCTCTACAACTTTTAACTCTACAAATGTAGGTACTTCAATAGAGATTGGCTTTCCTTTGTAATAAAGAAGTCCAATTTTAATACCTTCTTGAAGATAGTACTTCATGTCTCCAACATACTCTTCTAAAACGTGAATCGTTTCATATGTTGATTGATTCATAAAGTTAAACCCATCTGGGTCTTCATACATATATTCAACTTCCATTGATTCTAGGTCTGGCTGTATTATGCCTGTGGCCACACCTGATTTATAAGTTCTTTCAATCACTGAACCGTCTTCGAGGTTTTTTAATCTAAGCTTGTAAAATGCAGAACCTTTACCTGGATTAGTAAAATCACACTTAACTACATTATAAGGCTTACCATCTACTTCTACTTTCAAACCTTTTTTTAAATCGGTTGTTTGATACTCACTTGCCATCTTCCTGAGCTCCTCTTAATTTTCTAAAATATAATGAAAGGCTAATTTATAACTCTTTTTTCCAAACCCCTCGACAACGCCATCGCTTGCACCAGAGGTGATTTTCACTTTTCTAAATTCTTCTCGCTTATAAGTATTTGATAGATGGACTTCTACCTTTCTACCTTCAAAGAACTTAAGGGCATCGTGCAGAGAAACACTTGTATGTGTCAGTCCTGCCGGATTAATAATAATCGCATCAAAACCATCTTGTTTCGCACTTTGGATCCATTCAATTAAATCTGACTCTGAGTTCGACTGTTTCCACACAGAAGAGAAAGACTCTTCAGAGAATGTTTGGTTAATATATTTTTCAATATCCTCAAGTGTATCAGACCCATAAACTTCAGGCTCTCTTTGCCCAAGTAAATTTAGGTTTGGTCCACCTAAAACTAATATCTTCATGCGTAACCAACTTGTTCATCCTCATCTGAGGAATAACGATCAAAATTGCTATGTCCGCTTATCATAAACCATGCTAAATGAGCCTAAAGTTTTAAGCTCATAAAAAACGATTTTATCGGACATTTATAGTGCATGACGGTATCAAGGTTTTTCTAGAAATGTAAAGGAACGCACGACCACAACACGCCGTTAGAATGGTCGTATTTTTATGAATCTAATTTTTGTTGCTTTTGTTTCAACTCGCTCAAGTAATCACTTAGCACCAAGTCAATATTTGCAACTAACTTACTAGAATCAGTTTCATGTTCTGGTTGAGGCTCACTTTCTTCATCATCAAAGATGGATCCTCCAACACTTTTATCGAAAGCGGCCATAAGGTTTTCTCGACCCTCATTATCAGTAGCCTCTTTGTCATGACGCTCAGCACCAATGAACTCATTCAGCTCAGCTAATTTTTTAGTCGCTGCATCCGTTATTGGACCTACTTCGATTATTTTTTCTAATATATCTTTCGCTTTTAGGTAGTGACCTTGTTTTATATAAATATCGACAAGAGTGTGGGTGATTACAGGTGTTATGTCCTCTTCTACTTCCTTGATAGATTTTCTTTCAAGAGAGATAACATTGCTGTCGTACTCTTTGTCTCCATCATACTTTTCTTCGTATTCATCTTCATTTTCATCTTCGTTTTCGCTTTCCTGATCTAATAGCGCTTGTTCTTGATCATATATGAAGAGGGCATCTTCATCATTGTCCCCTTCTCTATCGAAAACAAGGCCAACTTCAGAATTATCATCACTTTCATTGGGTTTACCGACACTCCATTCATCAATATCTTCTTTTTCTTCATTCGATCCATGCGAAAGACTCAGATCATACTGTACCCAGTTATCTATTTCTTTATCATCTTCAGGATTGGGATGGAGTTGACCAACATCGAATGTAGGATTCTCTTCTCTTGCATATACTGCTTCTTCATGAAGTTCTTCTTCTAAGAGAGAAACTTGATTTGCAATTTCCTTATCTCTAGGGTTTAAGAAGAGGAGATATTTATAGCTATCTAAAGCTTCTTCTAGGTTATTTGTCTTCTTCGCACAGTCCGCAAATACTTTTTGTAACTTTAGATTATCCCTATTTTGTGCAATCAATGGCTTAAGAGTTGAATAGGCTAACCCATACTCTTTTTTATCGAAATAACAAAGAGCAAGTGTTAAGTAACCAAGCAAATACTCAGGATTATATCGAAGCCCTTTTTTTAAAACATCAAAGGCTTTTTCAAGTAGTCCAACTTGCCTATAGGCTTCAGCTAAGGGTGCAAATGACCTTGACCTTGGATCTTCCTCCAAAAGCCTTTCATACTTTACAATAATGGGACTTAAACTACCCTCACTCAACTCTAACCCCTCTCAATAATTCCAGCTTCTTCTTGGTTGATAATTCTAGGAGTTATGAAAATGATAACCTCTCGTTTTGATGTTTGCGGTTGATACTGGTTCCTAAATAACCAGCCCAAAAGAGGAATATCTTTTAAGTAAGGAATACCCGAAATTGTTTCGCTTTTGGTGTATTCATAAACACCACCAATGACAATGGTAGCACCATTATCTACTAATACATTTGTTTTAATTTCATTACCTGTTTTATTTGGAGGCAACTGATTACTTTCTCTTTCCGCAAAGTCTTCTTTCTTTACTCCGATGGCCAAAGAGATTGATCCTTCATTGGTAATCTGAGGAACAACTTCAAGTTCAAGTACCGCTTCAGCTGTTTCTGCACCCGTAGTTGCAGTATCACCAGCACCAGAGATTACAAGATAGGCTTCAGTACGTGTCGATTTCAAAGTTGCTTTCTGTTTATTCTGAGTGACCACTTTAGGAGAAGAAATAACTTTACCTTTTGCTTCCGTTTCAAGGAGTTGGAGCCTAAAGTCTAGATCAAAAATTCTACCAAACTGCCCAACACTCAACTGCATTACACCTAAGTTCTCTGTTCCTGCAATCTGTCCACCTGCAGAGTTAAAAGAGAAACCTGGTCCAGAGTTCAGTGTCCCATCAGTACCGGGCTGGCCAATAGTAGTAGCCGCTGATGCCGTTGCCCCAACGGGGTCATAGCTAAACCCAAAGCCATTCTCTAGACCTAAAGACTTAGAGTAACTTTCAGAAACTTCAACAATTCTTGATTCAATTAATACTTGTGGTGTTTGTGTATCTAATACTTCTATAATCTTTCTAACTTTTTCAATTACATCTGGAGTATCTTTCACAATCAACGAATTGGTTCTTGCATCTTCATTAATTTTACCACGCTCAGGGGTTAAATACTCTGTGAGAATTTTTATCATCTCTGATGTTTCGGCATAACTTATAGGAAAAACCTTTGTAACAAGTGGCTCTTGCTTGAGTGTCAGAAGTTTGGCTTCAGCCTCCGCTTGTCTATCTTTAGTAGCAGTTTCAAGAGTCTGTACCATTAGAATGATTCCATTCTTTTTTGCTACAAGTTTATTAAGCCCGAGCAGAGTATCCAATGCTTGATCCCAAGGTACATTGGTTAAGTTAAGTGAAAGAGGTGTAAGCTTTTTAATTTCATCAGTAATAATGATATTGAAACCAGAAGCCTCAGCAACCATTCTTAATAGATCCTCAACGGATGTATTTTTAACATTTATAGAGATCTTATCTCCAATATATTTTTTACGTCCCGACAAGGTTAAGTTCTCAAGAATGTCTTCTACGGAGTTTGACTTGGGAACTAAGAATTTACCAGCAGATGATGTATCGTCAGCTGCTTTATCTTCAAAGGACTTTGCTGCACTCATATCATTTTGATCAAAAACCCCAAATCGATTCTCAATTTCAAGAACTACACGATTAGATTTTCTTTTTAAAACAGAACGAACATTGTCTCTCAACTGTATCGCAACACGAATATCATTCTCGCTTCCAGGCTTCTTATAAGCCGAAACAAAAACTACGGAGCCGGAGAATTCAGAAGTATCAAAAGCTCTCATTACTCTTTCAGTGGCTTTAGCATCCTTGATATCAAGAATAATCTGCTTATCATCAAGAACATTAAACTTCTTGGCAATTACATCATTGCTATCAAAGACAACTTCAACCTCAGAGATTTCTCCAACCTGCTGAAAGTTAATCGCCTGAATAATAGCATTCTCATCTTTAACAGTTTCAATTTTTTCAGGTAGGAGTTCTGTAGACTTAAAATCTTCAGACTGAGAAAACGTATTTTGAGCGGACACCACGGCAAATAGAGTCCAGCTTAGTACTTGAAAAATTCCTTTTTTCATAACTACTCTTCCATAAGTAAAGGACATATCTTAATGATATTATAACATCTTGCGAATTAAATGCGACCTTTAAAGCTATTTTTTATAAGTTTTGGTTTGAATCACCAATTGGAGTGGAAACAGGAATGATGGTTTCGATATACTCATCTTGATCATATACATTTCTAATTTTCTCAACAAGCACAATGCCGCCCGGCACAATGGCCTTCACTTCAGCATTATTCTCTCCGAGAGTCATTCCTTCTTTTATAATATATGACTCTTCACTCAACTTATTGCTATTTTGTCCTGACGAAATTTTGGCAATAGCTCGTCTCTCCTTACCCAGAAGAACTCCAACAACCCTAATATTTGCAATCCCATAGTCATTTATACTTGGAAGGTTTGAATATTTACCATCCTTTAAGAAGCCACCAAAGTTTTTACTTCTCTCACCAGTTTTAAACATTTTTCGCTTAAACGGGTCCCTTAAATCGAACGGGTTCTTAATCGAAGTTTCTTTTTCATTGAAAACAGGAATCTTAGATAGTCTCTTTTTCCTATTTTCTTGAATTTTACTTTCAGCGACTTGCTCTTGTCCCAAAGCACTCATAGAAAGCAACGAAATTACTATAAATGTGATTAGTGACATAAATCTCATTATTTTTTCTTTCTATTCCTTGTGCGCTTCTTTGCTTTCGCACCAGTGAAATTTTTCTCAATTTCTTTTATACCCCTATCCTCTTTGTGATTCGGGTTATATCTATAAGCTTCAATCGTAATAGTAGCATTAATAAGCTGAAAACGCCCTCTTTGCTTTTCTTCAGACTTTTTAATCTCAACATTTTTAATATTGAGCAACCTCTCGCTTACCCCAATTTTTTCAAAAAAGATAAGCATCTGAAGATAGGTTCCAGAGGCCGATAGCTCGTACCTTTTAGTGAAGTAAAACCCTTTGTTTTCTTCAATACCTGGAGAAAGGTAGATATTCTTTATATTAAGGCCTTCTGCAATACTTTTAATTAAACCTAAGTTTTCGGCATCCTTAATCGTTTCAGGAAGTTTTTTCTGTAGTGACTCAACCTCTTTTGCAACAAGTTCGATATTATTCTTAGCTTCCTCAATATCTCTTAAGTACTCTTTAATTTGCTTTTTTTCTCTTTCCGCCTTGGCAATTCTTTGGTTAATAACGGGTATCTGATTCGCAATTTCTTGCTTCTTTGCAGTGAAGTTCTCCCACACTAAATAACCTTCCCAAACCCCCCAGAGAATAATAAAAATATGAATTTTCTGAATAATTCCCATCATATTTTAATTACTACCTTGAGTAAAAGGATCGTAAATATCAACGCGACCTTTGATATTGAACTTTTCAACCCTGAAGAGGTTTCCGTTATATGTTTCTTCCTTCGTCTCTGAGTCAGCTAGTTGTAATGTTCTTCCAAAATAGGGACTATCATTTAAATCAACGATAAACTCACCAATACTTGTATAAGAATCCGTTCCACCTTCAATTTGTATTTCATCAGAATCATTAATTATTAAACTTTCAAACCATACATTCTCAGGTGTAGAGCGTGCAATTTTTTCTAGCACGTAGCGAGGGTTAGTTTTTGCTTTAATAATTTTATCTACTTGCTCGGAGCGCGTTTTAAGTTTTTCAATTTGTTCATTAAAAGCAAGAAGCTGGGCCTTAATGCCATCATTTTTCTTAACTTCCCTTCTTAGCTTTTGATATTTCTGGTTTAATAGGTTTACTTCATCTTCATCTTTTTTAATTTCACTCTTAAAGTGATCATCAATAAAACTAACCGGCAATGTAGCAATTAAATATGAAAGAATAAGCTTACCCCAAGGAAGCTTACCAAGATCAATCCCCAGTACAACTGGAGCTTTTAACTTCTTTTTCTGTTCAATTAGATTAATTTCAATCATCTATAATCTTCTCATGGCCAATCCGAGAACTTGTACTCCCCGATAAGCAATTTGATTAATTTCTTCTTCTGTAAAATCACCACTTTTATAGGATATTGCATCGAATGGATTAAGAACCCTAACATCAACACCTAAAAGAGCTTCAAGCCCTTCAAGAATCCCAGGAATTAAAGCACTCCCCCCAGTAACCGCACACCCAACAAGTGATTCATCGGAAGTTGAACTCACATAGAAATCGATCGCTTTCTTAATCTCAGAAAAAAATGTTTCCACTACATCATCAATGATCTCTAAAATTTCCTCTGGTAGATTTCCATTTTCGTCACCATGTGTTTTGAGGTCTTCAGCTTCGAAGTAATTAACTCCCATCTGTCTTTGAATCTCTTCTGTAATTATAACGCCACCAATATTGATCTCTTTTGAGAACATTATTACGCCTGCTTTATAAATAATAAAATATGTAGTCTGAGCCCCCATATCCAAAATCAAATAACTCTGATCTGGCTCCTCTATCTCATCACCCATAACAAGTTCAAATACATTGGTTACGGCCAAGATACCGAGATCAACAATTTTAACAATTCCATCTGCCTGTTCAACAAGCTCTTTAAAGTTAAGAATCGTATCATTTTTTGCTGCTGCTACAATTACATCTACCCCTCCACCTTCATTCTCTCCAATAAGGTGGAATCCAACTTTTGAATCTTCAATGTCAAAAGGTAGATATTGTTCAGCTTCCCAAAGGACTTGGTCTTCAATTTCTTCTTCTGTCCCACCAGCAAGCTGTAACTTTCGTGCAAGTGTATTTGGGCCAGCAACGCCTAAGGTACAAACCAGTGGATTAACCCCTAACTCTGAAGCTGCTTCTTTTATAGCTTCTACAATTTCTTCAGGCTTTTGCACTTCATCTTCTATGATTGAGCCTTCCGGAAGGATTGCAGATGTATATTTAACAAGTGAGTATTCATTACCTTTCTTTTCAACGAGCGCCATCTTGACTGAACTCAGACCAATATCAATTCCAACCATAGGCTTACTACCTAAAGTTAAATTGGTGATTAATTTCTTAACTTCTTTTACAATATCCAATCAAGTTCCCTGAGCTCTCTAACAACGAAGTGTCAATGTCAATTATAACTATCTAAAGGCAGTAAATTCAAGAAATTACTGTTTATTATGACCTTCTATCTTATATTCACTACTAATTGTTGATTCTTAACCAACTAAATGAGTCCAGCAAACCAATTTAAGAATTCACTAATTATATTTGGTGTAAAGATTTGAAAAAAAGAAATTATAACAATAAAAGGTCCAAATGGTATTGGAGTTTTTTTATCAACTACCTTTAAGATCATGAGCACTCCAGCAAAGACGGACCCTAATAAACAGCTATAAGATATATTTTGAATAATTCCTTCTGGTCCGAGATATATTCCCAATGCTCCCCACAGCTTAATATCTCCACCACCAAGCCCAATCTGCCCTTTGATTAAATAAAAAAGATAAGTCACTCCAAGAGGGAATAGTATTCCAATTGCTCCTCCACTTAACCAATAAAGGTATGGCCTTGTAGAAACAACAGCTAACAAGAAGATTATTGCTAAAAAAAGGTTAATCACATTAGGAATAATTTTATGTCGAATATCAATGGCAAAAATCATTACAAAACTTGAAAATACGGATATCTCAAAAAGATAATTTAAAATATCGTATTGCG
>JBLWXW010000019.1:0-66161 GCA_048267265.1 Bacteriovoracaceae bacterium
TTGAATAACGTATTAAAGAGATAACGGGATCTTTTTGTCCCTTGACATACATTCCCTCACCGCGCACATAACTGCGTACACCTGAGAGGATCTCCGCCTCAACGTAAATTATGCCTACTAAAAATAAACATACGAGAGTGAATATAAAGATGACTCTTTTTAGCTTCTTTTTCATTTTTACCTATGTAAACCTATCGTCCATAAATGAACTTTATATTAGCCAAATTTGACTACTTCCTACCTATTTTATTTCTAGACGAGATTTACTGGACAAAAAAACTCTAACAAATATGGTACTAATTACGCCTCTATTTACCTCCTAGATATGAATAGTACTCTTCACCTACAATATATAAAAAAAGGATCTCTATGAAATACTTAGCTCTATTATCGCTACTTTTTACTACATCAGCATTTGCAAAAATTCATGACTCTTTCATGTGCTATACCCATGTGGATACAGTTGTGCTCTTTGGTATCCTTAAAGAAAACGGTACGATGAGAATCAACTATCAACGTCTTGAGCAAAATCCAGAAACAATTGATTTGAAAATTAAAAATTATACAAGAAATGGATACTCACTAGAGGCCATTGGTGAATATAATGGACAAGAACTAATCTCAATTCGCTCTAAGAACGGATTTGGGACAGCAGACATAAATCTAATGCCCTTTAGAGGTACAGAAGATGTCAGCTTCACCAATGAAGATGTTCTTTGCTACTTTGGAAAGTTTGAAGAATAGACTATTTATAGGCCAATCGTTCAAATACAAGAAGACGATTATTCGCAGGCATTTCGTGATCTTTAAGAAGCTTGAAGCCGTTTTTCTTCATTGCGCTTTCAACATCTTCAAAGTTACGAATGCCAGACTGGGCATCTCGCTCCTTCAAAAACTCATCAAACTCTCTATTACTCTCACTTGAGTAATCGCCGTTATAATTGAAAGGACCATAAAAGAAGACAAGTGCAGGTTCCCTTAAACGCTTACCTAAAAGCTTAAAGAGTGCTTTATCTTCCTTCCATGACATAATATGTAAAGTATTGGCAGAAAATACATAATCAAAAGGTCTCTTACTAGGAAAGTCATCCACTCCTATTTTTAATTTTTCTGGTCCGTGTATATTAGGAAGCTTGGCCTCTTTCAACCAGGCCTTTATTCCTTCATGATTCTCTTCCAGATCTGAACAAACCCAATGAAGTAGTGGAAAGAAACTAGCTAAGTATACGGCATGTTGCCCTGTTCCCGATCCAATCTCAAGAAGGCGCCCCTCACCAATATCATATTGTTTCATTACGTCATAAATTGCTGAACGATTTCTCTCACATGCTGGTGAAAATGGCTTATTCATGGGTTATCCTTTTATCATTATCTATGAAGGCATTGTATCTCTAATTTTAGTCTTTAGAAACTTTTAGATACTATTTCCACTTTTTATTCATACCTTCTTTATAGCTATCCCATGACTTCTGACTCTCTTTCTTATAATTCTCCCATTGCTGGCGAATACTATCAAAGAGCTCAGTTGGGTGATCTAGTGACTCACTCGTTTTATCAAGGCTCCAGTTGATATATTTCTCAAATCCTAATTTTTTGACCTTTGAACTTCTTTTTGTTGAGGAGAGCATTACACTTTGCCCATCTCGTATAGTAGTAGCTTGATCATTATTTTTTTCATACGAATCAACATGACCATGCTCAACACTTGTAGTCGTTTCTCCGTTTTTTTCAACAAAAGTAAAGAGCTTGGTCCCTCTTACGGCCAACGATGCAGACTTCGTCTTTATTTTCAAAGCTTTTGACTTATGATTCTTTATGGCAGATTTTGTAAAATTAATAACAACTGTTCCCCATGCTAGCTCAGAATTTATCAATTCCTTCTCCCTTAAGTCTAATTTGATAAAACTCATAGGTGAAACTTTGTAAGTAGAAGCTTGAGATTTAAGAATTATTAAATCTTTCTTTCCTGTGCGAATGATATCTCCATCAATCAGTAACGTATCATTTGTAATAGGACTCAGAAGCTTACCTCTTAAGAGTTTTGGAGCTCCTCGAATTAATAGAATTTTGGTATGGACTTCATCAGCTAAAGTCATCGTTGAGAAGAAAATGAAAATTAATAAAGTGATCTTTAACATAGGCCGACAAAAGCTCTCAATTTAAGCAAAGCATTCAATAAGGATATCGCTCTTAAAAAAAAGCGACGTCCCTATATTAACATTAAGCTGCTAATTGTGCTGAATTTTCTTCAAGTAAGGATTCTCCTTTGAGACGAATATCAACGGTATCCACAGGATAGAAACCTTTTTTAAAGTAGCGCATATGTAGATTTTTATTAATTGTAATCATTTGAATGGGAATAGCTATGGGAGCAACGATAATTGATGGGCCCATCCATAAAAGAGAATGCTTAATCATCCCATGTGATAGCGGATAAAAAGGAAAAAGTGCAGCGAAGAAATTTACACCAAAACGAAGCTTCTTCGTTTTATCTCCATTAGTGAAGATTACTTTTCGATTGAAGAAACGAAATAGCGACTTACTTTCTTTCTCATATTCTTCTTTTGTCCTACAGCTTGGTCTTTTAATATGTTCGCCACATCCTGAACAGTGATAATTGGCCTGCAGTGAACCTACTGGTAATGAAGCAAATGACTTGGCCATATTCCAAGCTTGTCTATTTTGATGGTCATATTCTGACTCAACACGATCTTTAGTAATAACATAATGCCCTTCACGACCAGAATTAGCACCAACCATTACAGCACCAACGGCCCCACCTAGAAGAGAGAGGTAAATATTAGAAAAGAAATTCTTTGCTTTATTATCATCAATATTAACAATAAGACTATTTTCGCAATTACAATGTGGGCAATACGCCATACTTTTTCTCCTGGTTATAAGTTCTGTATTCTTCTTCGGTAGACAGAGAATATAGATAACCAAGTTTTCTTGGGTTTTGAAAATAGAACCTTAGTGTAATAGAACAGATCATATTAATGAGTAATTACGATGACTTCAAGGTCTTATGCCACCAAACTGAGTCACTTATTTAAAAGCTAATCATATAGAATTACACAAATGAGATCGAAAACTTCTTTTAAATATCATTGATCCCTATACTCATTCTTAACCGAATGTTGGATGAACGATTTGCGGAGGTTCCAATGAAAGCTGAATTTAATAATGTGAAATCTAAAGTAGCGGTACTCATACTTCTTATGTTCACAGTTAATATGAGTACCAATGCATCAGTAAAGAGTGATTACAAAAGAATTACAGATACCATTGATTGGATCTATTCTCCTAAACACAAAAGAAGGCCGACAGGAAATATGGCGTCCTTCACAGGTAACCAACTTCTCTTTTGGTATAACACAAAAAGAAAAATAAACGGTGCTGATGTTTCCTTTGGATATACTCTTTATCGTACTTACGATATGTATTGTATGAAGAGGTCAAAACGTAAAAACTGCTTAGGAAAAAAGCTAAGTGTAAACTATACAATTAAGGGTCAAACAAAATCTTCGGCCCTACTCTCTGTAAGTGTAAACGGAAAGAAATTCTCAACCAATTACTTCCAAGAAGCTATTGCCAAGTTCTATGAGCTCTTAGAAAGCAAGGGAGGTTACACTAAACTCTCTTCATACGAGAAAAACCTTATTAAACCACCAAGGAAAATTGCTGCACGAGTTAGGCTTAAAGTTATCTCACCTGATAAAACAAAAAACAAGGCCAACAACAAGTGGCTGTCTGGACCTTATGTAGGTAAAGTTTTTTCCTCTCTAAAGTCTAGTTTATTTAATATGGTGGATTTTTCAGTAAAAGAGAGATCTAAATATGTTAGTGATTACTACTTCAACCATAAGAAACAAAAGAAATCATTAAAGAAGTTTAAATCATATAGAAAATCTGGACATATCTCAGCAGTTATCACAGGTCCAAATACCAATGATGCAGCAGGGATGGCCTATGTAACAAAGTCTTCTCAACCTACTTTTGTAATGAGATCAAGATACAATTATGGCAATAGTGTTTGGAAAAATTATGCCATCAAGAACACTGCGCTTATCTTTCTTCATGAACTTGGTCATAATATGCTAAAGCTTGATCACTGTAAGAAAGGACAGTCTAGCCTTTGTACTGATAATATTCACACAAGTAAAGATAGAGCTTCTCAAGTTGTAAAACGTATGAGTAGCATCGGATTACTGGAGGCCAGATATGACTTCTAATAAGAAAATGATTAAAGGACTTGCTATCTTCATGATAGCAGGTCTTTTTTCTTCACTATATTACTTCAACGATGGTACGACTGCCCAGCAGGTCACTGCTACAGGAAAGGTTGAAGACAAAATCATTACTAGTGGAGATAATTCTCTTGCACCAAAGCAAGAAGAATCCATTACTGCAGCAAAGGAAGATAATGAGTCATCTCACGAAGGCCATTCGCACGATCAAAACTACTTACCTGATGAATGCCTAGAAAGTATGCAAATAGCTGAAGAGAATGCGGCCTTAGAAAGGGAGCGAGAGAATTATCATGATGATATTGACCCTGAAGTACTAGAGATAACAGAGAGACTCCTTTCTCAAAATATTCTTAGAGACGAAAATGGAAATGTAATTGATCCTCAAGAAGAATTTCAAGACTTTGAAGCTCAGGCCCGTGAACTTACTGAAAACGCAGAAGTTTATGAAGAGCAAATGTAATTAAGCTTAATCTTCTGAATCAGACTTATCCAAGATGTCCGAGAGCTCTTCATCACTGAAGCCATCTTCGGACTCTTCTTCATAGAAGTGATCTCTAACTGCTTCGAGGATTCGATCAACCGTCTTATATGGTTTTTTCTCAATCCTTAAACAACTAATAGCATTAGTAAGAATCTGCCTTGCGGTGAAAGGCTTCACAAGAATATTTCGAATCCCTAAGCGCATTAAGGCAAGAGTATCATCCTGAGTCAAACATCCTGATACAACCATAAATTTAATTTTATAGAACTTAGGATGGGCACGCATTTTTTTTATAAACTCAATAGCTGATCGAGAACCTAATTGCATATCCGTTATAATGAGATCGAATTTCTGATTAATTATTTTTTGATTCGCCTGCAAGGAGTTTTCAGCAATAACAACTCGATGAAAAGGTGCATAAATCTGCAGATAAGTCTTAATGATATCAGCAATCTCTCTTTCATCTTCGATGACGAGTATATTGTAGTCTCTAACTGCCCCTGACAAAACTCTTCTCCACGAACTCTAGTTGCTGCTCTTTAGTTTGATCAGTCAGATCAAAAATTTCACCATCAAAATCTTCGACTTCGCATTCTTTTAGCTTTACGACCTGATCCACTAATAAGAATTCAATTAAATCATCGGCCTTCTCTGTATTATGAGAGACGATAATAATATAGTCTTGATTATAGAGTTGATTATAGATTTCATTCATTTTATCAATATCATCAGCTATGAATAAGATTTTATCATTTTCTACATCTGACTCTCCACTTAAATACTTATTTGTGAGAGTAAAACTTCCTAGTTCAATTGAAGGCAGATGGATTTCAAATTCACACCCTACTTCGGTATCATTGAGTTCAATTGTTCCCGAAAAGGATTCAATAATTTTTCTAGAAATAGAAAGACCCAACCCAGTTCCTTCACCAACACTCTTAGACGTAAAGAACATATCAAAGATTGAATCCTTTATATCATTAGGGATTCCTTCTCCATTATCAGTTACCTTAATAACTTCGGTTTCCTCTCCTGATTCAGATAGAACCTCTAAAGTTATACGTGGGTCTTTAGTTTGAGTCCCGAGAGCATCACATGAGTTTTTCACTAAGTTAATGAGCACTTGCTGAAGCTTCACTTTATTGGCCATAACCCAATGAGGACCCTTGGCCTTCACCTCAAGATTTATACTACTATGTAGATTTAGGTCTTCAAAAAAAGTAACCACATCAGACATTAGAGAGGTGAGATCAACAATTTCGAAACGATCTTCCTGGTTCTTAACAATTGACTTCATTCCACCAAATATCTTAACCATTCTATCAAATTCAGTTTTGATCTTATCAGCAAGCCCCTTTGACTCACTAAGCTTTCCTTCTTTGAGCGCCTGATATAGAAGTTCCAAACGATTATCAACAATCATCAGTGGTGTACTTATCTCATGACTGATTCCAGAGATAATCTCTCCCAGTGCCGTTAATTTATCTGCCTTAACAATCTGAGTATGGGTATCTTTTAGCTCCTGCATCTGATCTTTATACTTATCATGAAGACGTTTCTCGATAGAGAAATCAAGAAAACTTAAAATGATATTATCCCCATCAGGAATAAGTTTACTAATCATCGTGACTTTATCATTATTGGTATTTAAGAATGTAATTTCAGGTGTAAGAGAAAAAGACTTATTCTTTCTCACTTCATCAATAACTTGATCAAAATCAAACTCTGTTCCTTGAAATAACTCTTTCAAGTTTTCAATCTTCTTTAATTTACGTGGAGAGCTATGAAAAAGAGTTGAGCAGATGAAATTGTAATAGATAATTTTATTGTTCTTATCTAAAACAAGTATCGGTGACAGCAATTGATCATAGTGTTCAAAATGTTTCATATTACTTCTTTAAAAAGTTGAAATACTGGAGTTCAATTTCATCAAAATCTAACTCGTCTCCCTCTGCATTTTTCTTCACTGGTGCTTTACCATCAATAACTTCATCTGGAGTAATTAGAATTTTTATTTCCTTATCGCTCTTTTCGTCATAGTAAGGAGCATAGAAAGATTCAATAACTCCCCCCTCTTTTATAAATCCCTTTATTATATTGAGCTGTTCAATAATAACTTGGGGACAATTTCGATATATAATTTTCGTATCATCTGCGATATTTTTCTGGAATTCTACCCAGTCTCTAATTCCACAGGAATTAATCATGGTTACATTCTCTAAATTGAAAACAATTTTAGTATGGCCTTCAATATGCATACTTTCTAACTCAGCATCTTCATCGATTTGGCCACTGATATTGAATACTATATGATCTGATAATTCTTCTTTTTCAAACTTAAGATTTGAGCTCAAAGTGCCTCCAGAAAGCTTAGGCTTGTCTTTTTATTCTTGTACTCTTTTAGTCGTTTATACTTGCTAATTATACTACTTATTTGAGTAAATTCACCCTCTTTTCTATTGATGGCCAGTTCATCTGATGCCGATAAAACCATAGATAGTCCTAATCCAGCCCCTGACTCTTTTATTTCATAAGTTTTTTCTTTGTAAGCTCTTCTTATACTTGAGAAGAAAGTTTCTCTATCAAGCATTCCATAGTGATCCTTCACTTCAATACGGTATGAATCTTTACCACGAAAAATACTGAAATCTACATTCAATCTAATTTCTTGGCTTCGTCCAAAAATAAGTGCATTTTGGATAAGCTCGAGAGAAATCAGCTTCAAATAACGATTTAGATCTGAAAATGAATTTTCATCGAAAACGGACTCAATTCCTTCTTCTAATATGCGAGTAACCTCACTAACTGATTCACTATTAAATACGGCCGAAAAAGAGTTCTGTGACTTTTCATAACTTATAGCAAATGGATTAGTTCTTTTTAAAAAGTCCTTCGACGAAATAATAAATCGGGCTTTACTCTCTTCTAAATCACTTAAGAGAAGTTTTTGAAGATCTCCCTCGTATATAATCACCTCAGATCGTTCAATATCTTCGCAGACACAATCTCCTAACATCACGACTTTCTCAGTTATGGCCTCAGGATTCAAAATTTCAAAGAGATAAATATTCAAATTAAAATTCCATTTTTATTAAGGTTATATCATCGTCCGGAAGGCATTCACCTAGGAAGGCTTCAAAGTCAGATAAAGTAGATTTTAAGCATCCCTCATTACTCTTATTCAAGTTATGACTAAAGGACTTTATAAAATTTCGACTTCCATACATTTTCTGCTCTTGATTTTGAGCTTCAAGTATTCCATCGGTATAGAGAATTAAATGATCTTTATTATTATAAGACTGTTCGTTAACAATATAATTACTTTCTACACTTTCACCAAGTCTGGCACCACTCTCACCCATAAGAGGGATAAAGTCTTGTTTGGAATAATCACCATCACTCTTGAATGGAATATAATAGGGTGGATTATGAGAAGCATTACAATAGCTCATAGATCCACTTTTTACTAATAAGACAAAGGCCGTTGCATTCAGATTTATGTTAACGGCACAGAAAGAGTGGTTTAAAAAAGTCATTACCTTGGAAGGGTCTTCAGCATAAGATGGATCCTTTTCACAAAGAAATTTAAGTGCTGTAAGAGAATTATGTATAATTCCAGTTAATAATGCCGCCGCTGTTCCATGGCCAGTTACATCAATTAATATCACTAACTCACTTTGCTCAAATTTCAGATATCCCCACCAATCACCTCCACACTCAGATGCTGGTTGATAGAATGCATCAAGCTTTAAGTTCTCAGACCTATATGAGTTACTGGGAAAGAATGATTTTTGAACAAGCTTTGCTGTTTGCAGCTCATTTTCAAGTCGACTCTTTTCTTTCATTTCTTCCATATATTTTTGAATTTCATCGGCCATATAATTAAATGAGTCACCTAGGGCTCCAATCTCATCTTTTTCATCTAATTTAACTCTAAAGCCGAAGTTTGCTTTTGATAGTTCTAAACTCGCACTATAGAGCTTCTTTATAGGCCTAGTGAATAAACCTGAGATAAGCAAAATCACGATAATAATGAATGCTGCGACAAGCCCTGCAAAGTAGATAGATCTTTGTTGAAGCTGAGTAGCTGCACCTAAGGCCTTATCATAACCAACGGCCGTCATAAATAGAATGCTCTTATCCATTAAAGGTCTAAATGAAATAATTGCTTTCTCATCTAGTTTCATAACTGTTGTTTGATGAAAAAACTGCGATAAATCGGTATCCTTAGGTAGTACTAATTTCTCACCTATATACTTATCTGATATTTTAAAAAAGAATCTATAGAGTTTTGAATCAGGAATACTACTCTTCAGACTGTTAAGATCACTTACCATATATGAGGTTACGTCACCATTTCTTATCAAGTGAACCAAATAGGATTTTGAGTTTTCATTCAAAACAAAGAAGGCATTTTTGATTTTTTGTTTTACAAGAAGTTCTTCGTTGAATTCACTTAATTCATCTTTAACAAATTTTCTCTCTAGCTTCCCTTTTGAAAACTCAAAGTATCCCAATACTTGAGTATTCGAATCCATAACTTCTTTTATAAGTGAACTAACTTTACTGGCCTCAGGAAATATCTGATGAATAAGATCAAGATGCTTTAGTTCCCTCTCAATACCTTGGGCAATTTGATTATTCTGAGCTTCTACTGATTCAAAAACATAGGCCACTTTATCAGTTTTAAACATATCTACTGCTAGATAGACATATGCAAATAAAGACAATCCAGTAATTAACAAAACTATGGCCGATAGCTTTATATTAATGGGAAAAATAATTCGTCTTATCTTAATTTCATTTCTCATGACAACTCAGTATAAAAATCATAACATATTAATATATTAAACATGAGAACTCATACCTTAACAAAGATTTTCAATACCCTTCTTGTCTTTTTGGCCTTGGCCCTTTTCTATTTCTCATTCACTAAGCTTTTCCTAGAGAACTCCCAAAGCGAGATTAACTTGAGTAAGCTAGTCGGTAAAATATCTTACTATAAGGAGCTCGTTCAACTTAAACGCTCCGATAGTATTGCTTGGAACTTCTTAAATCATAAAGATCAAAATCTTTTAAGTGAGAACGATTCCATATTCACACATATAAACTCAAAAGCCGTTTTAGCATTGAAGAATGAACAAGAGGTCACTATTGATGGCCAATCACTTATTAGAGTCAAATCTCCCGACTCCATAATCGTTCAAGATGGAAATATTGATATTGATCTTAAGGCCAATCAACCAAGTATTACTGTACAAATTGGAGATCATCAGTACAAACTTAAGGCCAATAAAGACTCGTCCGTTTCTATTAAAAAGAATTTAAATCAAAGCACATTTGATATAAAGAAAGGAGAAGTTAATCTCCTTACAAAGAAAAAAAACCTCAGTCTAAAAGCAGGAACATCGACACAAATCAAAAATGAAAAGATAGAAACTACTGAGATAGAAACAACTCTTTCGTCTCCACAGGGAAGAATTATTCTAGAGAAGTCAGATTCTCTAAACTTCAAATATACTTCATCTCAAAAAGTTAAACATATCTATATTGAAAGGGCCGATAAGTCTTTTATCATCGAGCCTAACGATTCAATTAATCTAAGAGCGGATCGATATAAATGGGGTGTTATTTACCAAGATGAAGATACTCCAAAAGTACTACAAGAATTCACCCTTATTAAGTTATCAGAGGCACCGAAACTGATTAGCCCACCCATGCATTCATCTATTCAGGTAAGAAATGAAAAAATACATTTTAAGTGGGAATCTAATCTTACAGTACTCTTTGAACTCATTAATAAAGATCATCAGACAATCTATTCAAACATTGTTTCAGATAAGAATGAGATCGATATAGAATTCAAAGAATCAGGGACTTTCTATTGGCGAGTTAAAGTTGATGATGACTTAAACCAGTCTGATTTTTCTAAAGAAAACGAGTTCTACATTACTCAATATAAAGAAAACCAGCTCTACAACACTGTTGAGATAAAAAGACCAAATCAACTTGTTAATATTGATTTCAATATTAAAGACTCCAACCAAACTCCGGAGTTTATATTATCCAAAACAAAAGACTTTAAAGATATTATCTTAAAACAAAAAATCACATCCCCTACAATGAGCTTTAGAGCGACAACTCCAGGTTTCTATTATTGGAAAGTATTAGATAATCAAGGCAATGTAGAGCTAAAAAAAATGCTCATTATCCCCTCTCCCCCTCCTGTCCGTGCTCCAAAGGTTAAAACGATAATAAAGACCATAAAGAAAAAATCATCTTTTCTAAGAAAGGTTCTTAATATTTTTATCCCTGAAGTCAATGCTGCCCCAGAAGAACAAGGAGAGAAACTAGGAGAAGAAATTCAGATCAGCTGGGAAAAAATCGAGGATGCAAAAGAATATGAAATTGAGATTATAAATAACCTAACTCAGAAGAAAGTTATCTCAAAAATGATTTCCAAGTCTGAACTTATTAATTGGCGCCCACCGCAACAAAGAAATTACTACTATCGAGTTCGCTATAAAGACCATTGGGACCGCTTCTCTCCCTACTCTCCTTATGCCATGATTAAAATTAGAGTTATCAAGCAAAAAAAGAAAATTGCCGTTTCAAAAAAACCTAAACCTAAACCTAAACCTAAGCATAAGCCTAAGCCTAAGCCTATACCTACTCAAGTCACAAAACCCAAAGTAGTGGTCAATACCTCTAACCAATTAAAATATGAATTAGGTCTCTTCTACACATTCTCAATCATTGATTTTAATCAAGAAGTTAAAGGTAACTCTAATAAAGTAGATATATCAGGCAGCAATAGCACAGGTCATGCCCTTAGCTTCAAAGCCTTTGATTTTTATAATACAGGATATGACTTATTCCTCAATTATAAGTCACGATATGGAGAAGTCTTCAATTCACAAGATTTTTACCAGCGCCAGCTGCAGCTGGCTCTTAGTAAAAAAATAAATAACTTTGACCTCTATTTAGGATTAGCATCTCTTAATGTTTCGAGCTTCACAGTAAGTTCCAATCAGATTATCAATGAAAGTAGTGACTACCATTTTGCTCCTTACCTTGGTGCAAGTTTCACACAAAATATTGGCGAAAATGTGACTCTAAGGCCATTTTTTGAATTTCATAAACTCTTCTATCAACAAATCCATTTCGGGCTAAGTACTGACTATCGTTGGAATAATTCTTATAGTTTGAAGATTTCTTTACATGGAGAAGCAACCAATCTCGAGGTTGCTGATCAGGAGCTTGAATCTTTAGCATATCAACTATTTAGCGGCTTCCTTTATCACTTCTAATAGGTGTAGAAACCATCACACTTTATCAATAAATACCCCACTAAACTGAATTATATCTGTTACTTAGATCATTAAACTCTGCGCCTTCAAAACTTGGTTGATTTCAAATCCTCCTTGATAATTATTTCTATGAAACTAAACTATGTTTTTATATTCATCCTTCTTGGAACTCTTCTCGGCTGTAATAGCGGAGGCGATGCTCCAGCAGAAATTAAAGAGTCTCTAGATGACGCTTTTGAAACAGATATAAAGACATCAGGCTCTACTCAAAGTGGCCTATGCTATGTCGATCAGTATGCGCCTGATGAAGCGAGTGTTACAAGAAAGCTGGACATTATCATCGTCCCAGATACCTCTGTATCTCTAAAAGAAGAAAGAGGTGATATCGCTAATGGTTTTGACTTCTTTCTTAAAACAATTCCCAATGAAATAGACTATAGAGTTGGTGTGATCTTAGGTCATAGTGGAAAGTCCCCAAAAAGTGGAAAACTGTTTCAAAGAAATACAGAACCTCTTGTTCTCGATTCAGCTCAATTAACGACACAGGAAACAATTGATGCCCTCTACGAGAAAATTAAATCTCCAGCTGGTGACGGTTTCTCTGATGGTGGTGAGATGGGACTCTACTCATTAAATAATGCTCTTACAAATAATCTCTCAGAGATTAAGGAGCAAGGCCTCTTTAGAGATGATGCTGCCCTTTTGATTGTTTTCATTGCTGACGAGCAGGATATTTGTTTTGAATATCCAGATCACATTACACCTGTCCTTGATAAGCAAAAGAAAGAACCAAAAGCAAAGGACATGTTCTGCTATGACTCTAATGGTGTTCTCAGTATCACTCCTGAGACGGTATTGGCTAAAGTCAAAGAGGTTCAAGGTAGTCGCCCCCTAATTTTAGGTGGTGTTATCTACAATAACTCTGAAACAATGCCCATAAATGGAGAGAATGAAATCGGCTATGGATATAAGGAAATTGTTGAACTCTCTGGAGGAATCAACCTAGATCTTGCCACTGGAAGCTATGGCGATGGACTACAAAGACTTGGTCAAATGGCGATGGCCTCAGTCGATCCGGAAAATAATTTTAACCTTAAGGCTTCTAATATTGATCAAGATTCAATTCAAGTGAGCGTTGATGGTCTAGCAGTTGACTTCACTTATTCAAGTGAGATGAATCAGGTTCAGCTTGTGGATGAAAGAGACTCGTTAAGTGTGGCAAGAGTAGAGTATTGTCAAAAGAAAGAAGATCCTTTAACAGCTATTCAAGTCATCACTGGAGGATTCCACACTTGTGTTCTTTATAAAGAAGGTAATGCTCGCTGCTTTGGTCAGAATTCGAGAGGTCAACTTGGCCTTGGCCACATGGATAATATTGGAGATGATGAATCTATTCTTTCTGAAGACTTCTTGGCCATTGATGAGAAAATCATTGATATATCTTCTGGTCTCTACCATTCATGTGCAGTTCTTGAATCCGGAAAAGTTCTCTGCTGGGGGGCCAATCAAGCCGGACAATTAGGTCTAGGACATACCGATGATATTGGTGATGATGAAGATCTCTCTAGCGCAACGAAAATCGATCTTGGAGAAAAGGCCATTCGTATATACTCGGGTACAAATTACAACTGCGCCCTTCTTGAGAGTAAGAATGTAAAATGCTGGGGAGAAAACTCACTAGGCCAATTGGGTCTAGGTCACACGGATGCCATTGGTGATAATGAAACCGCCGATCAATTCGCCTACACACCAATTGGCTCTCAAGTTTTACAAATGGATATTTCTACTATTTCAAACCACACTTGTGCTGCTTTAGTTAGTGGCGATGTAAAGTGTTGGGGAAATAATGGATTTGGTCAACTCGGTTACGGGCATACTAATAACCTTGGCGACAATGAAACGGTTCAAAATATTCCCACACTTAGTTTTGCTAGTAAAGTTCTGAAGCTTGCTACGGGCTACCTTCATACTTGTGCCATTACGGAAGGGCAAAAGGTACACTGCTGGGGTTACAATGCTTTAGGACAACTTGGTCTAGGCTCCATTGATACTATCGGTGATAACGAAGATGTAAGTGTACTTGATCCAGTTGCACTTAGTAATGAGCTACCTATGAAGTCGGTAGCGACAGGAAATAACCACACCTGTTCACTGGGGACAGATAATCGTATTTACTGTTGGGGGTTTGGTCAGCTCGGAGCGATAGGGCATGCAAGCACTCAGAATATTGGTGACGATGAAGTAGCAACACTTTCAAACACACTCGTGAATATACCCAATGAAGAATTTTCTCAGATTAATGGTGGAGTTAACCACACTTGTGCTCTTGAAAAGTCTGCGGGTAAAGTCATCTGTTGGGGAAATAATACATCAGGAGAATTAGGTCTCGGTCATACTAACTCAGTTGGAATTAATGAATCGCCTACTGAGTTTATTACACTTAAATAAAGTCAGAGTCATTATAAGACCAAGAATAAAGCTCATCAAAAGCTTATCTAAAGCACTCTTCTCACCTATTCGATAAGTACAACTCGGATCGATTTCCGAAGCATACTCAAGTTCAGAAGTAGAAGTTACCGTCGTCGCTAAGGGGTCTAAAATGCCCGTAGGAGTCGTTGTGGTAAGTCCAGGCGTTGTTGCTCCAAAGTTTCCAGTGTAAGTCCCATCACCTGTATCAACTCTAAAGAGACCATCTGAACCTGCACCGCCTAGAGCTCGTCCAGCCGTAGAGTTTTGAGCTCCACCATTTATATTAATGCTCACACCGGCCGTTGCAGTTAGCTCTTCTTTGGTAACTAAATAAATGATTCCTCCAGAGCCTGCACCACCATTTCCTCCTGCAGATCCGGCAGCTCCACCATCGGCCCCAGACACTCCATTTGCAGAAATAGAAGCATCAGCGGTTAAAGTAATTGATCCCTTTGAAATAATTGCAATAGAGCCTGAGCCATTTCCACCGTCTCCACCACTTGCGAAATTTCCCAGCCCATCGTCACCAGAGCCTCCCGCACCACCACCAACGCCACCAATAAGACTAGTGCTTATGGAATTTAAAGTTACAAATGCACTTCCCCCTGCCCCAGGGTTTCCAGGCGTTCCACCAATGGCCGCACCAATTGCACCAGTCGCTCCTGCACTAGCGAAACCAGCTCCGCCCCCTCCGCCACCACTTGCGGCCAATCCTCCGGCACCGGCACCTCTTTGCCCACCCTTTCCTACTCCAGAGCTTCCACCTGAACCATCTTGTTGGTCACAAAGCACACTTACTCCACAATTTCCACCGGCCGTACCACCTGGTCCAGGATTCGAGGCCGTAGCAGATACAACAATATCGCCCGCGATTATGGTTTCACCTTGCACTCGGATTTGAATGGGTTCTGTCACCGTATTTTTAACGGTAATATTGATATTGGTACCAATGGTTAATGAAGAGCAATTCCAAATGGCCTTATCGAGTTCTTTATCTGAAGTCCAATTACAGGTCTCGCTACCATCACCGTAACTTAAATATGCCAAGGCTTCAGAAGAGGCAAAGAGGCTAAGAAATAAAAGAGATAAGACCTTCATATACATATGAATATTGTAAGCATAGTGACCCTCTTTTGCTAGCCACTTCATATTTTTTTAGCGAAAGGACTTACTTTGACTACTTCTAATCACCTTACAAATGGCAGTATAGGCGGCCCTAAAGCTAGACTTATCATAAATTAGACCAAAGTCTTTTATCACTTCAAAGTAGAAATTATTGTCTAGGCGACGATTAAACGAGCGAATGATAAAGTCCTCGGCCACGATAAAAATTGCCGAAAGCTCGCTTATTTTTTTGAAATCAATTCCTTTTGGATAACCTTTACCATCGATCCTTTCATGATGTTGTTCAATAATCGTATAAACATCTGGTGAGAGCCCAGATATCCTCTCCGCAATTTTTGATGACTCCAAAGGATGATTTTTCGTGGAAGGTTCCTTATGATTATTTTGAACATATGTTGAAAAATCAAACTCTCCCTCAATAGATATATCGTGCAGAAGGCTTGCAAGAACTAATTTCTCACAGGCGTAACTATCACTCACCCCCATTTCAAGGGCAATGGCCGATGTTACATAACAAAGCATTAAACAGTGCTCAGAGAGAAAAGAATTTGTTTTATTCATCCCCTTAAACATCTCAAAGAAAGCGGAGCTCGATTCAATTTTTCCGATACCAGAATCTAAACTGGAGGATACCTTATCTAAGAGTGATCTTTTTAAATTAAGATCGGCCAACATATTCACCAAGGAAGTCTTCTCTTTCAGATTCAAAGCATGGGTAACCCTACCTGAAAAAACAAAGCTATCGACTCTTTTACTATAATCTTTAATAACCTCATCAAGATAGTTATAGTACTGATCCTCTTTTAGATAAAAGTCATCAAGGCTTTTATCTAGATATCGCTCTAAAACTTCCTTCGTAACTGGATCAGCTTGATTGTAGACCCTCGTTTTCTTTGTACTCGAAAACTGTAAATAAATATCATAAATCAACTCTTTCATACCTAAGATATTCTTCTTACTGACCTTAAAAAAAGAGCTACGCTGAGTATCGATTAGATTTTTAAGAGAGGTATTCAAATTAATTTTTTGGACGAAATTTGAGATCCCATTATTATAAGGAATAATCATCAAGCGCTCTGACTGCTTGACCATTTTCATGGCATCTTCCAAACTTGAATAAGAGGGAGAAACAATAAGAAAAGGCTTTCTTTCCGAACTCCCTTCGATTATTTGATTATATTTCGCTCTGTTCTGGTTTGAGAATGGATACTCTAAAATATAGAGATCATCATCAAGATTAACGACTTGTTCATCAACAGAACTTGAGTGAACACTCGTTTTATTATAATTTTGGAAAAGTGAACAAATAACATCAGTTATTAATTTACTTGAGTAACTAATGTTAACTTTAAAATTATCCATAAATTAAATTCTATAATAAATGGAATTTAAATCAATGGATATTAAATGAGTAATCCCCTATATAAAGGGATTCTTAGTCTTATCAGCAAGGCCCTCATACCAAAGATCAGCCTGCAGGTACCAATAATACTTACCGGCATACATGTCATCCTCAAAGGCATGGCCAAAAATTGCTGCGCACTCGGCACAAATATACGGAACCTGTAAATCAAGCTCTTTTAGTTGGTTATTCACCTTCTCATATAACTCTTCAATACTGTCGTACTTTTCCCTATGAATAAGCTGATCAAGAACAGTAAGAAAAATCGTCTTATTTAAAAGCACCATATAGTGATCAACTGCATACTCATAAGCACTTTCACTATCCCAAAGATTGAGAAATTGATTTCGATCCATTAGGTAGCGCTCCATATAAATCGAAGGATATTCTAACTCTGAAGGAGATAAAGAATTCATTCCACTTTGAAAGAAATCGGTATGAGCATTAAGGATATGATGAAAAGCATGCCCAAGCTCATGAAAAATAGCTCTGAGATCAGTTGGAGTAATATTTTGGGAAAATGAGAATCCGACAACACAAATTCCTTTTTTCTCTTTTTTATCGCCCGCTTGAATCACTTGTGTCCAGGGACGATCAAATTTCCCATCTCGAGAAAAAGGATCTAAGTAAATAAATCCCTTGTCATCTATATAGAGGAACCCCCCCTCTCTTTTAATACTCACCTCAAATTGCTGAGAAAAAATATTTAATACATCATCAATGAGTTCCATATATGACTTTAGAGGGGGAAGTTCTTGAGAGGGAAGAAAGTCTTCATTCTTTAAACCTTTTAGTTTTTTGAAGGCCTTCTCTAAAATTTCAGCATTATATACTTTACTTCTACCACGAAGGATATCCATCATGGTATTGCTATGTCTTTTATCGTGAGCAATCTTCTTGAGCTCTGAGAAGGCATCGAACTTGCGTGTTTGAT
This sequence comes from Bacteriovoracaceae bacterium, assembly GCA_048267265.1. Lineage (GTDB taxonomy): Bacteria > Bdellovibrionota > Bacteriovoracia > Bacteriovoracales > Bacteriovoracaceae. The sequence goes on from JBLWXW010000019.1 coordinate 17,975, forward strand.
AATATTCTTCAAGAGATCGTTTGAATGAAAAATCAAATCGATCAAAACTATCTTCATAGGCTTTGAAGAGTTGACGACGACTATCATCCCCTTCCCTAGTGAGATCAATATAATTTTGAATTTTTGAAGATTCATGATCAGAGAAATCAAATTTTTCAGCAAGCTTACATAATTTATTCTCAAGAGCTTCTAATTCATCACTAAAATCAGCTAATTCTAGAGCTAGATCACTATATGTCTCAATCAAAGAATCCATTTGCACATAAGCTTCAAAAAGTTCTTTAAAGTCGTTTTTTGTTTCTACTTCATATGTGCCAAGCAACTGAAAGGTCGTCTTAAAGAATTGATCATTGTGACTAAGAAAATTCTCATCTAAATTAACTAACATACGCAATCCCCAACTCTTTACTCATCGCTTCTACGATTTTAATGTAATCATCGTCTAGATATTCTTTAAAATCAGATAATCCAGATAGTACTTTATTTTCTTGGAACCCCTTAACACTTTCATTATACATCAATTCTTTTTGCTCACATTTATTCCAAAATTTTGCTAATCCAAACCAAACGCAAATAGCATGAGTATAAGACTGGGGACATATCATATTCCCAGTCCAAGGACTTTTAGCCATTTTCTTCCCAACTTCTTTTCCCAGCAGGGATGTAGGAAGAAATTGACCTACTGACTCCTCTACTAAGTGCAAATAATTATGAATACTTTCATGAATCAAGAAATCAACAACATCGTCAAAATCATCTTTAAAATTCTCAAAATTAAATGAATGAATTTTACCTATTGATATATCGCTACTGAAGTTAGTTTGAAACCTATTCGAATCCTTAAAAAGTGATATCATTATTGTATTGGATAAAATGAACTCGTAAGTATTAAGACAGTTATTTTGAATATAAGCAAATGCCTCATCAAGAACTTCCTTAAACTCCAATGCTTCACCGTAAGTGTAACCTCTACTTTCAGTATGAAAGAGACCATTATAATCGATTAAGATTCCGTTTATTAACTCTACTTTTTTATAGTTTAATTCTTTCTCAAAACAGTAATCACTCATTGAAGTAAATGGAATTGTAGCTTTTCCTATACCTTCTAGCGCACCTTCTGCACTGATGAATCGCTCGAGCTGTGTATAGAGATTATCAACATCATCACCTTTTTCTAATAAGTATAAAGTTTCAGATACATTTGGAGAAAGAATGAGTCTAGCCTTACCTTTATCAGATAATTGTATGAACTTTCTTAATGATTTTTTTGAAAGAAACTCACAATGCTTACCAAATAAGGCCGAAATATAATTTAAATGATTTTTTAAATAAAGCTCATTATCAACCATTTTATCAAATTTAAGTACATTTAAAATATCATCAAACTTATTGCTTCTCATATCTTTCTCCAGAAAAAATTAATTTGAAAGTTTATCAATCATTAGCCTCAATCCTTCAATTACTTCTGAATTATCTTTTTCATTTTTTAAGAAGCTATTGATAATAATCATTTTCTCTTCTACTGTTGTTAAGTCTCCGATTTGATCAACACGAATTTTATAGTCACGAAGTTTACTCCCGCCTAACAGCATAGTAGAAGCAATATTCATCCTATCTCTTAACTTACTTCCCCCTTTTGACATTGTATCAATTACACTTAGTCGATCTTTTAACTTGCTGCCACCAAGACTCATTGTTTGTTCAACAACAAAACTATCATCATCTAAATTCAAATTTTTAGTGCTCGTATCTAAAATCTCATTCCTTTCAAACTCAGCTGCATGTGTATACATATGCGATAGAGCTGATGTTGCTACGACTGCATTTACTAACCATTTATTCATACTAATCTCCTTTTTTATGAACATTTTTGTCCATCATTAGAATCTCGAGATTTACTGAGCAAAAGCTCTGCCAAAGTTGTCAAAGCTATAACCCTTCAATTTCATGTATGAAATAATGTTTTTGTGGTTGAAACTAGACTAAAGTAGACTAGGTATGGTCGGAAATAGACTTTTCTATAGTTTTCCAACAATAGAGAAGCCGATGATCACATTATTCTCTATTTCGATCTGGTAGCAAGCTTCACTTTGATAATCTCCTTGGGCAAAGAGTGTATTATCTTGATTAACAAACATACTTAACCCATTGGGACCACTGCTTCTATGCTCGGCCAATTCGTTGAAGGCAAAATTAGATTGAATCAGTGGCCGCTTCCATAAGTTCATATTATCAAAAATGGGGTTAACTCCCCCATCGGTCTTTAACTCATCCCAGCGATCCTCTTTCTCCCATCCCCAATAGCCAGGCCAAAGGATAATATCGACATCTCCATCTTTGAAGAATCTCCAAGGATCCATTTGGGCCTCGTAACAGATCAAAACTGCTACCTTCTGTCCTTTTATATCAAAGACCTTCCTACTCGTATCGGAAGGAGCAGAAAAGAAACCTTTCTCTGATCCCGTAAGACCCACTTTGTAAAAGCGCAGTGGAGTAGATCCTCCAAGGATAAAGCCAGTATTGAAAATTTCTTCATTCTCTTTCAATGCAGTCGGAAGAAAAACATAGGTATTATTATTATGGGCCCAATCTTCTATTACACTGAGATGGTCACTAATAAGATTATAAGTACATTCTCTCATTTTTGCAGAAAATCCACTTAGTGAACATTCTGGAAATAAAATAAGGTCAACATGATTTTTTTCATAGATTGATAAGGCATTCTTGATTGTATTAAAGTTTCCTTCAATACTTGTTGAATTCTTAACTTGAACCACGCCAATCTTCATAAAGATATCCTTAATAACCAAAATCCAATATTCTGAAGATTATAAAATGTATCAAAAGAATCACCATGCACCAATCTCTTAATAGTGCATTTCTCATTTTTCAAGACTCTCATTTGTAATATTAAAACAAAGGGGGTTATCTTTGAGAAAAAATATCATTCTAGTCCTGTTCATGGTTTTGGCCACGGTAAGAGGATTTGAGTTCTTTACACTATGGCTAATATCATTTGCCTACCTAAAGATTTTCACAGAGATTCTAAAATTAATAAGACCTCTTCAGGAATATATCTACAATTTGAAAATTCCCATCTTCTTTAAGAAAAGAGCAACCTCTAGTATCGCAGGTCTTATCTTAGACAGTTTAGTATTTCTTAGTATTTATCTATGGGGATAATTTAAGAATTAATTAGTCTTTTCGAGGAAAGTGGGTCGACCTGACTCTTCGTCAAGTCCCCCCACAAATACAGTCTGATTTCGTAGGTCTACAAACCGGATACTGTCTATGGGAAATTTCATTGATCCAGTCGTTGTCTCAAAGTAGTTTCCATATCCATAATTAAGATTATAGCGAACGGCCCTCATATCAGATTCAGGAGTCACAAGGCAGTGATAAGGGTTAATACGAGTATCAGAGAAGAACTCTCTCTGTGTTGTTCCCTCTAGGAAATTGGGCCCTATCTCGATGCTATAGCGCTCATTGATAGCATTTCGATAACAAGACTTTAGCTTTCCCCCATTCCAATAAACATTAAAGACCCCCGAAGGATTGACGCCATTAGCGATATTATAAGCAACCTGGTTTTTGATAACGATAAAACGACCCGTCCTATAAGTACTGTCGTAATACTTAACAAAAATTAACGGTGTTCCTTGGTAGAGTTTAATTTCGAGATGATTCGTTGATCCCCCAGAAGAAATATTTCCACTATAGACAAATGATTCCCTTAAATAATTACCTGTGAAACTATGATAGCGAACCTCTCTGGCATTATAATACTTCTTCATGCTTGCGATATGAATTGAGTCAGTAGTAGATTCATAGGTGGCCGCAAAGCTACCTACCTCTTCATTAATGAGAATTTCTTCACGATAGTTCCCATTATCAAGCTCGTATTTAGAAAGGTGATCATCTCCATTTACATAAAGAATAATAGGATCTCCATTCTTATCAGAGAGAATCTTAATAGGATTAGATTCATTATTTGCATAAGAACTACGATAAAACTGAGAAAGAGAAGATTTAACAATACTTAAATTCCAAGAACCACTTCTATTATCTCCATAGTAGAGGCGATAGAAAGTTGCCCCTGCACCTATATCGAGCTCCTTTATCAAAAATGCTGCCTGTAAATATCCTAAACGCGAGTAAGTAATATCAAGACCGCCAAGACTCCCCTTTGGATGGGAAATAGGCATAATGTGAGACTTCCATTGCGTTCCTTGAATATTGCGATGAGTATCTCCTTGAGCTCCTTGCTCCTCTCCTAAGTCAAGATTGGCGTCAATGCCTGTCTCTGGGCCTCTACAGGCCCAAAGGAGTAGACATACAGTAATCATAAGTAATTGATTAAATTTTCTCATAGCTTCACCTCTACTTTTATTAAAGCAGAATCGGGTCTCAATTTTTGAGAATGAGCTCCTGAAAGCATGGATTTAATCCATAACTCAACTTATCTTCCGAAACATATTTTATGAGAATAGCAGGTCTATATTCTTTTTCGATTAAGAGCTCAGAGATAAGCTTATATTTCTGGGCCCTACTAGGACAATCCAATAAACTCCAAAGCTCTTCTTCAGAAATTCTATCCTCACTAGATTGGCACACTCCAATGAGAGCTCTTAATATCTTGTCTGTCTTTGTTAACGGTATCAACTTACGTTCTTCCACTTTCCGCCTCCTTAGTATAAATTTCCAAGTTAAAACTTCAAAGTTAAAATTCCCAATATAGACCAAAGCTCCATGATGTCAGCTCTGGTCTATCTCGGTCGTAACTACGATAATCGATATTAATTCCAAAGTGCTGTCCATTATCTCGTTCAATCAGACCGATCTGCATCAAGGCCTTAAAACCCAATGCACTTTCCTGTGCTTGATTTGTATACACTCGGTTTTCTGAATTTCCTCTATAGTAGCGAATCTGATTTTTTCTCCAAGTATATTCCGGTCCAAAACCTAAGGAGAATCTTCTGTTTCTTATCAGGTACAAAGTACTATTTAGTGACCATATCTGTGTAACACTCTCCTTTCTCAGATCATTGCCATCTACAACGATATCCTCTTCTTCCATGTGATAGCGATAATCCATCCCCATACCTAGGTGACGATAAAGAAAGTATTGATATTGAATGGGAACTAGAACATAAGTAAACTGCGACCGATCCATCACCACAGGATTATAAATAAGATTGTGTTTTGAGAAATTATTAGAAAGAAAAGATAGGTCAAAATTTGTATCTGTAGAATATGACCTCTTCTTGTCTCCATCAAACTTCTTAGACTTCTCGTGTACTTTTTTCAATGTAAAAATCAAAGGTTCGTGATGCTGATTAGGTTTCAAATCAATTGTTGTAACTATATTCTCATAACCAGACTTTTTGATGATAATCTCTGTGTTATCTCTCGGCTCATAGCTAAATTCTTCAAGGGGTGTTCTTCCATATCTCCTCCCGTCAATGTAAACAGCTGCTCCAGCAGGGCGTGTTATAACATTAACAATGGCCCGTTTAGGCTTCAGTTCTGGAGCAAAATGAATAACCTGCCCTACCCAAATATTTATATTTTCAACATATGTATGGTAGTCACCATGCTCTACACGTAGAGTATAATCACGTCCAACTTGAAGTGGTATCCTTCCTTTTGTTTCAATGGAAATATTATTTAAGTAAACCTTTGCAGACTTCAAATCAATATCAAGATCTAGAAATCCAACAGCAGGTTTTAGCTCAACTTCATAGTCAGAGGCCTTCCCTGAGACAACAACCCTATTCTTATGAAGAATAAAGCCTTCTTTAATAATAGAGAGAAAATATTCACCAAGAGGTACTTTAAATCGAGCATCACCTGTTCCAACAACACTGCCCTTACCATCAACTCGTGTCAGTATAATTTGTGCCAAACTCGGCTTAGTTCTAATCAAAATTTCTCCCATAACCTTTCCCTGGATACCATACGCATTAACGAGAGTTGATTTTTCATCCAGTTCTTTTAGTCTTTTCTTTTCTAACTCAATAGAATTTTTAGGGTAGATAACTTCTCGATATACAAGATAGGCTCCATTCTTTTTCTGTAGGAGCTGCCTTCCTGGGCGAACATCTTTAACAATCACATTTTCACTCTTAATAAAACTTCTCTCATCAACAGATACTTTATAGAGGCTTGATTGGATGCTCTTAGATTCTTTCTTCAAAAAACCAAAATTATGCCTTATGGCCTCCCCAATAGCATTTTGATAGGCTTCTTCCAATGCTTCATTAAGCTCACTCTTTCCTTCACTAACTCCTATATAGTAGTGATTTTTTGTATCTTCTCGAAATGTATTTTTAGTCCATTCCTCAGCAGCAAGAAGCTGCTGAGAAATGGCCGAACAAAGAAGAATAGATAGAATGAAGCGAAACATCTATGACCCCTGTAGCTTACGGATTTCTGATTGTAGATGATCCGTGATCTCTTTCTTTAGCTCAGGTGTAATATCATTTTGTTTGGCATTGGCCTTTGCAATCGCTCGTCGCAAAGTAGAACTCTTTATGGAGATGAGTGAATATAGACGTAGTTTATATACTTTCTCTCCATAAGAATCGAAGGTTTCAACCTTTTCCCAATAGCGTTTCTCTGTAACCGTATCAGAGGCCAATGTTTTAGATATCTCCATCCCATAGAAGCGTGAAAGATCACCTCCATCTAACACACCTTCCTTTAGGTTTTGAAAGATGAAGCCCATATCATTGGTAATCATCCGAGACACCTCGAATCGAGCGTTATTGTCAGCGAGCTTTACTGCTGCACTAATACGAGCATCGGCCGGAACTTCAGCATAGCCAACAACCATAATTTTCCCTTCTTTTGGGAAAGTTGTTTTTGAAAGCGTTGCCCACTCAGGTCTAGACGAAACATCGTCCATACGGACAAGAACCCTCTCTCCAATACTGGAGCAAGCAGTAAAAACGAATGTGAATAAAAACAAGGCAATTTTAAACATAAGAACTCCTTTGGAAACTACTTCCCATCTTTTGTTGTTAGACTCTGCCCAATTGATTTGGCCATATTCATTAAACTCTTCTGAACACCAACAAGAGGTGTCGCGTATTGTTCTTTCAGCACATAAGGTCCACCAAAGAGAATCAATAGAGACCAAAATAGATAGCGTCTCAATGAGCCTCTAATGAAATGACTTAGTCGTGGCCTAAATAGTGAAAATGCCCAAGGAACCATTTCAACCTCCTATTTCTCTATTATGGTTTATATACGTCTCAAAAATTGAGATTACGCCGCCCGTAGTGTAATTACATTTGTTAACTCTTCCTGTGGTCTATGACTAAAACGTATTGAACCAGTACGTGCGCGCCTCCTATAAAATAGAGAGGCTTTTTTCATACGAATGACATTGAATAACTTACTCATGAGCCCATAGATTTTTTGGGGATTGAATACGAGATCAGCTGCGTGAATGAGAAATTGTAAAGCTGACTCAACTCTCCCCAGTAGTGCCTCTATAATTCCTAAAAAAGTCACAACTGTTGGTGTTTCGACTTTCTTTTTAAGAAGCTCAATAAATTGCACCTTTGCTGTCTTTAGTAGCTTTTTAGACTTCTTGGGATCATAGGACCTACACTCTCTTGCTTCATCGTAATGCTTTATGCCTTTATAAAGAATTAGAGTATTCTCTAATTCAGGGTCTTCATGAAGCATAGACTTTGACTTCGCCAAATACCTCTCAATCGTCTCAACCTTTCGTTTTTCACAAGATACTGAAGGATGGCGATCATAATAGGAGACGATATCTTTAAAATGAAAGTAGAGATTAATAGCGATGACAAAGTGCTCTTTTGGACCCATATAGTAAGTGGGAACTTTCCAATAACTTTGCAGTTGCTGAAAGCTTAATACTAATTCTCGATTGGGTTTATCATCTAATCCATGTATATCAGAGATAAGGGTTTGCGTACCTTCCTTAACCCCACCAAGCATAAAGAAGCCTCTAAGTGAATCAATATTCACATTCATTTTGCTTAGATTCTTACTCAGATGATCTTCATCGATTTCAATGAAATCAAGCGACTTCTTCTCTCCAAATAGACCTTGGAGTCTTTGCCCATGTATCCTCATAATGTCCCCCCAATAAGAACATTATGAAAGTAGGCCGTCTCAGATTTTGAGATTATGACATTAACTAGACTTTTTTAGCTTCAAGGATCCTAAATTTAGGTTTAATGCCTGCTGGGCCTTTGCTAAGAACTGATCTTTTAGATCTTGTGGACCAAGAATTTCAATACATTCGGCATAAGTAAAAAGCTGACCTAAGAATTCATTAGGCTCAGTATAGGTGAATTTATACTCATGAACCTCTTCTTCAGAGGAGTTCATTAAACGCGCATTACAGAAGTGTTTTTCCAAAAGCAGGGTCTTAAAGTGACCATGGACAAGAATATGGGCCTCTTTAGGTTTGGACTTAATTAAACCACTCGTAAGTTTATATTCTTCCTTAGGATTCCAGTCACGTTGACTAGGATAGCGAAACTTCTCTTCACTCTCCGAAAGATCCTTAACTCTAGAAACTTTATAACTCTTTCTGATCTGTGACCCATCGGCCTGTTCCTCATCCGCTAGCAAATACAGATCATCTCGATACTGGCATAGGGTAAGAGGTCGAATAGAGCGCGCTCGTTTCGACTTTATTGGATCATTGAGTGGGTAGAACAAGAAAGCTTTCTTTTCATTGAGAAGAGACTTTACCAATTTTTCCAATATTGCCTTTTGCGATTTATCAAAGGGCTTTGCCTGAACCTTAGAGAGGTAGAAGAACTTTCTTTGCAATTTATTTAATTGATTCGTCGTTATATCAAGATCATCCTCAAACTGAGCTCTAGAATAGTCACTATCCAAGAGATAACCAATATGCTTATAACACTCTAGGAAGAACTTCCCTTCGAGTGAAATATTATTAGCATCTTCCCAACTATTACACTTCAACTTATAGAAAATATCTTCTTCATTTAATTCGTTGCCTATCTCCACAAGCAAAGGTTCAGTAGTGGGTGTACCATCTAAAAGATTTTTTAATATTTTATAGTTTTGAGCACGACTCTTACCAATGATCTCAAAAATCTTTGATCTCGATAACTCAAGTCGGCTCGACTTTAAAAGGGCCGAAAGAATATTGAGGTAGTCTTCCCAGGGCTTTGTTTTGTCTTTCTTAGGCTTATTAGTCATGCCCTCTTATCGGAGTTATATACTCAGATATAAATATATCTCAATTATTTCAATAATTTTAAATGCTTACACTACGCCCTAAAAAAGAAGCGCTCAAGCCCAGATGGAATTGAGTCTTGTTTAAAATTTTTGTGCTTATCCCAATTAGGAGTTCCCCGTTTTTCCTTGATAAAGTCGATGGCAAAGTTGTTTGGGATTAAATAGTACCCTCTAGGGTGGTTTCCTTTATTCGGAGAAACATCAATTCTCAAACTTTCCCCTGGGTGTAAAAGAAGCTTTTGATAGTCTGACTCTGTTACATAGAAACGTGTACTTGCTCTGCTTGGCATTAAGTGCTCCTATAAGAAATGAGGCTCTAATTCTCCGATATACTTCTTTAAATTAATTCCAGGAGACTTTATAAACTCGTATTGTTTTATTTTTGAATTCTCTGGTTTAAAAAAGTAATCATAAGAAATTTGCTTAATAAAATTTTGAAAGAAGTGGTTATCATTTTGCTCTTCCGTAAGATCTCGTAAGAAATTTGGAATCAGGCAAATATTCCATCCTGCTGTGAAGCACGTAGGATCATAAACTCTTCCCCAGATATGAGCGACTTCCCATCCCTTATCAACATTGCGACCACTACCGTTTAACTTCTTTTTTGAATAACTAGAAAATGCATCTCTTGCTTTCTTGTTATCCCACACCCTATACTCAATTCCATTCTTTTCAAATTTATCACCTTTGGACTTACCAGGATGGTGCTCTTTTGAAGTTCTAACACAATTAGGAAAAATCACAGACCTTTCCCAAACCTTTTCAGGAGAAATAAAGAAGGTCGTCCTCAGAAATAATTCACAAAGGGCCTCGGTATCTTTACCTAAGAGACTCTTCAAGATTTCTACGGTAGGAATATTTAAAATAGATTCATCATACTTCATGGTCATATCCTTATTTTAGCAGAGAAATGTGATTGGGTCTCATTAAAGGCTTTAAACCAAACCCCTCCATTAGGAACTCTAGCTCTTGCACAACAAAAGTCTCAAAGCACTCAAGTCGCAATTCAAGATGCTCTCTTGTAATTCCCTCTAAGAACACATGGAGGTGGATTAAGAGTAGCCCATCTTTAATGGCATAGCGGTATGGGAAGCGAAAATTACCATGATGTTCCATTAGAAATGATAAGAGCTCGGGTACTGGAGTTGTAATTTTAGCGATCGCGGCCTCTTGTAGGAAAAACGTCTCATCATCTCTATGGTAGATCTCATTAATTACCGAGATACCAGGATGAAGAAATTTCTGCCATGACATATAGTTCTCATCATTATTGCCAACAAACTTCTTATCCAAAGAATCATCTTCACGACTAAAGAAGTTCTTTATGATTTGAATCGACTCTTGAAGATTATTCCCCCCTTCAAAATCAGCTTCATTCTCAGATAACTGCTCGCAAAGTCCAATGACTCTTTTTCCCATCTTTTCCTCCAGATGCTGTAGTGTTGTCTTCCTCTACAACTACTCTATCTGGAGTCGGTCTCAAAAAATGAGATTTGCGAACCTTTTCCATTTTTTTAAATATCTGGAATTCTATAGTTCCAAAGCTTATCTTTAAAGGCCTCGTCAAAGCCACTATATCCTTTACCACCTATATATCTTCTACATTTTATGATATCGCTCTCATCAGGTACATATTCGCTATGAGTATCTAGAAGCTCAATTATTTCACCAATCATTGAATCCTCTATATCCATGGACCCCTCTCTAAGAATGAGGGCCGGATTACCATCGATACTCTCTCCAACTCTCTTCCTACTTTCGTCCCACACATTACGAATAAGAAAAGAAATAGCGACACCTTCCGGACCAACAATTAAGTCCGCACGATTTTGATTTCCCTTTCCCCTTTGCTTCAAATAAAGTCTAGGTCCTTCTCTAAACTGATAAGAAGCATGCTCCTTACTAATTCCACGAGCTTTAGAAAAATTGGTTCTCCACCAGTCATGTGCACGATCACCTACTGAACCATAATATAATTCAAGATTAGAAAGAATAAATTTTCTTCCCTTTACTATAATCGTGCAGCCTAATGTACGAGTCATAAGCTTTTCGGCCTGAGATAGAAGGAAGTCTCTTTCTTCTAATTGATCTTCAGAAACTATCCCATCCTGGTCTACTAAACTCTTTAAACCGAGTCCTTCCCATAACATCATGACCTCCAAACTAAGAATTTGAATCATTATATTATAGATATGAATTTTTCCTTAATTCCAGAAGATACGTCAATATTGACTTCGACCAAAATACTAAACAATTTACCTCAAGTAAATATTCCAGCAGTCCGAAAAAACTCTACGCAAATCAAACAAGGAGCAAAAACTTGAGTAATTCACAATATACTCCAAGCCATTTCTATTTGATATTTGATCCTTACTTAAATAATGAATCCTATACAGAGATCAGTGAGGATTATACACAGGCTCATGCTTTCGCTGATCAACTCAAGGAAAACCTCCGCTATGATCCAGAGAGTTTCCTCTATTGGGGGAAGCTGAATGTTTCAAAGAAAAAGAAAGAGCTACCTCAGCAATACTTCAAAGATATAGTGAGAACAAATTCAAATAACGGACACCCTACATACTTATATATCAGTGACTTTAGAAACTTCTGGGTCGCCAAAGTTGAAGATGTTGAATTTGGAAATGAGGATCATTATTATACCTACTCGCTTCCCTTCTACAGAAACTGTAAACATAAAACAGAAGTATGGTTCAAAGTTACGGATATGGACTTACTTTCTAGAGTCAGTAACGATACCCATCTCTTCATAAAAAGCCTAACTTCAGTAAAAGATAATGTAAGTATCTCCCCATTTCATTCAAATCTACGCTATCCCCTCGAAGTTCATGACGGTGATTTAGTAGGAATGACTCATTTCGATGGTATTGAAGCAAAGGTGAACGAGATTAGTTTTGAGAATAGATCTTTTGAGCAAAAAATTAAAAATACAATTACCAAGTATGCCATTCTAGAAAAAGACTTTGATCAACTGGACTACTCTGTACAAAAGCTAATCATCAATGCTGAAATGGATTACTTTGATGACAGATTACATAACTGGCCAAACCTATACTTCAACTACTACAAAGCACTCGAACTCCAGCTCAACCATGTCATATTTAAATACTTAAAACAGGAGTTCTCTAATTCTGATATCAGAATAAAGGCCAAAGCACAAAAGGCTAAAGGCCGCTTCTTTTGCCATACAAATCAAAGGATAGATAATAAAGAGAAGCTCTTTAGTTTAAAAGAATTTCATGGAAACCTATCTATTTGCGATATAATACATGATCTCTTTAAGGGAGATGTGAGATTATCAATGGATTATTCAAATCATGAGATATTCTCAAAAAATCACATGATCAGTCGTTTTATTACAGATCAGCTGAAGCCATTTCTCAATCGTAATGATTTTATCAATATAAGAAATATCATCACCCATGCAGATTTAGATAAGAATAATATAACTGAAGAAAACTTTAAAAACGTAAGAAAAGAGTTACTCGGTCATGGACAAGATAGCTTACTCATTAACTTATGCAAAAGCTCTCCTCAGTACAACCCTTACCACCTAAAACTAAAGAAAGCTGCTTAGAGTTTGGAGTATTTATGCCGCTAATAATAAAAGAATTTTCTCCCAAAGGTGGGGAAATAAAAGTTCTCAAGCACTTAACTGAAATATATGAATTAGTTCCTTATGATGTATATCTCTACCATGATTTACTCATGTCGGTAGACTCTAAAACACACTTTCGTCCAGACTTTGTTATCCTTGATCCAAAGTGTGGAATAGCGATCATAGAAGTAAAGTCCTATAAACGAGAGAATATTGAGAACTGGGATCAATTTGAAGTTCAGTTTAAAAATGGAAATTCTGATACTAATCCGTTTAAAAAAGGGCAAGAGTATCAATTTAAGCTTGAAAACTATTTAGGATCAAAAGAGATTTCAAAAGATGCTTTCTCAATAAAGAGCCACCTCGTATTTCCCTACTTAAAAGAAAAAGATACAATGGCAAAAGAACAACCTTTTGTAGATAGTCATTTTACAGATTTTAACTACACTCTTAATCTAGGTTCTTTGTTTAAAAACAAAGAAATCCATCCCCCTGTATTAAAAGCATTAAAGTTAGCATTGAACCCTGTTTTTAATTTTAAACTTCCTACAAACGGTAACATTCACAGTGACAGAACATCAATACATGAGCTAGATCAAACTCAGTACAAAATTGCTGAAAAAGAGTTAAAGGGTCACTATCTTGTTAAAGGTATCCCTGGAAGTGGAAAATCGATCGCTGTTGTTTCCAGGGCCATTTATACTCTTCAAAATGAGCCTAGTTGGAAAATTTTAGTCCTATGTGAGAATACAAAACTCAAAAATAAAAATCTCCGTGAAATTGAGGAGCGCATTAAAGGTATAGAAGAGTTCGGCTATGATTCAAATCATATTGAAGTAAAAACATTAATGAGTTTTCTTCGCGACCTCAATTCAGAAAAAAATTATAGACATATGCGCTACCCTGAAGAAATGGCACAACACCTTTTTGATCTACAAGAGTCTTCTCCATCACCAATTTGGGACTCAATTCTAATAGATGAGTATCAAGACTTTACTGATGAGCAACTTAAATTCATCAAGTCTATGGCCAAAGCGAAATCTGTAATCATTAATAATAAGGAAGTTATGTCAGAGAATTTATTCTTGGCCGGAGACTCTCTTCAACAAATAAAAGAGCAAGGTTGTTCTAATTCGTGGAACGAGATTGGTATAAATATTATTGGTCGCGGGAGAAGTGAGTCTTTAAAGTCTAGTTACCGCTGTGGGCAGGAGATACTGGATATCTCGTTAAAGTTTTTGAAGTCCTCCAGTAAAACCATGGAGAAAGAAGTCGATAAATATTACGAAGGAACAGAAGAGTTGGAACATTTGAGGCCAGGAGAGAATCACTTCCAAACAAATGAAAAGTGGTGGTCTGACTCTTTCACAGAGCTAAACCATTGGATACAAAATTTAGTAGATTCTGGAGCAAGTTATAGAGATTTTATTATCATCACCCCCAATAATCGCAAACATCAAGAACAGATAACAAGAGCATTTGCTAAAGAGGTTGCTCAGGGACTCACTGTTGGAATGCCATCCAACATTAAAGGACTTGAAGCATCGTATTGTGCTATTTTAAATTTCGGATGGATTGGAAACTACGATAAAAGAATTGATAATAAATATAAAAAAATTTACATGTGCTTAACGAGGGCTTCAGAGGGAGTCTTCATCAATTGTTGTAAAGGCGAGAATAATGAGTATGTAACTCTAGTTAACCTAATCGATACAAAAACGATTAAGAAAACAGGATAAAAGGAATGCTCAAATGGATGACCACATTAAGAATTTATTCGAGAACAGTGTAAAGTATATCAGTGAGCTTCAGTCTACTCTCAATAAAGGTTATAACCAAATTAAAATATCTAACGCCTATAGAGTCGATTCTTTTGATATCGACTCTATAGAGAAAAAGCTCGGACTTTATAGGTTTTTCTTCAAAGATAAAGAGAATCCTGAGAAGCTACTCAAACCTTTCGAAAAAGCAAAGTTTGAAAGTAAAACGAGCTTAAAATTTCCCAAATATAATGAAGATACTGAGAACTTAAGTTTCTATGACCTGTATATAGGAATAAGCACTTCTGGTAAGCTCAAAAGTAGAGTAAGGGAGCATATCGAAGGCTGCAGTGCTTCTACATATGCTCTACGCTTAAATGAATGGATGCCAAAAAAATATAGAGATCTCCTCTATGTTGAGTTCTACACTTTCCAAGACCTTCCGGATGGTCTTTCAGAGAAAGAAAAAGTAATTTTCTTACGTGAACTTGAGAGGAACCTACATAATTCTCAGCAAGGTAAGAGACCTATGATTGGTCAGCTCTGAAAATCAAAATTTACCTATTTTTTCATAAGGCTAATCTTACTATGAACCCTCTTATAAGAAGCCTCATCCCTTAGACGAGAAATAATTTTCGTATTCGTGACTCTGTGACTAAATACAACTCCATTAAATACGGCCTTAAAGTCACCAGGGTTAAGTCCCGTAATGCTCTTTAACTCTTGAACCTCGTGCTCTGTTAAAGGTGCAGTCAGCTCACCATAGAAGGATTTGTAGATAGCAGGCAACTTATCTACAACTAAATCATTAAATTGAACTTTGAGATGAAATCTTCTCATTGCCGCATGATCGATATTATCCATAAAGTTTGTGGCACAAATCAGAGAGCCTCTAAATCTTTCCATCTGAGTAAGGAGTTCATTGGTTTGACTAATCATATAGGCGCGCTCAGCATTCTCTCTAGACTTAAATAGACTATCGCACTCATCAATAAAGAGAATATCTCCATTTCTTTCAGCTTCTTCAAACATATCAGCAATATTTCTCTCTGTCATTCCTAGATAGGGACGGAAAATATCGCTGGCCCTTTTTACAATAAGTTCTCTTTCTAACTGCTCAGATATATATTTAACAAATTCGGTCTTCCCCGTACCTGGTGCCCCTTGAAATAGAATACAAATATTATGAACAGGAGCTTTTCCTTCATAGTACTTCTTTAAGATATGAATAATTTCACTTTCATTAAGAGATGAATTAATAAAATCCGGGTTATAGCAATTCTCAAGGGGCTTCTCTCCAAAAGATTCTCCGTTAATGAGTTTATCCTGTGATTTAAGAAGAGTACTCACAAGCTTCTTTTTGTTCACTCTTCCATCTTGAAGTGCACCAACTTTCTTGAAAGAAATGCTTAACGCGCCAGGATCAAGGATATAGTCCTTGGCCACCTGTAAAAGCTCTTTCTCATCGTAAACGGAAAGCTTAGATTTCAACTGAATATTTTGAAGAGCATTAAGTCTTTGATGCCTACTGAAGGACTTAAACTTAATGGCGTAATCAAAGCGTCTTTTTGTAGAACTATGCATAGTCATATCATTGGTTACCCAAATAATATTAATCTTATGGTCCTCCATAAAAGTATTGAGCCAGGCCTTATTATCCCCTCTATCTTTGTAGAATACTGTTGAGCCCGAATCTAAAATTTCTTCGGCCTCATCAATCACAAGAATAGCGTCCCTAGGGAGAATACTTTTAGCGGCCATCATTGCAGAGCGCTTCTCTCTTATTAAGTCAGACGAATCTTCGTTATGAGTTTTCACTCTATAAATATCTATCTCAAGCTCTCTTCCGAGGCTTTTCGTGAACTCTGTTTTTCCTGTACCTGATTTACCATAGAGTAGAAAATTAGAGCCCAACTCTCCTTTTATAAGATATTTAAAAGCATTGACATCTTCCTTTTCAACTCGATGTTCATTAATGTCTATCGCCTCATCCACTCTGCATTTTTCAAAAAAGAAGCTGAATATATCTAAATTATGATCATCATTATAAAGAAAACTACAAATATGCTGGGAAAGAATAATTTCTTTGTCATCAACCTTCAGCAACATACATTGGACCAATCTTGAGTTAAAACTAATTTCCCTAGCAATATCTCTTGAAGATACTTTTAGAACTTTTGAAAGTACACTTGGCGCTTTATTTCTCTCCCTGAAATCGAACTTAGAGTATCTTACATAGTCTCCAAGCTCCTCAATGCTTTCAAATAAAAAGTAATAAAAGAGGATGTCTTTTTGTAGCTTTGTTAAATCGAAAGTATCGGCCAATCTTTCAAAAAGAATAGGATAGCTATAATTAGTCTCATCAATCATTAACCTAGCTTTCTTAACTTCATCCCGTAAAAGATGCTTTAATCCATAGGAGTTATACATTGATAAAAAGAGGAACTTCTCAACAAAACTTGAAAAGTCATCCGTGCTCATATTAAAGCTATCAATATTTACTTTTTTATTTCTTTTTAACTTTTTCCCATCTAAGAAAGTATCATTAATACGATTACCTAAAGCAACCTTCTCAATATTTCTTGATTGAAGCAAAACCTGCCAATCAATTCTCTCTACAATTTTAAGAATTTCGCTCTTATCTCTACTTTGTTCAGTGATAAGGTGGTAATGCGTAACTTTTCCTTCATAAAGAAGAATTAGCTCATTTAAGAGCTTAGAGATAATACTTTCCCTTCCCTCTTCATCTATAGATGCGCCAATAAGTTCAATAAAGCGCCGATCTAACTCAGACTCTTTTGATTCTAATAGTCGGTAACAAATCCCAAGTAACTGTGCCCTGGCCATAGAGTAGTCCATTTTAACCTCGTTTTAAAAACTCTTTTATGCATCTAGTTTATAAAGGCAGTGTCTCAAAAAATGAGATATTAACTACGCGCACAAACAAAATCACTCTTCAGTGCATTCGTGTAGTTATTTGCACATTTATTCAACCTTAGCTTAAAGATTAATTTGAGCTGATAAGAGAGCATTAATTTAGTTAACGACGAACTCATCACAGGAGAAAAAATGAAAATAAGAAATACACTCATCGCCTCATCAATTGTACTTGGCCTAACAGGCGTTCATGCTCAAAATATTATTCGCGAGAATATTAATGTACCTACTTGGGCAGAAAATACGGAACTTAAGGCCGGATATGTCTACGAAAGTTTAGATATCGACGGTCTTAGAAATATTGATAATCACGGTATCGCAGTCGAGGCCAACAAAAGCTTCTCTCTTGAAAATGGCTGGGTCACAACGACTGCAGCAATTTTTAAAGCAACAGATTCCGAAGATGACTTTATGGAAGTAGATAATACCTCAATTGGATTCACTCAAAGAATAACAAAACCCTTTGAGATGAATCAAATGGTCCTCTACCCAATACTAGGTCTTGGGCTGAATTACGGAGAGCTCGAATATGGAGAATTTGATCGTTTTGACCAAGAATACGTCGGGGCCAATTTAGATGCAACTCTGAAGCTTGATACTCTTAGAGGAGTTGCTCCTTACTTAAGCTATACTTACCAAATAGCGAATTTAGAAGATACTAAAAGAGATATGAATGTACACTCCGTTAGTGCAGGACTTTCTGTCATATTCTAATTAACGGATAAGTCGAGGCGATCATATTGATCGCCTCATATATGGTATAAAGTTTTTGTTTATACACTCCGATAAGATTTCTACTCAATGTATAAATTAAGGAGTCGTAATGGCATTTCTTTCCACATTCAAGATAGAAAAGAGCAATGAGGTTACTCTAGAAAAATTCTATAACACTATTTTGAAATTCAGAGAACTTGCCTTAAATGAATATAATAGATTTCAATCTACACATGAAAATCAATCAAGTTTTAAGGAAGCAAAACTCAAAACAATAGACCTCACAAATATCTTTAATCATCTTCCCCAATTCGAGACCTGGAAGATGATTCCTAAAAAGAAAAATTTTCATGTAAATACCAGCGAGTTTATTAATCAAATGGCCAATATCGAAACGTTAATAAGTGCACTAGAATTTTCTATTTCTAAATATCCTGATTATATACTTATTCAATGTAGTCCTACATCTACGTATGATCCCAATCATCCTTTCGATAGTGACCTTCTTTTAAATCATCCATCAAAAGAAGAATATATCTGCTTCGAACTCTCTGATGTTATTTCCTACAATGCCAATGGAAAGCTCGCAAAGGATCTCGACACCCTCCATAAAAGATTTGCATCCCTAGGAGAAAAGGGAAGATATTATATATTCAGTAACCCTTCTCTATTTGGTGATAGCAAAGATTTCTTATATCTCAAAAATTCAAACAGCAGTAAGAAAGCAGTTATCTATAAAGAAGATACTCAAAGTCGAAATCATTGGAACAAAAAAATTAAGCTTGTGGAACTACCAAAGACTTCTTCTGGTGAACAAACAATAGGCTACGAAGTTTTTTATACCGATCCCTCAGAGAATTCAAAAAAAATTGCATAGAGCTAAATTTTATCACACGATCGAGAAGTAAAACTTAGAAGTATCACCTGATAAACTCCATTTCTTTCAACCTCAGTAGTGTGATAAAAAATTAACACCTCGTCCTCACATTGAAATTTATCCATCGGCCTAACCTCAGGATTAAAATTTCGATAATACTCTTCGACAAAAGACCTTAGTGGACTATTCATCAATGACTGCGATAAATATAGGAAAAGCTCTCCGTCGGATTCATCCAGAATGGCCCAAGTGTCCTGAGTACTATCATCAAAACTGTTCCACTTAAAAAAATCAGTAGAGATATAGGCCCAATCAAAGTCTTGGCTTATACGGTTAACAAAGCTAAGAAATACATCTCTACTGCGCTGAGAAGCCTTATAGATAGAGTCTGGTACCTCCAATGCATTGTTAAATAATTCTTCGAATTCATTTAGTAACTGATCTCTTGTTTTACTTTTCTTGCTCATAACACCTCTGCATTATCTACAGGTAATAAATCTTCAAGCGTGATTTTGATTTTAAGTCCCCGTACCTTCAAAAAATCATGTAATGATGTCCTAATCGATACTCCACTCTTTAACCACATCTCTCCCTGTGAATCAGAGTAGGCCATATCAAGCCATCTCAAGGAATAGGCTTCTTTGAAGCTTATCTCTCTCCCATTCTTTTCTCCAACAAACTCATCCCGAAACCAAGCTTCAATTTCAAAATCAGAAAACTCATGAGTAACTTCCCACTCCCCTCCTTTTTCATAAACAACAACTGGCTTCAACCAATATCTTCGTTTAGGATCTCTAAGCAGCATTTTCAATCTATCATCGTCCAAGTGACCTCCTCATTATTCAATAGGAACCGTATCATTGCTTCGATGTCCCCACCAGATGTCAGAGAATTTGACGATTACTAAGAATAGAACTGTCACCTAATTAGTCACCACTTAAAGAGATTACAAAATAAACTCTAAATCACCCTGAGATGGTATAAATAAACCATGAAAAAATCTCTCATTTGGGTACTATTTATCTTCGCAAACTTCTTAAATTCAAGCGTTTACGCTGTGGATATCTATTTTGGTAAAGATAGAGAGAAGGGCTTCGCCTGTCAGCTCGCAAAGTCCTTCAAAAAAGCTTATCCAGAGAAGTCTCTTCGAAAACTCAAGAGAGAAACGCTCTCTATACTGAGGAGAGATATCAAACCCTATGTGAATGCTCATCCTATTCCAGCAGGGCTATCCCTTCCCAAGTTTGTTGAGACCATTACTTTAGTTCCTGGTTTGCCTGCCAGTAGATCTGAATACTGGATTCAAAACGCGTTTATTCTCCACGCAAATCCAGGCCTTGAACTTAAGGAGCCAACAAAGAATTACTTTGGTGCTTTTATTCACCTGGCCAAGAAGAAACACGCTGCTTACAAAAGTGGCAATGCAACGAAGTTCAAGCTTAGAGAAGAAAAAGATCTTTTAGAACAAATTGAAAACCACCTTCCCAATGTGGCCAATTATACATTTCCGTCCTTTGATGAGTATGGAAACTCTTTGGCCGTTGGAGATATGGATCATCCTATGTACGAAGAGTTTGTCTATGAGTCTGGACGCTTCAATGAATTCACTTCCCCCCTCTTCGTATGGCTTCTTAAGCAGGAAGACTTTTCAGTAACTCCGGAAGCTCTATTTGAGAAGTCTCTAGAAATTTATGAAAATCCACTCGTGGCCTTTGGAGTGATTCCTTGGATTTTTAGTGGCGATGCTCTCACAGTGAATCGAGGGACCTCATCTGTTGTCTCTTATAAGATGGAGAGAATGCTTGAAGGAAATGATATACCTGGATTTCAATACCACTTTTGGGGCTATCTTATCCAAAGTATGATGGGTAATCGTCTTAGGGTTGGTTCTTTGGCCTATATCTATGAAAAGCTCTACCAAAAAGACTACCCAGACTGGGAAATAGACAAAGTGGCCTTGAGAACAGGCAAGGAATTTCGTCGTGCTTTTAAGAATTCAAATTATTGTAAATAAAAGTGGACTTCAAAACATAACATATTTTGAAGACCATTTTGATGCAATTTCTCAGTTAGCAATTAAATTGACTTAACTTGAGTTGCACAAGGACCTTTTTGCCCTTCACCTACTTCATAGGTTACCTTTTCATCGTCTCTAAGTGTACCGTTTTGTACTGCAGATACGTGAACAAAGAGATCCTTTCCTCCATCATCAGGAGTGATAAATCCAAAACCTTTGTCATCATTAAAAAATTTCACTTTTCCAGTTGCCATAAATTCTCCTTATATAGCTGTTTTATATATTCACAAATCAGTAGTATTAAATTTAATATCTACCAATTTTGTACAAGTATTTTTTCAGATTCATTGAAGTAAACTTCAATCTTATTTTTATTCATTATGTTGTGAATAAACCCCTCACCAAATTTGGGGTGACTGATATAGTCTCCGAGAGTATATTCATTTTCTTTAACATAAGAGATCGCCTCTTTCTTCTTACTTTTCATAAGAGCATCCAAGTAATCTCTTTTTTCCACTTTAGTCTTCCAACTCAGGATTCTTTTTTTATTTTTTTTCATACCTTATTTATCTCCAAAAAAGATTCAGAGGCGCCAATAAATGGCGCCTAGTATGCGAAAATAAATTTAGCTTCTAAAATTTCTTGTAGAACGCTGTGGTTTAGCAATATTTACGATGAGCTCACGCCCCATAAACTCTTTAGAGTTTAATTGACCAACTGCTGTTTCAGCATCATCAGAAGACTGCATCTCGATAAAGCCAAAACCTCTTGCACGACCAGTTTCACGGTCTTTAACAACATTTACACTTGTCACTTGTCCAATGCTGCGAAAAAGGTTTTCTAAGTCAGAGTTTTCTATATCGTACGATAGGTTACCAACATAAAGTTTTGAATTCATTTTTTACCTCCACGGTAATTCCACACGAAGAATATTCAATTCTTAATCAGTGGATATTTTCTGAGACAACATGCCTCAAGCACAAAAGTGCTAACTAGAATGCAATTTTTTGAACTAAGCTAATTTTTTAAGAGAGTGAACTCTGAAGAATTAAATTACTTCATCGTCTTAAGGATATTAAATATTTCAGGATGGGTTACAAATAGAATAGTAAAGAAACTTTCGACTAGTTCAAAGTATCCCACTTTTGGATATATTGCAAATTTTAAAATTAGAGTCGGTAATTACCGCCCCTATTTGCTGTACTAACAGGTAGATGGCCCCTTAGGAAAGTATTGAAAAGTCGGATCTTTGCTCAGCCTTTAACACGTCCTTTGTAAAATAAGCGACAGTCAGAAGTAACGAGCTCTTTTAATCGAGTATAGATATCTTCTATTGGACTGAATATTTCACCTGAAAAGGTACGAAGAACTCCAAGTTCAGGATCACTGAGTTTACCACTAACTTTTTGCTCAAAAAGAACACATCCCTTCTCATTAATATTGGCCACTGAGAAATCTTGAAAGTGAGGCTCTTTATCTAAGATAATTCTTCCTTTGGCCGCGACACGATGCTCTTCAGTACTAAAGGCAACATCATTTAGCTTAACAATATTGTCTTGAAGGCCAACACCAATATTGAGGGCCTTAATTTTAGTTTCTCCATCGACAATTCCATGAACAGCACCTTTGCCAAGGTCTACTCCCTTAGCAGCAAGAATCCCGATCGGTCCCAATGTAAAAAAACCAGCTGTTTCCAAGAGACCTATTTGTTTACTGTCGATATATGCACTTAAAATACGATCTAGATCCTTTCCCACCCATTTAAGATTTTCTCCATAGATATTGAGTTGCCCTGAAAATTTTTCTGAATAAGCAAAATCACCTTCAAGCTTCAAGGAACCATAGAGCTTCTTCTCCTTTATTGAAAAAAGAGCGAGAACCTTATCAAGATCATCAAGATGACCAGTGAAGTTTATCTTCAAATCCTTATTCTCTTTTTCAAAGTCGAGATTAATCTCGCCAAGGCCTTTATTGATAGTAATTTCTGCTGGGCCTTTAGCACTCAAACTCTCGAGATCAATAGAGATTCCTTCTCCAGAAAGGTCAAGTTCAATATTCTTCATAGCGACTAGATTTATAAGCAGGGAATCAAAGTGGAGATTCTTCTGGGTGAGCTTCATAATATCAATATTAGCTTCAATCTTAGAGAACTTAGCATCAACACCTTGCGCCCGAAGCTCTAAATTATGAATGATAAGACTGCGAGGAGTGAAAAAGCTATACTCTATGGAGTCGACCTTATTAATATGTACGGCATCAGTAGAGCGATTAACTAAATCTACAAGACTCCCCTTTAGGAACATAAAAGGGTCATTGAGGAATAATATGATAAGAATCAAAAATAACGCAGAGACAAGTTTTAGTAATTTCATATAATCCATTGTAAGCTAAATAAATTCTAAAGTCTCTAAGTACCTTTCTAAACAGTACTATCGTTATAAGCCCAAACGTTAAACATTTTCAGAGTGTAAACAGTTTGAGGAATCATCAATCTCTCATTAAAAAGAATTATGGCCTTTTTTCCCTTGACCTCTATTTTGTACCATACTTTATCGATAGAACATCTCTTCATCATTTTGGCCTTACCTGAAGTAATTGCATTAGCTAGAGAATAAACATCGTAGTCGGTTAGTCTAATTTTTAATCTTTGTTGTGATCTTTCAATCGTATGGATAATACAATTACGGATATGAATCAGTTCGTTTTTCTCTTCTTCTCTAATGATTGTTCTTTTTGTTTTCATGTGTGCCTCCAAGTGTTATTGCCTTAGAAACATATTGCGCTATAGACATCTCAAAAATTGAGATTTGACCTCAACTAGCCGACCAACCAAGCCTAACTGCCTGACTTCACTGAAAACCTCTTTATTGAGTTTAGATAAGTAAACTAGTTTCTTGTTATCAGGATTCTAAAGTCTTTCGAAAGTTGTAAAATAAGAGGAGAAGTAAACTTATGCTCTTTTTGAGCTTCTAGCATTACGCCATCATCTTTCATACTAATCATTGACCAGCTAGAAGTCTCCGTCTCCATCCCTAAAGCATCTCCACGCTTTATATGTTCGTAGATAATCTCTTCGCCAGGCTGAAAAACCCTTACTCCATTTTGTGAATTCAAATCTCTCACAAGAATAGTTTCTTTATCTACTAGTGAGACAAGACAGTGGCCTGACTTTTCATCACCTTTAAAACTACTGATTCCAGGCAATGGAACCTGAATCCATAAAGTTCTTTTTCCAAAAGAGTCTTCAACTCGCTCGTATGACTGACTCGTATCACCTTGCTTTACTCTCGAGAAAAGGATGTTCATTTCAAAGCCCTCATCATGTGCTCTTAGGCAAGTAAAAGAGTTACTTAGATTGAAGTACAATAAAGTTTCATTTTCAGATTCAACCTGTAGAGATCCTGCGTTAAAACTAATATCATTCTTTAGAACAGAGTTTCCTACAACCTTGGCACCGTAGAGTTCTAGAATTTTACTTCCGGTAAACTTATTTCTCTCTTGTGGGTGGAATATAATTTTTCTTATATTTCCCTTCTGTGCTTCTGAAGCATCTTGTTCGATTCCATCCTTATCAAAGTACTTTGCGATGAGTTCATTCTTATCTTCAAGTTCATTTAAGTGGCGATAAAAAGAAGAACTTGCATATTGATCCTCATCAATATCAAGATCATTTAGAACGGACCGAAAAAGAACCTTAGGCTCTGCGCTGCCAATTGTTTTTAGTGCATTTAAAATGGCAAGATATTTATCTATAGGTTTAGTCATTTACTTCTCACTCGCAGGAACTCTAGCATACTCAATACAGGCTTGTTGAAAGCCGGCCTTACAGGTTTTATTTAAAACATGCTTTGCACGTTCATACTTCTTAACCATAGAAAGTAACTTACCAAATTGAACGCATCCTTCATACTTTCCATAATCACATGTATTTTGAGCATCAAATAAATAAGTCACAAACTGCATTGCAATTTCATATTCTTTTTGGCATCCGTCTAAATTACCATATTCACAGGCCTTCGTTACAGCTTTCAAACCGTCTTCAGTCTTCCCTTTATAGGTAATCAATATTCTTCCCCATTTATTGCATGAATCTGGATGATTTTTGTTACACGCTTTTTCTAACCATGGTAAGGCATCATTCATTCTATTATTAATATAATGGATATTTCCTACTTCATAGCAGCCTTCCGTCAGCCCATTATTACAAGCAACTTCATACAACTTCTGGGCCGTATAAATACTTCCTCTATTCATTTCTTTCTTAGCAGCAACAAAGCAGGCATCCCCACTTCCAGAAGTACATAACTTGCCCAACTCACCAATACCTTTCTTCATTAAAGTGTTATCTATTACAGTTGCTTTAAAGTTTAACTCTGCTTTTCTCTTTGAATCAAAATAATAGCGCTTTTGGTATTTTTTAAAATCATCAATTGTTAAGCTTAATTTAAAACGGGTAGGCTTTTTTGTGTTAAAGTCGCCATTGCCTGTTATCCAAAGCTCATATAAATCATCTTTCCACTTCGCATCGAGAAGGCCATTTATGTTATTAAACTTAGAAGCTGTACTTTTATTAAACACTCCTTGGTTTTTATGTATAAATTTTTCGACGAAATCTTCTCCATTTATTCTGAGACCCACTCTCTCTATTCCTTGGAGGAACTTAACAATTTTTAAATCTAACTCATTATCGCCATCTTTTTTATGATAGGAACATAAGTTTTTTCCTGAATAATCATATTTACAATTAAGTTTTATTTCATCAAATGGATAATTTTTATGAGGCCCAGCCCCTAAAGTAATATCCACAAAAGGTAGTCGAAATTCATAAGTAGGATTTTTCACATTGCTAAAGATATCTTCCAATGTTGAGTATACGATTTGCTCAGGCTCTTTTTCTTTCACTGGAGCCTTAAAGGCTCCTACAAACTTATTTCTTCTATCATCATCTTTATTTTTAGGATTTACAGAAATCATTGCGTGCAGGATTTCGTCATTGGAACTACTCGGATTAATCGCTTTTATCAATTCAATTCTCTCACTCTGTCCAACCCAAATTTCTTTTGAAATTGGACCAACGTCTTCATCCTCCTTTCTTTCAAATTTTTCAAAAAGAGTTTGATTTAAGCTTAAGAAATTCTTTGTCAATTTAATTCCAACAGGATTAAAACTTATGGTCTTTATTTGATTATTTTGCTTCGAGAAACTCACGGTAATATAAGGATTTTTAAAATTCTCATCTGCGTAATTATCATATTTATAAGTTTTATTACAATATGAAACCCCTTGAAAATCATTACAGGTCCCCCCTTTTAAATCCAGAGTGCTATTAGTTATCTCCCCTAGACCCAGCTGGCCTTTTTTATCAGGCATTTTGAAGCTATAGCTGTAATTTGAAGACAGAAGTAATAGACCATTGCCCACGTTATCATTAATTACAGGGGCTCTTCTAATAACGAAAAAACTTATTATGCCCATAATTAAAGAAACACTAGCGACAGCCCCATATACCCATTTATTCTTTCTTTTACTTGGTAATTTCTTTGGTTTATTTTCAATTAAAGTATCAGCAGGTAATACATTTATAAGTGAGACTATTTGGCCATAAGTGCATTCTATTTCTTTTTTTGAAATTTGCTCAGTTCTACCTAATCCTTTAAGTTTCTCTAAAGCTTCCTTCGCACTTTGAAATCTTTTATTTTTATTTTTATGAGTCCACTTACTGTACAATTTAATAATATCTTTATCGACATCTCTATAGTCTTCTAGATTTTCTACATTTCCCTTTGATAAATTCTCAAGTAGTCTTATTCCTTCACCTTGATAAGCCTTTTGAAGCGTGAATAATTCGAAAAAGATCAAGCCTAGAGAGTAGAGATCGTTTCGTTCGTCATAAGCAATAGTATTATAAACCCCATTCACCCAAAGATCAGGCGAGGTATATTCTTGTGAGAAAAATACTTTTGATGTTGCTGATTTTGTATTTGCCTCTTCTACGGATTTAGAAATCCCGAAGTCTAAAACTTTAACTTCACCGTATTTAGTTATGAATATATTGGCGGGTTTAATATCTCTGTGAAGAATCTTTCCTTCTGGTGAATTGTGAGTGTAATCAAGGGCTAAAAGAATTTCATCAATTACGCTAAAAATAAATGTAGAACTTAGCTCTTTTCCGTGAATTTGAGCCGTTTTTATTAGTTCTTGTAATGTCATCCCCTCTAATAACTCCATACAGAGAAAACTCATCTCTTCATCATCTCGAAATTCAAATAATTTGCAAATATTAGGATGATTTAGCGAGGCTATAGACTTGGCCTCGTTTTTTAAAAGCTCTCTAGCTTTTTCCTCATTCTCAAAAATATTGTGCTTTAGAATCTTTACCGCTGCATGGCCTCCGACTTCTAGCCTTTTTACCTTCCAAACCTCGCCCATTCCCCCTTGGCCAAGTACTGAGTCGAATTCATATAATTCTTTATATTTATAACCCTTCAACATAATCTCTCCGATAGGTTATTATCGGAGAATCAAGTCAAAGTATTGAGTAGAAAGATCAGGTAAAAGCTTTGCTGCCTTATATCTGGTTTTAGAGCTCTTCTATCCATCGATATAATTAAATGAGCACCCGCAAGCTCCACATTTACATTGTAACCAACTACATTTTGTACATTCAGAATGAGTAACAGTCTCCAGGTGCGCCTTGCAATGAAAACAATAAGTTACCCGGTTAAATACTTTCTTTTTTAACCGTGATTCGAATAATATTTCCCCAAACACAGCATCAACAATTCTCAGATTATCAATGGCCTTGTCCTTAACTAGAGTTTTAATACCTACTTTTAAGAAATCTATTTCAATGCATTCTTTATGAGATAGATAAGCTGTTTTTAGAATCTGTCCTACTCCCCAATCTCGCGCATTTAAGTGAATGACATAAGTTCCCTTTAACATATTGCCCCCTCTAGCAAAATGTTACTTACGAACTGTCTTAAAATTTGAGATTAGGGTTAATTTTCACTAATTCTATGAACATAGCAGTGTTCTTTTTAGCTACTATTCTAAAGGTCATCAAATGAAAAAACTTAAAATCAGCGCAACTATCCAAACAAAGACTCCAAAATTCGCTGACTTATCGATAATTACACAGGAGTCCTTCCAGTATTTCATTTGATCATTTCAGTAGTCTTAAGCAAGAATTAACTGTAGAGTGATTCATAGATTCTAAGCATTCTTATATCTCATTTTGTTAACACTTCCTGACTTATAAATAATCTCAGATTTTTCACAACTATTAATTCGATTTGGACAGACGTCTAGGAGTTTATCAATGAGCAAAAACAAAACCATTATTACAAAAAGAGAAAGAGAACATCTCAAGAGACTTAAGAAATTAGAAAAAGCACAAAAAAAGAAAATCAAAGAATCGGAAAAAGAAATAAGCAAGGAAGAAAAAGACGATCAGCAAGATAAAGATTTAAAGTAAGCTCCAGACTTCTCAAGAACCTTTTAGCTTACAATGTTAGCAACTGAAACTTAACGTATCAGAATTCCATTCCATATTAATAGTTCCGGTATCTCCATTAACATTTTTTGCAATAATTAACTCTGCACACTCAGGAGATGAGGTCTTTCTCTCATAGAAAGACTTACGAAAAAGTAATAAGATGCTGTCAGAGTACTTCATGATCTCTTCACTTTCGAGAAGATCTTCTAACGTGGGTCTTTTGTCATCTCTCAAATCAACAGTTCTCTTGAGTTGGGACAGTATAATTATAGGAACTTTTAATTCATCAGCAATCTCTCTAATGATTTTCAAAGTATTTTCCACTGGAGAAAGTTGAAGATAATCGATAATAATTAATCCGAGTTCCTCCTTGTAAGAAACCTCAACCATAGATCTTATCAAGTGATTGGTGTCCATCCCATGACTATCTTCTATATAAATAGGTAAATTCTTAAGTTTAAAGATTCCTTCTGACATATCCTTCAGATCTTCATCATTGAAGTCTGAATTATTTATTTTTTGAAAAGAGACACCTGAAGCCTGAGAAATTAATCTTTTTGAGATATCCTTACTTGATAACTCAAATGAAAAATATATCGCGGCCTTATTTTCAGTAAAGGCAAATGATCTTATGAGATCTAGGGCAAATGCACTTTTTCCCATTGCCTGTCGTGCACCGAACACAATGACTTGGCCTTTTTTCTTAGGTATAGAAAGTTTCTTCTCAAGGTTAGAGCAACCCAAACGTACAATGTCACTATCTGTTTTCTTTAGTTCGAGAGATTCGATATCTTCCTTTATGCTTCTCATTTTTTATCCTTTTCTTCTTTCAATTTTGTAGATAATTGATCCAGCCTCTTTAATTGAGGAGCGAGCGACTCCTTCATTCGCTCATACTGATTCTTATCTTCGTATGCATTGATTAAACCATTCCACTGCTTTTCAGATAAATGATCCCTTTCAAAGGAATAATTCTTTAAGCTAAACCAGTATTTTAAATACGCTTCAATTTGCTCACTGCTATAACCCTCAATAAGAATCAAACTTAGCAATGCAGCATAAATTTCAGATTTAGCTTCTTCATCAGTCTTATTCTTTTTAAGATAGTTCTCTAGAGATTGGATATTGGAGAGAGAGTAATTTATGTCCTCATCATTATTCATCATGAGTTGATTATATATGAGAGGTTGGACAATTAATGTCTAAGCTTCTTTATTTTTAAAACCTTCATTCCATATCGTACTTATCCCCTCTTCGAGTTCAAGGGGTGCAACGTGATAAATATCACCACCAAAGCCCGCGAGAATACGTTTAAGCTCATTTGATAGTGGCGCAGTGAAAGAAATAAGATACTCATCAGAGTTTAGCTTCTCTACTTTTTGAGTGGGATGCAGAACTTTTTCTAAAAAGAAAGTCCCTAGTTTTGCATTGGCATGAATACGGATTTCCTTGGGCTCTCCACTCCATCCACCAATTGATTCAATAGATTCATAAGGAATCTGATATTCAAGAATATCAAATACGCCTCCAAGTTTTACCTTACTTAATCTCGTCAGACGAAATCTTTTAAAAGAGACCGAGTCATCAGCTAAGTCCTTAGCGATTAAATAAGGCATGCCGGAGCTGAGAACAAAGTAAAGAGGAGCAAGGTGCTTAAGCTCTGTATCGTCTTTATAAGGGGAAGCATTATAACAAGAGAAAGTTTTTTCTTCACGTAATGCTGATAGAATAAGCTTTATATTACGAGAATTGGAGTGAACAGGCTTACCTGTCAAACCATAGTCAAAGTGGTATTTGTGTTTTACGCCAAGGAGATGATCACTAAGCTCGGTGCTTAAGGTCTCCTCAAAAGCAACCTCGGCCCTTTTAATCTGCTCATCAAAATAGTCATGACTCGTCTCTCTCAAGTTTTGAAGAGCAATATGAATTGTTTCAATCACCGAAAAATCAAGAACAAGTTCTTGCTTAAAGTTAAAATCCCCAGTTGCGTAAAACTTCTTAGGGTAAGACTCTGTTGCAACAATTCCTCTTTCTAAAGTAAGGGCATCAAGATCGCGCTCAATAGTCTTTTGTGAATAATTGAAACCCAGATCTTTCATATAGAGATAAATTTCTCTAATACTCATAGCATTGGATTGCCCGAGTCTTCTGAGTAGGCTAAATATTTTCAATCTTCTCGTATTGGCGGCCGACATCGTTTTCTCACTTCCTCATACTTGGACATTGTATGTCTTACTTGTCGGAAGTCCTTTTAATGAACTCAAGAAGAATTAAACTTAATTAATAATAATAAACACTTAGGCCAATTTCTTTCAAGCGACCTTTCTCGATATGATCTCTTCGATTATCCATTTTAGAAAAATGTCTCCAGGCAGGAGTCTTCTTTAAGCTCACCGTTGTAACAAAGTCGTTTTAATTTCATAAAACTCATCTTCTGAGAGAATTTTCTTCTCAATAAGAGGAAATAATTTTATTAAAAACACTTCTACATTTTCACTAAGCTTACCACTATAAACTTGCTCAAATACTCTTTTTTTACTACTTACATACTCTTCTTCTGAAAAAAGATTTCTACAATAGAGGTTATGTGAACTAACAAGAAGTTCAACCACCAGAGAGCTATTATACGATAATTTTTCCTCAGGTTTATCTATAGAGCGATTCAAATCTTCCGCAACAAGTACAATAATAACGCCAAGTAAAGGAGAGATCACAATGCTTAAGAAAAACCACCCCCAAAAGCTACGTCCTCGAGATTGAGCAATTACTCCAACACCGATAGAAAACGATAACCATAGTAATATACCCATACATTTCCTCTATTGAAGCAGAAACTCTCATTTAAAATCTACTAAAAATACTATGTTAATAGTTCAGAATTAAAAAATACATTTTATCATTCTCAATTACATGTCATAGATTTAATGATATAAAATATATGACATGTAAACCTTGAGCTAAAAAAAATTGAAGCCTACTGGTACCTTTACTCTTATTTCTCAGAATAATTAAGGGCTTTTTCAATAAGTGAGCTATATTCACTTATCCACATTGAACTTTCGAAACCTAAAACGAACTCCTCTCCGCCCCTCCACTCTCCAGACTTCCTTGCAATCTCAAATTGGACTTTTACTT
Organism: Bacteriovoracaceae bacterium; assembly: GCA_048267265.1. Taxonomy (GTDB): domain Bacteria; phylum Bdellovibrionota; class Bacteriovoracia; order Bacteriovoracales; family Bacteriovoracaceae. The sequence goes on from JBLWXW010000019.1 coordinate 49,784, forward strand.
CATCAGACTTACTCATCCAAAGAACTCGAACTCTCCTACTCTCTGATGAGTTGAGAAAAAGATACTTAGATGTATCATACCCAGCTTTTGAGTTTTTTTCTCCAGTGGTCCACTGATTTGGATATATGTGATGTTTTCTCCTGCTGAAACCAAGTCTATCTCTTATTGAGAATAGTAAATCATGCAGAAGCTTCGTTCTTTTTTCTGTAATATTTTTCCCACTATAATCATCCAGATCAAACTCAGGCGTTATTCTTTCTTCCATAAGATCTAAAAGCGGTTCTAAACCAAATCTTTCAGCAGGACTTAGCTCTACATCTAAGATCGTTCTTGAGATTCTAAGAACATCTCTCCAAGTCAAACATATATCGAATAGACCGTCACAATACGTCTTAGCATCACGCCCCACGGAATCAATTAATACAACTCTTACTTTTTTAAATTTTTTCTCGTTCTTAAGGATCTTGTATAACTTCTTCTGGGAAGGAGTTAAAGTGCCACCAAATATCTTTGCTTCAATAATTACCTGCAATGAATCTGTTTTACTTTTAACAATATCTTTATCAAAATCTAACCATATATCAGGCTTCACTATGCTTGACTTAAAGTCATTCGAAAGAAATTCATAATTCTTCTTTGATAAAAGACTACCTACATCTAAAAAATAATCTTTCGATATCCCCTTATCCGCAATTTTTGTTTTCTTCAAAAAGTATTTCATAAAAGCAGGTGAATTTTCCATCATCGTTGCTAAGCATGCAGTCACCATATCCTCATGGCTGCCAAGATTTTGAGCATTTGATATCAAATTTGTTAAAAGCTCTAGTTTCATATTCTACTCCAATGAATTATAATAAAATTATGCTTTAAAAAATTCCATTATAACGCCAAGACCATAGTCATTATTAATTACTTGGTAAAGAATTCTTAATCATTACAAAAAATAGTATATATATGAGTAATATTAAATTAACGATTGAATCATTCATTAGTTGGTATGAGTCCTTAAGACTAAATATTCATAAAGGTTCAACGGCCAACCATAAACCAATTACTGTTCTTTTTGCGCTCAGAAATATCCTTCAAGAAAAAAGATGGGTTGAGTATCAAAGAGATCGAGAAGAACTTGAAAACCTAATTCAAATTTTTTCGAATTTCTTGAAAAAGCCAAACTGTCTTCATCCTTTATGGAGGCTAAAGAATGACTCCAGTAATTTAAAAGTATGGACCACTTTACCAGATCAAATGGAAGAAAATATATCTGGTGATATAAAAGTTTCGCAGGCTTTACAATTAAACCTTAAAACTGGATTCACAGACACTTTCTATAAGGAGTTTTCAAATAACTTAGGAGCTGTTCAGTACCTGATTAAGGAAATTACTGAGAGTACTTTTCCAGAAACCCTTCACACTCTTCTTTATGAAAGCCTTGGGATCTTTGACCTAGAAGCCATTCCATCCAGTCAGGTCGTTCAGGGTCATAAAATACGTCAACCTAAAAGGGACCCAAACTTTCCAAAAAAGATAATGTCACTCTACGATAACAGGTGCGCATTTTGCGGCCTTAAGATTAACCTTGTAAATAACACATCAATTTCTCTTGAAGCAGCTCATATAAAATGGAAGGCCAGAGGTGGAGAATGCACAGAGAGTAACGGCCTATCCCTATGCCCAACTCACCATACAACATTTGATCGAGGACTATGGGGCATTAACTCAGACCTCAAAATAGTTCTTAGCTCTGCCATGATACTGGACCAAAGGAGCGATATTTTCTTTACTCCTTTTATAAGTAAAAGAATCAGTAGACACATTTTAGATAGTTCCCTACTTCCTTCTAAAGAGAATATCTCATGGCATCATAAATATATACTAAAAGCCTAACACCCCACACAAAGCACTAAAATTATTAACTTTCTATTGACATCGTGCTCGCCAAAAAACATCATTAACACAAATGGAAGTCTTTTTTTTAACTTCCAAACAACAATCACAAGTAAGTGATTTTTCAGGAGCAATGGACATGTCCCTTATACATTCTTTTTCATTCCCAGCTATCAGAGGAATTCAGGCCAGAAGAGAGTTCTTTTCAATCATGTGCCCGCTAAGGCTTGTTCCTAAGCTTTTTACTTTTACAGATGAAGAGCTAAGACCAGAACTTAGAGCGCAACGCGTTTTAAATAAAACTCGTATTCCAGAAATGGCCAACTATATCGTTAATAATACAACTGAATACGTTTTTAGCTCCATTACGGCGAGTATTGACTCTGAATATGAATTTGAAGCTTACGACGATAATAATCCGAATGTAGGATTACTCTCTGTTTCTATGGACTGTAAGTTTGTAATTAACGATGGGCAACATAGAAGAGCTGCTATTGAAGAGGCCCTAAAGATAAAGCCAGAAATTGGAGATGAAGCTATAAGTGTTGTTTTCTTCATCGATGAAGGATTAAAGCGCTCTCAGCAAATTTTTTCTGACTTAAATCGTTACGCAATACGTCCAACGAAGTCGATCGGGATTCTCTATGACCACCGTGATCCCCTATCCCAAATAACGAGAGAGTTGATTAAATCAGTTGATACATTCAATGGTTTAACGGAAAAGGAAAAGACATCTATCTCTAATCGTAGTACAAAGCTATTCACAATTTCAGCCATTCACAATGCAACGCGCGTACTCCTTAATAAAAATAAGAAGTCTGATCGTGTTACGAAAAAAGAGAAGGAAGAAGCCATCATGTTTTGGAATGAAGTTACTTCTCATATGCCCGATTGGCAGAAGGTAAAGAATAAGGAAATCTCTTCATCTTCATTAAGGGAAGAATATGTTCATGCACATGGTGTGACACTCCAAGCACTTGGAGAGGTTGGCAAAGACATAAAGACGAGGTTTCCCAAGGATTGGCCAAGGTATATTAAAAACCTAGATAAAGTTAACTGGTCTAGATCAAATAAGAAACTTTGGGAAGGTAAGGCCCTCCAAAACGGAAGAGTCTCCAAATCCCTAACAAGTGTGAAGCTTACAGCTATTGCACTCAAGAAAGAAATGAAAATTCCTCTCACAAAAGAGGATAAAACATATTTAAAAGAAAACACAACAATACAATAAAGGGCAACAACGTGGACAACATTCAAACATCTATGCTGAACACATTTGGTGGGCGCTCACTCGATGACTTAAAACAAGAGGTTAAAGATCTCTATTTACACAATGACACTCCATGGGTGATTGGTTATTCAGGCGGAAAAGACTCTACGACTGTAACTCAATTAATTTATATGGCATTACAGGAGTTGACAGCAGAACAGCGTCACAAGCCCGTGTTTGTGCTCTCATCTGATACCAAAGTGGAAACCCCTTCTATTGTAAATCATGTGGAAGTTACCCTTAAGCTTATTCAAGAAGCAGCGAAAAGAGATGGGCTTCCCATTGAAACGATCAAAGTAGAGCCTAATGTATCTAATACGTTCTGGGTTAACTTACTTGGAAAGGGTTACCCAGCTCCTTCTCAACAGTTTCGCTGGTGTACAGATAGAATGAAAATCAAACCAGCTAATAAGTTTATTAGTGACCAGGTATCGCGATTCGGTGAAGTCATTATGGTTCTCGGAGTTCGATCTGATGAGTCGGCATCTCGTTCAAGAACAATCAAAAACAACCAAGACAAATATAACCCGGAAAGTCTTCTCAGTCGTCACAGCACTCTTGGAGGAGCTTATGTTTATCCAGTAATCAAAGATTTTTCAACTGATGATGTCTGGACTTTCCTCCTTCAAAACGAATCACCATGGGGATTTGATAATAACTCACTCCTGTCTTTGTATAGATCGGCCAATGCCGGAGAATGTCCACTAGTTATTGACTCCTCAACGGCTTCATGTGGAAACAGTCGTTTTGGCTGTTGGGTTTGCACCGTTGTGACTCAAGATAAGGCCCTTGAAGGAATGGTTGAAAACGGAGAAGACTGGCTAGAACCACTACTTGATTTTAGAGATATGCTTTCTGAGACTCAAACTCCAGAAAATAAAAAATTAATGAGAAATCATAAGCGTAGAAATGGTCAAGTTAGCTTTAAAGCTACAAAAACTAAAAAAATGACAAATGGTGAAATGGTAAGAGAGGAAGAGTATCTTTCGAGTGAAATGTCTTACGGACCTTACAAGCCAGAGTATCTAAAGAAGTTTTTAAAAGAACTTCTCGCGACAGAGAAAGCTGTTAATGATAAAAATCCTACAGGTGAATATTTTGATCTTATCTCTATTCATGAGCTAGAAGAAATAAGAAAGCTTTGGAGAATTGAACTTCAAGATTGGGAAGATTCACTTCCTAAGATTTATGAAGAAGTCATGGGGCGAGAGTATCCGCTCAAGAATAAGAGAGGTGGTGGTTTTAAAGGTATGGACTTTGAAATGCTTTCAGAGATTTGTAAGAAGTATGATCAACCACCAGAGCTCATTGCAAAACTTCTTGATACTGCCAGATCTCACGATGGCCTAAAGAGAAGAACAGGCGTTATTAATCAACTTGAAAATGTTCTACTTGAAGAATGGCGCTCCCTTGATGAAATCAAGGAAGCCCGTAAGAAAGATCTTCAGGATCGTGGTCTTGAAAATGTGGAGATCCAATAATGATTTTAAATACACTTAATATTCAAAACTTTGGAATTTATAAAGGTCATATTGAACTTGAACTTTCTCCTGAACAAAAGTGGAAGAAGCCGCGCCCCGTTGTCCTCATTGGAGGAAAAAATGGAGCAGGGAAATCTACAATTTTTGAAGCGATTAAGCTTTGTCTCTATGGAATCAAGTCAGGAACTAAGAAACTATCTCAAAACGAATATAAAGATTATCTTAAGAGTCGTATAAACTGGTTTTGCCCGGAAGATGAAACAACAGTCGTTGAGCTGAGCTTTAGCCTCTTTAGAGATCATCACGATCCAAAACAAGCTAAAGACTACACATATCGCTTAACGAGAGAGTGGTATGCAAATGCTAATGGAAATATTGAGGAAAGCTTTCATATCTATCAAAATGAAGTCCTTCTAGATTTAGATCCATCTTTTTGGCAGGACTTTATTGAAGAAATTATTCCTCAAGGTGTAATAGATCTCTTCTTCTTTGATGGAGAAAAAATCCAAGAACTAGCAGAAGGTGGAAATGCAGGGCTAAAAGATGCGATTAAATCACTTCTTAACTTAAAGGTTCTTCCAACTCTATCTGATGATCTCTCAACTATTTTTAAGAAGCATGTCGAGCAAGACCTCACTAAAGACACTAAAACATATATTGATGAGATGAAGTCCAATCTCAACAAAGAAAAGAAAAAACATGATAAACTCATTGAAAATCGTACTGAACTTCAAAGAGCTATTGCCGCTATTGAAAATAGTCTGAAGGCTTATCAAAGAGAACTTAAAGATCAGGGTGGTGAATACTACGCAGAAAGAGATCGCTTAACCAAAGAAAAGGCCAACGCGGAACTCCTAAAGAATCAGTATAGCACTGCTATTGGAAAAATGATGGAGCAAGAGCTCCCACTAATGCTCGCTCCAAAGTTTGTAAATCAAGTAGAAAAGCAACTTCATAAAGAAATTGAAATCTCAGAAAAAGAAGTTACAAGAAGCGTACTATCACAAAAAAAGAAAGAGATTGATCATTACATCCAAAAAATAACCAAAGATGTAAAGCTTGATAAAGAGCTGCAAGCGACTTTAACTTCAAAGATTGAAGGCTTTACTGAGAATTGGATTCTCGACCTTGATGCTGAAGAATCAAAGTACAACCTTTCTGTAAATGAAGTTAAAAGAAGTCTCGATAATATTAAGGCCATTGAAGTCAGAAAAAGAGAGCTCGATGAGCTCTTTGAAAAGATCGATCTTCAAGAAAGAAAGATTTCTCGTCTCAAAGAAGCTTTAGCAAGGGCCATTGATAATGATAGAGTGAAAGTTATTCACGAAAAAATTAATAATGAGACGTTAAAACTTGGTAATAAAGAAAAAGAAAGAGAGTTACTTGATTCAGAGATTGATAAAACAATCAAAGAGCAAAGAGACCTCGAAAAGAAACTTGAGAGTTCATACAAAGTTAATTCACGTAACAATGAAAAAGTAGAGAACTATCAGCGAATTGATGCAATCAAATCAATTCTTAAAGACTTTGAAGAGCAACTTATTCATGATCGAGTTGCTCAACTTGAAGATGAAGTTCTTAATTGCTACATGCGAATTCATAGAAAAACTGGATTTATCCGCTCAGTTAGAATCAACCCTGATACTTTTGAAGTAACACTCTTTGATAAGTCAGGAATTCCTGTACCTGTAGATAAGCTTTCGGCTGGAGAAAAACAGGTATACGCTATATCCGTACTATGGGCCCTATCTAAAACAAGCGGAAAAGGTCTCCCAATGATCATCGATACACCTCTAGGTCGTCTAGACTCCAGTCACAGAACAAACCTTGTTCAAAACTTTTTCCCATTTGCAAGCCACCAGGTTGTTATCCTCTCTACAGATACAGAGATTGATAAGCACTACTATGATGAGCTCAACAAATATGTTTCTCATACTTATAATATTGACTTCAACCTCGATGAAACTCATTCAAAAGTAAGTGATGGATACTTCTTTGAAGAAGGAGCTGCCCAATGATCTCCAATAGAATAAAAATCTCACAAGAAGCAACAGACCAAATCAAACAAATGAAACATAAGGTAAAAGCAGGACCAAACTATACAATCGCCAGAATGGGCCTAAGCTTAAGCCTTAACGACACTCGCCCACCGCAGCTTGAATTTTATAAAGAAGATGGTGTTGAATTTAGTCGAAATATCCTTCTTGGAGATCTTGACCCTATTTTTATTGGAATGCTCTTGGAACGTGGCCTCTACAAGAAACCAAAGAATGGTGAAAAATCAGAAAAGGTGGACACCCTCTCACCAAAACAAATGACAAGCTATATGGTGGCCCACATTAATCGTGGAATCATGAAAATCTTTAACACAGTTAAGAATCAAGAAGATCTTTATAATTTGATAAAAGAGCAAAGAGCCTAAAAATGAAATACTTAGACTACAATGCTACTACTCCCGTTCACCCCGATGTCCTTGCAGAAATGCTTCCCTACTTTTCTGAGAAATTCGCAAATCCAGCATCGAGAACACATGAGCCAGGAAGAGAAGCAGGAAGAGCTGTAGAGGAAGCCAGAACAAAGCTTGCGTCCTACTTTGGCCTTGAGTCTAAATATTGTGTTTTTACAAGTGGTGCAACTGAAGCCAATAATATTGTCATCCTCGGACTAAAGAAGCATCTCAAAGAAATAGGAAAAACAAAGATCGTCACATCAATGTTTGAACATAAGGCCGTATTAGACCCTATTGCCCACCTTATTGAAGAAGAAGGTTTTGAAGCTATCTATGTACGCCCCATGCCAAATGGAAAAATTGATCCAAAAGACTTCGAAGCCGTCATGGACGATAAAGTGGGACTAGTTAGTCTTATGCACGTTAATAACGAGCTGGGAACAATTCAGCCTGTTCTAGAAGTTGGAAAAATTGCAAAAAGATTTGGTGCGCTCATGCATGTCGACGGCGCCCAAGGTTTTTGTAAAGACATTATTAAACTTGGCAAAGAAATTGACTACTATACAGCTTCAGCCCATAAGGTCTTTGGCCCCAAAGGAATTGGAGCTCTCTTTATTAATGGAAGAAAAGCAAGAAAGCCACTTCGCCCTATTATGTTTGGTGGTGGTCATGAAGGAGGGCTCCGCTCCGGAACCCTAGCAACTCCTCTAATTATTGGTTTTGCAAAGGCCATGGAAGTTACAAAACAAAAGTTCAAAAAATTTAATAAGCAAACTGCGCTCATTGAGCTAGAAAAACTCAAAGAGCGCTACCCTAACCTCCAGCTCAACTGTCCCGCTGGAGATCTCGGAACCACTGTAAACTTTCATGTTCCTGGCGTAAACTCAGAAGCACTTATGCTTAGAGAAAAAGATCTTGCCCTAAGCAATGGAAGTGCTTGTACATCTAAGGACTATAAGCCTAGTCATGTTCTTACTTCACTTAATATTGATGTACAGTCTAGTAAAGAATCTATACGTCTTAGTATTGACTAAAATTGAATCCTAGTCAGTATCAATTCCACTTCTTGTAAAAAACTCTATACTTTCTAAAGAAAATCCTTTAATTAAATTTAACTCAGCCAAGTTACTTATAAGTTTAAAATACAACTCCATATATTCATAATACAAGTTGTCTTCAATATATTCCATAGGTGAGTAGCCACTGTTATCAGTATCATCATGATCAATAACGATCTTAATTAAACGTTCGAAAATATTTTTACAACGACTTATATACTTTCGATTATCCTCAAATAGTTCTTCTACAAATTCAATTTTACCTTCATCCTTCTTTGCATTAATAAGCTCAAGAACTGCAAAACCACTTATAGAGTTATCATGAGCAGATATCTTATCCTCTGTTTGATCTAGTCGATCAACTAAAAACTTTACTTTCTCATATTGTAAGTTTTTGAGTGTGCTATTCAAATTATCCTTATGTATTTCTCTCGTTTCACTCATCTCCTTTCGCTGTTGCTCCATTTCAGATGAGAACTGTTCCTTACTATCTTTTTGTTCTTCCCTTTGAAGCTTTAAAGCCCCCAGAAAAAATAAACAGGAAGCCAAAGTGAGGGAAGGGTTTAAAAAGCCACCCCAAAAATCTCCAAGCTGACCTAGGTTAAAATAAGGATCTGACTGAAGTATTTTACTTAAGGTTCCTCCTTCTTTCGAACTAGCAAAATACAAAGGTGCACCAAAAAACACAACCACACCTAAAATTAGTCCGCAGAACATTGTAACAAACCCAAATATCGTCCAAAAATCATATTCGTTTTTATTATTTTTAAAAACACTCAAGTCAGTTTCCTTTTATTTGGTTAACAAAAGATAGATATATCTCTTTACTTATTTTTTCTTGAAACTCAAAACGCTTCCTTCTCGGGGCAGTTTTTTCAGTATCTGAAACAATAGTAAAATTCAAGCCATCCCGGCCTTGACATAGAATAAAATGCTCATGTAAAGAATGCTCAACTGCGTGAAGAGCTCTTTTGTAATCCTCTTCTCCACAAAACTCACAAATTTCATCGCACCTAAAACCATAGCAATAGAAAGGTTCTTTGAATTCACTTATATCATATTTTTGAATGAGTTTTGATTTAAAGCCTTTTGATTCCTCTATATGTTCTATCCATCTTTTAGCAAGAGAGCGACTTGATTCTCCAATATAAACATATGAATCAAAAGTAATTATATAAAAGTGTAAACCGCTTGATTTATATGGAAGAAAGCCTGTTTCCATAGAAATCATTCCTCAAACAAGTCTTGATTTCGGTCACACCAGTTATCTAAATTATATGAAAATACTTTTTTAAACTTGAGGATTACCTTTTCAATAACCTCTTGATCAACATCATGTAATCCCTGAATAGTTAAAACTTCAGCAGCTGAAAGATTAAAAAGAATCGCTTCTATAACTTGTTTCATGTTAGAAGAGTCACTTAAGGGCAAAAGAACTGTATCATACAAAGAATGATTCTTATTTATTCGAACAAATGTAGAATCCTCTTTGGAATCAAAACCGGCATTCCATACAAGTCCTTGCTTTATTTTATCACTATATCGAACTTTTCTAAAAACGGGGAGCTCAACTATGTCAGAAGAATCAATATCTCCAGTTCCAGGGGATTCCTCCCCAGCCTCTTCAAGTTCTTTCTTTGTTTGATCTTTTAACTTTTTAGTTCTTTTCTTTGTCTCTTCAGGTTTAGTTTGCTCAACTTGATCAGGGTCCTCTTCAACAAGGTCAATATTGGCGTTGTTAAACTGATCCCCTTCTTCATAACTTTCACCTTTATCATCTTTTGTAAAAACTTCCCTACACTTACGAAAAGCATCTCTTGAGTTACTTAAAGGAACCCTTAGCAAGATTGACAACTCCTCAACAACATCCTCAGGAAGAAGCATTCTTTGCTTAGAAACGTCGACATTTAAAATATCATCATGTTCAGTACGAAGCTTTAGTTCAATTCTTATTCCTAAATCATTCCGTCCAACATCAGTCCCTAGGTCATCACCCCAACGAATAAGTCTTTCATTTCGATATACAAAAAAACCTCTATTCGCTCTGGATATTTTATATGAATCAACCTGTCTTCTTTGTTCAGGAGTAAACTTAATATCTCTCTTCATTTGATCTTGAGGAAAAATCGTAACCTTCATTTTTACTGGCTCGATATCTGGATACCCTTTAAGAGAAAAGTCTTTATTAAACACAGTTAGAGGTGTTAAGCAATCGTACTCATCGAAATCAAAACCTTTTTCTAAACTGAGATCACTAAAAAACATATCAAAAGGCGCTATTCTTACATTCTCCCCTTCATTAACACTAATATTTATAGATAAACCATTCCTTTTTAAAAAATTAAAATATATAACACCTAGCTCATATTGCAGTTTATTTATAATGCTTCGAATACTATGGTGTACGACTTTTTCACACCCCTTAATTAAAACGAGAGTTCCAGATGATTTCTCACCAATAAACTCCTTAAATTTTTCAATATCTCCTTCCTCATGATCCTCTTCCATTATAAAGAAATCACCTCCGTGCTCCTTATAAATTTCCTTATCAAGAGAGTAAGCTTTCTCTAGTATTTTTCCATTCTGTTTAGAAATTATCGTTATTTTTGTACCAAGTGAAAAGCCAGCTGACTTTAACCCAAATCCATACTTAGATAACGAGTCAGAATCATAATCACCTCCTCCACCAAGAGTTAGTGCATTAATCGCGGCCTCTTTAGACATTCCAATACCATCATCATAAATCGCAATATAATCTATGTTATTTTTCTTAGATAATGCATAGTCCTCTTTCTTAAAAAATTCGACTCTTATATCTGTTGCCTTCGCTGTTACTGAATTATCCAAAATATCCTCTATAGCAGAGGGAGCCGAATAACCTATTTTAGAAATTGCATGTATAATTCTGTCTGCATTAAAGTCTACATCTATCTTGTTCATTAATAATAACTCCAGTTGAAAATTATTTAGATTGTACAAAATTAATAAAAATTCTCAACTTATTAAATTATATTCGTCAATCTTGGTTCATTAAATAAGCAACTACAATTTAACGATATAAAAAATATTATCTATAATGATTTAGATATGAGCAGTAAGTATTCGCCAACTTCATCTGATAAGGAGTCTTACAATTTGGCTCAAATACTTTTTTATTCGCAACCATGATAAATAAACACTCTGCTCTGCTGACTGCAACGTTGAGGCGGTTTCCTGAATAGAGGAAGTCCATACCTCTTGGAGCATCTTCTGGGCTTGAGGTGGCCATTGAATAGATGACGATAGGTGCTTCTTGGCCTTGAAATTTATCAACAGTTCCTACACTTACTTCAGGGATCTCAGACTTAATGAGATTTACTTGAGCGTTATAGGGCGAGATGATTTTAATAGAATCATATGTCACTGGTGACGCAATTTCTTTCCCATCTTTAAATACTGTGTAGAAGTTTTTTCCGCTTACTAGGTCAGTTACGATTTCTTTTACTCGCTTTAGCTCTTCAATAGAAGAACTGGTATTTCCAAAATGTTCAACTTCTATATATGACAAGCTTTGGTTTTGAAAATCTGTTTCTCCTGTCACGACTTGGCATATATTTTCAGGAATGGCCTTTAGTCTTCCTTCGTAGAATAAATCTGAATTAAATTTGCAAATATTGGGATGAAGTCTGTAAGTTGTCGGAAGAAACACTCCTTTCTCACTTGGAAGTGTTTCATGATCTCCTACAATATAATCAAGAGCACTCACTTCACAGCCTTCGGGGTGTGAGCCTTGAATAGGTTGTTGTAATTGAGCGCCATCACCAAGAAGGATAAAGTTCTTTGCGACGTGGGCAATCGAAAGAACACCTACAAGGGAGAATTGCCCGGCTTCATCAATAACGAGGTAATCGACGGCATCCCTACAGTTCTTACTTGCCCACATAAAGTCTGTGCCACCTAGAACATACGGCTCATCTCGTTCGAGTACATCGACGAGTGACTTATTATCGATATAACTTATCGCTTCATTGGTTTCATCTTCTTTATTCGTTTTTTGAAAAATCGTGACAGGAATATTCTCCTTTCCTGATGCCTCTACGACTTTATCTAATAGGCCACAGATAACCTTGTGGGAAAGCCCTGTTACTCCAACTTTATAGCCTTGCTCAATAAGAGCAAGTATTACGCGTGAGGCAGTATAACTTTTCCCTGTACCAGGAGGGCCTTGGATTGCGAGAAAGCTTTCATCTAAATTCAGGGCCATCTGTTTTGCTCTTTCTAAAGGACTAGAAGACTCAGGACAGGAAGACTTAAGCCTCGGGTCTTTACCAAGTAGAATATCCGTAGCGGCTTTATAACTGTCTGTTTCAAAGCTATTCTCAAGAATATACTCTGCATACTCCATGAGTCGATCCGCTTTATTCTTTTTATTAATATGATTCCAAACCCAAAGTGCGTTGGGGTGAAGTTCTGTAAACTTTGCTTTCTTTTTTATATCTATGAATCGATTCTCATAATCGATAAGCTCAATAGATCCAAAGTTCTCAATTTTTTCATCATTAAGAAGCCCTTCTTTAAAGCATTGAGATCCTTTCTTGATATCTGCAATCTGCTCGATAAAAGAATATCTATGAATTGGGCATTTCGCCGTTCCTCCGACAGTATCCATGAGTTTCAGCCCACTTAAGCCAGACTTGTCCTCTAAGAGTTCAAGAGTATCTAAGTCTTTAAGCCGAAACTTTTCCCAGAAATTTACTTTATCTTCTCGTCTGTAAAAGGCTACGAGATCACCTAATAGCCACCTCGAACTCTCGATAGGACTTCTCTCTTCAGGGATTTCGGAAATTCCATCTTGTAAGGCATCTCTTAAATCGATAAGTCTTTGTAGATGCTCGTCTAACTCTTCATCGATTTCTCCATCTACCTCAACTGGCCTTGATAAAACTTCTCCCTCTACTTCTTTAGTACTTCTTAAACCTTCTAACCACTCTCGTAAGTAATATGTACTATCAGTATCATCTCGATTATAAAGCTCTACAAGATCGCGAACTTCCGAAGAAACAAAGTCTTCACGCCCAAGCTCTAGTGCGTGCTCAAGCTGTCTTTTCGCAGGAATAAGTTGCTGTAAGACAGCTTTTCTTTCATATTGATAGAATTGTTCAAGATCCTTAATTGAATACTTCTCAATACCAGCACGAACAGATTGCCTCACAATGCTATAAAGATCGACAAAGGTCTGAGTTCTATGTAGATGATCAATCTCTCTTTCTCTTGTACCATAGCGCCCCATAAGACGTTTGAGTGCACCAGGCTCATAAGCTGAGTAATGATAAATTTTCAGATGTGGGTAAAGAGTCTTTTGAGAAACAACATAATCAATAAAATCTTCAAACGATTTTTTCTCTTCCCTATAATTTAAGGCCCATGATGCCTTATACTTAAGCTCACCATCTTCAAGATAAGAAAAACCCCAAAGGTATTCAATACCAGATTCTCGATAGTACTGATCTCCTTCAAGGTCAAAGAAGATATCTCCATCACACGGATATGGAAGTCGATTCAAACCGCGCTCTTCTTGAATATCTATTATTTCAAATGAAGGTGAACCAGACTCTCTCGCGTCAAGTTGCATTCGGGCCTGTTCTTTAAGCCTCTTCAAAGAATCAGTATTAGAGTCTATCCCTGACAAGACGTCATCTGAACAAGTTGCAAAGTTTTTAAGTGTATCAATATCAACGCTCTTTAGATCCTTCGCTTGTGAAGAAGTAAGTCCGGCCACAAAGCTTAAATGATCATCATCACGCCTTTTCTGATTGCAGTGATCAAACCATTTACAAACATCACAGTGTAGAACAGGATCAGGATATGTTTCATTCTCTTTTTCAAGAGCAGATACAAGCTTATCTTTTATAAGTGAATAATAAGCTTTGTAGTCATTAACTCGATACTTTTCTTCATTAAAGGGCTCACCTGGCGTTACAACATACATATTCACGGGTTCCGTTTCAATAATGTCAGATAAGAACTCACTATAAAGACATAGCTGTAAAATCGATGTCGCCTTGGTTTCACGACTAAGTTTAGTATCCATGACTTCGTAAGAATATGAACCTAGCTTACTTGAGCCCTCTACTTTTCTTAAGATATCAAGCTTACCAAACCACTGATTTGAACGCAGAACGCCCTGAGCAATAATATCTGCACCATCTTCCATTGCCTTAACGGTCAGATTCATTCCCTCTGTGTAGCTCATATCCTCAGGAATACTTACTATGCATAAACCTTGTGATTCTAAGAACTCAAGATAAGAAGCTTCGTGAAGAAGTCCACGCTCTTGCAACGTCGCCGTATGGGGATTATTCCACTCAGGTTTATCCAACTCACCTTTTAAGACCTTCTTATCAAGCTCTGTAAGGTGACGACAATTAAGGTATCCACCCAGATCTGATGCTGACAATTCAATTTGATCTTTTTTATTTCTCACTTAAACTCCAACTCTAAGTATTCTATCGTAACTCTACTTAGAATAGAGGTTTTATGTCTCAATTTTTGAGAATATAAAAGTAACCACATACCTAATTAGCGAGATATAGGTGTCATACTCCCTAGACCGTCGATTGAGATAAAGACACATGACATCTTTTTTCAAATAACTTATTTAGCTAGGCTACTTCTGGTAACTCCCCAGTGTCTAAAATATGTATGAACTCATCCTCTGTCATAACTATTGCCCCAATGGACTTAGCCTTTTCAATTTTACTTGGCCCCGCATTAGATCCACAAATTAAAAAATCTAAATATGTAGTCGCGCTAGACCTAACTACAAAACCACTATTTTTCGCAAGGTCAATAAGTTCTTTTTTCCTTTTACTACTAAATCCGGTAAAGCATATCTCATTGGCTTCGACCTTACCGACAGGGGAACCATCCCGATTCTTATTAAAGAAATTGCAAACTAATTGATTCTCTTCTGGTAAGTTTGTATATACCGATTCTAAAACTTCCTGAATACGATCCTTGCGAAAAGTTTTTGTTTCTTTCCTTAAGAAACAATAGCCTTCGATGTAATCATCATTTTGTGAAAAATTTATCACAGTTCTTTCGGTAACATTTCCCTTACTATCAATATAGATAAATGAAATCGAGTTTTCTAATTTCTTAACCATGACACTTCCTTCTATTGTAAATATACCTTGTCGGAAATTTACAATAAAACCTTAAGCAGAATGGTTCCAACAGACTTTTTCACCGAAAACGTAGTTACGTAGTTAAACCTCTATATTAATAGGATCGTTTGAATAACTATATTTCTCATTAAGGCTACAAGCATTAACAAAGGAAACATCATTTATCGTCTTTATTCCATAACTTTCATGAATATGGCCAAAGGCGTGGATTTTTAGATTATTTAGCTTATTTACTTTTATGAGAAGGTCTTCACAGCCAACTCTAATACCTGTAGCACAAAGATCCAGAATTCCAAGCGGAGGCCCATGAGTAATTAGAATATCTGTGTCATCAGGAATTAAATCCCAATGCTTTTTAATTTCCTCTCCTCGTTTTCTATTAAAAGCCCAATTGAAAAACTCAGGTTGAATAGGTGAACCCCAAATTTTTAGCCCATCAATTTCGATACCACTATCATCGAGATAAATAATTCCATGATTACGCAAGATATCCTGAGCGCTATCCCTTCTCTCATCTTCAAGACAAAAGTCATGATTACCAGCAATAACTATTTTATATAAATAGTCCTGAATAGACATAAATTTAGCAAAATCTTCTATCTCTTTTAAATCACCTCTTCTTGTATTATCACCGCAATGAAAAAGAATATCTCCTCCACGAAAAGCTGCAATGTCATTATGTTTAGAATGTGTGTCTGAAAAAAATGTTAATTTCATATTATTAGTAACGTTTAGAGCAAACTCTTAAATACAGGTTATGTGGAACATTTCTGCGAAGCTGGTCTCCGCCCATGCACTGCCGACGCTGAGGCGTCGCAGATGCACAACGGTAAAGCGACCGTCAAAATGCTCTCGCATTTTGGACCTGCCAGAGGCAGGACGTGTCGCATGGTGGAGGTGCCGACAGACTTACAAGACTTTGTTTTCATTGAGGTCACAAAGCGAAGTGTAGCCAAAATAGCCACGACGGCCCATACTTTCGATAAACGTTCTCACTACTCTTTTGTGTAACGTTTGGATGAATTCATTTTAATACTAATCGGAAGTGTAGGCAAGAAACCCTCTCATTTAAC
>JBLWXW010000020.1:0-66058 GCA_048267265.1 Bacteriovoracaceae bacterium
CATGCGATTCACAAGACCTATAAAGGACGCAAGCCCGCTGTTGTCGGGCAAGGTGAAATGAAAAAGGGAGGGCATGACCCACTATTTTCTCTCAATCAAACGGCAGCTATGTTTAGGGATAATATCAAACGTCTTACACGCAGAACGTGGTGTACGACAAAGAGAGTCGATCGACTGTTAGATTTTTTGGTTATGTACGCCTACTACCATAACCAAAGGATTGATGGTGTTAGGAGACCAAGGATGCAAAATTGCTGCAGCTCCAATTAAAGCGATCAGTTTAAGTACCTTAAAAACTAAGATCCCATCTTTACTATGTAAGAGAACTCTTCTTTAGTAACAGGGGTAATGCTTAAGCGATTGCCCTTTTGTAAAATCCTCATTTCACTCAAACAGTCTACCTTCTTAAGTTCGCTAAGGGGTACCAAGTTCTTCAATTTCTTTTTAAATTTTACATCGATAAGAATCCACCGAGGCTTTTCTTCGGTGGATTTTTCATCATAGTAATTGCTCTTCTTATTGAATTGCGTGGGATCAGCATAGGGCGCACTCGCCACGGTGGCCACACCAGCTACGCCGACATTCTTCGTGCTTGAGTGATAGAAGAGAATTTCATCTCCAACTTTCATCTCATCTCGCATAAAATTTCTGGCCTGATAGTTACGAACTCCACTCCAAGCTTCAGTTCCTACTCTTTCAAGATCATCAATCCCAAACTCTTCAGGCTCAGACTTCATTAACCAATATTGCTTGGCCATGAAAAAAACTCCTAAGCTTTTAACCACTTGGCCAAACGCTTCTTCATAAAAGAAGGGATGGCAAAGGATCCACGGTGAATCTCTTTATTGTAGTACTCAAAGTCTAATCCACTCTCAGTAACACGCTCTTCATTAAAGTCATTAAGAGGATGATATTTTTTAGAACCAAAAGTAAATGACCAAAGACCGCCTGGATAAGTAAGATTACTAAAGTTATAGATAGAAACAATTGGAAATGTGTCATGAAGAATTTCTACTAACTTATTTTGCATTGTTGTTTGATAGAATGGACTTTCTCCCTGACTCACTACGATTCCGTCATCAGCGAGAGACTTGAAAATATTTTCATAGAACTCATGTCCAAAAAGAGGCTGGGCCGGACCAATAGGATCTGTTGAATCAACTAAAATCACATCAAACTTCTCACCACGGCCTGCTGCTTCTTCAACATACTTTACGCCATCTCCAATAATAAGCTCAATTCTTGGATCAGATAAACAAGCTGCTGTTTGTGGAATATGCTCTTTACACGCATTGACAACCATTTCATCAATTTCGACCATCACACATTTTTCAACACCATTATGGCGAATAACTTCTCTGGCCGTGCCACCATCACCACCACCAATGACAAGAACTCGTTTTGGGTTTGGGTGAACAAAAAGAGGTATATGAGTAATCATATCGTGATAAACAAATTCATCACGTTCTGTAACCATAACAAGGCCATCATTGAGAAGAAGCTTCCCGTGACCGCGAGTCTCCACAACGTCAACCGATTGGAATTCACTCTTTCCGCTAAAGAGAGTTTTCTCTACTTTAAAGCGTAATCCGAGGTAATCTTCAAATTTTTCTTCGATCCATAAATCAGAGTTCATAACGATATTTCCTTTTTATTAAATTAATCTAGTTCTTTATAACGATACATCTTCTCAGGAACTTCCTGCTTCTTATTGAAGTATCTAAAGTCTACTTCATATCCAATGCTCAAAGTATCCTTAACATGGATAGTTTTCATATAAGTTTGGCCAAAATCCAGTTCTGTCGTGCAATTAAAAGTCATGACATCAAAAGAGAAGGGTCTCAAGATTTCAAGAAAATGATTCAAGAAGTTTCTCGTATCATCACAGAGTTTAATATTAGTTTCAAAGCTCACATAGGGACTCTTTTCTTGTGGAGTTACGTGAATCGTCAAATAGTCTTCACCTCTAATCCCATTTAAAGAGTAGCCATAAGGCTTGAATACAAAATCATCAAGTTGAAAGTCAGGAAAGAGCTTTCCTAATTGAAAGAAATCTCTAATTTGTTCAGCACTCAAATCTTCACGAGTAAGGAAGTCAATTACCTGGGGTTCCATATCATACATTAGAAGCTCACAGGTACTATCACTTTCTTCAGGTGCATATTTCTTTGTGGTATGAAAGAGCTGCGTATGATGAGAGTGAAGCTTTCCAAAGCGAAGAGTCTCACCATCAAAATCTTGCATAAGATTTTGTGCATCTTTTAAAAAGTCACTGGGCTGTAATTGAGCGCGATACTCATTCTTTCTTTGGAAGAATAAGCATTCCACATTCTCAGCTCCTAGCTTTTCAACAAAATACTTGGCAGATTGGATCAGCTTAGTTTGTCCACAAGTGAGCATGAGTATTCGATCATCCCAAACAAAGAGACTCGACTCCGATAACAAAAACGCCTTTAAATTGGAGTTTTCGACTTGAGATAGAATAGTAGCTTCACACTTGGCCACTAACTCCTTCCAAAATTCATCTTTAAGATTCGTCAAAGGTTGCAGTGACTCATTGACAATAATTTCTAGTTTCTTTTCAGCACCTTCAAAAAACAAAATAGACTCCCTTTTGCTAAAGCAGTGCAAGTTAAAATTAATAGAGTAAACGGTTGGTAATTTACCACTATAATATCAAAATTTCACTTATTTACCGCAGGAGTAGACCAATCTTTATATGTTTTTTCTGTTATTAGAGCTAAATAAATGCCTTATAATATTGGAAATAACCATCTCACTTTAAAGAGAGGACATTGTCATGAAAATAATGGGTCACAGAGGCGCGAGAAACGAAAAACCAGAAAATACTATGGCGGGATTTCAACACCTCATTGATTTAGGTCTAAATTGCGTTGAACTCGATATCCATCTATCAAAAGATAAACATATTGTCGTTATTCACGATGAAACCCTTGAGCGTACTACAAATGGAGTTGGTCCTGTAAGCGCTCTGAATTTATCAGAGCTTAAAGAACTGAACGCTGGCGAAGGTGAGCAAATCCCAACCTTAGAAGAGGTATTCAATCTTCTTCTTCCTCTCGGCTTTGAAATCCAAGTAGAAATTAAAGATCCACATACTGTCGCCCCCCTGATAGAGCGTCTAAAAAAAATGGATGATAAGAGTCTTGCTCAATTAATTATAATAAGCTTTGATCACCGAACAATCTTTAAAGTTAAGAATCAGATCCCTTTTATCCGAACGACAGGAATTCTCTACGGGTATCCTCTAGATCCTTGTTCAGTAATTAAGGCCGCACGGGCCGATGGAATAAGCATTAATCTTGAGTTTGCAGATGAAGAATTAGTTAAGAAGGTAAAGAAAGAAAAGTATTCAGTGACCGTTTGGAATGCAAATACAAAGGAAGATTTTGAAAGAATGAAGGCCTTGGGCATCGACTATATCGCGACAGATGCCCCAACCACTATAATGAATTAGTTTCCAATACGGACCATATTCTTACACTCATAATCTTCGGCAGTGAAAGAGCTTTGTCTTCTCTCAAGCTTTAGATCCTCTAGTCGAGAGTTTTTAACTTTTCCAGAGAACTCTTTCGATTCCTCTCCGGTAAAGCCAATATAGTCTTGCTCAATTTTAAAATCACCATCGTCTGAAATCGTTTCGATTCTATATTTCGCAATATACTCAACTGCTTGAACATACCCTTTCTTTATATACGTGATCTCTAACATATTACCTGGGTAGTCCTTAATTTCTACAATACAACCTTTATCGCCTGAATAGTCTCCAATGAGGTCCTCTGGGGAAAGACCTGCCGCGAATGAAGAAGAAGCAAAGGTATAACCTAAAAGCAGTAGTCCAATTATTTTTGTCATTCTCATCTCCTCAATCCATAAATTTGTGGCGAGAGAATACCTAATTCAACTGCATTTGCATTAGGGCCTGTAGAATTTACTTATTTAGTGAGAACTAAAGCCTCTGATAATCATCACTTATCCGAGGCCGTTGTGAATTATTGAGCGTAAACACAGCTCATAAGCTTATTGAGATTTGATCCCGTTGAGTTTTGAAGAGGTCCAAAGTGATTATAGGCCCATCCTGCATAGAAGTGAGGAGTCACACAGCGCTTTCCACCCTCCTTTAAAGATGACCCTACTTTATTACTTGGGTGAGTATTGCGACTACTCGTTGAGTTTACTTGGACCGCAAAGGTTTGTAGTAGTTTATGAACTCCGCAGTAAGCATTAAAGTGCTGCTGCGAAGATCCAACGAGAGGGATAAGTTCAGATTGAGAGTCTGAAGTTGTCTTACAACTTGGATAATCTCTATTCCATTGCTTTATACAAGGGTTGATATTCCCAACATAGCGTGGAGTGAATTGGAATAATCCGATATTAAGTTTTGAAGCTGCATCTTGATAAGGATCTTCATAGAACTTTACTCCCTCAGGCTTTGAATATCCAGAAGGCCCGTACTTTCTTGCAACGCTATAGCTACTACTTGTATCGGCCGTAGAAAGACTTTCACTATAAGCAAGGCACCCAAAGAATTTACCCCAATGCTTTTTAAGATCCACTAGAGCTTCAACATCTCCATCAAGATAAAGCTCACGATAGCGGTTGTGGTCTTCGGCAAATCTATTGGCCAAGGCAATGGTTGAGCTTCCTGGAACTTTTTTAATGGTACTAGATAGGCTTGATTTTGTTACAGAGCAAAGCTCATGAGACACAAGACTTACTTGATCGTAACTATTTGGATTAGAAGACATATTATAATAAGGAGCTATACCTTGAATTTGCACTGTTTGCTTCTTTGAGAGCTCTTCTACGAAAAAGCCAATAGCATCCGCAAAGCGTGAATTTCCTTTTAAGTCTGTATGACAAGAGTCACCTTCATTAACAGATGCCAGACGACGAGACTTTGAGAGTTCATCATTACCATTTGTATAATCAACTGTATCGGCGATAGTATCAGCTACTTCTAACCAAGAACTTTGAGAGTCCCCTGGATTTGGAGTTGGATCAGGAGATGGCTCCTCGCCAACGAGATCGTCTTCTCCATCTACAGGCTCATCTTCATCGCTATTGGAATCGCTATTGGAATCGCTATCCGAGTCATCAGGTACTTGAGTGGAAGTATCATCTTCTTCGCAGACAACATTTCCTTTAGCGTCTTTAGAGCAGCCTTCAGGCACACAAGATGCAGTTTGAGATAATAGTAATAAAACAAGGAGTGGTAGAGTAAATTTTTTCATACTCTACTCATCGTCTAGGCAAAAGATTCCTTGAGAAAAAAATGCCTAATTCTAAACACTTATACCCAACCAGAGAGCTCAAGAATAACCCCATGCTTTTCTATTCTCAAAGAATTCGTTACGATTGATTTTCAAAAATCTTACTAAGGATAGTTATGACAACGGATAACCTACAGGCGTTGAATGACCTTCTGGCCAAAAACTTTGCAACTGATGGCCATATGGAATTACGCCTCCAAAGTACCAAATCACATCTCTTAAATCTCAATAATGGAAACTTAACAGCAAATGATGAGTCGATGAGTTCTGGCTTCAGTGCTCGCTGCTTTGATAATGGTGGTTGGGGGTTTGCAAGCTCCTCCCTCGTTGATGTGAATGGGCTAAGCTCTAGCGCTCAAATTGAAAAGGCCAGAGAGGTTTTATTGAAAGCAAAGAACCATGGCCACTTTATGGGTAAGGCCATGCAAAACCCTCTCGATACAGCTTTGCCCAAGCAGAGCTTTCGCTATATTCAAGATAGAGCTCGCTATGAAAAAGAAGTAAGCACTAAAGAACAAGTTGAGTTCCTTAAAGAGCTCAATGAATATATTAATAAGAAATATAGTGACCTTAAATCAGTTCAACTGATCTTTGCCTATAATGAACTTGATAAAACACTTGTGAATACAATGGGGAGTGAAGCCTCTCATATTCTTCCAAGAATGGCCTTCTATCTTAAGTTTTCTATGGAAAAAGATGGTGAAGTAGTAAGCCTTCTTGAGGCCTTAAGTGGTAATGGAAAAGCAGATCTCTTTTTAAAAGATTTATCTCATTATGATGAAGTCATTGATTCGCTTTATAAGAAAGTAAAAGATAAATCTAGCGGAATTCATGCTACGGCCGGAGTAAAAGACCTTATTCTTGCTCCAGCAGTTACTGGTATTCTGGCCCATGAGGCCATAGGCCACCCAGCAGAGGCCGATCTTGTAAAAGCAGGCTCAGTTGCTGGGAACTATCTCGGTAAAAAAGTGGGAACAGATCTTGTTAATATGGTTGATTTCGCTCACACCTATAATGGTGAAGAACTACCTGTGCCTGTATATATTGATGATGAAGGAGTCGAAGGTAAGGATGTCCACCTTATTGAGAATGGAGTTTTCAAAGGCTATATGAATAACCGAGAGCTCTCGGCCTTCTATGGTCATAATTCAACGGGTAATGCTCGTGCATTTGACTATAACGATGAGCCTCTTATTAGAATGAGAAATACGATGATTCTCCCAGGTACGAGTAAACTTGAAGATATGATCTCCTCTATTGAAGATGGATATTACTTCTTAAGTAGCTCAAATGGTCAGGCCGATCTTACAAGTGAATTTATGTTTGGTGTAACTATGGGCTATGAGATCAAAAATGGAAAACTAGGTAGGGCGATTAAAGATACTACAATATCAGGTGTTGCCTTTGATATGCTTGGAACCGTCGACATGGTCAGTGATGAAATGCATATTTCTTGTTCAGGATTTTGTGGAAAGAAGCAACGTATGATCGTCTCTCACGGTGGTCCATCTGTTAAATGTCGTCTACATGTAGGAGGTCGTTCATGAGTTTAGAAAAAATATCAAATACAGCATTAAACTTTCTATTAGAAGAAGGTGCTGAGCAGGCCCAAGTGATTTCCTCTCACACCCTTTTAGAAGAGCTTCAATATGAAAATAATGATTTTACTCTTCTCAGAAGTGTTGAAGATCAAAGCTGTGATTTAACGGCCATTAAAGATCAAAAGATGGGTAGTTATAGTATTACAAGAACAGATACTGACTCTTTAAAACTGGCCGCTCAAAAAGCAATCTCTATAACGGAATCAGGACAAGCGGATAGCGCCTATGCAATTGCAACAAGTCAGGATCAAGTGGCCAAGGGCTATGAAAACTTTGAGTCTGGCCCCCAAGAAGCAAATCTAGATCAAATGACAAAGTTGATTCAGCACTTTGTTCGTGACGTTACTCACAAGTATCCACAGATTGGGCTTAGAAGCGTAAGTGTTAAATTCATTAAGTCAGAGTTTCATTATCTGAACTCTAATGATCTCGAAGCTACATCTACCAAGGGATATTACAGCTTTGGCGTCATGTTCAATGCCAGTGAAGGAGATAAATCGAGCTCAATGGATTTTGACTCCCTATCATTCACTGACTTTGATGATAAGATGAGTAACCTCTTGGCCCCTGAAGTATTTGGAAATAAATTCAAACATACAGTGGCCCATCTTCATGCTCACAAGTATGAAAAGAGTTTTTCAGGTAAGGCCATTATCACTCCTCAATGCTGGAATAGCTTTGTTCAAATGATTAACTCCCACCTGTCGACTGGTTCACTCCTAGCGGGAACAAGTAAGCTCGAAGGAAAAATTGGAGAAAAAGTCGGATCAAAACTCTTTCATATAGAGTCTCGACCTCATAGTCCACTCTTTGCTGTGCCTTCAGTTATGACGGGAGAAGGTATTTTTACAAAAGATATCACTCTATTTGATGAAGGCGTTCTCCAGACCTACCTAGTAGGACTCTATGGACGCAATAAGCTCAAGCTTAAAGAGGTCAGTAATTTTGCTAATCACCTCTATATGCCGGCAGGAGAAACCCCGCTTGAAAAAATGATTGAGGGTATTGATGAAGGCATTCTTGTTGGTCGCTTCTCTGGGGGCGCCCCCAACTCCAATGGAGATTTCTCTGGAATTGCGAAGAATAGTTTTATGATTAAGGATGGGAAAATTGCCCAACCCCTAAGTGAAACGATGATCTCTGGAAACCTTTTTGAGCTAATTCAATCTATCTATGCAACAAGTAGTGAAGTTTATCAAAATGGAAACCTTCACCTCCCCCATGTGGCCTGTGATGGAATTAGCGTTTCATAACTTTAAATAAGCAGTATCAGGATGGAGTTCTCTCATGCGACAATCGATAAGGTGTCCATGAGAGTCTCTAAACTTAACAGTGAACCAAAATAATTGCGAGTTGAAACGCTCACTACAATTATCGGGACGATCTCCTCGATCTAGTTTTCCTAACTTATCTTTAATCACTCGAAAAACTTGGCGAAATATACAGATCCATGGATTGGTATCTACAAAGATCACTAAATCTGCAGCAGGCCAACGAATGTCAAAGGTAGTGCCATAATTTCCATCCATAATAAAAGAAGGATGGGAAACAATCTCAGTACAACTCTTTCTAAACTCTTGCTCAGGAAGTGGATTCCAATCCTTGCTCCAAAAATATTGATCGAGATGATAGAGAGGAATATCTAAGGCATTGGCCAGCTTCTTAGCAAGATAAGACTTACCGGCACCGGGGGCACCAAGAATTAAGATTTTCTGATAGGACTTTAACTTAGATACGGACTCCGAATCCAAGAGTTGTTTGATATTCACGGTCACTCCCCTTTGGACGTCCGGTGAAAATAACAGTAATTCCACCATTGGCAAAGAGGTTTCCAAAAAGATTAAAGTTGAAGCCTGTACCTGCATAGGGAGAGACATAGATTGCTGGCTCCCTAACCGTAGTTACTCCAGCAGTTGTTGTGGTGTACTTACTCTGTCTTGCCTGGGCACCAGCGCGTAAATACCAATTCAAAATGCCAAGGTTAAAGCTTGAGCGAAGACCTAGCTTTGCTGCTGTAGACTCCTCTTTTTCAGTTAAATCCTGTTCATAGAGAGTTTCACTATCTTCACTCTTGGTAACCTCGGCCTCTGCCGACAGATAACTGGGGCCAAACATTAGATTTAACCCATAGACCATTCTCGTCTTAGTCTTTTGTACAGGACTAACTTTTACAACTCTCTCGTAACCCACAATTGGTGTTATCTTAAGAGCACCAGAGCCGAAGGCCTTTGAGACAACGGCCGAAGCGCTAGAGAGAGTTAGGATATAAATAAATAGGGATAGTAATAGTCTTTTCATGACACATATTGTCTCAAAAAGGACTATTTATTTAAACAGTGGAGGAACTTGCCTCTTTGATAGAGTTCTTTAAGCTCTCAGAAGCCTTTTCTTCCTGCTCCTGAAGGTCTACTCCCCAAGAGTCGGCCAAACTTAAAACCTTACTTTTCTCACGCTCTAAGCGTAGTAATTCCGTCAGAAAGTCGCTGGGCACTTGAAATGTCATAATCTACCTCCAAGGTGTTTCATTAATTAAACCATAGTTTGAGCCATCAAACAATAATTAATTCAGGAGGAAGAATCTATTTATTATCAGCTTTTTCTCACCTCTTCACCTCAGCTCTCGTAACAAGAAATCTTATCGAGACAATGAGATTTGTCAGCGCACTCAAAGGCATGAACACATAGGGAAGGATAATTTGATCAATTCCTCGATAGATTGGAGCACTCTCATTGATGAAATTTATCTTTATAAAGAGAAAGAGCAACACAAAGAAAACCATTCCAGGCTCCCATCGGTTCAGTTTATTGCGAGTTTTTGGCCACTTTGGAGCTGATCCAAACTTAAGGATAGAGTGTGAGAACTGAAGCCCATTTCGAATCACTAAGATAATCAGATAATAGCTAGGCACTTCTCTTTGAACATAGAAGTAAAAGATCAATGCAATAGTAAAGATATTATCGGCCACAGAATCTAGCCATGCTCCAAACTCTGTAACTTGTCCCAAACGACGAGCTAGATATCCATCGAGCAAATCAGTCATCGATGCCAATAAGAATACGATCAATCCCCATAAATAGAGATAATTTTGAAGAAGAGCAATGACAACGAAAGTCAGAATGATTCGCGAGAGCCCAAGAATATTGGGAATATTGAATTGAATTAGTGATTTTTTAACCATGATCCATCTCTTTATGGGTTTATAAATAGAGAGCACTTTATGAGTCTTAACCCAAACATAGAGTTCAAAGCATCTCGGCACCACTCTTGCAGCATAATAGGCTAAAGATTAAAGAAAATTATAGCCTAAAATGCTGATTTTTCTGATTAATTTAAGATGTAAGGGCTTCAACCTTTTGTAATTACAAAAAGCTCTCGGATCGTAAAATCGATACTTTTTACACCGAAGCTCTAGGGTAATGACCAAATTTTGCTCAACTGGAGAACGCATGTTTAAAGTTTTGACACTAGCATTCACCATCCTTCTTGGCCTAGGTTCGACCTGGGCCCAATCGGCTTCTCAGCTAGAGGCCCAACTTGGCAAGGGAGACAATAGAGGAAATAAGAAAAGCTCAAAGAACTGGGGTCTCAGCCTAACCTCAACAACCGTTTCCAGTGTTCAAGAACTCGATGCCTATGGCTCTACCCTTAATACATCTTTGGCCGCAACTTTTCGATACAAAACACCATACTTCAATACTCGATTCTTTATCGCCGCAGACAAAGACTTAGTTGGTGCAAGAGAAGATCGCTTCAGTGCCTCTTTTTTTGAAATCTCAAAAACGATTGGCCTTCTTTCAAACTCGAATGTCACAACGATCTTTCAAGGTCGATATAACTTTGCAGTGAATGATGAAAGGAGATTTGATGAGAGCTACAGAGGCGCTGTAAGTGCAGGGCTTCTCATTATTGCTCAAACTCCAAATCCAGATGTGTCTCTCATCTTCATCACAAGAGGAACAAAGAATTTTCATGAGTTTAAAATTGCAAGAGACTTCAGTAAGAACACATCTTTAAGCAATATAAATACGGCCATTATTTCCTATGCTCCTTATAAAGAATGGGAATTCTCATTCTATGGATCTTTCGTTTCTTACTGGAACTACGATGGCGATATTAAAGATAGCTACTATAGCTTAGGACAAAGTATCAGTTACAGTCCTGATCCTCAATACAACTTTACAATTGGACATGAGCTTGGTGGATACACTTATGGTTACTATGGAAATAACTTGGATCTAAGCTTACTTGATACCAATAGTTCAACCCTATATGGAACCTTAACCCTAAACTTCTAGGAAAGAGAAAATTATGAAGCGTACGAAAATACATTCACTAATCACTTTATCTCTTATCCTTCTGGCCAGTTGTGCAAAAGATAGACCCTACGATGTAGAATATATTGAAGAGAAGCAATTCCTAAAAAATGAAATCGTTGTAGAAGAGAGAAGGCTAGATTCAAAGGGAAATTTCATATTAGATGAGAACGGGCAACCGAAGATGTTTCCCGTTGAATATATTTATGTACCAAGCTCTCTTGGCACTCCGATGGAAGTTGCTGATGCTGCCCCTTTTGTTCAAGGGCAGGAAAAACTCGTTACGCTAAAGTGGGAAGAGTCTGGATTAGGTGTTTATGAAAAAGAAAGAGATGAGCGCTTCAACTCTAACGATCTCAACAGCACTCCTGTTCTCAATATTCCAGGGAAGTACTATTCCTATCGCTGTAAGGAAGATGCTTACGGTGACTGTACAAATGTCGAAGAAGAAAATAAGGAACTTGAGTGGTACGAAAAAAGTCAATTTAGGCCAGACTTTGAAGAAATGGAAGTCACAGAAGTTAATACTCTTGATGCCAGCCTAGTCGATTGGTCAGGCTGTTTAAGTGCATCAAGGTCAAAACTTGTTAATTACGAAATTACATCTGGAGTCATTAATGTTGAACTTCAAAGAACATATACCGTCAATAAGGCGAATCCTATTTGTACGATCACTGGCGCCTACGCTAAGGACTCTGCCGAATCAAGTTTTGATGTCCGCTATTTCTACTCATTAGTAAGGTTAGATAAACTTGCTGATAAGAACTATGAGCCTATTGAATACCCAGTTCCTGATCATAATGACTTTGGCTTCTTCAAGAATGAAGAACTCGTACTTGCTGATAACTATGATAGAGCAAGACCTGACAGAAAGATTCTTATGAATCGATGGAACCCAAATCGAAAGAACGGAGAACTGGTCTACTACTTGTCTCCTGAATTTTCGAAAGAAGAAAATAAAGTGGTTCTTGATGCTACTTACGAAGCTATCAGCGTTATGAATAGCGAAATGACTGCTGCTCAAATACCTTTTACGATTAAACTGATAGAGCAAAAAGATAAATCCAAGGCCGTTAGTCCAGGTGATATTAGATATAATTCAATTGTTCTCATTGAAGATCCACTGGCCAATGGACTTCTTGGATATGGCCCATCAGTAAAGAATCCTTACACGGGAGAAATTATTCAGGCCCACACCAATATGTACCTTGGTGTACTTAAGAGTATGACCAGAAGAGTTTATGAATCAGCTTCTGACTTAACTGAAGAGGAACATGAAGCTCTTCAACCACAGAACAAAGAACTAAAAGGATTCACTGTAGCAAAGTCTGCTCTTCCTAAATCTTTGCCAGAAGTCATTATCAATAGTTATGAAAATACTTCGGTTATTGAAGATACCGAACCTACACGAGGAACGAATCCCATAGGCACTGCATTTAATATTCCGGTAGAGTCTATTCCAACAGATATAGACTCTACAATAGGCGATTCTCAAGGTTTTCAAAAAGAACTTCCAGCGGAACTTCTCAATGAGAATAGAGTCGTTATTGAAGCTCAAATGAAAGAAGAGCTTCACAGGCATACTATTCATAAAGCCTCAGATATTTCAATCGATCAAATCATCGCAAAGCTTAAATCTTCTTCCTCAGTAGAGTTTAACGAAGTTGATGAGGCAAACCTCATCCAAGAGAAGAAATGGAACTTCCTTGCTAAGAATAATGCATTTTCAGAAGATTTCTTTCCCATTGCAGGAACATCGAAAGTTGTTTACCCGGAACTTAGAGAAGTGACTGGAATTCTAACCGAGAAAGGTACACTTAAGAGATGGGATAACTTAACGAATACTCAAAGAGAAAAGGTTCAAAATATCATTTTGAAAAATAGCTATAAGGCAACTCTTATCCATGAGCTTGGACACAACCTAGGTTTAAAGCATAACTTCATGGGCTCGCACGATCACGAGAACTTTTTAACAGAAGAAGAAGCTAAAGGTTTAGGTCTAGATGCCGCTCCTGCTTACTCTTCTATTATGGACTACTCTTTTAGTGAGTTTAACCAACTTAAGGCCTTTGGAAAGTACGATATAGCTGCTCTTCGTTTTGGGTATAAGCGTGAAGTCGAACTCTCTAACGGTCAATTTATGAAGGTAACAGGTAGTCTTCATGAAGCTCAATCCCAATTAGCTGCTTCACAAGAAGGTGTTCCAATTGCACAGGCCTTAAAAGTCAAAAGATATGAATACTGCTCTGATGAAAATACGAATCTTGGAAATCTCTGTAATCGCTTCGATGAAGGAACAACTCTTCAAGAAATCATCAAGCACAGAATAAAAAAATATAAGGATAGCTATAAGTATCGTAACTTAAGAGATGGTAGACTCAAATATAATACTTACGGTATGCAAAGTTATATCTACGCTAGAAATGCAGAACTAGGACGAATTCGCGATATAATCGAAGATCGTGAAAATTCAAGAGAGTTTTGGAAAGGTTACCTTCCAAAGCTTCTTGAGTCCCACAACGTCAGCCTGTCTGAAGAAGAACTTGATTTTGTTCTCGATGGAGGTTGTACGGCGAAATTTGGAGAAAAGACATGGTTTTGCAAAGACTATATCGACGATGCACGAATTGCAGTAGAAATTGCAGGAGAATTCTTCTTAGAACTCATAAAAACCCCTGATCATATTTGTGCTCTTGTAAAAGAGAATAATCCTACACAAGTTGTAGAGTACAGAAAGCTTGCAGATATTTACAATCAAATCAAAGGTGAAATTGATACTGTTCCTACAAGCTGTTTTGATGAAGTCGTTAAAAGCCACGTTGAATCTGAACTTCTCTTCGTTGCGGGTGAGAATGGAAAATTCTTGAATGGCTTTAAAGATGCTAATCCCAACTTTAAGTACACTCAGGATCGTTTCGCAAGAGGAATCTGGCCTGATAAGATCTATGCGATGAGATACTTATTTAAAAGAAAGTCTAACTTCAGTACAACTGATGATAGCTTCTCTGCGATTATTGATAATCCCAATATTATTCAAAAAGCAGTCTCTGTATTTAGACATCTTACAAATGGTGAGCAACTTGACTCTCCTATTGCCTTCAAAACAGAAAGTGGTCAAACCTTTCAAATCCCCTATGTCATTGGAGAAGAAGATGAAGTAGAACAACTAGAAGATAAATTCTCAGATCTAGCAGCAACTCTTAGAATGAGTCCCTCTGGTAAGACCAATCTTACAAAGCTTATGCTCGCCCAAATTCAAAGAGAGCATACTTCATATGGAGTTGGATACAAGGATCTGGCCTATGTTTCAAGAAATCTCTTGGCCGTAAAGAAAGATGCAGGAAAAGTACCTCTTGATGAAAGAGATACCAGTAATCAGTACTATTATGATTCGCGACTAAGAGTAACTTATTCAGCTGGTCGTGAATCACAATTCACTTACCACTTAATAAAGACTATCAATAGTTTTAACTTCCTCAACTCTCAAGATAAGAGAAAAGTTGAAATGGCCCTAAAAGTAATTAACTATGTAGACTTTAAAGTCCCAGAAGGAGTAGTATTTACTCCCGAACAACTTGCCTTTTTTCAAATTAATAAAGAAGCTATGCTAGGAGCAATTCGCCTTTCAGAAAGGGGGGTTCACCCTGATGCTATTAAATTTGAGCTAATATTGGGAGAGGAGCTAGGAAAACTCGTAAGAGAACTTTTCAGACAAGGTACAGAAGCTCTTCAAAATATCTATGATATGAAGACAGATATCTACAATAAGATTGTAGATGAAGCCTCAGAAGACGAACTTAGACTCCTACAGACAGAAAATCGAATTCTCGACAAGTTTCTTAATGGGGAGATTACTCCTGAGCTTATAAGATTTTACAAGAAGAAACTTACGATGCTACCAAGCTTTGCTCCTCACCAAGACTCTTACTAGTTACTTTGAGTTTTTTAACTAGCTAACTTGGGTCGAGTCATCGTCTTCTTCATCCGAGATGAGGTCAAGATTTCTATCTTCTGAAACAATATGAAAAGATACTCGATCTACAGAGGCGACTTCTTTGATATCAGAAGCAAATCTCTCGATAACCCTCTTATGTGCATAGATATAGAGGGTAAGGATTCTTCTCTTCTTATCAATGGAGTCCTCATACACTTCATCAATTTCAATGCTCTCATGTTTCATAAGTTCAAGAACAGACCTCTTTACTGGACCTAGAGATAGAATCTCCATATGAAAGAATTCACTCTTATTTTCTGATTCAATGAACTTGTATATTGGGTTTATCCACTTTAATACAACGAGAACAGTTATACTGAAAATAAAAGCACTTATAGGGTATCCAATTCCAATAGTGTATCCAATCGCAGCGACAACCCAAATCGTTGCAGCAGTCGTCAATCCGATAACCGCCCCCTTTCCTTGAATAATCGCCCCTGCACCTAGAAAACCAATCCCCGAAACGATTTGAGCCCCCACTCTATTAGGGTCCATTGAATTACTAAAGTTTTGAACATTTAAAAGACTGATCACTGTATAGAGAGTTGCACCTAAGCAGATGAGAATATTGGTTTTAAGGCCAGCGGATTTCATCTTCTTTTCACGATCATAACCAACAATCCCACCTAGGATGATGGCCGTTATAACTTGAAGGCCCAGCCCAAAATAGAGAGGGACCTCTCCGAGAATTTCGATATGAATAGTATTGGTCATTACAGATTCCTTGTAACTTGATCAACTTCTTGCTTAAAGCAAAGGCCTAAACGTCATGTTCAACTGGCCATAGGAAATTGTACCCTATGTATTTATTCAAGTAAAATTATAGCTATTTAGGCATATTTTAGGGGCCAAATTCACCCATAAACGACCATTTGTACGCTTTCTAGGCCTTTTCACAAGGAATTCATTACACACTTCCCTACTATTTACTCACCCCTATCCAAAGCTGTGCTAGATAAGCCCACACACATTTTATTGGGGGAAATTTTGAAAGTATTAAATCGCGTACTTATGGTACTGGCCCTACCTACAGTATTAGGACTTCAAGCACAGGCTAACTCATCTCTAAACGAGCCCTACCCAATGGACCAAAACATGAAGTCTATTGAAGAAGCTAAAAATCAAACAAAGGCGTTTGGCGAGAGAACTTATATTCTTGGAACTCTTTCACCTACACCCGTTATTGACTATGCAAAGAATACTCATATTGTAATAGCCGGTTCGGCCGTAGATAAGGAATCAGATCAGTTCTTTCAATCTGCTTATCTTAGAGCAAAGATGAATGAAAAACTTTATCCAAATCATCAAATTATTATTCTCTCACAGCCCGAAGTTATTAAGGCCAGTAATGTTGAAGTATATGAGCGCTTTAACGTTACTATCGTTGAAGAAAAAGAAGGTAAGTTAACTGGTGGAACACTTGTTAATGAACTTAATAAATTTGAAAGAATTGAGTCAATCGACTTCTATGGTCACTCTAGCCCATGGGCGATTAAACTAGGAAAGAAAGATGCGGCCATGGGAACAGATAGTTATGTGGCCAAGCTAAAAGACAATTTTGTACCTGGAGCTTTTGCGACGATGAATGGTTGTAATGGTGGATTTAATATTGCCCCAAAGCTTTCCAAACAGTGGAATATCCCTGTTAGTGGAGCTCTGACAGGAAGTTTATTTGAAAGACTTCAAATAGATGGAAAGTGGTACAAGAAAGCCGATCGCACAGATGGGAAATGGGCCAAAGAAAATGACTTCAACTTTATGGATCCCATCCATTGTTATGATGGAGGTTGCTGGAGAATGAAGCCTCAGCGAAATAATTATTCAAGCTACTGGGGACACTTCAAAGAAGGTGGACTGAGCTTCTATAAGTTTTTCTGTAACTATGAATCAAAAGATGGAGCCTGTGAAAAAGCAATGGCAAAGAGTCTGCTAAGCTTCCCTGCGGCCCAAAAAGTGACAAAAGCTCCTTCAAGAAAAGTATTCGAGGAAGTTGTTTTTGATTACCTTTGCTCTACAGCAAAAGATCCGAGCTACTTTGAAAGCTGTAAGGAAGGAATCCTTAAGGCCGTAGAACGTGGAGATCTTGTCTACAAAGCTCACCCAGGTAATGCCTTAAAGTGTGACTTTAAATCATGTAATGCAACTGTTGTTTGTAAATCAAAGAGTCGCTTCTTTGGTGGTGGATTGAAAGCTGGAACTTGTAGACTTAATACTCAAACGAATTCAAAACCACAGACAATCACTAAAGAATACTTATCATTTATGAAAGGGTACGATCTCCTCTTTAATAACTGATTACTCGTTAAGTTGATTTAACCGTTACCTCAAGAAAGAATGGGCCAGAGCTACTCAAAAAGCGCAAGCGCAAGCATGGCCCACTAATTAAATGTTTTACTTTGTGGCCAGGACCATAACTAATGGTGGGAATGGCCATTTCTATATTAAACCCCTTCTGATTGAGCTTTGACTTAGCATATCCAAAAATCTGATTACAGATCTCCCCTGCTCCATCACAATTTTTATTACCAATCTCAACAATCTCTTCACCCGTCATTTTATAATAGAGACTCTTGTAAGTAGCATCTTCAAAGCCTATGGCCATGGAGCCCATAAAAAGGTTGCTATTCATATAAATAAGAGAAGAAATATCACTTGCGGTTTGATCTTCAGGATGGCGCACGCTCTTTTCTGTTAGTTCAGGAATGGTTCCACATAATAACCCCAGTACATCTATCGTCCCATCGATGAAGGGATTGATAAATTGCACTTCCATTTTTTGTTTTTGAGCTTTCTTCTTATTTTTATAGAGGACCTCATAAAGATACTGAACCATAAGATCAATATTCACAGGCTTTGATAAAAAAGAAAGATTGATTACAGAGTCTGCTAACGACTGAGTTGAATCATCAATATAACCGGAAAATACAATTATCTTCTCTGGCCTTTGCGTTTCAGGTAAACGACCGAGGTGCTTTACGACAGAGCTTCCAGAAAGGTTGGGCATTCTTAGGTCAGTAATAACAATATCAAATTTTTGATTTTGCGCTTTAATTAAACCAGAACTACCATCCTCGGCCCCCACAATATTCACATTCTTATAATGATCTTCTAACTCAATTGTAAGATAGTCCCTAATATCAGGGTCATCATCGATAACGAGAATATGCTTGAGACTTTGAGATTGCATGCATCCCTTATCGGGAGCTATAGGTAAATATAAAGTTAATTTCTCGACTTACCCATTTCCATGTTCCATTTCTCGAACAATCGCTTTCATATGCATCATAAACTTTTCTTTATCTTCTTTAGATAGAGATTTCGTTAGAATTTCTTCAAACTTTTTCTTATCTTGAACATAAACTCCTAAGAAGTTTTCAACGATAAAATAGGCATCCTTATATTTTAAAATCCGATCAAAGCGATTCAGTATACGACTTAAATATTTATCATTCTTATTACTTTTATAAAGGTCTAAGGATCGATTCAACGCCGTTATCCAAACAACATCAGACTTCTTATCTAGACCCCTATCAAGAGCACTAATCGCTTCATCAAATACATCTGCACTAAAACAATTAAATTGAAATAGGAAAGTTATAATAAATGTAAAAACCTTAATCTTACTCATCATTACAGGGTCCTTTAACATAAACTGCTTCAAGAGTACGTTTTGGTCCACGACTGTCAGAATTTGAGCTTGTCATATCCATGGGTACTTTTAGTTCAATATCGGATAGATATTCATTTTCACTAGCTTTAACTTCAATATGTCCATATTTTGGAACAGAAACCCGACAACTAGGTTGCTTTGAGCAGCTATCATTCCAATCATCAACACGGCTTTGATTCCATCGATAAACGAGAATCGCCCCTGTAGGTGCTTTACTAGAGTTATCAACTTTTACTTGGCAAAAACCTGCTTTTGTTAATAGACCTTCCCTGTGAGCATCAATGGCAGCTGCTGAGCTAATATAGCTATCAACGACTCCTGCATCTTTTAGTGCTATTTTAACGGCCTGCCAGCAACGGCCACTTCGCTTATCTCCACTTGCTCTATTTTTACAATCGGAAAGTGTTGTATCTCCACCTTCACATCTTTTATTTTGAATCTTTCGAAGAACATCAATAACATCACCCATTTCTCCAGCGTAATCTCTACCCGGATCAAGATCTGCACCATCAGTAGTTCCTTCTCCATAAACTAAGGGGGATGCCGGTTCATAGGAGTCTTCAGATTCATCTAGGTTTGAAAAGTCTCGACCATCGTCATCATCACCATTATATCTTTCAGATTTAGGGCAGTGGCCAAGAGTGGGGCCAGAGAGAGTTTGAGCTATTCCAAAAGGATTACTTTCGTTCCATCCAGAAAGGCCTCCAACACCTTTACCATAAAACTTACCAAAGGCATCTCCCTTAACCACTTTTGATCCCCCCTGTTGGCCAGGAAATGATAATTGTGCAAAGGAGTTTTCGACTCCAAAAGACAGAAGAAATGTGAATAGAATCAAGCGTACTATGGCCAAATTCAACTCTCCTCAAGGTACATTAACTACAGCTGTAATTCAGTTTTCTTATCGGCTACTTCAGTAAAAACCATAACATACTAAGGAGAACTACCTAGTTTTAATAGGTTACCATAAGGAGAATTGCCCATTTTTTATGCTTTTCTAATCTCTATCTTCTCTTCCCTCACTTTTCCAGCCCCCACCAAGAGATTGGTAGAGACGAACATAGGAGTTAAGTTGCTCCTTCTTAATTTCCACTAATTCAACTTGAGCTTCTAAAGAATCTCTCTGAGTCATCAAG
Source organism: Bacteriovoracaceae bacterium (assembly GCA_048267265.1). Lineage (GTDB taxonomy): Bacteria > Bdellovibrionota > Bacteriovoracia > Bacteriovoracales > Bacteriovoracaceae. Next base: position 20,010 of record JBLWXW010000020.1, read on the forward strand.
GCCTCTACATAATCTACTCGTGCGGCCTTGAAGAGAACGGCAGAGATTTCAGCAGATTCTGTCAAAGCCGCAACTTGCTTTGATTTCAAAGTAAATATTTCTTCTAAGTTATTCACCTTTGAAAGTTGATTGGCCACTTCAGTGTAAGCATTAATTATCGTCTTCTCATATTCATATAACTTTTCAAGTTGAAAGTTATTTGCAGAGAAGTAATCGGCCTTAATTGCTGAGCGATTTAATAAGGGTGCCGTTAAGTTTGCGGCAGCATTATAGAAAACTGAAGTTGGAGAAATAAATAAGTGCTTATTATTGAAAGATTCATACCCTGCTCCAGCTTCTATACTTAAAGAAGGATAAAATCTAGCCTTTGCCACTTTAACACTCAATCGTGCCGCTTCAAGTTCGAACTCGGATCTTCGTACATCAGGTCGGTTATTTAAGAGCTCTGAAGGAATTCCCTTTGTTACTCTCTTAGGCTTCATGGAGAGAAGTTTCGCACGAGGACGCTTAATGGGTTGTGGAAAACGTCCAACCAGCATATTAATTTCATTCTCGGTTTCTACAATTCTCTGTTTAATTTCAAAGAGAGAGGCTTCGTTCTTTAAAACTTCTGCAACAAAGCGTTTCACGGCCAATGATGTTACCTTTGCGGCCCTTTGCTGGGCCTCCACTAGTTCTTGGGCTTCTCTTAGAATATTGATATACTCACTCACTATATAGTATTGCTGATCAAGGGCCAGAAGCTCATAGTAAGAATGAGCAATTTCTGATACCAAGTGGGTAATCATAAATTTCTTTCCCTCCACACTTCCTAAATATTCTGAAAAAGCTGCTTTTGAAGCATTTCTAAGCTTTCCCCAAATATCGACTTCCCATGAAGCATAAAGCCCAACAGAGCGGTTTACTAATCTTTCGGGAACATTGTGAACTTCACTGGAGGACTCTGACATTTTATCGCTTACCCCCTGCGAGGTATATTCCCCTACTTTTTCTACACCCATCTCTGAAGCAAAACCAACACGAGGAATATACTCCCCTGTTCGTACCATAATTTCATTTTGAGCCATATAGATCTGCTGCTGAAGGATATTCAATTCTTGATTATTAGTAAGTGCCTCCTGGATAAGATCCTTTAAATTCTTATCCTCAAAGAACTTCTTCCATCCAACTTGGGATGTCAGAAAGTTCTTATCCGCATTACCTTTTCCAGGAGAGCTTCCAAAAGCAGGAAACTCACTTGGTATTGATTTAACTGTATCTTTTTGTCCCTCAATTTCAGGAAGAGAGGGAGCACAGCTTTGAAAGGTCAATGCTAATATCATCAGCATTATGATTGTATTTGATTTTTTCATATCTCTATCCTCTACTCTTCAGTTAATGGTACTTCTACTTCATTTCTTATTAGAGTTTTTCCTTTAGCAAGACTTCCAAAGATGAAGTAAAGACCTGGAACAATCACAACTCCAAAAATAGTACCAAAGAGCATTCCACCAAGAGCGGAAGACCCAATCGTACGGTTAGCAATTGCTCCCGGTCCGGTTGCAATAACTAAAGGAATCAGACCTGCTATAAAGGCAAATGAAGTCATCAGAATTGGACGAAAACGAACCTTTGCTCCTTCAATGGCAGCCTCTAAAACACTTAGTCCTTCCAGTTCTTTTTGACGAGCAAACTCGACAATTAATACGGCGTTCTTTCCTAATAGACCAACCAGCATAATTAAACCCACTTGGGCATAAATATCATTGGATAGTCCCATTACCTTAAGAAGAAGGAAGGAGCCGAAAATACCAGGAGGGAGAGAGAACATTACCGCTAATGGAATAATGAAACTTTCATACTGAGCCGCTAAAACAAGATAAACAAAGAGTAGTACTACGATAAAGATGTAGAGGGCCTCATTACCCCGTGCCGCCTCATCATAAGAGAGACCTTCCCAAGCAACATCGTATCCCCTAGGGAGCATTTGTTTACCAACTTCTTCAACGGCCTTAATCGCATCACCCGTTGTAAAACCTTTGGCCGGTACGGCCCTAATGGCAGCAGAGCTGTAGAGATTATAACGAGCAATCTCATTGGGTCCTTGTGTTTTTTTCAGCTTCATAAAGGCCGAATAAGGAACCATTTCGCCAGCTTCATTCTTCGTATAAAGATTGAGAACATCAGAAGGGAGTTTTCTAAACTTTGGATCGGCCTGAGTATAGACTTTGAAGAATCGTCCAAACTTAATGAATCCTTGCTCATATGTTGAGCCGATCATGATATTTAAATTCTCCATGGCCTTCCCCACAGAAACACCTTTTTGCATGGCCGCTTTAGCATCTACAACAAGCTCATATTGAGGAAAATTAGCGGCATAAAAGGTAAAAATACCCGTTAACTCGGGACGCTCTCTTAGCTTATCCATGAACTGATCTGTAAGCTCGGCGAGTTTTTGGTAATTCGTCTCTGTCGTTTTATTCAATAAACGAAAGGCAATCCCTCCGGCAGCACCGAATCCAGGAACTGCTGGGGGTTCAAAGTATTCAATCACAGCTCCAATTCCTTTGGTCTTCTCTTCCAGCTCTTCAATTATTTCATGAACACTTTGATGACGCTCTCCCCAGTCTTTAAGGTTAATTAAACAGGTACCAGCATTTGAACCACGGCCTTCCGTTAGAATTTCATAACCGGCCAATGCTGAAACAGAATCAATTCCTTCAACCTCTTCAGCAATTTTTTGAAGCTGTTTTGAAACCTTAAAAGTTTGCTCCAGAGTTGAGCCCGGAGGTGTTTGAACAATTGCGTAGATCATCGACTGGTCTTCGTTTGGAATGAAGCCTGAAGGTACAATCTTGGTGAGACCAATTATTCCAAGTGTAAAAGCGACTAAAATAATAAAGGTCACCCCCTTACGGTGGCTTAATTTCCCTAGTACAGATAAGTAATAACTCGTACCTTTTTCAAAGTACTGATTAAAAACATCAAGACCTTTTTGAATGGGTCCGTGACTATGCTCCTCAAAGGCAAAGTGCTTCTTTAATATCATGGCGCTAAGAACTGGAGTAAGAGTCAAAGCAACAAGACCTGATAGAACAATTGATGTGGCCATGGTAACGGAGAACTGTCTAAAGAAAACTCCAACAGGTCCAACCATGAAGGCAACAGGAACAAACACGGCCGTCATGAGCAGGGTAATTGCGATAACCGCACCACTAATTTCTCCAAGAACTTCTTGAACAGCTTTATATGGAGATAAATCTTTTTCCTCCATTTTAGCATGCACCGCTTCAACGACCACAATGGCATCATCAACAACAATACCAATCGCAAGAACAAGTGCAAAAAGAGTCACCATGTTGATAGACATTCCCATCATTTGCATAAAGACAAATGCACCAATTAAAGATACAGGTACAGCAATGGTAGGAATCAGAGTAGAGCGCCAATCTCCAAGAAAAACAAATACAACAATGGCCACAAGGACAAACGCTTCAAAAAGGGTGTGAATCACCTTTTCAATTGAGGCATCAAGAAACTTAGATACATCATAGCTAATTTTATATGTCATCCCTTCTGGAAAAAGTGGTTTAAGTTCTTCAAGCTTTGCTTTTACTTCTTCAATGACCTCTGTTGCATTTGAGCCGTAAGTTTGCTTTAGCGTAATCGCCGCAGAAGGGTTTCCATCTACATTTGAGTAAATATTGTAAAACTCAGAATCAAGCTCAACTTTCGCCACATTCTTTAGGTAAAGGATCTCCCCTTCAGCATTCGCTCTAATAATGATATTTTGATATTCCTCAGCGGTATTAAAGCGACCTTTATAAGTGAGAACATACTCTAGAGATTGGGCTTCCTTACCTGAGCTTCTTCCGATACGTCCAGGACGACCAATAAAGCTTTGTTCTTGTACGGCCTCCATGACTTCTTCAGTTGAGACATTATAGGCCCTCATTCGATCAGGATTTAGCCATATCCTCATGGCATACTGTCTTGCTCCCAGAATCTGGGCACTTGCTATCCCCTTAACTCTTTTCAATTCAGGAATCATATTGATATTAGCGTAGTTAAAAAGAAACTTTTCATCCGCCCCTTTATCTGTACTAAAGAGATTCACATACATAAGCATTGAAGGCTGAACCTTTTGAACGATGACCCCTTCAATTTGAACAAGAGGAGGGAGTCTATTCATGACCTGATCTACTCGATTCTTAACGAGAACAAGGGCCTCATTTGGGTCCGTCCCAAGTTCAAAAAGTACTTGAATGGTCGCCTCTCCAGCAGAGGTAGCGTCCGAGGTTATATATCTCATTCCCTGAACTCCATTAATGGACTGCTCAAGAGGAATCAAAGCCGAGCGAATAAGGACATCACCAGACGCCCCTGGATAGGATACGTTGACAACAATTCGCGGAGGAGCAACGTTGGGAAACTGGGCCACAGGAAGGGTTCGAATGGCCAAGAATCCAAGAAAAACAATCACGATCGATATTACGATTGCTAATACAGGTCGATGTATAAATTTTTGAAACATGATTAACTCTCTAGTTTAAATTAGTCGACGGGAAGTTCGAGGTCATTGCTAACAACCTTACTGTCTTGAAGTTCATACTCAACCCTATCTCCTGGGCGTACTTTCTTCAGTCCATCGATGATGATGATGTCCTTTTCGCTAAGTCCTGACTTAACAATGAAAAGGTGAGAGATATCATCCTCAGATATAACAACTTCTTTGGCATGAACGATATGATCATTGCCAACTGTATAAACATATTTCTTATCAAGGACTTCAAAGGTTGCTTTCTGAGGAACAACGAGAGCACCAGCAATGGGCTCTTCAATGAGAATCGTTCCCGTTTCTCCATGTCTGAGTAGTCCATCCGGGTTAGGAAAGGTTGCACGGAAGGCCACATTACCTGTCTCATTATTAAAGTCAGCTTCAATCGTGTCGATTTTTCCTTTGTAATCAAACTCCTTACCATTAGCCAACATTAGCTTAACGGGAAGAGAGCGCTTGTCCTGTTTATTACTCATAAAATTGAGATAATCAGTTTCCGATACATTGAAATAAACCCACATTTGAGAATTATCTGCAAGACTTGTAAGGAGCTCCCCTTCCTCAACCAAACTTCCAAGGCGCACATGAAAGCGATCCATTATGCCACTAAAGGGCGCTTTAATTGTAGTGAAGTCGAGGTGAGTTTGTGCCAGCTTTAACTCTGCTTTTGCCTTGTTTAGGCGTGCCTTTGATAAGGCCAACTCATTGGCCGAGACAACTTTTCGTCGTGCAAGATTTTTTGTATTTTGATATTCAATTTTAACGACATCAAACTCTGCTTTGGCCTTTTCGTATTCAGCTTCCATTAACAGGGGCATTAGCTGAAACATTTTTTGGTCTTTTTCTATCTTCTGACCTTCATCCACATAGACCTTTTGAAGGTAGCCCCTTTCATAGGCCCTAAGTTCGATATGTTGAATGGCATGAATTTGGGCCACATATTGCTTTCCAATATTCATATCTTGTTTCCAAGGGTGAGTAACCTTATATATATGGGCTTCTCCCTTGTGATGATTAGAATCACAGGAGCTTAAGCCTCCAGCAATCAGGGCCGTGATAAAAATTGTAGGCAAAAAAGTTAGTAAACCTTTCATATTCTAATTCCTTTTTTTTGACCAACAATGAATTCCCATACATCAGCAGTAGAATTCAAAGGTTGAACAAAAATTAATCTAAATCTTCTGTAAGCAATGTTAGAAATTAGACTAGGACAGGAGGTCCCTGTGGAAAGTAGATACGATTTAGTGATGAATGAGTAGAAAACTCATGATCAAGTGAAAAGTTCTTATTGATATTATTAATTGGATGATTTGATTCAATCCTGTAGTGAATTTCTGTGACTTTCACAAAATGAAGCGTGTAATCCTTCCCATTAATATCATCGACTTCACTAAATTCAACTTCGACTTCTGTTTCAAGGTCTGAAGAGTATCTAAATGAAGTCTTCTCCATTGCAGAAAAAGCAAAGAGCGAAGTAATGAGAAATATGAGGATAAATTTAAACTTCATAACTTAGTCTTATATTGCTCCTGAAATGAGCTTGATTCAAGAAGATTCTCTATTTGCCTATCTTATTGGCTCCAATTCTCAGGTAAAAATAAAATCTAATGAGCTAATAATCTCGTACATTCAAGTATATGCATACACAATGAGATGGACTTAAAGGTAAGCCTCTTTTGAGTTTGAAGTATGGATTCGAGGTATATAATTGATTCAAAGAAAGAATAGGCAAAAAAAAAGCCAACTCTTAGAGCTGGCTTTTTAATATAATCTGGTGGGCGTGGCAGGGATTGAACCTGCGACATCTGCCTTGTAAGGGCAGCGCTCTCCCACTGAGCTACACGCCCGATTCTTATCTGATTCGGTAGAAGAGAATTTAAGGGTTTCTTCATTTTCTGTCAACGAAAAATTGCCCATTTCCTATAAAATTTATACCGACTATGGCCAGCGACCCTAGGCCATCATATGAAGGTGCTATAAATTTCATTTTAAGGGGTTATCAATGAAAAAATTAGTACTTACGGCCGTTGTTTTGGCATCTTCAAATCTTTGGGCAATTCTTCCCTACGGTTCACTTCAGGATCAAGCAGCTGAGCTTCTAGAAGTTCCTAGTGCTGAATTCTACAATGTAGCCGAGCAAGTTGTTCGTACAACGTCAGGTGTTGTTTACCAACTTTCTTTCTCTTACGATGTAGAAGAATATGATAGCTACGGCTACGAAGTTCTTACTTACAATTGTGTTGCTTCGGCCAAAGGACTTCCTGTTCTTTCAGGTGACTCAATTAAGTGTGAACTTGATGAAGGAATTCTCTTCGACGAATTATAATCCACAAAAAAAGGCCTTCTTTTCAGAAGGCCTTCGATTACGCAATAATTTTCAAACTAAAAAGTGATTAATTAGCGACTTGTTGTCCGCCTTCTTGCTCACCTTTAAGAACTTTAAGTCCCACAACTTGCATGAACTTCTCTGGTTGAGTAAGTTCCAAGGCCACACGAAGAACTTCTTCTACATGTGTACATGGAATTACATTGATTCCAGTTTTGATTTCATCAGGAATATCAGCAAGATCTTTCGCGTTCTTAGCAGGAATTAAAATGGTATTAATTCCATGTTGCTTAGCCGCTAGCATCTTCTCTTTTAAACCACCAATGGGAAGTACACGTCCACGAATTGTTACTTCTCCAGTCATGGCAACATTTTGCTGAACTTTGATACCTGTAATGGCCGAAGTCAGGGCCGTTACCATAGTGATCCCAGCAGAAGGTCCATCTTTTGGAGTCGCTCCCTCTGGTACATGCACATGGATATCATTCTTATCATACCATTCAGCATCGATACCAAGACGATCACTGATTGATCTAACATAGCTTAGAGCTGCCCTTGCAGACTCCTGCATAACTTCTCCAAGCTTACCAGTAATTTGGATCTGCCCTTTCCCCGGAACGGTGACCACTTCAATGTGGAGGAGTTCCCCGCCAACCGAAGTCCAGGCCAATCCATTTACTAATCCAACAGTCGGTTCTGCTTCGGTATCGGTTCCCTCAAACTTCTTAGGTCCTAAATACTTAGGGAGCTGTTTGCTCGATACTTTAAACTTCTTTCCTGCTGGATGATCTTTTTCTACTACTTCTGTTGCAATCTTACGGCATACAGTATTGAGAAGCCTTTCGTATCCACGAACACCAGCTTCTTTTGTCCAACCACGAACAATTTCAACACCTACTTTATCCGTCATTGATACTTCGTACTCATCAAGTCCGTTTGACTTGATCGCTTTGGGAAGAAGATAATTCTTACCAATTTGAAGTTTCTCAGTTGGAGTGTAACCAGCAACATTGATAATCTCCATTCTGTCTCTTAGAGGACCTGGAATTTGAGAAAGATCATTTGCTGTCATGACAAACATAACTTTTGATAGATCGTATTCAATTTCAATATAGTGATCACCAAAGTTCTTATTCTGTTCAGGATCAAGAACCTCTAGCATTGCTGCAGCTGGGTCACCACGCATATCAGAAGTCATTTTATCAATTTCATCAAGAAGGATCATTGGGTTTGATGTCCCCGCCTTCTTAAGTGCATTCATAATTTTACCAGGCATTGCTCCCACGTAAGTTCTTCTATGACCACGAATCTCAGATTCATCACGTACCCCACCTAGTGATATTCTTTGGAAGTTACGTCCAAGAGACTCAGCGAGTGAGCGAGCAATTGATGTTTTACCAACACCAGGAGGCCCTGCAAGACAAAGAATCGTTCCCTTACCTTCTTCTTTAAGAAGTGAGCGAACCGCTAGATATTCAACAATTCTATCTTTAACTTCTTGCATTCCATAGTGGTGAGAATCAAGAACTTCACGAGCGTGAGCAACAGAATTATTATCTTCAGTATACTCAAACCAAGGAAGAGTAAGCATCCAATCAATATAGTTTCTTACAACTGCAGCTTCTGCACTCATCGGAGACATTGACTTAAGCTTTTTGATTTCCTTCTCCACTCTAGTGCGAGCTTCATCGGGCATATTCTTGGCCTGAAGTTTTTCTTCCATCTCTTGGATTTCAGATTTTTCGTCTTTTTGGCCAAGCTCTTTTTGAATCGCATTCATTTGCTCATTGAGGTAGTACTCTTTCTGGCTTTTTTCCATTTGAGTCTTAACACGAGAGCGAATACGTCTTTCAACATTGATTATTTCAATTTCACCTTGCATTTTTTCAAGGAGAAGTCTTAGTCTTTGTTCAACATCTGTAGCTTCAAGAATTTCTTGTTTCTCAGGAATTTTCATCGTTAGGTGCGCAACGATAATATCCGCTAAACGAGAAGGATCCGTGATGGAAGAAATACTCATAAGAAGTTCCGGTGGAATTCTCTTATTAAGTTTCACGTATTGCTCGAAGATAGACTTGATACTTCTCATGGAAGCTTCAAGATTAACTGCACTGTCCGTTTCAGATACGGCCTTAGAAACTTTGGCCCAATACCCTTCTGGCGTGGCTTCAAACTCGTCTATACGAGCTCTATACTTACCTTCAATAAGTACCTTTACGGTATTATCTGGAAGGCGAAGCATTTGAATAATATTAACGACCGTTCCTACATTGTAGATATCTTCACGATCTGGATTGAGTACACTGGCGTCCTTTTGAGTTACAAGAAACAGCTCATTACCATTCTTTGCAGCTTCTTCTAGAGCAGCTATAGACTTTTCACGGCCTACAAATAAAGGGACAACCATATGAGGGAAAATAATAACATCCCTTAGTGGTAAGAGAGGATAGCGAGAAGAACTCTCATTTGACTTCGTGGACATAGCACCTCCTGTACTACAGACTAAAAATTCCTGACCTAGATTCCTCCATGACTCTTGGTCTTAAGTCTTACTTTTATTGTAACCCTAAAAGGCCATCGAATTCAAAAAAAAACACGTGGCCAATATTTCCCTTAAAAATTTTCAGTATTTACCTAATTAAATACATGAAATTTATTGGCCAACCAATTTACGGTAGCTTCGGGCATTTTCTAAAAAAATAGTAGGCAGTTTAATAAATGATAGGCTTTGTAAGTTGATATATAAATTTAAGAGGCCCTAACATGGCCGAGCATTTTTATTTGTTTTAAGAACGTCACCTAGTATCTTTTCCGATTAAATTGATAATCAATGAACAAGCCTATAGAAGCAACCAGGACACTGAAAAATAATAGGTATTCATCTAAAGTGATAAAGTCTCCAAAAACGAATATAAAGTAAGAGAATAGAGTGCCTATAAAAAAGCCAAAATTGTTTTGCGAATAGATCTTATCCCTTCCCTCCTTTGAACTTAAAACAGCCGACATAAATAAATAATTTAAAGATGAGCCCGAAATAAAGCCAAGAATGAGCATACTTATAAGAAAGCTTTGCTTTTCAAATAAGGTATCGAAATAGTTGAAAGATGTGATTGTAAAAATAAATAGAGAAGGTGTTAAACTTACGATCCATGAAATTACATAATTAATCTTCTTTTTTGATAAGAACTTAGTAGAAAAAAGAGCTCCCGATAGACTTGCAAGCGTTAACAATACAAATAAAGTAAGAGGCGTTCCAAAGTAAAACTTACCAAATTCTGATATCACTAAGTGATTGGCCCCAAATAGGGTTCCAGAGAACAAGGCCTTCCAATGAATCTGATTAAATTTCTTGTCAGCTTTAATTGACTTAAAAAAGAAAAAAACAAAGACGATTAACAGAAAACTAAACCACCTATGATTTTTATAAATTCTATCTTTTAGACCTGATAAGTCGTAAATGGCTCGTTCATCGTTAACAATTTCAGTTCTTTGCTCTAGAACCATATCAAAAGTTTTTTCGGCAATCGTACTTACATACTTCGGAACCTGACTTCTTCTACTTATATAAAAAATACCTTTACCAGCGAGAACTTCTTGAAACTTATTGTCATCTTTGTCCGTAACAATTCCTTTTTTTATAATAAGGATTACTGTATATGATTTTCTTTTTTCATATACGAGCTGTCTTTGCTTAAAGATAAGACGAACTCTATCATTTATCTCTTTTTGCTGATTTATACCTATACTGCTTAAGACCTTAGCAATATCGAAAGAGGCATGACCTTCTCTTACCTTCGTTTTGAACAAGAAGTACCCATTGTCATTTAATTTTTCTAAAATTAAACTTAATCCATTTTCTGTCATTAAGTAATCAGAACTCACTCCCCTAGTTGCTTGTGAGACTTCATGGCCTGGCCAGAACAAAGATATAATATCGTAATTTTGAGTAGTCGTTTCTAGAAAGTGTCTTCCATCCATATGATAAATAGGTGCACGACTATATATATTCGCAGCCAACTCAGGGTACTTATCTCTAATGAGCTTTATACTCGCTCTATTAAGCTCCACACCAGTGGTATCTAAGCCTGCATTTAAAGCACGATGTAATGAGATTCCAGCACCACTGCCTATATCTAAATAGGAACTTCCAGTTTTAAAGAACCCAAAAATTCCTCTAGTAGAATCATCCTTGTTTGGAACCGTCGCCCATTCACTATTGTTATAATAAAGGTGGTGTTCCTCCAAATGTCGATCATAAAAAAGATCGACTTTTTCTGTGTCAGACCATTCTCCACCTACCCTCTCCAGAATTTTTAAATTTAGCCCTATACTACCTTTCTTTTGAGGATAATTCCCAATCTCATACTTTGAATACTTCAGATTTTTTATAAAGCGATATTCCCAGCCATCACTAAATATAAATATTCCTAATATTAAAGAAGAGGTCACACAAATAAGGAGAACCACTTTCTTTTCACAAACCTTTATGAAATAGAAGATAAGAGGAGAAATTAAGGAAAGAAAAAAGTAGACCTCCATTTTACCAAAATTGAGTAACACAACATAAAGAACACTACCTAAAATGATACCGACAATATCACTAGCATAGTACTTAGTTGCTTTTTACTTTGAGAAAACCCTAAGCAAAGAGATAGACTGCAAATCATTTGCATGACAAAACAGCTTAAATAATATATTTCAATTGATGGAAATAAATAAAAAACAGTCAGATTTAAAATACTTCCAAAGAAGAGAATTAGACCATTAAAGCGTAAAAAGCTTCTTTGAACGACCCACTTTTTAATACTTTCAAAAGAAAGTAATGAGCTTCCTACAGAGAAGCCGCATAAACAAATAGAGAGAACAATAATAATAAGGTTATCTTTGAAAGCAAACTTGAAGAACATCCCCAAAGCTATCTGCTGAGATATAGTAACCAGTCCCCAAAAAAGAGCATCAAAATCAATGTAGTTTGGCCTAGCATTAAACCGCAATATTAATATACCAATGAAACATTTTAATCATACAAATAAAAAGGCCCACTTAATAGTGGGCCTTGATTTTATTTAATTTATTTTGCTCTTACGCAGACTCAATCTTACTCTTTGCCCCAAAAGTTGTTTCCTCCGCCTTCGGAGGCTGCATTCTCTCACCTTCCTCTAGAGTTGGAGTTTTGGTTCCGAGAATAGATTCTTTAGTAATGATCACCTTATTAATTTTCTCATTAGAAGGGATATCATACATTACATCTAGCATGGTTTGCTCAAGAATGGCACGAAGTCCACGAGCACCTGTTCTCTTCTTAATTGCAATTTTTGCAACTTCTTGAAGAGCATCTTCTTCGAATTCAACTTCGATTCCATCCATTTCAAATAGTTTCTTATACTGTTTTGTAATGGCATTCTTTGGCTCTGTTAGAATTCTGATAAGAGCTTCTTCATCAAGTTCTTGAAGAAGGGCATTCACAGGAAGACGTCCAATAAATTCAGGAATAAGACCAAATCTTGTAAGGTCTTCTGCCTCAATCCCACCAAGTTTCTCTACCACTGACTGTTCTGCATCTTTAGCTTGTGAAGTAAGACCAAGAGGACGCTTTGTCATACGTTTTTCGATAATTTTATCGAGACCAACAAATGCACCAGCAACGATAAAGAGAATATTCTTAGTGTTAACTTGGATGAACTCCTGTTGTGGATGCTTACGTCCCCCTTTCGGTGGAACTGCGGCCACTGTCCCCTCTACAAGTTTCAGAAGTGCTTGCTGAACCCCTTCACCAGACACATCACGTGTAATAGATGGGTTTTCAGACTTTCTAGCAATCTTATCAATTTCATCAATATAAACAATCCCACGCTCTGCTCTTTCTACATCGTAGTCACAAGCTTGAAGGAGGTTAAGAATGATATTCTCAACATCTTCCCCTACATAACCTGCTTCAGTAAGAGATGTAGCATCAGCAATGGCGAAAGGAACATTTAGGTATTTAGCAAGAGATTGAGCAATAAGTGTCTTACCTGAACCTGTAGGTCCAGCTAAAAGGATATTTGACTTTGCAAGTTCAACATCATCTTTACTCTTTACACCACCATGAGAAATTCTCTTATAGTGATTGTGAACAGCAACAGAGATAATTTTCTTTGCACGATCTTGTCCAATGACATACTCATCAAGGTGCTCCTTGATTTCGTGAGGTTTAGGAACATTATCTAGACTGGCCTTAGAAGTCGTTTTAAGCGAGTCTTCGTAAATAATATCATTACAAAGCTCAATACATTCATCACAAATGTATACGCCTGGTCCTGCAATAAGTTTCTTTACTTCCTTCTGCGACTTTCCACAGAAGTTACAGTGAAGAGAGCTGTTGTAACTGCCTTTTTCTTTGGCCATCGTCTTTATCCTTTAATTAGTTACTATATCTAGTTTTATTCAATCTCTTATTTTGCCGGTCATACTGCTTAAGTACAACCGGCATTGTATTCTTATTTATTTACTTTGCCTTTTGGATTAATCACCTTGTCGATAAGACCCATTTCAACGGCCTTTTCTGGATCAAGGTAGTTATCTCTATCCGTCCACTCTTCAATTTGAGCTTTTGAAAGCTCGTTTGGTGAGTGCTTAATATAAATTCCATTGAGTTGATCCTTCAATGTCTGAATCTCATTGGCCTGAATCTGGATATCTGAACACTGTCCTCTTGCTCCACCAAGGGGTTGGTGAATCATAATTCTTGAGTGAGGAAGGGCATGTCTATAGCCGGCCTCACCAGCACTGAGAAGAAGTGATCCCATAGAAGCGGCCATACCTACACAGTAAGTGTAAACCGGACAAGATACGTGTTGCATAATATCGTAAATCCCAAGTCCTGCATAAACAGATCCACCAGGGCTATTGATGTAGAAGTGAATGGGGTCTTCAGGGTTGTTCTGCTCTAGAAATAGCATTTGGGCAATCAATAGATTGGCCACAACATCATTTACCTGAGTTCCAAGAAAGATAATTCTATCAAGAAGTAATCTTGAATAAATATCATACTGTCTCTCCCCTCTCGCTGTTTGCTCAATTACGATGGGATTAGGAACGTACATACTTGGAAATTGGCGATCATCACTCATATTCTTTCTCCTGAAACTTTCAAAGCCTTTATGACTAGTGCCTTTGGCGTTTATTCAATAAAGGTATTTTGACAAGCTACGTAAAATTATTGATTTCATTGAAGCTAATCGACCCGAAAGGGCAATACCTTTAGCTGTTTAGAATAATTTTGACTTTTATTAATTACAAGACCAGTAACCCCATTAAATTATAGATTTTAAAGAAAATTACTTACACATGGTGATTACCTGACTATTACCTTTCGCAAAGACTCAAAATCCAGCTCAATTGCGTTGGAAAATACTATCGCTGCAGGTATATTTATTTTCTAGTTAAGGGATATATTTATGACTCAACTCAAAGTCGCAGGCGCTAAATTTGAAAGAATTTTTATTATGGCCCATGGAGCTGGAGCTCCTATGGATAGTGATTGGATGAATGCCCTCACAAAAGAGCTCGTAAAAAGAGAAATTCAAGTTATTCGCTTTGAGTTTCCCTATATGGCCCAAATACGAGAAACAGGAAAAAAGAGGCCGCCAAACCCCCAGAAACTACTTCTTCAGACCTGGAAAGAAGTTTTCGAAAAGGTCTGCACTAAATCTAGCACTGTTTATATTGGTGGAAAGTCTATGGGAGGGCGTATGGCCTCTCTTGTGTGTGATGAGTTAAGGCCAAAGGGCCTCATTGGACTTGGCTTTCCCTTCCATGCACCAGGTAAGGACCCAGGTCAGAGAATTGATCACCTTATGCACCTAAAGACTCGAGCTCTCATCATTCAAGGCACTCGGGATACAATGGGAAGCAAAGATGACTGTCTCTCTTATGGCCTATCTAAGAAAATTAAATTTTGTTGGCTTGAGGATGGCGACCATAGCTGGAAGCCTCGTGTACGATCAGGTCTTACACTAGAACAACATATTCAATCAGCAGCAGATGCTATCAATAAATTTATGAGGTAAGAGTTGGAAGCTTTCTTAGATTTTGTTCAGGGAAATATTAATTACGCCCCCTATGCTTTTTTTGGTTTACTCTTTTTAGCAGGCTTTAATCTTCCAGTTTCTGAAGATCTCATGCTCCTAACGAGTGCCCTTCTCGCCATTAAAAACCCTCATATGAAATATGAGCTTTTCGCAGGTGTTTTCCTTGGGGCCTATATTTCAGACCTGATTTGCTATTCCTTTATGGGGCGTTTTCTAGGTCAAAAAATCTTTAAGATAAAATTCTTCTCCAAAATGATTACAGATGAAAAGCTTGAAAAAGTTAATGGATTCTATCAAAAGTATGGCATTCTCACTCTGCTCATAGGACGCTTTATTCCCTTTGGTGTTCGAAATGCTCTTTTCCTAACAGCAGGCTTAGGAAAGATGAATGCATGGAAGTTCGCGATTAGTGATTTGATTGCATGTATCGTTAGTTGTGTCTTCTTCTTCTGGCTCTATTTCACATACGGGGAAGATGTTATTGATGTGGTGAAGAAAGGCAATATGATTCTCTTCACATTATTTGCAGCGGCCCTTTCGGGATGGTTTATCCACAAGAAAATTAGGCAACGTCATAAAAAGGGTCTGGACGATGATCCCATTGCCTAAACCTAGCGACTCTCAAAGAGAGTATACACTTTTTCAATGACTTATTACTCATATGTCTTTTTAAGCTGGGCTAATACTTAGAATGGTTTTCTTCAATGAACACTTAAGTATTCTTCAAGTCACTAATTTTACGTTGATTTTCTCTCAGAATCTTTCATTTCAAAATTTTTTTAAAAAAAAGAGCAAGTAAAAAGTTCACCTTTAAAAACGCTCTATTGAAAGAGTGTGACGAAACTGTCAAAACACTTTTGCAGGGAAACTTTTTTTAAAGGTAAAAATAGTGAATACAGAAAACAACGTTACATCACTTAGTAACATTATTAACTTCAAGGCCGCGAAGATAAACCTAAATCTTCAAAACCAAGATAGTGCACTCTCACGCTACCTTAAGGCCTTAAGCTTTTCACAATTGATCGATGAAACATCGGCCGTTATCGAAGAACTTAATCAAGCAGGCTCGACAAAAGAGATGATTAAGAAATCAAACCTTGTTCTTAAAGAGCTTGGTGAAAGAATTGGAAACTCCCATGGCCTTGCTGAAAGCTTCCAAAAAATGCGAGACAAACTTGAAAAGAAATTAAAAGAATTCAATCATTAATTGACTAGTCCCCTCGCCCTTTCCTCCTCTTAATTTTGGGCGCGGGGATATTTTTTTAGTCAACCCCCATCCTTCCTAGAAAAAAATCCATAATTTAGTAAAATAGTACAGTCGGTCAATATAAAGATAAAAGTTGATCTTCCGAATCGCGCTATATGAAAGAGATTAAATATTTTACTATTCTAATTTTCATGCTCTTTTGTGCACAAAGTTTTGCACAAGACAGTTGTGAAATATTAATTCATGGATTCTCTTTTAGTGATCACAGTGATGATTACTTTGGAGACTTTCCCAACCAAGTTCTCTGGGACTCTTCTGAAGAAATTGAGGTTGCTGCCCCGAGAGTTGCCAGAGGAATTCTGGAAAAAATGGAGAGCTGCTCCTACGATGCTCCGGTTGTACTTCGTCCACATAGCTATGGTGCTGCCGTCGTTCACTATATTCTCGGAAAGGGAAACCTCTTCCAAGAAGCATTTCCTGATCATCCCTTTGTGAAAATTTATAAAAGAACAACAGAAGTCTATGCCTTCACAGGAGCCTATCATGGAACACCTCTCATGGATGTTGTCTGTGCCAACCGCTTAACAAGAGCGATTATTGAACTCATGGGAACTTCATGCGTTCGCGGACTATCCACATCAGAAGTGGATAATGTGGGAACCAAAGTCGCTTCGGCAGGTGTCCCCACTTACCTAATCTATTCAACTAAGCGCTCAGGTTTTGGCGGAGTACCTGGACTTATGCTGGCCAAGCACCTCGTATCCTATAAAGAGTTTGTCACTGGGGTGAGAAATCAAAATGATAACACCCTCCCTCTCTACGCTGCAAAAGGTTGTGTAAAGAAGCAGATCCTAGACCTTCCCACTGATCAATGTGAAAAGCTTGATCCAGAACTTATGGAAGACTTCTTTCACACTGAAGAATTCAGTCACCTCGAGTTTCGAAAGGTTCGTGACTTTATGTATATGAAAAAGAAATGAATAAGAAGTATGCTATTCCATTAATTCTTACTGTGCTCTTACTTGTCACTCTTAGTCTATTTGGCCTGAAAGAGTCGCCTTCATTTAGTCAGTACGATATAAAGCGAAGCTCTCACTCAAGAGCTCAAAATAAAAGAGAGAGAAAACGTGTTCCTGCCTCCATTTCTTTAAATGAAGAAAAGAAGTCACCTCGAAAAATAAATCAAACCCTTACAAAATATAAATCTTTAAAGGATCTCCCCCCTGGGTTAATTCCATTGAGGAAGATCGATAAGTTAGCCGAAAAATTTATTCCGAAGAGTAAGTCATCACTGGGAAAAAATGCAAAACTCTTACTAGAGATTATCCCCTCTCATTACCATCTCGATCAAAGTATTGATAAAAGCTACTCTATTAAGATAAGGACAATAAATAAAGGTACTCCAGCGAGTGCTCAATTAGAGGTTCGAGATGAACAGGGAGAAGCCTATCCCATCAGCACCTTAGGAGGCGGTCTCTATCAAATGAAGGTAGCGGCCAATCAAATAAAGAGTGGAAAAACATACTTTAATATTATGGCCAAAAATAGTCATGATGAAGCCTTTGCCTCAGTAGCACTCGAAGCTCATTCTCATTATTTTGATTTCATAGGCCATCAAGATCAAGGTATCGATGCTCAAGGAAATCTCTTCTTTGCCAACCAATTTCATTTCTATGAGAGAGGAAATTATCTTATCGAAGGTGTTCTTTATCACAAGGGAAAACCTATTGCTCAGACAAGCACCCTACTTCAAAGAGTTAGAGGTGAAGTCACGGCAAACTTAAGCTTTCATGGTTACTTCTTTTATAGGGATAAGCTGCAAGGAGAATTTCAGTTAAGAGGAATTCAAGTGACTCAGGTTGATGATTCCCTAGCTTCAAGTGGTGATCAATATATTGAGATGAACCAAGTGAGTACTCAGCGCCACTGGGAAGATTTTAATTCCAAACCTCACTACAATGAAGTCATCCACAACAAGATTAATAAATTAACTCAGAATTTTAATCGCTAATTTTTAGAGAGATTCTAGGGATTGGTAATCATGCAAGGCCTTCAGGCGTAATAATCCAATCTGCATAGTCGAGTCATAGCCTAGCAGCTCTGCCACCTTTCTTAAAATATCAAGATTACCTGCTTTTTGACCACGCCCTTCAAAGAGGCCCAAGTAATAAATCAAATTCTTTGCATATCGAGTAACATACTGTGAAATAGCATCACGATCCGCATCCGAACAAACCACAAACTGGCATCCTATTTTTGTAACAAATATCTTATCGACCTCTGATTGGCCTTCAAAGGATCTCACAATTCGCGCTTTAGTTCGTATGACCTTTTTTTCTAATTGCTGACTATTGAGTCCCATAAGAATATCAGCATGAAGCTGAGAAAACTCGGGATAGTCAATAAGAGGAAACATTAAAGGTATTGCCTGAATATCGGGAACTCGTGGAAGATTTTCCAGAAGGATACCACCTTCTGAAATATTCAATAGATTCGCCTTTAAGACGTAATCATCTAAAATATAGAGTGTATCTGATTTTAAAGGGGCCCTAAGGTGGGCCCGCTTGAACTCATGCTTCATATTCTATAGTAAGTGCGATGCTGCTTCTGAAAGCGGCGATCTCTCCCCTTGAGTAAGAACAGTATGACTTACAATGGCCTCACTCTTCATTCTTTCAAGAGCATAAACAAGACCATTATTAACCTCATCTAAGTATGGGCTATCAATCTGATAGGGGTCACCTGTTAGAACAATTTTCGTTCCCTCACCCGCACGTGTGATAATTGTTTTCACTTCATGGGGAGAAAGGTTTTGGGCTTCATCGACAATCAGGTACTGACCGGGGATAGAGCGCCCACGAATATAAGTAAGGGGCTCAATATGGAGTAGACCATGATTAATGAGATCTTCATAGCTGGCCGAACCATCTGTGCGATACTGGCCAAAGAGAAAGTCCATATTATCAAAAATAGGCTGCATCCAAGGACCAAGCTTTTCATTAACATCACCAGGCAGATAACCGAGATCTCGTCCCATCGGTTGAATCGGACGTGAAACAAGGAGACGACTAAATTGTTCATCACCCACTGTTCTTTCTAGTCCAGCAGCAATGGCCATTAAGGTCTTCCCAGTACCGGCCTTCCCCACAAGAGAGACCAGTTGTACTTCATCGTTCATAAGAGCATCAAAAGCGAACTGCTGCTCAATATTCTTTGGGTAGATGCCCCAAACACCTTCACGTAAGTTTACAAGAGGAACAATTCCATCTTTCTTCTTATCATAGCGTCCCAGTGCACGACGACGTTCGTTTCCGGGTAATTGCATGATGAAGTACTCGTTAGGGCAAATATCTTCAAGGCCTATATCTCTTAGAGGAAGAAACTTCTCTGTTTCAAAGAAGTTAATCAACTCTTCTTCTATCTCAACTGTTCTTTGACCTTGATAGAGCTTAAAGTCTGAAACATCTCTTTGACCATAATCTTCGGCGGGGACTCCAAGAACATCGGCCTTTAATCTAAGGTTGATATCTTTGGTAATAAGCAGTGTATCCTCGCCAGAAGCACTACAGCTTAGGGCCGCACCAAGAATGATATTATCATTGATACTGAGATCTATAGAAGTCTTCTCACTAAGAGATGCTTTTGTATCTACCGTTAGGAAGAACTTCCCACCATTATCAAGATCGACACCATCAACAAGATGACCTTTAAGTCTTAAGTCATCAATGATCCTTGAGAAATGACGAGCATTACGTCCATTTTCATTCTGGTCTTTCTTAAAGCGATCCACTTCTTCAATAACGATGAGGGGAACAACAACTTTATTATTTCCGAATTTATTAATGGCCTGAGGGTCAAAAAGAATGACGTTTGTGTCGAGAACGAATGTTTTATCCAATAGAATCCTCCATGATAAGAAGCCTTGATAGGATTACAAAGCTTCCCTTATAAAATTGTAGGAAATTAAATACCGAATGCAAAGAAATTGCCCCTTTATAATCAGTGTTTTATACAATCTTTCCCTTAAGAGGATATATTTGCACGCTGCCCAAAATCCTTAATCCCTCATAAAATAGAAATGAAGTAGGTTTACAGGAAAACCGATCTTTTTTATCAGGCAACTTTTGAGGACCATTGAAAAAACTCTTAGGCCCACTCATTCTACTTATCTGTTTTGCTTTTACTGAAGTGAAGGCCGAGTTTAGTTATCTTCGAAGAAGTTCGGAGGCATTACTGATGGGTGATGCCTATACGGCCGTGGCCGATGATGAAAACACACTCTTCTATAACCCAGCAGCGCTGGGTAGGAATCGTGGGGTTCAAATTGTTCCCTTGAAAGTTAATATCATCGTTCCCGATGTTTTGGACAAGGAAATTAGTCTCGATAATCCTAGTGTTGGACTCTCCGAGCGCTTTCAGGACTTTCCTAAAGAAACCGATGCCATCGCAGATCGAGTTCTGGGAGAGCCCCTCTTCATTGAACTCTCCTCTGCACCTTCGATTAAGTTTTTAAACTTCGGATTCAACTTTTTTGCCGTATCTAAAACAAGTATGGACCTTCAAAATGCAATTCATCCCGTACTTAATATAGACTATCGACTCGATCGTGGATTTATCACGGGCTATGCCTTCAACTTTGGAAATGGAGGAGTAGGAAGGAATCCCTCTGGGCACCGAAGTACACTGGGGCTTGGCTTTAAAACCATGAATCGCCAGGGGCTAACTAATAACTTCGATCTCTTTGGAACAGAGTTATTGGATGTGATTTCAAATTCTGATGACTATGCCTCTATCCGAAAAAATCTAGGATACTCTAAGGGCTCAGGCTATGGTTTTGACCTAGGTTTTGAACATAATATTTTCATGGGGCCAACCCATATGACTTTTGGTGTCTCTTGGCTTGATGTTGGCGATACTTCCTTTTCTAAAGAAGAGGGGGAATATGCCATTCCAGATCAGGAGCAATCTTTAAACTTTGGATTCTCTTTTAACCAAGACCTTGGCCTATTGGATTATACTCTCGCTGCGGATTACGGAAATGCTCTTGATGAACGAACGGCCGCAGCTTCAAAAATAAAGCTCGGAGCTCGGGTACGCTTACCTCTCCTTGATTTTTATACCGGCTATAATGCAGGTTATATGTCATGGGGACTTGGTGTTAATGCTTTCTTCTTTGATATCAAGCTAGGCTTCTATGGAACTGAACTTGGGCGCAACTTTCGACAAAGAGAGAGCAAGCGTACGGTTTTAACCATATCTTTGGCCGAGATCAATCTCGATGCCTTCTAGACGTAGCTAGTTCAATAATTTATTGTTATAGGCTATGAAAAAGCCAAACCTATTCTTCTCGCTGATACCTATTACCTTTCTTGTCATTCTTCTTATTGTGAATGTGGTCATTTTCAAAGATGATGCCTCCTACGGCCCCAATCAAGTGGCCCTGTTACTTGGGGCATTAGTAGCGGGATTCATTGGTCATTTTAAATATGGATATAAGTTTGATGTCATTGAAAAAGGTATCAATGATGCCACTTCAAATGCTCTTTCGGCCATGATTATTCTGATCGTCATTGGCGCACTTATTGGAACCTGGATTCTTTCAGGAACCGTTCCCGCCCTCATTTACTTCGGGCTCAAAATCATCACACCAAAAGTTTTTCTACCCGTAACGTGCATCGCTTGTGCCGTCGTCTCCATTGCAACAGGAAGTTCTTGGTCAACGACAGGAACGATTGGAATTGCTTTAATTGGAATTGGTCAGGCCCTAGGTTTTGATTCAGGTCTTGTCGCTGGCGCGATTATTTCGGGAGCGTACTTTGGTGATAAGATGTCACCTCTTTCGGATACGACCAACCTTGCAGCCGCCATGGCCGGCACAGATCTCTTCACTCATATTAAACATATGGTCTATACCACGGGACCTGCAATGATTTCTGCAGTAGTAATATTCACGCTCATTGGTTTTACTAATTCTCCAGCGATTATTGCCACATCAGGAATTAACGAAATCACTTCTGTTTTAGATCAACATTTCAATATTACTTTTTGGTCCTTTATCCCAGCGATCGTGGTTCTTATTCTCGTGAGAAAGAAAATACCAGCTCTTCCTGCCATTACTTTAGGGATTCTAAGTGCTGTTATTGTGGCCGTTGTATTTCAACAAGAGCTTCTCATTAAGATGATGGGAGGGAGTCACTCTTTTAAAGATCTGTATAAGATTATCATCTCCGTATCCTATGGAGGATTTTCAATAGAGTCTGGTCACAAAATTATTGATAAACTTCTTAATCGTGGTGGAATGGAAGGAATGCTTACGACAGTTTGGCTGATCTTTTCGGCAATGGTATTTGGTGGAACACTGGAGGCGACGGGAATGCTCCAAGAAATTGCCTCTTCCATTCTAAAAGTTGTGAAAGGAACAGGAAGCCTGATTGGGGCCACAATTGGAAGTTGTATTTTTCTCAACGCCACCGCTTCCGATCAATACTTGGCCATCGTCGTTCCGGGAAGAATGTTTAAGAAGGCCTATGATGACTATAATCTCGCACCAGAGAATTTATCTCGTGCTCTAGAAGATGCTGGAACGGTAACTTCTGTTCTCATTCCATGGAATAGCGGTGGGGCCTATAATTCAGGAGTTCTCGGTGTTCCTACTCTTACCTATATGCCCTATTGTTTCTTCAATATCCTAAGCCCACTCATTTCCATTTTCTTTGGGGCGATGAATATCACTATCACAGAAAAAATAAAAAAAACGGCCCTTAAATAAGGGCCGAGTATTTATGCTCACTTTAGTAAGTTTGGCATTGAACATTAAGCGAGTACTGTGTACCAAAAGCATCATATGTAGAAAGGTATACATAAGCTCCACCAACAGTTCTTCCTGTAGGAGCAGCTAAGGTAGAGATGTCAAATGAATGAGTTTTTCCACTAATGTCACCTTGCAGAGCATTTGGATCTGGATCTGTACTACAGCTTCCTGTTGCACAATAAGAGTTTATATTCAAATAGGAGTAATTCAAGTCAGCTCCGGCCCCGACTTTAATACTTAAATCAGGAAAGGCATCATTGGTTCCAACACTTGCACAGAAATCTGACCAGCTCTCAGGAGTTGTAGGAACTGGAACAAGCTCTCCAGCATTTGAAGCACTCAACTTCTTTGGACGTGTAACATAAACTGGCTGAGGAGCAGATGCTGAGGCGTGGACTCCTCCACTTGAGTTCTTAAAAGTAAGGGTAAAGGCCTCGATTTCGGCCATTGCATTAACTTGAGCATCAGTCATTTCATACTTATACCCATCATAATTAAAGCTACAGTACCCTGTATTATAACCTTCATCATTACAATCAAGATCAGATCCCTGACAAGATGTCATATCAGCATAAGTGCTACCATCGCAAGAATTGACATAGGCATTTGACCCATCTCCTTGAATAAGACGTGCCGTCCCCATCTGGTCGGCAACCATAGTGAAAACTAGACCACTTGTGAGTACATTTTCACCAGTGATCGTAACAGATTCACCTGCCGTAAGTGGCGTACTCATCTCATCTAAGAAGAGATTTATTCCAGTGCTATAAGACATCTCTTTTTTTACACTTCCATCCATTTTATAAGCAGCTTCTGCTCTATTTTCTACATCAAAATAAAAGCTATCTGATTGCTGATTACCATAGAACTTCCACTTGCTATCCGTATCTTTCTTGAAGATATCGACTTCAAATTCAGACCCTTCTCCATCATCATCTTTCCAAGCGATTGAAAAAGAAATAAGGGCCTTCTCATCATCTGGAAAATAGTTCACAATAGCAACATTTGAGAAGGTAATTGTCTCTTCGTTGATATAGTTACAATTTGATTCTTCATCAGCCTCTTTATCTTGATCAGCATCTTGATAGCAAAACCAACTCCAAACATCTTTTTCTCTATTTTTTCCATTGTCTTTATAAGACGAATGCATAATTGAATCAAATAATGCCTTCCCCTCTGTCTTACAAGCAGCAGAAGCTGCTCCTCCACATCGAGTCGTAAAGTCATTAAATTTCGACGAAATGGTTTCAAAAGTTGATTTAATATTGTCATACATACTGGCCTGTTCAGTAAGTTGCTCTTTAATTTCGCTAACCTTGCTCTTAAAAGAATTAGCATCTAATTGCACAACCGGATCTTGTGTATTTTCATCGACGCTATCTTCAAAGATACTTGCGCTATTCATTCCCGGAACATTTGGTTTGAAGGCAACTTTGATATTCGTGGATGACTCGAAATCGACATCGATAATATCAAGTAGCCCATCCATTCCTGAAGAACTTCCCGCTTCAAGGGTACCATTCATAAAGTCAGCGTCATCTTCTGATAGAAGGGATCCTTCACCAATAATTCCTGCTTCTTTAAACTTTTGAATAAGCTTAGTCTGTTCTTGCTTAACTTTCTCTTTACTGAAAGAAGATGCCTTTGACTCAAAATTTGCAAAGATATCAGCTGCCTTTTTAATTCCAAAAGTATTGGCCACAATGATATTAGATAAGGGAGTTACATTAACTTTCTTTCCCGTATTGATATCATCATCACTGGCCACAGATACAAGTGACTTAGAGGAAGATTCAACTTTAATAAGATAGGGAGAACTTAAGGAACTTACATCTACACTATAGCCTCCATCAGCCCCAGTCGTTCCAGTTGCTTTAGAACCACTGGCTCCTTTAATGGTTACATTAGCACCGGCCATGGGCGCACCCGTTGCAGCAACCCCAGATAATCCTCCAGAGCCAAAACTTCCTGTTGGGTTACCATCAGAGCCACAGCTAACAGCTCCTGCCAGAGTAAGGCCTAGAGTAACTGCTTTAAATACTTTCTTTTTACTAACTCTTTTCTCAGACATTTAATTCCCCCTAAGTATGTCAGACGTACCACATTAGATATTTTCTAAATTAAATAGGTGTATGGGATTATCGACTTAAAAAGAGAATAATTGAGTCCGTTTCCAGTAAAAATCCTAAACTCAAGTTATATTAGAAACTTAGGGAAGTAGTTAAAATTATAGCACTTTTGAAGGTAAAGATTTCTTAAACCTAGCTGCCAAAGAAGTTAGTCACCGACGCTCAAAACTCAAGAAAGCTTAACCCCTATAGTATTATAAAAACTTATAAAGATCTTTTTAAATATTAATGTGCAGCATTCTTTTCTGAAAAAATCAGTTGGAGCCCCTATACTCTAAATTAATTTGATACAGCTGAGAAAACAGGAGAGAAGAATGGGACATTTAATCAAGGGAAAGTGGAAGAGCGGAGATGTCATTACCAGCAACGATGCTGGGGAGTTTGATCGTGAAAAAAGTGTCTTTCGTGAGTGGATTTCTAAAGATCATCCGACCTATAAGCCTGAAAAAAATCGCTACCACCTCTACGTAAGTTACGCTTGCCCCTGGGCCCATCGTACGCTCATAACGAGAAAGCTTAAGAAACTAGAAGATATTATTTCTATCAGTGTAGTTCATCCTCATATGTTAGAGCATAGCTGGAGTTTTGATTCGAGCTTTGAAGGGGCCACAGAGGATACAGTTAATCATAAGAAGCATCTCTATGAAGTTTACCTTATCCATGACCCTTTACTGACTTCCAAAGTAACCGTTCCAGTACTCTGGGATAAGGTGACCCATACTATAGTGAATAATGAATCATCTGAAATTATTCGTATGCTTAATAGTGAGTTCAATGAATTCGGAAATGATGACCTCGACCTTTATCCAGAACACTTAAAAGATGAGATTGAGAGCTGGAATAGTCGAATTTATGAACCCATAAACAATGGTGTCTACAGGACGGGCTTTGCCAAGAACCAAGAGGCCTATGAAAGAGCCTTTAATGAACTCTTTACAGCGCTTGATCAACTAGAAGTCTATCTTGAAAATTGTGAGTACTTGGTTTCAAATCAGCTTACGGAAGCTGACGTGAGGCTGATTACGACACTGCTTCGCTTTGATGCCGTCTACTACGGACATTTCAAATGTAACCAAAAGAAAATATCTGAATACCCTAACCTCTTTAAGTACACCAAGAATTTATATCAACTCGATGCTATTAAAGAGACGACAAATATCCGCCATATTAAAGAGCACTATTACTATTCCCATGATTTTATCAATCCAACTCGAATAGTGCCCATAGGTCCAGATTCCCTCTTCTAGTCGAGAAGGAATTTGATAAGAATATCTACGGCCTCTTTAAATTCTGCTTTTTCAGAAACAAGGCTCAGTCTCGCTGTATTGGGAGTTCCAAAGGCAATCCCTGGGACCATGGCCAGGCCATGCTTTTCAAGGAGCTCTTCGCAAATGGCCACGGAGTGATCATCATCGCCAGACTCTTTCTTAAATCTCTCCATTACAGGAGCGCCGGAGAAGTCAATAAAGTAATAGAAGGCAGACTTAGGTTGATACCAAACATGACTGAGCTGATTATCACCAAGAGCATCTCCTAGAGTTTCAGCATTATCCCTTAAGTGCTTTTTAATGGGCTCTAAAAATACGGGAATTTTTCCGAAGTCGAATTGGCAAAGGGCCCTTTGAACCAAAGAGTTTGCCCCAGAAGTTGTCTGACCTTGAAGTTTATTAACAACTGATACTAACTCTTTATTAGCAATAACAAATCCAATGCGAAGTCCTGTAGAAGCTAAAGTTTTTGAAATTCCTTCAATAATAATCGTGCGCTTAAGAAGCTCAGGTCTATGCTGATAGAAATACGTTGGCTTAGGATCATAGAAGTAGAGTTCAAAATAAATTTCATCAGAGATGATATTTACATGAGGATACTTCACCATAAGCTCAGCAAATCCCTTCATCCATTCATCATCATAGTGAGTTCCCGTTGGATTATTTGGGCTATTCACCACAACAAGCTTTGTCTTATCTGTTATTTTACTTTCAAGCTCTTCTAGTGAAGGAACATATACATTGTGAGTATTTCCCTCAACAACAACTTCTGTCCCTCCACAGAATCTCACCATTTCAGGGTAAGAGACCCAGTACGGTGAAAATATAATGACCTCATCGCCTTCATCAACCAAGGTTTGCATTACATTTATGATGGCGTGCTTGCCACCATTACAAACCAAGGCATCGAAATCTCCTTGAGAGGATAGGTCTACTTGCCGAGATTCTTCAAAGTGAGAAATGACTTTCTTTCGAAGCTCAGGATAACCGGCTACAGGGCTATATTGAAAGGATTTTAGAAAATCACTTTCGCTACGAATAAGTTCTACGAATTCACTCATGGGGCGAAATGGAAGTTGCCCAGCAGTCAGGTTATAAACCTTCTTCCCATCGGCCGCCATCTGTGTGGCCTTGGCATTGAGTTTAAGGGTTATTGATTCCGTGAGTTTCTGTACTCTACTACTTAATTCCATGGAGCGCTCCTAGCACATTGGTTTTTTTAAATAATCTAATATGGACTGAGGGACAAAATCAGAAATATCTCTTCCATGCTTATAAAGCTCTTTCACAAGTGAAGAAGAAATGAAGTAATGCTTCCCTCCAGTTGGCAGGAAGAAAGTATCTATTTCTTGATTGAGGTGATTATTCATAGAGGCCATTTGAAATTCCATTTCAAAATCCCCTGTTGGCCTTAGCCCTCTTACAATGGCAAAAATATCATGCTGTTTTGCATACTCAACAACAAGTCCATCCCATGCATCGACTTTTATTCTCGGTTCATCGGCCAGATGTTTTTTGATCATCTCTACTCTTTCATCACGAGTAAAAAGAGATTTCTTAGAAGGAGAAACGGCCACTAAAATGGTTACTTCATCAAATACCTTTAGTGCACGTTTTAATATATCATCATGCCCATTGGTAAAGGGATCAAAAGTTCCAGGATAGATCGCCTTCTTAGATACACTCGTTTTCATTCTTATTCCTTCATTGTAATTATACTGTGGTCATTATGCCTTAGGAGGGATTGCTTTGAAAACTGGCTTTGACTTAGATTTAATAGATTTAGTCGATTTAGCGAAAAAATAGAGCGATATAACTTCCGCCCTGCTTAAAAACTTTATCAGGCTCATGACCTTGATCAGACCAAAACTCTAAAGGTACACCTTTATCCTTATCAGACTCTACCCAAACCTGGGCCTTGATGTCCTTATTATTGAGTACTTTTAAAGTATCTTCCTTATACAGACTATGTCTTTCATAAGGTGGATCTACAAAAAGGATTGTATCTTTCGAGGAGAAGCACTCTTGAGGTATGGCCAGCCACTTCTCCATTGCACCAGCGCGACTAACGATGGGACGCTTAGCAAAATCTTCAGGATAGAATTTCTTCATTGTAGCAATATTCTTTTCTAAAATGGAAAGCACTCTGCGATCTTTCTCTAGTAGAAAGCACTTCTGTGCCCCTCGAGACCATGCTTCTAAGCCCATTGCACCACTTCCTGCACAAAGGTCATAGAACTCATATTCAGATAGATCTTGAATGGAATCAAAGACCCTTCTTTTGAGAAGAACAGAGGTTGGGCGAATTAATTGACCCTTAGGAACTAAAAGGGACCGGCTTTTTGCCAGTCCCCCTAATATTTTAATCGACATAATTTATTCTTAACCCTTAAGCGGCCTTCTTTCCAGCACTATTTGTGCTTGAGTCTAGTGGCACACTAAAGTGAACACCACCGGCCATTTCGACTTCGCAGCCCTCTTCTGAAAGGTGTAGCTCAACTCCGGCAACTGAAACCTTAAGCTTTCCATCTTCAACGCTAAGTGTGGCCTGCTTTTCTCCAAGTGTGAAACTCATATTGAAATCCATCTGACCTTGACCAGAGAAAGTCATCTCTCCTGCAGAGCTTGAATCAGATGTTGAGGTTGCACTTGCCTGAGTGCGGTGACCTTCCATTGATACAACATTATCTGTATCTGACTCAGCATGAGCCTCTTCTTGAAAATCTTCTTCTTGAAAGTCATCTTCTTGAAAATCTTCTTGGGAAGCTTCCAATTCAGGAGTCTCTTCAAAGTCTTCACTCGCCTCAACTTCAGTCTCGGCTTCATGAGTCATATCTTCTTCTGACGCGGCTTCTATAGTCTCAGGTTCTTCAGCTTGGACAATGTCCGTTTCAGCTTGAGCCGAAGATTCCTCTGACGCTTCTTGTTCTACGAATTCTTTCTCTAAACTTTCAATTTCATTCATAATGTCTTGAAGCTCAGCATCATTAAAATTCTGTTCTAGTGTATTGTCGTTATCTGACATATATTCCTCCGGCCTTCTTAAAACAAGTGCCTGTAATTACACTCTATTTCTCTTATCGGTAGCCTTAGAATTACACTTTAGCCCTGATTAATTACATTTTTAGACATTGGAGGAACTTTCTTTTTAACAGAGTAAAACGCTTTATAGAAAAGTATTTTTATTTATGTCATTTTTTTGTCCCGCGACTCTATCCTTACATTTCGGATGTCATTGTTTTTCCTTCATTCTTCGATGACAAGTCATTGAAAAGTAAGGTAAATTTCCTGACCACAAAAAACAACGTAAATATGGCTTATTTTGAAAGATCAAAGATATTGGGAGCTTAGGGTTGAGTAACAGAATGTTTACTGCCAATTCCTGGCTCCATTCAAATTTAAAAGGCCCGAGTGCAATTGATGATAAGGCTTCATCGAACAAAGATTCTTACAATGTCCACCTAAAGACTCAAGAATCTGCAGCACTCAAGCATGCTCAGCTGCCGCCACTACCCCACGCTCATGAACTAGAGAGTGTGCAGGAAGATTCATTTCTTCCCAAGAAATACTTTATTCCAGGTTGGTCTGGTGGCTCACTTTTCTCACGACCAGCAGTGGCCATTAAAAAACTTCAAGAAGAACTCTGGAAGGATGCCCTTCACACATTTAAATCTTCTTCTAGTTTTCCAAAAACAATGTCCACTGCGATTCATGCTGAGTTCAAGAGTACTGAGCGCTACTCACTCATACCTGCAGATACAGCGAAAGATTCTATGGAATCCCTTAAGGAAAAGATTGTGGCCCTTAATGACTACAATCTTTTCTGGAGTGAAGTTAAGAATCCTCAGTCAGCTTATGCTCCGATTCTTAAATTATTTCTAGAACTCTATAGCTTTAAAGTGGCCACTATTTATTTACTTAAGCTTAAGTTTCTTGTTTCTTTTTCAGAGGCCTCAGGTTTCTCCTATACGCTTAACCATATTGTTAATCCAAGTACGTTTATCAATCACCTTTTCACCAAAGGAAGCTCACAAGAGATCAACTGTGAGTCTTTAAAGATGAACCAATACTCTTGGTATAGACCCTCTGGAAAAATTGCTCAGCAGCTCGAAGAGCTCTCCAGAAGCTTCAGTGAAGTATCAACAACTCAACTTATGAAACTTTGTTCTTATAGAGATATTAAGAATTCAAGCTCATCACTGAACTTTACAACGAAAAATTATAGCCATGCCCTTTCCCATGCAAGTTTTGGGAAATTCATAAATCAACTTCTGGTTTTCTTTCCTCTTTGGAATCAACAAGAGAAATTCAAATATCCAGAAGGAAGACAGATCCTCAAACCAGAAGTGCTAAACACTAAGTTTGTAGGGGATCATATTGAGTCACTTGGTCAGGGTCACTGGTTGGCCCAAGAGCAAAATCTAAACCTAGACTGGTCTGAAATTCTTTGCCCTGACTTTTCTACTGGCCATAATGAAAAAGATTGCTTTATTAAGACATCACAAGAGCTTCAGTTCTTAAACTTCTTAGTTACCTACTCTAAAGATCGTGGTGTTTCCACAAGAGAGTTTGTATTACAGGTTACAAGAGAGAAGAATAATCGCTCTAAGGCCAATATGTCGGCCCAGATTAGTCTCTTTACAACTTCTGAACAGCAAAGAGATTTACTCTACGATCGCGTTGTGTTGAATCTTGGACACCTTCCAAAGAAGAATCCACACCACTTCCTCTTGAGTAAGATCCAAGATCAAAAAGATTCATTAGCTACGGAAGGACAACTTCTTGTACTAACCAATCAAAAAATCTTTGTTCCTAGTCAGAGTAAGAAAGTCATTGCTCTTCTTAAGGATTTTAAGATTGAGGCCATTTTTAATTTTGAAAAGCTTAAAGGGCGTGGAGAAGTTTCTAATTACGTCTATATCCTCAAAAAGAGAAACCCATTTGCTCGCAATAATGATTTCCTCAATATGGACCCAAGCTCTCTTGTCGCTTCACAGAAAGTTGACCAAGAGTCTTGCTTCTCTTTTCGCTGGCATGGTGAGCTTACTCTCTTTTCTAAGTTTGAAAATCTTGTCGAAGAGCTCTTTAGCTTCTTTTCGGAAAGATCATCTTCAAGCACTTCAATTTATCAAAGAGGACTTGGTCATGAACTCTCTTTTGAATTCCACCAAGATGCCATTATTGATGGAAAACTCCTCAGTAGCCTTAGTGAAGATAATGAGAATATTACCCACCCTCAGTTCTTTAAGAATCTAACCCTAAGCTGCTCTCCTTTTGATGCCTTCTTTGCTATTCAAGAGCTTCAAGATAATCGTGGAAGAAAGTCGACTAAGGACTTCCTTGGAATTTCTCAGTCTACTTTTGAGCAAACTTACAGCAGTGTGCTTATTATCGATCTAAGAAATCCTGTACGTCCACAGATCGAAATCACTTCACCAGAGAGCTATCTGGCCAAACGTGAAGAATATGGAAATGCATATTTTCAATACTACGGACTCTCCCCAAAGGTTAAAAACCTAAACCTTAATCTAGTGAGAGAGTTCTTAGAAACAGATCTTGGAAGACAAGTTACACAAATCTGTCTAAGCGGCGGACCTAGTAAAATGAAGGGTAAGCTTAAATCTCTTCTTCTTCCAAACTTCTTTATGGACGGACAAGATCTCTCAACTCTTAATCCAGAAAAATATTGGTTCTTCAATATTAGTGAAGAGGAAATACTCAATATCCACCCCGAACAACTTGAGCAACGAATTCTTCAAGAGTTCTCTAGAATTGACTACTTAAAAGATCAGCAAATCTGGCTCTACCTAAGTCTAGTTGGCCACCTTAAACTGACCCTAAGATCTGCTCTTGAGAAAATAAATGATGGCGGTCACAAGGACCTCAACTTCACAAATCCTCTTCTTATTGAAGCACTCTCTCAACTTAAGACAGAGACGATCTACCCAAATAACGAAGTTTATACTGAACTTCTGATCGACCACAAAGATGAGCTTGAGTGTCCACTGGCCAATATGAAAATGGTAGAAAATGAAGATGACTGCACACTTGAGCTCTACAGTCCTTCTAAGCTTCTTATTAAATTTCATGCCGAAAGCGAAACTCTGCACTTTATTCAATTCATTCTCTCTCAAGCTTCTGGTCACCCCCTTCTTATGATTCTTCAGAATCTTGAGATTCCAAAGCATGATGAGCTGAAGTCAGTTCTCACTCAATATAATCAAGTGAAGTCTGCTCTTCACTTTGCTTATCAAGACACTCACCAAAGAATTGCACGCGCATTCAGTAAGCAAATCGCTCAAGTATAAACTTTAATCTATTAGAAAATCTCCCCTTTAATCCATTTTCTGAGTAAGATAGTCTTATACCTTTTTCAAAAAAGGGATTTAGAACTTATACAGTTGGAGTGTATGAATAAGCTTGATAAGGTTTGGGAACTTCACAAATCGATCTACCGTCATTTAAAGAAAAAGGCGAAGTCGCTAGAGGGAGAAGTATCTAAAGAGCTTATTCAGTACGAGAAGAACCAGCGCAAATTTGCTTCTAGAGATTTTCAACAATCTTCTATGGAAGAGCTCTTTGGAAGAATCAACGATAGTCATGTGGTCTATCTTGGTGACTTTCACAGCTTCGATCAAAACTCCAGAAACCTAGAGCGACTCATTAGAAATTTAATAAAACAAAAAGAGGCCTTCTCTCTTGGTGTTGAGTTTGTTGATCAAAAGTATCAACAGGCCATCGATGACTACCTGGCCAGACATATTACAGAGATCGAGTTTCTTGAGGAAATTCAATACCACGAGTCTTGGCGCTTCCCATGGGTTTACTATAGGCCCTTCTTTCAAATGGCCAGAGAGAATAATGTGTCTGTTCTAGCACTCAATACTGAAGGTGGACTTAAAGAGAGAGATCAAAAGGCCGCCGATCAAATCGAGACATTTTTTCAAAAGAGTCCGGACTCACGACTTCTGGTCCTCTTCGGCGAGCTTCATATTGTCCCGAATAAGCTGCCTCAGATGGTGTCTAAGAAGCTCAACTCCCTCATTGAGGGATATCAGCAGGTTATCATTCATCAAAACTTAGATGAAGTGTATTGGAAGCTCAATGAGATTAATATTGAAAAACACAATCAGATAATCTCCTTCAAAGAAGACGAATTTGCACTTCTCTCGGCTCCGCCATGGATTAAATATGAAAGTATGATCTATTGGTATGAGAATCTTGCAGATACACCGGAGCTGGAAATAAATGATTACCTCTTCAACGAAGGTGTTCTCTACTTAAACTCCAACGTACCTGAAAATTTTCTCTTCCTTTGCGAGAAGATTAGAGAAACTCTTGAACTCGAAGATAAAATCGCAATTGAAGATCTTGAAGACTTCAATCTCTATGAGCACCAAAAACTGGAGATTGTAACGGAGAGAATTAGTTCTCTACCGAAGCGCTCCCTATCTTCATTCTTTGAGCGTCTTGTAGCAGAAGGTCGAGTTTTTAGAATCCCCTTGAGTTCAAGCTACTACTGCTCATCTTACTCAATAAATCGAATGGGTCAGCTGGCCGGTGTTCATCTTGAACACCTTATTCATCAAAAGCTAGGTTTTAATGATGAGAAGTTATGGCTTCATTCAAAGAACTCCGAAAAGTATATTGGAATTATTAAAACCAATGCGATTGGCTTTCTGTCCTCTAAGATCATCAACCCCTACAGAAAGTGTGATCTCTATGGTGACTTTCTGGAGCAATATCAAAGTATTCAAGGATCAGAACTTAAGGATATCCATAAACTATCTATTCTGCGCCTTATTTTAGACACAGTTGAATCTTCACCAGAAGTTCCTCTCAAAGATATTGTTAAAAATAATAAACTCTTCACTCTGCATGAAGCAGCTAGAAAAGTTGGTTTTTACTGGGGTGAGATTATTTACGAAGAGTTTTTAATGAAAGGCAATAAGTTATTTAATCATGTTATGGACTATTTATTTTCGGCGTCACTTGATGAAGAAGAATTCAAAAAAGTTTTGAGGCAAATTCTCCCGAGGGAAATTTACCCCAAACATAAGAAAAGATATTTCTAAGAATTCATTCTTTCAAGAATTTGCTTCTTTGTTCCCTTCTCCACTCTTGTAACTTTCTTACTCTTTGCTCTTTCTTTAGACTTATTACGAGTTTTCTTATTTCTATCTTCTACTGCAGTTAGAATCACTTGAACTTTACGCCCTACATGTTGTCCATCTTCATTTCCAACATTATCAAATGACACCTTCGCGCCCATATCATCAATAAGACTTTGAGCAATAGCAAGATCTGTATGCTCTAAAATTCCAGTAGAAAGACCTTTTGATTGTCTTAAAAATTCTTTTGAAAATTTTCTTCCAGAATCAAAAACATCTAAGAACACTGTTGACCCAAGCTTTCTAACATTTACGCTTAAGTATTTCTTAGGATCATCAAAGTCATAATTCTCAATGGCGTTAGTAAGTAAGTGATAAATCACTTGATCTAGTGCTTCTTCTTCTGCATATACTTTCACTTCTTCTGATTTAATATCTAGATTAATTCCCATTGTGAAAACTTTTGAAGACAGAATGTCTACAACAGAGGCGATACGATCCTCAAGTTCAACCTCTTCACCAGCATGCCTAGGTCTTAGCATATCTGGTGCCTCAACTTCCTCAAGGGCTTCGCTCTTGTTTGCCTCGACCTTAACCGGAGCTGGTCTGGTCCACATCTCTTCAATTTGTTCAGCACGGGCAATATTATTTGATTGCGCCGGAACCTGAGTTCCCGCAGCAGAATCAGTCTTTACTTCAGATTGATTTCTTATCATGGCCACTTCAAAGAGCTGAGCGAGCTTACTTAGTCCCATGATATTGAGGGCCTTTACAATAAGCGGCTTAACTGTAGTGAGGCTAATTCCATCTTCAGTCAGAAGGCGATCAGACTCTTTGGCAATCTCTTCCATTGCTTCTTCATCTGCTCTTCTTCTAAAGTAATCAAGACCTAGAAATAAAGGAACAAAGGCCGCAATGACATAGAAGAAACTACTCATAGTACCTTTACGTGCGTTCAAAGCGTTTTGTAGGGAATGAATAGCATCATTGATTTGAATTTTCTTAACTTCTAATTTTTCAAAACGAGTACCAAGAGCACTTAGCAGAACATTTTCAGGATTACCTTCAAATAGCCCTTCACTCTCTTTCGCTGTTACTTTCTGATGAAACCAATTGGCATCATTGGCCAAAGTATTAAGGTCATCCAAGATCACTGTATTATCTAATCCTAGAGTTTCATAAGCACTGATTGTTTCACCCAAACACTCTTCAGTTGTCTGAGTGAATCCATTTGATAGATACTCTGAATCAGCGCCTAATAAGCGAGCTGTATATGAATTATGAAGTCGCGTAAAGCAAGTTTGCAATCCTCCCTTTAGAGCAGAGAGCTTTTGTGCTTTTATCGAATTATTCTGAATTGCAGCAGATACCATGACCAAACTGGCCAGCCCCACAACTGAGAGTACTTTTGTTTTACCTTGGATCTTATTAAGAAGGCCAACC
This sequence comes from Bacteriovoracaceae bacterium, assembly GCA_048267265.1. Lineage (GTDB taxonomy): Bacteria > Bdellovibrionota > Bacteriovoracia > Bacteriovoracales > Bacteriovoracaceae. The sequence goes on from JBLWXW010000020.1 coordinate 55,914, forward strand.
TTCATGGTCATTCTCCACTAGTTACAGCTTAGATGGTTTTAAGTGAGGGCCTTCATGGCCAAAAAAACCCACTTTAAAATATGTTTACAAGTTGCGCCATATTAGTCAAGAAAGGGCAATAATTGACGGGTAAGATATGTTGCACTTTCCCATCAGAAATATGACAAAGTAGAAAAGTCCACCAATTACGGGGTGATTTTTAAATTGCGCTCATGGTATGGTTTATCTGTGGAAAATCATAACCGACTTATCAACGCCAGTATCCTTGCTCTACTCGCCCACTTCATATTTTTCGGGTGGTTAGTGCTCTTAACTTACGAGTTCAAACTTGGCACTCAACTTCCAGTTGCCCAACGGGCCATTCAAATAGATAAAATAACACAGGCCCAACTCGAAAAATATAGAAGGGTTGGCGTCAGAGGAGGCGCTAAAGGCTTCAATATGAAGTCAAAAAGGGGCAACACTGTAAGTAAAGGTAAGAATAATCCTCCAACAGTTCTCCCCCCTCGCGTAGGTGTAAAAGGCGGAAAGGGCAAGCAAGGTCTCTCACTAAATCAGCTAAGGGCAAAGGTTGATCCTTCCAAGGTAAAAAAGATTCCAAAGGTTGATGCTCCAACGAAGCCGGCAAATTCTGCCGAGCAAGAAGATGCAAAGCTCACTCCCAAGCAAGAGAAGATACTTATCAAAAAAGAAATTCAGGCCGCTGAACAAGGAATCCCCTTAACGGCCTTAAGATCATCTCAGGCCGTTAATAACTTTAGACGTCAGCAACAATTTCAATTTGATATGCTTCGAGATAGTGGTGCTCAATCTCAACAGGCCGAGATACTTAAGAGTACGGGCTTTAATCTTCACTTTGAACCACCAGAAGGTATCCCAGAAGATGAACTCAATACTGCAGAGAAGATTTTCTATAGCTTCCAAAAGAGAACTTTCATTGGCTATGTAAATTCATTTATGTCCAGCTACAATGCAACCCTTAATCAATACCCTCAAATCAAAAATGCTCTTCGTAATGAACGTCACCTACTCACGGGGAGAATTACTTTTGATAAAGAAGGTAATATTATGCGAATTAAAATATTAAGAAGTAGCAATAATGATGAAGTTCACAAACTCTTTGAAAAGACCCTTCTCAATATCCGCTCCTTGCCAAATCCCCCCAAGGCCATCATTGAAGATAAAGATCAATTCAATATCTATTACCAACTTAGAATTAATTAAGAACGAGAATTAGTAGAACCATTGCCGAGGCCACAAAAAACCCTAGAACAATTTCTCTCGAAGTAAAAAATCCTCTAAAGAATTCACCAAGAGATGCCTTAAATGTACTGAGTATATTGATGCGCTCAATCTGATTGGGATCATGATTAAAGAGCTTTAGCGCTTCTTTCAATTCTTCACTTACCATCGGAAGAAGCTCTTTATTTATTTTATAATAAGGAATTGCTTGAGAAATCTTACTTTGAAGTTTTCTATACTCTGTCGCCTTCGCCTGGCAGCTCGGACAACTAAGAAGATGTTTACTATAGAATGAGTCATCGACTTCATCTTGCTTTTCAAGATAGGCCATAAGATTGCGATTAAAAATACAGTCACTCTTATTGAGCCCCTCTAATACTTCATTATAGAGATCTTTATTTTCATCATGATATAGGTAAACGGAATCTTCGAGTTGCGAAGTCTTTTTTCGAAATGAATTACGATTAGTGCGCATAAGGTCCACCAGTTTGAGATTCACCATGATCAATTAGATCAACAAACTCGGCCCTAGAGCGATGGATAATGGCCAAAACCTCTTCATAATCTATATTAAGTGCGAAGGCCAGGTCCGAAAAACTTAAGTTCAATTTATCTCTAAGAAATAGACAAGCTCTCTCTTGGAGGCCCATAAGAAAGAAAGCACTATCCTGAGAATCATGGCCGAATGATTCCAGTTGAGTAGATTCTTTAAAATGCTCTGCTCTTATTACTGATACCGCGTAAATATTTTTGATAAAGTCTAATTCAAAGAGCTCATCCATCAGAGCTTCTTCATCTGAGTCTTTATTCATCACGGCCATCTTCGTAATGGAGTCAATTAACAATTGAGTCGCCATCAGTTCATCTGGTAAGAGAGCGTAGGCAAAAGGGTAATACTTAAGAGCGAGTTTCTCTAAGTTTGATTGATTTATCTTCACCCCTTTATTTTAAGGTGTGCTTATCGCTAGTGACAACCCTTTATTACTCAATATTTCTGACACATATAGTGAAATATTTAATAATTCCTACCATTTAACATTACCAACCCATAAAGCTCAAGTAATTCGCAATTCTTCCGATAAGTTACAAGAGAACTATTATTTGACCTAATTTAACAGGTAATGAATATGAAAAATACTAGCTTAAAACTCTTTCTTATTTTCCTAATCGCAACTGCCATCAGTAGTTGTGGAAAAGATAGCTCATCATCCTCAAATACAACGAGCGATACAAGCACTTCTCCAAGTACCGGTGATGGTTCAGGCACACCTACAACACCAAGTTGTTCATTTGGAACTGGGAATGAAGCAGGTATCTCTACCCATGGTCAGTCAACAGACTACTACACTCTTCCCTACCATGACGTAATCATGCATGGTGCTCCAGCAGGTGTTGTAACTTTCAATTCTCAACTTCACCTTTCTGGGTATAACGAAAATATTTTTAAAACAGACTCTCGCTTTAACCTAAGAGTTGTACCTCATATGATTGGAAAAGGAACAGACAGTAAAGGTAATACTTGTACTAAGCAAATTGGCGCAAGAGAGTTTACCAAGATTAATGTTGGAATTGTTGTAAGAGCGGCTAGTGGAACATCAGGAGTAGGCTCTTATCACTTCTTCGAAGATATTCCTGTAGGCTGTGCTTCAGAAGTTTTTGAATTTTCTGTACCCGCAACTTCTGATCCTCTTGTCATAGAAGTCCTAAACACAACAAATGATCAAGACTGTCTAGAAGATCAATCACGCGGAATTACCAGTGGAAGAAATTGTCCTTATACGCAAGTAGGAGCTGATGAGTGTTATGCGCTTGATATTCAGTTCTCTACTGATACGACTAAGGATATTCCGCATTGATTTGGTTAATGGTTAGTCGTGGTAGTGACGGTGGCGGTGACGGTAACTGTTACCGGTAACAATTGACTTCTAACAACTGACAACAATTGTTATAATAGGCAGATGAAAAAAATCAATCTGCTCATTTTTGGCGCTTTAATCATAAGTCCAACTTTTGGTAAATCCTATAGAGGAGACCTCTCAACAAACTCCCTAATGGTTCATTACCAAAACCAACAGAGTATTATTAATCATCAAGAAGCCTCCACAGATACTGGCTTCACTTCTCTTGGTGAAGAATCTAAAATACCTGTTCATGGGGTACAGCTTGAAGCTTCTCATGAATTCTTTGCCTCCTATCTCTTTTCTGTGACACTCTCTGCCCGCTATGGAAAGAACTCGGGCTCAATTAATAAAACCAATGATACAACTGGCCTTACCTATGAAGAGAAAGCTTCAGGACAAATGTATGGAGCAGGAGGAAGTATCAATCTCAACTTCTCTGCCTTTGAATTGAAAGTTCAACCCTTCGTAGCGATGTATGCATTCACTCATAAGAATGAATATGAATTGAGTTACTCACCAATCAGTGACACTTCAACGACTACCGATATAAACTATGAGACGGAACATCAGATTCAACAAATATCCGCAGGAGCACGCTTCATTGATTACTATAGAAGTCTCCTTTCCTATTTCTCGGTAGACTATATTTCTTCAGAGGCACCAACCCTATCGAGTTCAAGTAACCTGAGTAACCTTACGAATCTCGCCACTCCAGAGCACGGAGAATTTGCTTTCACAATAGGTTTTGGAGCTCTTTTCTAAGTTAACTATCTAAAAACAGGGTTTATCGACTAAAAAACTCAACTTTCTTCCCCCTCTTTCCGATTAGACATAGAGATTCAGTCTAATTCATGAAAGGTGGATAAATGAAAGCTTATAAATTACCGGTGATCGCTTGTGTTATTCTATCCTCACAGATAAATGCCAAGACCTTTAACGTAACAAACCCAACAACTAATCAAACGATTAGTGTTAACTGTTTCTTTCCCAATACGATTCAATGTCACAATAAAATTGAAGAGGCCAAGACTCGAGTTATGAGTGGAAGTAATCCTACGGCCTCAACACTCTCAGGGGCCAGGCTACAAGATAATACCGAAGCTGTTAGAGATAGCGCCCAACGAGGAGCAGAAGCTGCCAAAGAGGGAATCGTGAAATCTTCACGCTTCGTCGTAGGAAAAGCTCAAGATGGTTCTAACTATGTTGTAGGTAAAGCTAAAGATGGGACAAGTTTTGTCGTTGGTAAAGCAAGAGATGGCTACGAATATACCCTAGGTAAATCTAAAGATGGAACTGAATATGTAGTTGGAAAAGCAAAAGATGGAACTCAATATGTTGTAGGAAAGGCCCAAGATGCCTATCAAGCAACAAAAGAGGGTGTCCACAATGGAATCGATTTCATAGACAATAGTATCCAAAGAGGTTGGCAAGCGACTAAAACAGGTGTCCAAAGAAGTGCAAACTTTGTTGGGGCCAAGGCGCAAGAAGGCTATCAAGCGACTAGGGATGCGGCCCAAAGATCTTCACAATTTGTTATTAGAAAATCTAAAGATGGAATTGAGTACCTTGTTCAAAAAGGTGCCGATGGAAAAGATAAAGTTGTAGGTGCCGCAAAGAGTGGATACCAATTTATTATTCAAAAAGGTGAAGATGGAAAGGACTATGTTGTCGGTAAAGCACAAGATGGAAGCTCTTATATTGTAGGAAAATTACAAGATGGATACCAGGCCACAAAGACGGGTGTCCAAAGTGCAGCTAGCTTTACTGGAGAAAAGATTCAGCAAGGCTATCAAGCAACTAGAGATGCAGCTGTTGGCTCAGTCCAATTCATTATCCGAAAGTCTAAAGATGGTGGAAATCTACTGATCAGAAAGACTAAAGATGGAGCTGAGCAGGTTATTGGTACAGCAAAAGATGGGTATCAATTTGTTATCCAAAAGGCATCTGATGGAAGTCATACTGTTATTGGTAAGGCCCAAGATGGAAAGCAGTATATAGTAGGAAAATTCCAAGATAGCTACCACACGGTTGGCAGCGCAACGGCAAACTTCTTTACAGGGCAAAATCATAACTATTGCTCTAACAAACTTCAAAAGCACGCGAAGGATTTTGACAATCACTACGAACAAAGTGGGCAGCAACACCTTGTAAGCTACAAAGAGAAGATGAAGTACATTAAGAAAAAACTCACTGAAGAAGGAAAATTTGAATCTTGTGAGCTCCATTTTGATAACGCTCTACTTGGTCATCAATTAAAATTTGTATCTGCTGGAAAAGTTGAGCGTGAAAAGACTAATATCTTTGACGGACTAGGAAGACTACCGGACGGAGATGCGGGTTATTGGAAACAAGAAGAAAGAGATCCTAACTACACTCCAGTCATTAGTCAGTAAGGATCGTCTCAAGGCCATTCACAATGGGAATGGCCAAATTCTCACCCATGGCCGAAGAAACTTCCACAAGAAGTCCTGGGCAAGTGAGATTCGCCTCTTGTACCTTTTCTCCTAGAATATCAAAGGCCACCCAAGGCACACCAATTTTCATAAGTTCCTGACAGTAGCGTTCACACTCTTCTTTTACTTCTTTAGAGAGTTTAACCATCTCATAGGTTGCCCCTTGAGCAATATTAGCTAGAAACTGACCCTCTGGCGGAGTCTTTAAAATACTTCCAAGCTCCTTGCCCCCAAAGTAAATTGATCGGATTTCTCCCTTTTCAACTTCTTTAATAAAAGGCTGAACCACAACAGGACCTTTAAATTCATCCTTTTTAGCATTGAAAACTTTGAGGATATCCTCTTCACTTGGTCCCTCTTCCACTTTTACGACACCAATTCCCTGAAAGAGGTCGATGGGCTTCATAATAAGGGCGGGATAATTTTCACTATCTCCCTTTAGGAAGTTTACAAAGGTATGCAGACCTTCTTCAGAGCTTCCCACATATGTCTCCACAGACTTCTCCGACTCATAACAAATCATCTTTTCATTATGAATAAGAATCCCTTCAGGATCGTTAACAACTTTTACCCCAAACTTTGTCTTTAGGGCCTTAAGCATCCATAGATATCTAAGATATCGAGTATCAAAGGGCGGATCTATCCTCATATGAAGAACTGTTTCATTGTCCATCAAAATATATTTTTGATCCTCAAGCACAAAGTTATCGATATAGGGAGAATGCTCAAGAAAGGCACCTCTAAACTTGTGACACTCAAAAACTGGTGTTTCATGATTCACAAAGAAGAATTCCTTTTCAAAGAGTAGGTAAACTTCCTTTCCCATCTCCTTTAGAGTTAAGGCCAATTGTAAAGAGGAGTCTTTCTTAGGGACAAGTTTTTCTAGGGGATCAATAAAGAGGATATGTTTCATAGTCCCTCATTAGGAGGTAAAAGTTAAAAATTAAGAACCTATTTTTTCAATTTATCGGGAAAAAGGCCATCTGAAAATGGCAACTCACTATCGGAGTCTAAGTATTGATCATAAGACTTTTGAATAAAGTTAAAGAATTCCTTCAAGCTCTGCTCTTTTTCATTAAAAAGCGCTTCTAACTTCTTTTCCTTATTCTGATAAGTCATCAATGCGGCCAAAGAAGCATTATTCCATTCCCTATTGATGGGAAAACAATTTTCAAGTTTTTCAACTTCACAAATCTTTTTAAAATCCTTTAAAAATTCATTGCTTAGATACTCATTGAGCAATTTTTCAGCCTCCTCCAGTCCCTTGGGAGCAGAGTTTTTATAGCGCTCATTTAGAGTATGAATATGCTCCACCATTTTTCGCATGAGAAAGTCTTTAGACTTGTATTCATCAACCCTGGAGGCAATCTCATTAGAACTTAGATTAAAGTACTCATAGGTCATTTTACGCGAAAAGAAGGTTGCTAGTGACTCATTAAGGTCAACTTCGTTCTTAATAAAGAAAATGGTATGAAAAAGTTCATGAAAAACTAACTCGGCCAAAGCGAAATCATCGTACTGAAAAAAGCTTGATAGAATATTGTCTTCAAAGTATCCCAGAGTCGAATAAGCATAAACCGGACGAACATAGGTAATCCAATTTTCCTCTCTTAAGTTTTGAGCGTATTTTTGGGCCTTCTCGCGATCAAAAAAACCAAGGTAGGGAAATTCACCCATAAATGGGAAAGAATGCTTTAAAGGCCGAATATGATCGTATGGTGATGCGATAACAAGATAAGTTACCGCTTCCTGATCCAAAAGTGTTGTTTCGGAGTAAATTCCAGTCGGCTCCTTACTCCAGTAGGTATAGAAATAAGACTTATATTTCTCCACTAAGCGGATTTTATATTTAACCTCTTCTGAGATGGCCGGATCATTGAGAATTTCAGAATTATCGCGACCACTCCAAAGAAGTGACATCTGTCCCCTTCCCTGATCCCAGAGATAACTAACTTTGGCACATGAAAAAAGCTGAAGAATAAGTACTAATTTAAGAAAGTAAAAAATTTTTGAAGTCACAGAGCTCGCTCACTAGAGATACCAAGAAAAACCGACTAGGTACTTCATATTATCTTGAGCGCGGCTAAATTCAAAGGCTTTAAAAATTGTCTTTACTGAACCACGGATAGAAAATGTTCGCGTAAGCATGATCTCTAAGTTGAAGCTACCAAAGACAGAGTCATAGCGAGATTTTGAACCTGCATTGGTAATGGAGAATGTTGCACCTGTATCATTATTTAGAAAGTGCGCCGTCGTTGAGTCGCTAGTAAATTGTCTTGCATACCCCAAACTTATACTAGGTCTGAATCTCGCTTTTCGACTTGCAAAGGCCTGACGAATCCCAATACCGTAGCTATAGATTTGAATTGTATTAACTTGCTTGGTGAGATCATAGGTATCATCGATAGATAAAGTTGTATTCTCATCAGTTACAGTTTCAGCTTGGTTGTAATTTAACTCAATGGCCGTGTAGTCAAAGAGATAGAGAGCAACGGATGCACCAACCGAAGTCGATTCAATCGAATTATTTCGTTGGCTTCCATAAACTTGTTGAGAAAGTCCGTACTCTCCACTAAGTTCAATAAGTGCATATGAAGAATGAGTTGTTAAGAACAACCCAAAAAGAAAAATAAGAAAGCTTTTTAACATACAAACCTCTGAACTTAAGTCTATCAGGGTTAGTTGGGCTCTCTCTATCATCGGATGATTTTTCCCCTCGATGTTTTTCAAGGGGAAAGCACTTCTGTAAATTCAATAACTTAGACAATAAGCACCTAGTAGCGTGGCGCATCTGAAGGCATTCTTCGGCCCCAAACTTTCTTCAACTTACCTTGGCAAGAAAAGGCCGTAGCATCAGTGATTTCAACTTCAACCCAATGCCATTGAAGATCATGCTCTTGATGCTCTGGTAGAAAGTGAACAATACGCATACAGTTTGTTCTTCCCTTCCACTTCTTCATTCCACCCATAAAGCCATGACCGTCAACAAGAACAGTGAAGGTCTTGCCAACCAGATCTTTTCTAATATTCTCTTGGATCTTAGTTTGATGGGCCTGAATTTCTCTCAAGCGAGCACCACGAATATCATCTGTAAGAGAGTCTTCCCAACGAGATGCACGAGTCTTAGCTCTTTGAGAGTAAGCATATGAATAGATAAAGTCATATTGAGCGCGATCAAGGAGATCAAGAGTGGCCTGGTGCTCTTCGTCTGTCTCATTGACAAAACCAGCGATAATGTCTGTACTTAGAACAATATCAGGTCTCGCTTTTCTCAATTTTTCAATTAATCCCATGTAGTGATCAACTGTGTACTCACGCAACATTCTTTGAAGAACGGTATTTGAACCCGATTGAACAGGAAGGTGCAGATGTCGAGAAAGCTTCTTTGATTCACCATGAACCTGAACAAGCTCATCAGTTACATCGTAAGGATGAGATGTTGTATAGCGAATAAGCTCTAATCCATTGATTTGATCAAGCTCAGTAATAAGACTTGCTAGAGATTCGCCGTTATCTTTTCCATAGGAATTAACATTTTGTCCTAGTAGCGTAACCTCTTGGACACCTTGGTACTCAACAAGTTTACGAATATCTTCAACAACCTCTTTTTGGAGACGTGACTTCTCTTTTCCGCGAGTAAAGGGAACAATGCAGTAAGAACAACATTTGTTACATCCCTTGATGATATTTACGAAGGCCTGGGGAGATCCGTGAGTAATTTTCGTATCAATAGAAAAGTTCTGACTTCTGTCCCAAGTATTAATAGCAAAAGGGTCTTCTCCAGCATAACTGCGATAAACGAGTTCATTGATGGTATCAATAACATCAGTTCCAAAGGAGAAGTCTAGGTGACGGTACTTTTTGATAAGTTCCTTACCTTCTGTTTGTGCTACACATCCCCCTACTCCAATCTTCACATCAGGGTTTTTCTTTTTAAGGTGCTTAGTATCTCCTAACTTTGAGTAAAACTTCTGATTTGAAAGGTCGCGAATGGCACAAGTATTGAAAAGAACGAGATCAGCATCTTCCTGATTCTTCGTTTGTTCAAAGTTTAAGTTCTCAAGATGAGAAAGAACACGTTCCGAGTCATGATAATTCATCTGGCAACCAAAGGTATGCATCCAGACTTTTCGTTTAGGGAAGTCCATGTCTCCGACTTTTACGGTTTTTTCACCAGTCTCAGGATTTTCTACCCATTGCTCTTTCGGTAATTCTGCACTGCGATTACCCAACCCACTTGGTTGGTCTTGGTTTGATGGCGTCGTCATAAAGATACTCCGTTGAAAAGGTTTATAACGAATAAGTTCTGATTTTTTGGTGCCTGAAATTAACAGTCGGGAGCGTCATTGGCAATGAAAATGAATAGGCCCTCTCAGGCCTTCCCAACCCTGGCCCTACTGTTACCCCTTGGATTTTGAAATCAAGAGTGAGCCTAACTAACTGAAATTATTGATAAAACATGACTCAACATAGCTTAAGTCATTGATTTCACAAAGGTTACAAGGCCGAGGATTTGGTGATCATGGGCCTTTGCCCCAGGCAAAAAAAA
>JBLWXW010000021.1:0-64421 GCA_048267265.1 Bacteriovoracaceae bacterium
TCTTTCACTTTGATAAAAATTGTAACTACTTTTTTTTGATAATTCTACCACACCAGCTCCTCCATCCTCACCCATTCCAGTCAAGACAAAAGAGGCCACTTGTTTATCATAATACTTAGCGACACTTTCAAAAAGTAAATTGGCAGCAGGTCGCACAAAGCAATTCTTCTCCTCTTGATCCAGTGTCACAATATGATCACTATTTATTCTCATATGAAAATCACCGGGTGCAATATAGCAAACACCAGGCTTAAGGCTTTCACCGCCTTTGGCCTCAACGACGTCATAACCAGGAGATACCCTGGCGAGCATCTCAGCAAGCTTTGCCGTAAAAAGAGGTGGCATATGTTGTACCAAAAGAATAGGGATGTTATTTACTCCCTCATTTAAAGATTTAAATACTTGAGTAAGCGCTTCTGGCCCACCAGTAGAAGAGGCCATAACAATAAGCTTGGGTCGTCTCACCATCTCTGGAATTTTATTGATACTACTACTCGTCTCCCTTTGAGTGACTCTTTCTTGATTGGTTATACTCTGAGAAGACTTACTGCCTCTAACTTCTAGCTCATTAGCTTTTCGATCAATGCCAATAGATCGCTTTCTAACTTCATAGAGAGCTTTGATTTTTGGGAGAAGGCCTTGTTTAATCATTTCGATTGAATTATCTATGCTCTTCGCCCCTCCAACTTCTTCTTTAGTTACAAAGTCGTTAGCCCCATTATTGAGGGCCTCAATTGTTTTCTCTGCGCCTTTAGTAGTGAGGGAGCTAAATACAATTATAGGGATATGTTTATTGAATTTTCTAATTTCAATAATCGTGGCCATACCATCCATAATGGGCATTTCCATATCCAAGGTAATGAGATCGATATCGGGATTATTCTGTAAATAATCTACCGCCAACTTTCCATTACTAAATGCATTGACAACCTCTAGACCCTCAATGGAGCCTAGAGCTTGCTTCAATGCCATTCGAAAAACTACTGAGTCATCAACAATTACAACTTTCAATTACACCTCAATTTTTTCCACAAGTAGATTCAGTTGATTTGCAATTTCACCCAATGCACGTGCTGCATCTTGGGCCTTAAGAGCATCGCGCCCCGTATTGCCTGCGGCTTCACTAACTTGAGATATATTCTCATTAATTTGCTTAACACCTTCTGCAGATTCAGTAACAATTCTTGTCACTTCATTAGTCGTTGCAGCCTGTTCTTCAACAGAAGCAGCAATATTGCCAGCATAACCATTAATTTTCTCAATGGCCTCTTTAATTTGAGCAATGGCCTCAACGGCCAATTTAGAGTCGGACTGAATATTCTCAATTCTTTTCGTGATATCTTGAGTTGCATTCGCTGTCTGCTTAGCAAGTTCTTTTACTTCATTAGCAACAACGGCAAACCCTTTACCGGCTTCACCGGCCCTAGCGGCTTCAATAGTAGCGTTAAGAGCAAGGAGATTGGTTTGTTGAGCAATACTTGAAATCACTTTGATAACATTTCCAATATCAACAGAGGACTCACCAAGTTTACCAATAATTTCATCAGTGGAGTTTGCCATTTTCATGGCATCATTAGACAGAGAACTTGCTTCATTGGTTGTCTTTGTGATCTCTTTAATAGCGGCAACCATCTCTTCCATATTAGATGCAACAGTCTGTACACCAGCATTAACTTCTTCAGAAGCAGCTGAGGCCGTATTTGACTGTGCACTTGTCTCCTCTGCTGAAGCAGAGAGGCTATTTGCAATATTAAGAAGATTATCAGCATTTTCACCTAGGTGAGAACTTGATTTTTTTAGTCCTGAAACAAGCTCAACTTTTGTTGTAACCACATCCCAAGTAACCATGGCACCAAGATATTCATTATTATTTCCCATAACAGAAGAAATATTAAGTTCTAACTTTTCAGGACCAACTTGAATAATGGCCTTATGAGGTAGATTTGCAGGGTTACCAATGATTTTCTTTTGATGGGCAGGATTCTTATGGAAAACATCCATTTGACTACCGACAATATCGCTTACCTTAATTGGTAAATGCTCTTGAAGAGTTACAAGGGTTGTTCTTGATTTTTCATTCAAGAATAGAATCTTTCCAGTTGGATCACACATCATTGTATTGATAGGTGATTTCTCTACCATATTTTCAGCACGGGCCATTGCCTCTGCTGTTTCTAACTTAGTTGTTACAACTTCCCAAGTCACCATAGGACCAAAGTAGTTTCCTTCAGCATCGTATATAGGTGAAACCAAAAGGTCTAACTTTTCAGGTCCAACAGAGATGATAGCGGAATGAGGTAGGTTACTGGCACTACCAATAATTTTTCGTTGGTGAGCAGGATTCTTATGAAACCAATCAATAGAGTTGCCAACAAGATCATCTACTTTTGCAGGAAGAAATTGTTCCAACTGGCGAAGTGTTGTAACTGAATTTTCATTCATATAAAGGAGATTTCCATCTTTATCGGCAAGCATTGTATTAATTGGCGATAAATCTAACATTTGCTTGGAAATAGTTAGAATATCAAATTTTGTTTCTTCGCTCATAATTTACACCATCCCTCTAATTTAATTCTGAATATTTAAGTTAATTTTTTATATCTAAAAGTTTTTCTAAGCTTAATAAAGTTAATAAATTTTCTTCGAGTTTGAAGACTCCTCTTATATACTTCTTTATCTTCTCGTCGATCATATCCGGAGTGTCTTCAAAAGTAGTATTTTCAACATCCATAACATCCATAATCTCATCGACGACTAATGCGTAGAGCCCATCCCCCCAGCGCACAATGATATTCATATACTCTTCTTCGGCTTCAGTATTACGTGGAAGGCCAAACATAACTCTTAAGTTAATCGCGGTTACAATCTGCCCTCGTAGATTAATGAGTCCATCGACATAATCTGGCCCCAATGGAACAGGAGTAACCTTCTGTGGTTTAACAACTTCCTGTACCTCAAGAACGGGAATTGCATATTGTCCGTCCATAATTTTAAAGCCACAAAGCTGAGAAGTATCTCCAGATAGAACAGCTTCGACCAAGTTATTTGCTTCTTCCATAAATCGTCCTTCTATTTAAGCAAGTCGTTCAATACAGAAACGAATTCTTTCTTATTTAATTTTTCGATATGTGTTGTGAACCCAGCACTCTTGCCCTTTTCAAGCTCTTTACTTGTAAGTTTTGCGGAGACTGCGAGGATAGGTACACTTGCATTGATTTCACGAATTTCTTCAGCTAAATCAAAACCATTCTTCAAAGGCATCTCGATATCAGTAATCACAGCTTTCACTTGAGGGTTCTTTTTGAAGAGTTCGATCCCCTCAAGACCATTTCTTGCGATAATAGGATTGAGCCCAAGTCCATGTAGTACGTCCTGATAAATTCTTCTATAAAGAGCTCCATCTTCAACTACCAAAATATCCCCTTCAAGATTATATTCCACATCAATGGCAAAGAGCTTTCTTCCCACTTCCGTCATGTTGATTACTTCATAGAGATCAATCAAAGTAATGAGCTTCTCTTCAATATAAATTGTCCCCATCAATCCCTTGCGATCAACAGTATCAGAATCAAGCTCTGACTCACTCATAGCAATATCAATAATCTCAGATACAATAATTCCAAAAAAGGTACCGTTAATACTCGTCACAATACAGTTGAGTTTTCCTTCCTTACGACAATCGATAACGCTCTCACCTTCGAGTTTTAGGATTTTTTCTACATTAATAAGAGGCATTGATGTATTACGATAACGTATCAGAGATTGACTTCCAGACCTTTCAATTTTCTCGCAATCAATCTCCTCAAGACGATCAATTAAACTAAGGGGAACTGCGTAGACACGACCATCTCCTAACTTATAGAGTATCACTTCCATTTTCTCATAATCTTCTTCGATCATGACATCACGAGAAGCGATCTCATCTTTAGAGGCAGCATCTTTTGGATCAAATTGATTATAGAAGCCGAAAGCATCAATAATGAGGGCCACTCTCCCATCCCCCATAATTGTCGAGCCAGCATAGTATTTTATATTCTTAAGTATTCGATCAAGAGGCTTCACTACAATTTCTTGGGTATCAAGAATTTCATCGACGATAAGCCCATAAGTCTTCCCTTCGGCCTTGAGTACAATAATATTCAACACTGGGTTTTGTATGTTTTGCTCACTCTCTAAATCCAGAACCTGATTCAAGCGAATAATGGGAATTAAATCGCCTCTGAGGCGAAAGAACTCCCTTCCATGAAGGAGTTCAATTCTTGAAAAGTCTTTCTCTTCTAATAAAACGAGTTCGACTAGATTCTTTTGATGAATAGCAAAAGTTTCACCACCACCTTCAACGACCAAAGCAGGAACAATGGCCAGAGTAAGAGGGATCTTAAGTCTAAAGGTTGTTCCCTTTCCTTCATCTGAGTGAACCTCTACTTCACCACCAATCTTTTCAATATTTGATTTAACCACATCCATTCCAACGCCACGGCCAGAGATATTGGTTACTTGTTCTGCTGTTGAAAAACCAGGATGAAAGATAAGTGCTTGAACTTTATTGAGAGAAAGTGAATCAATTTCCTCTCTACTCATAATACCCTTCTCTACGGCCTTATTCTTCACTCGAGAAGAATTAATACCATTACCATCATCTGAGATTTCTATGACGACTTGTCCACCTTCATGATAGGCCTTGATGGAGAGAAGCCCTTCAGGGTTCTTACCACTACTTTCACGCTGTTCAGGGGTTTCAAGACCATGATCTAGTGAGTTTCGAATAAGGTGAGTCATCGGATCTTTTATGACCTCAATGAGTGTCTTATCAAGCTCCGTGTCTTGACCAATAATTTCAAGCCTTACTTTCTTCTTTTGAGAGCGACTTAAGTCTCGAACGATTCTTTCAAACTTATTAAATACACTTCCCACAGGTTGCATTCGAGTGGTCATTATATCTGTTTGTAAGTCTGTAGTGATGACGTTGAGTTGCTGAGCGTAGCGGTTAAGATCAGCATCATCCTTGAATTTAGAATACTGAAGGATTTGATTTCTTGTGATAACTAACTCTCCCACAACATTCATAATCTTATCGAGCAAGTGAACATTTACTCTGACAATACTTTCGCTAATATTGGAGCGACTACTTGCCCCAGACTGTTGCGGTGATATCGTTGGAGCTGAAGAGCTTTGGGGGCCATTGCTAACGGCTTGTGGAGAGGGAGAGGTTTCCTCTTCCTTTTCTATACTGGCCGCTACCTTTTCACCGTTATGTTCCTGAATCAGGCCATCAAGATCATCAAGCATTTCATTAGTTTCTTTAGTCTCTTCTTTAGTCTCTTCTTTACTACTCGTAATTTCTCCTAAATTATAATCTTGCATACCTGCATGATCATCATCGCGAGGAAGTTCCCGGCCTAGTAGCTCACTTTCTAAGCTGGCCTTTAATCTCTTTAAGATATCTGAGGTATCTAAATCCCCTTCAGAGCCATCTGATTCAATATTGCGAAGAAGGTGAACACATATATCAAAACTTTCAAGAAAGATATCTATAAGATCTGAGTTAACAGAGAAATCTTTATCTCTAATATGATCTAATATAGACTCAACTGTGTGAGTGATTTCTTGAAGTTTGTTGAGGCCTAGGAAGGAAGCTGATCCTTTAAGAGTGTGGATCTTACGATAGATGCTATTAAGAAGCTCATAGTCTTCAACATTCTTCTCGTATTGAGTTAAGTCATCATTGATATTAGATAAATTATCAAATGACTCAACTAGAAACTCTTGAATAATCGCAGACTGTGAATCAGACATCTTATACTCTTCCTAAGCTTAAATACAACTATATTTCATTGATAAACCAATTCATTTTATGAGTTTATCAGATGAAACAATTTTCAATATAAAGAATTCGTAATATTTCCGTAGTCTATTCTATGGAAATATTTTCTGAATCTTTTCCTTAAGAGTATCTGGCTTAAATGGCTTCACAACAAAATTAGAAACACCGGCCTGAACAACTTTAACAACGTTACTCTGCTCGGCCTCAGCTGTTACCATTAAAAAGGGAGTATCTTTAATTCCCTCTGTAGCACGAATCTTAATTAAAAGATCAAGTCCCGACATTTTAGGCATGTTCCAGTCACTGACGATAAATTCAAATGGCTCTCCGGCTTCTTTCGCGGCTTCAATCATTGGCCATGCAGTAGCACCATCATCGGCCTCTTGGACATTGGTGAAACCAATTGATTTAAGCATCTTTGTAATGATCTTTCTCATGGTCATCATATCGTCTATCACTAGTGTTTTCATCTCTGGTCTAAATGGCATAGCCCCTCCTCATTAAAAACGAATTCAATTTAATTTCTATCTATTCTATGCACAAATAAGAAAATCTAAAAGACTTTTAAGAATGCCTCTAAAGGTTTTTTGAAATTACCTTTGCTGAATTTATCCGAGAATTTTGCTTTGATACTCTCTATATCAATAGCACTCGAAGGTTTGCCATAAACCTCCTCTACAAATTCACTCGCTATGATAAAAATACATGATAAAGGTGATATACTCAGAGCACCTAATCCCCTAGGAAATCCGTTCTTATCTGGTAATTCATGATGTTGCATGATAATCGAATCAACATCAGCGAAAATATGCTCTCCCTCAGAGATGAGCTTAGCTGCCAATCCAGGATGGGCCTTTATTGACTCTACTTCAGAGTCACTTAATCCGGCTTCTTTTGCCTGCTCAATGGTATGAAATCTCGCCCACTGATTCTTCTCTAATGCAATATCATGAAACATTGCTGCCATACTTAATTTTTCCAATGTTTGCGGATTACCCCAACTCGTCGCCATACAAATTTGTCCAGCGACATAGCTCAAAAGAAGACTATGCTCTGAGAGGTAATCACCACCTCTCATTATACGATTTAAAAGACCTTCGAGTTTTGGCATTTTTGTAAGTGCTGCCATATTGGCCTTAACACTTTGACGAACTTTATTGGCAGTTGCTTGTGTAACACCGAGCTCTTTTGCAGACTCCATGGTGTGCTCAAAGGCCGCGAGTTCAACGACACCCCTCACTTCCTCAGGTAGAGATTTTGCCTTTTCCAGTCGGTCCATAACGAGGTTGCCAAATTGCTCACTAAAAGAAGTATAGTCCTCTTTCTCGACGTATAGATAAGTAATACCCTTATCACGATACTTAGTGATCATCTCTTGTGAGTATTCCTCACTTGAATTGATGACCTTTAAATATTTCTTAACGTTCATCTTTAAGTAAACATCACAACAAATTTCTGTGAAATTTAAAAAACGCTTCAGCTTTACACGTTTAAAGCGCTCACGATCATAGTCATCTTTGGCATCACTCGATTTTTCTTCTTTTGCTTTCTTTGAGGCAAGCTCAGCTTTTTTTCTCTTTTCAATATCGAGGGAAAGTTCTTCTTCACTATGATTTTTCTCCCCTCTAAAATCGAGCTCATCTTCGCCTGCTTGGCCAAACTCTTTCTTTAATGAGTACCCAGCGCCCTCTTCTCTAGCGTTTGAGTCTTGCTTCAGAGAGTAGCCTGCATCTTCTTCTTGTGATGAGAATTCCTTCTTTAAAGAATAACCCGCTTCTTCCTCTGCCCCTTTATTTTTCTTCAAGCTATAATCTAACTCTTCTTCACCCAATTGCTTTTTTTTCTTAAAACCGTAAGACCAATCGTCTTCGGAACTACTACTTTTCTTATCAGAAGCCTCCTCATCAAGATTACGAAAAGGATTATTTTTTGAATCAGAATCAGTATCTTTTGGTTCGAACTCATCACCAAAATTGAAGTCATCGTCATCAAATTCGACATCTTCGTCTTCACTTTCGAGACTTGCTTCACTAGAGTTTAAATCCTCTATATACTCGGCCTTTAAACTTAAGATTTTATCTATGACGGGAAAGAATTGGTCGTCGCGAAAGGGTTTTCCAACAAATGCATTCAATGGAGATCGTGCCAGTACTTCTTGCACAAGCATGACTTCTTTATTTTCAGGCTCAGAAAGCCACACAATAGGAATATTGAGATTATGGTGATCAAGATAGTCGACTATGACATTACCATTGCCCCCTTTCATACGGACTTCAGTAATGACAAAATCGACCTCGCTATCAAATTCTAAAATAGAAAGTGCTTCATTTCCAGAACTCGCCTCTAAAATTTCACAGTCAAGACCGGCCTCTAACAACATAGAGACATAGTCTCGAACCTGGATATCGTCATCGGCGTATAGAACTTTCAACGCATGACCTGGTTATAATTTATAATCTTCGTAGCTCAATTCAATATAAAAAGTTCCAAGCTCAGACTCTAGTGGAGTCGCTATGGTTACAACTCCATCCTGGGCCTTAATCTCGTGGTCTTTACCTTTCACAGAAGTCGGAATAGACATTTCGATCAAGTAACCTTCTTGAGAGAGAATCTTTTTTGCGTTACCCATTGTAATATTACAAATCTCCATTCCGACATCTGCAATCTCTTCATTATATTCACTAAACTCTTCCATTAGCATAGCACTAGCACTTTTAAGATAAACCGACTCAGGCCAACTCAAAGTTAAACTGCCGCGAAAACCTTTCTTTTCACCGTCACCCTCGTAGACCCCATTAATTCCCATAATAGAGGAGAATTCACCATGACTAATACTTCCCTTCTTAATCTTTGGTCCACCTGGTTTAAGTTCAGTAGACATCATTGTCGAGTAGACATCTTTAATTGCATCAATGAAAGGTTTACAAAAATCGAGGTACCTTTTATTAAATTCATTCATAACTATAGCTCCGAAATGTTCAACTATTTAACTTAAATTTAGTTTTTAAATATTGTATAGCAAATCAAATTGAAACCAAGGATAAAGTAAATTAATTAATGAATACTAGACTTTTATCATCGGTATAGAACAATTTTAAGGATGAGAATGACTTTAGAAAATCAAACTGAGACGACTATATATCGTATCATTGGAGCGGTACGGGGCCCAAAAAGAATAATCCTTTGGAGCACTAACAAGCTGTAGACCCGCTGCCACTGAAATATGCTTATTCCACAAATACTGAGCTTCACTTTTTAAAGTCATATCTTCAGTTTTTGTGTCGTAGCGATAAAGGGCATTAAGATTCACTTTTGCTAGAGGAGACCAAGTTCCATTAACTCCTAGCGCTCTTCTCCACTTAGGCTTTTTGGCAAAGACATTAGTATTAATAGTATCTCCATCGATTAGATAGAGACCGTTTAAACTCACTTTCATAAAGCGTGACTCGTAGGCCAACGAGAAAGTTGAGTAAGTCATTCTCTCATATACAGGTTGAATTTTGAGGGCAGCAAATTCAAATGAGTCATCCTTACCTATTTCAGGGATGACTCCCTCAATTCCTACAGAGGATATCCATGCATGATTGTCATTCTTAGAATTAAACTGATAATCAAAACTACTTCCCCAGAAGTAGTGATTATTTATGAAAGGCTTTGCCAATACAAGAGCTCGCTCTTCATTGAATTGCTCATAATATCCTGTCGCATTAATACGAATTCCTGTCTCAGGCTTGTATCCACCATAAATACCTAGTCTTCCTTGATCAAATTTATAGGCCAGTGAAAGTGAGCCAGAGGGCTTCAATAGAATATCCTTCATGTCAGGATAAATTAACGTGTAATGAATGGGCACATCATTACCTCTATAGCGAACTACAGATGGTGGTGGATAGGACCATTCATTATTTCCAGTAATTTTGCCACCATCCTCAGTAAAAGTGGGATTCACTTGAGGAATATTAAGAGGTGAGCCCTGAAGCATTACTTCCCAATTTTTAGATCGAAAGCTGTAATGAAGCCCCATGATTCCTTCACGATTGGTTTCAATTAAGTTAAACCCTCGAATGGGATTAACTTCTCCTAGGGCCCAAAACTCATCATTACGTTGCCAGGGGATAATTTTTCGCCCAACGGCCCACTCGTGTAATCCAATTCGAGTTCTCACATAGGCTTCAGGAACTGAGAATACTTGGGTATTAGCAGTTGGATAATGGCGAAAGTGTGCGCTGTAGACTCCATCAAAACGAGAGTCTTCTTTTGAATCACTAAGGTCGAGCTCGATAAACTGACTGCCAATATTTTCCTGAAGCGGAGTATTGACTCTTCCCAAGTATGAATAAGTAACTTGACCCTTTGCATGAATCAAGGTGCTAATGGGGATTAATCCCAGAGAGATCAAAAGTTTCTTAATTGTCAGTTTATTCATATCAAAATCATAACGACATTAAGAGGAATCTAAAAGTAAAAACAAATATAAAATAAAACCCTAAAAAACATACGACCGTATGCTTCTTATTTGTCTTTTAAGGCCAGTATTCAATAAAAAAAGGACGTTTTTTCCATATTCTACGGCCTAGCAATTCCATATTTTTATCTGTAGAATAAGTCTATATAAGAGATAATTTACTAAGAGGATTTGAACCGAATGGATGCGGCAAGTCACACACCTAGGCATTATGCCAATGAAAAGAAAGCAAGAGTTTGGAGACCTAGATTCACTAAGTTTCTCCATCTCTATCTCACACTCATTATTTTTGTAATGACTCTACCTCTTACCTCTTGTGGCCTTAACGACGAAAAACCTGCAGACTCTCAAGTTTATGACTTAGAAGAGCTTGAGGGAAGTTGTGAACTCGATACCAATGCCCTAAAAAATATTCTTGAAGAGAATATTGAATCCGATATTGATTGTCTTGAAACCAACCTTAATCAATTTGCAGATTTCGTCCGTCGTGCTGACTCAGAATTGATTGGAAGAGAAGAGCTTAAGAAGTTCATGGATAAGTTCTTTCCTGAATCTAGAGAAATAACTGGTGATCTTCTCAAGTTAGTTTTCAACGTTAATACCCTTCTCCTAAGAGACCCTGTTGACTTTATCAAGGTAAGAAAACTTCCTGCTTTTTTCTCTATCATCAAGGCCGTTAACTCAGATGGACGCTATCTTTATCAAGTTTTAAAAGATCTCAATGGAGAAAACTACTGGGCAAAGCGCCAACAGATCTACTTTCACATTGAGTCTCTGGCCACAAAGGTACTTAACACAACGGCCAGGTATATTAATACAGATGACTTTAATTACGAACTTGATATTGAATCTTTCCTTGAACAATTAAAAGGTATTCTTAAAATATCAGATGATGATCTTAATTTAGATAGTATTAGACCATGGTTCTTTGTGAAAAAGTTATTTCTTGGAGGAAGACCGACAGTTGTAACATCTATTGAATTCACAGAACTTCTTGATCGCGCCTCTGAGCTTGTGATTACGGCCATTGACGGTGTTTTCGCCTTCAAGAAAGATCATGACGACCTTAATAACCAATACTACTATTACTTCTCCATTATTGAAGATTTGCGTAAGAATATTAAAGTGTTTCCAGAAACGGAGGTTATTCTTACGGCAGACGATCTCTTTACCATGATTGATACCTTCCTAAGTGAAGATGATTCTATAAAAGATCTTGAAATTCCTATTACCCGTTTTAAAGAAAAGTTCATTGGTGGAAAGATCGATGAAATCCAATACCGCGATCTCGATAAAATCATATCTTGGTTAGAAGAATTCACCGGAATGCTCTACTTCAATGCCATCACCTATGATCAATTTAAAGACAAAATGAAATCCCCTGGCCCTATCTCAGGGATTCAAAGACCAAAGAATAGTTTCTACTTTAATTTGCAAAAGAAGTATCTTGGCGCCTATTGGGAGCAATTTGAGTATATAAGCAAGAACTATCGGTTCTTCCAAGATGCTGATAATAAGTCTTATCTCTATAATTACTACAAGCGCTTCAAATCGGGCTTTCAAACATCAAGCATGATTCGCTGGGGTCTTCACAAGGCCTTAGAGGTGTACGGTCATTACCCCAAGGGTAAGAAAATCAGACATATTGATAAAGATGACCTAAGAGTGGCCATGAATGATTTAAAGGGCCTCGTACAATTTCTAGGCTTCTGGCCTGAAGATCCAGAAAGATTTGTCGCCGAGGCCATTGCTTCCTCTGACCTATTCATGTATCACTCTGACGGAAGCCAAGCAAGCTCTCAAGAGGAGCTAACAGAGTACGTAAATAATGTTATCCATGCTTTCGGAATAACCTCTCAAGTTCATAAGAATCTAAAAAAATACTGCCCTATAATCGATCCCGACAATGAGTCAGTAGACGTTCTCTGCTTTAGAGAACACTTCCTCCATATCTTCTTTAATGAGCTCAAGTATCAAGTCTACTACAATAAGCTGTACGACTTCCTACAAGATGCAGGCGTAGGAACTCTAAGAAAATATCTCATTAATATTGAGCTTTATGCTCGAATCAACCCTGATCCAAAAGTGCCTCTGACTAAGGAAGACCTATCGCGTATACTTGTCATTCTGACTAATCTCGAAACGGCCTTCATACGATTTGATGTTAATAAAGACAGCATTCTACAACGAGGCGAACTGGATATGGCCTTTCTAGTATTCAGAAACTTAGTAAAAGATGTGGCCGACCTCGGTAAAGAAGACTCCGCCCTCTTTAAGAGTATTTTTCTCTATTTGATCAAACATATGGAAGTACCAAGTGCGACTAAATTACTATGGTTCCATGCTTTTGGAAGTAAGGATGGTATCACCTCATCCCGAATCAATATCTCAGCTATTTTAAGAAATTTTTCACTCTGAGAATTCATCAGCTAACTTTGGGATCGATATTAAAAAACAGTTTGTATCATTTTTATAGAGGTATTCTATTGTTCCCCCAAGCTCTCTTAAGAGCTCTTTAGCAACATTAAGACCAATTCCAACAAATTTTTGATCTCCCTTCGTTGTAAAGAAAGGATCAAAAATCTTTTTCTTTGCAGCCGCTGGGATTTCATCCCCTGAATCCGAGACTAAAATTTTAATCATCCCTTCATCTCTATCTTCCCATGCTTTAAGTTTTAGCCATGGTTTAAAGTTATGTTTAATGGACTCATAAGAATTAGAAAAAAGTTCAACGAAAATATGAGTTAATGATTCCTCATTCCCATAGAAGAAGAGCCTTTCTTTCGAATAGCTTTCTGAGTATTTAATTTTTGACCAGTCAGAGTACTTAGATACCACAATTTCATTTGCTCTTATAATACACTCATCAACACTGACGGCCTTCTGCTGTTCAGTATGCTCACGAGAAATTGTCTTCATTTCGTTTAACAGAAAGTCGACGTTTCCGACCTGCTGATTATGCATCTCTTCAGTTATTTCAAAATCATCACCACTCATTCCATTTTCATCAATCCAACCAGATTTTTGAATTGTTTTTAGGCGAGTAGACATAACATTATATGAGGACCTACAAACTGAGATATAACTTCTCAAATCATTAGCAACAATAGAGAGGACTTTCTTCATACGTAATGAATAAGAATTCGAAATATCATAGAAATTACTCTTTTTGTTAGATCGAAGTGAGTAAATAACATATATAACCCATAGTGTAAGACCTAAAACCAAGAGAGAACAAAAGACAAGATAGCGAATAATGAAGATATTTTCTGTCTCTTCATAGTATTTCTCTCTCTTCTCTTGAATATAGCGTGTTGTTCTTTTTATACCAGAGAGGTAATTTTCTTTTTGTTCCCTATAGAAGGGCCCAAAAACAATTGACATGGCCTCCTTCTTCTTACCTTCTCTAGTAAGGTCTAAAGCACGCTCCTCCATTTCTACAAGAAGAGCATTCGATTTTTCAGTAAGAGTAATCGAATTCACTTGAGCATTGCGCTCAATGAATTTATAAACTTCTTGAATCTTATTATCTAACTCTTTTACACTAATTTTATACTTAGCAATCCACTTTTTTTCCCCTGTTAGTACCGCCAGACGGGCACTATTGGTCAAATCTCGATCTAAGAGTAGCATTTCTTCTGCTAAACTTAGGTGTTCGCTGGATTTTTCAAATATAGAGTCGAAGTCCTGCATGCTCACCACAAACTGGCGTCCCATAACAATCAGCAAGACCACAATAAAAATCGGTCCAAGAGAGAGAAAGAATGAGTTTCTTAATTTAAGAGATCTAATTTTCATCTTGGTCCTCTAATATAAAACCTAACCCTGATTAAATTTTATCGATAAAGTCTTTAGCACTCATTCGAACCTGAGGCCCATAAATGCCCCCATGATCTCGCTTACCGATACCAAGAATCATACAAACCTCGTCCCCTTTTTCTAATAGCGAAGGATAGAACTTTGTAAGAACTTTTTCATCAAAACCTTCCATAGGGCATGAGTCATAACCTTGAGCGACTAATGAGAGCATAATATTCTCGCAGGCCAGGGCACAAGTTTTATGGGCCCATACTCTCATATCTGCTAAGCTAGAAGGACCTCTAGGTGTTGGACTTTTTAACCCACGAAAGAATATAATTATTTTTTTTATAAGACCAAAAATCCCCAATGGTCCTTGATTGTAGACAATAGGTACTAATTTCTCATAATAGGCCAAAGCACTCTTTGGAGCTTCTTGCTCTTTTAAGGCCTCAATCATCTGGCCGCGAACACCATTCCATGCACGAGTACGGGCGATCGCGATAATGAAGCTCTGGGCCGTTCGAGCAGCAGACTGATTTAAACATGCCTTGGTACAAACTGATTTAGCTTCGCTGCTATTTACCCACACGAATTTCCATGATTGTAAATTTGAGCTATTAGGAGCAAGTAGAGCATGCTCAAGAGCATTATCAATGACATGCTTGGGAACAGGTTCATCTTTAAACACTCTGACACTTCTTCGAGAGCGAATGACTTTATCAAATTCTCCGGAGTCTATTTCAGCTAGCTCTTCAAAGTAATCAAATAAAGGCGGTCTTATTAAAATATCTTCTTTCATAGTTAAACTCTATTAAATGTTAATTGAATTCTTGTACCATTTACTCTCTCATTATTTGAGTTATAGCGGTGATTAATACTAATTTCACCTTCATATACTCGCATATAACCCCTTGCTAATGAGAGTCCAAAACCATTTCCTTTCTCTCCTGCAGTACCTGCAGTACTTTCAATGATCTCACCGGCATGAAAATGAGAGATTTGCTCGTCAGTAAGTCCTTTTCCTTGGTCTAAAATATCAATAGTTGTTGTATCAAAACTTGAATGAACATTAATTTCTATCTTACCACCAATAGGTGAAAACTTAATTGCATTTGAAATTACGTTATTAAAGACTTCGTTAATTAAAGAGATCCTTTCAGCACTAACAAAGACATCTAAACTTCCCTCTAAAGAAAGAATTAAATTTTTCTCATCAATTTTTTCTTCAAACATCAATTCAACTTCAATTAGAATTTCCCTAATAAGGACTGGCCCGAGACTTACGGTTCTCGTTAATTTATTAATTTGCATCTCTTGTTCTCTGTGAAAGCTAATGATCTCAGAGAGCTTAGTTAGACCAAAACTAATTTTATCCCATGCTTTTGAGGCCTTACTTTCGAAGTCTTCAGGTCGATTGAGTTTGAGCTTCACATAGTACTGAACAAGACTGATAGGGTTACTTAGGTCATGTAAGAGAACCCTTACCATACGCTGATATTCTTTCTTACCTCTTGCCAATAACAGCGCCTCCTTCTTTTCACGATCTAGGATTGAAATCTTATAGGCCATACCAAGTGAAACAATAACCATTTCTAAAAGATTTCCCCAAAGAACTCCATGTGAAGTTAAGAAATTTCGTGGAAAGATTCCTGCAAAGTGTCCTACATACATGAAGGCGCCAGTGAACATAAATATCCATGAAGCTATATAGAATTTGGCCATAGTATTACCGCGACGAATACTAACCACAGCACCTGCCAACATGGATATAACACAAAGTAAAATAAGAATATCAATAATCAAGCCCAGGTAAGCTCCTCCGAGAAACTTATTCCAGGGACCTAAATAGGCCAGGAGATTGAGAGAAACAAGTCCGATACAAATATTTTGAAAAACTGTCATCGATTTTGAATACTCTCTTATATTATAGAACTTCGAAGCAAAGAATACTGATGATATAAGCGAGAGAGAAGTGAATACAAAGAGGTTTTCACTAGGTACCAAATGATAGGCCGAAAAGATAAAGTCGATAAAGCCTGTTAGTGAGATTCCCGCTAGCATTATACTGACGATAAAAAAGCAATAGTATAAATAGATCGAATCCTTCAAAGAAATGAAGATTAGGAAATTAAAGAGAAATAAACTAAATACTGCTCCCATGTAAAAGAGATAACCAAACATTCGTGACCTCTCTTCATTTTGATAACGCTCATTAGAGATAATTCGAGCAATGCCATCAAAGCGATGGTGAGAATGACGAGTTAAAAAATAATAGACTCCTTCGGACGCATCGGTTTCAATAGGAACGGCCAAAGCCAGCCCCTTAATCAATCTCTTACGATAGGCAACGGCCGATCCTGTAACTCCAACATAGGTCCAATCCTTATCGGACACAGTCTTACGATAAACATGAATCATTCCCGAGATATAATTATTGAAAACAAGTAGTTTTTTCTCTAAATCGTGAGCATTACCGTTATAGTTTCTTGTTTTGGCAAAATGAAAGAAAAGCCCATGATATTCATTAGAGTAGCCAAATTTCAGCTCTTTATTCGTTAACTTGAGCTTTTCTAGGCCATTGTTATACTTCTCTTCAAATTGAATAGGATCACTAAATTCAGGGCCAATTCCATACGCAACGTATGGGTAATCTATGGCCTCTTGATCGATATTAATTTGAGTTTTTGGTATCTCTTCTAAGCTTTCAATGAATTCAATTTCACTCTTGTCATTTTCAAGAGCATAGACATGCTTACTGAACTGTGAACTTAGTAATAGGGAACTCAGGGTAATCAGCAATATTTTAAAGAAGTAAGAATAAATAAACGTTAAGTTTTTTTGATCTAGCACTATAAGTATTCCCCATGGCAATGACTCCACCATGGGCAAGTCACTTCAAGTTACCTGTAGTCTCGATATTTTAAATCAACAGGTCGCTTAGAGACAGGTTTTCCTAAATCATGATCTAAATGCCAACGATCAACCTTTGGTTCATCTTTATCAATTCGATAAAAATCGAGGTCCTTATCAAGTTTATCTAAGCGATAAGACAATTCCCTTTGCAGATTTATCGAGTCCTCTTTTTTGACATTTAGCATATCCAGCGCCTTTTGCTTGGCCTGTCTAAGTGCAGTGATTTTTTCATCGAACTCACTTGCCATTTTAATCCTTTCTTGATCAAAAGACCAAACAAAATGATTTACATCATTGAGCTGTTTCAGATAATCACGGCGTCTCTTTAATAGAATAATTCTGAAGTTACTTGCATCTAAAACACGTGCCGCCAATTGCTCCGAGTCAAATACTAACATCGCCCCTCTACGTATGTAGCTGGCCTCACCCCAACATTTTGTAATGTCTTTAACGTAGAGAACAAAGTAGTTCTTTTCAACCGAGCGAATATGCCCTGTGCAGCGGTTAGTACTGTGCCCCGCCAGTCGAAAACGCACTTCATCCCCACTGCGAAAGAATTTAATATTCTGGCTTTCAGATGAAACTTTAATAATACTTGCCGTTTTATCTCTATCCGTAACTCTACCTGTGAACTCAGAGTAATTAAAATTGGGGTCAAAATAAGAATCCCTAATTTGATCTTCTAATGTGGGCCCTTGAAAAGGAAGCTCATTCTTTGTTTTGGAAAATGCACGTTCACGACGATCAACATCCACTTCTTCCCTTGTAAGATTATTCGCTCCCTGGGTCATTGGAATAAAATCCCATAAGCACAGTATGGCAAACAGAAGAAATTTGGGACTTTTAAACACTAAAAACATATCTCTATTATGCCTAAAGATACTGCGCATTACGAGATGGAAAACTTGTCACGATGATCTATAAAGGATACTTTTATACTCAAATAATTTACAAATTGCTATTTAAACAAAGGAAGCAAAGATGGAATTTTTTCTCGATACAGGGATCGTTGATGAAATTAAAGAGGCCGTAGAATGGGGACTTATTGATGGAGTTACAACCAACCCTTCACTAATCGCTCAGTCCGGCAGAACTCAAGAAGATGTGATCAAAGAAATCAGTCAACTTGTAGACGGACCCATTTCTGCTGAAGTTATCAGCACAGATAAGATGGGAATGCTAAAAGAAGCTGAAGGACTAGCTAAGATTCATGACAATGTTGTAATCAAGCTTCCTCTTACCATCGATGGGATTAGTGCTTGTAAAGTCCTCTCTGACCAAAATATTAAAACCAATGTAACTCTTTGCTTCAGCGTAAACCAGGCGCTACTAGCAGCTAAGAATGGAGCTACCTATATCTCTCCTTTTATTGGCCGTCTGGATGATATTGGACAAAGTGGGATGAATCTCATTGAAGAAATTCGTATTGTTTATGATAATTATGGATTCCCTACTCAAATCCTAGCAGCAAGTGTGCGCCACTCGGACCACGTAAGAGAGGCCTCTCTTGTTGGAGCTGATGTGGCCACTATGCCACTAAAGTGTATGAAATCACTTTTTGGCCATCCGCTTACAGATATTGGACTTGAAAAGTTCTTGGCCGACCATGCAAAAACCTTAAAATAATTCATTATTCCGAGCGTTTTTATCGCCTAAGTACCTATAACTACAGGCGATAAAAACACTCAAGTATTACAATTCTTGATCCGAAAAGTCAGTTAAGAAGGAATTAAACTTCTACGGGCCAAAAAGGATAAGAATTGTGAATAACATTGCTCAGTTAACTCACAAAGTATCACTCATTCTAACTCTATCACTGATGAGTGTGACTTTTACCTCTTGTTTTACTCAAGAATCTACACCAGCTTCTTCTGGTGGTAGTACAGTCTCTGCCGATGCTCCGGTAAAGTGGATATCTTCATCTCTCCCTTCAACAGGTATGAATGTGAAGATAGCTCAGGAGATATTAGATGATTTCACAGGCTCTGATGATGATAGCAATGGTTATAATCCTGTCGAACAAATGTATGACCAATGGAATGATTCAACTTCTGCTGCAACGTTCTTTAAGATTCCGGCCGCCGCTGCCTCTAACTTAAATTATGCTGATCTTACAAGTTATCGTGATTCCGAATTTGGAATCTATAAGTCACATAGCTGGTTCAGTAATGTTCAGTCTTCTGTGTTGGCCGTAACTCAATATTATGGATACAGAAGAAATGCAGGCACATCGAGTGAATATATTGAACTCTCCCATGCTGATATCATCATGAATTATCGTGATTATAATTTTAATTTTTCAGCATCAAGCTCAGCGGCCTATGACTTTCATTCTGTCATTCTTCATGAACTGGGTCACTTCTTAGGTCTCTCGCATACCAGCAGCTACTCCATTAACTCTGTAATGCAGCCTTCCCTATCAATTACAGGTAGCAAGAGAGAAGTTACGACTTATGATAAGGCCAGTATTGTTGAACTCTATGGGGGATCATCTGCCCTTGTTGCCGAAACTTCAGGTCTCTCCGTTTCAAGGTCAGCAGCAAGTGTTAATAAAACAATTACGCTACCAAAAGCAGCAAGACAAATTTCCGATGATGGTGAAATTCATGGGCTTATTGAATTAAGGGCCGATGGAGAATGTCGCCATAAGATCAACGGTAAAGTGGTTGATACCCATCACGTTAGTATTCACAAAAAGAAATAATGAACGATACCTTAAAGAAGAGGCTCAAATAATAGAGATGGAATCGTGAAGGTCTTCATGATTGTAATTTGCTTACTTGTAGCATTTCCGTAGAAGTCAGCATCATTGCCCTCACTATCTTCGGCCTTATTCTCACCTGTTATGAGATAACTCTTGCTAATTCTCTCTTTCATATCAGCTTTTAAGTTATGAGTAAGAGATTTTGATCCAGCACAAAAGATTCCCATTTCCGCGTTATAGAAGTCAGAGCGGTTATCGATATTATAAGTTCCAATAAAGAAGCTCTCATCGTTGAAAACCTGTGTCTTATCATGCATTCCAAAGCGAGCATGAGCGACTTTATCATTAAAAACAGGATAGTGAGGATTGTATTTTGAGTCATGGATATAGGGAGAGAGACCGATCTCTTCCCATTTTAGTATCTTATGGTAAAAAGCAGCGGCAACATAGAAGGCATCGGTACTTCCAAGACTATTGGTATAGATCGAAGTTTTTACTCCTTTTTTTCCAATCACATAGCTAAGAGACTTTTGCCACTGCTCATTGAGCATGAAATATGGACTGGCCATAATAAACTCATCACTGGCCACAGTTTCATTTTCAATGTGATCAAATAGAACCTTTCTAAAAACTTTGTAATCTGCTCTATAATCCCTCTTAATCCTTTCCATAAAGTTGGCACCAGGACGATCCGTGGCCAAGGAGAGATCGGGACAAACCTCCACGGGATAGCTCTTTAAAATAGGACGTGCAATTTCTTCGACTTTTTGAGAAACAGAGGCCATATCCTCGTGACTTTCAATCCATTCAAAGGCTTCTTTTCGTTGACGATCCAGGGCCTCTTGTCTGTGATCTTGATAACGATCACGATTGCGTCTATTACGAAAGAGTCTATTACTTGATGGGTTTGTATTGATGACTTTGGCCTTTACAACGATATCGTCTTTCCAAAAAGCATCAAAAGAATCCTGTATGGCCTTGGCCACTTTACCTTGGACATAGACGTCACGATCAACAAATCCATACTCTTCATCCATATCAAAGTAGTCATCACCAATATTACGACCCCCTGTAATTGCCTCGTTACCATCGATAACTAAGATTTTTCTATGGGTTCTAAACTGTGCACTCGAAGGGTCAAGGGCACGGTGATAATAGCGCAATTCAATTCCATATTTCTTTACAGCTTCAGCGACAAAGTCATCCATTTCGATAATCGTAATCGATTTATCAAGGATGATACGAATATCAATTCCCTCTTTGGCCCTTTCAATAAGTTCATGCCACATAAGGAGCCCAGAGATATCCCTTTCCCAAATAAAGTATTCAATACTAATGCGCTTCTTGGCCTTACGAATAAGATCGATTCGCTTTTGGAGTGAGGCAATTCCACTATGAAGGATTTGAACGCGATTATCTGTGATTTGATTTGTATCACTTGAAAGAGAGCTTGAATCGAGTTGATTGCGATAGTAGAAAGGGTACTCATCGTACTTACTCATCTGCGAAGTATCAGCAAAGCAATTTACTGATAATGCGCTTAAAAGAAGGAGTAATGTCGACAGTTGCTTTCTCATTATAGCTTTGGTCCTTTGCTTAACCTCTATTCAAATCAATAAATACAATATGAATATAGTTGCAAGGACTGGGCCAAACAAGTGAATTGAAATAAATGCATATTCAGTAATTTACACGGCAAAAACTGTATAAAAAATGTACGGCCGCTACTCTAATATACGTATGCCCGTAAAGAGTCTATTTATGCCATTTTACTGAATAGAGGTCGTGTCGTCTGTCCTTTAAGTTCTGAACGGCCCCGGTATTCCTGGCCTCAATGAGACTATCAAGCCTAAGGTCTGCAATGGCGACTGTCTCCACATTAGGAGAGGTATCGGCCGCAATTCCATCCCTACTGAAAGAGAAGTCACAGGGGGTAAGAATGCAGCTTTGAGCGTACTGAATGTCCATATTATGCACACGAGGAAGATTCCCAACAGAGCCACTCATAGCGACGTAGATCTGATTTTCCACCGCTCTGGCCTGACAGCAGTATCGGACCCGACAATAGCCCTGACGCTCACTAGTGAAGAAAGGAACAAAGAGGATCTGAGCCCCTTGATTGACGAGGTGGCGGGTAAGCTCTGGAAACTCACTATCATAACAAATGAGTACGCCAATGGGCCCACAATCCGTCTCAATAACATTAACCTCATCTCCCCCTTCAATATTCCACCAATAGGCTTCATCCGGCGTGGGATGAATTTTCTCTTGTTCATGAACGGTTCCATCACGGAGATAAACTCCTGCGACATTATGAACGCGGTTACCAAACTTAACAGGGTGAGTCCCACCTATAATATTCACATTATATTTAACGGCAAATTCCTTAAACATACTCTTAATTTGGTCATAGTATTCCGTCATGGTTTCAATAGCCTCGTGAGGGGCCAATTCATCATTATGAATAGAGAGCATTTGCATGCCTATATACTCAGGAAAGAGCACGAAGTCACAGTGCCAATCACTGGTTGTGTCCACAAAGTATTCCACCATCGTTCGAAATTCATCAAAGGACTTTATTCCCCGTTGCTGGTATTGAACCGTAGCTATTCTGACCACATTCTTTAATGGTGGACGTCCTTTTACCAACTCTTCTTCTCTATACTCAGGATTTTCCCATTGAAGAAGAACACCATAACCACCAGAGGCCTTATCTTCAGGAAGATAGCGCTCCATTACTCTTTTTACTTCAAAACCATTTCTCAACTGGAAGTTTAAGGTCGTGTCTCTAATTTCGCGGTTTAGAACTTTCTGAACATAGACCATCGGATCTTTAATGCTCTTCTTCTTCGCAAAGCCGGGAATTCGACCACAAAAAGCAATCCCCTTCAAACGTAAATACTTTGCTAGATCCTTACGGGCGTTATAGATCCTCTGACCCAAGCGAGTTCCTCGAACTTCGGGATCAACACAAACTTCATAGCCATAGAGAAATTCACCATCATGCTGATGGGTCGTCCCATATCCGCCCCCAGTGATCGTATTCCACGTATGGGGACGCATGATTCTCTTTTCTTTAAGGCGAATACTGGCCGCATAGGCCAAAATTTTATGGCTATCTCGGTCTTCAACAACAAAGCATCCCTCCGGGAAGTTCATGATCTGACCTTGGAGAATATCCGGTGAGTAGGGCGCCATATTGGGATAGACCTTAGAAGTTAAGTTTATAATTCCAGGAATATCCGCAACTACAGCGTTCCTTACTTCAATTTTCATGTCAGTTTTCATATGCCCTTCCTCAAAACTTAATTATAATTATCTAATAATAATAATGGGATAAACCCAATATTAAAACGTAACCTTAACGATTATCAACCGTATAAGTGTATACAAAGCAAAACTCATCCCAATTTAGGAGATAAAAATGAAAAAACTAGTTACTCTTGCGCTTATTACCCTATCGAGCCTTTCAGTAAATGCCGCGGATGCAGATAAAGAAGCTCGTAAAAAAGAAATGTTTGAAAAGGCCAAATCAATGGCCACCTCTAATATTGATAAGAGAATCTCTGCCCTTCAAGACACAAAGAGCTGTATTTCTAGTGCTAGTGACAAAGAAGCTTTAAAGAAGTGTCGCCAAAAGGCAAAAGAAAATGCACAGGCCTTGCGAAAAGAAAGCAAGTCACGCAGACAAGAAATGAGAAAAAAAATTCAAGAACAAAGAAAGAAGAATCGTGCTGATAGAAAAAGTAAACACGAAGATTAGCCAACTCGAGGTGACCTCCTAGAGGTCACCTTTTTTATTAGGGTTCAATGTGGGTGGAATGATCATCCCCATCATCATGAATTTTTAATTCAATTCTTGTGATAATCGTACCAATATCTTCTTTGGTGTGAGCATTATAGGGATCATCTTTTAAACTCTCCCAAGTCGCTTTCTCAATTGACAGCTCATATTGACCATCATCACCGATATCATAAGTAATGAAGTCTCCATCTCTATGGATTTTCTTATTGGCCAATGGGAAGGTCCCTTCTGCCGATTGAATAACCTTTTGCAAGCTATTCGGTCCAGGAATATATTCATATGAGAAATGTTGCAAGAACGTATGCTCGGGATCATCACCCATATATTGAGCATGAAAGTAGCGTGCACCTGGCATGGATTTACGAGTGCGAATCATTTTCATTGTGCCGGTAGATTCGTTAGTATCAACAGACATTTCAGGAGCAAGCTTTTCTTCTTCAAAAAAAGTAATAAGCTCTTGAGGATTCTCTCTTTGATTGAAAACCTCTTTTAGCTTCAGATTTATTTTATGCATATTCTCTTCTTCAGGTGATTCGGCCGTAAACTTGGCCTTTTCAATCTTCCCATCGACGGCCTTATTTAACTGAACTGGAGAATGACTATGAGAGTCTGATTTCTCAATATCTACAGTGGATATATCATCACTATCATGTTCATGACTTTCGTGCTGAGAATGAGATGTTTCGATATTTACAGTTTTAGTATCTCTTAAAAGAAAAAAGGCCGTAGCTCCTAAGAGTACTACGGCCGCTATAATGACTTTTTTATTCATAATCTAGAATACTCCATCGGCCCATTTATTCAGGTAAGAAGTTGGGTTCATAAGATCTGCTCTTCTTCTATAGCGACCAGATTTACGAGTTAAACTTCCCCTTCTGTTACCTGAGTATAACTCAAAGTGGAGCATAGGACGACAGCAATTTGAATTTACTTTTCCAATTTTTCCAAGTCTTTGTCCCATTTTTACTCTAGAGTTCTTTCTCACTCCAGAAGCCCTATATCCAGTTAATTCTCCATAGCGAACAACAAATCCTCCACTATGTTCAACCTCGATGGCGTAGGTTCCTTGATAAAATTTGTACAGATTAGAAATCACTTTTCCAGGGGCCACTGACTTCATGGGCTCATTCTTATAACGATATAAGTCACAAGCAGCGTGAGAACGGCTTCCGCCTCCTCTTCTCGAACCGAAGCTTCTCATCCCAGTAGAGTAGCTATGAGTAGGCTTCTTCATTGTAGGAAAATCACAGCACTTTCTATCATTAATTCCTGTAATTTGAGTATTTTCATTTCTAACAATTCTTCCATTCTCAAGATATGGACAATCATCACTTGCTTTTAAAAATGTAGTGGCTACATACCCTATTTTTTCATCACTTTCTTCACGATTTGGAAACTCGACTTTATTGAAGGTATATTCAGTACCATTAATTACCTTTTTGATTTCTTTTGCACTCCAGCCTTGAAAAACCTTTACCTCTTCGCCAAGTTTAACTTTAAAGAGCACTTTATTTAAAGATTCATCTCTAACGTTTAGACTTCTTGAGCCTGTACAAACAAGCTTTTGCAAGGAGCTACTCACCACAAGGTTTTCGGGCCTTGCCTGAGGACGCGGTATATTCTTAATTTCGAGCTCAATCTCTTCCTCAATACTCTTTTCTTCCTCTTTGGTAGTTGTCATAACATTGGATTGAATATCACCTTCAACCAGAGATTCTTCATTACCTACATCGGCCAAAAACTTCATAGCAGATGTCTTCTTTATGGCCGAGAAGGATTTAAAAATTGAAGTTTCCTCTGATGATACTCCCATCAAAAAGAGCGGAGTTTCACTATGACCTTTTTGATAGGCCCTAAAAAGAAGATATTCTCTATTAGATGTTCCTTCACAGTTTAATGAATAGTAAGAACTATCTGCTGCGATTCTTAAATAAAGGTTTTTAGAGAGATCAAGCTCTGGTACAGACCCTGTAACACTCTCATTATCAAATGATTTCTTGAGCTTTGTTTTTGAAAGATCAAAATCTAGAACAAAATCTTCAAGGGGAAGAATTGATTTCTCATAGAGATAACCCTTATCTCCACGCTCTGAGAACCAGCGATTGGGACGTGCTGAAGTATTGGTGTTAATTCCAACAACTTCAATATTTTCATAAGTTCTCTTAGACTTTCCATCAATGATTTTTACCATAGACGAGTTGATTAAGTGAGATTGAAGAACTCCATTATAATTTCTTAAATTTTCAGTATCCTTATTTCCACGTCCATAATAGCGACTAAGACGAAGATCGTGCTTTCGTATTCTCTTAATAGAGCATCTTTCTTTACTAATCACTCCATCTTGATTGTCCCAGATAAAGTGAGGAGCTTCTGCGGCCATACTGGCCGTGCTCATCAAAGTGGAAGCGAGAAGAATTGTTTTTAAATTTAAACATTTCATGTTGTTCTACCTAGTTTTGTTGTCAATTATTCACAGCAATCATATCAATTGAGAGCATAAACTTGTTGAATTTTGTAAAATTATCATCCGTGTCAAAATACCTGACTAATAATTAATAAATAGCTAATTATATTGGGCTAAAATACCGAAATATAGATAAATCTAATTGAGAAAAAAGGAAGTATCCTAGGTATGCAGTGGATAGAGTATTTTCTAAAAAATTCACCACTTGATAAGGAAATATCAAAAGAGCTGGATCATAGGAAGAAAATACATTTACTAGAGAGAATGAGAAAAACCAGGCTTACATTAAGCCTGTGCCTCATTTTTGGAACTATAGTTCTTCTGACTGGTGTTGCTAGAGTTTTCACTTCTTACCCCGACGTTGATAGCAGGCTATCCATACTTCTCTTCATTGGCCTCTACTTCTACACTCTTCCCTTTATCTATAAGTTAACAGGTAATGACTTTCTCATGAAAGCACTCCTTCTCTTAGGTGGTGTTTTAGGTATTGTCATTCGATCTCTTGCCACCTCAGGAATAGAGAGCTCACCGTTTTATTGGCTCTCCTTGGTGCCCCTATCTTCTGCACTTATTTTTGAAAAGAAAATGATTCTATGGTCACTCTTGGGCAGTATCTTTCTTGCCATACTTATTTTCTATGGAGAAGAGCTTGGCATTTTCTTTGGGCCTGCAAATAGTACAGCATCTAGCTTGGCCGGTTTTATGGGACTTCTTATCGCCTCCACTCTAGCAGCAGTGGCCTTTGATCGTCAGTCCATGGCCTTCCAGGAGCAAATGATCAAACAAGAAAAAGAGGTACAAGACTCTAAAAAATTAGCATCCTTAGGAAAAATGGCCGCTGGAGTCGCTCATGAGGTTAATAATCCTCTCATGGTTATATCAGGGAATTTACGCCAACTCGAAAGAACTATAGGAAACATAGAACTTGAACATGAGGATCATTTAAGGATCATCAATTACATAACCAAGGCCTCAAACAATATTTCAAGAATCAGTAATATCGTCCAATCCCTTTTGGCCTATGGTCGAATGAAGTCAAAAGATAATTTTAAAACTTTTAATATCACGGCCTTTATTGAAAACCTTAAACAAATTATTGAAGATCATGGTGAAATTTCTGCAATTACATGGCCTTCACTAGAGGGGCGTAACTTATCTGTCATGGGTGATGAAACTCTTCTCACTCAAGTCTTCATCAATCTTATCTTCAATGCCTGGCAGGCCACATCAGCTCTAGATTACTTCCATATAAGTATTGAATGTATTCAAAGAAATGAGTCAATTGAGTTTAGAATTATTGATCAAGGCAAAATATCCGACCAGGATATTCTCGATAATATGTTCAATCCCTTCTTTACAACAAAACCGATAGGTCAAGGTACGGGTCTAGGTCTTAGTCTTAGTAAAGGAATCCTCGAGATGCATGGAGGAGATCTCTATCACGATCCTCTGTGCCCAACGACATGCTTTGTAATCAAACTCCCCTATAGACTCACTTAAAAATTAACTGGGTCTCATTATATCTAAAATATCCTTGCGCTTCATTATTAATGCATAGTCTATGGGAGACTTTCCCTTATAGTCTCTCTTACCCGTCTCTATTCCAAGATCAACTAAATAGCGTACAATTTCCAGATGCCCAAAGAGCACTGCAAAGGTTAGATAGGACTTTCCTTCAATGAAGAAAGTAAGTCTAGAGCCTAATTCAACACAGGTTTTTACCATCTCTAAATCACCCGCCTTAATCGCATCATACATAGGAGTATGACCTTGACTGTCACGATCATTAATTCTCATTCCTTGAAATTGAACAAGATAACTAAAGAGCTCTTTATTACCAGAATAGGCCGCATAGTGTAGACACCCCTTTCCATTTCGGGCTTTAGCTCTAAGGTCTGCTCCTTTATTAATGAGCATTTTTACTTTTTCAGCATCTCCCAGATAGCAGAGAATCATAACGGGGCTTTGGCCATTCTTATTGCGACGGTTTACATCATCTTCGTCTAGGATATGATCTTCATTAAGGTCCTCTTTTTCCTTAGCTAAGGACTTTACTCTCATTGTACCTGTACTTTCATCAGACATGCCACCAGAGATAACGACCTTAGTATCCACTTTCTTGGGAACTCCTCCACCTTTTACAAAGCTATGCCCATCACTGTGATCCTCAAGAGGGCCGCCAGAGATAATAGTTGATTCTTCTTTAATATTGGCCTCGCCGTGTCCAGCAACAAGAGTATTTTCAGGAAGTCCTCTCAAGTGGGATGGGTCTTGATAAAGAATATCACCACCATCTAAAGTTTCAACAAACTCTCCATTTTCTTTTTCTAAGTTTTCAAAATACCCATTTACAAGTTCTAAAAGCTCCCCCCTTTCAATAGGCTTACTAAGAGTTCCAACGATATTTAAGTTATCACTCCACAGAAGATCTGTTCGAACTTCCTTGCCAGAGAGAATACATGGAATATTTGAATAGTTTTGCTTGATATAATCAATAAAGACCGACGAGTCCATATCTACACCCAACTTATTATCAATCACGATAAGATCGACAGATATGAGATCAACGATACGCTCTCCAAGCTCAATACTATCACAGCTAAAGACTTGATAGTCACCATTTTCAAGTTCATTCTTTAAAAGAGTAATAATGTCATGATCATCTTCTAGTAAGAGAATTGTTCTCTTACTCTTTCCTAACAACTCAGCAGAGAAGACCTTGCTTTTTAGAGGTTTCTTAAGAGCAGCAAATACATTACTCCCCTTAAGTCTTAGTTTCTTTGCATAAGCTTCTTGCATATGAGCAGACATAATTGCGACAGGTAGCCCCTGATTCTCTCCAGCAAAGTCTTCTTTAATATATTTAATTAGCTTTTCAGAAGAAACACCTTCACCCATAACAATATCAATTATCGCCATAGTAAAGACAACATGACCAAGTTGCTCAAGAGCACTATCTACTGAAGAACAAGTGATAAGCTCAACTGGATAGGAAGTGAAATCGTGTTTTATGAAATTTAAAATATCTGGGTCATCATCAACGACCAATATTTTATGCTTTGAATTTTCATCCATTGAAATAGGCCTTGCGTTTTTTTAGATTTAACTATTATCATTATCTCCTAAATCTAAAATTGTATAAAGGGCCTTAGTGGTATTTTTAAGATGAATAGAGTTAATCTCTTCACTTATAAAATTATCAAGAAATCTTCTACGTTCAGAGTGAGAAAACTCATATTTCAGTAACTGATGAGTAAATAAACGTGAAGTAATAATAATGGCCACCATTTGATCAAATGCAGAGGCCTTCATTTTGTAGGGAAAGCCCTTGCCATTAGGATGTTCCTCATGCTGATCAATCCCCTTAAGAACTTCTTTACCAATACTTGAGCTATGATATCGCTCTAAAAGCTTTACCATCTCTTTTGGATGATCTTTATAATTCTGAGTCCATTGATCTGGATCATTTGAGTTTAAATAGAATGCATCAAAATCTTCTCTCTTAAGCATAAGGTCTGACAGGAGATTTATCTGAATGAATTTCTCAGCTAAATGAGGAGGCCAATTTAGCGCACCAGCAAGGGCCACACTTATATAAGATCGAAAAATTTGTAAAACAAATTGCTCATAACAATTCTTCACCATATTCTTATACATTGGGGCCAGGTGAGCTGAAGACTTTATCCAGGTAATATTTTGTGAAATCAAAGGCCCACATGTCTTTGCTAAATCATCAGATAACCCTAGTCGAGTCATGGCCTTATTTACATAATTAATCATTTGAGCTTCACTCAAACTTTTGGCCTCCAATAAGTCTTTGAAGAAGAAGATCGACACACCTGTTTTTACTCTCCTTAATAGAGATTCATAGTCTGAGCGAGCAAAGAGAATATTTTTTAAACCCTTCTCTTTGTAAGACGTGAGCTTATCTTCAATATTTCCAATATGCTCAATCCGAACTTTCTTAGAGGAACCTAAGGGAACATAAAAGCCTGTAGAGATATTTGACGACAGCTCAATGGCATCATCTATTGGAAAAGAAAAGTAGTCTTCGCCTATATTCTGAATATTTGAAATTAGCCTTTGAACCATTCTTACCCTTTATATTTATCTTCAAAACGAGTGTAACCTGAAAAAAATGCAAGTCTTTGAGATCATATAAAATCTATTTAAGATTAACGACTTCCCTATGCTAAGCTTTGGAAAGTACAAGAAAAATTAATTTTACAGAAAAACAAGAAAGAATGAACTTTATTTCGAATGGAGCAAATTTTGACTAGTTATTTTGGCATATCAATAAAAAAGGGCACATCATATGTGCCCTAAATTATATAATTACATATATTTTCTTGACCAATTAACGACAAGGACCATGGTACTCATAAGACTTATGTGATGACTCATCAAGTCCTCTGTAGCTTGCAACTTGTTTACTAGAGCTTGGTTTTGTCATCGAAAGATTAAGAGTTTTCTTAGTGTAGTTAATTCTATAGCGAACATTCTGACTTCCATAATGAGTCACAACAACAGGCTCACATATATTTCTACAACTCACTCTTGGTGGGACAGGACGTGTTGGTCGTGTTGGTCTTGTTGGTCTAGTAGGATGGCCAACTCTTGGATCTCTTGGCGCGGGAACAGGCAGCTCAGTACAAACTCTACGACACTGTCTTTGTGTTGTAGTGTATGAACAGGATTCTACACCAGAAAGAATTCCTGATGAACTATAGTCTGTATTGATATCACCTTGGATATCATAGTTTTGACCAGTCTCTTCAGACATGAAAAAGAAGCTTCCATCCCCAGAAGGGAGTTGAATGCTATCAGGAACATCAATCTTTACTTCTACTCTATCTTCGCCCTTGAAAGTAAATTTCAATTTATTACCAGAAGTCACTTCAAATGAAGTACTATAACGTCCTGGAGAAAGACTCTTATTCTTTGTATTTCCAAAAACCGTTGAGTGCTTAAACTTTAGCTTCTCTGTAGCGTGGAATGATCCATCGTAGTCAACACAGCTAGTAAACATAAGTAATGTTCCAAGTATGGGTAATAGAGATTTCACAGAACTCCTCCTAGGGTTATATTTATAATCAATAATCTTTTTGATTAGAATTTGGTCCCTTTTCTAGCACAAATAAGAATTGTGTTGGGGCAATCAGATAAGAATTATAGGAAAATTAGGGAAGTTGTAATTTATATTTAGGAAAAAATGCTCCAAAGCCCTTAAAAGAGCGTCAATCTGACACCACTCAGGGCTTCCTAGAGTCGAAAATCTTCTTGAAAGGAATAAAATTAACGGACTCAAAACGAAGGAGAGCATTGAGAAAGAACTCTGAAAATTGAACCATCTTGCCTAACTTCTCCACCTGAGTTTTAGAAATACAGGCCTCTTTAAACTGCTCATCAGAAAAAGACTCTACTGCACGAAAGTGCTTATGAACCTCTCCTATTATTTCCTTCTCTCTTTGACGAAGAACACTGGTAATCACATGAAGAATATCTGGATTTGAAGAGTAGCGCCTCTTCTTGCGACAATCATCAATGGCAATAATAACTTTATATTCAAGAAGCTCTGAGATCGTTTTACTCATCAGCGCCTTGGAAACATTCAGCCTTTCGATGAGTTGACTGGCATCAAGAGGACACTCACTTAGATAGAGGTAGCACCATACTTGGCCATGGATTTTCTTAAAGCCCCAGTAACGTATGAACTCTCCGATACGATCAGAGAGTTCATCAACTTCAATGGCGAGTTGTTCATTAATCAACTTAATGCTCCGAAAATTAACTTTTAATTATTTTATGAAGCAGAGAAGTACTGGTCAATAGAGTCAAAGCTATTAAGAACTTGAACTTTGTCACTATTTTCAAATTCCATTCTTTGCATTTCATTTAAACGGTGAATCAACACAGCAAATTCAATATTCTGTAGTTTGTCATTTGGAAGATCCTTCATAAGATCAAATAATCTTGGAGTAGGTCTGATACTTACGTAGCGATCTGTAATAACGACTTTCTTAGAAGGCATATGATCAATGAATTCACTAATCATATCCTTATCCACCATGGATCCGATATAAATAGCTTCTTTACCGTTGAAAAAGCTCTTAATACAACAGATTAGAGAGTCAATTTCTCCCTTTACTGTGCCGGAGCTTCCCACAAGGATAGGGGCATTATCTTCATCTGTATTAACGGGCTTCTGTACTTCTGCTCCATTTGCCTTATATTCTTCCACAACTTGTGAGAGAACGGCCCTTAGGTTAGAGGCCAATAAAGAATAAATGGTTCGCCCTAGTGCACGAGAATTAGGATTTACTTCATCTTGCTCCACAACATGCTCGTAGAAAGGAACAATTAATTTATTGATATATGACTTTAAACGATAAGTCCCTTGTTCTAGTTCATGAGACATTGATTCAAACTCATGAAAAATCACATCTTGAACTCCTAGCTCGAAGGCCTTCTTTAAAATAAAGAGTGAGCCATGTAGCTTATCATCTTCTTCAGGGTAGAGCTCAGATTCACTTAATTGTCCTACTCGATCACGAAGTTGATCATCTGATAGTTTTGCAATGGATGAAATTTGCTCACCCGTTTTGTTAAGAGTCGTAATAAGTTTTAGTTTTTCAATATCCTCATCAGAATAAAACCTTCTGCCACTTGTACTTCGTGAAGGAGTAACAACAGAATACCTTTTTTCCCAAGCACGTAATGTGTGAACACCAATACCGGTAATCATACTGACATTTTTAATGGTATACATAAATTCTCCTTATAGACTTTTAATTCTTATTAATTTTAATAATCTTTAGTTTTGTAAATTATCTATATTTAAGTCACTTTTTTATTTGACCCATCTCATAGTTCACAAGTTCATGAACATAGTATGCTAAAGTTACAATAAGAACAAGTGGTCGCTTGAGCGGAAATTCACAATAGAATATGGCAAAAAGCACAAATACAAATGTAATTACAGCTACTTAAATCAAAATTTATAGAGATGATAATTAAAAACAATCATACTTTGCTTACAAACTAACTAAGTTCACAAACTTATGAACTAAATGTGTTCATAAGTTCACAAAGAATTGACATAGCCGCAAGGCATTATCCATACTTTTTTACCTATACCTTCCCTATTTCGACTAAAATATGAGTAAGTCGCAAAATCCAAGGAAGGAAAGTAAGTTATGAAGGCCAATTATTTCGACTTTATTGCTCCTACCATTAAGCAATCCCTCATTTTTTTTCTCACGGGACTTGCCCCGATTCTTGGCAATAGTATCCCCACTCACCTACTACCCCTTTCAAAAGACTGTCAGCTTATTGAAAATGAGTTCTATTCGATTTGTTACCATTCAAAGTATCGAAACTCAGCTTGGACTATTCACGAGCTCGACAGGGCGCAATTGCTAGGGCGAGAAGCCCGTACAAATGACTATCGAAGTGATCCCCGTACTCAGAATCCTGTTAATGAAAATGATTACCGCTATAGTGGATTTGATCGTGGTCATCTCGTCCCGGCCGCGGATATGAAAAGAGATCGGCTATCTATGTCACAGACTTTCTATATGAGTAATATGGCCCCTCAGAGACCTGAATTTAATCGAGGAATATGGAGTGTCTTAGAGAAGAGAATAAGAAAGGACTTTTTGGCCACTGGAGAGAATCGAGATACCTTTATTTATACGGGCTCCATTCTTTCTTCCCAACTTCCGACCCTAGCTTCCCAGGTCACCATACCAGAGTGGTTTTATAAAATTATCTATAATCAAAGAAATCAAACCGTCAGGGCCTACCTTATTGATAATCAACGCTATTCAAGTAGTGAGCTTGAGAGCTTTAGGGTAACGGTTGATTATATTGAAGAGATTAGTGGATTAGATTTCTTTATTCATCTCCCTCTAAGTGTACAAGATGAACTAGAGTCTAGAATTTAAAATCAGAAATGACTTTTAAAAAGGCCTTACCATACTTCTTGGCCTTTTTCTCACCAATTCCATGAATATCAAGAAGCTCTTCTAGGTCTTGAGGTAGCTTTTCGGCCATTTCCTTCAAGCTTTGATCGTGAAGAACTTTGAATGCGGGGGTTTTCTTCTTCTTGCTGATCTCCCTTCTTAATTCTTTTAACTCTT
Organism: Bacteriovoracaceae bacterium; assembly: GCA_048267265.1. GTDB lineage: Bacteria > Bdellovibrionota > Bacteriovoracia > Bacteriovoracales > Bacteriovoracaceae. The sequence goes on from JBLWXW010000021.1 coordinate 34,118, forward strand.
TATAGAGATCTGAGTGGAGGGGGCCTGCGACTTTGGGGGATGCTGTTTTTTTCTTGGTCGCTTTCTTGGTCGCTTTCTTGGTCGCTTTCTTCGCCACTTTCTTGACTGCTTTCTTAGCTCCTTTTTGGCGGGACTTCTTGGTCACAGACTTTGCTTTGATTTGCTTGGGATTGAAAGGAAAGTAATACTCTTCATCACCTTCTAAGAGTTCAATGGCCTTGTTGGTTAATAGCAATTTCCCACCATCCGTCCAATTGATTCGAACCAGACCCATGAGTTTCATTTGACGAATACCAAAGAGTACCGCCTTTTCAGAGTGATCCATGAGAAAGCCAAACTCTTCCCACTGAAACCACCCTTTTTCTCTGGCCTCTAAAGTAACGATTCCTCGCGCTAAGTCCATCCATTGGGTCTGTGATAAATTCCCACCTGCACGATGAAAGAGAATAAACATCTTAGTCATCCAATCACGGGCCCTAAAAAAGAGTGTTTTATCTTTTAAGCAATTATCACACTTGCCACAGGCCGTGGGATATTGCTCATCAAAAGTTTGCAAAATGGCCTGACGACGACAGTAGACACTCTCCCCTAGGGAGAGCATCTGCTCAAGGGATTCATACTGATATTCTAAACGCTGAGGGGTTTTAGCGCTCTTTCGCGCCATCTGCTTCATAATCACGATATCCCGTGCACTATAAAAGAGCTGCACAGTTGACTCTAGGCCGTCACGTCCGGCCCGGCCTGTCTCTTGATAGTAGTTTTCAATATTCTTTGGAAGATCCATATGAACAACATAGCGAACATTAGGTTTATCGATTCCCATTCCAAAGGCAATGGTGGCCACCATAATATCAATATTTCCATCGAGAAAAGCTTCTTGATTGATTCTGCGCTCTTCTAAGGGAAGTCCTGCATGATAAGCAGCAACCGAATAACCTTTATCTTCAAGAAAGAGAGTTGTCTCTTCAACTTTGCGTCTACTCAGGCAATAAATTATTCCACATTGATCTTCTCTATTTTTTAAGAAATCAATGAGCTGACTCGTTCCCTGCCTTTCCCTCTTCTCCATTGCATAGAAGAGGTTGGGACGATCAAAGCTTCCCATAAAGACACGACATTTTCCCAGAGCAAGCTCGCCTACGATATCGGCCCGGGTAATTTTATCAGCAGTGGCCGTAAGGGCCATTCGAGGTACACTAGCAAAGCGCTTGGCCAATACTCCGAGCTTTCTATATTCAGGCCTGAAGTCATGACCCCACTTCGATACACAGTGAGCTTCATCAATTGCAAAAAGCGCTAATTCATCTTGCTTATAGAGTTCTTCAAGAATTTCAAGGGTCGATTTGAGAACGAGCCTCTCTGGCGCCATATAGAGAAATTTAACTTCACCGGCCCTAAGCTCTTCTTCAATTCTGCGCTTTTCACGAGCACCTAAAGTTGAGTTATAAGAATAGGCCTTTATACCAAGGGACTGGAGGGTGTCGACCTGGTCCTGCATGAGGGAGATAAGTGGTGAAATCACCACAGTCATTCCCTCACGCACAAGACCTGGTACCTGATAACAGAGGGATTTTCCCCCACCAGTAGGCATGAGCACCAAAGCATCACCTCCATCAATAACATGGGAGACAATATCTTCCTGAGGTCCACGAAAACTTTCAAATCCAAATACTTTATAGAGAACTTCACGGGCCTTAATACGAGATCGTGCACTACTGTCTGGAGCAAAAAGCGGTGAATCGAAGAAGCTGGGATTGGATTCCAATAGTTTTCCTACGTCCTGTATGATTGGGGATAGAATAATTTTAATGCCTAGAATGCTACTCGTCTAAGTCTTTTTGGAGAAAATAGGCACTGATCTCTTGGGCAAATAAATAGGATTGTTATAGACTTAACCCATGACTAATAAAGAAAAGAAGCCCGAGGCCATTGACGTAGACGCAATTGATCTAGAGAGGATGAAGACCCTTGTGTCTGACGCTCCAGGACAATCTGAGTATGCTGTGGATAGAGGGGGGGTAGCTTTTACTCCCACAAAGGAAGGTGCTGTTCGCTCCCGAGCTTTTAAAGTGATGGACCAACAGATCGCCATGCAGATGGACAATATAATGGAGCAAATTCAAGTTCTGGCCAAGCAGGCCGAAAACTTGAAGAAGAGAAGAACAATTAGTGAAGAAATATATAGCGCGACGATAAAGTTTGAACCTGTTGCCGGCAATACCTATTACCTCTACGCGACTTCAGAGGGAAGAGTTCTGAGTATGATTTCTCCTGAAGACTTCGGCGAAAAGAAACTAAAAGAAAATGAATATCAATTCATTGCTAAGGCCATGCTCTTGGCCGATTGTACGTGGCAAGTTATTGAGGGTGCTATTTAGATGGCCTATGAAGCCTCTTTCCTATCGTGAGCTTCAATAAGGTGATAGCGGATAAATTTGAAGATATCCATTAACTCAATAATGGCCAGTGGGAGCTTATCTTCATCCACAAGAATAATATTTCTATAATTAAAATATTGAATATTACTTAGGGCATTACCAAGAGTATGCTTTGTTAGTAGCATATGAGGATTTTTCGTCATAAATTCAGTGACATTTAAATCCTTCGCCTTCATTAAGAGTTCAGGATGGGTATAGAGCTTTTTTAAAAGGTCTCGCTCCGTGAGAATCCCCACTAATTCAGTTTCAAACTCTGTGATAAGCAGAGAACTTCTTCCTCTATGAGAGAGGAGTTCTACGGCCTTGGCCACTGATGACGAAGAATCAAGAACCAAGGGTCTGTGGTACACAAGACGCTTAAGGTGAGCTTTAAAGAAGAGCTCTAGGTGTTCAGAGATTTCATCAAAGGTGAAATGATTAGGAAGTATAGAATTATAATTATCAACTGTAATATGAGTCCACTCTTTAATCACTAAATCTTTATGAACATGATCTCCAAAAATCGGAAGAAAGTAGTTAAAAAGCGCCTTGAGATCCATTGTATAGAGATAAGCCCCTCTGTCATCAACAACGGGAATATGGCGAAACTTTCGTACTGACATAATTTCCATAGCAGATTTTACTGTATCGGAGCTTGAAACCGTATAAGGATTCTTAGTCATGAGATCTTGAGCTTTGATAGTGAAGATATCATCTTTAGACTTTGCACTCAGTGGAATTTTCCTTAATAAGTCTTGCTCAGTAATAATCCCAAGGGCCTTCTCATTATCAATAACGACAAGTGAATCGCAATTGTCTTCAGAGAAAAGATTGAGAATTTTAAGGAGTGATTCTTCGGGAGAAATCGTTACTCTTTGTAACTCAAATCCATTGGTAGCCCCGACCTCTAAAGACGAAAGAGACCCCTCAATGATTTCAAAGAACTGATTTAGTGTAGATAAGTTATTTGCCATAATACTCAGACCATTTTACCAAAGAATAGCAATTGAAAGTACCTTCTCAATGAATGTGCTTTCAGTAACTTAAGCAAATAATAACTGTCTAAAAAATTGACGGCCCCATAAAACTTTCAAATATTCCCCTCCTAAAACATTTTTACGTTATGTATGCACATCCACTTTTAGGATTTAATAAACAAAGGGATTCAGCTATGAAGGGAAAAATACTTTTCGCATTAGCACCAGTACTTTTCAGTACTGCCGTAAATGCAGGAATCATTGAGCCTAATGTAATTTGGGATAAGAAGGAGCTCAAAACTTGCTTCTTTGATGATAATTCACAACTTGCTCATACTATTCTTGAAACAAAGAAGAATACAAAAGAAAATTTTGACTTCTCACCTAAGAAGCTCAGAAAGAGTCAAAAGCAGGCCGTATACGATGTTATTTCCAAGGAATTTTCTGCTTCTCGAACAGGAATCTATTTTACGGGATTTCAAGATTGTTCAAAAGTACGCAATCCCGATGTCATTGTGATGAGAGCAGCTTCTAAAATTATACTTCTCGATACTCCAAGTTTTAGAGGACGCGCCGTTATCGGTGAAGCTGGCGTCTTTCAAACGTACACAGAATTCAATCCTAAAACTGGGGCATCAGAGTATGTAATGGACAAAGATGGTACTTTTCATGAGGGATTTTTTGAGAAATCGGGAAAAACGGCCTTTGTTGCACTGAGAACAACGAACTACGGAACCATCGTTCATGAATTTGGTCACGTTGCAGGTTTACGTCATGAGCATATTAGAGAAGAAGCGGCCAATGATAAGAATTGCGGTGATTTCCGTGTAGTATGGCCGACCAAAGAGAAGCTCTACGATACAGCACAAATGGAAACTAACTACGATGCTAAATCCATTATGAATTACTGCTATCTTCAATCACGATCTGGAAGAGTATTTGAAGAGAATGTTGGAAATATTCTTTCCGCTGGCGATATTCAAACCCTCAAAGCTCATTATTAAAAAATGGGGCCTCACCTTTAAATAGCTGAGGCCCCATATCTTAGTAAGCTAAAGACTTTTGAACATGTGGAGTATTAATTTTACTTGTATGATAGAAGTCTGCTTGCACATAAATTCTACCACTATTCTTCTGCGTTAAGTCCTTCTTTAAAATCGTAGCACTGTAACGATAGGGAAATGTTCCCGTCTGCATACATCTCTTTGTAAGCATAGGCTCCGAGTTTATATCGGTAACTCTCTGATAATATCTCTTATAACCCGCTTGCGAATAATGAGACTTATTAGAAATTGTAATCCTTGGTCTCCATCTTGTATTGGGAACACAGGCCCACCCTCTAACGATAATGCGATCACTCTGTTTAATAACTCTAGGGTTGGCCATGATAATTTGGTTTTTAAAAGCTCCAGGTAGTGAGTAGTAACGATCCCCGACTGGTCCACTTGGCCCCATGACTTTTGATTTAACCACATACCTTCCACGGCCATTGGCCTTAATAGATACAGGGGCCATAGTACTTGAGAAACGAGAACCTTCGGGAAAGGTAGTTTCCCACTTACCATTTTTATAACATCTTAAGTGATCAGGAACTGAGCCGCAGAAGTTTTCCTTTTCTCCACTAATATAAACACAGCTTGAATTAGCAAATTGTTCATTCTCATCAAGTGAGATAATTCTTAGAAATTCAGACATATCTCCTTTATGAACATCAGAAATATAGCTCGTACTGAAATAGAATTTCTCTGGATAGCTACTACTATAAATCATCTTATGCTGACGAATACTGGCGTGCTGTCCAACCGATATAAAGTCTTTAAGACCATCTCTATTGAAGTCAACAAAGGCCGCTCCCATCATATGAAGGCCATCGTACTTTCCTGCTCCATTACATAGCTTAACTTCTCTGATATTCTTCAATTTAGTGCCATACATCCCTCCCTTCCAAGGAAGCTTTGAGCTACTTGTAAGATCCTTTACAATAAAATCATTACCTGCCCCCTGCTCGAACTTAACAAAGGCCGTAACGGTCCCGTAACCACGATTAAAAGGAAGATTAGAGTCATAACCTGCATAGAAACAAAAGGCTCCATCTTTAACACCATTTTTTCTCAAGGCATAAGGAACCTGAGTACATTTTACTGATCGAGAAGCACTGGTGAAGAATACATTTTCACCGGGAATTTTAATATGTCTAGCGACAAGTTTATTATCTGAAGGTCTGTTGTGAATAATAAACTGAGGCGCCCTTACGCGGACTCCAATTGAGTTAGATGAATAGGCCGTTGAAAGTATAATAGACGGACGGTTTGGTCTTAAATAAACCACATCACAACCTGTTAAAAGTAATTTATCCCCATTCGCGCGAACCGCTGTCTCTTCAGACCAGTTCCACTTGAAAATATCTTTATTGGTTTTACCATTTATAACTCGAACGTTAATTCTATGGTGATTATTAATTTTGGCATGATTACAGATTAGTCGATCAGGAATATGATCTCCATTAAAGTCATCCTGGTTCTTTTCTGTAAAGTCAACGTGTCCTCGCTCTTCTACAGGAGAGAATTGCAATTGATTACCATGGCCAACGCCCCCATTTTTTTCTGCTGCAAAAGATGTGAATGGTATTGATAAAACAAGAAGTGATCCAACAATTAGATTTCTACTTAACAACTTCATCTTGATTCCCCTTTTTAGCTTCAAAACTCTATTCAACTTTAGAAAAATTTTAGAAATACTTTTGGAATGAGTTAAGTATGCAGGGAAATCAATTCAGAATATGAAGTTATTTTGTAAACAATTGAATTTGAAGCAACACAGTCAAAAAAAAAGTGCCCACTTTTATTGTATTCCTACCTATAGGTCGTTGTTTTCATTAGGTGCTAGGGCAACTTTGAGATCATGCTTGTGGCAGCATCACCTTACAAACAACTCTGTGTAGGCATTGGCTCACAATTAAAAACTTCTTGTATTTGTTTCGATGACATGAAAAGTGTATTAAAGTCATTTTCTTTTCCTTCCCATGTATGTGTATTTTTTCCATTAAAGTTTGTGATACTGGTCGCCATCAAAGCAAGCTTTTGGTGAAATGAAATAGGTGGATTGTCTTCAACATATTGACCTGTAACCATTGCAGACCAAGTTTGGGCCCCTCTTTCTGTGTTACTACTTCCTTGACATAGAATATCTAAGTCTGAAGGTAACGTTGGAAGATAGAAATTATTACTCAAGCATTCTTGAACTGCTGTTATAGGAAGCTCACTTTGAGGAATTCCTGAATCAGTGAGTGTAAGCTTTTGATCTTCTATGAGTTTGTTATAAAAACTTTGTATAGAAGAAAAGTTAAATTCATTAATCTCGGAAGAAAAAGTGGGATCTAATACTTCTGCAATTCCCCTGCGATTAGTGATTTTAATGAAATTATCAAGGTACGAGTTAAAACTTTGAGTTAGCTGTTCTGCATTTCCACTTGGGTTATCGGCAATAAAGCGCAGCCTTAGTTCATTTCTTTTTTCATCACTTATAATTTCTCCACTACCTTGATTATGCGAGTAACAACGATGACTACCACTACAAAAATCGAGAGAATGCCCCATCTCGTGAGCAATAATGGGAACAAGGGCATGTTCTGGAAGGGCCAAAAGATTAGAACATGCTGATACCTCTAAAGATGAAGGATAGAAAGCAGCTTTTGCACCTGAGCATTGCTCGTCACTAAATGTCACCGTTATCGTATTGATCCTGTTAATCATTTGTATTTGGAAGTCTGAGAGTTCACCCTGGTTTGAATTGAGAGTGATTGTTTTTATAAAACTCTCTCTTATTTTTTCTATTTGGGTATTTACTTCTTCAGCTGTTCGTTTTGTTGCTTGCGATAAAATCTCTGATATTTGATCGCTTTCACCTCTACCATAAACCACATTCTCTTCTGATGCCTCTGATTCTGGAGCTTGGTAATAGGGGTTAGGAAGAGCTGTTGCGTCTGGAAAAAAAATAATAGGCTGATCTTCTGGAAAATGCTCTCTATACTGAGAAAAAATTTCTCTGGTACTACAGCCTGGCCTTGCCATTCTATCGTCCCTAGGGCCACAGTTAAGATTAATATCAGTGAGAGGACCACCTGCAGAAAAGTTGTACTCTTCCATGAAGTTTATAAAATCATTATATGCACTGGGAGGAGGAGATCTTCGCTCCCTTTTTCTCTGTGCCTTTGTTTGTTCAACTTGTGCTACAGACGATAGAGACAGAAGAAGCGCTAAAAGAATAAAAAAATAATTTATCATGAAACGTCCTCCACTATTATATAGTGTTTTCGGACATTTTCACTCATTTAATGAGAGCAATATTTATATAAGTTTTAGTATTGGAAACAAAGGCCCTACGCCCTCTTACCTATCAGGATAGTATTGCGCATCCGCAAAAGGATGGCGTACTTTTTGCTTTTTGGAAAAAAAAAGGCCCTCATGTAAATGAGGGCTTTTCTATAAATTTAACTTAAACGATGGTTTTAAAGTGAAATATATTGTCCACCGAGGTTTTCGCTGATGATATCCGTAACCTGCCCACGACTATTTTTTACCGGCGTTGAACGGTACCAAGAACCAAGAGCATCGTAGCCTTTCTTCTTCGCTTCGGTATTACTTTCTTCCCATACTCCCGCTGCACTTTTCCAGTAGTGAGCACCCTTGTAAACTCTCTGGCGATCTTCATCTGTTGCTGAAGACTGAAACCATGGTGAGTTCTGACCAGTGGCCACAACGGTCTGACAACCAGAAACTTGAGAGAAGATTTTGGCAAAGTCAGCCCCTACGTTACAAGCATAGAATTGGGCGACACAAGATCCACAAAATTGGATTTTTCCTTCTGCAACTCTTTCAGCAAGGTCTTTATCTAGAGAGCGAGTACCAAATTTTCCCACTGATTTAGGAAGGTCTCTAGAAGAAGCATAGATCCCATTGATACCGTTATTTCCACTGAGTCCATTTCCTTCTCCTGTACGCTCAGATGAGCGCCAACCGTGAGATACTGATGTGATCTTTGGAATACAGCCATATTTTTCTGTATACTTTTCTAGTGAATCAAGAAATTGAGGACCATTTCTCCACTCATCAAGAGAGCGGTAGTTCTTTTGAGCAAGAACAGTGTTAAAGGCCGCTTCATCATCATTACCTTTCTTGATAAGGGCCAGACCAATATTATTTCCACTATATTGTTCAAGACCTAACTCATCTACTTCAGAGTAGATCCCCATTCGATCCATAAAATCCTTTCTATACTCAACGGCATATGACTTCTTACCTACTTTCTTTGGAAGACCTTCACCGTGGAAGCTAGAAAAAGATGCTTTCATAAGCTTCTTTTGAATAAAAGAAATAAGAGAAGCATGAGAGCTAGCGTTCATACCTAGAGTTAATGTTGCTAGAAGTAGTACTTTAGACGTTTTCATATAGTGACCTCTTTTAAATAAGTGGTTATTAATTCTTAATGAGAACGCCTTTATAACTCGGCCCAATAAATTAAGGGGATAAAATGAAAACTTTTCAGGATTTATTCCTGACTTTGTAAAATACTCATAGCGACCTTAATGCCATCTACTGCAGCAGAAGTGATTCCCCCTGCGTAGCCCGCCCCTTCACCACAGGGGTAAAGTCCTGAAATATTGGTGGATACAAGACTTTCACGCTCACGAGTTATGGTTACTGGAGCGGAGGTTCTGGTCTCAGGAGCTAATAATAGAGCATTCTTCGTGACGAAGCCATTCATGCGCTGATCAAACTTCTCCAGGGCATTATTTAAATGATTGGCGACAAAAGAAGGGAGAACATCTCTTAGGTTTTGCTCAAAGATCCCAGAGGGACAAGAAGTCTTAGGCAGGCTTCCCGAGAGGGAGTTATCTAAGAAGTCCTTTAGGTTTTGAACAGGAACCTCTCTCCCTGAAGCCTTCTCCTTTGAGTAATCAAAGGCCTTTCTTTCAATCGAGTTTTGAAAATAAAGGCCACCTAGAACATCTTCAATATCAAAATCAACTCCCGCCTTCACCGAAACCACTAGTGCCGAGTTGGACCAACGAGAATTTCTCGCATAATTACTCATTCCATTTACCACGATACCAAAATCATCCGTTCCACTAGAGAGAACATAGCCTCCAGGGCACATACAAAAGCTATACGTTCCCTTTTGCGTCTGAGGATTTTCCCACGACAGACGATAGCGAGAAGCCCCAAGATCAGCACCAGCATAATCTCCGTATTGAATGCGATCAATCACTTCACGGGGATGCTCTACACGGACACCCACAGCAAAATCCTTAGGTCTCATTTCTGCTTTAATTTCTTTTAAGTGATGATAGATCTCACTGGCGGAGTGGCCTGCGGCCAAAATAATATGCTCCGAGAAGTACTGCTCACCAGTAGAGAGTTCAACGCCAACGGCCGTGCCCCCTTTAACCAAAATCTTCGCCACTCTAGAATTATAATGAAAAGTATGACCTTTCTCAGTCAGATATCCGGTAATTTTGCCAATCAGCTGGCGTATTTTATTAGAGCCCAAGTGGGGATTTGAGATCCATGCGGTTTCAGGCGGAGCACCGAACTCAACAAACTTATCCATCACATACTGCACATAGGGAGACTTAACACGGGTGATTAATTTTCCATCCGAGAAGAGTCCAGCTCCCCCCTCACCAAAGCAAACATTATTATCGGGATCAAGCTCACCACGACGCCAATACTTAGAAATATGCTTCATTCTCTCATGGGCCCTAGTTCCACGTTCAAAAATCATGGTTGGCACGCCATATTCGGCAAAGCGAAGGGCCGCAAATAGTCCAGCAGGACCTGCACCAATAATAATTGGGGCCGCTTTTAGAGGCCCTCGTTCACTAAACTCTTCTTTTGTGGAAGGAAAGTCTTCACCTTCATAGACTACCTCTAAAGTGTAGTGCACAGTAGGAGGGCGACCCTGATTGGCCTTTCGAGCATCAAGGCTTTCACTTCTAATGCGATAGTCCCTCACTTCCGGATGATTTTCGGAAATATAGGCCTCTACATCCTCTGTGTATGGAATACTAAATTGCAGTCTTTTACTCATGGGATTACAATAATGTTGAATACCCTTGTATGGCAATAATGGAGATCATTTTTTCACTCTCCTATCTTCTACTAGGATTGAATATGTTGGCCCAAATAGTAATCATCGGCGATGAAGTCCTTAGTGGCAGCATCCAAGATAAGAATATCCGTCCTTTGACCCAATGGCTTAATGAGCTTGGCTTTGAATGTAATGAAGTTGTCATCACCAGAGATAATGAAGAATTACTATTGGCGTCTCTAAAAAGGGCCTGGGAATCTAGTGATCTGGTTATCTCAACAGGAGGACTAGGTCCCACTCGTGATGATATCACTAAACAGGTTTTAGGTAGGCTCTCAGGATCCACCATGAAAGAGAGTACAAAGGCCCGCGCCCTTGTTGAAGAGCTCTATGAAAGACGAGGAAAGTCTTGGCATAGAGAGTTGAACCACTATCATATTATCCCAGAGAAAGTTGAAGTCTTTGATAATCCAAAAGGATTTGCACCAGGTCTCATGCTGAAGGAGAAAGGAAAGCTATTTTTGGCCACTCCTGGAGTGCCAAGAGAGCTCTATGCCATGATGGAAGAAACTCTCCTGCCCTTGATAAAAAAGCAGTTTCCTCACCTAGATGATCGCGAACAACTTGTTACCTTTAGAACCTTTGGCGTACCGGAAGAAGTTATTTTTGGAGAACTTTGTCCAGATCTGTGGGATGAGTTGGAACAGTTTGGGAAAGTAAGTTCACTGCCACAGATGATGGGAGTTGATATTCATATTCTTTTAAAGAATAGAGAAAATTTTGAAGAGCAAAGAGAGCAACTGATACAAAAACTTAAGGCCTCGGCCCTGGCCAAAAATATATGGAGTTATGAGCGAAAGCTATTGGAAGAAATGATTGTTGAGCGGGCCAAAGAGAAGGGTCTGACTCTCGGTTTTGCAGAATCATGTACCGGTGGACTTGTGGCCCATAGAATGACTAATGTATCCGGTTCTTCAAGCGTATTTATGGGAAGTCTTGTTACCTATTCAAATCAGGCAAAGATAGATTGTATTGCTGTCTCTGAAGAAACTCTTAACACTCATGGTGCCGTAAGTGAGGAGACGGCAAGAGAGATGGCGCAAGGGGCGCGCGAGAAACTGAAAGTTGACATCGCCTTATCTCTTACTGGTATAGCTGGTCCTTCGGGAGGTAGTGAAGAAAAGCCTGTGGGAACAGTATGTATTGGGCTAGCGACTCATAAAGAGAATCGCTCCAAACGATATCAATTTGTTGGTGATCGTGCCATGTTAAAGGAAAGATTCGCTCAAGCGGCGCTTTTCAAAGCACTTGAACTTATTGAAGATTATTGAAATTTTTTTGATTTTGGACGTGAGGTAGCATCTCTATCCTCATCATGAAGACACTCAATATCAAATTGAGAATCTATACCAGAATCAAAGTAGAATGTTGTTTCATCAGGGCCAATTTGACTAAGAGCAGAGAGTTCTTCTTCTTCAAAGTTTTGAAAATTTTGAAAAGCATCCATTGTGAGGTGCTTAATTTCATCATCTGATAATTCCCCAAGGCGAAGAAGTGCATCTGTGGCCTGAACATCAGATATCTCATCTTTCATTAATAAATGATGAATAAGAGATTCAATATCTTCTTTTTGAAAATCAAAATTATGGATGGCATTTTGAATTTTTGGTCCTGCGTGCTGGGCCATAACAAGAGGGTTAATCGAAAATCCTAGTGAAATGGAGAGCCCTATAAAAAATGGTCGCATAGAAAATCGTCCTTAAAAATTAGTCTAATGGTCAACTCATTCTTGAGCATAGTTAACTCAACTATCGGAATGGATTGATCACTTTTTTTAATAAACTTAGACGAAAATTATAAATTGGCCTTTCTTGCCTCTTTTTCAAGGCTCTACTTAGGTGATTTCTCTCGCTGCGTTCATGGTAAGTACTTATAATTTCAGATAGATATACTGACTTCACCTTATTTTTCTGCACTGACTGGTACAATTTACCTAATAGAAAGGTCTGTGATTTCCCTCAGTTAAACCTGTAGGAGCATATGCCGAAAAGAAACTAGGGAAATTCATCTGGCGCGTGGATGCCAATGAGTTTGTGAACATGAGGTTATGAGAGTCGAATGGATTTGAGGAAATTAAATATCCTAAAATTTTTAACTTATATGATGCAGCTATTGATCATCGTATCTCTAGTTACGTCTTGTATGCCCACAAGCTCTTCTTCAAGTAAGAGAGATTCTAATAGTGCAGCGGCCACCATTGATGATGCCAATGAAGCGGATGATCCTGTTTATACCAATTCAGCAAATTACTTTCAAAATGGAAGTACCACCTCAACGACGACGATTTCTCTATCAAGTGACTTCAGCACTTCCCTCTATCTTAGAGGTGAGCAAGTTCACCAATATATTACCTCTGATAATCAATCCAAAGTTCAGTGTCTACTTATTCCCTATGCTCAGGCCTCTGTACGCAAGGTACTCGTTCTCGTGGCCACGCCTCGCTCGTTTCTCAATTTAACTTCGGGCTCTAAAGAATATTATTATCTTTTTGAACCATCAAATAACTCTAATAATAGCTCGTTTTGTCAGACAGCAGGAGTGATCAGTGCAATCGATAGCGCTTTCTCATCTTACACACCTGTGTTTCAACTCAATTCTGTTTGTCCAAATTGTAGTTTAAATACTCTTTTAAGTAGTGGCGTCGAGCTGAGAACAACAGGTGGTATCGCTATTGATAATGTAGGACTGACTAGCTTAAAGATTAAAATCAATAATCAAGTTTCTGACAATAATAGTGAAACCATCACTTCTTGCAGCAGCTCAGATATATGTATTAGTAAAGGCTTTGATTGTTGCTCGAGTGGTCAATGTGTGAATGATCAAGAAGTTAAATCAAGTGTAGATCAGACATCACAGGATTTTCTACAGGCCATTGCTGACATTCAAAATAATCCAAATGCTATTTATAATTATTCAGAATTCTTTCACCTGTGTGGCTCAAATATTGTTATAGATCCTACTCCTACAGTAAGGGTGGACCCGGACGATGCGGCCAGAGAAAGAATTCTAAACCTGAGATCACTCTATAATTGTACTACTCCTATTGAAGGGGAAATGGCCCTTTGCCAAACAAAGTATGAAGATGTGCAAAATACGATCACAACAAGTGGCTCCAATGTTTTTGAAACTGGTTCGGATGATCGAAATTTCAACACATCTTACTCGGGATCATCTAGTCTTCTTCCCCACTCTATTTATGAAGTGACCTATGCAGGAGAGACTCTCTTTGAAAATGGGGCAATCGTAAAAGGTATGACCATTGGGCCGAGTGGAAACGGTTCAGGTAATGATAATCTAGATGATACTCAAGTCATTAACCTCACGCAAAGCCCATCAGCTAGTGCATCCAATGACACCCTGAAAATCACTTATAAAGTGGATGGTTCCTGTACTCAAATTTCAACCTTCTTGGCCAAGTGTTATAAAGTCTATGAACAAGGGGCGAATAAAGGAAAGATCACCGACCACTTTCCGGCCTCTAATAGTTTTCTCATTCCTTATTATGCTGACACCAATAGAACATTCTCTGTTGATGTAGATGGAGCCTCTAAACTTCTCGGAGCTGATTGGCAATTGGTACAAACTAATCCCGCTCAGATTCAATTTCTAGGAAATGAATTGGCCGTTTTTGATACACAAATCGTAACTATAACTTACTTTGTAAATCTTCAAAACTACCCGAATATTCTTCTCAAGAAGAAAGAGGCCCTGGAGGAAATTCAAGAAATATGTGACTGCGGAAGCAGCACTTGCCTACTCAAAGAAGTATACGAAGATGATGACGAAGATAATGGGGTTATTGATTATGCTTGTTATTACCCATCCACTTCTACTACTCCTGTTCCTCTTCAACAGACGGTTATTCTAAGTGCCAAGACAGTGGCCCATCGCTTCTTTGATAAAGATGGAAATTACCAAACTCCTGAGGAAGTAAAAGACGATGCTGATCTTGAACAAGAAGGAAATCTCTTTCAATATACGAAAAACAACCTACTTAAACCTAATAATGTGGATCAATATATTGGCTTCAATGAAATATATGGTTCAATGTCATCTGCTGCAAAATCGGCCGTTCCCTCAAAAGAAGTAAGAGTGGAAAAGGGTAAGACCTACGATATTTTCACTGATAATGGTTCATTCTCAACATGTTACTACTGTGGAACAGACTACTATAGTTCTGTGGCCAGAATTTTCCCACAAAGCTTTACCAGTAATGGCGGAGGATACACTCCAAGCTATGGGGAAAATGATCCCCTATCAACAGATCTCTATAGAAAAGATGATCTTCTCTTTGGACGTGCATGTTTTGTACCCGCCACGATGATTCCATGGACTCATACTGCCGGCTCTACTCGTCAAACTCAGCGTCTTAATCGATTATCTGCCCAGCACTTCATGTTTGCTAATGGCTATCAAAGAGATTGGTATGGATTTGACTACGGCTCACTCATTGGTTCATTTGATGGTGTTCTTTGGTTCTCTATTGGTAATCAGAGAAGAATTCAGGCCAAGACAAATAAACTCTTCTTGGCCGTTAATGCCTACTTTGGTGATCTAACGGATGATACAACTTGGAGCGTAACCGTTCAGGATATATCAACGGTAACCAATTCGGGATCGTATATTACCAATAATTTTGAATCCGACGGAGCTGAATGCCAAAAGGCCCATGTTTGTGAAGCGGATACTGATTGTATTTCACAACTTGGATGGGAGTACTCTTGTGAAACCATTACCAGTATGACCACACCGTGGCCTCGCTTTGATAGCAATGGTCTTGAGATTCCAGGAGTCAGCGATACTCAGAATATGAGAAGTCTCTTCGGTGCCACGAGCGGCAGCAGTAAGCGCTGTGTTTATCGTGGTCGTGGTGCCGCTTGTATGACCAACTACACGGCCAGTGATACCGATAATACTTTCACCAAAACTTCCCTGCCTGGTCTTCATGCTTGTTCTTCAAATAACTACTGTCAGCCTTTTATTAATGGGACTTCGGTACAGATGTTTAATAATAAAATTGCTCGCTATGGAAAGAGTGTGAAAGTCCAAAATGCTTCAGAAGATGTAGATGAAGATGATCTTGATACCATTGGACTAGGATCAAGAATACTTGGTCGCCCCTATGCTTGGAGAGGATCTGATATTATTCCACTTGCTGCCCAAAGTAACCTTAATAGCAATAGAGTGAATGCTCTTTGTATTCCTGGTAGAGATTCAAATGATGAAACAGTACTTAATAACCAATCTATTGAGCCTACTACTGACTCATACGGAGATAAACTTAATGCCATCGGTATTACACCAGATTTAACTAGTGGAAATGCGGGAGGCCGTAATGATTATCTGGCCCGCTGCTCTATTTTGGATTCTGATAATAACTATATTTATAAGAATACTTCCCTAACAAATCTTTCTCTAAGCTCAGATGCAATTTCTATCTTAGCGGGTAATCAGGCGATTTCGACTAACTCACTCGCGATTTTTGAAAGCTCTGTTTTAACGGATAATGAAATCATCAAAGACTTTGAAAGCGAATTTATTGAAGAGCTCTTCTATCAAGAGTCACGCTGTCTTAGAGCACCGGGTTCAACTTGCTTCTCTGCCCTTGATTGTGCACCAAATGCTCATATCTCAGATATTATCAGCTCCATCAATCCTGATGATGACACACTTGATGGAATCCTATCTTCATTTGAAGTTAAGTTCTGGCAAGAAGAGCTTATCTGTTCTCAGGAATACGCTCCTGGCGATGATGATTATGAATCAGGAAATAATCGCTGTTGTCGTGAAACAGGTAAAGAAGTTACCATTCACACATCCAATGTAGATGCCACTGACGCTAGTGACAGAGATTTGGATTTCAATGCCATACCAGGAATGAGTACGGCCTTAGACTCTCCTACTCGAAACTCTAGACTATCCACTGTTTGGGATCTTCTGAATGGAGATAATTCCAGCGACTACCCAGTTCTCGTGCAATATAAAGACGATCAGTGCTCCTCTGTTTGTGGAGCTCAATCTGATCTTCAAAAACAATATAATACTTTCTCGGCCATGGCCGAGAGAACATGTTGCTCAAAAAATTGGATTAGAAACTTTGATGATGAAGAAAATGGCGGAGGGCACGAGTGGGGTCCAACAAAGACTCAGACCATCCCTAAAGAAGCCTTTCGCTGTTACAACTATGTTCAATGCTCCGCTGTTGATGGAACTTGCTCAGATACTTCCTATGGTGACTTCTATGGCTTCAACTGTGCAGGAATAGCAGAAACTCCTCTTGGAAGTAAGTGCCTTGCTCGCTCTATCCCTTCCGGTGTAGCTAAAGTTATTTTTGATTGGATTTCCATGTTCGAATTAACGGGAATTCCTCAAATCGCAATCCCCGATATCACCGCAGTTGACGACAATGTGAGATGTGAGGTGGCCCCGAATGACCAAAGTGCAGATGGGACGAACTTTCTCCCTCCTGAACTTATTACGGATAATGCTGCTGAGCCTAGAGAATATAGCGACGGATCAGGAACCTACTTAAGTTCGACCGACTCTAAGAATTTTGAAATGACCACACCAGGGGCCAATAGTAATATTCGAAAAATATTCAGTGAAGATAGTATTTCATGCTGTCTTCCCGCAGGAACTCAAGTGGGAGCAACGGCGGATGCAGATCAATGCTGTACGGGATATATTGGTTCAAACGGAACCTGCCAGCTCAAAGACTTTAGTAATGTTAGCCTCTATCTTAATCGCTACGTCTCTTCTGAAGCTCAAACAGAGAGTGCAAATGACTTTGATCCCAATACAGGCTACTTGAAAAATAAAGTGGATGTCATCAGAATTGCCTGTACTCGTAAATTTTGCGAGTCAGGAAGAATTACAGAAGGTATCGCCCTCAGTGATTTAAGAACTCGTGGCTTTGAAAATGATCAAGGGCAACAACCTAAGCAGAGATTCCTAGACGGTGACGATACGGCCAATAATTTTAGTGGACTCAGTGAAGTCTATGACCGTGGAATTCGTTGGAATACTCATCTCTACTGTGCAGACTCTACGGCAGACAATGATCTTCCCAATACTTTTGACTGCTCTGAATACTAAACTAAATAGTAGTAAACAACCGCTGCCAAAATAATTCTATAAACAGAGAAGTAGGCCAGACCAATTTTTTTGATAAATTTCAAAAAATAATGAATCGTCAAAAGTCCTACGATGAAAGATACAGTGATCCCTACCACAAGTGAATAGATATCAAAATTCACTCCCCCTTCAAATATCACAGGAAGCTTATAGAAGAAGCCTGCAAAGATAATAGGAAGAGAGAGAAGAAAACTAAAGCGAGTAGACTCTTCCCTACCAAGACCTAATTGGCGAGAGATTGTAAGTGTGCTTCCACTTCTTGAGACGCCGGGAAAAATGGCCAAAGACTGAAAGAATCCAATTAAGAAAGATTTCTTCCATTGAATCCTATTCATAAAGAGCTCATCAGTGTCGGACTTAAAGCTATCCGCAATGAACATAAAAATCCCGAAACTACTTAGGGTGACGACCATAGAGAGGGGCTGTCGTCCAAAACTAAGGGCCAAGGGCTTAAAAAGAAAAATAAAGACAACTGTAACGACTGTGGCAAATACCATATTAAAGGCCCATGCGGATTCATGAGCAACCTTTCGCTCTTTAGCGGCCACAATAAGAAGTATCTTAAGCTGCTTAATTAGAGAGACCAACTCCCTATAAAAGTAAGCGGCAACAGCAAGGGCCGTTCCCACGTGCATGGAGAGATCAAATATAACTCCTGGGTCCTTTATTCCTAGGAAATGCGGAAGAAGCGCCAAGTGACCACTTGAACTTACCGGTAGAAATTCAGTCACCCCCTGAATCACACCATATACAAAAGACGAAATACCTTCCATCATAGAAAAACCTTTATCCACTATTTTAAAGACTGACTCTCTCACTGAGATCTAAACTTCTATTCTTCTCTTTTTCAAAGAAATCTTTCTCTTTTAAACGAAGTCCGTTCCATAACTCTTTCCACTTCTTTGTAAAAAGAGGAGAAAAATAAGACTTTCCTCGTTCTTTAACTAAACTATTACGGTACTCAATGAAAGAAGATATACGACTGAAGTTATCTTTCACAAGATCAAATAAATCAATTTCAGAGTCTTTAATCGCTTGACGACATATATCAAAATAAAAGCGATACATCATTTTCTCAAGAAGATCCTTTTCCTTATTCTTTAACTCACGCTCAACCAAAAGATCTAAAATATAGAGAGCTGTCGCTCTCTTGGCGTTATCAAGACCTTGATTCAAACGCTCAGTAAAGAGGTTCTTATAATCAAAGAACCACTGCGCCTCGGCCAAAACACTCTCTCTAAATGACTTCGCACTAAGTGCACCCGATAGGCTACTATCCCATCCCATCTCGAAAATAATAGCATGCTCCGTCTCTATGGGTAGATAAGACTCAATCACACTCTTGCCAAGAACAGATCCTTTTTGATGGGCCTGTCTAAAGCGAAGAAATGCATGATTGCCCAGCTTGACTAAATCAACCTCAGCACGAGCACCACGGGGCAGAAGACCAAGTAGGGCCTGACGAACTTCGATAAAGCCCCTAATAAAAGGTCCATAGGTTAAAGTGTGTCCAATCAGTTCTTTGGGTCCAAGCTCAAAGCTCACTTTAAAGAACTTGCTGATCTCCTTTTTAAGCGCTGGTGAAAAGAGATCATCAAGGCGCTCTGAGGATAGTGCATCTTTTTTTGCAAAAGCATTCGGATTGGCCTTCATTAGATCGAGGGCACTATTCAAATGAGGAAAGTGCATGGCAAATAGAGGATTTCCCCTTCTCCCTAGAGAAAGTAGACCCAATAAGGAGATTTGCTTCTTTATGCGCCAATGTCCAAAGTTCTTATTCTTTTGATCATAGATCAATAAAGTAGGTGAAATTTTCTTCTTTCTACGGGCCCGAACTCGATCGTAATCAGGCAGAGGCCACAAATCCCCTTCACCAAAAGAGGTGAAGCTCTTGAAGTGAAAGAGATCGCTAGAGATCTCTTGAAACTTAGAAAAATCCCTTCCCCCTTCAAGCTTTGTTGACTTAACGTCTACTAGAGTAACAGGGCTGCCCTCAAGAAGTTCTAGGTTGGTCATTAAAGGGGCCAAAAGTGTAAAAATAAAAAAGAGAGGAACAATAAGCAGTAGCCTAAGGGGAGCTCCTTGATGGGGAACAATGGAAAAACTGCCAAGTAGACGCTCTTTCAATGAGGGAAGTTTAAAAAGAAGCGGGAGATCAAAAACAAATAAGGGCGCCATGAAAATATCAATAATCGCCTTCGCTCCCCCTCCCACTCGTTGCCACCACCAGGGACCGGAGTTTTCAATTCTTGCAATCATCTCAAAGAGACCACGGCCAAAGGCCAAAGTCGTAAAGAAAACAATGGCCTGAGAGACAAGGAAAACCATTGGTAAATAAGCAAGAACTTCCGATGGCAGGCTTAACTTTTCAGCAATGGGCACAAAGAATGATATCAGTGACGATTCAAGAGAGCGAAATTCTCTGAAAGAGAGAAGATAATGAGAGACAAAGGAGCCTAGAGAGAGATTGCCTAAAAAGACGATAAAGCGATCAATCGCTCCTGTGAGTTTAAAACCTGAGCTCTTCCATGGCCTTGTCTTATTCAAAGAGTTTCCTTCTTCAATGGTGATTTTATTGTACAAATGACTACTTTCTGAGGCATTTCCTCATTTTAAATAAATAATATTTATTACAGCGAAGTCACTGAAATTTCATCTTTAATTCTACGTAATTTGACTCTTTTGCCAAGGAATAGCTCTCAAAACACCAAAATAACCGAGTTTTTTGGTTCTTATATTAAAATTAGGGAAGAGTTTTACTTTATTAATTTTCGTGGATGTTCGACCGATAAAGTAACAGAGCTAGGACTTTATCATAGCACTAGAGGTAGAAAATGAAGCATGGCCAAAAGCCTAATCTAATTAAGAAGTTAATTGCGAAGGTGATCAAAACGAGCACTATTCAACTTAGTTGTTGGTCACTTCTCTATGCACCAGTCTCCTATGCCGATGCTGACGCTGTTTTTGATGGCCTCAATACTGGTATTCAAATGGCAGGCCAAATTGTTCAAGGTATGCAACAGCAACAGCAGCAACAACTTCAACAACAGCAGATGATGGCACAAATGCAGTCTCTAAAAGTATCTCCAGTGCCTTCAAAATATTTTCCTCATTGTCCAGTTATCCCTGGAACAACAAACTACCCAGAAGATGCATGTTCTGTTCCTTCTGTTGGTGATGAAGCTGGAGTTAACCGCCTTCAACAATTTAAAGCTCTTGCTATTGATAACGAATCAGTATTTGAGGATATGCTAACAACTGGTCAGAACTCTAGAACCCCTAAAGGGATCCAATGTTTAAAAGATTCAATGGCCAATACTCAGTCTACTCTTCAAGATATGATCAACAACCTCCAGGCGAAGATCACTCAAGTAAAAGCGGCCAATCAAAGATTTAAGCAACAAGTAACCAAAGTAAAAGAGGCCATGGAAACGACCAGGGCCGAGCTCTACGGAAACCCTACAAATGAATTAGATAAGAATAAAAACCTAATGGCCGAATTTTCACCTGCATGTCAGGAGTTCTATGGTGCCAAGGGAAAACTTGAGTCCGTGTCTTCAGGTTTTACAGGAATTAGAAATAACTTAGAAGCTCCTAATTCATCAGCTGGAAAATTTTCAAATAATAAAAGTAGTTATGTATCAGAAGTTCAATCACAGATTGATGCTATTAAAAAAGAGATTTCAGCAAATGGTCTATCTATTGCGGGAAGCCAAGAGTCACTTCAGTCTGCAATTAATTCAGCAATTCTTGAAAGTGGATCAAGTACACAATTTGGTTCAATGGGAAATATCCTTCAGGCCAAAGTAAGTAACTTTAATAGAGACTTCAAAAATATTCAAGATGATCTCACTGATGTTGGTTTTGATATCTCACTAAGTGATTTTGACGGCGATTTTCAAGATAAGTATTCAAACTTTAGTAAAGGTGCCTATGAGTACTTTAAAAAAGAAGCGATTACTTCTTGTGTGAACGGCACAGATAGAACCATCGGACTTGGTCTAAGTACGGATCAGATTCTTGGAGGGCTTCGCTCCAAAGTTGAAGGTGGATCTTCCACAACGTTGGCCAACTATCGTCAGGCCCTAAAGAATATTCTCGACTCAGATGCCTTTATTGAAGATAAGATGGATGCTATTGCTAAGCTTGATGCCCGTTTTGGAGTTGGAAATATCTATGTTCAAATTCAAGATGCTGATGCTCAGGGTGTAACCATGACCCCTTATGGTCTTTACCAAAAGCAAATCGATACTTGTGAGGCTAGAATTAATCAAGATAATACTTTCTCAACAGAGAAGGGTCAGCGTGCAACAGAGAACTCTACCTATGCTGATAAAATTGCCAAAGCTGAAAAGGCGATAAAGAAAGCACTTAAGCTTGAAAAGAAATTTCAAAATGACCTGGCCACTTCCCTATACAACCGTGTGGTTAACTGTGAAGGGATTGCGCCAAAGACAGAGAGCTGTCAATTTAGCGGCGATGGGGCCATTGCTGATCTCGATGTAGGCTCACCTAATTTCTGTGTAAAAAATGCGAGTTCTTGTGCTTCTACCATTAATAGCTGTTACCAAGAATCAGAAACCATTATTAAGAAGAAGCAAGTTCAAATGCAGGCCCATGCCCAGAACTATAACTCTCTTGTAAGTGGAGTTATCGCTCAACAACAACAGGTTTTAAATCAAATCAAGGCCCAGGTTATTGCTGACTCTGAATATATGAAGCAGTACTTCCCTGGAGCTTCTTATGAATTCCCGGCCGATCTCCTAGTAGAGATGCCAGAAGAAAAAATGGTCGCCTCTCTCGGAGTGGCCCTAAGAGGTGGAGAAGATCTCTCTTTTGATCAACTTGAAGAAAAACTAGGAACACTCATTACAATGCTCCAAGATCAAGGCTCTAAAGTAGAAGATACCCTTGGACAGTATATTGCTGATCAAGAGTCTAGTATTCAAAAAGAGTCTGACAAATGGTCCAAGCTAAAAGAAGAGTGTAATGGAGCCATTGCGGCCTATAACCAAGCCGCTCAAAAGGCCAATGAGGCCATGTCACAAAATTACAATGATGCTCTAAGCTTCTGTCAGAAGTATACCGCCCTGGCCACTAATCCGGCAGCTGGATGTGGAGCGGCCGATGATCTCTATGAAGAGGCCATGGGAATTAGTTCTCAATTTATGGCCAATGCAGGGGCGATTAAGGCCCAGGCCGTTCAGTACCGCAATATGTGTAACGAGGCCAATAACGAAGGTAAGAATAAAGATGATTCAGGTGAGGATGATGAAGATACCGAATTATCAAAATATGATGAACTTCAAATGGCCTGTGATGACTCTGGAGCAACCAGTGAAAGTGACAAGGAAGATTCCAATGAAGAGCTTGTCAGCTATATCGAAGATCAGGTGACAGATTCTCTACCAAAATCAGATATGGACAGTAAGGATGTAGATGCTGTTGCAGAGTTCTTTAAGGACCCTTCAAAGTATCCCTCTGATAAAATCACATTTAGTAAGGATTTTAAATCTACAACCTATTATAAGAGAACTCTCCTACCTATTATGAGAGGGCTTGCTAATGTTTATAATGACTCATCTGCTCCAACACCAAAAGAAGGCTTTAGTTTTGATGAAGAAACTGCAGAAGAGGTATCGAAATGGGACGAACTGCCTTTTTGTAAGCGCTATGAAGTCAATCAAATTGCAGCAGCGACGAATTCCTGTGTAAAAGCAGAGCAAAGTGACTCAGAGCTTGAAAGCTGCATAAAAGAAGAAGGAAGAAAACCGGCCTCTTCTGGTGGCGATGATGGTATAAGTGCTGTAGCAAGTGCAGTCTCTGCAGCAAATAGATCTGTAAGAACAAGTGAATCGGGAAGAATTGGTGAACAAATGAATAGTGTGCCCTGTATGGCCCAGCAAGGTTATAACGGCGCCACCGGTGGAAATATTTTCAGTGGTCTAAACCAAGCAGCTCAATCCATATTGGGTGGAACGAATGTTCTTGGCAATTAGCCCATAAGTAAAATCTGAGGTTACAAAGGAATAAAACCTTATGAGGATGGAATCGAAATTCAAATGGATGATTGTTAAGTCCCTACAGGTGGGACTCATGCTCCCCCTACTCTTTTCTTGTATCCTATCTCAAAGTGGAAGCTCTAAGAAGTCGGCAGGCGGCTCTGTTTCTAATACGACCTATACAGTAAATCCAAATTACGGACGCTACTTCTTTGATAACCCAATCATAAACTCAGGAAACACCAGTCTTTCAACAAGTACAAGTCTATCTCTCTATTTAGATTCAGAACAAAAGTTTATCACCAATAATCAATTCCTAGTTGGAAGCTGTACATTTGGAACAACCCAAATCTCAAAGTGTTTTGAGGTGAGAGAGGATGAATCCTCTGGATATCTTTCCGCATCAGAGAATCGCTGGGCCTTCAATCCTGCGTCTCAAACAGAGGAATTTCTCCAAGTTCAGGCCTATGGTAATACCAGAGATATGACAGAGAAATTCTTAAAAACTCTAGAATGGTCTTATGATATTTCTCAGGCCTATGGGTATGACTCCTCTATCCCCTATGAACTAGGGACATCTGACGCCAACGCCTTTTGGTATACATCGGGTCTTCTGAAAACCTATGCTGATTGTGATGCAGAAAATAATGCATTCTATGATCCAGCAAGTAAGTCCGTATGTTTGGGCTCTATCGTTGATATAAGTCCTTCCCTCTATATGGCAACAGACCCAACAATTACCTATCATGAGCTAGGGCATGCCTATACTCATATTTTAATGAATATGCGCCATAACACTCATGAATCAAATATTGATATTGATTCAAGTTTAGGTCAGGTTTTCTACGATGAGGCCGGATCAATCGGTGAAGGACTCTCTGATTTCTATAGCTTCTATATCACAGAGCGAACTCACTTTGGAGAATGGGGTCTTGGGCGCTATATTGCTCAAAGTCGTCCCATGTCTGAAGATGAAGATATTCACGCCCCTGGAATTAACCTTAGCTCATCCGGAAGACTCTCCTACCCTGAGTACCTAACCTATGATCCCAATGAAGCGGCCGTCCCTTATGAAGATGTACACTATGCAGGGCAAATCGCTTCTCACTTCTTTCATGCTTTTTACATAAGCCTATTGGCAGAGAATTTAGTGGATGCAGACTATGGTGTGTACTATGCGGACAAAGATGAAGACGGTACCAATGAGAAATACTCTTATGCTGAAGATCTCTATCACTGTGGGCTCACTAAAGATAATGCCCTCAATATGACCATGCAATTGATCTTTGAAACTCTTGCCGAAATGGGAGATCAAACAGCTACAGGCTTTGGTGCCCTAAGCAACAATTCTGCTAACTACAAAGTCAATCTTGATCCACAAAATGCCCTAGAATGGCTCTCCATGGTCAAGCCCATTAACTACAGAACATTCTTTCAGACATTTTCCAAATATTTCATTAAAACCCTAGGCAATAGTCTTTACGGCATGTGTAATGGTCTGGCCTATGATCGTGATGAGTATGAAAAGCTCCTTGATCAATATGGACTGCTCCTTTTTAAAACCTATAATGAAGATGGAAATAATAAGAATACTGGACATAACGGAACTCACACAGCAGTGACAAGCACGAATCGTATCAATACGGTTTTGATTGCCAAAGATATGCTGAAGCTTGATGAAAGAGACGACTCTGCAAGCGCCTTTGTTATTGATAATCAAGCAGATATTCTCTCTGCTATAGAATCACTTATATTGAGTGGTCAAATATCAAGTATCTCTGAACAAATTGATGATAGCTTTGCCTATAATAATGGAAACTCTCAAATTTCACCGGGAGAAGTCGTTGGGGTGGCCTTGAATGTCTATAATAACTCCAATTCAACGATGGGAGGAATCCAAATTCTTGCCAATGACTGGGATCACTTTAAAGGTGGCAAACCTTGCAATAACCTTGGTGACAACTTCCCTCTCGATTCAGAGGGAGCAGCAATCCTAACAAGTGGTGAGGGAACGCAAGGTGGATGTGATTATGTGACGAGATATAATGGAAAAAATCAAACCATGGAGCCAGATGAAGAACTTGCTCCGGTTTGCTTTGTTGAATTTAATGATAATGATGCTACAAAATGGGTAAATCAAAATATCTTCAGGCAAGATATTGGACTCTCTTCTAATCGCTGTCTTGGTGGATCTGACTCCCTTAATGACTGCTTCGTCAGAGTAATCAAGGGTGGAGATCAGGCCTACTTCTCTAAGCTAAACCCAAAGAGTACGTGGACAGAAACTCTAGATAATGACACGACAGGAACTCCCACATTCACAACAAGTAATGTTCTCTTTATGGAAATAAGTCCATGGATACCACCGGGAACAACATTTAATTGTAGAATGCGAGCGAGATTCAGTAACTGTAGTGACTGTTTTGATGACGCTAATAATAACAATGATGACTTCCTAGACTATGAATATTCTGGGGCCGATCCCTTTAAAATCATTAATTTCCAATTTACAGTCATCGATTAAGAACTAAAATATGAAAAATAAGAATATGCAAATCCTATTCATCTTCACCCTACTTCTCTTTATTGGAGTTGGGGTTTATAAGTATTTTGATCAACCAAGACAATATGCAAGTGAAGATGATGGAGGATGGAAGACATTCAGTAAGGTCTCATTAAAAGATATAAAAAGCTACCCAACGACTGGAGAAGAAAAGAAAGAAATGAAGATCTCAGATGATGTTGGTCATGAAGAAAAAGCTCCTTCAGCGCGTGATATTGCAAGTATTAATCATAGCGATTCTTCCCAAAGCGACAGTAGACCGTGGAAAGGTGTAGGTCCTAGACCCTTAAATTCAGAAATTGATAATGAGTTCAATCCTCTATGGAAAGATAAGCTTGGTAAAAATCTACTGCGCTTTTTGCGCCCGAAAACAAAGACAATTGTAAAAAGAGAAAGCAGTGCCATTATAAAGCATAAGGGAAAGAATCTCTTGGTTGAGCATGTCATGGTGAAACTCAAGTCCCCCGAAGGACGCCACTATGGATATAATGCCTATGTCGATAGCGCAAGCGGACAAGTTCTTCATACATGGAATCGAACGATCCATGAACAACTTGGACGTAAGAGCTTACGCTTCTCCCCTCATACCAAAAACTAAGACTTTTTAGCTATCCACTTTCTATAGTAATCAAGAGATTCAGGATTCGCTACGGCCTGTTCATTATTGATTGAGCGACCTGCTAAAATATGAGTTACCGCAAGCTCCATTTTCTTTCCACTACGGGTATAGGGAATATCAGAAATCTCTTCGATATACTTAGGGACATGTCTTGGGGTGGTATTGGATCTGATATCCGTTTTGAGTTGTTTTACTCGCTCAACATTGAGTTTCTCTCCATTGGCCATTTTCACAAAGAGGACGACAGAGACATCTCCATCTTCTTGAAGACCGACGCAAAGACAGTCCTCAATCCAACTCACTCCTTCCACTTGGCGATAGATCTCGGCCGTACCGATACGAACTCCACCAGGATTCAAAGTAGCATCTGATCGCCCAAGAACTTTAATGCCCCCTTCATCAGAGAACTCAACAAAGTCACCATGGGCCCATATTCCTTCAAATTGAGAAAAATAGGCACGATGTATTCTTTGTACATCATCATCGCCAAGAAAGTAAAGAGGTCGTGAAGGAAAGCTCTTCTTACAAACCAGCTCGCCAGGAGTTCCTTTAGCGGCAGATCCACCAGAGCTATCAAAGGCATCGACATCCATTCCAAGCCCTAGACACTGTATTTCACCAGCATTTACAGGTAGATTGGGATTACCTAGCATAAAGCATCCGAGAATATCGGTTCCTCCAGAGATGGAGCTTACAACAATATCTTTTTTTAGATCACGATAGATATAATCAAATTGATCAGGCATTAGAGGTGCCCCTGTTGAGAGTAAGGCCTCTAGGCCGGAGAGAGAATCATCATTCTCACTGCGATAACCCGAGTCTTCAAGGGCCCTTAAAAATTTTGGGCTCGTACCAAAAATATTGATCTCTTCTCTATCTATAACTTTGAAGTACTCCCCTAAACTAGGATACGAAGGTGAACCTTCATAGAGGCAGACACGACTCCCAAAGAAGAGGGAAGATACTAGCCAATTCCACATCATCCAACCACATGTCGTGAAGAAGAATATGGACTTATCTTCAGTGAGATTCGTATGTAAACCAAGCTCTTTTACATGTTGAAGGAGTGTTCCCCCTACACTATGAACAATACACTTGGGCTTTCCTGTCGTTCCAGAAGAGTACATAATATAAAGAGGAGAATTAAAAGGGACTCGAGTGTATTCAACAATCTTCTCTTCAGATTGAAAATCCGACCACAGCATGGCCTTTGGAATTTCACTAAGATCGGGGTCATCATTTAAGAAGTCCACAACTACAACTTGTTCGAGAAAGTCGAGGCGACTTACAATTTCTTTTATCTTAGGCAATAGACTGTGGCGCTTACCATTATATTCATAGCTGGCCACAGTGACGAGAACCTTTGGCCTACTTTGCCCGAAGCGATCTACAACTCCCTCAATACCGAAATCAGCGGAAGTTGAAGTGAAGACACCACCCAAAGCAGTTGTGGCAAGCATACTTACAACCGTCTCTGGGATATTGGGCATATAGGCCGCGAGAACATCCCCTTCGTTAATAAGTCCTCTTAGCGAGCCTTGAAGTGCAGCAACATCCTGATAGAGCTCTCGGTAACTGATTTTTTTTTGCATATTTGATTCATGAATCAGATGTAGGGCACACTTGTCCCCATCACGAGATGTCAGGAGGTTTTCAGCAAAGTTGAGGGAGACATTGGGAAACCAGCCATAGCGCGAAAATCCTTGATCAAGATTCACCGGAGTAAGCTCACCGCTATAGCGAATACTAAAAAATTCAAATAGAGAGGACCAGAATTTTTCATTTTCAGCGACACTAAAACGATGAAGTTCATTGTAGCTAGAAAACTTTTGGCCAAACTTATCGCCTAGCCATTTTTGAAAACGAGTCATCTCCGAGCTATTAATACGCTCTGGACTAGGTTGCCAAAGTGCCTGTGTCATTCTTCCCTCTATTTTATAATTAGATAAATGATTCAATAAATAAATGAAAAGAAAGTAGGGGGTCCCTCACCCACTACTCTCTTTATTAAGTTTTTTTTACATTCTTTCGCTAAGCTTTTGCTTAGATTCACTCTCTACTTTCTCATGAAGAGAGTTTCCATGAGCATCCATTGTCACAACCACAGGAAACTCATCAACAGTAAGTTCCCATATGGCCTCGGGAGAGCCAAATTTCTCCTTGAGATAGACATTATCAACACTCTTAATTTTCTCAGCAAGAACTTGGGCCGCACCACCAATGGCATGGAAGTATACACAACCATATTCTTGGTTACCTGCAAGAGTCTTTGGACCCATGCCACCTTTACCGATAACACCAACGATGCCGTGATCCCTCATCACTTCCCACTGATAGGGCTCTTCTCTAATCGATGTTGTGGGGCCTGCGGCCTTAACTTCATAGGAGCCATCAGCATTTTCTAATACTACGGGTCCACAGTGGTAGATGATTTGATTTTCAAGACTCACTGGACTTGGGTTTCCTTCATGAAGATACTTATGAATGGCATCACGACCAGTAAAAAGTTTACCAGTGATTAAAACCATATCTCCAACTTTGAGTTCTCTAACTTTTTCTTTTGAAAATGGATATTCTAAACGGATCATTTAAATTCCCCTCTTAGTAAAGTGTTTTCTTGATTGAGTTATCTTCATTGAGGACTATACCATGACGACGGTAGGCCCAACACATATAAGATACAGATACAAAGTATGATGCTGGAAGGCGGTTGAGAACACCTATTTTACAGCCTAAGAGAGTTGTCTTCCCTCCAAATCCCATGGGACCAATGCCGAGTTCATTTGCTGTTTCAACAATATCTTTTTCAAGTTCAGCTAGTTCAGCAATAGAGTTGGTATCATCTAAACGACGCAGAAGTTGCTCCTTGGAGTTAACATAGCCAGAACCACGGTCACCACCGATGGTCACCCCAAGCACACCTGGCCCACAACCTTTACCTTGAGCTTTTTGAATAGCATCAAGAATCACTTTACGAACTCCATCAAGATCACGTCCAGCACCTAGGGCCGTATTTGGTAGAGCGTATTGAGCCCCAACATTTTCACATCCCCCACCTTTGAGAACAAGACGAATTTCAACCGTATTCTTATCGTGCTCATGAAAGTGAATATCAGGATGGCCTGGCCCCACATTCATGCACTTATTTTCACCAGTGAGAGAGTCAACTGAGTTTTGACGAAGATAGCCTACCTCAGTGGCCTTTCTCACAGCATCGTGAACAACTTTAGTAAAGTCGCCCTGTCTGAAACCTGCAGGGTGATCAACCCAAAATAAAATAGTCCCCGTATCTTGGCATAGAGGCTGAGATTTTTTGAGAGCAAGATCAATATTGGCCTTGATGATATTCATGGCGTACTCAGCAGAAGTATTCTTCTCTTCTCGATGAAGGGCCTCAAGAATCACTTTCTGAACATCTTCAGGAAGTTCTGCTGAAGTCATGC
>JBLWXW010000022.1:0-62536 GCA_048267265.1 Bacteriovoracaceae bacterium
TCATAAAACTTCTCTCGAAGTTTCTTAAAGTCCCTAAGTCAAAGATCCATTTAACAAAGGGACATAAAAGTAAAATTAAAGTTTTTGAAATTGAGGATTAGAAAAGAAATAAATAATTTTCGAGGGGAACATTTGCTCGCGATTTGGCATAAGCACTTAGCTCTTCGAGGTTAAGAAGGCCTTTTTTACCTGGTATTTTTGCCTTCATGCCTTCAAAAGTTTTTAAAAGTTCAAAGAATGCGCCTTTATCAGCTAAATCACCATTTGAGCATTCGATGAGCAGAGAAGGCCTTGCCGTACGAACCATTGTTGAGATCCCCTTAAGAACCTCAAGTTCAAAGCCTTCAACATCAATCTTAATAGCATCAGGAGCAGGAAGTTCACCTTTTTGAAAGCGCTGATCTAAATTAATAACTTCAACAACTCTTTGATCAGCACGCTCTTCATCACCAATGAGCTCTTTAACGAGAGTATGCCCGCCATCATTAATGTCACTCTTAAAAAGCTTACGACTTTCTTCCACTGTCCCAACGGCGCTATTAAAAATCGTAACCTTAGGAGCATCCAGATGAGAAAAAGATTTCTTCAAGCAGTTAAAAACAACCGGCTCTGGCTCAAAACAAAAAAACTTAGCCTTCGGTCGCTTAAGCGCAAAGAAATAACTAAAGAGACCAATATTAGCCCCAATATCGTAAAAGACGCCCTCTTGGGGAATATGCTCTAGCAGCTCTAACTTAGACTCTTTCTCATAATTCTCAAATCCCTCTTCAAGATCATATGCAAAGTGAAAGGACGGTCCTCTTAAATCTCTCGGATCATAATAGAATTCATGTTTTCCATAGAGCTTGTGACTGCACTCATCAGGGAGGAAGTTTTTAAATATTTTCTTCAGCCATCGTCTTCTGCTTATGAATTTTACGATCATTTTTCTTTCTCACTTTTGTGGTCTATGACGACGAGGTCTTTTGTTTCAAAAACCTTCTCACCTTCACTAGGTTTTTGATTCTTATGGTAAACACCATATTGAGCTGAACTTGAATTTTGGATATTTCCAAGACACAGACCTATTTCAGGCCAATTACTAAAGGAAGTTCTAATCCTTTGCCCATATTCGATCTTAGTACTATTTCTTATTTCTTCACATTGAGTAAAAAGATGGCCTCGCCAAAATGGCTTGGATCTTTGGATTACACATTCAACATTATAGCCAAGCAAGACAAGCGTAACAATAATAGCCAATCTCTTATTAGCGTGTTCTAGAAAATAAGCTAGAAAAAAGCAGGCTACAAAGGTGGTCGATAAAGCATAATAACCATGAACAAAGACATGGCCACCATCAAGAAATACGACTCCAAGTATCTGAAGGCCAAATAAGCCCCAAAGCTCTAAAGGAAAAGCTCTTTTTGTTTTTCTAATTCGTTGAAAAAAATCCCAAAGAATAAAAATAATAAAAGTGTAGGTTGGAAAAATAGACTTATTAAGAAGGCCCCAAACTTCTTTAGGACTACCAAAGAAGTCGATGAGTGATTGCAAAGGTGATCGAAAGTGAACAAGAAAGTAAGGCTCCATGTCCATTAGTTCTTTAAGAGCTTTAATTCCGAGTGTGTAATAAAGAACTGTAATGAGAAATGCAGGAAAAATCCAAGTGAGAACATCTTTAAAGACCTTTTTAAAAGGCTTTATGAGTAAAAGAGGACCAAATGCGAGTACTGCAGGAGGCTTAATAAGGAGGCCAAGCATAGCAAGGAAAAACTTCGTAAGAGCTCTCCCCTCATATTTTCTGCATAGACCAACAGACAGGGATACTAAAATAAAAGCGAGAAAATCGGGCATAAACTTTTCAAAGTAAATTTGGGCCACACCAAAGATAGGAATAAGCACCGATGCCTTCTCAAAATCAATGCCTTTGTAGCGGTATCCCTTCCAAAGCCGATAATGCGCAAAAGTAAGAGCAATCACGACTATAACGAGAATCAACCTTGCGATACTTTTACCGTACTCAGGCCCAAATATAAAAGCTGGCGAAATCACAAGATTGAGTATTGGAAACTCCATTGGAGAAACACCTACTTTATCACCCGCACTTAATACCTTTGGTAAGAATGAACTCCAACTGATTGATTCTGCTAAGAAGAGATCAAAATAATAGCGCATACTGACAGCAAGGGTATCGATCTGTCGAATAACGTGTGGCCCTCTAAAATAGGTGAAAGAGACAATTAATGAGGAGATTATCTTCAACCCAAGGACACAATAAATAATTTTATCTAACCGACTCGCTTTCATGGGTAATTATACTCATAACAGTCTTGGTCAAAAACACCCTCTGCCAGATAAAACACATCAGATTCGTAAATGACTTTAGATATACTTTCGCCACAGAATTGATCCATTATCTTCTTCTTTTCGACGGTAACGCCATTATGAGCATAACCCTGCCCCTTCCAATAAAAGAGATAGTCATACACCTTATCTCTCTTTAAGAAAGATTCTACAGTATAGAGGTTGGTCATTCCTGGCTGATAGAGAGTCGCCGTGGCACGACTTGGACCAATGATTTTCTTATCTTTAGGAAGAGATTGAAGGATATCTCTCATTTTATATTTTTCTTCATAGATCTCAGAAAAGACACGACTTCCATTAGGATATTTTTTAAAGATTAATTTCATAAACTTAGTATGAAATCCCATACCACTAAGGATAGGGAGAATAAGAATAAAGTAGAATAACTTCTTATTGGAGCGAATTCTTTCAAAATAGTCTGTACCATACAGGAGACCTAAGAGAGGACAAACAGCGGCAACTCCATACTGGTAGTGAAACTTATTGGCTAAGAAGTGTAAGAAATAATGGGGACCTATAAGGGTCACAAAGAGGAGAAGGATTTGACGACCTTTAGTTCCCTGTCTCCACAAGAACAGGAGCGCCATTGGGACTGGTATAAAATAGGGATAATAAATCTTAAAAAATATTTTCCACTCAAAGATTTTAAAGGCATCGACAAGGGTTCCAAAAGGGCGACTCAAAAGATTGGAGACAAATTTCCCACCAAAGTCCTCAACAGGACCCAAGACATGCTTTCGCAGTACGAAGACAAAGAGAGCATAGGCTAGACAAAATAGTAAAAGCGCAAGAGACCTTTTCCTTTCTTTATCAAGGATGGCCATCATCGTCGTTAAAGTAATTATTCCAAAGGTAAAGGACTCTCTAAAGAAAATAAGGCAAAAAGAATAAAGAAGGACACTCTTCCATCTCTCTTTAGCAAGATTGTAACACAATAGTATCCACACCGGTGCAGACCACACGCCCGGATGGATCGCAAAATGAAGTCCAGATAGAATGCCTTTTGCAAAGAGTAGAAAAATAAGAGAAATCACTTGGACTTCAATTTTTTTGTTTCGTACGAGCGAAAAAGTAACCAAGGCGGCAATAGCAAACCATAACCACTCAAATGCAATCATTGCGACTGTTGAAAAGCCCCATAACCATACCCAAGGAACAGCGAGAAAAAGGATTGGCATAAAATGATCGTTCCATAACTTTATGTCTCTTACACTCATAAAGGGATTAAGAGTTCCACTAGCAAGTTCAAAGACTCCTTGCTGATATATCCCGTAATCATAGGTAAACAGTTCACCATTCATAGCCCTTTTAATATTGGCTATTAAAATAACAAGTAATAGAAATCCACTTATGACTTTCAACAGGAGGGTCTTATTTTTCGTAGACATAAAATCCATCAATTTTCTTTAATAGTTTATATTTGCTTGCAACTAATTCATTTTTCTCGTTAATTTCCTCACGACTAAAAGGATAGAGCTTAATATTTGTGGCGATAAAAACAAGATCGTATCTATTATTATCAAAATCACATTTTCTTAACGTCGTAAATTTACTTTCATGCCCTAAATGTGGCATGACGCTTCCTTGAGCACAAATACTCTTTCCTTTAAGGTCTAAAGAGTGAATAAAGTCTAAAGCTTCTAAGTGAAAGCTCTTCAGAGGCTCCATTCTCACTCTTCCTCCTCCGACAAATGCAATAAAAAGAGCAGAATAAAGGATGATGTAATTCTTTTTCTGTAATTTGGAGACACCCTGAAGGTAGTAAGCGATGAGAAAAGGTAGTAATGGCGCAACATAATAGAGCATGAGATTTCTCATTACCGACGAGGATGCTGTTGAGTGAATGAGAACAAAAGAGCTTACACTTAACAAAAAGCCAAGCTGAAGAAGTGGAATCCCAGCAAAGGGCAGAAGAAACTTCCACCATCGCCCCGTAAAGACCAGCTTTAGAACTCCAAAAGGGTCCTTCGCCATATTGAAAACCACTTCCTTTATACTTGAGCCATAGATCGACGCGGTTCCTGCAATAACGTAGTTTTCAGTTCCCCTAAAGCTTGGGATAAAAACCTTAAGACTTACGAGGGTGACAACGACAGTATAGGCCAGCAGTAATGTAGCTTGTTTGAAGTTTCTCTTCTCATAACAAACCGCAAGGACAAACCCAAGAAGATAGAAGCCAGCATCCTCTTTTACCAGCAGGGAAAGAAAAGCGAATAAGTGAACCCATCGCCACTTCTCTTTAAAATAAAAGAGCATCATTGCGAGAAAAAATGGGATGTAAAAGACTTCAAAATGAAAGTTGTAATTAAGAATAATGATGGCAGGAGAATAACTAATATAGGAGAAGATGAGCAGAAGAGACAAATCCTTGCGTATTTTAAAATGCTCCAAAATACCTTTTAACGGAATCAACGCAGACGCGAGCGAGACCCCATGAATGGTCTGTAAGAATAAAGGAGAATCAAATAAATAATGAAAGGGCGCAAAAAGATAAAAATAGTATGTTGAATGAACCCCCATGTGATTGCATTCACAAGAGTCTGACCACCAGCCCTTCCCACGAATATAATTTCCAATCATTTGATCAAAGTAACTGAAGTCGACATCGACTAGCTGAAAGGAGTACGTGTTTAAAACAAGGACTTTGAGATAAAAAATAAGGGCCGTCACCAAAATGATACGAAACCACAATAGGTACTGCTCTTGATTCAGATCTTCCCTTTGATTTGTAATAATTTTCTTAAAGTTTTCTCGAAAGTCTTTTTTAAAAAGGGAACCTAAGAAAAGAGCGAGTCCTGCGAAGAGAAAGTTACGAGGTGTTCCTATTGAACGCGGAATAAAAGGAAGCCCCCCTAAAATAAGAGGAATGATGAAGAGACAATAGGAAACTCTAGCCCAAAGGCTTAAGGTCATTTCTCCCCCACAGTGATTTTCAACCCTTCTTCAAGGCTAAAATGCCTCACCCAACCGAGGTTCTTTAGTTTAGTCGTATCTGCAACGGACTTCATAATCTCACCATCGCGAAGAGGCTTAGCTCCCCACTTTAAAAGGGACTGATCCTTGTTCATGATCGAACAAATCATCTCTCCTATTTCTCTAATAGATCGAGCTTCTCCACTTCCCACTTCAAACTCATGCCAATTTCCATCAAGAGCGTCTGCTTTTTGAAAAACAACGTAAAAGGCACGAACAATATCTTCAATATAGATAAAGTCTCTTTCCTGTAACCCTGAAGTGAGTTCAACTTCCTTACCCTTTTCAAGAGTCTCTTTTACAAAACTCACAAAGGTCCCATCACTCGGGCCATAGAATTGCTCACAAATCAGATTAATTATTTTAAGACGAGAAAATTCACTCTTTGCCTTTTCGATGAATTCTTTTTTAGAAGTTGCATAGGCATTGAAACCTAAAGGCAAGGAGGTGTCTGTATTAATAAAAACGAGTCCCTTTTTTTCAATTTTCCTTAAAACTTCAAGGGGAAGGGTTTTATTAGTCGCAAAGATCTCTTCCTCACTCTCGCCTTTTCGCCCATAGGCCGTTGCCATATGAATAAAGCAGTCATAAGTCGCTTTGAGATCATCCTTTAAAACGTAATTCACTTTATCGAGAATATCTCGTCGAGAAGTCTCACGAACGAGAATATCAACTTCCTCATCCACAAGGGCTTTGGCGAGATGGCGACCGAGGTAACCAGTGCCTCCAGAAATTAAAACCTTCTTAGGCACCTTGAGTCCATATTGCCAGAGAGGCACGCGCTGCTTCTACAAAGGCTAAAATGTCAGCATTCGTATCGACACGTTCTTCTTCATAGTATGATTTATACCAATCAATTGTTCTTCTAATTCCCTCTTCAGTCGTCCACGTGGGTTGCCATTTGAGAGAATTATGAGCTTTAGTACAATCAAGTTTTAAAAGGGTTGATTCATGAAGAACAACATCGGGGCGCTTAATAATATAATCAACTTTGTCCCACTCACCCTTGAGAATTTCAACAACTTCGCCAACAGTAAGTTCTTCTTGAACGAGTGGCCCAAAGTTATAAGCATCATGAAAACGAGTATTTCTCTCAATAAGCTTTTGGCCAAGAAGCAGATATCCCGACAAAGGCTCAAGGACATGCTGCCAAGGTCTCACCGCATCAGGGCTTCTTATCTC
This sequence comes from Bacteriovoracaceae bacterium, assembly GCA_048267265.1. GTDB lineage: Bacteria > Bdellovibrionota > Bacteriovoracia > Bacteriovoracales > Bacteriovoracaceae. The sequence goes on from JBLWXW010000022.1 coordinate 6,499, forward strand.
TGTCGCTTCACCCTTGAGAGAGGCGCGAATAATATCAGGAATGAGGCGATCCTCTGCCCAATCTCCCCCGCCAATCACATTTCCAGCACGACCAACGCCTAAAAGGATATCGTGCTTTGTTCCAAAGTCTTCAAGATTAAAGTACGAATGGCGATAGGAGTTGGTCATGATTTCCATCGCGGCCTTAGAGGCACTATAGGGATCTTTCCCTCCAAGACGATCGTTTTCACGATAACCCCAAACCCACTCGTTATTTTCATAAACTTTATCGGTGGTGATACTGACAATACTCTTTACCGAGTCACAAGCGCGGCAGGCTTCATAGAGATTGAGGGAGCCCATGACATTCGTATCAAAGGTCTCATGGGGCTCGCGGTAAGAATAGCGAACCAAGGGCTGAGCTGCCATGTGAAAAACAATATCAGGCTTAAAGGCGACAAGTTCCTCTTTAAGCTTTTTCCCATCACGAATATCACCAAATACTGACTCGATATCAAGATCAAGAAGATTGAGGTGAGCTGGCTCAGTATTGGGGGCGAGAGAGTATCCTTTCACCTCAGCTCCCATCGCTCTTAGCCAGTAAGCAAGCCAAGAACCTTTAAAGCCTGTATGGCCGGTGAGGAAGACTTTCTTCCCTTTATAGGCACCGCCAAAGAGATCTACCAAATTTTCCAAGAGGCCTCTCCTTTATCCCAAATATCTTCAAGGGCATTTTTATCTGCGAGAGTATCCATACACTTCCAAAAACCACGATGCTTAAAGCAGTTAATTTCTCTCTTTTCAGCAAGTCTTTCTAAAGGTGCTCTTTCAAAAATACTTTTGTCTCCTTCAGTGATGGTATCAAAAACCTCCGGTTGGCAGACAAAGAAGCCGCCATTGATCCAACCCACTTCACCTTTTGGCTTTTCCTTGAAGGCCGTAATCTGGTCTTCACCATCAAATTCAAGAGCACCAAAACGTCCTGCAGGTTGCACGGCCGTCATAGTTATCAACTTGCCACTCTTCTTATGATGAGCAACAAGATCAGAAATCGGAACATCGGAAACACCGTCGCCATAAGTGAGCATAAAAGGCTCACTCCCAACAACATCCTGAGCTCTTTTAATTCGGCCCCCTGTTAGAGTGCCATCACCCGTATCAAGAAGGGTGACCTTCCAAGGTTCGACTTCTGTAGAGACCGTTTCCATGGTGTTCTTAGAGAGATCAAAAGTCACCGATGACTTATTAAGGTAGTAATTCGCAAAATACTCTTTTATCTTGTGGCCCTTGTAACCACAGAGAACAACAAAATCATTGAAGCCGTGCTCAGAGTAACTCTTCATAATGTGCCAGAGAATTGGTTTCCCCCCAATTTCAACCATTGGCTTTGGCTTTACATCAGTCTCTTCACCTAATCTGGTTCCGTAACCACCTGCTAAAATTAAAACCTTCATTATAGACTCCCTACCCACTTAATCATTTTTCTTAAGCCCTCTTCTTTATTAATTTTAGGACTCCAACCATAAACCTTCTGTGCTTTTGAAATATCAGCAATAAAACTTTTCTGATCACTCTCTCTTGGAGGAAGTTTCTCATAGTTAAGTTTCACATCAAGCTCCCCTTCTAAGAATTCAAAGAGCTCAAGAAGTGAGAGTGAGTTTTCAACTCCTCCACCAATATTAAAGACCTGTCCCTTGGTCTTATCGATATTATCAAGAGCACTGAAATAACAATTGATAAGATCCTCGGAGAAGAGAACGTCACGCACTTGTTTTCCTGATCCAGAGATAGTGAATGGCTTTTCAAGAAGTCCTTTCTTAGTATCGAGAGCTTGTTTGACGAACCAACCAATCCAGCCCTGATCAAAAGAGCTAAACTGGCGCCCGCCAAAAATTGAGGAATGTCTAAAAACGACAGTCTCAATACCAAAGCACTTATAATAGTCTTGCATATATTGATCAGCTGCCCCTTTAGAACATCCATAAGGAGTTCTAAAGTCGAGCCCAATACTTTCAGGAAGACCATTTTGGTACTGGGGAATCGTGTAGCGGGTTTCACCTTCATGATATTCAAGATCTTCAAGGTCACCGTAGACTTTATTCGTGGAGCTAAAGAAGACCTTTGCTTGAGGGCAGTGAGTTCTTACCGACTCCAAAAGATTGTGGGAGCCTAGAACATTAATCTCAAAATCAAAGCGAGGCCTTTGAAGAGAGGTTGTCATCGCCACCTGTCCGGCAACGTGAAAAATCACATCGGGCTTCTCTTCCTTCATGATAAAAGAGAGATCATCAAAGACGCGGACATCACTTCGATAAAACTTAAACTCGCCTTGAGTCTTCAGCCATTCTAAGTTTTTCTCAGATCCCATACGGTAAAGATTATCGACAACAACGAGTTGATCACCTCTTTTGAGCACCTCTCCTGCGAGGTTAGAGCCAAGAAAGCCACATCCACCGGTAATTAAAAATTTCATAGTAATTTTTCCTTAATCGCATCAGCAATATATTCCATATGCTCGCGTCCGAGACCTGGCCAAACGCCTACCCAGAAAGTGTGATTCATAATGTAGTCAGTGTTGGGAAGATCCCCGATGACTCGCTTTTCAATTCCCTGATAAAGAGGCTGACGAAGGAGGTTGCCCGCAAAGAGTTGGCGCGTGCCAATCTTTCGCGACTCTAAAAACTCCACAAGCTCCTGCTTTGAACAAGGTGAATCGGGCTTTGTCGAAATAGGAAAGCCAAACCAGCTTGCTGTGACCCCTTCTGTCGCTCGAGGAAGAATAAGCTTATCCGCAACAGGCTCAAGGGCAGCCTTTAAAATATCAAAGTTCTCATTTCTTTTAGAGATAAAGCCTGGAACCTTTCTCAGTTGAGAAAGCCCAACGGCCGCCTGCATGTCGGTTACTTTTAGGTTGTAGCCAATATGAGAATAAATATATTTGTGGTCAAAACCCTTAGGAAGCTCGCCAAGTTGCCAGTTAAAACGTTTGCCACAGGTATCATCAACTCCAGGCGGACACCAACAGTCTCGCCCCCAATCACGAAAAGACTCTAGAATCTTCTTCATGCGAGGATTACTTGTGAGAACAGCTCCGCCCTCACCCATTGTCATGTGGTGAGCAGGATAAAAGGAAACAGTGGCAATATCCCCAAAAGTCCCCACCATCTGATCACCAACTTTTGCCCCAAGAGCATCACAGGTATCTTCAATCAACCAAAGATTATGCTTCTTACAAAACTCACTCACAGTCTTAACATCAAAAGCATTCCCAAGAGTGTGAGCGATCATAACAGCTTTCGTCTTATCACTCAGCGCACTCTCTAATTGAGTGACATCAATCTCATAGGTACCAAGCTCAACATCAACAAAGACTGGCACACAGCCATGTTGAATAATAGGATTCACCGTCGTTGGAAACCCAGCGGCCACCGTAATAACCTCATCCCCAGGCTTCATCTGACGCTCTTTAAGCATCGGAGAGGTCAAACCCGCAAAGGCCACAAGGTTCGCAGAAGAACCCGAGTTCACAAGAAGCGAAAAGCGATGCCCCATAAACTCAGCAAATTGCTTTTCAAAATCTTTCGCATACCTACCCGTCGTCAACCAAAGATCAAGAGACGAGTCAATCAAGTTAACCAGATCATCCTCTTCAATAACCTTTCCCGACGGAGGAATATAACTCTCCCCAGGAATAATTTTTTTATTGGTAAACTCCGAGCGAAAGTGCTCGCGCGCCTTGTCAATTACGGCGCTCCTCGTGTCAGATTTCTCTTGGCTCATTAAGCTTCCTGTTTTAAACGATATCAAAAATTATTGACCTTAAATCTACCAAAAAGGTGCTATAAGGTTAAGAAGTAACAAGCATCTTTAACAAACAACGCACCATGCATATTCAAAAAGATCAACTTTATAAGACGGCCTTCCTACTCATTGCGACAATAATGGGTTTTTTGATGTTTGCTCGCATGGGTATGCATATCGCCGACGATGGAATTGTCTTAGCCGCGACGAAGCGAATCGTCGTTGATGGCGAAATCCCTCATCGTGACTTCATTTCGTTAAGGCCGGTTGGTACCTTCTTTTTTTGGGCACCGACAGTCCTCTTTGGTGGTGAGTATGTAAATACACTCTCCCGCTTAATCACAATGCTTCAATTCGCCCTGATAGCCTTCTTTTGGATCAGCCTCTTTGAGAAGCTCTATGACATCAAGCTCCGAGCTTACCCCTGGCTCTGTCTCTACATCATTACGTACTTCTTTTCTTTTAATACCTTCTGGCTCTTCCCTCTTTACACTACAGATGGTGTCTTCTTTAGCAGTCTAGGCTGCTGGTTAATTTTTAAGGAAAAAAAATATCTTCACTACCTGGGTTTTTTGATGATTGGAGTTTCCTGCCTTGCCAAGCACAACTTCGCAGCCATGATCCCAGCAGCACTCATAGCTAGCTCAAACCTCAAAAATCCCAAAGCCTACCTTTTTAGCATGCTAGCTCCACTATTATATTTACTTTGGCTTTACAGCTTCAATGCCTTTCAAGATTTTCAAACACAAATGAGTCAATATCCACTTTCTAGTACCTTTTTAGAAACAGGCGTTTTCCCGTATTTAAAAAATAAATACTTCTTCATTGGAGCGGCACTAGCTCTAATGTCCCTAATTTCAAATCCTAAGATAAAAAGATACACTTTAAATGCAACTAGACTAATCTTTGCTACCCACCTGCTTCAGATTCTCTTCTTTAGAGGCTATCTAAGCAGAGGTCCTATTTTTCTTGCAGGCTTTACTTTAATTATTCTATTTCACACATACATAAATCAAAATAGAAAGACTTCAGCATATCTTTTTCTCGCCTGTGGACTAGCTTGGGTTAGCAGCTTTTCGCTAGTCTTCCAATACCCACATGCAGCGGGATATCTTGTGCCCCCCCTTTTTCTCTACCTCTTTCGAAATATATTCCTACCTGAAGGAAGGTCGTTTTCTTTAAAACCCTTGGCCTTTTCACTCTTAACAGTCCTTGCATTCACATATCATCGATATCAATTTACTTTTGAAAATCACACTTCCCTTCATAGCCCTAATCTAATTCAAAATGAGTATCCTGGTGCAAAAGGAATGATAGTAGGGAAACTACTATTTAATATTTTTTCAGACTTAAACCTCAAATATGAAAAATATAAAAAGGAAGGAAGAGAGGTCGTCATCTTCCCAGATTTCACAAACTTTTGGGTTACAAAAGAAACAAAGAATCCACTCCCGACTCTATGGATTGTTGGTACTGATATCGTGAGTCCAGAATTAACAAATAGAGTTATAAAGAAAATTAATGATTTGAGGGTTGGCTCAATTTTCCTTGTGGAAAATTTCAGTGGCTATTCACTTCACTGGAGGCCCACTGGTGAGCAAAAGCTTATTAAACCTCCTCGATGGGATGGAGTTATTGAAATAATGCTAAATCACATTAGAAATAAGTCTAAACTACTTGAAACTGGTCAATACTTTGATATCTATGAGAAGATTGATAGAAAATAATTAGGAATAGGAACTTTATGCAGTTGTCAGTCATCATGCCCGCTTATCTAGAAGAAGAAAATCTGCGAATTCTTCTCCCGAGAGTAAGAGCAGTCCTTAATGAAATTACGACTTCATTTGAAATAATCGTAGTCGACACTGAAAAGCCAATGGATGGAACACCAAAGGCCTGTGAAGAAAATGAAGTCGTCTATATCAATAGAAGCGGATCCAACTCTTATGGTAGCGCTATCCGCTCAGGGATCAGCAAAGCTCAAGGAGAACATATCATCTTCATGGATGCCGATGGCTCTCACTATCCTGATTTTATAAAGAAGCTATGGTCAGAAAGAGAATCAAACGACATTGTCATTGCCTCTCGATATATTGAAGGGGGACACACTGAAAACAGCTCTGCCCTTGTCCTCATGAGCAAAATTGTTAACTGGGGTTATGCATTTGTCTTAGGAATCAAAGCAAAGGATGTCTCAAATAGCTTTAAACTTTATAAAGGCGACTATCTTAGAGAGCTCAATCTAAAATGTGACAACTTTGATGTCGTAGAAGAGATTATATTTAAAATTATTCGAAATCATAAAGACTGTAAAATCCTAGAGCTTCCCTTTAGTTTTAAGCAAAGAATGTTTGGTGAAACAAAGAGAAATCTCCCTCTCTTTATTCTTACCTATATCGTAACTCTTATTAAACTACGCTTTTTCACCTAGGTATATCAATGAAGAAGGATACAATAGTCCTCCTGACTTCACGTTCAGACATCGGTGGTGGACCAAAGCATGTTCTAGAACTCGCAAAATTTCTAAAGAACGATTTTGCATTAGTCATTTGCTCTCCTCAAAACCAACCCTTTTACAAAGATTATCTAAAGCTAACCAATAATTATATATCAACCCCCCACCGATCATTTTCTATTTCGACTTTTTTCAAATTATTGATTCTCTTTAAGGAAAATCCCTCCTACATCTTCCATAGTCACGGAAAAGGAGCAGGGCTTTACACTAAATTACTCAGTCTCTTCGGAGCAAAATGCATTCATACTTTCCATGGGGTTCACAAAGCTGAAAATTTAAAAGGAAAACTCATTCAGCTCATAGAGAGAGTTTTGGGCCGATTTATCGAAGTCTTTATTTGTGTTTCACCTGACGAAAAAGAAACAAGTCTTTTATTAGGACAATCTGATCAATATAATACCCAAGTTATCCCTAACCATTTCCCCGTTACTAAAGACCTTAAAACAAGTCATTTAAGTACCTTTAGTAAATTAGGAGTTTTAAGTAGATTAGATCCTCACAAAAACAATGAACTCGCACTAAGATTTTTCTCAAAACTTACTATCAGTCACCCTAATCTCCGTCTAATAATCGGAGGAGATGGAGAACAAATGTCGTTGTTAAAGGATCTTACTGAAGAGCTTGGCATCGCTAAAAAGGTTTCTTTCTTGGGTGAAGTTTTTGACATTGATTCTTTCTTCTCCGAAATAGACTGCTTCATAAGTACATCAAAAGGGGAAGGCCTTCCCTATACGGTTCTTGAAGCATTTGAGAGGGGGATTCCTTGCTTACTCTCCGATGTACAAGGCCATCGCTTTCTTCAAAGAAAGCAATACTTATTTAATCTTGATCAATTTGATTCATTTCAATCTGCATTCAACTCTTTAGAAAGAAACTCTTCTACAAACTCCAAGGACCGATTTTATTTTCTCACGCAAGAATTCTCTTTAGAAAGCACCATGATTAAAATAAGATCTCTATACGAAAGGAAGGTGTGAATGCAATTAACTAAAAACCTTTCCTTTCTTTTTAGTGAAAATATAATAAAACTTCTTCTCGGAGCAATAACAAGTATTGCTATCGTCAGAAAACTAAGTCCAGAAGAATATGGTTTTTTTTCCTATATCCTAAGCTTCTCATCCATATTTATACCGTTTTATACAATGGGCTCAGATGATTGGTTTCTTGGAAAGTTTTCCTTATCAAGCCATCAAAATCAGGATAATGATCTTATAAACAACTCACTTCATGTGAGATTACTCGGCTCCATTATTGGGCTACTACTATCCTCTTTATCTCTATTCCTTATTTCAAAACCTGAAACTATTTTCTTTTTAATTATTTTAATGAATTTGTTTTATTCTTTTAAGTTTCTTGACACCTTCTCTCTATTTCTAACGTCAAAAGAGAAAGTAGGAAAACAATCTAAAGGTAGAATCTTAATTTATTTTATCACATCTATATTCAAGCTTTTAATCGTCTTTAATAATCCCAACCCCAAGTTTTTAATCTACGTGAGCTGCATCGAATTGTTACTATTTGGATTAATGTATTCATTCACCTTTTTCAATGAAGGATACAGCTTCCAATATCATTCCCCTAATTTTTCAAGCTTAAAGAAAGTTATTAAAACAAGTATTCCCTTGATGTTCCTCTCTTTTGTTAACATTGCATTTACGAAGATAGATCAAATTATGCTTGGGGACTTCTCTGGTACAGTCATCCTTGGCAAGTACTCTGCAGGAGTAAAACTAATTGAGCTCTGGCAATTTTTACCAATCATTGTAACAACCACATTTCTCCCCCGTATTCTTTATCGCTCTAGAGACAAAAATGAATACCTTATAAAGAAAGGAGCTATTCTAGCCTGTATTCTATGGGGAACAATCCTTTTCTCAACAACAACCTTCTTTATTGCAAAGCCACTTATTTTACTTCTCTATGGAGAGAACTACTTTGATACCATCCAGATATTAAAGAGCTACCTTTGGCAAAGCATACTTTTTTTCACTTTCCTCTCTAAGCAAAAGTTTCTAATGGCTGAGTCAAAAACTACCATATCCTTATGGTATGCATCTTTAGCACTAGTCTCCAATCTCGCTTTAAACTTTCTGCTTATCCCTAAACATCAAGCATTCGGGGCTATCGTCGCATCTATTCTTTCTATAAGTATCGCAGAAGTTGCCATGACCCTTCTTTACAACGAGTTCAAAGAAGAAAATAGGTCTATACTCCGCCATATGAATCCTATAGCTAGCATTAACCAAGTAAAAGAAATTCTAAAAGATTAATTGCCTAGAAACCCTAATTTAATAAGGCAGTATGCGGTAAGCTGCTTTATATAAGCTGCAATAAAAATAGGCAGTTTCTTTGGATAACGAAACATCAACTTCCTATATACTCGTAAAATAAGCAACCTTTCACGACTTTTATTGCTTGAAAGTGAATTTTCACTAACTCTATAGTCAGCTAAAACTTCTGGTATAAATTTGAAAGATGATCCTTCTAAAGCAATTCGTAGAAAATAATCAAAGTCTTCAATACCACAAATTGACATATCCTCATCCCATCCCCCCACTTTAAAATGGACCTCTCGACGAACAGCGGCTGTTAATAGTGGGATGTAGTTTCCCCATATAAGCGAACTTGAAATTTCACCATCTGGCTTTCCTTGCCCTTTAGGGATAATATAATTGTCCCGCCCTTCAAAGGTCGCAGCCCTAGAGTAAATCAAATCAGGAGCTAAGTCTTTAATTGAGGCTACATAAGAGTTTACAATTGATTCTCTTATTAAATCGTCGGAATCTAGAAATATTAGATACTCTCCCTCGCTCTTTTTTGCTCCTATATTTCTTGGGAAACTAGGTGTTCCAGTATTTTCAGGTAGGTAGACATACTTATAGCTTAAATTATCCATAAATAACTTTGTCCCATCTGTTGATCCATGATCAATAACTATAATTTCAACCTTCTCTTTAAAGTAGTCCAGATTGGATAAGAGTTCCTTTAAGTAGTTTAGTCTATTATAGGTTGTGATGATGATAGAAAGCTTCAAAGAGACTCCATTTTTTGAACAAAGGGTTACTAAATATATAGCCAGCAAAATTATATCTTAGGTTTAACAAAGATCCCATAAATCATCCTCAGTTCTCTTAACTGGAGATCCTAAAAACTTATAAACATGAAAACGTAATCAGCCTCTAGGAATTATCACCGACTAGTAAATAATCAAGACAATTTTCTTTTTACTAACTTCTTTAGCACCGGGCGCAGGAACGGAAATGAGCTTAAAATTTAAAAGTTCTGTAGCTCACCAAATACACCCTCAACAGTCAACTATTAGATAGACCACAGTAGGCTGGGTCATTAAGAGAACTTTCATTCAATAGGAAGAACTCAGAATTGTCTATCGCTACACTATTAGTGGTTTATAAGTTTGAAGTAAGTCCTCCATGAACCAGGGTGATTATCACTTTTCAGGCTTTATCCTCTAAAGAATTTCTATCCCCCCCTTCGCACGCGATCTTAAAACTTAAAAGGCTCCTCTAATGATCTAGATCTAGATACAGACAATAACACATCCGTACTTAGGTAAACTATGCGCTTATATAGTGAAACCAAATGAATCGACGAGATTGCTAAAGGCTTTGATTTTCGACTACTATGGTCCTTTAAAATGTAAAATTTTCAATCCCCCAAAAAACTTATCTTACTTAAAAAACGGTAATTAAAAGAATTCTATATGAAGTTTAATATTTACTTAACCAGGCTCCCACTACTTTACTCCTCTAAGTACCTCTTGGGTTATAAGACTTATCTTAACCTGTTAATGCCACTACATGGGCTCTGGTTTTATGTATCTGAGAAGAAAATTATTCGTAGATTTACCTTAATTCTTTCTTTACCGGTATTTGGCTTAATTACCAGTTTATTTGTCCATCAAAATCTAACGTCCTCTGTTAGATGCATACAATGGATTTTAATTCTTGGCTTTACTCAATGGGCAAGTATCTACTTTACTCCGGACAATCTCCAAAGACTCTTTAATTATATAATTTCCCTAGCCTATTTTCTTGTTCCAATTGAGTATTTTCTAAGTAAACAGATTACGATAAAGCATTTTTTAAATTTAGAATTTCGAAGTCTGGTTGGTTTAATTGGGGAGCCCAATTACTCAGGTGCATTAATATCAAGTATTGGATTAATATCCCTATCTTTCAAATGGAAGAGACTTTATTTACTCTCCTTTCCTCTTATCATTCTTTATTTTAACAGATCTGGTCTTTTATCTATAGTTCTTTTTTCACTCATTATTTTTATTACACCGAGGGGCAATTCAAAGCTCTCCCAATATACTCATATTCTTATTTCCATTATGTTTCTTTCATCACCTGTAATTTTTTATGGTTTAAATAAATTTCTTCCAACTGAAATAAAGCAAGAAATTGAAGAAACTAGCAACGGAAGATATCATACTTATATTGGCTATACTTATGTCGGCTTAGAAAACCCATTAGGTACTGGGTACTTTCATGAGGAACTAATTAAACCTAAATATTTTTTAAAAAAAACTAACCTGAGATATCTTGATGGAGGCTTTTCTACAATTCAGCAACATAATACTTTAATACAAGTTTGGTCTGAGCTTGGCCCAATCGCTTACTTGATTTTTTGTATATTCCTCTGGAATACTTTTAAAGCTTCTTTTCTACTTAGCCACAATCTTGGTTTCGCACTACAAGGCGTATTATTCAATTATCTATTCCTCAATGGATTAAATGAATTTGCCTTCAACCTTTTTCTTGGTTTAGCATGGAACAATCAATTTAAAAATCGATCATCTTCCCTAAAATAACTACTCTTAGAGTTTTCAATATAATTGCAAATTCAAGTAAAAGGCTGAAGTTTTTAATGTAGTACAAGTCATATTTTAACTTTTCCTCTGAATCTTTCACAGAGGCCCCATAGCGGTATAGTACTTCTGCCCTACCAGCTATACCCGGCTTAACAAGGTGTTTTAAATTATATAAACTGACCCCTCTAGTTGGTGCTGATAAAAAAACAGCCAGTTCATCGTTAATTAAACTAACAACTTATGGTGGATATCTTATGGGACAAGCTTAGGGGCTTAGCTCTCTCTTTAAGCAACACCAATTAATGTCCTAAGCTACTGCTTTTATTCTAGGTCTAAAACTGAAAAGAATTTAAACACCATTTTAAGTCGGTCAGTTTATAAGTTATAAAAACGTATCTCTTTTGTAGGCAAGTCATTAAATTCTGGTCTCTCTGGTCTTGGCCCAATAAAACTCATATCCCCATTCAGGTCATTTATCAGTTGAGGTATTTCATCAATTTTTGTTTTCCTAAGAAAGCCTCCAAATCTAGTTATACGAGAATCTCTCTCCTGTGCCACTTAACCCCTATCAGTTATTCTGGTTCCAAGAAATGCAAATACTATCAATGGCAAGGAAAGCATTAGACCTAATGCTGAAAGACAATAGTCAGCAATTCTCTTAAATCGCAATCCAATCTTGTCATGAACGAGGTAAAATCCAGGTGCAAAAATGAATCACTTATTTTGAATATCCTTTACTGGAACTTTAAACCACTTTCTCTTAAAAAATCACTTATTCTATATATCTTAGTTCCCTTAAGGCGTTTCTCCACAATCAGCTCAACAAGCTCTTTGTCCTTGAGTAACTCCTCCTCAACAATTACCCCGGACCAATTTTTCATTAAATTCAGTTTTAAACTTACATAATCCAATTTATCTTTAATGCTTATTAAATCTAAATTGCCTTTTTCCTTCTCTGCATGAAACTCTTTTTTTAGTTCACTAAAACCAATCTCATCGCCAATTGCTAGCCATGATTGCTTTTTTAGGTGAGCTTCAAAAAGCTTAGCTCCAAACCATCTAAGCAGGTAGCAGAGGCGCTATCTTTACTACCTTGCTGTCCTTTAATTTTTCTTCTGCTTTCGCTACTACAGTTTCAAAAGAATAATTTTTATATTGTAACTTTTATCACGCTTTTTATTGCAGGATTCCTTGTGGGTAACTTAATCAAAAGTAACCCAAATACCAAAACAATCCCCTACAAGAAAGTTTTCAATATTTACAAGAGACTATTCAACGAACATGAGAATATGGATACCTTTCTAAGTCATAAAAAATAGCTTCATTAGTAACCAGCAACATTAATAAATTTAAAGAAGCCGGTGGGCTAAATAAGTACTATAATCATGAAATAAAAGGCTTTAAAGACAGCACCCCACACCAAGAAGGAATTACTGCCCTCTCTGAAGGGCCTCGCACATTTTGGGCTAATAGGGGCCCCCGTTAGCTAGCCCTTTTGATTATTTATTTGCAATTGTATGGGACAGAGTCCCCATTAAAACATTCAATCGCTCACCTCATCTCAAGGCAATAGGTCAAGACTGGGTTTTCCAACACTTAATGGGGGAGATGGGCTTTGGGACTTATACCTTAATAGAAACCTCTTAACTATTTTGGTATTTCCGGCATCTTTTCTAGCTGCTTCACTTTTATTCTCACAATCCTAGAGGCGACACCCATGCAACACAGCGCGCCATTCCAAAACATAAGCTATCCCTGCTACATTAGATGTGATAATTCTTTACCTACTCTTTAACTTGAGGTTTCTATGGCAGGCATTACGACAGCGATACAAGGAAATATATTTTCACGAACAAATATACTTATCAGTCTCGTAACTTTCACCTACTTGCGTTATTTAATTTTAACTCCGTTGTCTCTTAATCTCTATGCTCGCTTCTTCCACCTCATGCCTTTCATTTTTTTATCTGTTCTTACCTTCAAAAACTACAAGAGTCAGACATTAAATCTTAAGAGGAAACCTGTAGCCATTTTTACCTTTATAGTCTTTCTCTACGCCTTAACTGTCATTCTCGCTCAAACCCTATTCTTTGGATTTCCTCTCTTCTCAAAGGTCATCCCGGACTTTGCATCAACTCATATTTCATTGTTTTTGATTCCTCTTTTGATAATTAACTTTACTAGCCGACAACTTTCTTATGTCTTAGATAAATTGACCTTGATCACATGTATCGTGGGAACTGCTTACTTCTTTGTTTTTTATTTTGTCATATATCACATTGGGGTACCGACTTATGAGCTTCTGACTATGTTTATGGGGAAAGAGGCTAGTGCACTCTATGGTGACACCTATACCTTAATGAAAAATAATGTCAGACAAATTGGACATCTTCTTATTCATGACCGCTCTGGTGCAGGATTATGTGCCTCTCTTAGTTATCAATTTTACCTCTTTAGCGAAAACATTAAAAATGGAAATAAACCCTCTAAAGTTTTCTTTTTTCTCATATTCATTACTTTCACAGGAGTCATATTTTCAACTTCTCTCACTTCAACCTTAGCTTCATGGTTTGTGCTTTCACTTATTTGCTTTATCCAGTTCAAAAATAAAATTTATGCTTTTCTGCTCTCGGTGATCAGTATAATCTATGGTGTCGGAGTTTCTCGCCTCTTTAAGGGGATTTGGGATCGCGTTCATATCGTGTTTTTTAAATCCTCAAGTTATTATAGGAAAGCTTTTATGCCAGGGAGCTTTGGTTGTACTCCTGAATACATCATTTGGAGACCTAATACACCAGATGCTATCGCCAACATTGGAAAACCTTGTTATTTCAACGAGATTTTTGCTCTCTTTCCCATAGTCAAATTTGGCATAGTCCCCATGCTCCCATGGTTTATCATCTTTATGAGTCCAGCTTTAAAAGTTTTCAAATTCTGGAAATTGCGAAGTGAGCAAATCGCAAGTCTTGCTCTTGTAATTAGCTTTTGGATTTGTGGTCTCCACTTTTCTGGTGCAGAGTTTTGGGGTAATAATATTCTCTTTTTTATCAGTTGGGTTCTTTTGTTTGCTCACGATGAAGAAACCACAGACAGTCGTGAAAAAAGACCTTTTTATTGGAAAATGATAAGGAGTAAGTCAAACTCACGTCCTAAATCAGCTCCTCTTTAAGGTTTCTATGATCCTAATCGTTAACCGCTTACAATCTTGGCAAAAAACCTTAATCGCAATGATTTATGATCTGATTATGGCGTTCATTTCATTATCTATTGCATTCCTTCTTCGATTAGAGACACTACCACCTGAAGAATTCACTTGGGCCAAGTTTATTCTTACTTTGTTCTTTCTATCGGTGATTCAATACTTCGTTCTTTTTTTAAGCGGTGTCTACAGAGGTATCTGGCGCTATTCATCAACTCCAGACCTCATCAGAATCATTAAAGCTTGTACACTCGCTGTTGCCTTGTCCTTCACGGGTCTTTTTCTTGTCAACAGACTTGTTGGCATTCCTCGTTCTGTTTTTATTATGGACTGGTTCATAATTATTTCTTTCTTAGGAGGTGGTCGCCTTTTTTACCGCGTCTTAAGAGATAAGTTTGTGAATTCTGAAATCAAAGGAAAAGTGAAGGTCGTTATCCTAGGAGCAGGAAGTGCTGGAGAATCCCTCTTTCGAGAAATAAGAAGCAACAATAGCTTGGAATATCATGTCATCGGTTTCTTAGACGATGACCTTGGAAAAAGGAATAAATATCTTCATGGTGTTAAAGTGTTAGGGACAACAGATAAAGTTACTCACTTTGTCGAGAAATATGAAATAGACCTCGTTTTTATCGCCATGCCCTCTGCTACAAGAAATGAGTTGAATAATGTCCTTAGCTATTGTGATCCTATATCCAGAAAGGTCAAAATCCTTCCTAAAATGGAACACCTAATTCAGGGACAAGTTTCTTTAAGCCTTTTAAGGAATTTGAAAATTGAAGATCTTCTCGGCCGTGAAGAAGTCAAACTCGACACTTCACTCATTGAGAGAACTATTGGAGACAAAATAGTTCTAGTGACTGGTGCTGGTGGCTCAATAGGCTCAGAGCTCTGTAATCAAATTCTAAAGTTTAAACCGAAATGCCTTGTTGCCTTTGACTTCAGTGAGTTTAATATCTATGGATTGCAAAGGAATTTAGAACAATTAAACCTGAACATCCCGATAATTTATAGAATTGGAAATATAAGGGATAAGCAGAGGTTAGCTTCTTTATTCAAAGATTTCAAACCTCAAGTAGTATTCCACGCCGCCGCCTATAAGCATGTTCCCATCATGGAAGGAAACCCCTTTGAATCGGTACATACTAATATTATAGGTACTGAAAACTTATGTTCCGTAGCGAATAAATACAATGTCGAAAAATTCGTGCTTATCTCTACAGATAAAGCAGTTAACCCTTGTAACATTATGGGAGCAACGAAGAGAATTGCAGAAATGGTCGTTCAAAAGGAGTCTCGGAATGGTTCTGTTCAATTTGAAATTGTACGATTTGGTAACGTACTTGGAAGTAGTGGTAGCGTTGTTCCACTCTTTAAACAACAAATTGAGAAAGGTGGCCCTATTACAGTTACTCATCCGGAAATCAATAGGTATTTTATGTCCATCCCAGAGGCTGCCAGACTTGTGTTGCAAGCAGGTTCTATTGGAACTGGAGGAGGACTCTTCTTGCTCGATATGGGGAAGCCGGTAAAGATTTGCGACCTTGCTTTAAAAATGATTCACCTTGCCGGTCTCAAAGAAAGAGATGATATTGAAATCCAGTTCATTGGCCTAAGACCCGGTGAAAAACTCTATGAAGAACTCCTATTAGACTCTGAAAAAAGTGTTCCTACAGTCCATAAAAAAATAATGGCTGCAAAACCGAGAACTCTTCCAGAAAATTTTCAAATGATCTTGGATCAAATCAAAAGCTATCAACACATGGAAGAAATCCCTTTGCTAAGAGTTTCACTAGAAAAGATTGTCCCGGGATTTCATTCAAATAAGCATGAAAACCCCATACATTAAAGAGATTCTTTTGCCAAAACAAGTGCTGGTGCTCCATCGCCACCTTTAAGCGGCATGGGTGCAATGATCACTTGTTCTGGACTTTTCAAGATCCCATTAAGCGCCATATCCTCAATGGCAATCAAAGGGTTCCCCGACTTTTCAGGGCTTAAAAGATTAATGTGAGCAATTTTACCCGCGTCTCTGTGCATGAAACTTGTCACTGAAATAAAGTCAAATCCAATCGCCCTTAACTTTGGGAACCTATCCCTAAGATACAGTGGAAACTCTGGATCAAGCCCCGGATTCTTTTTCCAATAATCTTCATGGTCTCTCAGATCTTCAAAGTGGGATTTCAGTAGCAAAAGTTCACACTCAATATTTATATCCTCAGGCAGATGGCCCTGGTTTATGAGAGTTCCTCTTTCGAGGGGTCCTAGATCCATAAACTGTACGTGGTCAAAAACCCAAAATTCAGCAGGCATTTGGTCCAAAGTTTTTCCATTTTTTGAAAAGTGTCTTGGAGCATCGATATGGGTTCCAACATGATTTGTTAGGGTTAATTTAACCTGATTACAGGAGCTTCCACTATTCATATCTTTAGTCCTCTCCTCTACAAAATCTGCGTTACCGCCGTACCCCGGAGTGTCATTAGATAAAAAATGATTGAGGTATTTCCAACTCACTCAAGCTCCCTTTTGTTTTTCAAAGAAAAGTGAAATAATACTCTGTCTTGTATATTTAGAAAAATCATTTAAAAATAAAAAGGTTTAACAAAAATGAAATATTTTGAAGAGCTCATCACGGAAAAAGTTCAACTCTCCTCTTTAACTAACTCCTATTCTCAAACCTTAAAAGCTATCATTGATTCAATAAAGAAAGAGGGAAAACTATTTACTTGTGGAAATGGTGGGAGTGCTTCAGATGCTGAGCATATTGCCGGAGAACTCCTCAAAGGCTTCGCACTCCAGAGGGAAATACCAGAAGAGTTTTTCAAGAACCTTAATAAATCATGTCCCCAAGATGCAGAACTCTACAGGAAAAACCTACAAAGAGGCATTCCTTGTATTTCACTTATGGGTCATCCCTCCTTCATGACAGCATATGCTAATGACAAAGATTCAATTCTTTCAGTTGCCCAACATCTCTATGCACTAGGAAAACCAGGGGATGTTGTTCTTGGGATAAGCACTTCTGGAAACTCCAAAAATATCGTTCATGCTTTCAATGTAGCAAAGGCCATGGGAATAACGACAATTGGTCTTACAGGAGATATGGGTGGCAGGCTAAATGAAATAGCAGATATCTGCCTGAGAGCACCTGAATCAGAGGTTCATAAAATTCAAGAACTTCACCTGCCAATCTACCATGCTCTTTGCTTAGATCTAGAACACCACTTTTTCGCATGACAAAAAACCTTAAGAGCCCCATTAGGATTAGACAAAGGTGAAATATGACTGGTAGTATTTCCATCTTATTCTAAGCAAAAAATAGGGGAATTTATGATCATTACGAGAACTCCGTATCGTCTCTCATTTTTTGGTGGTGGAACAGACTACAATCCCTGGTTTGAAAAAAACGGTGGTCTTGTTATAGGAAGCACCATTAATAAATACTGCTATATTTCAATTAGAAACCTCCCCCCTTTCTTTGACCATAAATCTCGAATCGTCTACTCACAAACTGAACAAGTTACAAACCATGATGAGATTGATCACCCATCCGTGAGAGCTTGCCTCCAATATATGGACGTCTCTGATGGGGTTGAAATCCATTATGATGGCGATCTGCCAGCTCGCTCAGGGATAGGTTCGAGCTCGAGCTTTACTGTAGGACTTCTAAAGGGCCTCCATGCATACAGAAATAAAATGGTAGGAAAAGAAGAATTAGCCAGAGAGGCTATTCATGTAGAGCAAAACGTAATCGGTGAAAATATTGGAATCCAAGATCAAACCCTAGCTAGTTTCGGTGGTATGCAAGTGATCCGCATGGGGCCTGGGAAAGATTTCAAGGTAGAGCCACTTATTATTTCAAACAGCTATAAAAAATCACTTGAATCTCATTTCCTTTTGGCTTTTTCAGGTATTCATAGAATCGCCTCAAAAAGCGCGGGTGAACAAATTAATAAAATAAAAGATGGAGCCTTAAACCCTCAACTTTCTGAAATTTGTGATATTGCACGCGAGGGACTCTCCCTTCTTTCTCATCAAGATGACATCTCTAAGATTGGATCTCTTTTTGATAAAACCTGGAAGCTCAAGAAAACTCTCACAAGTACGATGAGCAACAGTGATATTGATGATATCTATGATACTGCTATAAGAAATGGTGCCTATGGGGGAAGAATGCTTGGAGCTGGAAATGGGGGCTTCTTAGTTTTTATTGCACCTCCAGAGAAACATCAAAGAATCATTGAAAGCTTACCTCAAGTTAAAGTTTGGGTTCCTTTTAACTTCGAGGATAATGGATCCCAAGTCTTATTTTATAATAACGAAATTTAAAAGGATAATTTATGAAGGTTCTAATTACAGGTGGTGCGGGTTATATTGGAACGGTACTCACCCCGAAGCTATTGAATTTAGGTCATGAAGTTACTGTTATTGACAACTTCATGCATGGTCAAAATACATTGATTGAACATTGTGCGAATAAGAACTTCAATATCATAAAAGGTGACTCCAGAAATAAAGACCTTATGAAAGAGGAAATCTCTAAGCACGATGCCATTATCCCTCTTGCATGTTTAGTTGGAGCTCCTTTGTGTAAGGCACGTCCACTTGAAGCCACAACAACAAATCGAGATGCTATCATCGATACATACAATATGAAATCATCTAATCAGATGATGATTTATCCTTGTACGAATAGTGGCTATGGTATTGGTCAAGAAGGCATTTATTGTGATGAAAATTCTCCCCTTAAACCTATATCCTTATACGGAATAGATAAAGTTGCTGCTGAATCTCATCTCCTTGAAGGAGGAGACGCCATAACTTTTAGATTTGCAACACTTTTTGGTGCCTCACCAAGAATGAGATTAGATCTCTTGGTCAATGACTTTGTTTATCGTGCAGTCAATGACAGATCTATCGTTCTTTTCGAATCTCATTTTAAAAGAAACTATTTGCATGTCCAAGATGCTGCCAACTCATTTATTCACGCTCTAAAGAATTACGAGAAGATGAAAGGTGAAGCCTATAATGTAGGGCTTAGTGACGCCAATTTGAGTAAGCTTGAGCTCGCAGAAAAAATAAAAAACTATGTCCCTGAGTTCACCATTATTGAAAGTGAAATTGGAAAGGATCCTGATAAAAGAAACTACATTGTTAGCAATCAAAAAATTGAATCAACTGGGTACAAAACGGAGCATAGCCTAGATGATGGTATCAAAGAACTTTTAAAAGTTTATAGAGTGATTAAACAAAACGCTCACGCTAACTATTAATATGTCTCTTGATCGTGTAGAGGTCATTATTCTTGCAGGAGGAAAAGGCACTCGCTTAAGAGATATTGTATCTGACGTGCCTAAACCCATGGCACCTATCAATGGTGTTCCTTTTCTTGAAGTACTTATCGCCTCGCTAGAAAAACAAGGTTTTAAAAATTTTAGACTATCTATTGGATATATGGCGGAATCCATACAAACGCATTTTTCCCAAGATAAATTTAATCACCTAAATTTGTCGTACACATTTGAAGAAGAGCCTCTCGGCACAGGTGGAGCAATCCAAAAGTCCATTCAAGAGTCATCCTTTTCAGAGTTTATTGTTATGAACGGTGATTCTTATTCAGAATGTGACTTTGAAAAATTTATTTCAATAAATGGATCCTATAAAATCGTCCTCAATGAGGTCGAGGATGCTAGTAGATATGGATCTGTTGAAATAAATAAGAACAATCAGGTCGTCGCCTTCTTAGAGAAAAAACAAGATATTGGTAAAGCTTTCATAAACAGTGGCATCTATTTTTTTTCAAAGGAAATTTTAAGTTTTTTACCTGAAGGAAGATCCTCAATAGAAACGGATGTATTTCCGAAACTATTAAAGGAAAAATCCATACAAGCCTATAAAACAACAGGAAAGTTTATCGACATTGGTATTCCCGATGATTACCAAAAAGCACAGACCTACTTAAGTTTTGGAGTTTAATATGAAAATAGGAATTGTTGGTTTTGGAATTATGGGCCAAATTCGTCTTAAAACCCTACCGGACACTTGTCCAAATTATGAAGTAAAAGCTATATGTGAAGTTAACCCAGATAACATAAAAAAAATTCCCGAAACTATTCATATTACAGAAAACTGGCAAGATATCACAAGAGACCCTGAAATAGATGTTGTCTTTGTTTGTACACCCAATTTTTTAACTAAGGACTGTATCGTTGATGCCCTCATCAATGGAAAACATGTCTTTAGTGAAAAACCTCCCGGAAGAAACTTGGAGGAAACAAATACCATCCATGAAACCTCACTTAAATTTCCCAATCAAAAATTGATGTTTGGTTTTAATCATCGTCATCATGAGGCCATGATTAAAGCAAAATCAGTCATTGATTCAGGTGATCTTGGAAAGGTGCTTTGGATGAGGGGACGATATGGAAAAGCCGTTGATGAAAGTTTTTTTAACAACTGGAGAGGAAAAAAAGATCTTGCCGGTGGAGGGATCCTACTAGATCAGGGGATTCATATGCTTGATCTCTTTCTTATGATTGCCGGATCTTTTGATTATGTGAAATCCGATGTTTCTAAATTGTTTTGGAAAATGGATATTGAAGATAATGTATTTGCTATCTATAAAAGAAAAGATGGTCTTGTAGCCTCTCTTCATTCCACGATGACTCAATGGCGCCATCTCTTTTCTTTTGAAATATTTTTAGAAAAAGGCCATATCGTTATTAATGGCCTCTTAACCAATTCTGGCTCCTATGGAGATGAAGAGTTGACGATCGTTAAAAATAAGCTCTCAGGAAAACACGATGAAGAACCCTTCCGTCAAACTTACACTAAAAATGTTTCTTGGGCTTCAGAGATGAAACTTTTCTTTAACGCTGTAAAAGAAAAATCTGAAATCACAGTTGGGACCTCTAAAGAAGCTATCAATGTGATGAAGCATATTCAGATGACTTATCAAAATGGTGAGTCTAACGATTTTACCACCATCAAGGCCCAAAAATGAAGATCATAGGTGAAATTCCAGCAAGACTTGGCAGTGTAAGAGTAAAGCAAAAAAACCTTAAGGATATCAACGGTAAACCACTTATCTCATATGCTATCGAACAAGCAGCAAAGAGCAGTAAACTTACAGAATGCTACGTAAATACTGAATCGGACTTGATTGGAGATGTCGCTATAAAGTTTGGGGCAAAGGTCTATAAGAGGCCAACCGCACTCGCTTCAGATACAACGACACAAGATGAATTCAATATAGACTTCATCAACAAAACAGACGCCGATGTTTTAGTGCTCATCAATCCTGTATGTCCGCTCTTAACAAAGACTGATATCGACAATACGATTAGTTTTTTTCTCGAGGGTGATTTCAATACAGTTGTTACTACTAGACAAGAAAAGCTTCATGCTTTTTGCAATGGAAAATCAATCAACTTTGACTCAACTAGTCAGCTCCCAAGAACTCAAGATATTTCTACGGTAGATGTATGCAATTGGGCCATTGCAGTTTGGAACGCTAAATCTTTTAAAGAATCCTATCAAGAAAAAGGCTCTGGAGCATTTCATGGAAAGGTTGGTTTTTTCCCGATCCATCCTTTAAAAGGAATTAAAATTAGCACCCCTGAAGATTTTGAACTTGCTGAGACATTATTAAAATATTGGAGTCATCACAATGCCGACAACTGAAAATGTTTTTGAACGAAATATAAATAATATTGAAAAAATTAAACTCGATTTATTCAATTTAAAACCCAAAGATTCTCTTGAATCTATTTACCATTTCTATAATGAGCAAATTCAGAAATTTTTTGAAAAAGATCCAGCAAAAAAAGAGTTGTTCGAAAAGTACTCATGTAGCATATGTGGTGAAGAGGAGTATGAGGTTTTATTCGAATTAGATGGCTTTGAGTATGTTCAATGTAATCACTGCAAAAGTATATACAATTCTGTCATGCTCAAAAATGAAGTTCTGGAAGAAATGTACAACTCGGGTATTTACTTAGAATACTTTAAAACCCTAGTCGCACCGGCACAAAAACTTCGTAAGGAGACACTTGAAAGACGAAAAGTCTCTCAAATTTCCTCCTTATTTGATAAACCTGGAAAAATCCTAGATGTTGGTTGTGGGAGTGGTTCTTTGCTTAAGGAATGCCAACAAGTTGGTTGGACGGTTCAAGGAATAGACCCCTCGAAGGACGCTATTGCTGTAGCCAAAGAAAAATATGGTCTGGATCTTATTGAGGGCTTTTTTGAAAGTCATCAATTTAATGAGAAGTTTGATTGTATTGTCTTTATTGGTCTTGAGCACATGCAAAACCCAATGGAATGCCTTAAGAAGGCCTACGAATGTTTAAATCCAGGAGGAGCTATTTTCTACGAGGTACCCAATGCAGACTCTTTTCTCATGAGTCACTTAAGGAAGTACCCTAAGCCTGTCACAAGATACATCGAGAGTGCTCGGCACTACCTCTTTTTTTCAAGAAACTCTATTGATTACATCAATAACCAACTTGGTGCTGAACTTGAATACATTGAGTCTAATGGCCTTGATTTTCAAACTATTTTACTCGAAGAATTTTCGGAGAAAACAACTGCGCAACTTATCGAAATGCAGGATACGCTCAATGATCTGCTGCTAGGGGATCATTTTAGGGTTTTTATTCGCAAGAAATGAACTCAATGAATTCAAGCCTCTCATACTGGCTCCATCTGGAAACAACTTCCTCAGATGCTCCTCATCTTTTTTGATAGGGGAAAAGTTATTCTCCTTTAATTCCAACATTGTGATTTCTAATTGATCACGTTCAATATAATAAGTCAGACCTCGATAGATTTTTTCAACCTGTTCCCAAGAATCATTTATAATATTTTGAACTTTTGAAGATAAAATAATAGTTGGAATCCCGAAGATCGCAGGAATTAAAGCGGACGTAGAATAAGGAGTGATCACAAAATCAATTTCCTTAAGTTCGCTATAAAATGGCTCTGGAGTAATGCTCCAAAAATCAAGCTCACTTTCCTCTAAAACTGCTTTTACATTGTTAAAATTTGAAGATGGATGAGGCTTGAAAACTAATTCTATTTCAATGTTTATAGAATTAAAAACTCTCGCAATTTCATTTAAGTCTTTTAAGATCTCTTTAAATGATAGAGTCACAAAATTATAACCTTCAGGTATAACCATATCCTTATCTAAAAACTTCCTTCCAACATAAAGACATCTTAAATGATGTGTTTTTCGATCGACTAGAAAATGATTTTTCCAATCTAAGTCAAAACCCGGATAACCAACATAATCAACCTGATTCTCGTATTCTTTGATTTCCGTTTCTTTAAACGGAACCCAACTCTTACAATAAGAGGGAAAATCACCATACTTTTTACTTAATGGGAAAAAAGTTAAATCAGAGACAATGTAATGTGGAGCATGAGGAAGAAGAATCGTGCGAGGTCTAATTTCATCTAAAATACTATAAAGTTTTTCTTCATTGAATTTTTCTAAATTTGGTCTGTTGTCTAATAAAAGAATTGATCCTTGAAGCAGTTCTCTAAGTTTAGTTTTAGGGAAAAGGTATTTTATCAAAATAGATTCGAAACGTTTGATAAGTTTTAGAACGACAAACTTTGTCATTAACCCTAATTTTTTCAGTAGCTTGGCATTCGTAATAAACTTAACTTCTTCGAAATTAAAAGTATCCGAAGCTGAGTGAGAAAATAAAAAGGAAAACCATCTTAAAATCGGAGAAAGTTTCATTAAGGAATGCTCTTTCCCTCCAAGATCTGTGATAAATTCAGAAAAAAACTTTCCATTTCTTAGTATTTGCCTGGAGTTTCCTGTAAAATAGATTACATCTAAAGATTTTAGATTATTGTTCTTTTTTAAAAACCAAAGAAAAGGAATGATGAAATCTAAGGTGCTTGTGTTTTTAAATACAATTAAAACTATTCTCATGGATTTTAGATGAGCCTCAAGAGCTTAATCATTAAAAATACAATTATAAGTGGAAGCTCTCAAGTTGTTAACACACTCATTCAATTTTTCCTAACGCCTTATCTAATTTTAAAACTTGGTGCAACAGGATTTGGTTTTATTGCTCTTTCTAGAATTTTTAAGATCGATGGGTACGTTAGCTTACTGGAATTTGGGCTGCAATCGACTATAACAAGATTTTATGGTGAATTCTCGCAAAAAGAATCTAGCACTGATTTACATAACTTAAAGTGGTATGGCCTCATCTACCTCTCATTCATTGGGATGATAACATCCTTAGTAGGCTTCTTTTTCGTTGACTTCTTAGTTGATTTTTTAAACATTCCAAAAAGCTACTTATTGGCTTTCGTCATTGCCATAAAACCTGTTTTTCTTTCTCTTATTTTTCAGTTCCCTAGATTTGCACTCGTCGGAATACTCGAGGGTAAACAACGACTTGATGTGGTGAACGGTGCTAATAGCATTAAATTCATACTTTATGGAATAGGGTGTCTGACTATTTTAGAATTAGGATTTTCATGGGAGTCTATCATTTTATGGATGGTTATTTGCGAATTCTTTTCATTTCTCATACTCGCTTATTTTGTTTTTAGAAAAAGTTCATTTCATTTTTCCCTACTTAAAGAGGTAAACAGTAGTTTTTTTATAGAAATTCTAAAAGTTACAAAATATGTTTTCTTGAGCAGGTTAAGTGGCATAGTTTTTAATCAAACAGACTTGATTCTCATTGGTATGTATCTCGATCCCAAAGCAGTTGGCGCTTACGAAGTTATTGTAAGACTACCAAGGCTTATTAGACTTATTACAGGTATTGGAAATTCCGCTATTATGCCCGCTTCTAGTTCAATCAGTAATAAGAAGAATCCTGAAGTCTTAAACACCCTCTTTAGAAATGGATTAAATTTTAATCTTTATCTCTCTCTACCGATCGTTTTTATATCGATATTTTTTAGCGAGGAGTTTCTTTTGGCATGGGTAGGACCTGATTTTTCCTCATATTCATCAAGCCTGAACTATCTTCTTATTTGGATTTTGTTTTTCCCACTAGGGGTTGGATGGAGCATCCTATTTGGGCAAAATGAACTCATTAAAAGATCAACTCAAATCAATGTTCTAGGAACTATAATAAAATTTATCACAGGATTAGCTCTAGTAAAAAAACTAGGTGTGCACGGTATTGCCCTAAGCTACCTTTTCCCACAAGTCGTGATAATTTATATAATCCCATTATTCTTCAAAAGATTCAATGTTGATTATGAATATTTTTTGAAAAAAATCTCTTCACTTTTACTTCTTTTCATACCGGTATTTACACTAATGAAAATATTGTCCTCAATCTCTTATGCAAGCAATCTTTTTCATATCGCTGTCTACGGAACCCTCTCGCTATTACTTTACTGGGCGCTTATTTATAAGTTCGGGTTAGAAGATGAAGAGAAAACTTTCGTAGGGTTTCTTATTCAAAAAATCAAATTTAAGTTCTTAAAATACCATTAATCGATAATGCAATTTCTCTACTGTCCTCTTCAGATAAATCAGGAAAATTTCCTAAATAAAATCCAAAATTATGAACATGCTCAGTGTTGGGAAATTCTTTATGGAAACCCGCAGGAACTATATCCTTAAGGTATGGTTGCCTCAATTGATTCCCACCACCACTAGTTCCTTTGCGAAATTCTATTCCTAAATCTCTCATTCCATCTTCGAGCTTAGTACATGCATCTTGGTCCTGATCTTTCAAGATCAAAATAAAGGCATAGTTTACAGAACCCTCGACTTTTAAATCGGTTCTAAATATATTCGAATCCAAGCTTTCTAAAAAGATCTTAAAATTTCTCGTTCTTTTAAGATTATTTTCATCTAGCCTTTTAAGTTGATGAATACCCAATACTGCATTTAATTCTGTACTCCTGACATTATAGGCTGGATATGCAAAAATAAAATCTCTATTGAGGCTTGGATTTTCATCATAGTATTTATTTTTGGTTGATTCGTTCTCAGCCTCTCTTACCATACCGTGAGAACGTAACATCCTAAAAGTCTCATAAAGTTCCTCATCATTAGTACAGATCATCCCTCCTTCAATGGTGGACATATGGTGAGCATAGTAGAACGAAAAGTTAGAGATCTGTCCGAATGATCCTAGTTTTTTCCCATTATGAGAAGCACCATGCGATTCACATACATCTTCAATAAGCATGATCTGCCTCTTCTCTAGCTCTGCTAATAATGTATCTGTTAGACCATCTAAGCCAAGTATATGAGTCAAGAAGACGGCTTTGGTATCAGGAGTAATTGCGTCGATAATTTTTTGTGAATCCATAGCAAGGGACTTTTCATCAATATCCACAAAAACTGGCTTAAAACCATTTTGTAAAACTGAAGCTATATCAGAAACCCATGTTAGAGGCGGAACAATCACTTCCCCTGAACCTTTATGGATTTTTAATGCAGCCATAGAAAGTAGGTTCGCAGAGGAACCTGAATTTATAAAAACACTATATTTAACCCCCAGCCAATCACTCCAAGCAGACTCAAATTCGCGAACTCTTTTATTGTTGGTGAGGACTGGATCACTCTTGAGAAAATCAATAAGAATATTCCTATCATCTTCTGTTATATTGTTGTGCATCAGGGGGTGGTTTAACTTCTTTTTTGATTTCAAGGGCAGCTCCATTTTGATATAAGAAATTAATAACAGAATTACACGAGAATGTAACTCCCTTTAACACTAGGAGAAATCCTTTGGATTTAAAAAACGAACTTTTCAAATCTATGTATCTTGTCCGATACTCCGAAGAAAAGATTTCTGGCGATTACTTTAATGATGAAATGAAAACCCCCGTTCATCTTAGCATCGGAGCTGAAGCTATCTCAGCGGGGACAATAACTGCCTGTAATCATAAGGTAAAAAACATTGTCTTCGGTACATATCGTAACCATGCGCAATATTTAATTAAAACTGGAGATGTAACAGGTTTTTTTGGTGAATTATTTGGACGAATAACTGGTGTTTCAAGGGGCAAGGCTGGTTCAATGCACCTGATGAACCCTGAAAAAGGGATGTTTTTAACCTCTGCAGTTGTCGGTACTACGATTCCACCAGCATGCGGAGCAGCCCTCGCAAATAAATTAAAAGGTAATGACGAACTTGTTGTGGTTTTCTTTGGAGATGGCTCTGTTGAGGAAGGTGCATTCTATGAGAGCTTAAATTTCGCTTCTCTTCACAATCTTAAAATTCTTTTCGTTTGTGAGGATAATGAATTAGCTATTCATAGCACTCCTGAAAAAAGACGGGGATTTAAAAGTTTTAAAGACTTGGTTTCGCCTTTTAATATCAATTATAGAGAAAATAATGGAGTTGACGCTGAAGCCGTTTATCATGAAACATCTCTTATTTTAAAGGAAATGGAAGCAAATAACTCCCCTGGATTCTTACATTTTAAATATTTTAGATTTCTAGAGCACGTTGGGCCACAAGAAGACTTTAAGTTTAATTACAGGGCAAAACCAGAGAACCACTCTGAACTCGATCCTATTAATTTTTTGAGGAAAAAAATGTCAGAAGACCAAAAGGAAAAAGCTGAATTAGACAGAGTTGAGTTGCAGTCGTTAGTAGACAAGGTCGTAGAAGAAGTCCGTGACTCAGCATTTCCCAAGACTGAAGAAACCTACCAATACGTGAGATAATGACAGTGAAAGAAAAAATGACATACCAAGAAGCTCTTGTTGAAGCACAAATAGACTCTATGAAAGAAGACGACAGTGTTTTCGTGTTTGGCTTAGACGTAGATGACCATAAAAGAATATTTGGGAGTACTAACAAAATTTTAGAGGAGCTTGGCCCAGAAAGAATTTTCTCAACTCCGCTTTCAGAGGACGCCATGACGGGAGTCGCATTAGGTGCAGCCCTCAATGGATTAAAGCCAATCCATGTTCATATTAGAACAGACTTTCTTCTTTTGGGTATGAACCAACTTGCTAATATGATTTCATGTGTAAAATACCTAAGTAATGGTCAGCATTCAGTACCATTAGTAATTAGAGCTATTATAGGTCGTGGTTGGGGACAAGGCGCTCAGCACAGTAAAACTCTTCACAGTATTTTTGCTCACATACCCGGATTGAGAGTCACTATGCCAACAACTCCTCAGGATGCATATTCTAGCCTGAGAGAATCAATTAAATTAAATGAACCTGTCATTCAGCTTGAACACCGATGGCTATATTTTGCAGAAGACCATGTGGATAAGAATTTAGACTATAATATTGGTGAAGCTAAAGTTTTATCCGAAGGTAAAGACATAACTGTTGTTTGTACCTCATGGATGAACGTGGAAGCCCTTAGAGCAAAAGAGCTTCTAAAGAAATTAAATATTGAAATAGAGGTTGTTGACGTCTCATCTATTTTCCCCCTCGACATAAGTACAATTTTAAAATCTGTTAAAAAGACAGGTAAATGTATTATTGCCGATTATGACTGGAGTTTTTGTGGTTTAAATGCAGAAATATCCTCACAAATATATTATGAAGCTGGTGACTCACTAACTGCTCCTATTGAACGACTAGGGTTTCAAGCCACTCCATGTCCAACTGAAAGGGGTCTTGAAAATGAATTCTATCCTGATAGCAAAGATATCATTCATTTAGTATGTAAGATGTTAGGTGCTCCGTTACCAAAACTCGATGAAGAATGGTTCTATAGTTATGAGAAAAAATTTAAGGGGCCTTTTTAAAATCGATTTATTCTATTGTTTTTAATTTTTTGTATTGGATAGTTACCAATAATAATGCTGTGAATACAATACTGATAATTAGTAAATAATACTTGGTACTAACCGGCTCGTATTTCAATTCAAATAATCCGATCCTGCTGCTATCAACTTGAATAAAAACAGATTTAAAGTTTGAAAGAGGAAGTTCTTGAACATCAATGTACGCTTTCCAATAAGGGTTATCTGCGAGTAATATATTTAAAGGTTCCTTTTTTTTTATAAATTTTTAATGAATTTCCCTCAACGGCTTCTGGTCTTACAAAATGAAAACCTTCACTTTTTGAACCGTAATAAAAAGGAGTGGGTTTTAAGGGATTTTCAAATAGCACTAGTCTCTCTCTTCGGTCGATCTCTTTCCAACCAAACTTAAAAGATAACTTCTCCTCTGGAGTATTCTGTCTACCAATAAAATATCTAATCCCTAACTCTGCCAAATCTTCCAATTTATTAGGCAATAAAAAAATATGTCATCCCAGTCCAGCCAACACCTAAATTATAATTTTCTTTTAAGTAACTTCTTAGCTTATGACTCATTATGATGGATCGACCACCAGTTCCAAAAATATTAAATTCAGAAGCCCTAAAATCATGACCTGATCCATACCGCTTTTAAGATACTCTTCAACACAAGTGAGGAGTACTGCCTCTTCTTAACACGACTCGTTTCTTTTGAGGCCTTAAGCCATTTATGAAGTGTGGCCTCACACATCGGAGCACTCTTACAGTATTCTCTAACAGTAAGACCCGATCGCAAGTAGTCGTCTAAAATACTTGCTCTCTCCTCCATTGAGAATCTTTTGTAATTAGAATGTTTTTTACCTTACACTATTTCCTCCATAGTTGATGGAGGTAGTCGTGAAACTATGCGTGCTTGTAATTTATAACGGAAAGACTTTTCTTACACCCTACAGCTTTTTTTGTGCGTTTTGTTAATTCTTTTATTACAGACTCTTCATTTCTGAATGAAAAAATTACTGAAAGATCTATAGAGCTCATAAATTCACCTCATATCCGTCATACGTTTATTAGAAAGAGAAAGCACTCTTTTTAAAACTTTAAAAATTACAAATTGTTTCCTGGGAAATATGAGAAAATAAAGAAGATACTTTTTAAATTGTAGCTTTTGCCAAAAATTACCATATGGTATGTACCTCATGTGCATAGCAAATTTACGACTAAGCCACTGGGATCCATGCGTAATCGACTTGGAGTGCCCCATATGTTTGCAATAACTTAATAGAATTGGATTATTTTTATCCATATCTGGTGAACTATTTTTACTAACTTGATGAATTTCCAAATCATTTCCGATTTTATGAATTTTGGTGAAAAAAACTAAATTTTTTAATTTTTTGTTCCAAGCCATAAAATACAAGCTAAGACCTATACCAGGGAAAACTCCATCTAAAGTATACTTATCCCACTTATCGAAAATGCCTCTCTCTATTAAGAGATCACCATCTAAATAAAAACATTCTGGCAAATGCATATTTGGGTCATATTCGAATATTGAATTGACAGGCTTGTGATAATATTCATCCCACAAATTTCCACTTTTATAACTTTCTATATTAGGGTGTTGCATATGAGGGAAACTTGTACCCCCTGTTCCTTTTTCAAATTTCTTATTTAATACTTCAAAAAAATCATAGTCTAAAATGTGATCAGCGGTGCAATGAAATATAATGGTCTTCCCTTTTTCAATGTGACTTTTGCAATTAATAAACATTTCAGTCATTGAGAAAAGGCAATCCCTCTCACTTTGATAAAAGGTATGATTGACACCTGAGTCTTCAATAACTTGCTTAACTTTTTTCTCTCTGAATGAAGTTACGATCAACTCAAAGTTAGTGTAAGTTTGCTTTTTAAGCTCATCTAGCCAAGCCAGTTGAATTTTCGCGTCTACTCCATCATCAAATTCTCTAAAAGTAACTGGAATTATTATTTTATAGTCCATCCTACTTATCCGTGCCTTGTATCTTAAATCCTTAATTGACTTTAGAGCACATACATTAATACATTGAGGGCAATTTTTAAAAGGAAACTTTAATTATGAAAATTTTTATCGCAGGACACAATGGATTGGTTGGTAGCGCATTTTTCAGAGAGGCTCATCGAAGAGAAGGATTCGACATCATAACTGCTCAGAGAGACGAGCTTGAGCTCACAAATACTGACTCGGTAAAGAGTTTTTTAAAGGAGAAAAATCCTGATTTAGTGGTGATTGCAGCAGCTAAGGTTGGCGGCATTATGGCCAATGCAAGCTACCCAACAGAATTCATGCTCGAGAATCTTAAGATTCAAAATAACCTTATTGAGGGTAGCTTTGAGTCAGGGGTGAAAAAACTCATCTTTTTGGCTTCTAATTGTTTCTACCCTAAACAAAGCCCGCAACCCTTTAAGGAGGATTCAATCCTGACAGGCCCACTAGAGCCTACTAATGAACCTTATGCACTTGCAAAAATAATTGGGGCAAGATTGTGTGAATACTACAATAGACAATTCGGAACCCAATACATCACTCTGGTGCCGGCGAGTATGTTTGGCTCCAATGATAACTACAACCCTCAGCAATCACATGTTTTACCTGCCCTTATAAGACGTTTCCATGAAGCTAAGGAGAATGGTGCTGAAAAGATGACACTTTGGGGAACAGGGACACCTAAAAGAGAGGTCATGTATAGTGATGACTTTGCCAAGATTGCCCTTGATCTCATAGACCTTCCAAAAGACAAGGTGCCCTCAATAATAAACATCGGAACCTCTCAAGAGTTTTCCATAAAAGAATTGGCTGAGTCCATCATGAAAGAAATCGGGGTGAACATTCCCCTTGAGTTTGATAGCAATTATCCAGATGGAATGATGAGGAAGGTTCTTGATTCATCTAAACTTACCTCAGTTTTAGATCCTGAATTCACAGACTTCAGCACCGCTATTAATGCAACATATCAAGATTTTTTAAATAATCCATCCTTGAGGAGATAAATTTCTCAAGTTTGTTGTTTTTTGACAAAAGTGTTACTTTCTATGAGTTTTAGGAGGATATGACGATGAATCAACTTGATAAAATTTACCAAGACAACAAAAGTCCCAAAGAGTTTGCTGGTGCCTACCTCCAGCATCTCAACAATGTTATGACAAAAGTTGATCTCACTCAAATCCAAGACTTTATCAATCTTTTGATTCAAAAGAGAGAACAAGGAAAAACAATTTACTTTATTGGAAATGGTGGCAGTGCTGCGACAGCAAGTCACTTTGCCAATGATCTTGCTATAGGAACAAGAACCACTGGTCTTAAACCATTTAAAGTTCAAAGTCTGACAGATAACAATGCTGTAATGACAGCTCTCGGGAATGATGATGGTTACGATCAAATTTTTAAAAGACAACTTGAGATCGTTTTAAATGAAGGAGATGTTTTGGTCGCTATCTCAGCCTCAGGCAATAGTCCAAACCTTCTCACAGCGATGGATTATGCCAAAAAGATTGGTGCTAAAACAGTGAGCCTTACTGGATTTGATGGCGGAAAATTAAAGGCCATGACTGAAATGAATATTCATATACCAACAGATAAAGGTGAATACGGTCCTGTTGAAGATGCTCACATGATTTTAGACCATTTAGTGGGAAGTTACCTAAACCGGGTTATACTAGAAGAAAAGAAAAATGCCCTCTAAAAAAGTTCTCGTAACGGGTGGGACTCGTGGCATTGGGCTTGCTATCGCTAAAAAATTTCAAGCAGAAAATTATCATGTTACGATAACTGGACGAGGTCCTTCCTCTATTTCAAAAGAACTAGGCTTCAATCAGCTTAATGTAGATTTTCTTAAATTAGAATCAAAGAAGAATTTTTTTTCCATCTGTAAAGACACAGAATTTGATATTGTGATCAATAATGCTGGGATCAACAAAATAGGCCCGATTACAGAGCTTTCCCAAGAGGACTGGTCATCCATCATTGAAGTCAATTTATCTGCAGTGTTTTCAATTCTTCAAGCCGTTCTTCCCTCTATGGAAAGGAAAAGGTTTGGAAGAATTGTGAATATCACATCCATTTTTGGGTATGTGTCCAAAGAATTTCGAGCCCCCTACTCGGCCAGCAAATTTGGGTTATTTGGTCTTACGAAATCCATTGCATTAGAACATGCTAAAAGCAATATACTTTGCAACTGCTTAGCTCCAGGCTTTATTGATACTGAGCTTACAAGAAAAATCCTAAGCCCAGATCAAATGGAAGAACTTATTTCTCAAGTCCCTCTTAAGAGACTTGGTACGCCAGAAGAAATCGCAGAAGCCGTTTATTTCTTAGGCTCAGAGACTAATACTTTTATCACCGGTCAAAACATTATCTCAGATGGAGGTTTTACAAGTGCCTAGCCCCATAAACATAAAATCATACAAGGGTGAATATCAAGCTATATTTACTTCAGCACAAAAAACGATTAAAAATTTAAGTCAAGAAGAATCAAATTATTTTGTCATTGATAGAAATATCTTAAGGCTCTACCCGAGTCTAAAGGCAACAATACCTGAAGATAGAATGATCTCCGTTGAGGCAAAAGAAGAAAACAAAGACCTCACCAGAATTCCTCAGTACATTAATGCATTAGTTGATAAATCTTTAAAAAGAAACTGTACCCTTGTCGCCATCGGTGGAGGGATCACCCAAGACATCACATGCTTTATCGCTTCAACTTTATTTAGAGGTATTGATTGGGCGTTTATTCCTACAACACTACTCGCTCAGGCAGATAGTTGTATCGGCTCAAAAAGTAGCATCAATTGTGATGGTGTGAAAAATTTAGTGGGTACTTTTACTCCCCCAAGAAGGGTTTATCTTGATGTTAACTTTTTAGAAACCCTTGAGAAAAAAGATGTTCTCTCCGGAATAGGAGAGATGATCAAAGTCCACATGGTGGACAACATCAAAGCCTTTAGGGATATTCAACAAAACTATAAAGCAATCATTGAAGATAAAAAAGTTCTTGAAAAATACCTCTACGATGGCCTCCTCTATAAAAAGAAACTTATTGAAGTTGATGAGTTTGATAAAGGGCCAAGAAATATTATGAATTATGGGCACACTTTTGGTCATGCTATTGAAGTTGCCGTTGATTATAAAATACCGCATGGTATTGCTGTAACGATAGGCATGGATATGGCAAATCAATTTTCTGATCAGATGAAATTCTGCCCCCCTCTTGCTAATGAATCTCACTCCTTTCTCAAACAAAACTTTGGAGTTCTAGAAGGTATCAGATTGAATGCTGAAACTTTCTTTTCTTCAATCTCTAAAGATAAAAAAAATATTGGAAAAAAATTAACTCTTATTCTCCCCAAGGGAGAACAGTTTAAACTAGAAAAAGTCCAATATCCCTTAAATGACAGTTTTAAAGACTTTTGTCAGAACTATTTCAAATCAATCGCTATATATTAACAATGCTAAACTCTAAATCAAAAATTGCAGTATGTTCACGTAGCTTTTCAAGGCATGAAAAACTCAGGTCTGAATTACTTCAAAAATTTCCAAACGCTAAGTTTAATGATGATGGTCTATCTCTCAAAGGAGATAAACTCGTTGAGTACCTAGCGGACAGTGAGGCGGCCATCATAGCCTTAGAAAAAATTGATCATGAGACACTGTGTCGCCTTCCAAATCTTAAACTCATCAGCAAATATGGTGTTGGCCTGGATAATATTGATATCAACTCCCTCGATGAATTTAAAATTAAGCTGGCTTGGACAGCAGGAGTCAATAAAAGATCCGTTAGTGAGCTCGTTTTTGCTCATTCGTTAACTCTCATGAGGAACACCCACTTAGCTCGTAAATGTATCCAAGAGAACAACTGGCACCAAGTAAAAGGTTATCAGCTTAGCGATAAAAAAGTTGGAATTATTGGTTTTGGTAATATCGGTCAAGACATTGCCCCACTTTTTAAGGCCTTTGGGTGTGAAGTCTTCGTAAATGATATTATTGATTACAGTGAATTAGCCGAAAAGATGGGAGTCACTTCAACAGACAAAGACACTATCTTAAGAGAATGTGATCTCATCACAATCCATACTCCTTTTTCAAGTGAAATGAAAAACTTTTTTTCAAAAGATACTTTTCAAAAAATGAAAAAAAATTCCGTCTTGATAAATACTGCTCGAGGAGGAATTGTAAACGAAGAAGATGCTCTAGAGGCACTGAATAGTGGTCATCTTGGTGGTTTAGCACTGGACGTTTTTGAGCATGAACCACTCTCCAACAACTCACCATTAATCTCACATCCAAATTGCATCCTCTCCCCTCACATTGGTGGATCTAGTTATGAAGCCATTTACTCGATGGGACAATCAGCGATTACAGGTCTCTATGATAAAACAAAAATCATCAATTAGTAGTTAATAAACCCAATTGAAGGCATGCTTTATAAAAGGCAGCAACTTGAACTCCAACAAAAAAATCTCCCTCTTCAATTTTTTTAAAAAGTTCTGTTGGTGTAAGTAAGATAGATTCTAGGATTTCTTTCTCTTCAAGATCCTGTTCCTGTGTTTTTATACAATCCTTAACCAGTTTTAAGTGACAAATATTTTTATGTGTAGAGCTACTAACAGTCATTTTCCCAAGGTCCTGAAGAACCCCTTTGTAGCCTGTCTCCTCTAATAACTCCCTTTCGGCAGCGGATGAGATACTTGCATCATTAGGATCAACAGAACCTGAGGGAAATTCCAGAGTCACCTTGCCTGCCCCTGGTCGAAATTGCCTCACAAGCACAACTTCATTTTCCTTTGTGAAAGGTACGACGATAACCCAATCAGGATAATTAAAAGTATAAAACGGTTCTATGATAGATTCATTGGCCATATAAGAGGATGAAGAGACATTTATCCAGTCATCCTTTAAAATTGTTTTTTCGTGTAGAAGTTCCCAGTTTTTTATTTTATCCATAACCCACTCGTCAGATGCTAAGTAACTTAAGAATTTACGTGATACATAAATATAGTACAATAAATTTAAAAAAATCTGGATTTTAGCTTGATGAAGTATCAAAATATTTTTTTCAGAGTTGATTTTTCAAAGTTTATTGGGTTAGGGCATATATCTCGATGTCTCACGTTTGCGGAGTCTTTATCAGAAAACATCCCCATGGATCGTGATTCTATTCATTTTATCTCAAGAGACTTTGAGCAAAAGGCTCCTTTCAAGGGAGATGAAAGGTTTCTTTTTTTACCACATGAGAAAACGATAGAAGTGAATAGGAATGACTATTCTACATGGTGGGAAACAACTTGGGATCATGATTCCGACCAAACACTAGATATCTTAAAAAATTTTACAGGAAAAAAGCTTGTTGTTGTCGATCACTACTCTATAGATCACCATTGGGAATTAAAAGTTAGTGACCCTCAGACAGATATTTTTGTTATAGATGACCTAAATTTTTACCATCACAATTGCCTTTTTCTTCTCAATTATAATTTTAATGCCTTAAACTTAAACTATGATCTCGACTTATATGAAAAAACTGACCTTCTCCTTGGTCCAGAGTATGCTCCGATCAAAAATAAACTCAAAGAATGTAAATCCAGCAGAAACTCTAGTCATCAGCTTAACTCTATCCTTCTCTATCTTGGAAGTTGCTCGCCAAACTACTTGAATCTATTGATTGAATCAGTCCTTAGATCTTCATTTGAGACTCAAAATATTACTGTTTTATTCAATGGTGACCTTGATATAATTGATAAAAACCCAGGCATAAAGCATCTTAAATACACTGAGAACATTCATGAACTTTTTATGGAAAGTGACTTTATTTTTGGGGCAGGTGGTGTGGCCTTAACTGAAAGAGTCTTTCTCAAAGTCCCTAGTGCTACATGGGCAGTTTCTGAGAATCAAGTCGGAAATGCAAAGGCTTGCGCTCAACTCTCACTAACTGACTACCTTGGACAAGAGGAAGAAGTCACTTCACGAACTCTTGACGACTATTTTTTAAACCATATTTTCGAAAGTTATAAAAAACAAAAAGAAATTCTCAACTCAGAAGAAAATAAAGCTACAGGTAAGTTTGGTAGCCTTATTGCTAACGCCTTAAAAAAGTAACAATTCCATTCTCTTCGGAAATTTGCTCTAGTCCGGCATAAGTAGCAATTTTTGAGGAGGCAACATTTCCATCTTTAACAATTGCTTTTATACTGCCTGAAAGGGTTGAAACAAAAGCTTTAACCATTTGCTTTCCTAGTCCCTTACCTCTTTGATTTGGTGAAACCGTCCATGAAATATACCATTCGCCAGCACTATCCTTTTTTCCTCGGACCGTTCCAATTTCATTTCCTTCAAAAAGTGCAATAAGAAGTTTCACATTGGGGTCGACAAGGACACCTTCAAGCCATTTTTCATGATCATCTTTATGAACTTCCTCCATACTAATAGAGTTATTTCTCGTTAAGGGATCATTCCTCCATTCTAAGAGAATCGTTGAATCATTTGGTGTCACTTCTCTAAAAGTTATCGTCATTCAGTGAAAGTTCCTAACCGGTAAACCTGCCTCTCTCATGGCCTTCTTACAGTCGTTTGGAGTGTGCCCGGTAAAATGAAAAATACTTGAAGCGGCGACAGCCGAGGTTCCACTTAAGATCATCTTGGCGCAATCTTCAGGTGTTGCCACTCCACCACAACCAATAATAGGTATTTTTGCCAATTTCGTTGCTCTCATAAAAAGATCAGAGTCAATACCTTCCATTTTACCATCTTCACTCACTGAATTTAGCAAGATTTCACCAGCACCAAGAGCCTCAACTTCTCTTATCCACTCAAAGGGATCTACTCGAGTTTCAATGCCAGAGTGTGAATAAATCGAATATTGTCCTTCTTTTTTAATCACATCTATTGAAACCACTATACATTGGGAACCGAACACTCTGGCTCCCTCAGTAATGAGTTTGGGACCTTTTAGAGCTGCGCTATTGATAGCAACCTTATCGGCCCCCATAGAAAGGGCTGTTTGGATATCTTCTACACTTGAGATTCCACCACCCGCTGTCAAAGGCATAAACAATTCTGATGCAATATCCATGATTGTAAACTTATCAATCGATCGCTTATTTTTTGATGCGTCTATATCCAACAAAACCAGTTCATCGACGTTTCTAGTGTTGTATGTTCTTGCGACTGTTACTGGACTCCCTAAATTTCTTCTTGTTTTAAACTCAATAGTTTTTAATACGGAAAAACCATCAATGAGAACAACTGGTATCACTCTATGTTTCAACATACTTCTATAAACCTTTTGAGCATATTAATTCCCAGCTCTTGGCTCTTTTCAGGATGAAATTGAGTTCCGTAAATATTGTCTTTTTCAACTGATGCGACGATTTTTTTGCCATAATCGGTGTATGAACTAACAAATTGATCATTTGTTAAAACTTCAAAACTATGTACAAAATAAAAGCAATCTCCCTCTTTATTTTCTTGTATTAAAACACCGCCATTTGGTTGCAATTCATTCCAACCCATGTGGGGAATGATCTTATCAGGGATGCTATCCTTTAAGGGGCAAACCAAGCCTGGTATTAAATTTAACCCCTCTGATTCTCCACCCTCTTGTCCTTTTTCGAATAAAAGTTGCATCCCAAGACAAATTCCAAGGATTGTTTTTTTATTTTCTAGAACTTCTTTTCTAATTACTTTTTTAAGTCCATTTGCCTCAAGTCGATGAGATGCTTCATAAAAGTTACCAACGCCTGGAAAAATTATTTTCGAACAGTTTTCTAAATCTGAGGGATCAGCACTTATTTTATGAGGGGCCCCGATAAAATCTAAAGCTCTGCTGACGCTTTTAATGTTACCCATTTTATTATCGACAACAACCAACATAATAATGCCTTATTGAGGGAAAAATTTTTTGATAAGGTTTCCTTCAGAGTCCTTTTTAAGCTTGCCGGTGTTTTCATCTCTCTCGAAGAGCGCTTTATTGGTGAACCTATCAAGGTTGTCATGAAATTCTTGCTCTGTAATATTGAGATATTCTAAGAAGTCAGGAATATAAGTTGTCGGTACTTTTCCCTCGGTTGAGTTTCTCAAAGCTTCAATTCCCTCAGCGCGAGTCATGCGCCCAGCACGTATTTCAATACATATTTGGTCAGTGGCCCTACCATAACCATATTTGATGAATTTCATGTAATCATGAAGCCCACCAATCCACTTACAATCCAAGTTTTCAATGTCATTGTAGGCTCCATCAACAGGACCTTCTGGATTTCTATTCCATCCTCTCGATTCAACGGTTTCAAGGTTTCTAAGAGTATCCCATTTTTCAAAATAACCAAGGAAAAGCCCTGTAACCCCAACATCCCTAATTTCTTCGTCTGAGGGATAAATATGAGTTTTAACATCGTTTAAGTTTATACCATCATGAACAACATCAGTGATACGATGACCAAGCATCTGGAACTGCTCCAGCCAGTTTCTATCCAAGAAGTTGTTATCTCTTTTTGTTGCAGGGCCACCATATTCAAATTGTGAATTCTCTCCCCAAATAATTAAGGGGATTTTGTAATTTACGGCCACACGAACAGGTACTGTAAAAATTCCGATATGTTCCGGCCAACATGAATCTCCTAACTTAAAAAAGCCAATACGAACCATTTCACGATAAGCCTTTTTGTTAGAGGCAACAGACAAAAGATCAAAACCTTGATCCCGGAGAAATTCCAAGTTCTCTCTACCAACATCAGTAAGTTCACATGGAACATGATTGACACACAAAGGGTTCATCCCATATTTTTCTTTCATCGTGATGGCCTGATAACAACTATCCTTACCTCCAGATACAGGAATGATGCAGTCATAAGTTGAACCATCTGAACGATAGCGTGAGAGAATTTCTTCAAACTCTTTTTGTCGCGCATCCCAATCAATTTCTCTTTTTGTGTGAGTTGAGTGGCACGCATCACAGACCCCGTTTTCATCAAAGACTTGTTCTGGGCGAGTGTTTGGCATTAAACAATTTGTACAATATTTCATGGGTAAATAGCCTAATAGAATGTTATAAGTTTAATCGTGAAAAATTATCATTATGGCTTCGCCTTTGCAACATTATCGCCTATGGGAGCGTGACTGAGGCTATTGATGCAACACAGAAGGATCATTTAATGCAAATCTCTCCGCTCATTATCATCCAAGCAAGATTAGGCTCGACACGTCTTCCCAGGAAAATCCTAAAAACCATTAAAGGAAAGAGCCTATTGGAGCTCATGGTAGAACGGCTAATGCGTGGTAAAAACACTTCTCAATTTATCATAGCAACGACTACTGAAAAACAAGATGATGAAATTCAGCAGTTGTGTGAAGAGAAAAACTGGAAATTTTTCAGAGGAAGTGAAAGGGACGTTCTCTCAAGATATTTTTTTGCAACTGAGCAAAACCCAGGTAATCCGATTGTTCGTTTGACATCTGATTGTCCTCTTATAGAACCGGAAATCATTGATCAGTGCCTCACTTCTTTTCAAGAGAACAATGTCGACTATTTATCAAATACCTCTCCTATTCGTTCCTTCCCCAGGGGGATGGATATTGAGATTTTCACAAGAGAAGCCTTAGAAATTGCCCACAAGGAAGCTCAACAAATCCATGAGAGGGAACATGTCACTCCTTACTTTTATCAAAACCCTGGAAAGTTTAAGATTTTCAATGTGAAAAATGAAGAAGACACCTCTCAATATAGACTAACAGTCGATACTCAAGAGGATTTAGATCTTATCACTAAAATTTATGAGAACGATTTTGAAAATAGAGACCAATTAAATTACGCCTCTATCATCAATCTGCTCAAAAAGAATCCAGATTGGATAAAAATAAATGAGGGTATTGAACAAAAGAAATTTTAAGAGTTTTTTGCGAGATAAACTGGTGAAAGACTATACTTCTCAAGAAATAACGGGTCCTCCTCAATTTTCAGAACCGTTTCTTTCCCAATTCTTTTGAAAATATCGATAACTTCCTTGTCTTTAAATTTTTTTGCTTCAATATTTGGTAATCTTCCAGTAATTTTTTTAATGATAAATTTTGTTTTCTCTCTAAAGAGGAGAATCTTTGCAAGGGTTTTGTTATGAATAATATCTTCATTGCACAAACTTAATATTTCATTCGCAACTCTTTCATTACTTTTTCCATCCAATTTAAAATAAATGCTCTCAACCATTTCTTTTATAGACTGCTGTATTTTCTCAGGTAGATGATAATTTTGATTAAAGGCTTTCCTTAGAGATTCATTCATCTCGACAATTGAATTCTGATAATCTGTTGCCTTTTGAATTTCTTTTATGTTCCAAATTTCAGTGAATTCGTTGTAAGCAAATGAAGGGACCCCAGAAAATGCGGCTTCAAAACAAGTTGTGGATTCAAAGTGAATCATGGCAAAGGCGCCAGCATTAAGCCATTCTCCAATGACCCCATCTTTAATTACTTTTACGTTGTCGTAATCCTTAAAAAATTCTTCGTAAAAATCTTCCTCCTCAAAAGGATGTGGTCTAAAGACTATCTGTATCCCATTATCAAATGACCTTGAAGCCTCAATAATGTTTTTACAATATTTAGTTTGAGCTTTCTTCAATTTATCGAATAGATTTTCAACATAGCTTCTTTCGTAATTAAAAGTGTTGATCATCATTTCTTTTTCTTTTTCTACTGTTTGATATTTTGGGTTGACCATTGGGAAACTGCTTGTGACTAACAAGTATTTATTTCCCCGAACATGATGGCGACAGGATTGTGAATCTAAAAATCGTGAGTACTCAGATTGATAAAAGTCGAACCGTGGTGTTCCTGTTAGCCTCAACTGCTTTTCGTTATAAATTTCTTTATCGGCTAATTCTTTATAGAGCTTTTTACCCCATACATAATAGTGATCTATCATACCTCGAGTTTCATCTGATCCTATTACTGTTTGTAAATAATCGTTAGAATCAGCTTCCTCATAGCTTCCAAAAACCCCACCTTCTGTATCCAATACAGAGATTTTTATCCCTAAATTTTTACAATCTTTTATCAAACCAATGTTGTTCGTTCTGGCATAATTTAAAACGATTACATCAGGTAGTATTTTATAAATAAATGCTCTACACTCGTAAAAGGGAACGAGAACTACCTCGTTCCCCTTTTCAACCAAAGTTGAGGCAAGAAGAACACAAGAGGGTAAATCGCGAAACGGATTATCAACAACTATTGCAATCTTAGCCATTACGATCCTCAAAATGATTAATGGATAAAGGCGTTCCCTTTTCAAGATCAGCACGTGCAATTCTACCTAAGCATTTTTCTAAATTTCGAGGGTGCAGTCCTATCCCTGGTCTTATACTTCTAATATTCTCTCTTGTTAAAACCTCGCCTCTTTTTATGTCTTTTACAACATATAAAGAACGTGAAAACTGTCTTTGCCCAGGGTTTTCATCTACACTTAGCCTTAGGCTTACCTCACCTAATGACGCTGCTGCCATCCTACAATCATTAGTGAGCGCCTTGAACTCTTGGGGTTCAAGAGAAAAGTCTGAATCTACACCACCTTCACTTCTATCTAAAACAAAATGTTTTTCAACTGTCGTAGCACCTAAAGCAACGGCGGCGACTGAAACAGCCGTTCCAAGGGAATGATCACTAATCCCGACTGGTAATCCAAATGTTTTCTTAAGGGCCTCAATAGTTTTTACATTGTAATTTGATGGAGAAGCTGGGTAACTACTTATGCAATGAAGAAGAGTTACATCCCCACTTCCTTTTTTTAGTGCGACATTTACCGCCTCAGAAATTTCACCAAGTGTAGCGACACCGGTAGACATAATGAGAGGTTTTCCGGTAGATGCTGCATAAGAGATCAAGTCTAAATCCATTAGCTCGAATGAAGCAATTTTATAAATCGGATTTCCAAGTTGTTCTAAAAAATCAATTGCCGTTCTATCAAATGGTGAACTAAAGAGAGTGATCCCGTTGCTCCTTGCGTACTCAAAGAGCTCTTTATGCCAATCCCATGGAGTATGGGCCAATTCATACAATTCATATAAGCTTTTTCCGTACCACAAACTATTTTCATCATTTATAAAAAACTCTGATCTTTGTGACTTTATCGTTATTGTATCTGCAGTATAAGTTTGAATTTTTACA
This sequence comes from Bacteriovoracaceae bacterium, assembly GCA_048267265.1. Classification (GTDB taxonomy): domain Bacteria; phylum Bdellovibrionota; class Bacteriovoracia; order Bacteriovoracales; family Bacteriovoracaceae. The sequence goes on from JBLWXW010000022.1 coordinate 49,727, forward strand.
GCATCAGCGCCGGCTTCTTTAGCTTGATCGATGAGTTTATAGGCTTTTTCTATGGATTGATTATGATTGCCTGACATTTCGGCAATCATAAAGGGAGTCTTTCGATTATCCATTCAGCTTTTCCTTAATCATGAGTTTTTTATATTCCTTATTACGCTTTTAACAGACTCAACAACTCTCTCTTGATCATCTCTTGTCATAGAGTGAAAAATTGGAATACTTAGGGCCTCTCGATAGTACTTTTCGACCACAGGTAAATCCCATTTTCCTCTCTTTTTATAGTAAGGCATTTGATGAATCGGTACGTAATGGACTTGAGTATAGATCCCTAAATCTCTAAGTTCTTTGTATACTTTTTCTCTTTGGGGTACCCTAATAATAAAAAGATGGTAGCCGTGAACAACATCAGAATGAACGGGTATCATATCAACAACACCATCCAGATTTTTTCTATAATACTCAGCGATCTCCAGCCTCTTCTCTATATTGCCTTTTAGTCTCTTTATCTGACTCGCACCTAATGCCGCACATATATCGGTTAGACGATAGTTGAAACCTAGCTCAATCATTTCTTGGTACCATGGCCCTTCAGTTTTAGAAAGAAGGCTGGGCTCTTTTGTAATACCGTGAGACCTTAATCGCATCATATGATTATAGAGGTCGGTATTATTGGTGCACACAGCTCCTCCCTCACCAGCCGCAATGTGTTTTACTGGATGAAATGAGAAAATCGTGACATCACTGTGAGTACAAGAACCCGTTTTAACTTGCTTGCCGTTATAAAGATAAGAGGACCCCAAAGCATGACAAGCGTCTTCTATTAAGAACAGATTGTAGGTATCCGCAAGCTCCCGCAACTCTTTCCAAGGAGCTGGATGACCTGCAAAATCGGTAACAACAACTCCTTTATAACTGCCAGAGGGAGAGCTCTCTAGTTTCTTTTTTAATAGATTTACATCCAAGCACAAATTGTTTTCATCGATATCAATAAAATCGACCTCAGCACCACAATACCTGATACAATTAGCTGAAGCAGAGAAGGACAAAGGAGTTATGATAACTCTATCACCAGGCACTACACCAAGGGCCATCGCAGCCAAATGCAATCCCGCAGTTCCACTATTAACGGCCAAGCTATGACTTACACCGACAGCACTTGAAATTAAACTTTCAAATTCTGGGACCTTAGGTCCTTGTGTAAGATGAGTTCCTTTAAGAACATCAACGACTGCATCAATGTCTTCATCAGTAATAGAATGTGCACCATAGTTTAGGATTTTCAACTTACACCTCAAAAGATGAGTCTACATTTTCTTTAATTAATGTACGAAGTTCATTAACAGAAAGCCACTCGCTATTGGTGCCAGAGTTGTATTGAAACCCTTGAGGGACTCTCTTTGCATCAAACTCTTTTATAAAATCATTCACATCCCAAGCTGGTGTAGAAGGTAAAATCACGTAATACTTCCCACAATCAACTGTGTTTAATGAGTCTGTGCTAGTGATCATCTCTTCATGAAGTTTTTCACCAGGTCTTATACCAATGATGTTTATTTTAGCTTCAGGCGAAATTGATTTTGCAACATCAGTGATCCTATAACTTGGGATTTTCGGAACAAACAATTCCCCTCCCCAAGCTTTCTCTATAGCATAGAGAACCATATCAACACCTTCAGATAAGGTAATATTAAACCTCGTCATTTCTTCATGGGTGACAGGTAATTCTTTATCATTTCGCTTATTTAAGAATAAAGGAATTACACTTCCACGAGATCCCATGACATTTCCATATCTCACAACAGAAAAAGTTAATTCTCGTGAACCTTTCATATTATTAGCAGCAATGAACAATTTGTCTGAACAGAGCTTTGTTGCTCCATAAAGATTTATAGGAGCTGCAGCTTTGTCAGTAGAAAGAGCAACAACTTTTTTAACCCCGCAGTCTAAAGCTACAGATATAACATTTTCAGCACCCATAACATTCGTGTTTATACATTCCATTGGATTGTACTCTGCAGCCGGTACTTGTTTCAATGCCGCTGCGTGTACGATAACATCAATCCCTTCACATGCTCTTTTAAGCCTTTCTTTGTCCCTGACGTCACCAATAAAATATCTTATTCCGGGATAATCTCTTTCATTAAACTTTTGAGACATCTCGTATTGCTTGAGTTCGTCACGAGAATAAATAACAATCCTTTTAATATCAGGGTACGCCTCTAGAATTTTCTCAACGAATGCTTTACCAAATGAACCTGTACCACCTGTAATTAAAATTCTTTTGTCACTTAACATAAATTACTCACTTCTTATTTGTTTATGTCTTTAATAAATACTCAATATACTCGCGTACACAACCTTCTCCACCACTTCTCTCACAAAAAAAGTCAGTATAAGGAGCCAGTTCTCTAGCAAAGTCTCTAGGAACGGCACAAAAAACCTCTGTCTCAAAAATAGAGAGATCATTCACATCATCACCAATGTAGGCTACTTCAGATAACTGGATATTGTGTTTATCGCAGATGGTTTGAAGGTCTTTAATTTTATTTTTTGAACCTTGAAAGAGATGATCTATCTGAAGTTTCTTCGCCCTCTTTTCAACAATGTTGGTTTCCTCACCAGTTATAATTGCCGTTTTTATTCCTTTCTCTCTTAGAAGTTGGAAACCATGACCATCTCTGGTATTGAATTTTTTAATTTCATCGCCTTCATTACTGTAGTACATGCCAGCATCAGTGAGAACTCCATCTACATCTGTAACAAATAACTTAATACTTGGTTTTCCTTCAGCAAATTGAAGAGAATCTCTTTTTATCTTTTCTAAAACCATCCAATCCGAAGGTTCATCAATTTCAAAGAGTGCTTCCTCACCCATCATAAAAACTTGAACCCTGCCATTGATACGACATTGAGAAGACAAAAAGTCCGCTCTCTTAAATAAATAAAAGGCTCCATTTTCACAGATCTCACCTTGAAATTCCTGTCGACGAGGTCGATTTTGAGGATCATATGTTGGTATGTAATGATCCTTTTCTCTTTTCCAGAAAAACCTTTTCATAGGTGAACAACTCACCACTGAATCAACTCCTTCCTTAAGGAATAAATCCATACCAAGCTCTAAATCTTTCGCCAGAAGCATTGGTGAAGTTGCTTGAACTAGTAATATATTTTCCGATTCATTGTGAGAGAAGTACTCCTCAACAACAAATTCAGTAGATGCTTGATCCGTTGCACTCTCGGCGGATCTATTGTGAATTTCTAAATTTGAAAAATTTGAAAAGCCTCCGAGCACTACTTCAATAATTTCGTCAGAGTCAGTGCTCACGACAACCTTATCGACAGAATTAGCATTGAGACATGCTTCGATAACCCAAAAACAAAGGGGTTTACCACAAAAGGGTTTTATATTTTTTTGGGGGATAGACTTGCTTCCCCCCCTCAAGGGTATGAATGCTGTTGTTCTCACCATACCACAGAATTGGCCTTGAGCTTATTTCTTGTTGCCATTTCAACTTCTAATATTTGCTCTTTTTTATAATTAAGAGCAGAAGAGACATTCTTTACGTCTCTGCATAACTTTCTCAAACCCTCTGGCTCCAACGAGGCGGCATGATCAGTACCTTTCCACGTTCTATCTAAGGTATAATGTCTTTCAATATGAGAAACACCAAGAGTGAGAGCTGCAATATCAGCAGCAATACCAAGATGGTGTCCAGAAAACGCAATGCCTTTTACTCTATCTTGAAATGTATTTTTTAAGCGAGAAATTTCATTAAGGCATATATCTTCGAATGCAACGGGATAACCGCTTGTGCATGAATAAAGGATGAGGTCTTTATTTCTATTATGCTGTTCAAATAAACCGACAATTTTCTCTTCCTCTTCTTGTGTCGTCATTCCAAGTGAAACATGAATTTCACCTGGAAAATTATTGATGAGCTCCATCAAAAGAGGTTTATTTAAATTACAAGCAGAGGGTATTTTTATAAGGCCTGGATTGAGAGTTATGATTTCTTTAGCACTCGTAACATCCCAAACAGAAGTTGAATATTCAATTCCAAATTCATTGCACCAGGTTTGCAACTGTTTGTGTTGGTCAACATTAAACTCTAAAAATTCTCGGTGCTCCCCATAGGTGGGACCATAGCTATTGACAGGATTCGGATGAGGAGAATTATACTCTTGCTCGGTCAACAATTCCTTGTTGCATCGTTTTTGAAATTTAACGACATCTGCCTTTGCATAAAAAGCCGAGATAGAAATCAACTCTTTGGCTATGTCTAAATCACCTTTATGATTACAACCAATTTCAGCTACAACACGTGTCTTTTCCAATCTGTACCCCTAGTAAATATGATCAGGCAACTTTATGAGTTCCAACGCAAGAAATCAACTAAAACCCCTCTAAGCCTCAGTTTTGGCTGGTTGCCCAATTATAACGGGGTGCCGCTTTCTCCTCATATAAGCTCGCACGGCATATCCTGTTAAACAAAGTAGAGATCTAAAAAAACTCAACCCCTCAATGTTTCTCAGTATATGCCAGACCCACCCAAGTGCACGTTTTTTATTACTAGAGATAGAAGCCTCCATAACTCTGTAATAAGATAAGGATTTATCTAGTAATTTCGCTTCATGTCCTCTTTTTAATATGCTTAACCACAACACGAAATCATCGTATCCAGTGTTGAGTTCAAACTTTATAGGCCAAACCTTTTCGCGGCTCAGCATCACAGTAAGAGTAGCAATACAGGTGTTGCTAAGCAGTTGATCATAAGTGATTTTATTAGGTAATTTGATCGGAGCTGATACTTTATCTCCACTAACACTCATCCTTCTGTAAGATGTGTAGGAAAAAGCCAAGTCCTTTTTCAGCATAAAGTTTACCTGCAATTTAAGTTTATTAGGATCCCACAAATCATCACTATCTAAAAATGCTATAAATTCACCCTTAGAATGATCAAGTGCTGTTTGCCTTGCCTGTTCAACCCCTTTATTAACATCATGGCAAAGAAGTTTTACTCTTTTATCCTTTTTTGTGTAAGTGGTAACAACTTCATTAAGGCCATCTGGTGAACAGTCATCAACAATAATCATTTCCCAATTCTTATACGACTGTGAAAGAACTGATTCAATGGTCTCTGGAATATACTCCGCAGCTTTGTAAGCTGGAGTAATAATCGATACCAGAGGCTCAAGCATATATAGTCTCTCTCAACTTTAGCACTTTTAGGATTGAGTCTACAGTAGTCGAGAAATTTTGATTTGTATTTTGATAAAGCTCTCCTTGGTAGGAGTTTTCCCAAACACTCTGAAAATACTTTTGAATATCCTCTTGATTAGGAGATGGGGCATTAAGTGCCTCGATTAGTGAATTATTAAGATTGTAATCACCACGATCTTCAATGATAAGTGGACACTTTTTGTAAAAAGCGTCTCCAAAAGCGAGCACCTTTTTACCAAGCAAGATCCCTTCAGCACCTGCTTTTGAGTTGATCGTTACGAGCAAGTCCATTTTGCTCAGAACGTCGTAATTGTTTATTTTAGGGTGCAATAGTATGAGATTTTCATTATTGAATAATATTTTTGATACCTGAGAACGATCCACCACACCGATCATTGCAGGATGCTCTTTAATAACCACTTTATATCCAGCGGGAGCGCAACGAGCAATTGTATCAATAAAGGAGTATTGGTCTACGTATCTAGGCGACCTTACAGTTAAAGCGACATCCATAGGAACATGAAAAGGGTAATAAATAAATTTCTCACAAGGTAATTCCAACTTATAGAATTTTGAGAAATAAAATTTATTAAAAACCATTCTCAAGTGTCTTGAGACATATTCCCCGATATGAGAAAACTCTTCTTTTTTTCCCAATAAATATTTACTAATAATTTTTTGATAAAGCCTTTTGAAATTGTGGCCATTGAATATCTTCAATAGAGGAAAGTTGTAATGACCTGTATCTTTCCTAGGAATGACAATACTTTTGTCTTTAACGACCTTTTCTAAATAATTTTTTACGTGTTCTTCAACAGTCTGGCTGAGTTGTGAAACTTTTGGTATCAGAAGTGAATCCTTAGAAAAGAAAAGCCTCCCCTTGTAAAAAGAAGGTTCTAAAAAATAGTGCTCATACTCATAAGCTTGAGAGACGTAGAAGGTACTCAATAGTGAAATAAACCCACCTGTTTCCTGAATAACAATCACCTCTTCTGGTCTTTCCAATTTTATTTTCGAAAAAGCTTCATCCAAAAGCTTTTGATAATAAAGAAATTTTTTCTTTAAAGGTTTATAAGAAGTTAGTTTAAAAGTTATTTTTTCATGACTTAAAACTAAACACGGTGAATCAATCTTTAGTTCTTTTATGATCCGATTAAACTCATTTTCAACATCGCCAAAATCGTATTCCGAATACTTGAAAGCATCATAGCAAACGACCCCCTCTTTCTTTATCAAATCATTGCTTTCCTGGTGAAAAGAAATGATCGCACACTTATGACCCTGCTTCTGGAGTTCCTTTGCTAATCCAATATAAAAGGGAGTCTGGTAGCCCGCTAAGGTTGTAAAAACAAAATATCTTGACATGACGCCTCCGCAAACTAACACTTGTTTTCTTCTCTACAAAAAAGCTAATATCCTCCTTTATAGAGTCGATATACATATATGAAAAGAGCTTTAGATATTTTTGCTTCATTTGTGCTTGTTGTTATTTTTTCCCCAATCCTCTTACTTTTAGGGATCCTGATTCGCTTAACAAGCAAAGGGCCCGCCATCCATTGGTCAAAGAGAGTGGGTTTAAATAATCAAATCTTTGAAATGCCTAAATTTCGTTCTATGTATATTGGCACCCCTCAACTCGCTACCGATAAACTAGGGTCACAAGCTCAAAACCATATTACCCCTATTGGTAAGTTTATTCGAAAAACAAGCCTAGACGAGCTTCCTCAATTTTATTCTATAATAAAAGGTGACATGAGTTTAGTAGGACCACGTCCCGCTTTATATAATCAATATGAATTAGTTAAACTCAGAACAAAAGAGGGCCTTCATCAACTAAAGCCAGGGCTGACAGGATGGGCACAAATAAATGGCAGAGACAATATTAGCGATGACAAGAAGGTTTCGCTTGATCTCTACTACCTTCAACAAAGATCCATAATCCTTGATCTGAAAATTCTCATCTTTACATTTTTAAATGTAGTGGGTCGGAAAAATGTCAGTCATTAAAAAAGTTCTCATCACTGGTGCCAATGGTTACATTGGAACTGCTCTTTTTAATTTTTTAAAATTTGAAAAAAGTTATGATGTTTATCAAGCGAGCCGTCAAAGTCAGAGTGGTAGTAAGAAAACTATTTGCATATCTCATTTTGATCGAGCCACTGAATGGGGTTTCGAAAAGACATCTTTTGACGTAATCATTAACCTCGCAGGAGTAGCTCATGGTAGAGACAGTGGCGATATTTCTAATTACTTTAGAGTCAACCACCAAGGAGCAATAAATCTAGCAGAGCAAGCTCTATCACATACCAAACATGTGACCTTCATTCAGATAAGTACGATAGCTGTTGAACACTATGAAAATACTAATAATATTGCCTTTCGAGCTTATGGAGAATCTAAAAAACTAGCTGATGAAGAGTTAATGAGACTCGCTAGGAGGAATTCGCATTGTTCAATTGCGTGTCTTAGGATACCTATGGTTTACGGTAAAGATTGCCCAGGTAACTTTAGTATACTCTCAAAATTGATCACTAAAGGGATACCATTTTTTAAATTTCCCCAAAAAAATAAAAAATCATTTATTTACATTGAAAACCTCACAAGCGCTATCTCTGCCATAATTAAGAGAGATCATTTCAATAGTAAAATTTATTATTTGTCTGATGATCAAGTCATAAGCACCAACGAACTCATCAGAGAGCTAAAGAAAGCCTCTAATTCAAAATCTCCCTTAATTCCTCTACCCTATATCTTTTTGAAAATTTTAAAATCAAATAGTAAAATGTTTGAATTAATTGGAAAACTTACTGAGGATCTTGTAGTAGACAATAAAAAGTTCAAGAAAGAATTTTCTTGGCATCCCCCCTTTTCGACCCATGAGGGTGTAGCGAAGAGTATCGGTTAATAAAATGAAGGACGCCTCTATGATGAATGCTCTATTCAATACAAAACTGCCATTAATTACACTTTCAGTGCTTTTTTCAGTATCATGTAACAAAAATCCCCATCAGAAGACCCTCTATTATGAAAAGGTGTCCCAAGCCATAAATTAAAAAAATATTCTTATCAATAACCACCAAGGACCCATTAATTTTATCAAAAAAAGTCATGGAGAATCTAAAATCAGCTACAAAAAAATACAATGGGAGGACTTTTGTAAACTTGAAAAAATGGACGATCAAAAAAATAGTTGGATCGGATTTCAGGTTATAAATAAAAGTTTTACTGGCCGTGGGGGCTGTGTTGTTAACTGGAATCTCGAAGAGGCCAAGGAAAACATTCTGGATATCAAGCAAAGAAAAGGTGATATTACAGGGGATGCAATTGTCGAGAAACTATTTATCAATCTTTATAGGGGAAGCGTTCGTCTAAAGAACGGAAAATCCCCACTCCAAATAATAATTGAAGAGGGAAATGCTGCGTTGACTGGGTTTTATTTTAATGGCACTGGAGAATCTTCCATAAAAGTTGGTACAGGAAACATTACCGTGACAAGTCTAGGGACACTCCTGTTAAGACAACAACCATCCAAGCCTTCGGTAATTCAAAGAATGACCTTACTAAAAATACATCTAACGAGACTCATAAACTTAGTATAACCGCTTCTCTTGGTGATATAGTACATAAAGCAGAATAAATATTCATTCAAGATCTAAAATCCAAACAGACTCTTTACTTGCATCTGCTATATATAGCTTACCTCCATAGGGATAAGCTTCATAGGGACTCCCCATTTCAAGTCCCTCATCAAGACCTATCGTTTTAACAATTGCTAAATCTAAATTAAAAACCCTTACTTGCTTTTGTGTTACATCAGCTACATACAGTAAATCATTGTCTCTATGAATACTCACAGGCGTCTTGAGCGCTTCTGTGCTTTCTCTAACGAGGTTAAAGTTTTGATCATACTTAATTAGTCTTCCTCTCGAACTTTCGACAACATAGTAATAACCTAACTCATCAACTTCTGCCATGTGTGGCCTCACCAAACCTAGGTCCAATTCCTCTAAAATACTAAAATCATGGCCAGTCCTAAATAAAGAACCTCCATCAAAGTCAGTAACTAGATACCCATAGTTATTTACACTTTTTAGTACATGAACAGGACCTTTTATCTCTGGAGTATCAAGTATTTTATTCTCGATACTATTAAAAAAATCAATTCTTGTAAGAAAACCACCATAATTTGAAACGATAATTTTTTTCTCATCCATGAGTATTACATTATGTGGCCTCTTTAATTCAGTACCTAACTTCTTAGAAAAAGTTCCATCAATGTTGAAATGTAAAATCTTATTAGTGTCGAGACTAGAAACAAAAATGCCTGCTTCGCTTACAAAAACACCAAAAGGACTTTCAACATTTCTTATCACTTTCAATCTACTTCCAAATACCTCCAAACGGTAATGGGTGTGACTATGTCCATTATGAACTTCTGTTCTTTTCGTTTTCACACATCCACATGACGCTAAAATAAAACATGCTGCAGTAACTAAAAGAAAACAGTTCGATAAAAATTGAATTTTCCGAGACGAAAACATTATCAATAGCTAAGTAAAAACACTTCTTTAATAAATTTCACAAAGTAAAAAAAAGACTAATCACTATCAATTCTAATTATTTCATTTTCGCGTCTTTTTGAATAGGTTAATTTAAACCTATTACTCTAACTGAATATAAAATAGCTGGACAATCATCTTTGTTGGTAGTTTTATAATCTCTATCTGAAATTAACATACGGCAACAGTTGCAACGTTATTATATGAAAATTGATGAAATTAGAAATATTTGGTGTATTGGACGAAGCTATTCGGCTCACTTAAATGGTCAAAACCCTAGCTCTCTAGAGCCTCCTATTACTTTCTTAAAAGCAGGTTCAACAATTCAAAATACAAGTTCGATGCTCATGTTTCCAAAACATGTCACTAATATCCAACATGAATTAGAGCTAGCACTTCAATGGGACTTGAATCTTAATACAACTCGTGCTTGTCTCGCACTTGACTTTACAGAACCCAAAGTTCAAGAAGCACTAATAAACAAAGGAGAGCCCTGGACAATTGCAAAAAACTTCACAGGAGCTACCGCAATTACTGACTTTTTTGAATTTCAATCCTTCTCAGACCTCAAGAACTTTGAGATGAAACTTTTCATTGACAGCGAGCTAAAGCAACAGGCAAGCATAAGTGAAATGCTTTATGATCTTAACTACCTAATTGATTATGTCGAAAAACATTATCCAGTATGTCCTGGAGACCTATTACTCACTGGTACACCTGCTGGTGTGGGATTAGTTAAGCCTGGTCAGACTCTGAAAATAACTTGCAATCGTGGCATCTCTAAATCATGGTGCATTAAAAAAGATGAATAAATAACTCAAAAGAATTTTTATCCCAAAGCATTTTAAGAACTTTCTGTTTATCAAAAATTAAGAAAAAATATAATGAGCGATTGCCGGAGAAGCTGTTAGTCCGGGCGATTCTATCCCCAAGCACTCGATATAATTTTTTATTGGGCTTTTGATCCAAAAGTCCGTGTATTGCTCTTCAGATAACGTTTGCTTAATTTTGCTTCGAATGCCGGCATAATCGACAGTGAGATTGTTTTTTTCGATACCTTTAAAAACTTCTTTTCCCATTTTAAATAGCGACCCTGGACCCAGTAGTTTTCTATAACATGTAGTCCAAGCATTTCACGAAAGGTGATGGTGCTTAGCCTAGCACGGTTGATAACTTCCTCACAGAGAACCTCCTCACTATCGACGGTGAAATTGAATTCATCACCCTTTCTATTGGATGTTTTAAAATTTTTGCCTTCCAAGACGGGGATAATTTTTTGGTAAAAATAGCTATCGAATTTCTTTACAGCTTCACTGACATTTATGATTCCTGTACTATTGGAAAATAACATTAGATAGATTTACAAAAGGCTCAAGCTCTTTTTTTGCTACTTCGAAAACCGACTTAAATACAGAGCCCCCCCTTTGAGCGAGCAAAATCATAAATCTTATCTAATTTAGCTATCTTCATAAATGAGGCAGGAAAGAATAAACTTTCCCGGCTCCTTAAGGGAGATACCCATCTCAATGACCACCTCATCTCAAAGTTGGTTTCCCTCAAAACAAACTTTTTGCTAAAGAGAGTCTGCTGGACAATAAGTCCCAACATAGAGAACTACAGAACTTATTGAACTATAACGCTTTCCAGTGAGTTAATTGGCTTCAAAGAGGGCAAGGTTACCCTCTCTTCTTCTGAGAAGCTCTCTACCGATTTATAACCCTATGATTCCTGCTCCAATAATTGTAATTGACACGCCTGACACAGCGTTTCAAAATTTAACCTACTAAAAAATGCTATTTGATTCAGTACAGTTTATATTAAAAGTTATGTTAAACGAATATAGAAACTCATTTGCCTTTTCGCAAAAATTAGTAGATTCCCTCGTAGTCTTTGGCTCCTGGATGCTTGCCTACTACATCCGATTTCACATGTTGACAGGCGGACAGCTTGGCCTCGAAATGGAGTTCATAAAGATTAGCCCATTTCTGGTACTGATTTCTCTTTATTCCTTCTATAAAAACGGTCTTTATAGGTCTCTAAGGTTTGCCAACCGCTACAAAGAAATTTTTAGTGTAATGCGAGGAAACTTTAGTGCCACCGTAGGGATGGTCATCCTTCTCTACTTTGTAAGCGATGAAAGAATTTCAAGGCTTACCATTCTCATTTATCTTGCGGTTTCAAGTATAATCTTAGTGGCAGCAAGGCTCCTTGTTCGAAACTTTCTTCGAATTCTCAGAACTAAGGGAAAAAACCTTCGATATATTCTCCTTATTGGAAATAGCCCGCTTCTATCAGATTATGTTCACACTGCGAAGATGTATAAAGACTGTGGCGTCCGCTTCATGGGCTGGATTGATTCGGAAGGACAGGCTAAAAGCTTAAAAATTCCTGAAGTACCTTTCGATTACAAGAAACTTAGAGAAACAACAGCTCCCGACTCAATTATAATTTCCTATTCTGGTGATCAGTCACCGAAAGCGCATAATTTTATAGCTAATCATTACAACGATGTCGTTCCCATTCAGCTTCTTCCAGATCTCTCCTACTCAATGGTTGGTCATCAGATTGAAGATTTTGGGGGGATTCCACTTTTGTCAGTTAATCAGCCGAGCTTTAATGCCTTTGAGCTTTTTGGGAAGAGGTTGATTGATTTTTTTGGAGCTTTGATTGGTTCTCTTTTGATTTCTCCGGTTCTTCTCTTTGTTGCACTTGGGGTTAAGCTCTCTAGTCCGGGGCCGCTTCTTTTTGGGCAGCGACGTGTTGGGCATGATGGAGAGGAGTTTATGATGTGGAAGTTTCGCTCGATGAGGATGGCTACGGATAATGAAGACAAAACGGAATGGTCTAATAAAGAAAATCCAAGAAAGACTAAGTTTGGGGACTTTATTAGAAGAACGAGTCTTGATGAACTTCCTCAGCTTCTTAATGTTCTTCTCGGGAATATGAGCCTTGTGGGGCCTCGTCCGGAGCAGCCTTTTTTCGTTGAGAAATTTCGCCATGAGATTCCAGGTTATATGCTTAAGCACAAAA
>JBLWXW010000023.1:0-58569 GCA_048267265.1 Bacteriovoracaceae bacterium
TAAATCATTCCTTGGTTATTGTCGAAAGTATTGCACATTCGATCATACTTTCCTAATATAGAGCGCACATATTAGACAATGCATTAAATTAAATTTAATTTACTCAATTTAAAGAAGTATACCTATGCCAATGAAAGCAGACTATACCTACACCAGTGAACAAAATCCTCATGCCCTTCGTAGTCGTGAGATTCTCAAAAAATACCCTCAAATTAGAGAGTTTATGAAGCCCTATCCTATGACGGCCTTCTATATAACCCTACTTAATGTCATTCAATTGGTTACGGGATATATTATCGTAACCCGTGATCTCAATATTTGGTGGATTTTGGCATTGGCCTATACCGTTGGGGCCATGTGTAACCACGCCCTCTTTGCACTTATGCATGATGCTGGTCACGATATGATCTTTAAAAAGAAGGCCCTTAATAAAATTTGGGCGATCTTTTCCAATATTGGCCAGGCCTTCCCTTCGGCCATTAGTTTTAAGACTTTTCATAGTATCCATCATGCTAATCTTAATGAGTATGACTACGATGCTGATCTTGCCTTTCACAAAGAGGCCAAGTGGGTTGGAAATATTTGGTGGCGCAAGCTCCTATGGTTTCTCTTCTTCTTCCTTGTTGAAGTTATCCGACCCATGCGCCTTAAAAAAGGTAAGGTCTTCGATGGATGGATGCTGGTTAATGTCCTCGTTATTTTAGCTACTGATATTGCAGTCTTTATGATCATCGGACCTTGGGCGCTTTGGTACTTAATGATCTCTACTCTATTTAGTGTTGGTCTGCACCCAGTAGGGGCCCGCTGGATTCAAGAGCACTACACTTATAAAGAAGGCCAAGAAACCTATAGCTACTATGGCCCTCTTAACTTCTTTCAATTCAATATTGGATACCACAACGAACATCATGACTTCTTTCGTGTGCCTTGGGTTCACCTAAGAAAGATTCGTGCCCTAGCTCCCGAGTATTATAATAATCTTTACTGCCACACTTCTTGGACAAAACTTATTTTAGATTTCATCTTCAATCCTGAAAGAAATCTCTATCTTCGAATCGTTAGAGAGAGAAAGAATAGAGACCACGAAGTAAAGAGCGAAATAGACAGCATTTCTGGCGTAAGTACTCCGGTTATGGGTAAGTAATATTTTTTTATTAACCAAGTGTTTAACTTCCCCATTCAATGCATAAAGATTTTTGTCTAAGATCAGTTTATAATTATAACCAATCTATTTATTGAAGGGTTTAATTATGAGTGTTGAGTACCGCGATGTTTTAAAGTTTTGGTTTGAAGATCTTAAGCCAGAGAATTGGTTCACTGTTGATCCTGAGTTGGATAAACAAATTACAGAAAAATTTAGTGAAGTTCATAAAATGGCGGCCACTTGTGAGCTCGACTCTTGGCGAACTGGGCCCATGGGAAGACTGGCCGAAATTATCGTTCTCGATCAATTCTCAAGAAATATCTATCGCAATCGTCCTGAAGCTTTTGCCTGTGACCCCCTTGCCCTCGCTTTGGCCCAAGAGGCCCTGCGCCTTAATGCGCATGAAGAACTCTCCGCCCTTAAGCGCTCATTCCTCTATATGCCCTATATGCACAGTGAATCTCCTCGTATCCACCGTGAGGCCCTTGAACTCTTTAGTGAGCCAGGGCTCGACTATCAAAAGCAGTATGAAGTTAAGCATAAGGAAATAATTGATCGTTTTGGTCGCTACCCCCATAGAAACTTGGCCCTAGGTCGCGAGAGTACTTCTGAAGAGTTAAGCTTTATAAAAGATCATCCCAATCCCTATGCACCCTAAACTTTAGAATCAACGTGACCGATATGTTATTTAATCATAACAATAGGTTAAGCTTTGAATAAAGAAAATGAAAACACAAATACTGTTGATGGTACTTCAATTGAAGTGAAGGCCAATGAAGCTCAATATGAAAATCCAAAGAGTCCAGAGAATCTAGACAGTCCTGCCCAAGGTGCCCCCACGGCAACAAGAAAGAGTCTACAAATTACTCGTCGCCTCTTTCATTGCTCAATGGGCCTCGGCGTTGGACTTGTTTATCAATTTCTTCTCACTCACTCCCGAGCGATTTATATCCTTGGGTTCTCGGCCTGTATTATCTATATCCTCGAGCAGGTACGAATCAACTATCCTTCACTAAGTAATAACGTAAAAATCATTAATAAATATCTCTTTCGTGCAGAAGAGCAGCTTAAAGAAAGTGCAGGTGTCCCCTATGTAATGGGACTCCTCCTAACTCTGATTTCTTTTCCTAAAACGGTTGCCCTCATTGCCATCTACACCTTGGCCGTGGCCGATCCCTTATCGGCCATCATTGGCATTAAATACGGAAAGACAAAGATTACGGAACACAAATCCCTTCAAGGCTCTCTTGCCTTTTTTACTTCCTGTTTTCTTGTAAGCTTCTTGGTTCTTTCATGGTCTACAGACTTCTTATCCATCATGCTATGGCAGGGAATATTAGCTTCATTTCTGATTGCCTTTACCGCATCTCTCTTTGAAATTATTCCTTTGAAGTTGGATGACAATTTAACCATTCCGCTCTTTACTGCGCTTATTTCTCTGGTTTATTGCACCCTCTTATCACTTCCTCTCTTATAAAACTAAAGTAAAACTAAAGCAGTACTTTCGTCTAAGAATATGAATTGGACGACAATAAAGGGAAGCGCTAAACTTTAGACTACTAACCCACAACCAGTAGTCTTATATGAGCATACGCGAAGCTAAAGTTATCCTACCAGGAATTCATCAATGCATCAGTCTTACCAATGACAACTGGGAATTAAGCAAAGAGGGTCAACTCACACCAACCGGTGATGAGATTATTCTCCTTCTTCATGGCTACAGTGAAAGTGCTCATAAGATCTATAAACGAATAGGAAGATCACTTGATCAGGCCATAAATAAATCTGATAAACGCTATAGTATCATTGCTCTCAATGGACTCTATCCTCTGCCCAAACACTTTCCCTTAGATGGTAAGCGCGACCCTCATGAAGATTTACTCGCGGGTTTCGCTTGGTACTTCTATGATCAGCGAGAAGATAAATTTCTCATTGATTACAGTGTCCCTGTCGCGACTCTCACCTCCTTTTTAAAAGAGATTAACTCCCACGATCTTCCAACCTCTATTATGGGCTACTCTCAAGGTGGCTACCTCGCCCCTTTTGTAGGCCTTGCTTATGGGCCAACTAAGCAAGTTATGGGTATCAACTGCTCATTTCGATTTGATCTTATAAAGGATCAATACGAGAGTATTCCTTTCGCCCTTAACCAAGTACAAGGAAGCGAGGATGAAGTCATTGATCGAGAGCTCTCCCATAAGCGCTATGAACAACTTAATCAATTCTATAAAATAAAAGGCTCATTTCAATGGGTGGAAGAGGCCAATCATTGGCTCACGCCACATACACGTGATGCGGCCATTGCATTATTTAAGGAGTATCTATGAAATCATCCATAACTCTACTTACATTGTCTCTACTACTTTCCCTTGTAAGCTGTGCCCATAAGGGCCGCAAAGAAGTAAAACTCAGCTATGATGCGCAACTTGAAGGCTTTGAATACCCTTTTCAAGTAGAGCGCTATAAATTTAAATCTCAAAATCAGGAACTCGAAATGGCCTATATGGATATCGGGGCCAAGGATAGCAAGAAAGTGGTGATCCTTCTTCATGGGAAGAACTTCTCAGGCTTCTACTGGGAAAAAGTGGCCAAGAGGCTCAGAGAGATGAATTATCGCGTGATCATTCCCGATCAGATTGGCTTTGGAAAATCAACAAAACCCCAATACTATCAATATTCTCTCGAACAATTGGCCCTTAATACAAAAGGACTTATTGACTCCCTCAATATAAAAAAACTTAGCGTCGTTGGTCACTCCATGGGAGGAATGGTCGCCACTAAATTTAATAAGCTCTACCCTAAGAGCGTAACCAAGCTGGTCCTTGTGAATCCCATTGGATTAGAGAAGTATCTAGACTATGTGGCCTATATTGATCCTCAACAATTTTTTGAAAATGAACTCTCTAAAACACCAGAGAAGATTAGGGCCTATCAAAAGAAAAATTACTATGACGGCAATTGGGCCCCAGAATATGAAGAACTCATTCAAGTTCATATTGGACAACTCAATCATCCCGACTACCCTCTTGTGGCCTGGAATAATGCTCTAACTTATGGGCCAATATTTACCAATCCCATCGTGGATGACTTCTCACGTATTACCAACCCTATCACTCTTATTGTAGGGACACGGGATCGCACGGGACCAGGTAGGGCCTTTAAACGAGAAGGTGTCACATATCGACTAGGCCAATACCATCTACTGGGGAAGAAGCTGGCCAAACGCTTTAAAAAAGGAAAACTTGTTGAACTCTCAGGCCTTGGACATATGCCACAATTTGAGGACTGGAATCGATTTTCCAAGGTATTCTTTAGAGAATTCTAATGTAATTATCAAATGTTGGCCTAGAATTAGCGCCAATAGGCCCCACGCTATGGCCAAATCGTAGCGTGGCCATAATAATTTCAATATTAACAAATTCATTTAATTAATATGCTATTAAAAAGGCCTATGAACTCTATCGTTAAAAAATTTAGCTTCGCCAATCTTATTGCCCTATCTGTACTCATGGCCATCAGCTCTTGCGCCGATGGTGGAAATCGACGCTTTCGTCCCTCAGATGTTCAAGGTGTAGATGGGCTAGAGAGTTCTGAGTTTACAAGTTTTGCACAGATTATCTCTCAGGGTGAAGCTCCTACTTCTTACCCAAATGATAATACTGAATTGCATATTCAAGTATCTTATATTAAACCGCAGACTCGCTCCTTTGAAATAGAATTAAACGCCACCAAATACAATTGTCAGTACACCTACACTGAGGCAACCCATGAAAGTCGCTTTGTAAAAGAAGTCGTTACTAATAATCAAGGCGCCGATGTTGTTGAATATAAATATCAAACGACAATCATTCCCCTAACACCTACCTACACGACCATTCCCCAAATTGAAGAAATTAAGAAAGCTTGCGATCAAGCGATTGATGGTCTTAATCAAGTGGGAGAAGTCACCACTATTAACTTTGAACAAAAGTGGAAAGAATTCCAAGCACTCATGAATGAGCACTATATTGACCTGCTTGATCGCTGTGCAAGAGGAGCAAGGGCCAATGGACAAAAGTGTATTGGAGCAAGCTTTTCAAGAAGTGAATATAGTGAGGCCAATCCTATTGATACCTATGCCTTCACGATTGAGTTCCAATGGATCTCTGATCAAGGAGTTAGCTCTTCAACAACGAGCGAGATCCAGGTAGCACCATCTCTTTATTATATGGAGAGCTACGGCCTTCTTGGACTCAAGTCAGCTCTTCCTCTAAGTTCTTCTGCGCAGAATATAGAGTTTAATAGCATCGAGACTTTAAAACTAAGTGGACTCTAGCGGCAGAAGAAAACTAAAAGCTTCACAATTTCCTATTAAATGTATTGAATTCTCAATAACTCCACCAATTGTAGGCAGAAATTTAGAAAAATTCATAACTCCTAAAAAGTGACAAAATCGTTAAAAAAAGAGCTTCTAATTAGCTAGAAATACGTCATTTAAGTGCTTTTTTAAAGACCAAAAAAGAGCGCCACATTGTTAAGATTCTCCATTTTGCTATCCTGCCTCTACCCAAGAGACATATTTTGGACTTTGAGTTGTACGTTTTATAAGTTGCAGTATGTAAGCAGAGTCAAAATCCAAGGTTTGATGAATCTGTAAATAAGATCGGGACACGATGTTACCCAATGGTCATACAGATGATTCGGAGTAAACCATGAAATCACATGCTTTGATCCAAAAGTCCTTGGTGCTTTTCATCGCTCTAGTCGCTTTCTCCAGTTGTAATCAACAAGAATTCTATGAAAAAGAATATCTTGAGGGGGCCGGTGTACCAGACGAAGAAATCATTCCAGATGCAGCACCAGAATTAGATGATGAAATTTCTAGTGATGACAATTCTAACGATGATGCCGATGGTGGAATCGTAACCACTCCTGGTGATAACACAGGATCTAACGGCGGAGACGGTGACAACACGGGATCTAACGGTGGCGACGGTGACAACACAGGATCTAACGGTGGCGACGGTGACAACACGGGATCTAACGGTGGAGACGGTGACAATACGGGATCTAACGGTGGAGACGGTGACAACACGGGATCTAACGGTGGAGACGGTGACAACACAGGATCTAACGGTGTTTGTGGTGAAGGTGTTCTCTCAAATGCAAGTGATGAGTTTGTTCAAAATACTGCCGAAGATGCCAAAGTAGATATTCTTTGGGTAATGGATAACTCAGGCTCAATGTCTGATGAGCAACAGGCCCTTGCCTATAACTTCAATGCCTTTATTTCAAGCTTTATTGAAAAGGATATTGATTTTCAAATGGCCGTAACCACAACTGATGCTTCTTATAGAAAATCAGGAAGAATGATCGGCGATAGCAGTAAGCTCACGTCAGCTGCGGCCAAGAATGACGTTCAACAATTTATGGATGACTTCAGCAGCATGATTAGAGTGGGTACCGATGGTTCTGGTCAGGAAAGAGGTCTTCAAACAAGTACAGATTTCTTTGACCGCTACAGAGACTGGGCCCGTCAAGATGCTTATCTGATCGTTGTTTATATCTCAGATGAAGAAGATCAATCTTATGACTTTGTAAGTAACTATGTATCTGGTCTTCAAAGCTTAAAAGCAAGTACAGGAATGGTAAAAGCTTACTCAATTGTAACTCAAGAGCTTGATCCTAAAAAACAATGGGAAACAATTGGTAATCGTTATATGGAAGCGTCACGTGCAACAGGTGGTGAGATCGCAGATATTCACCAAGACTTCCATACAACTCTTGAAAGCTTTGGATTTAGAATTCTTGATCTACTCGACAGCTTCCCTCTATCAGGAGTACCTGTGGGAACAGAGATCAGCGTAACCGTTAACGGTGTTGATCTTAGTGAAGGCTGGAATTATGACGAGAATGCAAGATCAATCAAGTTTGATGAGAATGCAATTCCAGATGAAGGTGAAGTCATTATCGCCTACTACCAAGAATGTGTAATGGCGAACTAAGAATTTAAAGAATTAATGAAAAGAAGGCATGGATGCCTAGAGATAAAAATCCCAATAACCAAGGTATAAAGTTGAAAAAACAAAAGATGCTAAAAAAACTCATTATCATGATCAGTCTTTTCGCACCAATGGTATTCAATATATCGAATGCCTTTGGTGCTGAAGACGACCTCTACGACTTCCTTTGGCTAGACCCTGATAAGAAAGTATATGTTCTTCAAAATAAAGTTTATAAGAAGAAAAATAAGTTCTATGCAAATATCGGTTTAGTGCTTGGACTCAATGACAATTTCCAAGACTCTTCTGGTGTTCAGTTCAAGGGAGGATTTTATCTTCACGAAGAATGGGCCATCGAAATGGTTTATCACCAGTATAGCAACTCGGATAACGACAACTTTAAAAACCTAAAAGAAATTAATGGTTCAACTGCTTTTGTTCGTGCGGTTGAGCAAAAATATGGACTTATGGCCATCTACTCACCTTTCTATGGAAAGATCAATACCTTCAATAAGATCATCTACTTTGATTGGTCTTTCGGATTAGGTCTTGGCCAGATTCAAACAGAAAGTAATGCTGAAACGGTATCTCAACCAACACAGGCAGAGTTCTTTAAAGACGAAAAGAATATGGCCATTCTTGCTAAGACGGCACTAAGAATTCATATCACCAAGAATGTACATGTTGGAATCGAATATTCCCGCGATAACTATCAGGCACCAGGGCCAACCATTAATGGCCGTGCATCAAGCGATGCATGGAGAACCAATAGTGAGACAGCTTTAAGTATCGGTTTTAGTTTCTAAGGAATATTTATATGAAAAACTTAATTATACTACTCTTAACCCTTTATACGTCACAGACGCTCGCCTTAATGATCAAGGCCGAGAAAATGTATGATGAAGGGAAGAAAAAGAAAGATAAGAATGCTAACGCTTATATTGCCCAAGAGCTATATAAGTCGAAGTACCACTACAGTGCTGTAGTTTTTGCTAAAGAGCACCTTATTGAAGGACAGGAGTTTACTCCTGAGTTTGAGAACCTGATAGAAGAGCTTGTGCTCAAAACAGGAACCATGTCTTTCTATGGTCTAAAGGCAAATATTCTAAAGCGCTACCCTTCACCATCACTGAGATTTATCTTAGGTTTAAGACAATTCAATTATAAGCGCTACGATGAATCAATTGCGGCCCTTAAGCAAGTTCCAGACACCCATCGATTTGCTCCAGAAGCACGCTTTATGCAAGGCTCGGCCCTGAATTTGATCAATAAATTTGATGAGGCAAAGGCCGAGTATCTTAAGTGTATTGACCTTGCTCAAACTTTTGAAGATCAAACTGAGCATGAAAAGCTTAAGAGATACTTTGCTGTTATTCGTGAGTCATGTGTCATTCACCAAGCAAGAATGCTCTATAAGAATAGAGATTTTGATGGCGCTCTTAAGGCCTATGAAGAAATTCCTAAAACAAGTTACCGTTGGCCCTATATTCTTATGGAGAAGGCGTGGGCGGCCTATCAGACTGGAAATTACAACAGAACTCTAGGTCTATTAGTGACTTATCGCTCTCCTCTCATGACCAGCTACTTCTTTCCAGAAGCAGAAGTCCTGAGCTCTCTGTCTTACTTTAGACTTTGTCTGTGGGGGGATTCCTTGAATCTTATTGATCAATACTACAATGTGTATAGACCCCACTCAGATGCTCTAAAGAATATTCTTTTAAAGAATAAGCACTCTCATACTTTCTTTCTAAAGCTTCTTCTTGCTCCAATTAAAGAGAAAGAAAAGCTTAATCCTTTTGTTCGTAATCTTATGACTCAGATTAGAAAGAAAGTTAAATTCTCTCTTGATCTAGTGAACTATAAGAAGGCCCAAAATGAACTTAAGTATGTCAAAAAATTAAAGCGTACCGAATTTACTGAAAAACTAGATGAGGCGGTAACTGGAGCTCTTGCATGGAGAACCAAACACCTTAATCACTATATTAAGAAACAAATGTTTAGCTTCATCAATGATATGCACCGCTTTTCTTATGAGATGTTCAATATCAAGCTAGAGATCATGAGTTTACAGCGTGACCTTGTTTACAATAATGAAACTCTTATTTCAGATAGAAGTCGTGGATCTCATAAAAATATTACCAGAACTTCTGACCAGCACTTCTACACCTTCAATGGTGAGTTCTGGGCCGATGAACTTGGCGAGTACAGCTTTGGGCTAAAGTCCAACTGTAAGCGTATAGATAAAAAACAAATCGCAACAACTGACAAATAAGGTAGGAAGACATGAGATATACGATAGCTATCATTATCACAACCTTTATTACCTTGAGTGCAGTGGCCCAAGGAAATAAGAAATCAGGTAAGAACGTGGTCATCAAATATAAGAAGTATGAATCTTTTGACCTCGGAAATTTAGAAATTGAGGGGAAGATCATCGCCCCTGGAGACCTCTCCGTAAAAGAGCGCTCCCGTAGAACCTTTATTAGAGCGCTGTTTGAAAGAGAACAATTTGATCCCGAAGTAAGAAACGATATTCAAAACTTAAGATAAAAAAAGAGAAAAATAAAATATAAAGAACCAAACCACCAAGGAGAATTAAAATGGAAAATCAAGTCGCCGAACAAACAGTAAATGCCGCCCAAAATGCAGCTGCTGCTGCCACAACGGCCGTTGCAACCGATACAAGTTTTATCAAGTCTCTCGCTATCTTTATGGATGAGGGTGGGATCTTTATGTGGATCATCCTTGCCATCTGGTGCTTTGGTATTGCCATTGCCGTAGAGAGAGTAAAGTCACTTCTGTCCTATGATGTAGACGGGGCCGGACTTATGAATATGATCAAAAAGAATGTCATGGTTAATGATGTACAGAAGGCCATTCAAAACTGTTCAAGCTCAAATGCCCTATTGCCCATGGTTCTTAAGTCAGGACTTAAGAGAGCGAATCAAACCAAGGAGCAGATCTCAGATGCTGTGGAGGCAACAATCCTTGAAGTGGCCCCTAAAGTTGAAAAGAGAATGGGATACCTTGGGCTTGTGGCCAACGTATCCACACTTATTGGACTACTGGGAACAATTTACGGGCTTATTGAATCATTTGCCGCTGTGGCCACTGCTGACCCTGCTTCAAAAGCAAAACTACTTGCTCTTGGTATTTCTAAGGCCATGAATACAACGGCCCTTGGTCTTATTTCGGCCATTAGTATTATGGTGGTTCACTCAATCCTTACAAGTAAGTCAGATAAAATCATGGGTGAAGTAGAAGAGTATGCCATTAAGCTCATCGACCTTCTCGGTACAAAGAAGCACGCAGGACAAGCTGGAACAAGTGCTCCAATGCCTCAAGGTGCAGTAGCACAGAAGAAAGAGGATGAAGCGGCCTAAGGGCCGTCTCCCTTTCTTTGAAAGCAATAAGTACAAAACCACCAAGGACCCATTATGAAAAGAAGAGTTAAAAAGAAAGCAGCACCTTGTAAACCTAATGTGATTCCTATTTTGGATGCGGTATTTATCTTTATTTTCTTCCTTCTGATGTCGGCCCAATTTCTCGAGATCTACGAAATTGGATCGGATGCGCCTGCTGTAAAAACCGTAAGTGAAGAGCAACCCAAAGATAAGAAACCACCCCTCAATCTTACTCTAGAGGTCAATAAAAACAGTATAGTAGTAAAGACTGGGCTCGATGGAAATATTCACAAAACTATCGGATTGAAGGATGGAAACTATGATTTAGATTTACTGGCAACAGAATTGGTCACTTTGAAGAAAGGCCATGTGAGCGAAACCTCTGTAATCATTAGGCCTGATTCTAAGGTTGAGTACAAGAAGATTGTCTATATTATGGATACCTGTCGAGAGCTTCCCAACGAAACTCCCAGCATCGTAGCAAAGAACGATAAGGGTGTGACTGTGGAGACAAGGACACTGTTTGAACAAATTATCTTTGAAACGATTATTTAGACTAACAGTAGCTGGAAAATAAAGAAGCTTAAGACCAGGAAAGAAAATATGAGAAATAAGAGATTCAACATTCGCAAATCAGGAGACAAGGAACTCGATGTAGATATCACATCTCTACTCGATATTCTGGTTATCCTTCTGGTGTTTCTGTTGAAAAGTTATAATGCATCAGACTTGAAACTTGAAGTGGCCAAGAATATCGATCTTCCCAAGTCCAAATCAATGACTCTGGGAAATATGGCCGTGATTGTTCAAGTTTCTGATCAAAAAGATATTTGGATTAATAATAGAAAAATTGGACGCTATCTCGCTTCGGGCGATGAAAAAATCGGCGTACTCTTTGAAGCATTAGAAGATGAAGGTAAGAAACAAGATAAAGCGATCAAGGAGCTTGAAACCACCGCTCCGAGTAGCAATAGTGATAAAGGTGCACTGGCCACAAGAAAGGCCAATCGCAAGAGAGTCAATATTGTGATGGATCAATCAGTACCCTACGAAGTTCTCAGGAAGGTAATGCACACGTCTGCTCTAGCTGGATTTCCTGAGTTTAAATTTATTGTCCAGGGGAATTTCTAGTTCCCAAGGTTTACCATGAATTTTACAACTCTCCATTCAACCTTTACGGCCATGGTGTGCGTACTTTTGGCGTTTTCTCCCGTATATGCAAAAGGTGAAAGCACTAAAATGTCAGCTAAATGGCATAAACTAAATAAGCTCATTGATAAAGAAGAGCAGACCATCAGAAAAATCACCAAGATGGGTCCTCGCTTGAAATGGCGTCTTATTGAGCTTAATACGGAAAGAATAAAGCTTATTCGTGAGAAAGAAAATAAGATATTCCTAAGTGCAAACCCTAAAGTTCGTAGCGCTAGAGGGAAGAAATCTTATTTCAAGGAAAGTTCAAATATGTACTATAAAGTACGTAGAGATGGACTTGCTATTATTAAAAAGTGGCCACGCTTCAAATATAATAGCGATATCTACTTCACACTTGGACTTAATTCTCGTGACTATGGTG
The DNA here is from genome assembly GCA_048267265.1 of Bacteriovoracaceae bacterium. Taxonomy (GTDB): domain Bacteria; phylum Bdellovibrionota; class Bacteriovoracia; order Bacteriovoracales; family Bacteriovoracaceae. Next base: position 12,103 of record JBLWXW010000023.1, read on the forward strand.
GAGATAAGGAGACAGAGAAGTTTCTTCTTATGGCCCTAAGAAAGTCACATAAGTATGCCAAGAGTCTTCACTCGATCAAGACTTCACTGGCCGAGCACTATTATAATAAGAAGAAATATAAGAAGGCCATTAGCTTCTATAAGCAAGTTTTAGAAAATAAAGAAGATGAGTGGTACACCAAGCACCTCTATAATGTGAGCTGGTGTTATATTAAGGAGAATCGCTATGATGAGGCCATCCAAAGTGCACTCCTTAGTTTTGAGAGTTCAAAAATCTATTTAAAAGATACACCTGAAGATAAGCCGAAAATTAAGAAATATATCTCGGTTACTGATCAGGTACTAGAGAGTATTGGTCTATTCTATGTAATGGCCGAAAGAGTACAGGAAGGGACAAAGTTCTATGTAGATAATGTTGAGCATCCGGCCAATTACCTTATCAAAATGGCAAAGAAAACCGCTGAGGATAAGGGGGCTGATCTTGCAGAGTATATCTACCTTGCTGCCCTTGATAATGCTCTTGATAAGAAGAGTGGAGATAAAATCTATCTTAAAGAAGAAGTACAGATTCGTATTGAACTTCTCGACTTCTATAGAAATTTCAAGAAATTTGAAAAATTCTGGAAAATGGCCCAGGCCCTTGATGAAATCAATGCCACAACGAAGCTAGCCTCTGTGGATGAAGAGTATCAAATTCAAATTACGGAAAAGCTGAGATCATTTGTGGGTTATCTCCAAGTTCGCTTCACAAGAAACTCAAAGACCAATATAGAAAACTATTCTGAAGCCGCTCGTGATCGAATTATTGACTTCTTTGATGTCCTAGCGCGAATCAATCCCATTGAAACGGACTCTTATCGCTTCTTCCAAGGGGAAACATTCTTTGCTATCGCCAGCTATAAAGAATCTTTTGAATACTATCAAAAATCACTTGAGGCCCATAGAGTGCGCTATTTTGATCCTAAGGCGAAAGTCAAAAAAGACAAAAAAGGAAAGGTCATTCCAGCGGCCTTTATTGCTGCTCCTACAAAGGGAGCGGATGATCAAGAAGTGAAAAAGCATGAAGAGCTTACCAAGAAAATATTCGATGCTCTTTTGGCCTCTCTAGAAAATGGAAAGTTTGCTGATAAAAAGATGAACTTTGAGAGAACTGTATATACTTACAAGAGTCACATCAAGGCCTATCCCCATAATGATAGAACTCAAAAAATCTATACCAAACTCTTTAATCTCTATTTAGGGGAAGAAAAAGTTGATGAGGCCACAGCTACTATGAAAGAATATATGGTGGCCTACCCCAAGGATAGAGATATCCAACAAGGTATGCTTACTCAGGTAATGGATCTTCATATTAAGAAGAAAAATACGGATGCCTTGGCCATCTGGGTTGCCGAACTTCAAAAGGGCTTTCTAGGCTTTAAGAAAGACTATATTGAAAAATCGATTCTTATTCTTGGTGGACTTCTTTTTGATAAATATCAGAAACTCGATATTGCCGGAAAGAAAGAAGAGGCGGCCATTGGATATATTGGACTATTTGAATCAGAGAAATATCCCCAAAGTATTAAGGCCAAGTCGGCCTATAGGGCCTCTATTATCTACCTCGATGTATTCTCAACCAAGAGTAGTTTCAAATGGCTTCAACAGGCCTTAAAACTCTTCACAGCTAAGGAAAGATTTGAGCGTAAGAAAGAGATTTTGGCCATGGTTAATAAGCTCATGCTGGCCCAAGACTTTGAAAGTAGTGCTGCTATTTCTGAGGATTATCTTGGAATTTACTGCCACTCACCTTTTAAAGAAAAGAATGATATGTACCAGGCCAGTGTCCAGTATCGCCTTATTGAAGGTCAATATGAGCAGGCCTTTAAGAATTATGAAAGAGGACGTAAATGTAAAATCTCTTTAAAACTCAGAAGTGCTGTTCTTCTTGGTATTGGCGAGTTCTTCTTTCGCCACAGAAAGTATAAGTCATTCATAAACTTTTATGAGCGCTATAAGAGCGTATCTCACATGAGAGACTTTTATCATAATAGCTTTATGGCCATGTACTGGGACTACTATCTCAAAGATAGTGACGAAGGGATGAAATATATTGAAGGATATTTTAAAAAGCAATTTACCAAGACCAATAAGACTAAGGCCCAAAAAGAAATGGAAATGGTGATGGCCTATAATAGGCTATATAAGAAATTATCCCAAACACCTGTGGCAAATCTTCCTGATCCTAAGAAGTATGATGAGAAGAAATTCAACAAGGATCTTGAAAGCAATATTGCAACCCTTAAGTCTATGGCGGATCAACTGGCTCCTTTCATTAAGTCAGGTCAGGCCCATGTGATCACCAAGTCATATAAACTCTTAGAAGATAAGTATAAAGAACTCGCTGTGGCCTTGAAGGACTATACTCCTCAAGGAATGCCAGCAGACTATGTACAAGGGCTTAAACAGGCCATGGCGGGGCTTTCACAAAACCTAGAAAAAGAGTCAAGAAATCAGAATCAAACCGCATTAGACCTTATTAACAAGGAAGGAATCCTTGCACCAAATAATAAACTCTTCATGGGTATTCCCCCTGTTGTAGAAAAAGTAGACCACCGTCACCCTGCGAGTCTATATGCTATTCCAAGTGATCGCACGGGAGGAAGAATATGAGAACCACTATGAAAAACCACCCACTGTTTATTATGATTGTGACCTTAGGGCTTTCAAGTTGTGCCACCTCTACCCTCACGTCAAAAGTGGCGGATGAGAAGCGTGATACATTTAGAGAAGAGAGCTTTCTGCGCTATACAGAAGATCGTCTCGATAAGCTAGAGAATACTCCCTATAGTGCTTTGGCCAAATGTCATAATGAAGATATTAATGAGGGTTTAAAAGATCTTCAAAAGCAGACTCATGATCAGAAGAAGAATCCTGAGTTTTGGAATCAAATTGGGATGTGCTATTTCCTGGCCGATCATATGGTGAAGGCCGAGTACTACTTTCAATTCTCGCTGGATATGGATAAGAATAAGCGCTACGCTCCAGCGCTCAATAATCTAGGAACGATAAAGTTAAAGCAAGGTCACTATGAGATGGCGCTGGACTACTTTAAAAAGGCATCAGAGTATAAGAAAGGACAGCAAAACCTTAAAGTTCCTCTCTTTAATCAGGCCCAAGTCTATCTGCAATTTAACCTTCTTCCTAAGGCCCAACAAATTCTTGAGGCCCTTAATCATGAGAATCGTCAAGATCCAGATATTCTTCTAGGCCTTGGAAGTGTCTACCTTCTTCAAGGTCAAACTCAGAGATCATTGAAGATTCTTAAGGATATTCCTGAGCGCTATCAGAATCGTGAAGATGTAACTCTAATAAGAGCGCTTGGACTCTATGAAGAGAAGAAAATCTACGAAGTCTATGAACTATTAAAAGAATATAACTTTACCAACTATGTACCTATTAAAAAGAGTGCACAGAAATTACAGCAGTTAGTAACTCTAGAGGTTAAGAAGCTCGAAGAAGCGCGAAAATTAAAAGAAGCGCAGAAAATCGAGCGAGCTGTGGCGGCCGATGCCCAGGTGGCCCAGCTTAAGACTTCACAAGTGGCCAAAGAAACTAAAAAAGGTGAATAAGGAGTGAGAGCTGTGTTAAAAGCAAAAGTGATAGAAGAGAAAATCCTTAAGCTCATCGGCCACAGAGATGGTGAGGTCGCCTTTAATTACGAGCTTAATAAGAGAAAACTCATGGTGGGACGCGCACCACACGCAGATATCGTCATCGATGATCCGGCCATTTCTTTCTACCATGCTTTCATCTTCATTGATGAGCATGGGGGTAAAATTATTGATCTAGAATCTGATAATGGAATTTACCTCAATGGAAAGAAAGTGGAACAAAGCTATTTCTGTGATGGTGATACTCTACGGGTTGGGCCAATCGAGCTTCATATTGAAGAGGAACTGAAAGAGTCTGTAGGTGAGGCCGTCTTTGAGGATCAGGATGCTGGTGTAGTAGAGAAAATTGAAACGGCCCAAATCCTTGATCTCCCTTCTGAACTTCCCCCAATGCCGGGTCTTGTGGTCATTGATGGTGAATACTGTGATATTGTCTTTGATGAGCTTAGTGAAGCCCATTATGATCATATTCCGGCCCTAGATGAAGAGTTGAGTGTATCAGACTTTATCGACCCTGAAGATGAAAAGAAGGAAGAGGATATCCCTCAAATTGCGAGGGCCGTTGATCAAATGGCCATTGAAGTTACCGTTCTTCTCAATGGTAATATTATTTCACTCGATTATCTTCCCATCAAAAAGAAGACCTTCTATGTGAGCTCACTTGGTCACTATAAAAATACTCTCTGCGTACCCAATCTAGAAACAGAGGATCGAGTTCCATTTATCGATATTTCAGGAAATGATATTACGGTTCATAAACTTGATGAATTTAAAACACGCAATCGCCACACTGGTGAGAGTGATGTATTCACCAATGCAGGTAAGCAACATCTTGACCTAAAGAAAATGGATATTCTGAGCTTTGATAATAAGGGTGTTCAAATTATTGTTCGTCTCTCCGATGCGCCACCACTCCTAAAAATGGCTCCATTTTTTGGTCGTGATAGAGCATTTCAAATGCAAACAGCAAAGATTGTTGGGGCCATCATGGGTCTAATGCTACTTCTTCTCTTCATTGATACATCAGTGGATATTCCCAAGAAGAAGATTGCTGTTATCTATAGAAAGGCCATTAAATCTAAGAAAGTATCGGATACAAAGTCTAAATCAATTGCAGATAAAACGGATGCAGATACTGGGATAAAGAAAACAAAGCAGCCTAATACAGAAACCAAAATGGCCAAGAAATCACCAACGCCAAATAAGAAGCCGACCAAGGCAAAACCACAACCTCAAAAAATGGCCAAGGCCGCATCTTCTGCCCAAAAGGTTACAAAAGCACCTAAGATGAAGGCCTATAAATTCAAGTCTAAGACTCAATTGTCGAGTCTATTTAGTTCGACTAAGAATCTGAAACCTAATCAGATTAATAAGAACTCAAATACGACGGGAACGAAAGGCTTTAAATCTACGACCAGTGCAAGTGATGCCAATATTAGTGCCAAGACGGCCACCAATGTGGGTACACTTGGTCAAGATTACAGCGGAAATTATGATAGCTCTTCTGGAGCTCAAGGGCTTTCTTCTAAATCTGGAGTGGATACAACTTACTCTGATCCTAAAACAGTGGTACTCGGCTCTATGGACCCAGAGCTTCTGAGAAAGATTCTAAAAGAATATCTTCCTCAATTTAGACATTGCTATCAAAAGGAGCTTGAAAGTAATGAAGCGGCCAAAGGGGTTATTGATCTTCACTTTAGAATTAATGGAAATGGAAGTGTGAGCAATATCAATATTCGCGGTAAGAGAGCTAAGTTCTCGGCCTCAGGAAGTGGATGTATGGCCGGTGTACTTAAGCTTATCGACTTTCCTAAACCAAAAGGTGGCGGGGTTGTTGATGTTAAGCAACCACTAAACTTCTTCTCAGAAAAAGGAAGTTATTAATTAAAAATGAACAAAGCTTGAGCATACCCCATATTTAACCTATATTAGACAAGATGTCTGAAGCAAAAGTGGTCATTATTGGAGCGGGCGCAGCAGGTTACTTCTGCGCCCTAAACCTGGCCAAATATTTAAAAGAAAACCAGATCAAGGCCAAAATCACCATTGTAGAAAAGGCCGCGACAGGTCTTCGCAAGGTGAGAATCAGCGGCGGTGGTCGCTGCAATGTTACTCACCATGAATTTGATCCCATCACCTTTCTTAAAAACTATCCTCGTGGTCACAGACAACTGCGCACCCCACTGTATGAATTTGGCGCTCAGGACACAATTGAGTGGTTTAAAGAACGGGGTGTAAAGCTTAAAGTCGAAAGTGATGGACGAATGTTTCCCGTCACCAACTCTTCTCAAACCATTATTGACTGCTTCCAAGAAGAGGCAAAGAAACTCGGCGTAGAAGTCATCTACAAAGAGGCCATCAAGTCCATTTCTTATGATGGCCAATTCACTTTGAAGACAGAGGGACGAACTCTTCAGTGTTCCCATCTATGCATGGCCACAGGCTCAGATCGCTCAGGTCACGAATTGGCCCAATCACTGGGCCATGGAATTTCACAGCTTGCTCCCTCACTCTTTACTTTTAAGACAAAGCATCCCCTATTGGCGCAAATGGCCGGCACCAGCTTTAAAAATGCTGAAATCAAAGTTGCAAAACTTAAACTCTGCGAACAAGGTCCCCTACTCATTACCCATTGGGGTCTCAGTGGTCCCGCCATACTAAAACTATCGGCCTGGGGGGCAAGGGAGTTTAAAGAGCTTAACTATAGATTCCAATATCGAGTCAATTTTCTTGCTATCCCCTTTGATGAGGCAAAAAATAGGATCTCAAAGTTCAAAGAGAAGAACTTTAAGAAACAAATGGCAACCCTCGCTCCCTTTGAGCAGTGTTCGCAAAAATTCTGGGATACCATTCTAAAATATTTAAGTATTGATCCTAAGTCTCAATGGGCCAATCTCTCGCAAAAGGAAATCAATAAGATTGCCATGACTCTAACGGGCCAAGAATTTGAGAGTTTGGGGCCACATCGTCACAAAGAAGAATTTGTAGAATGTGGCGGTGTAAAATCTAGTGAAATTAATTTTAATACAATGGAGAGCAAAATTATTAGTAATCTTTACTTTGCTGGTGAGCTTCTTGATATTGATGGAATTACTGGAGGTTTTAATTTTCAAAATGCTTGGAGTACGAGTTTCAAGGCCGCACAGAATATCGGGCATACTCTTATAGAAGAGCTTAAGAAAGATAGGTAAAATTTGGCACAATTAATACCTTTACCATTGAAAATTCCAATGACTTAAATAGAATATAAGAAAATAGGATTTTTTTATATTTTAGAACTCTTTGAAGATCAAGAAATCTGAAGTTTAGGCTACAATAGTTTCTATGTCCCAATTATTAAAATACTACCTTGTTTTGGCCAACTGGCTAATGAGTGATGGCCTTAGCAAGAGAAAATATCTTCCTTGGCAGGCCAATTCTCAACTGGTTATTGTCCTAAGTACCGGTCTGCTCATGTGGGGCTATGCTATCTTGGCCTACTATACTATTTCTGATCCAACACCAGCTTACGTAGGTTTTGCAGCATCTTTAGTGCACCTCCTCTCACCACTGGCCCTTCGCTATATTCAATCCATTCACTTGGCCACTCATCTCTTAATTGGAGCAGGCCTCGTACACCAAGGCTGCTTTGCTTATTATACAGGTGGCTTTAGCTCTAATATCATGATCTGGTATGGTATTTTGCCCATGCTTGGAGGAGTTATTCTTGGGAGAATTGGCGTGTTGATTTGGTTTATTCTAACCACCAGTGTGGCCGGATTTGCCCTCTACAAAGATATCTATCTCACTCCTTTTCCTATGCTCATAAGTGATGAAGGCTGGCTCATCGCGCAGGGAATGATGGTATTTGGATGGATCTTTCTTTCAAGCTCAATTATCTATGTATTCACTGTCTTAATGGAGCGCCATAATGAGGAAATCTCTTTGAATGCTTCTAAGATTCGCACCCTTGTGCGAGTGCTCTGCCACGATATCTCAAACCCTTTAACCACTGTAAAAAATAGAGTCATTCATATTAACCGCTCAACAAATACGCCTGAAATTAGTGAAAAGCTCCAAAAACTAGATAAGCCCCTTCAGGCCATCCATGCCATCATTGACCAAGTGAAGAAATGGGAGGCGATTGAATCAGGAAAGATGTCTATTGAATTTTCACCAACCTCAATCAATCAGGCCATTAGAGACTCTATAGATATTCTCGAAGATAATTTAAAAAAGAAAGGACTTCAACTTGAACTTCTCTTTCCTGAGGAAGATATTCTCATAAACGCCAATAAAACCACCCTTCAGAATCAGATCATCTCAAATATCATCTCTAATGCCATTAAATTCTCCGAACAAGGTGGACTTATAAGTATTGAACTCAAGAAAAATTCTCAACACGCATTAATTAAAATCACTGATCAAGGTATTGGAATCCCTGAAAAGATATTAGAATATCTCTTTGACCCCTCAATAAAAACAAATCGAACAGGTACTTCTGGAGAGAAAGGAACGGGCTTTGGTATGCCCATTGTGAAGGCCTATGTAGAAAAATTTCAAGGAAAAATAGAAGTCATATCCAGTACTGATGAACAAGGTGCTGGTAGAAAAACGGGAACCACTTTTACTTTGAGCTTTCCTCTTTATCATGAGCAAGAAGCCCTAGAAGTGAGCACAATTTCAATAGAAGGCCTTTAAGTGACGATTAAATATAGTTTTATTGTATCTATTTCCATGGCCTTTTCTATAACTCTAATGGCCAAAGATCATTATTTAAAAGTAGAGAATCTCTTTGATGGCCAGTCATGGATATCTCCGGCCTACCTTCACCTTGAAAACCATATCATCACCTATATGGGCCCTTTCCCTCATAAAGATAAGTTCTACCATATCGTTGAAAAGAGCACTCTTATGCCTCCCCTGGTAGATGCCCACCAACACCTCACCATCGTCGATCCACACTACGGTGAAGACTATGAAAAGGCCTTTCGCAATTCTCACCAATTATCCATAGAGAAGAAAAAGGATATGGCGCTCACCCTTATGAATGATTATCTTCATAAGGGCTTTCTCTATATTAGAGACCTAGGTGGAGATAGCGCTGCATTGAGTGCCATTAAAAGAGAGAAGCTCAATAGAGATTATCCTACCATCCAATGGTCCCAACTCCCCATTGCTCATGGAAGGGGGCAATGTCCAAAGGATCTTCCCTGCTCGCGATACTTTCAAAAATCTGATGACTTCAAAATAAATCCAACTGATGAAACCGTTAAAGTCTATCTCGATAATGAGCCTTTTGATGGTGCTATCAGCTCAAAAGATCTCACCAATATACTGGCCTATCAAAATAAAGCGATGGCCTTTCATTCCATACACCCCTACCCTTTGGAAAATTTGATCGGAAAAATCGACAAAAGAGACTCTCTTGAACATATCCACTATATAAAGAACAAACAACTCAAGCTCTTGGCACCAACTGAAGTTCGCCTAGTACCGACTGATATTCCCGAGGGCTTTATCGAGATGTATAAAGATAAAGTATCCCAGTGGACAAAGATTGAAGCAAAGATACAGAATACCAGAGCAAAGAAGCTGCAGCCCTATTTTGAACAAATCTGCTTTGGCTCAGACTTCTATATAAAGATCCATGACCCTATTCGAACCCAAGCCTATTGGGCCATAGAATCGTTTGTACAGCTCGCCCAACGCCTTAAACTGAAAACGACTCCTGCTCTTAAAATGATTACTAATCAATGTGCCCCTCTCTTTCCTAAAGAAAAGAACTTGGGACATATAAGAGTTGGCGAGAAGGCGAACTTCATCATAGTTGAAGGTAGCTTAAAAGAAGATTTAAGAAATTTACATAATATATTGTGGGTAGTAAAAAAAGGAAGGATTCTAGTAAGACCGTAGAAATGCTATAGAAGAAACAACCTTCTAATTATCAGTGTCATAGTCTCCATTGCTCACTTCAATCACACATCTAAAGCCAACATCACTTCTTGTGGCCTTTCCAACTTCACTATAGTCATTAACCCTGACATTAGTGGAGAAGGCAACCTGTGTGGCATTAGGATTACCAGAGACGAAGGCCTCGACCTCTCCACCGGGAAAAGCACTAATTATGGCAAGGGCCACATTAGAGGCCGTAGGAGCAAAGTCATCTAAATCAACAGTTAATACTCCACCTGATTCACTTGCATTATTCACTGCTGTGGCCTCAACATAGATAACTTCTAAATCAAGATAAGCAGCATCGGTCACTCTTATGGTTACATCCTGAATCGTAATTGAGGCCAAAGCATCCGTACAAGGCACGGCCTCCATATTCCAAACACCAGCGCCATTACCTGTTAAGTAAGATCCACCGGTGGCCATTTTTCCACAACCAGAGCTCTCTGCTGCTAAAATATCACTATTCACCGTAAGGGTATCGTCATGAAGTTGAAGGGCCGTAATTCCCGATGTTGGACCAATTTCAAAAAGATCATAATCTGTAGAATATGTACTTGTGGCGGTAACATGTGAGACAAGACCAGTCGGCGTCATGAATCGTCCACCGCTATTTCTCTCATCCTCAATGGCCCATGAAGTAATGGAGGCATCACAAATACCATCTGCATCAGAGTCCACACAGGGTCCTCTTTTTCCATCAAGTGTCCAGTAACCATAGGGGTCCCCGGCAGCAGATTTAAAGTCCGTATCATCAGTATTCGTCAGAATACTTCCCATATAAACAGTCTTCCCAAAAATCTGTTGATCCGTACTCGATTCACCAATCACTCTTGCATTGAGATAACTAATTCCTTCAGCATTTATAGCAGAGGCCACTGTTGATGCTCTTTGGTTGGCAAGATCGGCAAGGTCAACAAGCACGTTTCCAGCTCCATCAGCATCAACACCATTAACACCTGCATCACCAAAGAGATAGGTGATTCCAATATTAATATTATCTCCAGCAGGTCTTATACGACGATACTCAACATCTTGAACAATTAAGTTCTCATTACTGGAACAAGTTGACATCAGTGGACAATTGAACCCATGAGAAGTCCACTCCGCCACATTTCCAATAGCATCTTGAACACCAAACTTACTCACACAAGAGGCCAATTCATTCGAGCCCGTAGTCATTGAACGAATTTGGGAAGCAAATGTTCCAGGTAGTGAATAAAAGTCATTACTATCAGGCTTATCAATATCTACATATCCATCTTCAAGTCCTGATGCCCCAGAAGAGTTACATTTACTTGTGGAATTAAGACTTAGACCGGTCTCAAGAGTGGCCATTTCATTATTTGTAAATTCTGAACTATCCCATTGAGAGTAGGCCACTTGATCCTTACGTGTTGGTAAGCGATGGGCAAGATCCGTATCAATACCAAGAAGCTCATCTGAGTCAAGATCGGTGAGTCCTACACATAGAGCATTGGCCGTTGTTTGGGTAATTTTTGTAAATGGTGGCAGCCCTGCTCTGTTGTAGCGCTTATCTGTGAAGGAATCAAACTGTGAGTTTGAGCTAATAAGGTTTCCTACATTGGGTTCAATATCAGCAAGGTAATTAGCGATATTCGCCCCAGTCACCATGGTCCAATTCGTGCCATTTGCATAGTAGCACCCACCATTTGAGCGATTATAGTAAATCAAACCATTCGTGGGAGTAATGTCAACTTGACCGTCTCCTGCTCCTGATGCCACAGGCTCTGCAACTCCAATACAGGAGTTATCGTAGGTAGCGCTACAATTGGGCGCAGGAGAATAGGGACATCCTGCTTCAAAGCGATCAATTAAAAGATCCTTACCATAATCGTAATATTGAGTCCCTGAAACATTGATATCTCCGGCCCCTGTATAGAGACAACGATAGTGATTTGTAGAATCTGTTGATCGATTCATAAGATCACACATTGTTTTATTGATCATCCAACGATGGGCAAAGGCCATATTCTTAGGTGGTGCCATCATACGAACAATTCCTGTAGAGTTCGTACCCGTTTCGGCTGCCGTTGAAGTGAGGATTCCATTCACAACAGGGCGAACCACATAGTAGTAAACCGTTCCTGGAGATGGAGGTGTTACAGAGTTAGCATTATTATCCACATAGGTATAAGTGGCACTTCCCCCACTAATGGTTTCTTTATTTATAGGTAAAGAGAAATCAAAATCTTCATTAACGAGTCGGCGATAAACTCGGTATTCATCAATACTAGCAGATCCATTAATCGTAAATTGATTCCAAGAAAGAGTAACCTCTGCTGGTGCATCATACGCCACCCAATCATTTGAACTTGATGTCCCTACTGACTTATAACAGACATTGGCCTGCTCATCCCAGAAGCGGCTATCAAGTACACTGGGCGCAAATGCCGGTGCTGATTGGCCAACACATGATGTTCCATTGCCATCGTCACAGGCCGGCTCAAAAGCAACGGGAGTTGCATTACAATAGGTTTCAAACGCTTCCCAATTGGATTTATCAAGTGGGGATATGGCCATGGCACTCTGAGCATTCTGAGTTTCACCATCTTTCAAATTGATCGCTTTAACTAGGGAGCTAGCATTAGTATTCCCATTAATAGCTGTAATAATTGTATTGGTCGTTGTATAGTCTTCATTTATAGTTACCGTAATCACATTCGTTGTTGTGTTCACAGCAACACTGGCCGTATTGGCAGTTCCACCTGCATCTTCATACACAACCGTTGCACCCGTGCTGGTTTTTCCAACATAGGCAATTTTCTGAACTTGAGTTCGCTTCATTCTATAGCAAGTACGCGTTGCGCCTGCTTCTTGGAGATAGATAGCGTCTACAAAATCAGGATCAGCAAAGCTATTATTGATCGGAGATGAACTTCCGTAACACTTCTGTCCCCCTTCACACATGTCTAAAGAATAGGGACATACTTTACGATCTTCATTAACTAATCCAAGTGAATCAACTTTGGGACCAGTGGCCGAGAAGAAGATCCATCCACCATGAGTAGCGGAAACTTTTTGTACATTTATAGTGAATGTAACTTCAGTAAAGAGACCAGAGGAGTCCTCAAGAGTGATTTCAATCTCACTAGATTTTTCTTCTACAGGAGGATTAATCGTTTGCGGTGTAATTCTAATTCTAAATTTTTCAGAATCTTCAGATGTATTAGAAAGTGGCGCTAGCGCAGAAGCATCAATAGTATCCCCTACATTCACAATACTTCCATCATAGAAAAATTCAATATTACCTAAGGGAACTAAATTTGTATCAGAGCTATCCACATTAGTAATGGTGAGAGTTTCTGCATCTTCCATTCCTCCGCCACCTTCATCGATGCGGATATTATCAATAACAACAGGATCTAATTCGTTGACTGAGCGATCAGCAATATAGCTCACAACGGGCTCCCAAACCCCTCCATTACTTACGTAGCAGGCCCCTGAATCTAATGAATAGTAACTAAGGCCATCGGCATCTGGCGTAATGGAAGTAGGAACGGAATCTCCGATACAACCATTAAGCCCACATACCGTAGTATCAGCATAGGTAGAGTATTCACACATCGTAGGTCGATCAGGAGTAGGAACAATAGAGATATAAACTTCTCTTGTGCTTGAACCTCCATTGGAGTCAAAAGCTCTATACGTGAATTTATCTTTAGGGTTCGTACCAGTGAAATTTAGAGTTAGAGTTTCATCAGTATTTTGAGTACCCCCAGAAGCATCAAAGACGACAAGCTTAGAAACAGCGGAGTTTGCATTAACAGCAGCATTAATATTACCAGCACTCGTCACACCAGCTTCAAAAAGAATCGTGATCTTACTGCCATTAAAATACGCTTTGGCATTAGTACCAAAGAGCGTACTCATACTCTCCCCAATATCAACCAGGTCAATTTGGAGGTTATCAAAAGTATCACCAAGTGTTGTTGAGTAGAAAGTACCTGTATCCGTAGCGCTCGTAGAAGCGAGATCAGCTGAAGGGACAGCGGCCGATAGAGTCGCGCTATCCGATAAATTTCCATCATTAGGTGTATAAGTACAATTAAGTCCACTACCAGATGAGCCAAGACAGCCTGTTATCGTACCAAAAGACGGTGCTGAAGTGAGTGTATAGCTCGTTATGGATGCGCCATCTCCATGTTCAGCTCCATCGAGGGCAAAATCATAATCATTGGGAAGATAGGTATCACTCTCTAAAAATTGTAGAGTTGTTCCACTGGCCGTAGCAAAGACCTGTGGCGAATCCGGAGAGGAAGTAATGGTGAATGAGACCGTATCATCAAGAGGTGTATTACCTGCCGTATCGAAGATACGGTATTTGAAACTTCCTGTACCACGAGCATCAGGAAGAGGAGCAATATCAACAGAGCAAGCTCCTGCAGCACAACTACATCCCCCAATAGGGTAAACATTGGTAACGGAAGTGATCACACAACTAACGGCACTATCACCTTCTTCATCTGTATAACTCAGTGATATTGTCGTTCCTGTACTATCTTCTAATACAGCACTTTGATTGGCCGTATTGCCAACAGGTGGATCATTAACGGTGGTTACAATAATAGGAATGGTAACATTAGAGGATACTCCCCCTTCCATATCCACAAGTCGAACCATAAAAGAATCGGCCGCCTGATGTTTATAAGTATAGTATGAGTAATCCCCATCTGCTTGAAGATAGATAACACCAAAAGTGGGATTTGAAACTAGCTCAACACTTACATAAGCACCAAAGGGGTCGCCATCGGCAGTATCCTGTCTTGTAATGACACCATCATCAAAGAGATTTCCTGTTTTAACCGTAGTTGTATCTGAATCGAAGCGCTCTGTTACTCCAGTAATATTTCCTGTTAAAGAAATGACTGGGTTATCATTAACTGATGTGATATTAACCTTAACGGTTTTATTTACAGAAGTGCCATCCTCATCCGTAATATTATAAGTAAAGTCCGTTGTTCCATAGTAATGCTCTGTGGGCTCAATAGAAGCTCTGCAAACTCCCCCCACACAGGCACAGGCAATATCCTCAACGGCCAACTCTCCACTAATCGCCTCAACTTGACCAAAGCTAATGGCCGATGCTTGAATCCAATTAGAAACGGTTGCGTGGCCATTGATAAGGGTCGCAACATCAAGAGTTGTAGTTGACGAGTTAACCGTAATGATAACTCCCCTGAGACCAGGGATAGAAGTGTCGGCCACTACAGAAGCAGCAAATCCTGATTGAATAAAAATTTTCGTATTTTGAGCGTCAACGATATCCACGACACTCTTGTAGAGTATCCCTTGATTTACTTTTTGCTTAACAAGTCCTGCAGACTCAAAGGCATTAACAGAGCAAGCAGTCGCCGTATCATTTTGAGAATCGATATAGGTCAATTCAATTTGATTAACACCACTATCTTCAAGAATGGATGTCGCACTCAATGTGGGAGTAGGAGCACCTTCTTCTACCCTCGCCCCTTTACAGACACGACTTACAGTATCGTAGTTTTGGCCATCGGGACAAGTTGCATTCTTCTTTCCCCCTTCACCGGCCACACATCCCATAAGAGAAAGAAATACAAAGGCCCATACCAAGGAAGAACTTCCTTGAGTCATGGCCTTTAAGCTCTTATAAATAGGGTGAGTGCTCATATACGTTTTCATATCTCCAATAGCTGTATCGAGCGCAAGTGCATGAATATTGAGAAGTTTTCACTTGAGCATTAGTATCAGGAATATTTTCCCCTAATATATTCAAGTGCTTTATCAAGATATGTATATATGTTTAATTTCAGATACTTAGAGAGTGGTCTTTCTAAACATCTCTAAGTGAAGATTCATCGAGATGCCCCTTTCTATGGGCGTTTTGAATGTTTTAAGTATTGGGATCTCAATGTCCAACGATATTAATAGACCAATCCACGATTGAGCCTGTTTGAGAGCTGGCATCATCCCACTCGGTACCCGTACTTCCTCCAAGAGCATCAATAACTTTTAAGGTCCATAGGCCTTGTGAGTTTTCCCCGTAGAAGGCATTACTTAAAAGAACCATTTCATCGAGGTCAGGAATCCAGGCCGGAGAATCCGAGGAGTCATAAGGAAGCATAAATGAGTTGAAGGCATTGAGAAGAATACTTTTTGTGCCACCGGGGCTGGTGAGCTCAATGGCCAAATCACCTGGGCGGCCATGAAGAATATTAATCTTAATCTGCACCGCCTCAATGCTAAGGTCATCATTCATGTAGAAATAATTACTACGTCCATTGACATGTCCGTCAGGAATGGACTGACCACTTACTATTTTATAATCATCATTTTCAAAGTTTTGATTCGTTTGAATTTGAGGGCCCCATGAATTGGCATTATAACTTAGAGCATAGTCCATGGCGGCATCTCCATCCACAAGACCAAAGCCAAAGTGATTATGAAAATGATATCCGGCCGCATTGGTAATCCAATTTTGCTCGTAGGTATATCCCTCAAGAGTAAAAAGACCTGAGTAATTGAAAGGAAAGGAAGTTGAAAAACTTGAGTCACTCACTTTGCGAGAAGTCTTAGCAAGAATATGCTTAACATCTCTCGCCGTGAGATTAGGATTGACTTCCAACATAAGTGCCACAATTCCACTAATCATAGGAGCGGCCGAAGAAGTACCATTGAAAGTATGGGTATAATCACAGTCTTCATTTTCCTGCACTTCACCTTTTTGAAAATCAGTGGCCGAAGCAAGAATTCTTCTCGAATATCCATAATTACAGCCCTTCTGATCGGTAGTCACAATCGCGGGCTCATCACTTCCATACTCACCACCAAATGCACTTACCCACACACTTGAACCTGTAGAGGAATAGCTGGCCTTTTGTCCAGAGGCATTGAGTGCACCAACGACAATCATTCCAGGAATCGCATTTTCAGGATCAGTATTCGTATTATGGGGGAAGCAATGATAATCACTTCCATCGTCAATAGTATAAAAGTTTGAATAGAAAATATCACACTCTTGATAGGAGTTTCCGGCAGACTTCACATAGATTGATCCAAGCCCCTGACGTCCATTAATGAATTGATCCATAAGAACGTCACTATAGTCAAAGTCATAGAATGTATTATAGGGAGCAAAGGAAGCTCCATAGGAGTAGTTAAAAATTGAATAATTACCCATGGCCTGATCAAGAGTAATTTCACCAGTAATGGTACTATTGAGATAATTTAATCCTGCAACCACGGCGCCAGGGGCAACCCCTCTACCACCAATACTATTCCAACCTGTGGCCGCAATAATTCCAGCAACTGAAGTTCCATGATCTCCATCTAGATCTGTATTTCGAGGATTACCAAAGTAAGGATAAGCACTATTGTAGTTCTTGTGATTATCTACATGGAGATTTTCAACTAAATCTGGATGAGTGATTTCAAGTCCAGAATCACTTACAGCAATAGAAGATCCTACGCCAGTAATTCGCTTAGAAAATGTTTCCGAGAGATTTAAATCCATCCCAGCGTTGCCACCACTCGCTGCATAAGCGGCCTGTCCACTATTAGAGAGGTGCCACTGTTGGGCAAAGAGTGCATCACCGAGAATAGTTAAACTAAAGGGGCCAATTTCGGAGTAGTTAGTCCCCTTTTTAGCGATCAATTTTACATTGTTAATACTTTCATAACCGACAACGGTTCCACGTATAACCCCAGTGGCCGCATCAAGGCTCATCCAAGAAGGAAGATTCTCTGCTGTAACACGAGCACCCGACTCAAGCGAATCTGGCGCATAGTAATAAGGCACACCTTCATAAACCGTGGACTGAGGCTCACCCATAATAATAGAATTAATGCGAACATCGGGATGAGCGGTATCTTCTTTGATGGATGTGGCAGAAGTCTTATCTTTGATAATACAGGCAGAAAAATTCATACAACTCAACAGAACCACTACGGCCCTGCAATACACCCATAAATATCTTTTCATCTGACTACTCTTCAACACACCTCTATTATCGGAAATAAAGGGAAATTACCTAAATTCGGGAAGATAGAAAAAAAGAGAGGAAAAAAACTTAAGAATTTTGACTACTTATATGGTCTAGTTAGCGAGCTTGCCCTGCTCTAGAACCTCTACTCGCACCCTTTTGAGCTCTGCCACCTTGGAGAGCTCTCTCTCCAGTACAAGTAAATCATTCAATGAAAATTCTTTCTCAGTGCTTAGAATCACCAAATTTGTGGCCTCAAAAACACGCTGTTCTTGAAAGTCTCTTGGATAAATCTGCTGTCTATTTTCAAAACTTTCACGAGAAGAAAACTTTAAAAAAAGTTTTCCTGTAATCACACCCAACTGCTTAGTTCTTAGATTGTAGGAAACCTTATCTGCTTCAATATTTTGAGCTTTATCTCTATCAACAAAAATACGACCAAGCTTCTCATCATAAATATCAGCGGGATCAAATTGATCAGCGTAACTCTTATTTATAGCGACAATATTACTGACTTCTTGATGACTTGTCCGTAGACCTTTCTCTTTTTCAATAGGAACTAGCTTCAATGAGTCTAAATTAATAACAACGGGAAGCTCACGAGATGGGAACTTCTTCGTGGGTCTAGGAATTAAAGGCCTTCCCTTAAGCTCTAGCCTCTCCTCACGGGCGGCCTTAGCAATAGCTCCCCTGTGCTTTGCAAAGTGCTCTCTTCTTTGCTCGGCATTCATGCCCTTTCTCTTCTCCAAAATCTTCGAATTATTTTCTTTCATCTCATAATGGGGAGGATTTTGAATAACTTTCTTAACATTTCTAAAAATAAGAATTCCAAAGACACAAGAAAGGGAGATGATGATTATTATAAAGATAATCTTAAGATCAAAGCGCCTTTGCTTCTTTTCTTCACTACCTTTGGCCTTGTTAGCACCTTCACTTTCTTGATCAGTATTATCAGACATTCAAACTCCTTACCCGATTATTATAAGGGGATAATCTTTCTTATTCCATAAAGCATAGAGTGAATCTAAAAAGTATATTAAAATAATCCTATGAATTTTAAGTTCCTCTTTTGTATAAGCTTGATTCTCTTTATCTCGATCGCGGGCCTTCAGCATGTAAATGCGGAAGATCAGCTCATTATTATTCAGGCCACTTCAACCACTGGGAAAACCTTTGTAGTGAGAAAGGGTGCTGATGAAGGTGTCTCTATTGGACAAGAGTCCCTCTTTTCCACCAAGAACGCTAGTTTTGCTGCGGTTTGTGTAGAGGTCAGTCGCTTCTTTTCCATGTGGAAGATTAAAGATAAGCGAGGAAGAATTCCTTTTCGAAAAGGTGACTACGTAACTTACACAAATAATATCGAGGCCATTTGGAGTGAGCTTCCTAAGTTACAAGTGGCCCCAAAAGAAGAGCTTGTCTTCAAAGAGAAATTCGAATGGATCGTTAAGGGTAACTATACCTTTGGTCTCAATGAGTCCGTATCCGATACAGCGGAGAATAAAACCGGAGATCGTATTGGTTATCAACTTGAAGTTCTCTACGCCAATCGCTTTCGAGTCAATTGGGAGTGGGCCATTGGAGCTCGCTTTGATCGTGAAAATGCGACCCTAGTCGAACCTGTTCTCGATGTACCAACGAACCGCTATATGCTCAGTGGAGAATTTACTTATCACTTTGATAGACTCACAAAGTCAGATAACAATCTCTATGCTACTGTTGGAATGGCCTATGGAGTCACAAATACGACGATTAATGAAGAAACATCCACGGGAACAGCTTTAGTTATTCCTAGTTTTAAAGTAGGATATATAAATCGAGTTGCACCGACATACGCTATTGTTTTTGAAATGGGAGTCGAATCCCTCTCTCAAACGGAAGCCTTTGCCAATGAAACTCAACAAACAACAAGTATATTGAACACGAAATTTTCAGTTGGTGTTCGTTTTTAAATTACGGAGGATATATGAAGAAATTATCAATGCTTGCTCTTGTTCTAGGCCTTACTCTTACAAGTTGTGCTCACCACAAAAAATCATGTTGTGGAACTAAGCAGTGTAAAATGAAAAAAGAACAATGCTCACTTAAAGGAAAAGAGGGAAAGAAGAAAGAGTGTTGTAAAAAAGGTGAAAAGCATCACGATATGAAAAAAGAAGAAGCAAAGAAATAAAAAAAAGGCCGTGCATTTGCACGGCCTTTTCATTCTCTTTCTTTGTCATTCAATTTAATGAAGTCATTGTCTCTGAAGAGAGAATTCTAAATTACATAAGTCCAATTTCAATAAGTCTCTGAGTTAAAAAGTCCCCAGCAGTAATATCTTCATACTTCTTCCCTTCTCCTACACAACTGTCAAGACAGCTTAGCATCGCATTTGAGTGCGGGTGAACAAAGTAAGGCATAGAGTAGCGAGCTTCCCCATCAGAGTCAGGATTAATCACTCTATGGGTCGTTGCCGGAAGAACCTCATTAGTAAGACGAGACATCATATCTCCCGTATCCACAACGATTTGACCAGGTTTTGAATTAACATCAAGCCAAGTTCCATCACGATCAAGAAGTTGAAGTCCAGAGGCCGTTGCACCAACCAACATGGTGATGAGGTTAATATCTTCGTGGGCCGCAGCTCTAATACTATTTTGTGTGTCCTGTCCCTTTGTTGGGGGGTAATGAATTGTTCTAAGAATTGAGTTACCATCGGCAATCATATCCTTGAAGTAGTTGGCCGGTACGTCAAGGGCCTTACCAAGAGCTTCTAAAAGAACGACGGCCGTAGCATCCATTGAACTATAGAGTTCTTGGAAAGATTTTTTAAATTGTGCAATTTCAGAAGGCCAAATATTTTCGGGATAAATTCCTTTATAAGGTGAAGAATCAGCAAGATCTCTACCTACGTGCCAGAATTCTTTTAAATCGGGGTTAGGATTATTCTTGGCGTGCTCACGCTTAAATGGAGTGTAACCACGCTGACCTGCAATCTTATCATCGTAGTACTTCATTTTAATATCTTCAGGTTGTTGGAAGAACTCATGAACGAAGTCATAGGCATTATCAACTTTCGCCTGATCAACCGTGTGATCCTTTAGAATAATAAAACCATACTCTTTAAGACCTAAGTAGAGATCATCTACAAATTTTACTTGATCCGAAGTTGATCCATTAACATAGCTTAGCAGTGAAAGCTCTGGAACTTGTCTCTGTGAAGATGTCTGATTGGTCTCAGTAGAAGTTGTGTCCATTAGGTCCTCCCTATAGTTTTAATTCTTTTCGCACTGTGAAGGAAAAGGCCTTTGGCGTCAATGCTTTAAAGAGCGAGTTATCCTAAAGCATCGACCTAAACTACTGAATTTACGAGCAATCTCTAAAAATTAGATAATCAGTTTAACTTGAAGTGCCATGTTACTTGAATCTGGAATGGCACCTACTTATAAAGAGTGCTCCCTAAGCGCAAATAATCAGCACCCTCCTGTAGGGCAATTTTATAATCCCCACTCATTCCCATTGATAGCTTAAGAGCACTTAGACCAAAGTCTTTAGAGAGAGTTTCACGAATGGCCGCAAGCTTTGAGAAGCATTTACGAGCATCATCTTCAAATTGATCGGTTCGAAGTTTTCCCATGGTCATGAGTCCATGCCATTTAAGTTTCTTTGACTCTAGGCCCATGCAATAATTTGTAATGGCCCCTAATTCATCGTCATCAGAGACACCAGACTTCTCCACTTCATCTGAAGTATTAACTTGAATGAAGAAGAAAACTTCTGAACTTACGAGATTTGATTCTCTATCCACTAAGGCCTTAAGAAGCTTTAAGGAGTCAACTGAATGCAGAGCATAGAGTCCTGAAATTTTAAAGAGACGATTGATTTTGTTACTTTGGATATTTCCGATAAAGTGCCATCGGATATCGTTGATTCCAAGGCCGCTTAAGTACTCACTCTTTTCTTTGAGCTCATCAATACGATTTTCCCCAAAATCGCGTACACCTAATTCATAGGCGGCCATTATATCTTCGACAGGTCTAGTCTTGGTAATGTGAATCACGACAGGCCGTCTGTGATGATAAAAGGATTTTTCTACGGCCTGTATATTGGAGAGAATTTGATCTTTTCTTGAGTTTAGCATTTATGAAGCGGAGGAATCATCCTTCTTTTTCTTAGGGGTAGACTTGCTCCCCTTATCCTTCTTATTAAACTTCAATGAAGCATTAACTTCGATATCATAATTTTCAACAAGGTAATCAATGAGACTTTCTTTATCGAGACGACTTAGATAACGACTGAATTCTTCACGTAGTCCTTTCGTGAAATCTTCCTTGGCCCCTTTTGCATTTTGCACGAGACCAGAGATAATCTCTTTAGATACAGGAAGGTCATTCAATACACCCCTGATAGACTCTTCTGTCATAAAGGCCGCTCCCATTCCCACGGAAGCGATCTTTTTGAACATATCCCCTAGACCCTTGGGTCCATGAGTTTCTTCATTTGAATCATCATCATCGTAATCACTCATTAGGAAGTCCTTTTGTTATTTCAAACAACGATCGTGATAGCTCTTAAGCATCGCTGGTAAATTCTTCTCTGTAAGAGAGTTTACCATGGCCTTGGGAGCAAAACCTTTGATTTCTACTTCAAGACTATAAGTGACTTCAGTCTTTCCATCACCTAGATCTTTAAGAACCCATGAACCTTCATTCTTCTTAAAGATATCTCCCTCTTTAAAGCTCCATGATATGGAATTTGGGCGATCATGCTTGAGCTCAAGAATATACTTAAACTTCTTAATGAGATTTAATCCAAATTCAACTTCAGCACCTGACTCATCTTTAGAAAGAATATTTGTACTTGAGCAGCCATCTACGAATTCAGGATATGAATCATAGTCTTGAAGGACTTCGTAAACGGTTTCAATAGGTGCATTCCAAGTTTCTTTACGTGTGGCCTGAGGCATATTTATTCTCCGTTTGCTTGTGCGCGATTAGTAACGTGGCTTTGTATCAAAGTGGTGTTCAGCACTAATACGTCTTACTGTACCTGACTGACTTCTCATCACGATAGATTGAGTTGTTGCACCCCAAGGCTTAAAGCGTACTCCATTAAGGAAAGTTCCTGTCGTTACACCAGTTGCAACAAACATTACATTTCCAGAGGCAAGCTCTTCAATGGAATAAATCTTTTCAAGATCAGTAATTCCCATTTTCTTTGCACGCTCTCTTTCTTCGTCGTGACGAAATTTAAGAGTTCCTTGGAAATCTCCCCCCATACAACGAAGGGCCGCAGCAGAAATAACACCCTCTGGTGCACCACCGGTTCCCATCATCATATCGATACCAGAGCTATCTTCACAACAGGCAACAGAAGCTGCAACGTCACCATCGCCAATAAGCTTGATCCTAGCACCAGCTGCTCTGATCTCAGCAATAAGATCCTGATGGCGTTCACGATCGAGGACACAAACAGTAAGATCAGCAACCTTACACTTCTTAGCTTCTGCTAATCTTTTGAGATTTTCACCGGCACTTTCACGAATATCAATAATGCCTTTACCTGCAGGACCTACAGCAATTTTTTGCATATATGTATCAGGAGCATTAAGGAAGCCACCTTCTTCAGCAATGGCCATTACAGAAATAGAGTTAGAGGCACCAACAGCACATACCGTAGTTCCCTCAAGAGGATCTAGTGCGATATCCAGTTTTGGGCCATTGCCGGCACCAACTTTCTCACCAATATAGAGCATAGGAGCTTCGTCTCTTTCGCCCTCTCCGATAACGACAGTTCCTTCACACTCAACTGTATCGAGCATGGCCCTCATGGCATCAACAGCGGCTTGATCAGCTGCCTTCTCATCACCACGACCCATCCATCTCGCCGAAGCAATAGCGGCCATCTCAGTTACACGAACAAATTCTAGGGCCAAGTTCCTATTCATAAATAGACTCCTCATTTCATTTAATAACATAACGAGGAAATGATACGGGTTTTTGTGTGAGGTGTGAAGGGAAGTTATGGGTTATTGGCCAGTAGTTGTCAGTTAACTGTGACAGTTACTGTTAACTACTAACCGCTAACGATTAACCACGCGTAGCGCGAAGTGCTGCGCGCTAAATTCCAAGCTTAAGCTTGAGAAAATTCAGGGCCTGTTCAGGAAGAAATTCACTGGGAAGATGAGTTACAATTTCGCGAGCAAATTTTAATCGATCATCATTGAGGCGCTCATCCATTTCAAAGACAAATTCATCTTCTTTAACAAGAGGTGTATCCAGATCACGCATGGTTACCACATGGCCACTCTTTAGACCTTTTCCATCTTGGTATTCAACAAAGCTATCCATCATAATAAGTTGGAAGCGAGAGATATCTGATTGCCCATGGCACCATACGAAGATTTCTACGGGTCCATCAGCTTGAAGCCAATAGCGTAGTCCCATAGGGAGTTCCAAATCCATCGTCGACTGATGCAGAGGTCTCATACTCTTAATGATATTTGATATAGAAAGAAAGTTCTTTATATTACTATCAAACTGGCCTTCATTTGAAAATTTAACACCAAGTCTCTGGCCGTGGACCCACTTTACCTGGGCCTCCAGAGTAAGATTGGCCCCCTTCCAGTGGAGTTCGCCAGATAACTTTTCTCCGATCTTATATTTGTGACCACCATCTTTTAGACTTAGCTGCATACCGGAAAAACTAATATCTTTCACAGCAAATACTCTTGTGTCGTGATCTGAAGATTTAAAGATAAGGTAGTTAAAGGGAAAGCGAGGCAGAATTCTCTTCTCGATATCTTGATGCCCTGTTTTTATGAGTGAGAGGTGGTTTTCCATTGAAGTTCCTTCTTCATTAAGACTTTTAAACTTATTGTCATCCATGACCCTTTTATTCTAGCGTTTTTTTGGGATAAATACATCAGCAGGCAAGGACTAACCCTAGTCAAAAAGAATGCTTAGGATTAGAATAGTCGTACTCTTTCTATAGAATATTATATAAGGCGTACGAGATACCTATGAGTGAACTACACAGCGACAACGAAAAACCCGATCACACCGCTCAAGAAAGAGAATGGGAAATCGACAATCTCCCCAATCGCCTAACCATGTTCAGAATGCTTCTTATTCCCATCATTATCTCAGGTCTTATTCTCAATAAAACAGATATTGCTTGGCTTGAACCCTATAAGCTCAAACTCGGATATATGGCCGCATGGACTTTTGTTCTCGCGTCCATCACAGATTTCCTCGATGGATATATTGCCCGCAAAAGAGGAATTGTAACGGTTTTTGGATCTTTTCTTGATCCTATCGCCGATAAATTTCTCGTGGTCTCCTCCCTTATTCTTCTTGGCGAACTTGAAAGACTAAACTCAATCATCGTTCTCATTCTGGTTCTCAGAGAGATGTACATCACAAGTCTTCGTCTCCTGGCCAGTGAAAGAGGCCTCATCGTTCCCGTAGGAAAATTAGGAAAATGGAAAACCGCCACACAGATGGTCGGGATTCCATTTCTCATGGCCTATGATCATCCATGGGGAATCCCCATGCCCTTTCTCGGAACGGCCTGTATTTATCTCGCTTCTATTTTCTCCGTTTACTCGGCCCTCCAGTATTCAGCAGGCCTGGTTATGAAAATGCAGGAGAGACGAAGCGCGATAAGAAAAGAGAAGACACTCAATAAGTAGAAGCCCCCTATTCATAACAAGGAAAGTTATCAAGTGAATCAAAATACAAAAATTTCTGAAGGTGAAAAGTATCTTCTTCTTTGTACAGTGGCCGGACCCGATGGCCCAGGGATTACGGCCAAGCTTATGAGTATCATTCACGACTCAGGAGATATTCTGCGTGATATGGGTCAGGCCGTAACTCACGGGCTACTCTCCCTCTCCTTTCTTATGGAAATCAAAAATCGAGTAAACGATGAATCACAAGTGGTAAAAGAACTTCTTTATCACGGAAATAAAATGAACCTCAATGTAACCTTTCAACGGGTTCATGATTCTTCCGCCGTTCTCGGGGCCTTGGCCCGTCAAGAAAAGTTTATCCTCAACTGTGTGGCCCAGGAAGATATCACCGCCAAGTTTGTCTCTGAAGTTGCCCATGCCCTTTCAGAAAGTAATGTAAATATCCACAGTATCGACAATGTTAGACCTGCAACTTTTGAAGCGCTTGAGATCACAACTTCTGTTCCAGAGAACTTAGATTATAAAGCACTTAAAGAGCAGCTTTTAACGATCTCAACTAAGCACCAAATTGATATTGCCTTTTTAAAAGATAATGTTTTTAGAAGATCTAAACGACTTATTGTTTTTGATATGGACTCAACCCTCATTCAAACGGAAGTGATCGATGAGATGGCCGATGTGATGGGTGCCGGTGAAGAAGTTCGGGCCGTAACTGAAGCGGCCATGAACGGAGAGATTGATTTTGATGAATCCCTCAGAAGAAGAGTTTCCAAACTTAAAGGATTGAAAGTTTCTCAAATGGAAGAAATCCTTAATAACCTTCCCTTCACTCCTGGTGTGCAAGAATTTGTCAAAACCGTAAAGGATCTAGGCTACAAAGTTGCTCTTATTTCTGGTGGCTTTAGTTTCTTTGCCAATGCTCTTAAAGAGAAGCTCGATCTTGATTACGCTTTTGCCAATGATCTGGTGATTAAAGATGGCGCTCTAACAGGAGAGGTTGAAGGAACGATTATCAATGCCCAACAAAAAGCACTTCTTCTCAAAGTCATAGCCCAACAAGAGAAAATTTCTTTAGAGCAAGTGGTGGCCATTGGTGACGGGGCCAATGATCTTCCCATGCTCTCAACAGCGGGGCTTGGAATTGCCTATCACGCTAAGGACATCGTGAGACGCGAAGCGCAAAACCATATGAGCCATGGCCCTATGACCTCTATTCTCTATTTCCTTGGTATTCCTGGAACCACTAAGAAAGAAGAGAAATAGACCTTATTGATGCCTCTTACTTGGCCTATCCATGTAAATTATTACAATAATTTAGACGGGTACGATCGTTCTTGAAGCTATGTAAAGAATAAGGTATAAAGGCGAGCAATTTTAAGGAAATACAAATGCGTGAAGTTTTATCTTGTAAAATTCATAAAGCAACCATCACTGAGGCCAATGTTTCATACGTGGGCTCAATTACTATTGACCCCTTGCTCTTAGAAAAAATTGATCTCTGGCCAGGTCAAAAAGTTCTTGTAGTATCTAATACCAGTGGATCAAGACTTGAAACTTATGTGATTAAAGGAAGCACTCCCGGTAACGGAGAAATTTGTATTAATGGGGCGGCAGCCCACCTTATCAAGCAAGGCGAAGAAGTGATCATCATTGGTTTTGAGTTTAGTGATCACCCTATACTTGAACCAAAGTGCATCCTTGTTGATGACAAAAATCAATTCGTTCAATATCTCTAGAAATTAGTAATTCTTACGTTCTCTCTTTTTGATGAGATCATCAGAGAGTTTCTCTTTGGCCTGATTACATGAACTTTCTGTATCTACTTTCTCGGTCATGCACTTTTGATACTTGGCCATTGCGGCCCTTAGCTTATTCATATCGGGCTTAAGTTGATCTTCCGGAATCTCAAGCTCACACTTCTTACTTAAATCCACAGTACATTTTTGCATACTCACTTGATCCGTCATTTGCTTTAAATCGTTGGAATTTTCCGTAAGTCTTTCAACACAGAAGCTAGAGAATCTTCCTCTCTTAGTAAGTAGGCATTTATCGATAGTTTCGTTAACACCGCAAACACTCTTGGCAATCGAGTAACATTCCTGGCCCTCTTTAATGGCCTTGGCATCGGCTTCGGATAATTTTGTGTCGTTTTCTTGCTGTTTTTCTTGCTGCTTTTCTTGCTGGGCCATTAGAGGTCCAAGGGAAATAGTGAGAAAAGCGATGATTAAGGTCCAAAACAGTTTCATAAGTCACCTTTAAGAGTTTTTTCTATATTGAAGACTTTATTTTCTAATATTCTATCATCATTTCCAATACATGCGTCCCAAGTGTTGAATGTGCCCTAGGAAATCTGGACGCAATCTATGGAAATTAAAGGGATTTATACAATATGACCGGGACATAAGGAGAGAATTGTGCCCTCCCCCTAAGTAGCTGAAAATAAAAGAAAAGCAACGAATATGGGCGGCCATGACTCTGAGAAGTAAGTCTGAATGAAGTTACTAACCTATGGAAAATACGATTTCTTCCTTTAAAAATCCTCTAAATCACCGATAAGTCGTTACAAGAAAATCGATAATTGGCGTTTATAACTTAATATAGAGAGTAACCAATACTTATTACGTTATTTAATTATGAAAAAAGAAAATGAAAACACATTCACACAGAGCAAGACTTCTGGGCGTCCCCTGAGAAGAAGGCTTGCCCATATTTTCATGGCCCAACTTCTTTGCCAGTGTTTAATGTGGCAGCAACTTGGGTTCACTCCATCAGTGCGAGCTCAAGAAACAGTAGCACCTCTTACGACAGCAGAAGCAACAGGAGATAGTGCAGCAACAACAGTAGAACAATACGACGCTATTCAAGCAGAAAATTATAATTCTCAATCAGGATCAACTTATTCAAACTGTAGAGGCGAAAGAACGGTTTATGACTCTTATACCGCCAATCAAGCATCTTTTACGAATTACGCTACTCAGCTAGAAACTGATATCTCACAAGTGGTCGCTAATGCTGGTGATGAGTTATCCAATCTTCTTGGTGCCCAAGCAGCTTTCTATGAAACGGATGCGGGTTTTGTTAATCCAACTGGAGAAATTAAAGATACCTTCGACGCAAAGAAGAAGCGATGGCTTGATGCTCAAGATGGTCTTGTTATTGCTGAAAATAATTTGGCCGTCGCCAAGAAAGAATTATCAGTGGCCCAATCCCATTGTGATGATGATCATGAGCATTGCTCAAGTGATGAGATCGCAAGAATTCAGGCGGCCCAAGTTAATGTATCTAAAGCTACAAATGAATACAAAGCAGCACTGGTTGAATATAAGGCAGCTAAGAAAGCGTATCAAAATTCTCCTAAAGATGGAGTACAGGATTCAGAAAATGCCGTTAACGCAACTTCGGGTAATGCCAATGCAATGACCGGATCTCACTCCATATCAGGATGTGGCTCTAACTTTGATATAACAACTAATACCGATGAAACCTGTGCCCTATCAGGTCCTCTTTTTGAAAAAGATAATGCCTTAACAGAAATTGTTAATCGTAATGTTAATGATGCCAAGGCCCTTGCTGCTGCTCGCGAGCAAGCACTCTTCGAATTAGAATTAGAGCAGAAATTTGATGCCGACTATAAGCTCTATAAATTGGCCGTTGATAATGCAACTGGAGAAGTTCAAGGAAAAGACGTCAATGGTGATGGTGACTTTGACGACACTGAGCTCGGTGAGTACACAACAAAGAATCAAGTCTCTGCGGCCCTTGAGCTCTCCAATATGAATACAATGTCTTTGGCCTCTGCGGCCGTAAGAAATATGGTATGTGAGAAGCACGATATCAGTGAAGCCGATCCCCAATCCTATTACCTCTTTAGAGCGGCCATGGCCACTTGGCTCACGGCAGTTGTGAATGATACGGACTACTACAATGAAGAATCAAGCTGTATGGCCACTGAGGAAATTACAAGTGACAAGAATAATGAACAGATTCAGGCCATTGAACGTGCAGCGAATTTAACAGAGAGACAACTTAAGAGTCTTTGCTTAAGAACTCGTCCTAGTGCAAGTGATGTCATTGATACCACTGATCCCAATTTCCTAGATGATTCTAACCCAGAAGGCTGGAGACGCTTTAATATTAATGCTGGTGGTACTGAAGCCTCTAGAAATGAAACTATCCGCTACGTAAATGGAATCAATAAAGTAATTCTCGGCTACACGGATTCAGATACTGGTGTAACCTATCCTCCCCTAGATCAACGCTGTGACGAGTACCTTCAAGAGATTATTGGTGATACCTATGATCCAGATGCACCAAGAACCCGAGAATATGCCGTCGAAATGATTACAGATGCCCTCGGTGTCGCTGTTCAAGAGCTTGCAACAAAGAGAGAGAAGTTGGCCATAGCTCATGCTAATGTGGAAAAAGGTAAACAATGGGTGGCCCGTGTAAAGCGTGACCTCCTTATTATGGCAGCTTTGGCCGCAACAGTATATGCTATGTATAAGATAGCAATAGCCCAATGTGCTTGGGCACCAAGTCCAGGGCCAATGTGTCCTATGGCCGGTCCTCTCAAATCTAAATGGGTTTGGATTACAGGAACCGTAATCGGTGTTTGGCTTCTTACCGAGCTTGCCCGTGCCCAATCCTTTTTGGCTAAGTGGAAGAAGAAGAGAGAAATAGCGAAATACTTCTCTCATATGGCCTGTAATTTTGAAGATGCCCATGAGGAACAAGAAGAAATAGAAGCCCTTGGTGAAGAGTATAGTCAGAAGAGAAAACTTGCTATGCAAAATGCGAGTAACTCTGTCATCAACCGCTTCAATCATATTCTCTATGAAGAGATATCAGGAAATACAGTAGAGAAAAAAGAGACAACTCACTTTAAAGAAATCAAAGAGGCCATTGATAAAGTGAATAAGCGTATTGTTCATGTGAAATCAGTTAAAGAGCTAAGAGAAGATCTTTCGCTAATCTTTTTTAAAGAAAAAACTCGTTGGCCAGATGTCGTGACCCTCTTCAAGGGCCTAGGAGTTAGAATTCTTGTTAATACACTACCGGGTGATGAGGCGGTAGCTGCTGAAGTTAATCAAGAGGAAGTTTATAACACTACAAACTCTCTAAATATTCAAACGGGAACTGGAAACTTTAAGTATTTCCTTACTCAAAGAAACCAACAGTTTCAAAATATTACCAATGATATAACTAACCAGCCTGAACACACAGCGGCCGATAGTCATATTGCAAATTCTGGCGTTAAGAATGTGGCAAAAAAAGTAATCTTAACTGTAGATGATCTCGCGGAACCATTCCTTGGTGGAGACGGACATGACCCTCTTGAAGATATCGATCCGTCGAAATACGATAATCCAGAGCTCACTGATTATGATAAGAAAATTCTAATGAAGACAGGTATGGCAACTCCTGAAACGAGAGTTGTGACCATGGAAAATGCTCTGGCCCTTCTTACAGATAACTTAACTCAACTGTCTTACTCTACAGCAGTGGCCGGCTATAATCTTGATCAATATGTAAATCTTCTTGATACCACAAGAAGAGAGCTTGAAATAGAGGACACTGGTCTTGGAAATACACCGGCCGAACAAGTGGTATCTCCCATTAATGCTTGCTTAGCTGAATCAACAAGTGAGCTCTATAATGCAGATCCCATGTGTACCTGTAGAGAGGCCAACTCATGTGCTAGTTTCGCCTTCCCTACTTTCAATGTCGAAGTACCTGAGGCCCTAAGAAATAGTGGAGACTCGGCCATAAAGACTGCAAATAATATTGCTAGCGGTAATTTGGAAGGGGCAAAGGTTTCTGGTGGAACCCTCATGAATAATGCAGGTCGTGTAAGAGACTTAATTAATAAAAATAACGAAAAAGGCAAGAAAGGAAATAAGAATTCTAATGGCAATGCAGGTGATTTAACAAGGGCCAGCAGTAATAAGATCAACGGAACACTCTCCAAAATAGGAGATAATCCTAACTCCACCTTTAATAATCTAAGACGATCACTCGCAAATAAAGGATTGGGTGGTAATGCACTAGGCTCAAGTTCAAATAGTGCCTCTACTCAGAATACACAAAATGATGCTAATAAGGCCAACCTCAATGCTGCGGTAGCAGGAACTCAGGCCAGCGGTGGCAAAGGCAGAACTGCTGGAGCAACAGGAGCTGATGCAAAAACGACAGAGAGCTTCTCCCTTGGTGGTGGTAATAGTAACCTTGATTTATCAGAGCTGAGTGATGAAGAAAAGAGAAGGCTTGGGCTCCTAGGCGATGGACTTACCAATACAGATGTTGTGGCCATAGATCGAAATGGTGCAAATGGACATAGAAGAAATCTATCTAAATCAGGAAAGAGTGGAAGCCTAACCAATAGTCGAGGCATTAATAGCAATAGAAAGAAGAGTCTCTTCACTATTATTTCCGATCGCTATGAGAAAACCGCCTTCCCTGTACTTCTTGAGAAAAAAGCGTTGAAATAGATTTAAATGGTGAGCAATTATCTAAGAATTAAATTGAGAAAAAACCAATCCACCCTTCCCTTAGAGAAGTTAACAAAAGATATCGCTCATCTTGAGATTCTCGGAGACTCCATAGAGTCTCTGCCCTCTTTAGAGAAATTAATAAATTGTAAGAACTTACTCATAGTCTGTCCTGCACTCAGCGAAATCAAAGAACTTCCAACAGGCTTAAATATCCTTAAAATAAAAGGCGGACATGTCTACCCTAATCAGCTTCCCACGGGTCTAGAAACACTTCAATTGAGTTCAATAAAGAATGAAAACTCCAATCATATAAATATCCCTGCCGGTGTAATCAATTTAGACCTATCTTCTAATGGCCTAACTTCACTTGAGGGTATCAACCTAGGTGCTCCCCTAGGAAGACTCAATTTAGATCATAATCAATTGTCGAAGTTGCCAGAAGAGCTCTATGAAAATAAATCCCTTCTTCATCTAAGCTTAGATGGAAATCCCTTAAGCGAAGAAGAAAAAGATAAACTCTTTAAAGCATTTGGAATTTGGTTTTAGATACGAACCCTTTTATTAGCTCTTCTTAAGCGATCAATGAGAATTTGAACTAGTGCCCGATACCACTTAGGTTGGGTACTTAAATATTTTTGAAGTTTCTCTCGAGGGATAACGGTGAGCTCACAATCACCAATGGCCTTTACGGTTGCACTACGGGGCTCGTTATCAAGAAAGGACATTTCTCCAACAAGCTCTCCAGAATAGACGGTTGCTATTTGGCGCTCAGTATCTCCCTTGCGTTGAAAGACTGCTAAAGTTCCTGAAGCGAGATAATACATTTCATTTGATTCTTCACCTTCTCTCATTAGATATTCTTCAGCAGAAAGTTTCTTAGTCTCACTCATTTCTCGTCTCCATCAATTAATCTTAAAAAATTATAAGGTGTGAATTCAATCTGATAAAGAGGAAAATTACTTACCCAAATATAAAAAGGCCCTGTCTAATATTGACAGGGCCCATAACGGAAAATGAAAACCAGGAGATTAAACTTGTCAGAAGTACTTCTGACAAGATTGTAATATTTTAGGGTGCCATAAAATCAACTCTTTGTCGGGATGAGTCCCAGTGGGCTTTGTATTGACCTTCTTTAAGCTCACCTTTCAAGAGTTCTCGTGACAGAGGTCTAATAATCTGTTGATTAAAAACAGAGCTAAGTGGTCTGGCCCCAAAGCGCTCATCATAACCTCTTTCACTTAGTACCTCGATAACACTAGAGTCCAACTCAAGTTGAATCTTCTTCTGCGCGAGTCGAATATTAAGAAATCTTAATTCTTTATCAATAAGATTCTTCATGATTGATTTATCAAGAGCTTGATAGTCAAGAATAGAATCAATTCTTCCTAGTACTTCTGGTTTAAAATCCATTTCCAGATTCTGAGAATTCGTGGTCATAAAGATAATGGTATTCTTAAAGTCGATAGTACGACCTTTATTATCCGTTAAGCGACCATCATCAAGTATCTGCAGTAAAATATCAGAAAAATCACGATGGGCCTTCTCGATTTCATCAAAGAGAATCACACTATAAGGATTCAATCTAACAGCTTCTGTAAGGATTCCACCTTCTTCATAGCCCACATATCCAGCAGGTGCACCAATCAGCTTTGAAACACTATGCTTCTCAGAAAACTCTGACATATCCAAGCGAATGATATTTCGTTCAGTATCAAAGAGAAACTCGGCCAGTGCTTTCGCCGTTTCCGTTTTCCCTACCCCAGAAGGTCCTCTTAAGAGAAATGACCCTAGAGGTTTTGACTCATCTTTAAGTCCCGCATGGGAAGTCATTAGTGTTTCTGAAATTTCATGTAAGGCCTGTGCTTGACCAAAAACTCTTTGATTAAGATGGGCCTCTAACTCCAGAATATTATCCTGCTTATCTTTGAGAATCTTTTCTAAAGGAACTCCGGTTTGTCGATTAATCACAGAAGCGATATCTCGTGCACTCAGTGACCAATCGTGATGAGTCTCAGCAAGCTTGGCCTCAAATTCTGGAATCACATGGTACTTGAGCTTTGAAGCATTCTCATAATCAGCATTACGTTCGGCGTGTTCGAGTTCAAAGCGGTAGCGATCAAGTTGATTGGTTAACTCACTCATTCGCTTAAGATTAAGAACTTCTTTATCCCAAACTTCTTTTTCAGCTTTAAACTCATCTTCTAGTTGATTAATTTCACGGGCCAGCTCTGCATTGCCTGCTTCAAATTGAGCACGAGTTTTTAATTGTCTAATTTGAGTTTCTTTCTCAGCGAGCTTACTGGGCATCGCCTCTGCAGAGAGTTTAAGAGCAGATGCCGCTTCATCAACAAGATCAATGGCCTTATCAGGAAGATTCTTATCTGTGATATACTGATCACTTAAAGTTACAGCATTGTAGATGGTATCATCACTGATTTTAATACCATGATGGGCCTCTAACTTATCTTTGAGCCCCATAAGAATTTCAATCGTATCTTCAATAGATGGCTCATTCACAGGAACTGGTCTAAATCTTCGATCAAGAGCAGCATCACCGAGAATATACTTGCGGTACTCTTCCTGTGTCGTAGCTCCAATACAGTTAAGCTCACCTCTGGCAAGAGCGGGCTTGAGTAAATTGGCAGCATCCATTGCGCCATCGGTCTTCCCAGCTCCAACAAGCTGATGCATTTCATCGATAAAGAGAATTGACTCCCCCGCTTGATTTTTTAAAAATTTTATCAAACCTTGGAGACGCTCTTCAAACTCTCCACGGTATTTAGTTCCGGCCATCAGCGCTCCCATATCAAGGGAGTAAACAGTCTTCCCCTGTAGAACATCAGGAACCTTACCATTTAAAATAGCGTGGGCAAGTCCCTCTACAATGGCGGTTTTACCAACCCCGGCAGGACCCACAAGAACAGGGTTATTCTTTCCTCTTCTTCCTAAAATTTCCATAACCGCACGGATCTCTTTATCACGCCCAATAACAGGATCAAGCTTTCCTTCTTCAGCGAGCTCATTGAGGTTCACAAGAAAGCTTGGGATCTCTTCTTCATCTTCAGCATTTCCTTTGAGGATCTCCTCAAAATTCATATCTAAATCTTTGAAATACTCAGGAAGGTAGCGCAGTAACTCTGTTTCCGTGACCTCTTGTTTTCCATTTTGAATGGCGAGGCTTGAGGCCTTCGTAAGCCACTCGGATAACTTTGCATTTCCTCGCAATTGATCCATTCCTACGGCCGTAGATGCCGTAGAAAGTTTTTCAAGCTCATCTTTTATAAGCTTCTTATAGGATTTTAAATTCTTACTAAGAAAAGAAGCTGGATTCTTATATAGACCCCAAAGTAAATGAATAGGATAAATTTCCGTGTTCTTTCTCTCCATGGCCTCGCTGTGAGCAATATCTAAAGCTCCTGCTACCACTTGATTAAACTTATTCATAGAATCTCCTTATAATGTCCTTTTGTTTCCGTTTAGGACTCGCCTTAGGACTCGTCTAAGGATTAAAGCATAATTAATCCCCTATAATTACAAGATGGTATGAGTTTTGCGTTAGTCAAGGTTGTCCATAGATTTTTTTTATGGGTATTCAAATGCATTCAGGCCAGGTAAATTAAGAAGAGAAATTAATTAAATATTCAGGATTTCTATGAAGCGTATAATCACTTTTATTCTCTTAACCCTTTCTCTTCACTCTTTTGCAAACTCAAAGGCCATTGAAGGTTATCCCCTCAAAGACTTCTCAAGTCCTCGTTCAACTTTTAATTACTTTTTAAAAACGATGAAGGGCTACAAGCTCGGTGATAAAAATGGATTAAACCTTGCTCATCAAACCTTAAATTTAAAATCCATCCCTAGAGATACTCGCAAACTTGTTGGTGAACAAAACGCGATCAAACTGATCAATACTCTTGATCACCTCGAGTATGTTGACGTCACCAAAATGCCCGATACAAAGTGGGTACAAGAAAACCCCAATCAAAAGAAGTGGGTTTATAAATCAGATAGTGTTGAAATTAATCATGAGAACTACCCCGTAGAAATCTCATTAGAAGATGTAGGAGAGAAATCTCCCCGTTGGTTATTTAGTGAGGCGACTCTTGAGACCATCTCACTCTATGAGCGCTCCGTGAAGACAAACTCTCTGGCCAAAGGTGTGACCGCATATACCAGCTGGAAGGATTCTATTAAAGATAAAATGCCTGAGTGGACGGGAAATCAGAGTTTCATTCTTATGAATGGCCAATGGCTTGGTCTCTTCTTCTTAATTCTTGTGGCCTATATCATTGAGAGAATTATTCGCCTTTATCTGGCCCGCTTAATTATTCATATTCTTTCTCGTTCTGGAATAAAGATATCAAGTGAGCTCAATCGTAAATTCACTCTTCCTATGGGAATTCTTCTCTTCACAGGATTGTGGACCATTGGTGTTCAATTACTTGAACTTGATTACCAAGTCCTTTCTTGGTTTATTCGTGGAGCGAAGGTGGCCTTTACCTTTGGCTGCGTTCTCGCTTTCTATCAACTTGTCGATCTTCTTTGTCTTTATTTAGAGAAGAAGGCCCAAATCTCGGAAAATAAATTCGACGATATTCTGGTCCCACTGATCAGAAAATCCTTAAAAACATTTGTTGTTGCTGTAGGTGTCATTGCCATTGGTGATGCCCTATCTCTCGATATGAAGGGGCTTCTTGCT
Organism: Bacteriovoracaceae bacterium; assembly: GCA_048267265.1. Classification (GTDB taxonomy): domain Bacteria; phylum Bdellovibrionota; class Bacteriovoracia; order Bacteriovoracales; family Bacteriovoracaceae. Next base: position 48,524 of record JBLWXW010000023.1, read on the forward strand.
GGTATGGGAATTGCTGGTTTAGGGGTATCTCTCGCGGCGAAGGATACCTTATCCAATCTCTTTGGCTCTCTTACCGTACTACTGGATCGCCCCTTTAGAATCGGTGATTGGGTTAATATTGATAATGGAATTGAAGGAACGGTAGAAGAAGTCGGTCTGCGCTCTTGTCGTATTCGAACCTTCTACAATTCTTTAATAACCATTCCCAATGGCATGCTCACCAATGCCCATATTGATAACTATGGGATGAGAACATACAGAAGATTCAACACAACCCTTGGTGTGCAATACGATACGCCGGTAGAGAAAATTGAAGCCTTTTGCCAAGGTATACGGGCCATTATTGAAAAGCACCCCCATACTAGAAAAGACTACTACCATGTTTATCTCAATGGTCTAGGGGCAAGCTCACTCAATATTCTACTCTATGTATTCTTCATTACACCTGACTGGGCCGATGAACTCAAAGAGCGTCACCGCCTAATTATGGATATCTTACGCCTTGGAAAAGAAATGGGAATCCAGTTTGCCTTCCCTACTCAAACACTGCATATGGTGCCCACTGAAGACACCAAGTATGATGGTTTTCCCTCTGACTTAACAGAGGGACAAATGAACCAATATGTAAAAGAAAAGGTTGATCGACTATTCTAAGAGGGTAGCTAAAAAAGGACTAAACCAGTAAGTGAGGGGCCGTCATTTTCAGAATTGCCTTAGCTTTTTCCTGAAACTGCTCTTCTGTAAAAGGCTTAACAAGAAAGTGCTTTGTGCCTCTCTTCATACTCTCGGCCAAGACATCTTTATTCAGTTCACCTGAAACAATAACCACGGCCTGAGGGTCGTTGGAGTGCTCTTTATTAGAAATTTCTTTAATAATATCAATTCCCGATTTACGAGGCATATTGATATCCAGAAGGATTAGGCAAAAGGATTGATTGGCCAACTTCTTTGAAGCTTCACTTCCATCACGGGCCTTAATAATATTTCTAAAGATGCCCATATTCTCACAGTACATCTCAAGTAATTCTACAATACTTGATTCATCATCAATTATAATTACGTCATTACTATAAACACCAGAGTTCATAAAGTTCCTTAGTTAGTTATCTCACAAGGGAATTCAAATAAACACTTATCTTTAACATGTTTGGCCACCACATCAGGAACCATTTTTTCCCAACCGGGCTCATTATTTTGAATCATACGTAAAACCGTACGTGACCAAATTTGAAAATAATCTTTATCATAGTCAGTGATATCTTCAATACGCTTGATACTACAAAGATAATCAATAAGCTGCTTAACATCTTTATGAACTTGAGCGTCCTTTGCCGTTAAGACTTTCTTTCCATCATCACTTAGTGCCGGATAAACAAAGACTTCTGTCTTATGGCCTAGAAGTTCACCGATGCCCCCCAATAATCCACTGGGCTTATTGGCATAGCGATCAAAACTAAAAACTTCTTCCAGATTATAGTAGCCCATAACAAAGGCCACTTTTTCACTTGTACAAGTAGAGAGATAGCGTGAAAGCTCACCATAGGTATTATAACTAGAAATCAAACACATTTGTCCCAGTTCACCAAGGAGATCAATTCGTGCGAGAAAGTCTTCCGATATAACCTTGCCCCGCTCCTTTAATTTACTCATTGAAATCTCGGGTACAACAACGACATCATCACTAGTTTCAAGTCCACCCTTCTTACTAAAAGCGGCTTTTCCTTTTATCAGCATATCGAGATTAAAGTGAGTCGGTGGCCTATAGGAGCCGCGAGAAACAACAAGTTTCTTCTTATAGAATTCATCTTTGGCAGAAAGAATTGTTCCATCCGCACCGAAGAGAACGGACTCTGTATAACTGCGCTTTACGAGCTCCAATGGCCATAGTCTTCGATCTTGACCAGCGAAAGCAGGACCTGATACATCAATATAGTCAATAAGAATACGATCCGTTGAAAGATCACTCATCAAGCTCTTAACAAATTCAACACGGTCATCACATACACGAAAGCAATTATAAATTAAATTCGTTCCCAGTATTCCGAGTGCTTCTTGTTGCTGTAGATTGATCTGATCAAGCATTCGCACATGAAGAATCATTTGTGAGTGAGCTGCCTTAGGCTCATGTTGAAAACGAACCCCCATCCAGCCATGGCATTCGGCCGTGTATTTAAAGGACTTGGCCGCTACCGTATCAGCAAAAGCAAAGAATTTTGTATCTGCGCCTCGCTGTTCATCGAGCCTTTCAATCAATTGATCAAACTCTTTAGTGAGCATAGTTTCTAAGCGGGCCTTAGAAACATATCTTCCCGCCCTACCATAAATAGAATCACTTACAGTCATATCATAGGCCGACATAGATTTAGCGATAGTTCCTGCTGCACCACCGGCCCTAAAGAAATGCCTCGCCACTTCCTGACCTGCACCGATTTCAGCAAAAGTACCGTAAACAGATGAGTCTAGGTTGATATTAAAGGCCTTTTGACCAGTGTCGAGAATGCTTTCCATGGGTGTCCTAATTTTAAGAATTTGATATGCCTTCTATTTTAGGCAGTATTGTGGTCCCTGTGAAGGGCCAAAATGACTCCTAAGCTTTGGAAAATATGTAAATCCTTCACCATTAAAGCTAATAAGTTCCTGATAATTCGATATCTACCTAATAAAACTCTAACAAAATCTTCCACAAACGCCGAAAAGCTAATTGATAGGGTATAATTAAGTAATACCCGAAGTATTAAAGGGGGCTTCCATGACAGTACATTCTCTAATTGAACAATTTATTCTTGGATTTGGTATGATCGCCCTTGGAACTCTTGCTATTGCCGCTAAAAAGGCCACACAAAAGAAGAAAGTTCCTGTAAAGGTCACAATTAGGAAGTAAATCTTCTTAAATATCGCCAAATTCTCATTATTTCCTTACTTTTTTACCAATTCTATTGAGTAATTTTCGCAACGCGCTATTATGTCGCCACATCTTTTTATATGGGACACAATATGCGCTCGACATTTACTAAGCTTTCTAAAAGACAAGTCTTCTCTACAGCGATCACTTTGATCCAGCTATGCATGGTTAAGCCGGCCTATGGCCAGGATACTAATCGTGACGTGGTCTACGGTAAAGATAATCGCTATGAGACCCAGGAATATCCTGACCGTCTCTTCAGAGAAAAAGCCCAGTCCGTGGCCGGTATGGTTAGAACCCGAAGCCTTCGTCCCGACTTTGCAGGGGACCCCGATCTTTTCACAACATTCTTTAAAAAAACTGCGGCCCGAAGCTATGGTGTGTGTAGCGATGAAGCTTATGCCAAACAAAATATTCTTCCTATCTGTACAGGCTTCTTGGTTAGCGAGGATATCTTAGTAACAGCGGGACATTGTGTTACTGAAGATACTCCGTGTGAATCCTATAGTTGGGTTTTCGGATATGAAGAAGGAACCACTCGCTTTGCAAACGAAGATATTTATGGCTGTAAGGAAGTCCTCGCCCATGAATTAGTTGATAGCAAGTATAAGCTCAAAGACTATGCCGTTATTCGTTTAGATAGAAAAGTGGAAGGTAGAGAGCCTTTAAAATTTAGAAAGAAAGGTAAACCTAATTGGGGAGAGGATCTTCTTATCATCGGTCACCCCTATGGGCTTCCTCAAAAAATTGCTGATGGCGCAAAAGTAAAATCTGGAAATTTCTTTGGTGCCCTAAAGCCCTTTCAAACCTTTTTTAGAAAGCAGGATTTCTTCATATCAAATCTTGATAGTTTCGTTGGTAATTCAGGCTCTCCAGTATTCAACGTTGAAAGTGGAGAGGTGGAAGGAATTCTTATTGAAGGAGCCGATGACTTTGTCGATGATGAAGAATCAGGATGTAAGCGTGCCGCCTATAAGAAAAACGGCGCCCACCACGCCGAAGAAAAAGTATTTCGAATCAATAGAATTGATTACTTAAAGAATCTATAAATTAATTTATATTTCATATTTACAAGTGACTTGCATATTCATAATATAAATCCTAAGGAATTAATAAAGGATTTATATTATGAAAGCACTACCTATAGTGGCCCTATCTCTGGCCATCAACCCCCTACTTGCCCAAACAAAGCATGCTGAGCATGACAAAGGGGAAAAACACAGAGCTTCCGAACACCACGACTCCCTCACTCATATCGAAGTTCTTACTGTCCATGGACAAAATACGGCCAATGCTTGGAATGAAGCCGTTGAGTCAGTAACTGTACTTGAAGGAGAGAAACTGGCGAAAAAGGCCCAGGCCACCTTAGGTGAAACTCTATCCAAAGAAATAGGGATCAGTTCAACTCAATTTGGCCCCAATGCCTCCCGACCCGTAATTAGAGGACTAGATGGTAATCGAATTCGCATTCTTCAAGATGGTCTAGGAATCATGGACCTCTCTGGCGCGAGTCAAGATCATGCGATTCCTTTAAATCCACTTGTTTCAGAGAGAGTTGAAGTTGTAAGAGGTCCTCTTAATCTACTCTATGGATCATCGGCCATCGGTGGAGTTGTAAATGTCGTGACTTCTCGACTACATAAGACGTATCACGAGCACACGGGTGGTGCAGTAGATTTAAAAACAAACTCTTCTAATAATGGTCAGAATATGGCCATGAATCTCGACTATGGAGCCAATAATTTTATGCTCCACCTTGATGGTGATATGGGTCAGGCAGATGATATGAATTCTCCTGACAGAAAAATCAACAATTCAGAGTACAGACAAAAGTCATACTCAGTTGGAACAAGTTACTTTGTCGATGAAGATACCTACTTTGGTGTGGGCTATTCTCTCTATGACAATCTCTATGGAGTAGTCGCCGAAGAAGATGTTGATATCGATATGAAACAACAGAGAGTTGATCTTCTCGCCCATCATAGACTCGATGGCTTCTTCACAGGTATTCAATTTAAGTCGGCGCAAACCTTCTATGAACATCAAGAGTTAGAAGGAACTGAAGTTGGAACTGACTTTAATAATAAGGGTAATGAATCGCGCCTAGAACTCTATCATCGTTGGAGTGATCAGATGACAGGGATTCTTGGAGTACAAACTCAAATATCAGACTTCAAGGCCGTAGGAGATGAGGCCTTTCTTCCCTTTAGTAAGTCGGAGCAATATGCCCTCTTTCTCTTTGAGCAACTGCAACAAAAATGGGGAAAGCTCAACCTTGGTCTGCGCTATGAGCATTCAAAGGTAAATTCAGAAGCAGGCACAATCTTGGCCACTGAAAAAAATAAGAGCTTCAACTCTTTTAGTGCGGCCACAGGTGCCCTCTTCAATCTCACCGATACGTTAACAACAGGACTTAACCTCTCTTACAATGAAAGGGCCGCCACATTTCAAGAACTCTATGCCCAGGGTGCACACATCGCAATTGGAAAGTATGTTCAAGGGGACGGTAATCTCAATAAGGAAAAGTCTTTTGCAGCGGAGTGGAGTTTACGTCACAAGGGAGAATGGACGGAAGGTGTATTTAATGTCTTCGCCCACAAATTTGATAACTATATCTCTCTCAACCCTACTGGAAACCGTGCTGATACGGATGATAGTGGAGTGGCCGGTGATTCAGAAGAAGACTTTGAAATCTATAATTACGAGCAAAATAAAGCTACGATCTATGGTACCGAGCTGAGCTTCTCTCACTTTATTACATCCAATATTCAGTGGACACTGAAGGGTGACTACCTAAGAGGAAGAAATAATAGTTTAAATCAAAACCTGGCCCGTATGACTCCTATTAGAGCAATAGCAGAGGCAAGATATGTAGGAGACTACTTCAATACAGGCATTGAGATCCAAAGAGTATTTCAACAAGATCATACGGCCAATAACGAAAGCTCTACTCCGGCCTATACGATGATTAACCTCGACTACTCCCATGATCTTAGACTCGATGATCATTCCATCATGATTTATGGTCAACTTAATAATCTAACTGACGAAGTGGCCATTAACCATGTCTCACTCATTAAAGATAATATGCGAATGGCAAAGAGACACCTTGTGGTAGGGGTTAGGGCTTCTTTCTAAGGATTACTAAGAATTTCTAAGGATTTCTCTCCATACAGAAATCAGCAGATGGATACTTTTCACACAAGAAAGCTTTCATCTGCTGATTTTCTTTTTTCATCTCTTCATTTTCCTTTATGATCTCAGCATTGGCCTCTTTAAGTGAAGCAATTTCTCGATCCTGTCTTTGATCGATTCCAAAAATTTCTTTAATGGCGTTAATAAGTGGCCCAATAAGACCAGAGTAATTAACCGATAAGAAACCTGTTTCTTTATTTTCATAAACGGCTTCAGGAAATTGTTCCTGAACATCTTGAGCAATCACACCAATTTGGCGATGCTGATCACGATCTTTATCTTTCCAATTATAGGTAACTCCTTCGAGCTGAGTAATTTTCTCTAGAGAGTTGTCCACTGAAGCAATATCTCTTTTTAAGCGACGATCTGATGTATGAACAGCAGTTCCACTAACCGCAATATTTCCATTTACATCTAAAAGTTCAGCCGGAGAGCCCGTACCAATTCCGACTCGGCCATTAGATCCTTTTAATCTAAATATAGCAGAGTTATTTACACCCATTACGATATCATTAGCAGTAGTCGTCGCAATTGAAAGTCCGCTATCGGCAATAATTGAGTTTCCATCCATAGCAAGATTTATACTGTCATTAGCTTCACCAATACGAAGATAGCCATTAGTAATATCATAACTCCCCCATGTCCCCGTGGTTCCGGTCCCAGAAGCATGGAGTTTGGCCGTGGGGTTTGTAGTCCCTACACCAAGATTCCCATTTCCAGTGAGTCTCATAAGTTCTGAATCACTGCTCTGGCTTGTTAGCTCTTTTCTAAAAACTAGGTCCACATCTTGATTAGTATTATAAAGTGTCCCAAAGTGAAAACCATCACCGGCGACCTCCGTTCTAATAAGGGCAAGGTTCCCATCGGTAGCATTAGTATTACTCACCTGAAGGTGTGTATTATTACGAAAGCTAGTATCCGCATTATTATCTACACCTTCTGTGACATCCAATCGAGCAGTAGGTGTTGTTGTTCCTATTCCAATATCTCCTGTCGCTTCAAGAGTTAATCGAATATCTCCATCTTCTGCAATGTGTAGACTTGAGTCTGCACCACCATTTGCAGCAGAATTAAATGACCATGCATTGGAGGCACTATTGTCTTTAAGAAAAATGGCTCCATTACCTCCACTTGCCCTAACATATCCGCTGGAACTTCCAGCAATGTCTAAGTCATCCTGTGGTGATACTGTGCCAATACCTACACGCCCACTTCCCATCAAGCTCATTATAGTTCCACCGGAATACTCTGTTCTAAAGCGCAGAGCATTTCCAGCACCACTGCCAGATCCATCATACATAATAGAAAAATCTGTTGTATTACTCGAGCCAGATTCAGTAAAACGAATCCCCTTTTCCCCACCATTGGTAATTTCATTAAAGAAAAGCTGACCATTTAAGATTTCAAGCTTTTCTTCAGGAGTGTCAGTACCCAAACCTATTTGACCACTATCAGAAATAAACAATCGCGTTGTTGGTAGCTTGCTCCCATTCGCAACTGTTCTCAATTCGAGAGAGGAGCCCATTACCGATGCAGAATGATCTTCAGTGGCCGTTATTTTCATACCTGCCCCACTCATAGGTGTAACTACACCGATACTTCGAGCTTCAAAGTAGCCCATGGCATCCCCATTTTGAGTAAAAGCAGGATTGTCCTGGTCTCCCCCACGCGCAGCTTCTAGCATAAAGTAGGCTGGAAAAGCATCAGATCGATAGGTCGTTGAACGATAAATAGGGTAAGTACTTTCGCTAAATGTTCTTGTCGTTCCGTTAACATCTAGTTTTGCAGCTGTAGTGGTCGTACCGATTCCGAGGCTACCCGAATTAGTTAGACGCATTCCTTCTGATAGAGTGCCCCCATTATGAGTTTCAAAAATTAAGTGAGCATCTGTCACGCCAGAACCCGATTTTTGTGCAAATAAAGAAGCAACAGGTGTCCCACTTGAAGATAAAGTTACCCCACTTCGGTGACCTAGAGAGCTGCCGCCGTGATCAATATTCATTTCCGCAGATCCATTACTTGAACTGAGGTGAATACGATTTGTTCCTGTTCCAGTAAGTTTACCTGAAGGGCTTGTTGTCCCTATTCCGACATGTCCACTTGATGTAATTCGTATACTCTCACTACCTCCTGTTGCTGCAGCAAGAGTATCGGCACTAGGTGAGTACCAGCCAGTATCTTCATCATCTTTAAAACTGAAGGTAGGAGCGCCTTGACTTCCTGCCGAACTTTTTAAAACACCACCACCAGAAGATGAAGAAGTGATCCCTGCTGCACTCATATCAAAAATTTGGGAACCATTGGCACTTATACCAATTGAATCTGCTCCCGATGAGTAGAATCCTGAATTAGTATCTGAGTTAAAAGTAAAAGAGGGTGAAGCGGCTGATCCTGCATCTGCTCCAACTGTTGAGCTGGTAATAGGACCGCTAAAGCCAGTTGCTGTGACGACTCCAGCGACTTCTAATTTAGATGAAGGAGAATTAGTCCCTATTCCAACATCACCAGAATCTTTAATCCTAACCAACTCTGTCGGTGAACTCGATGCCCCTACTCGAAAAACAAAATCACTTCCACCACCAGAGGAGCCACTTTCATCATGAATATTATCAAAGATGGCCGCCTTTCGATTACTCTCTTTATTCATATAACGAATAGTATGTGCCCCGCCGGAATCAAATTCAAAGTACTGGTTATGACTATCTTCACGACGGATACGAGTAACCCCACGAACATCAAGTTTAGTTATTGCATTAGGGTGACCAATGGCAACATTTCCGTGGTTATTCACAGTCAGCTGTTGATCATCATCAGCTGAGACAATATTTAAGAGATATCCATCCGTAAAGGCCGTAACGTTTGTTGCCCCTGCCGTATGGGTACTCGTCAAAGTTAAGTTTGTAGCATCAGTGATCGTATCAACAGTATGAATCTCTCCAGCAATAGAAATAGGATCTCCTTCATATAACTCACCAGAAAAAGCGGTCCCCGTCCCAACAACAGCTGAGGTTCCTGCAGTAATAGAAACCGTACCAGAGATGGCATTAAGAGCATTTCCCTTAACATCTAACCTTGAGCCTGGAGAGCTAACACCAATTCCAACTGATCCTTCATCCGTAATACGAACCGCTTCGCTCCCCCCTACAGAGGCGGCCAATTGATTATCGGCAGGAGAATACCAACCCGTGTCTGTATCTCCTGCAAAGCTATAAGTCGGTGTACTATTCGTTCCCGCGGCGCTACCTACTTGAGCTCCTTTGGCAGTGGAAGATACGATTCCATCACTAATAAAATCAAAAATATTAGTTCCGTTAACGGATACTTCAATGGTATCTGCACTACCTGAATAAAGCCCTGTATTTGTATCACCACTAAAAGTATAAGATGGAGCGGCAGCACTACCTGCCCCCACACTGGCCGTCGTACTAGTAATGGGACCACTGAAGCCTGTAGCAGTGATTGTCCCCACCACTTCAAGCTCTGTCGCTGGTGTGGCCGTTCCGATCCCTACATTTCCACTTGAGTCGGCCCTTAACACTTCAGAACCTCCCGCCTTAAGAACGACATCATCATTAAGAGCAACAACTTCAACACTTCCCGTTCGTCCAGTGAATGAAGAAATTGATCCGCCCCTCTTGATCTCTAACCAATCATTGGTATCAGCAGCGTCATCTTGAATTTTTATACTCGTATTATTTGCATTGCTTCCAACAATATGAAGGTTACTATCAGCATTACTAATTCCAAGGCCAACCTTTCCACTATTACTGATACTTAAGCGCTCCACAGGAGTGTTAGCTCCATCTGGCGTAACCAAGAAATCCATTCTCCCTGGCGCATCTCCATTAGCACTTGTCCCATCTGCACTTACTTTTATCATGGCATAATCTTCAGTCGCCGTATCTGCTCGCGCTGTAAACTTAAGCTTTCCAATCGTCTCCGTAGCACT
>JBLWXW010000024.1:0-57071 GCA_048267265.1 Bacteriovoracaceae bacterium
ATTAAAATCTTACTCATTTTGTAATTTAAAAATTACTTTCTAAATCAATTCGGTTGCTGACATGATAATTGACGAGTCAATTTCAAACAGACTTCCAAACTCCCGGCTACAATCTTTCCAACTTCAGCTACTACTACAACATTACTCACTACAACTTTTAGCTTCTGCGTTTGGATTGGATTTAGTTACGCCGAGATTTTAGTTCTGTCTAAAATGCCCGATTATCCTTCTCGTCTTCTTTTGCACCGAAGTGCAAAACTTTTACTGTATTCAAATTTTAAAGATCAAATTTTTAAAGTGTCGGAACTTTAAAGTCACAAAAACGTGTTGTCAATATTTTTTTTGACAAACTTTTCTGTGATTTAGCTCACTTAACTTGCTTCGATATTTTGTTTCGAAGTGTTTCGTTCGTTTCGACAAGGCGGGATATTATAGACTTCATGTATTCCCGTCAATACTTTTTTTTCGAAATATTCATTTTTTTTATATTAAAAAGAAATTATTTATTTTAAGTGGCCCGAAAATATCTAAGATTTTTGTCTCTTTTATACGTACGAAAGGCCTATTCATTCAAGAAACGTATATACTAGTTAGTATGAAAACCATGGATGGAATAGTTAAAGACATAATAGAGCACGGACTCGGTAAAGTACCTTGGTGCTTATTAGGAAGTAATCAACGCTACTTTCAATTCAAATGTATCTCTTCATCTATTGAACAATATAAGACCGATCAGACATACTCGCTCTATGAATTAGCACCACTAGAAAGATTCTTGGCCAAAAAGAATGAACTCTTAAGTACAAATCTATTGGAAGAGATCTACCAAAGCGATGATTCGAAAGTAATGAACTATATTATTAATTGGGATGCTAATAGCAAGATAGTACTTCTTCTACAGGTAGATAAACCTTTTATAACAGCACAACAGCTTCAAGAGACTCTAGCGATCATTGCAAAGAATAGAATACAAATCAGTCAACTCTTTCAAGAGTCTATTGGAGGACTGATAAATGGATAAGCGAAGTTTTCCTCGTTACAATATACTCTCGCTAAATGCTTACCTATTAATAGATGGAATAGAAGAGCAGAAAGTTTGGGTTAAAGATATCTCATTAGGCGGACTGCAACTCTTTCATCATAAGAAAATAGATTATCTAGATAATCAAAATGCTACTTTCTTCCTAGGTCAAAAATTTATTCGTAAGCTGAAGGTAAAAGAAGTTTGGGCCAAAGAGAGTAAGGCCCAGTTCGATCTTCCTTTGCAAACTGGCCCTGCTTTAACAAAGAAGCTAGAAAGTATAGAGCATTTATCTGGAATACAACTCTACTTTGATAATCATCAAGAGTTTAAAAACTGGAGAACTCTCGTCCAGGCCATGCATAAGCATAAGTTAAAGAAGTGATTCCAACTTTATCAAGAGAAAACTTCTTTTAACTGCTCAAAATACTTTGCTTCGATGGCATCTCCTTTCTGTCTACCTTCTTGGAGAAAGCTAAAGCGCTCCTCAGTAGTCATCCTCGTTACTGCGCTTAGGAGTCCATAATAGTCATAGGGAGTAAAGAGTAGCCCAGACTTTTCATTCTCAATCAATTCACCAGAACCACCGAGACCAGTAGAAATAAGAGGAGTTCCCGAGCGATAAGATTCAATGAGAACACGTCCAAAAGGCTCTGCTCTCAAAGCACCATGTATAAAGAAATCAGAATCTCTAAAGATTTCTTCCGGAGGGCGAAGTCCTTTAAAAATAATAAAAGAGGAATTACCATATTGTTTAACGATATGACTTAATTGTTCTTTGTATCCGGTGTGACTTCCCTTTGTTTTATATATTTCATCACCATAGACATGAAATTCTTTAATACCGACAGACCTTAATTCTTTTTCAAAAAGACAAGCAAAGTGAACGAGAAAGTGAACCCCCTTCCAAGGCGCAAACATACTTGCTGTTGAAAGGATGAACTCTCCTCTCTCTTTTTGAGACGCCGTAGGTGCATATGTAATATCACCAATTGGATTATAGAGAGTCCAGCAGGAACACGAATCAGGAACGCATTCTCTAAGTTTATGTGTAACATCATAAGAGTTGCCCATGAACTGTACGGAAGCAGCACTTACTGACTTAATGACTCTCCAAAAAAGATTAAAGACTTTTCCAAAAGAAGGGTAATCACGAAAATGCCACAGCATTACCCCCTTATACCCTTGAAAGAAAGAGAGAACAAAAGCGATCGGTCCAATCTTATTCCCTCCTATCCACCACAAATCACTTTCAAGTAAACTGATACGACCTAGGTTTTGTACACTCGAAAGGAAGGTCCATAAATAATACGGGAAAAGAAGTAGAGATAACCACTTAAGTGGCCCTAGTTTTGAAAAATGTGCGCGGCTAAGAGCATATAAACTTTTATGATACTTGAAATATACTATTTGCTGTGAGCGAAAGCCATTCTCAATGAGAAGCTCCGTGAGTTTACGATCTTCACCTGGATGAGAAAGATAGGGAATAATAAATCTAAATTCGCAAGCTAGCCCCTCAGATTCTTTAGAGATTCTTAAATCTCTGGCCTGATGGATAAAGCTTCGCTCGGCTCCGCCGAGGTAAGGAGCATTGAAGAAGCAATTCACCTTATTCATTTTGTCCCCTCAGAAGAGTTAGCCCTTTGAAAAAGTGAAGAAAAGATTTTCTCATATATAGATAAAGAGTGGGATTCATGAGTATGGCGATATACTTCACTAGAAACACGACTATATTCGGATGGTTTGAGTTTCCTAAAAAATTGGCGCATTGATAATTCATCAAGATTAATAACCCATCCTGTTTTGAGATCATGACATGCTTCGGGTAGTCCACCATAAGGAGATACAATACTTGGAGTTCCATATTGACCTGCTTCAAGAACAGTTAATCCGAACCCTTCGAAAAAGCCTTGCTGAGTATGATCTAAACTAAGCAGAACATTAAAATGGCACTTTTTATAGAGATCTTTCAGTTTTTCTGAATCAATTCCAGAAATATTCTCATGATCAAAATGGGTATTGGACTCCAGTTCAAAAGAGCTGTAGAGCTTTGCCTTTTTATAAGTCGCTTGTGAGTAAGCAATCATCAAGTTCTTTAGTCCCTCTGGATTCTTATGAGGAACAGGGCGGGCCACACAGACAAAAGAGATTTGATCATCATTAAGGGATTTGGGAGTAAAGCTTCTATGAGGATCGAGCGCAATGGCATTATGAATAATAAAGTCTCGATCACATGAGTTTTTATAGCCAAGAGAAATTAACTTATTTAAAGTGAACTCACTAATTGCGATATTTGCATAGGCTTTTTCAAATTGGGAAAGGGCCGAGCGCTTCATTAATTTCTTTATAGCAGTATAAAGGAAGTTACGCCCTTGAAACAGAATCTCACTTCCGTGAAAGAAGTTAATATGGGTGACATGACTATTGGAATACTTTTTAGAGCGCGAGAATAACTGATAGGAAAGACCATGAATATGTACCATAGATGGATAGCGTAGGCCTTCTTTTGATAAGAATTCTTTAAGCTCTTTTGAAGAGCTCCAAACAAGAAGATCATACTTTAGACCAAGCCGTTTTAAGACGCTTTCTATATTGATCGTAAATGTAGATAGTCCACCAAGCTTTGGGGGATAATCTGGAGTACATAGAAGTAGCGTAGAATCTGTGTTATTAGAGTGGAGCATACTCTAATAATGTAAACGACGAAGTAATTTTGATAAAGAAAAATAAGATTACGCGGCTTTTTTATGATTGTCTTGACCGTCACTCTCAATATCCGAGCTTTCTACTTCATTTCCTTCTTTTTGTTGAAGATGATGAATGATCTCTATTTCGAAGTCATCAACTTGGAGAGAGTTTATAACTCCGACATCTTTCTTTAATAGGTAATCAAATAGTGCTGCAGGTCTAAGATCAATAGCATTATCACCCTTCCAATGCTTACGCCCTACTACAATATATGAAGTCACCATGATCCCCACCTGAGCGAAGATTCCTATTAAAGGACCCCAGTAGTGAGTAATGGCAATCGTAGAGATCATAACTGCTGCATAGGCCAGAGCAAAGATAGAGCTCGCTTGAGAGGGACCGAATCCGTAGTAATTTCTTAATAAATGGTGAATATGATACTTATCTCCACTAAAAGGTGACTTTCGATTATAAATTCTTCTCATAAAGCTAACTCCAAGCTCCGTCATAGGAAGCGATAAAGGAATGAGCGACATAGAAAGACATGTTAAAGGAGCATGGCCCTTAGAGAACATATGAGTAAAAGTCATAGAACTTAATAAGAGAGAAAACATTCCCACAAATGAGCCACCAATTTCACCAAGATGAATTTTAGCAGGCTCTTTATTAAATAGGTAAAAAGCGGCAATTGCAGAAATTCCAATAAAAGTACAAAGCATTAAGGGAGCAATACTAAAATTATAAGCAATAACAGCAAAAGTTAAATAAGTAACCGTTGCTAGTTTTATAGTTAACGTATCAAGCCCATCAAGAAGGTTGCTTCCATTGAGAACACCTAATCCCCAGAAAGAAGAAATGACAAAGGCAAGCGCTGACCATTTATGAAAGAGCACTCTCGATTCAAGAACAGCAAAGAGCGCGATACTTCCAATTTGCATAGCAAGCTTTACAATTGGTCTTAGTTCAAAGCGATCATCTAAGTATCCATAACCAACAACGGCAAAAGCACAAACAGACCAATATTTAAGGGAGTACTTATCAAGTACAGAGAAAATCGATTCAAAGTGGTCGTGAAAAAAGAAGAGTAGAACACCTGTGAGTATACCTAAGCTGAGAGGGAGACCTCCGAGCTGAACGGCATTCGTGGTTGATTTTCGGGCCGGAACATAGAGTGCCTTACGTAGAAAACCACTTGAGCGACTTCTTGAAATAAGAAGAAGAGAGAATCCTGCAACACAAGAGAAAAATACAGTTGGATAGATCCAAAAAAGGTCTACATTCAAAATTGTATTCTTAAAAAATAAAAACTGATCTTGTAGCACTGGCCATCTCGTTACTTATGATTAATTTAAAAGCTATGGGATCATCCTCATTAGGTAACTTTTCGGGAATTCATGACAAAATGTAAGTAAAAAGAAACTTTTCTAAAGTATAGGCATAATTAACTCTAGCAATTTAATTAAGATAGAAATGTGAAAATTTCTTCAAATTCTCTAGAGTGGTATTTTGCCCAGGCGAAGCAGTCATATTGCTCAAGGTACTTTTTAAAAAGTGCTGGTGGGCATAGAAGGTCAAAGCTCTTATTTTGATAGAGATCAGAGCATTCCCGAGCAAAATTATCAAAATTTGAGATACACAGTCCATCATGAGCAACTCCCTCTGCCCCCATTGCTGTTGAGATAACCATTGCATGTGAAAAAAGAGACTCTATTATTTTCAAGCGAGTTCCAGAGCCCGATTTAAGAGGAACCAGACTTATCTTAGTTTCACTAAGGAGTTGAGTAATTTCGGCATCTGAGAGATTTTCTCTTAGAGTAATTCCATTTTCATTACATAATCGAGTGACTTCCTCAGTTGGATTTCTTCCGGCAATAATGATTTTATCCCTAAGAGATGCATCAAGATTTTCAATAAACTCGTTACAGATAAACTCAACGGCCTCAATATTGGGAAAATAATCAAGTGAGCCCAAAAAGGTAATCCACTTTTTCTCAGATGAAGTTTTATAAAGGCCTGCATCTACCAAATTAGGTAGAACAAAAACTTTTCCTTCAAGAGTTGAGTTAAGATTGACCAGAATATCTTTTTCCCTTTGACTACAAACAAGAATGAGATCGCAGTTTGCGATTTTCTTTGCTTCATATTCAGAAAACTTTTGACGCTTAAGTCCTGGAGTTTTACCGTAATAATTTTCAAACTCTAGGTTATGGGCATTATATATAAGATAGGGCCTAGGTCCGGAGAATATTAAATTCCAATGAAGGTAGCGAAAATTATCGAGCACGAGATAGTCACATCTTGGAATTTCGACAACGGCCTTTGAAAACAATGCCCTCACTTCGTGTCCAAAGCGAAAGGAGCCTATAAGTTTTTGAAGTCTCCCTTTAACCTCTATTGCGTCTTGATAGATGATAGAAGTATGTATATCCCAAGTGTTAAATACTTTGAGCATAGAGCTAACTCTAAGATATGCCCCCCCCCTCTGATCAGCATTATTCAACGAACTGAGAAATACAAGCTTCTTCAAAATTATGACCTTTAGTTAAATAATAAACCCTAGTCATTGTAACAGATAGACTAATTCATGGTAGAATTTTAGATAAGTTTAAATCAAAATTGGAAATAATATGAAAATTCTAATCTCTCTCTCCATCTTAATGACTATCTTATTCTCAAGCTGTGCCAATCAAGAAAAAGAAAAGAAATCTTTCGAAGTCGATCAAGAAATCATCGATGGAAATGGCGCTGTAAACTTTGCTCGTGCCCATTACGTAATGGCAAAAACTGATGCTATGAATCGTGCTCTCGAAAATAAACTTCTTGAGCATATTAGAGATTACTGTGAAGAGAAGAAACTTAAGAAAAAGGTTTTAAGAAAATATAACTCACAAACCGATTTCGTTACACTACGTTATGATTATAAATATAATCGTAATGTTCGAGTGTATGAATTTCAGTGTATTCCTTAGGACCCCTTAAGTAGCTTTATAAGATTAGGATGAGTGGCCACGTTTTCTACACCAGTTTCGGACTTTTTATTTCCCTTTAATTCACGAATCTTTGAAATCAGTGCATCCTGATCAAAAGGTTTACTAAGAAAACTTGTAGATGCATAAGCCTTCTTATCAAAACTCGCCTCACCACTGACGACAATGATAGGTGTTTTGTAGTTTGGAGAATCCTCTCTTCGCGCATATTTTATGAGGGTTAAACCATTGCCTGATATTAAATTGAGATCAGTTATAATTAAATTAAATTGAGTTACCTTAATTTTACCTATGCCCTCTGGAACACTGTGAGCAAATGTGATATTATCGAAATATTCTTCAAGATAAATACCTATCACTTCACATAAATCTTTATCATCATCGATAATTAATAAATTTGCCATAAAAACCTCTTTAAATTCATTGTAAAAGAAATTTGAAAATGTAAAAGAGTTTTATGAATGCTATGCAAAACTCTCTTTCAGTAATTGACCGAACTAGTGTCTTTTTATATAAACTTAAAAATTTTTATTTTATAAAATAGAGCATCTTGGAGGTCTTTGTGTTCAGAAAGGGAATAATCGCATTACTATGGGGATCACTTTTAAGTGTTTCGGCCATGGCAGAATTTAAAAATGAATCAGAAGTATCGATGGTAGTAACTGGTGGTAACACTGAAGTAGAAGTCTACAATGCAAAGACAACAAATGAATACACACTTGATAAGAATACGTTCACCCTTGGTGGTCACTATATGTATGGTACGACTACAAATGTTATCAGCTCTAGAAACTGGGATATCAATGGTAAGTACGAAAGACTTTTAAGTAAGCATTTAGGTACTTTCCTAGGTGTGGTTTATGAAGGTGATGAATTTGCAGGAATTGATAGTCGTTTAAATACTGACCTCGGTGCTTCTTACCATTATATTAAAACTGAAAAACTCGATGGAAGAATTGAACTAGGTGCACGTCACCGTACTGAAAAATCAATTCAAGGTACAAAGCTAGATCAAATGCAAGGTAGAGCTTACGCCGTTATTACGAGAAAGAAGACAGAAGATGTTGAGCTTAAGTTTTGGGCCGAATACCTTCCTAACTTTACAACACCAAGTGACTGGCAAATTAACTTTGCACCAAGCTTTCAATACAACTTCCATTCAAGTTTAGCACTAAAATGGAGCTATATTGGAAAGTATGACAACCTTCCTGTTCCAGGAAATAAGAAATTTGATTTTCAATATGTTACATCACTCATCGCGAATTTCTAAGTTCTTTCCGAGCTGAGATCTAAGTGATTTTGGAATTTGGGAGGTCAAAAGATCTCCCTTTTTTAATCCTATACCGATAAATACTTTACCTAAAAATAATAGAACATATCCATCAAAAGAGTAATCTCCCCATTCGCTCTTGCGAAGTGATTCTCCTCTTAACATAGATATGGCCGCATCTTTATCAAGTAGCAAACACCCTTTTTTTATTTCATCGCCAAAGATTTTATAGATTCCATCTGTAATTTTATAAGGAAATTCTTGACCAGAAAAACAGCGGAGCCCCAAAGACTCAAATTCGACATCGGAGTGTAAAGCAAACTTATACATCTCCTTGTTGATAACCCAAATAGCGTCTTTTGTTTTAATTAAGACTCTCGAGTCCCAAAGCTCTCTATTCAATCCATAGCGATGAAAACAGTAATCTATAATTTGTTTTTTTTCAGCTTCGTTTAACGAGTTTACTAACATAAAAACCTATTGAATTGAGACGATGGGGGTATATTCTCTTTGTTAAAGTCAATTGAGGGGAATAGGTACGACCATTATAGGAAGTCAAACCATCGCTTAAGAAAGAGTCCCAATGAGAACTAACCCCTAAGGGGACAAGTGAAAGGTCGGAGTATTTTTTTAAAATACGATCCACTTGTTCTTCATTCTCTTTAGGGTCATATGTACAAGTACTATAAACCAGTGTTCCCCCAGGACTGAGGAGGTCATAGGCCTTATCTAGAAGCTCTGCTTGTATACGATGGAGTTCATCCCTGAAGCCCTTATTATAGGTTAAATAAGACTTATCTTTCTTTTTGCTCGGACGAATATTTGGGGCCCTAAGTGTTCCTTCACTTGAACAAGGGCCATCTAATAGAATTTTATTAAAGCTTTCTTTTGGAAAATTTAAATCCTGTCCATTGCAATCAGAGACGAGTGTATTGCTGACCGCCATTCTGGCCATGGAGGCCTTTAAGATTCGTCGTCTTCCCAAGTGAGGCTCATTTGCGACCAATAGACCACTTTGCTTCATCAGTTCTGCAATATGAGTCGTCTTTCCACCAGGAGCAGCACACATATCAATGACTCTATCTGATGAATGAGGATCAAGAGCGAGAACGGGAAGCAAACTACTAAGGGCCTGAATATAATAGAACCCTAGATGATGCTCAAGAGCGCCACCCCAATATGACTTTTCATGACTTACTTCTAAGTAAGGAAGATTTGAGATAGGGCATTGATACTCATCATTGTTTAAACTGAATCTTTTTTTGAATGTATCGAGATCGCAGTATTTAGAATTAAGCCTAAGACCAATAGGGAGACTATTTTCTAGCGCACTCAGAAATAGATCAAATTCAGGAATAATAGAATGATACCGCTCAAAGAAGAGTTCATGAAAAATAGAACTATCCATTCTCTTTTGAATCCTTTGAATTTTCGACCTTACTAACTCCAACCTTATTAATTATAAATTGATTAACGGCCTGCTTGAGCTCTTGAAAATAGTCCCCTTTTCGAAAGAGTATTTCACGAGCTCCTTCTCCCTCACTCATAGAAATTAAATCTTGAGATAGTCGATAGAGTGGGCCTGCAATCTTATGAGAAATAAGTACTCCAAATACGACAATTAAACAGAAGCTAATGAAGCTTGCAATAAAGATCAACCACAACATATCAATATACTGACTCTCTAAGAAAGTAAAAAAGATATGGTTTTTGGGAAGACCAATCTTTAAAGCTGTAGCTTGCAAATCCTTAAAGAAATAGCGTACAGCGGTGAAAAAAATAAGGTTGTTAATTAGAGCTAAAATGACAACCTTACTAATCACATTAATTTGAAAATTAGGATTAATTAGGAATGATTTTCTTCTATTCATATTTGTTTCCTATTCGTTCTCTTTAATTCTTCTTAAAAAATCAATTTGTTTCGATTTCTCATCTAATTGTTCATCATCCATTTCTATATACTCACTAGACTTTTGATCTGAATGAAATTTTTTTTCAAGCTTTGCAGACATCGAAAGAATGGTGGCCCTCTTAACCTCTTCTCTAGAGTATTTAAAATGCCTGGGGTTTTTGATCCCTAAAGAAAGTGGGCTTTCACAGGAAGATGCGAGAGTAAGAAGAGATACTATAAGGATAATTGATATATTGATATGAGGTTTAAGAGTTTTCATCATATTAATTTCGCATAGTTAAAGCATTCTTAATAAGAACTATTGTACTCGTAGTGAAAAAATATAAAAGCGGCAATTAAATCACTGATAATACGTAGTAAGACACAGGAAATAGGCGGTCAAATCTGTCTGCCCCCCATCCCCCCATAACTCAAGCTACTGAAAATAGGTTATGCCTTGATATTAAGCTGAATAAAAGCTAATGCGGCGAATATAATCTATTTATTAACTAACTAAAAAGATCAACCAAACCGATGAGAACCCATACACTTATTAGGGGGAAATGTGAAAGTAGCACTTATAATATTAATGGCCCTTCCTACTTATACATATGCTGTGACTGCTAGTGATGTTGCAGCAATATTAGATAGAGGTAACTGTATGGGTTGCCATGCTTCAGGATCAAGCAGTGGAGACTTTGCTTCTCTTACAACTGACGAACAGTGGGCGGCTTCTCGATTTATCGCACCGGGAAGTATAGAGCAATCATCTCTCATTTATAGACTGAAAAACTATGGATCAAGTCCAATCAATAATATGCCGAAGGCCGGATACCCGCAAATGGCAACGGCCGATTACAATGCTCTTATTGATTACGTTAATGGATTGAAGGATGACGAAGAAGAAGTTGTAATTGAAGATGGTGATACTGAAACTCAAGCAGATATTGGAATTGAGCTCGATTCAGCACAGGCCCAAAAAATAGTATTTAAAAGATGTTATGAACAAATGGTTAGAGAGCCACTTGATCCCAACTCTAGTCTTCTAAAAGAGGTGGCCAATGGTGAAAGAACCGGTGCCAATGCTTGTATTTCCCTTTTAAGACAGGCCAAGCTAACTCAGAGTGGAAATAAGAAATTCTATGACATGGGTGTTGCACAAAAAGTATTCAATACTTTCTATGACTTCAATGTTTCATGGTTTGGGCCTCGTAACTTTACTTCTAGTTTAGGCTTTGGGGCTGCAGGTCTTGATGCAATTCAAGATCCAAATCAACCTGCCTATTATATGATGAAGGCCTTGTTTGGAAAAGATATTCCCTATAGTTATGTTTTAACTGCGGATGAGTCTCTTAAATCTATTAGAAGTACTAATACTCGCTATCTAGGAAATGTAACTTTTCATCACCCAAAAACTCAACATGTAATGAGAGGTGAAATTAAGGGAATCGATACTCACTTTGCTGAATATGAAAGTCGTGATCGTGGACCAGTAAGACAGCAAAGCCAAATGAATGGACAGTTCAATGTATTTGAACACTTCGGAGCTGGTCTTCTTGGTAGTCAATCTTATCTTATGCTTAACGCCGGAGAAAGGCTTCCCTACAGAACGAATGGTGGGGGAAAAACAATGAGAACTCTATCAAAGAACTTCTTTAGCCAAGTTCTTTGTAGAGAGCTTCCGGCCGTAAGACTAGATGATGCTATTGAGAATGTGGCAGCAACTGAAAGTCAACTCCCCTATAGAAATGGAGTTGCCTGTATGCAATGTCACTCTACTATTGATCCCTTTGCATGGGCAACTAGAGAAGTTTATTCGACGATAGGGCTCGGAACAACAACGGGTAATGATCGTAATGACCTTAGAGCAATCTACGTTAGTAAGTTCAGAGGCACAAAAATTAATGACGGTCCTGTTGATAAATGGCCAGATAATGAGCCGGGAGATTTCTACAAAAGAACTCCATGGGGAAAACTCTTCTACAGATCTCACGACGGAACACTTGTTGATGAAGAAGTTAAGGGGTTTTCACAACTGGGTGCCGCACTAGCAAAGCAAGACGCACCATATGTATGTGCAGCAAAAAGGTACTTTCAATTCTTCACTGGAGTTGATGCCAATGTTGATGATATCGATCACATTCTCTCAGAGACAGAACTAACTGAGAAAGAGAGATACTATCGAAACTTTGTGATCAAATTAGGACAAGAACTTAAAGAGCATCAAAGTTTAGAAACTATGTTTAAGAGAATTTTCTCATCCAAAGCATATGTAGCACCTGGACTGGGGGTTGAGTAATGAGCAAGAATAATTCACGTAGAGACTTTTTAAAGAACTCACTTATGACAGGCCCCATGTGTGCAAATGCCCTGAAAATGGGACCATTCGCACTCTTTCTTGAATCAATCGTCAAGAAGGCCTATGGGATTGAAGATGATCTGGATGCTAATAATTTAAATTATATTGGAATCATGATGTCTGGTGCACCACCAAGATGGTACTTCGATCTTCCTCTAGCACCTAATGGGGGATCTGAGCCATTCATAGAAAGTCCAATGGTCATGACTCAAATTGTAAATAATCAGTTTAAATATCAGCAAAAAAAGTTCGGCAAGTACTATATGCCCATAATGTGGGATAAGTATATTCCCCAGGTGAATGGCGGAAGAAAAAAAATGTCCGAACTGCTACAACATATGATTATGTTCAGAGGCTATAACCTTGGAGTTGATGGGCATAGCGGGAATCAGATTCGTCACTTTCGCCCCAACACCGGAGGAACAAGTATTGACGGAGTTCTTGGATCAGTAAGTTCACGGCCAATTCCCAATGTAGCTTGTGGTACATCGTATGGATTCTCCTCACCTACAGGGTCGAGCCAGGTTTCTGTTTCATTAAGTGATTCAAACCCACTTAATACCCTCCTTTCTAATTTTAGTTTAAACGGGGGAGCAACTCCCCTAACCATGAAAGATTCAGATGTAGAGGATGCATTTGACCAAGTCTTAAAGTCAATGGAGCAAAATGCTCATAAGAATAATCTTCCTTTAAAGAATGCTTATGCTAACCGAATAAATGCCAAGAAAGTTTTTAAAGAAGAGTTTGGTGATTTAAAAACATGGTATCAAAAAAGATATGCTGAATATCGGGCCCTAGAGACAGACTGCTTTACTGGAAGTAACTACTCTCTCGGTGGAGGAATTCAAACTCATGGATATCTAAACTTGAACCAGTCTCATGGGCTAAGTAATAATTATTATAGAATCCAAAATATTAATCAAAGAGGAACTAATGATCCTGACTGGGGTGTAAACCTTAATAATGCGTTTAAGAGTAATACTTATCTCTATGCAATGGCCCATACGTTAACTATCGCAGAATTCTTAATTCAAAATAAGTTAACTTCAGGAATGACTCTTCAATGGGGCAGCTTAAGAAACCTGCAAATTGGTACAAAGAACTTTAATCTAAGTAACGATGGTCACCGAAATGGAACATTGGCCAGTTTACTTTTCTATTCGAAAATGTATCAGAATATTGCCGCAGGATTGAATGAATTTAAAAACTTCCTTGAAGATATTGGTGAGTTTGATAAATCAGTAATTCAACTCTCTGGTGACTTCAATCGTAGTGCAAAAGCTGACGGTGGAGGCTCCGACCATGGCTGGATGGGGACAAATACAACAGTCCTTTCGGGAATGGTTAAAGAGCATACTATACTAGGGAATTGCACGGCCAGAACATCAGGTGGATATAAAGGTTCATGGGGCCAGGGTGCTGGCATGGATTTCCTAGGCGGATCAACGATGGCCATGGGACATGTATCAAGTAGTATTGCAACTATGCTTGATTGTAAAACTACTTCAGAAAATAACCCAAGTTTAGTTAAGAAAGATAGCAGTGGTACGGTAACGGCCATTGATGGAGTAGGAGCTAAAAATGTTTAATTATATTCGTATAATCATAGTTTTGAGTCTATTCACATCCTGTATGCAGGTGAAAACTAAAAAAGATCTAGACTTTGACGGACAAGATTCTTCAGCTGTTTCTCAGCCAAATGAAGATGACGATGTCGTTGTAAGCAAGGCCTATAGTACTGAATTCATCGGAACACGAAGTATGAATGTACGCTATGGGGATTACAAATTTATGACGACCGCACTCAATCAAAGGTTTGGTCCAAGTTGTGCATCTACAATTACAAATAATATTTGGAATAAGGCCGAAGTTTTTGGTGCCGTATGTGATTACTATGATAGAGATAAGAGTTGTAATAATGCTAACCTCAACAACCCTCTAGTTCTTACCAGTACTATGCGCGCCGGTAGAGTAATGAAAGCCTGTGAGGAAATAACGGATAATGCAAATTGCGTTAGCTATTATTTAGGAAATGCAGGTCTATCTGCTTCTAGTGCCTTCAATTCGACAAATTTGCTCAAGGCCTATAAAGTTTTTTATCCTTTAAAAGAAGAAATGACAGAACTTGAGATTGAAGCCTTTATGAATTTAGGTAAGAAATTCTCTAGAGGAATCGATCGTTGGAAGGCCGTAAGCTTAGCGCTTTGCGTGTCTCCAGAATGGCAAATACCTTAATATTAATTCGATTTTACCGAAGTCTCCCCCGTTAACTGAGACTTCGGACATTCTCCCCCATAAAATAAAAAGTATCTTGTAAAAAAAGGTACTCGTTATGTCAGCTAATTCTATTGATAATAAATCTACACATGCAATCGGGCTCTACCTGAAGGGATCAATTTTCTTCGACTCCGATGGACGTGAAATTCTAAAAAATAAAAATGGAAAGAGCTATCTTATGGATCAGCAAATCAAGACGCTATGGAAGTCTGTTGAGAGCATAATGAGTAAACCGGGGCTACTCATTACAAATATTAATGACCTCTTCAGTATGCTTCCTCCCCATCAAAGAACAAACGAATCAGAGAGGCTTTTGAAAAAATTTGTTGAACTTGAATTAATTGGTGTTCATTAAGATTCAGGGTCCTTTAATAAATCTTCACTTACTTCACTTACCTCAATCTGAAAGGAGTGGTCTTCGTAGTGAGAAGGAACCGACTCAAGTTTCGAATTGATAAGATCTTTTAACTTCTTAATCGAAATTAAATTCTCATTTTTCTCATCCCATAGTGCATAGAGATGAACATTTATGGGATGGGCAACTCTAAATTTTGTTAGACCTGCATAGTCTTCCAAGGGATTCTCTGCAATAGGCATTACACAGCGGCCGCGATGACATAGCTTGAGAAGGTATTCCATATGATCAGAGAGAATAAACTCCTTAGGCTGAATTTCGCAGTTTTTAAGATAATTAAGAATGTTTTCATTCAAATTGCGATCCCATGAAATTTGGGCCAAAGGTATATTGCTGATAATGTCTTCTTTATTGATGAATTGATCATAGAGCTCAGTAGAGCAACAAAAGAGAAGCTCAAAAGATCCAATTCTTGAGAAATTTATCGATTTACGAGTTGGGGGCTTGATTGATATTCCCCAATCTAAATTACCAGTTAATATATTTTCAACGATTTGATCATGTTCATACTGACGAGAGGTATTAACCGTTCCATAGGGAGTATAAATATCCCAATACTGAGAACAAAACTCAGTGGCCAGTGAATACGAAACAGTTTCTTCAATCCCAACGGTTACAGAATAGCCACCAATATCATTTGTTCCTACGGTATCGAGTAAGCGAGAACCCGCTTCAAAGACATCCTTTGCCAATTCAAAAAGTTGCTCACCATCTTTGGTGAGAAGAAGTCCCCTTCCGGAGCGATTGAAGAGCTTTAGGCCAAATGATTCTTCAAGTTTTTTTATTTGCTCACTAGCAGTAGAAGCTGCAACACCTAGGGTTTTTATTCCATCTTTAAGGCTCTTAACTTTTGAAACCTCATAGAAGCAATAGAGATGGTTCCAATTAATATCTTTAAGCTTTTTAAGCATTATTGCACTCCCTGATACCAACATTATAGCTACGGAAAACACAATTTCAAACTTCGGTATGTCCGAATCTTTTAGACAACTTCAGTAACTTTCCTTGATCTTCGTGAATTAGAGGACTTATCATAGAGTAAAATCAAATCGGAGAAAAAATTGGGTCCTCAGTATTATTATATAACCACCATCACCATCATAATTACCCTTATTTATCTTATTCTCATCTTCTTTATGAAAAGGGCCCAAAAAGTAAAAACCAAGCTCCTAGAAAAGAGAAAGAACTTTGAGGCGATGGCCGCCACTGAATCACCTATTGAAGATAATTTTCAGGAGTCACTTGAGAGGGGCCTTGCGAATATTGAAACCCGCTTTAGCTTCTTTAGAAAGTTTATGGGCCCATTCTGTCTAGGTATATGGGGAATACTGATCATCGTTCCCTATCTCGAAGGTGCGTCAAGAACTTATACTTCTATCTTAGTGGCCATCATTACTGTTCTTATCTCTTTGGCCGCAAGACCCTTTATTGAAAACTTATTTGCGGGAATGGTAATCTCTTTTAGTAATAATGCACGAATTGGAGATACTGTAGAAGTTGATGATCAATACGGTATTATCGAAGAGATCAACCTCACCTTTACCACTATTAAGACATGGGATTGGAAGCGCTACCTCGTTCCAAATTCAAAGCTGATCTCGAAAGAGTTCTTAAACTATTCCCTTCATGATAAATATGTTTGGGCGAGTATACTCTTCTTTGTAGAAATTGATACCGATATAGAGCTCTTAAAGGGTGAGCTTATAAGCATTATTTGCAAGTCTCCTTACTTTAAGCAAGATGAATATGAAGAGCCAAAACTTTGGTTCTCTGGGCTGGAGAAAGACTCTGTTCAATTATGGTTAGCCGCATGGGCGACCACACCTACAAATGCTTGGCTACTAAAATCGGATATGAGAAAGGCCGTAGTCGATACGGCCAAGAAACATGGTATTAAATTTCAACTGGGGAATTACCAACTAAAAGATGGTCCATTCCCCAATATTTCCCAAAAGAAGGGATAACCTCTATTTATTGAAAACTTTCTCAAGTCCTTCAGAAGCGTAAAGAGTAACGTCTCTTTGAGGAAATGGAAATGAAACACCTTCACGATCAAAAGTAGTTTTTGTATTTTCTATCAGATCAAAATACACTGGCCAGTAATCTGCACTTTTTACCCAAGCACGTACTTGAATATTTACAGAGTTATCTGCAAGTGCATTAACTCTAACTAAAGATTCAGGATCTTTAAGAACACGTGCATCTTGTTCTAATAAATTTTTGATTAAAGACTTGGCCTTAGTAAAATCATCCGAATAAGAGATTCCAAATACAATATCAACTCTTCTTGTTGCCTGAGTTGAGTAATTAACAATTGGACCATTGGCCAGAGGACCATTGGGAAGTGTGATCGTTTTATTGTCACCAGTAGTCATAATGGTTGAAAAAATCTGAATTTCCTTGATTACACCTGCATGCCCGCAAGCTTCAACAAAGTCACCAACTTTAACTGGCTTAAAGATCAGAATAAGAACTCCTCCAGCAAAATTAGAAAGAGATCCCTGAAGAGCTAGACCAATAGCAAGACCAGCAGCTCCTAGAATAGCAACAAAACTAGTCGTTTGAATTCCGACCATAGTAGCAACTGAAATAACGAGTGCAACTTTTAGAGCTGCGTTTAGTAGACTACTGAGAAATGGTAATAATGTTGGATCAACTTTTCTTTTTGAAAGAGTATTTCTAAAAAGTGATACAAAAATATTGATCAGAATCCAACCTATTATAAGAATAGCTAGTGCTGAAAAATACTGTGGTGCTTTGGTTACAATAATGTCTTTGATTTGATCAATCATAAACCCTCGAATGATAAAGTTAAAAACTAAAATTTAGAGAGGTTTATCATAAGAAAATACGATTTTTAAAGAAAAGAAACCTATATATTTAGCTAATTAGCCAGCAAAGTAAGAAGCGAGAAGGTAGAGACCGCCAAAGAAGAATATAAACCCAATAATAAGTTCCCAGTGCCCTTCTTCCCAGGCCTTACCTTTAAGGATAGCAACTAATTTATGGGCAAATTTCTGGGCCTCTTCTGCAGAGTTCTTCTTGGGCATATAGTTTCCAAAGCTAAATAAGTCTAATTATTATAGCATGCCCCATAAATAAGTTAAGTATTTAAATTCCTTGAGATAATGTAATTGATTTAGGCTTCGGGATAGCAGGGGCCCTGAAAGTATTTTCCTTAGGGCTTCTTCTTAAGTCGTTGACGCCTTTAAGCTGCTCAGGAAGATGGTCTTGAGGCCCATCAATGGATACAGGATTCCGGCCAGTTATCACTCCCTCAATCTCACCTTTTGTAATATTCTCGAGCTCCTTGATTGTTCTGGGGTCATCATACTCAGTCTTATAATGATCGCTATGTGGAGCCTTTGCTATAGACTCTTGCCCATAGGTGGCCTCTGAGAAAGTTCCCAGTACAACAACAACACAAAATACACTTATCCACTTTACAACTTTCATAGCTTTAACCTTAATCATTAGGATACAAATTTATATAGGTTTAAAGAAGCAAGATAGATGCCATTATTTTGATGGGTAATTTCACGAATAAACAGGTATTTAAAAAGTAATCGAGTCAATTTATTACACGCTATGACTAAATTTTGAACAAGCTCTACTTCTTTGGAGCCCTGGTGATCATTTGTTGTTTGACTTATCAAACTCTTGTGATTACTACTACCTATATGACAATTACTGACTTAAAAACAGGTCAAAGCGCAACGCTTTTAAACCTTGGTGACGACCCCGCAATCCATCTTAAGCTGCTTAGCCTTGGGCTATTGCCTGGAGACAAAATCACAGTACTCAATCGAGTTCCTCTTAAGGGCCCATTGAGCATTAAGCATGGAAATACCAATTATTTTGCTCTTCGCTTTAAAGAAGCATCCCATATTCAAGTCGAGCAAGAGGCATAATTATGGATATAGAGAATACTATAGAGTCTCCTTCAGTGCAGAATGAAGCAAACTCCATAATTAAAAATAAAGTTCTTCTTGTAGGCTTTCCCAATGCTGGAAAATCTACGCTCTTCAATTCACTAACAGGTGGAAATAGGAAAATATCTAACTACTCTGGAATAACTGTTGATTCAGCAGTAGGAGACTTTTCATCAAATGATGAAACAGGCTTAGGACATATAGAGCTTATCGACTTACCTGGCATATATAATTTAAATCCTTCTTCCCAAGATGAAGGAGTTACTCTAAGTGCTCTTTTGCATATGAATGATGCCATAACCGAAGGTCACTCCAATGACCTTGTATTGGCCGTTATAGACTGGCATCGCCTAGAGTCTTCACTCTCCTTAGTCCTCTCCCTCATTGATCTGCTCGGCACACATAAGGTAATGGCCGTAATTAATAAGGATGATGAGCGTGAGTTGACGATAGATGAAAGGCTTGGGCTTGAAGAGAAGCTTGGAATCAAAATTCTGCCTATCTCGGCCATAAATACTGATGTGAGTATTATTGACCACTTTATTAGAGAGCAGATGGCGCTGCGTACGTTGAAGTTAGCTAATTCGACAGCAAATCCAAACGAGGAAAGAAAATATCTCCTTGTTTCAGAAGATGCCCTCTCTTACATCCCCGATCTGACCTCTGCCAGTGGACTTATTCAAGTTCAAGTTGCAAAAAGTAGCGATGAAATTCACAGGGCCATTAATGAAAAACATCGCATCGTTCGAAAAATTCTCGCTGATGTAAATGGTCCAGATCTGGGCCCATCACAGGCTTCTGAAAAAATAGATAAGATTGTACTAAACCCTATAGTTGGAATGCCGATTTTCCTCGCTATTTTCTATTTTATTTTTCATTCCATATATACTTGGGCAGGTCCCGTAATGGATCTGAGTGAAGAGCTCATTGCTAAGCTTGGAGAAGTCATAGGTCAAACGCTACCTTCTGGACACTTACACGATCTCATCGTTGATGGAGTCGTTGGCGGTGTTGGTGGTGTCGTGGTTTTTCTCCCCCAAATCATGATCCTATTCTTCCTTTTGAGCTTACTAGAGCAATCTGGATATATCTCAAGAGCGGCGATTATTACAGATCGCTTTATGAGTCTATTCGGTCTTGGTGGAAAGGCCTTCCTCCCCTATATGTCGGGCTTCGCCTGCGCTATCCCAGGAATTATGGCCGCGAGAACGATTCCAGATCACAAAGAGCGTATGGCCACTATTCTTACGCTACCTCTTATCACTTGCTCAGCAAGACTGCCGGTTTACATTCTACTTATAGGTACATTTGTTCCTGACTATACTGTATGGGGCATTTTCAATTCTAGAGCGCTAAGCTTCTTCTTTCTCTACTTCTTAGGCTCAATAATGGCCCTCATCATTGCGAAAGTTCTAAGACTGAGCTTCTTCAAAGGGCAGACAGGAAACTTTATAATCGACCTCCCACATTACCAAAGACCACACCTAAGAATTGCCATGAAACAGGCCTGGTTTAAGGGAAGAACATTCCTCAAGAAGGCCGGAACAGTAATACTAGGACTCTCTATTATTATTTGGACCCTCTCTACCTTTCCAGGCCCAGCACAAGAAGACCTAGCGCAAATGGATGAGGCGCAACAAGCAGCTTACACTCTAGAATACTCGGCCCTAGGCCGCATGGGCAAGACAATTGAGCCAATCATTAAACCCCTTGGAATGGACTGGAAGATTGGTGTTGGCCTTCTCGTCTCTTTTGGAGCAAGAGAGCTCTTTGTTTCGGCATTGGGAACGATTTATTCACTTGGGGATGTTGATGAGGAAAGTGATACGCTTAGAGAGCGTATGAAACAGGAAGTAAACCCAATCACAGGTAAGAAAGTATTTGATCTGGCCACGGCGTGGTCAATTCTCATTTTCTTCGTATTCTCCCTTCAATGTACTTCTACTTTGGCCATCTTAAAGAAAGAAACAGGGGGCTGGAAGTATCCCGCTATAAGCTTTAGCTACATGCTTGTGATTGCCTACACAGGAAGCTTTCTCGTCTATAACCTACTTTCTTGAAACTCACCCGCTACGCTTAGCTTTTTGAGCTTCGCTTCGGGGTTATCCGCATCAAATCGCTGTGCGATTTGCTTACCGCTCGGTCGCGGGCGATTCGGGTTCAATATCCGCTACGCGGATAAGTCCCCTCATCTGCGCCCTCTTTCTTGGTATCTTAGATTCTTCCGTACCCGCTACGCTTAGCTCTTCGAGCTTCGCTTCGGGGTTATCCGCATCAAATCGCTGTGCGATTTGCTACGGATAAAAAAAAGCACTTCCGAAGAAGTGCTTTGGTATGCTTAGAATTTGTTTTTTGGATTACTTAGCGGCTTCGTAAATTGCTTTGAAACCATCGAAGTCACGAGCTGCAATCTCAGAAAGCATTTTTCTGTTAAGTGCAATATCGTTCTTCTTAAGTGATCCCATAAGTTTTGAGTAAGAACCACCAAGAATTTTTGCAGCTGCAGAAATTCTTACGATCCAAAGTCTTCTCATATCTCTCTTAAGAAGACGACGACCGATGTATCTGTAATGAAGAGCTCTTTTTACAGTTTCAGCACATTGGTAGTAAGTCTGACGACGAGAAAAGTGAAAACCTTTCGCTAGTTTCAAAACTTTGTTTCTTCTTTGACGGGCCTTAAAGCCTCTTCTTACTCTTGCCATTATATTCTCCTTAAACGACAACTTGGGGGGAGTGATCCACTTTTCAGTTTTTGCAACTACCCAAGACTCAGTTAGTTACTCTTAATAATTAAATTAATTAAATTTCTGGATTAAATACCAGGAAGACAACGCTTAATTCTAGCTACATCAGCTTCATGAACGTAGTCTGTTTTAACCGCACGTCTCTTTTGCTTATTTGTTTTCTTTTCAAGAATGTGACGAAGGTTAGCACGTTTTCTCTTTAGTTTACCAGTACCAGTAGCGCTGAATCTCTTGGCCACAGCACGGCGTGTTTTCATTTTAGGCATATCAGTAACTCCTACAATTGGCCCTATATAAAGCTCTTTCAATAACTTATAAAATTAGAAGGTAATGTGTACCAGATCTCACTTGCATTTGTAAATACTTATATAGTTATTACTTGTAAGTTTTGGCCAAAAATACCCATTCTTATTAAAAAAGGCCCTGAATAAGGGCCTTTAAACTTAAAATTTTGTAACTAAAATTAATTGGCTTCGCTTGCCTCTCCAGACTTATCTTCCTTAGCCGCTTTGGCCTCTTCTTTAATTCTCTTTTCGATAAGCTTCTTATCTGGAGCAATGATACTAATGATTCTATTTCCCATTAACTTGGCAGGAGATTCTTCCGTTGCACCATACTCACAAATACCGGCAAGGATACCTTTAAACTTCTCAAGACCAGCATCACGGTAGGCCATCTCACGTCCACGAAATTGCATAACCATCTTTACCTTATCCCCATCTTTTAAGAAGCCATAAACTTTCTTAAGCTTCGTTTCAAGATCGTGAGTTTCAATATTTGGACGCATCTGAATTTCTTTTAGCTGAGCTTGGGCCTGCTTCTTTTTGGCCTCATTGGCCTTCTTCTGCTCGTCATACTTAAATTTACCGTAATCAATTACTTTAATCACTGGTGGACGAGCATTTGGTGACACTTCAACCAGGTCAAGACCTATATCCGCTGCTATTTTACGGGCTTCATCAATACTTACAACACCGAGGGCGCTTCCATCATGTCCAATTAAGCGACATTCAGGTACACGAATCTGATCGTTAACACGAGGTCCTTGTGGCTTACGGCCTCTTCCCGATTTGTTTTTCACTCGACTATTAATAAGTTACCTCCACTGATTGGTATTTTTCTATGAATATTTAAAACCCCAGTAATTTACTCCCTAACACTAAGGTTGGCAAACCTTTGAAAGTGCATAGTGAAATAAATTGGCGTTACCTATAATTCTAATGGGTTTTGAAAAATTGAAAAGTGATAAGAGGTGATTTTAACGGAGTTTTTCCTGAAATCATCTCCAATGGACCGATCTTTACTCGCCACGTTGCAGCAAGAGCCTCAGACGCAAGTGATCTTAGCTGGTCTGAATGATGGTACCAATTATCAATTGTCCAGTTATCACTTGATTGGTTCTCTACGATCATCCAGCTTAGGGCATCACCTCTATAAGAATCGAATACTCTATACTCATGAACGGATTGAGGTACAAAGCCAATAATCTCGCGACCAACCCAATACTCCTTAGTATCACGACCAAAGAAGTATATATAAATATACTCATGGGCCTTATGAAGACGTGGGGACTGAGAGATGAAAGAGTCGATATCGTTTATCGTTTGATACAGCTCATTGAAGCTCATCTGCTCACTGGAGAAGCTTTTATAGAGAAGCCTTGCGTGGGCGGTTGATTCTAAATGGGGGCCATCAAATTTAAGCATAATTAAGATTCCATCGCCCTGATATTTAGAGTCAGCTGGTCTCTTAAATTCTTAGCAAGTTTTTGGACATGGCACTTGAGCTGAGCGTGATCGGCCACCTTCCAAGCACCTTGATCATTGTCTAAGAGGTTGAGCCCTTGATAGTAGCGAAGAGCATTCTTAATCGCAGGAACTGAGTTTGATTCGTTATAGCGAACAAGACGCCCAAGAGAGCGCTCCTTATCGTGAATATCTGAGAAGCGCTTATTGAATTGATCAATTTTAAAGGACTCTCCATTCTTGGTGAGCTCACTAAGAGCAAGTCCTGCAATATAATGTGTTTCTCCAATAAAACTTAGAGCTCGGCTAAAAATTCCAATACGAGAAGCAATCATATAGAGCTCTTGCTTATTGAGATCCATCAACTCTTCAAGAGAGCCCACTCTTCTGCCGATAATTTCAGTGATGATCGATAGAGTTGCATAAAAGAATTCTTTTACAGTAGGTAGATAGAACTCATGCTTTAACTGTCTTCTTTGATAGAGGAAGAACTCCTTAAGATCCTTCACCGTATTAATTTCTCCACTAAAGAGATTAATCCAAGCGTCTCCAATAATAGAGGGAACAAGGAAGTGGTGAAGAATTGTATTTTTAAAGTAGAGAATTTCTTGGCGTCCATCTTCACGCAGGGAGTAGAAATTACTTCCATCATGTTCACGGCCAATGATATCAATTTTCTTATTGCCAATTAAAAGATCCATTGCTCTTTCAATTGATTTTTCAAATTTTTCTTCAGAGAGATTCTCTGTATAAGGCACATCGAATCTTCGGCAATAGCGCATAATCGCCTGGGCCTTATCGACAATATCTTGCCATATAAGGGCCCCAGAGGGCTCATCTAAAAGCACCATAGACAAAAGAGAGGTCGGAGTAACCATCATATTGCGTCCCACTTCTCTGAAGCATTTGAAGGCCAGATCTTGGGTATTCTTTTTCAGCTCATCTTTTTCTAACTCTTTCTTAGATTGGCGAACTTCGATGCCCTTGCCTAAGCGAACGTGAATAGATCCAAATTGCTGAGCAAAAAGCTTAAAAAGTCCAAGAAGTTGTCCAGTAGATTCTTTCTTCTTCTTTCCCCCCTTAACTTCTTTGGCCAGTGATTTTTGTTCAGGCACATACTCATGAACAATAGAGACTGGAATGAAGACAAGGGGCATATCTCTTTCTTGCTGAAGGGTATGGTGAGCTTCTAAAAGCATGCTATAAAGTCCATAGCGAGGTGGTAGAAGTCTTCCGGTACGTGTACGACCACCTTCAAAAAAGAACTCAATAGGTCGTCCCATCTTAAGTAAGTAGTAAAGATAGGCCTCAAGAGTGAGCTTATAAGTAATATCACTGGCAAATGAGCGACGAATAAAGAAGCAGCCCGACTTTCTAAATAAAGTTCCAATGGGAAAAATATTTAGATTAACACCTCCGGCAACATAGAGAGGAACTTGGTAGTTCTTATAAAAGATATAATTAATAGCAAGATAGTCAGCATGGGACTGGTGATTGGGCACCAAGACCACACACTTATCTTTCATTAACTCAACAATATTAGAGTTCAGACTGTTGAAGTTAATATCGTCATAGAGCTTAGGAAGAGTCGCATCAAGGAACTTTAAAAAAGACTTAATGGTACGAGAGGAAAACTCAGAGCGAATCTCTTCAAGATTCTTAAGGGCCTTCTCTCTCTCCTTTTTAGGGTTCTCTCTACTATCAATTCTTTCTTGAAGTTTTGGATAGCCCAAAACAATTTTCTGCATATTAGTAAGTGTTAGCATAAAACTACCATGTTTAACTTTTTGTTAGCTTGTGACGGCTATTTTACACCATGAGGTCTACTTTCGCTCATACCGGAAGAACTCATCTCCATAAATAATGCAAGCTCACTCATCTCGGCCAAAGTAGCTGCTCCTAGATAAGTCATCCCAGAGCGAATTCCACCAGACAACTCATTGATTACGTCGGCCACTGGACCCTTACACGCAATATAGGTTGCCTCACCTTCTGCGGCCATTCCCTTAGGCAGCTCACCACGCCAAGAAACTTGGGCCGATTTAGAGGCCATCCCACGATAGAGCTTCTTTCCACCTTTAAGTTCACCCGGAGTTTCCAAAGTCCCAGAAACAAGAGAGCCAATCATAATGCTATCGGCTCCGGCACAGAGGGCCTTCACCATATCACCACTATTCTTAACCCCACCATCGGCAATAACTGGAATTCCATGCTTATGGGCCTGTTCAACACACATTGCTATCGCTGTTAGCTGAGGTACACCGTGGCCAGTGATAATTCTTGTGGTACACATAGAACCAGGACCAATTCCACATTTAATAGCATCGGCACCAGCGTTGATTAATCTCGTCGTTGCTTCACCAGTGGCCACATTCCCTGCGATAATATCCACATGAGGATGGGTCTTTTTCATATACTCAAGTACTTCCATCATCATAATAGAATCACCATGGGCAATATCTAAGGTGATAATTTGTACCCCTGCATCTACGAGAGCATCTCCACGACGCATACCTTCTTCTTTCACCCCGATGGAAGCAGCAATCGGAGTCTTTAGACCTTTTTCCTGATGATGCTTTTGAATTTCCTTAACCATTTCAACTTGTTCTTCAACGGTCGCAAAACGGTGTAATGAACCAACACCACCAAGCTCGGCCATAGTACAGGCCATATGTGATCCCGTAACTGTATCCATATTGGCCGTGATAATGGGAAGCTCGCAGGAGAAGTTCTTGGTAATTTTAGAAGTTAGATCCGTATTTCTTCGGGATGAAATTTCCGAATGACGAGGAACCAAAAGAACGTCATCAAAAGTAAGACCTTTTGAGCGTTTTAAAATATCCTCACACTTAAACATTAAATCCATGATAGACCTCTCCTTAATAGGGCAATTATTTTGAAAGCATGAAAGAGTAACAAGAGGGATATGCTATGAAAAGAAGCATAGTGAAAAGCTAATGTAAGAGACACAATGCAAAAAAAAGACGAAGCTTAGCTAATATCTTCCTTAAATAAAATCGAAGTCTCAACAATTTCAGTTTCATGATCCTGAGTTAAGCTGAAATCAATATTTCCATGGAGACAGAAAATCTTTGTAATAAACATGCCAAGCCCTAGGGATTTCTTCTGGTTATTATCTTCGGAACTAGGAAGTGGTCTTACTGCGTTAAGAAGGTCAATCTGTTCATCACTCATTCTTTCATGGGAGTTCTTAACCACCAGACGACGAGGATAGATTTCAACTTCAATCTGCCCATAACGGCTCGAAAACTTAATACTATTGGTAAAGATATTGCGTATAATTTGATTCTTTAAAATCTTCTCATCAACTCTAGTCTTAACAACGGGATCACCATGAATATGAACGTCTATCGTAACTTGAGACTCTTCAAGTTCCGAAGATAACTCATCAATTAATTGATCCGCGATATTTTTTAAATTGATACTCGCCTCTTGATCTAAGAGGTAATCTCCAGAAAAGATGCGACGTACACTATTAATTATCTCTGCTGTAATATTGTGTTTTCGCAGTACCATCTCCATGGTTTTTTCATTATATTTTTTTTCCATCTGCATAGTCTGCAAACCAAGTAAAACTGACTGAATAGGATTAGTAATATCATGAATAAGAGTCTTCAGAAGGTTACTTTCATTGGATACATTGATGAATTGCTTATAAAGCTGCCTACGCCCTTTAGAGTAGAGGTAGAAGAGTATACTAAGTAATGTCACTATTAATAAATGAAAGCTAAACTCTTTTATGATCTGATCTCGTTGAAATTTAAACTGCTTACTTAAATCAAAATGAAAGCTTATTCTTCTGCCCAAAAGCTCAGATGAAAAACTAATTATACTCTTAGTGCTTTTAAATTTTCTTCCAAAGTAGGCCCTTTGCGTTTCCTCATCGATCACACTGAAATCAAAATCAAAGAAGCCAAGCCCCTTTCTGTAATTCTTAAAAAGGTTTTCGGCCAAAATAACGACATTGATCCATCCAAATTCTCCTGAAGAGAAATTAATAGGAACGTAGAAAATAACCGCACTCCCCCCTTGGTAAATATTAACAGGAGGAATAAAGGTCATAGAATGACGAGAAAGTCCTTTTTTAAGCTTTTCTCTAATAAGCTGATCAGGGTGTATATTTAGATCTTTGCCAAGGGCGGCCTCATTACCCGCAACGGGGTTTATATTGACGATGATTCGATCACTATTTACAAAATTGAACGCCTTGGTGTCTTTAAAATGAAAAATGAATTCTCTTGCGGACTCCTCAAATTTCTCTTTACTGAACTGAGGTGATTTCTCAAGTTTCATCTTATAAATATGAAGAACTTCAGAGTAGGCATGAAGGTAATCCTTTACCCTCTGA
This sequence comes from Bacteriovoracaceae bacterium, assembly GCA_048267265.1. Classification (GTDB taxonomy): domain Bacteria; phylum Bdellovibrionota; class Bacteriovoracia; order Bacteriovoracales; family Bacteriovoracaceae. The sequence continues at coordinate 27,699 of JBLWXW010000024.1, forward strand.
TTCTCGAGATTGAATATATAGCGGGTCTGATCTTTAATGATGGAAATATCGTCAAAATAGACAAAGTACTTCATCAAAGCTCCACTAAGGGCCAAGACGAGAAAGAGGAGAATGCTTTGCATCTTTGTAGAATAAGAATTAGAAAGTCGTTTCATTTTGCCTAAAGTTTATATCTTTGTAGGAATAAACTCAAAGTAAATGACCAGTTCAAAGGTAAAATCTTCTTCATAAGTAATAGAGCTTCTTTAGAGGGGTTTATTATACGAGGGCCTTATGAAGCTTCAAAGTATGTCCCCTGATTTTTCTGAGGCAAACCACCATATCGGAATAAGTCATAAGTCCAAGGGCACTTCCCTCATCGGAGCTTAGACGACGAAGATGTTCTTCGCGTTGGGCTTCGGCCATAATTTTAAGTTTCTGGGCCAAAATATTGATACGCTTACTATCGATTTCAGGTGCTACTGGAGCATTCTCAGTCACAAGAAAGTAGAACTCTTTTATTTCTTCAAAGAAGAGAATGAAGTCTTCACGCCAACGAACATTTTCCCCGCTTTGAATGTAGCGAGTATTATAGCTTGCAATCTTATCGAGGTAATCCGCAATACACTCCAATTCATCTGCTATCTTAAGGTATTGCATAAGTGTTTTTGACTGGTTGTGGGTGAGTGAATTCTCAGCGAGCATACATAGGAAGCGATGGACTTCCTTGTGCATATTATCAGTAATACGTTCATAGTCCTTGATCTTGGCCAACACCCTTCCCGAGGTCGAGCCCTCTCGTAGATACTGCTCAGTGACCTTGAAGAGACGATCAACAATATTCTTAAACTTAGCAAGGTGAAAGCTTCCCTGTATTAAACTCATGGCCGGAACCATATCAGTAGCTCGTCCAAGCTGGGCCAATTCATTAGGTGGGCGGTGAGTCTTCTCAGGCCATCCTTTCTTTATAAAATTTCGAAGTGGCGTTAAGAGGAGTAGAAAAATAAGGACACTACTTACTCTAAGAATGATAAAAAAATAAAGTAAATGAGAACCGGTTCCGGTTTGCAGATTCCAAGGAATAACAAAGAGAATAAGAGCACCAGCACCAAGGCCGATGAGTGAAATAAAGAATTGAGCAATGGCCACTCGGTGAGAGAAGATATTACCCCTCTTACTTAGCTGATAATTAGGAAAAAAGCCAAGAGCATGAACACCAATAACAGCGGGAAAAAGTAGCCCTAAGCTAAAGAATGCAGAGTCACGAATGATCATTAAGAGCAAAATCGCCACGACTGAAGACTTGAAGATATAGGTAAGCAAACTGCCAACAACAATTCCAGTGAGGAGGCTAAGGGCGTAAGGGCCATCGGTAATTGATCCCAAGAATTGTTGATCTAGGCCTGAGAAGAAGGTTAATCCATCCATAAGAAAATAGCGCCCAAGACTTACGAGCCCAAGTCCAAAGAGTAGACCAAAAGTATTTTGGAACCAATGACCAAAGCGTGAGCGAACGAGAAATTGGGCCACCATAGCGAGACTTAAAAATACAAGGGCCGAACGAAAGCCTAGATAAGAATAGATGAATAGCAGAACAATCGGCCCCAGATGGCTTCCCGCCATAAAGAGAAACCCAGCACGCACTTTCACTAGCCCCGCATTGACCAGGCCAATCAGTGTCGAAGTGGATGTAAGAGTTGATCCAGAAAGGGCCGAAACTAAGATGCCTTTAAAGAATGTTTTATTATCTTTTTCACGTAGAGGACTAAGAAGAGAAAAAATCGGAACTTCGGCCAATTCAAGTAGGTTATTACTTACTAACTGGATTCCGGCCACTAATAAAGTACACCCAAGTGCTGCACCGGCCATAAAAAGATAAATATTGGTCATTAGCGATCATCCGTATAGCAAAATTTAAGCAAAATAATGGGGCTAGACTAGCTTAAAGTATAGGTGTTGTCATCCTATTGGGATCACGATTTGGATCTAAAAATCAATAATTAAACTATGTTAGCAATAGGCTAAGATGTCAGTTTGGCAAAGAAAATAGGGATTATGATATAGAGAATAGTGTCTCTTATAAGATAGAAGAGAAAGAAGTAGATAAAGGCCTTGGGCCCTTTATACCAGAGACGCTCAATACCCAAATATTGGGCCTTCTTACTCATGGCCACCATAAAACGACTCTTCCCAGCGTGCTTGACGAAGAAGGAAGCTGCGCCATCGACTCTTCGGTCAAAGATTTGAAAATAGGCCTTCACACGTTTAGGAATATACGGAGTTATATAACTCCACCACTCACGTCGACGCGGGAGCTGAGTAGCCTCATCTTTGTATTTAGAAGAATGAGAAAAGGAGGGATTCCCTTCTTTCGCTGAATTTGGACCAATTATCTCTGACATCGTGCAAATCTAGCAGAAAGAAATGAGCTTGATAAGTCTGCCCTCTAAATATATAGGTAATTCTTTCTACTCTAGGTAAAAACTAATAAAGAACAGGAAATATATATCGCTTTTCTACATTTCTGTGACACTTTAGCACAAACAGCTTGGTAGTATAAACTTATGCTTAGTGGACTAAAACTAATAAATTTACCCCCGTCACAAGAGTTCGAGGAGGCCATTACTTCTCAGAACACGGGAAATGTATTTGTTCTTCGAACATGTCAAAGAACTCTACTTCTTGGCTTTAACGAAGGTCCACAGAATCTCATCAATAAAATCGACCATACTTCTGTCGAGGCTGCACAAGTATCAACAGAGGAACTCCTCGGCCACAAGGCCTATGAATTTCTTCTCGAAACGATTTGTGGTCTAAAGAGTCGAATTCTTGGTGAAAATGAAATCGTTCACCAATTCAAAGAAGCTTATACTTTTTTTCTAGAGCACGCGAATCCAAACAGACATGTACAAGGTGTCCTAGAGAAACTCTTCAAAGATGCAAAGAAAATCCGCACTCAACACTTAAGAGAGCTTGGTCTTCAAACTTACGCAGGAATTGTAAGAAAGATAATGATGGATAAATTGGCCACAACTGATTTCTCAACTCCTATACTTATCTTAGGATCAGGCCAATTGGCCCAAGATATTATCAAAATTTGCTATCGTAAATTCAATATCACCGTATCAGCAAGAAATGAAAGTAAGGTTGCAGAGCTTAAAGAGCGCTACCCTATTAAGTCACTAACTTGGTTTCAGCCTGAAGAGATCGCTAACTTTCCCATTATTATAAATACCATTGGTACAAAAGATATTCTCTTCAACCACGAGTTCTTTCAAACTTGGAAGATAAAGACCTCTGGACTCAACTTAGATGAAATTTTCATTGATCTAGCAGAGCCCTCTCCTCTTTCGAGTCACTACGGTTCAGACGAAGGTCTCTGGCGTCTACAAGATATCTTTGCTCAAGGTGAAAAGCTCTCTCAAAAGCGTGAAGAAAAACTCAAAGAGGCGCAAAAGGCGATTCAAGGTGTCTCTCAAAAACGTATCGAAAATTTTACATTTCATATCCCATTTGGATGGGAAGAATTGCAATTTGCCTAATCACCAAAATGGCCCTAAACCGCGTTTATCTCCTATAAAACTACAATTTAACTCAATATAATCAAAGACAATATTTACCATCTCTGATACGTTTACTGCCATGAAAAAGAAACCTTATATTATCGGAACTCGCGGAAGTTTACTGGCCCTCACACAATGCCTTCAGATGAAGAATATCATGGAGGAAAAAGGACTGGGTGAATTTGAACTAAAAATCATTAGCACCCAAGGAGATGAGAATACTCAAGCTCCATTGTGGCAACTTGAAGGAAAGGACTTCTTTACCAAGGAGCTCGATGCTGCCCTTTTAAAAGGTGAAGTTGATTTGGTTGTCCATAGCTATAAAGACTTAGGAAGTGAAAGACCTGAGGGTATAAAACTAGCTACAGTTACTGAGCGAAAGTATGCTCATGATATCCTTTTTATTAAGAATGAAACGATTAAGAAACTTCAAAATAAAGAACTCAGTAAATTCGTGGTGGGCACTTCGTCACCAAGAAGGATGACTAATATTGAGCGCTTTCTTAAAGATTATCTTCCCTATGGAAAAGAGCTCGATCTCCCCGTAGAATGCTCCCCTCTTAGGGGGAATGTTAACACTCGTATTGAGAAACTCCTTGATGGTCAATTTGATGCTATTGTTTTAGCACTGCCAGGGATAGAGCGTTTGGCCCAAGGACTACCGGATAGCGAAAATGAAGCTTTTGAAAAATTTGGGGACCCACGTTTTATTCTAGATGGACTCCTAAAAGATCTCAACTTTATGATTCTACCTCTTTCAGAATTTCCGGCCGCTGCTTCTCAAGGGGCGCTGGGTATTGAGTGCTTAGAAAATAGAGATGATGATGGTGTACTTTTAGCAAAGCTTCAAAGTTTGAGTTGTGACAGGACTCTTAAAGAAGTGGCCCTTGAAAGAGAAGTCTTTCAAACTTTTGGAGGAGGTTGTCACCTCGCTGTGGGGATCTCTGCACGCTGGAATGAACAATCAAAGCTGCCACGATTAGATATTCGTGGAAAGGTTGATGATCGCGAAATAGAAGATCATCTACTTAAAGAGAGAACACTTCCTAGCTATGACGATCAACATATCTTTGTAGGAATTCCCAAAAAGGTAGAATTTGCCAATAAAACAACATCAGTGAAAGATGAGCTGACTCTTAAGTCGGCGGCCCACACCAATATGTTCGCTGAAATAGAAGAAGAGAATGTACTTATTACAAGTGGAAGTGCACTCGAGTATGCTCTTGAATTTGATGAAAATAGAGAAATGTTAAATGAGTCGGCCATTTGGTCCAGTGGGACTCACACAATGAAGAAAATTGCGGCCAAGGGACTATGGTGTCAGGGAAGTGCAGACTCCCTTGGAGAGAATGAACTCCAAACCTTGAGCACAGGAAATCTTGTGGAATTGAAGCTTGGAAAGAGAAGTTGGAAAGTCATCACCAACAGCACTTCAGAAAGTCCACTTGGTCCAACAGTTCCTGTATATGAGAAGAGCTGGGGTGAAATTACAGAGCAATACCGAGAGGCCATTGAATCTTGTGGCGTTTTCTATTGGACGAGTTTTCCCCAATATCAATACTTCAAAACAAATTTTAAATTGCCGAAGGCGGCCATCCACTGCTGTGGACTTGGAAAGACCTTACAAAAGTTTCAAGAAGAACAACAAGAAAAACAACAAGTGGAAGAAATTGAAGTTATCCCCTTCTCTTCTATGAAAGAATTTAAGGCCTGGGTTGAAAAGTAATTAATTAATTTAAAGGAAGACAATATGAATCAAACAGAATTATTTGAAAAATCAAAATGCATGGTCCCTGGCGGAGTACACTCTCCGGTGAGAAGCTTCAAAGGACTCCATACGACACCTAAATTTATTCAAAGAGCTGAAGGTGCTAAATTTTGGGATGTTGATGGAAAAGAATATATCGATTTCTGTATGAGCTTTGGTCCCCTTATTCTAGGTCATCAAAATGAAGAAGTGAAGAATCAACTTAAAGATCAGCTTGATCGTGGATGGTCTTATGGTGCTTGTGAGCCCTACTCACTTGAGCTTGCTGAGTTTCTAGTTGAAAAGCTTCCTTTTATTGATCAAATTAGATTTGTTAATTCTGGAACAGAGGCCGTCATGACGGCCGTACGACTTGCACGTGGGTACACAGGTAAGGATAAAGTTGTAAAGTTCAATGGTTGTTACCATGGACACCTTGATTCACTCCTCATCAAAGCAGGCTCTGGTCTTGCAGGTACGGCAGAGGCATCAAGTGCTGGCGTTCCAGAATCTATCGCCGCAGATACACTGGTTCTAGAGCTTGGCGACCTTGCAGCAGTAAAAGAGGTTCTTGAGCTTAATAAAGATAATGTTGCTATGATTGCTATTGAGCCTCTTCCGGCCAATAACGGATTACTCCCTCAGCATATCGATTTCCTAAAAGGCTTAAGAGAGCTCTGCGACGAATATGGGGCCCTTCTTCTTTTTGATGAAGTTATCTCAGGCTTCAGAGTAGGCATGGGCGGCATGGCCGAGAAGACAGGAATCACCCCTGATATCGTGACTTATGGAAAAATCATTGGTGGAGGACTTCCTGTAGGTGCCGTAGGAGCGCGCAGAGAAGTCATGGAAAAGCTTGCGCCAGTAGGACCCGTCTATCAAGCTGGAACACTTAGTGCTAATCCTCTTGCCATGGTTGGAGGTCTGGCCACTCTTAAGCAAATGACTCCAGAGGCCTATGCCTTGATTGAGGAGAATACTTTAAAAATCACTCAACTTCTTACTCGCTGGTTTAAAGAGTATAACGACGGTCAATTCTCAGAATTAAAAATTGTGAGTGAGTCATCTCTTTTTTGGATTCATCCTGGAGATGCACCGAAGAGGGCCTGTGATATTCCTGCGGATCTCGGAGAGAAATTCTATGGACTCTTTGAAATTCTATTAGATAAAGGAATCTACTTGGCCCCCAACGCCTATGAAGTAGGCTTTGTTTCCCTGGCCCATGACGAGAGCATCATAAAAGAGCTAGAAGAGCGACTTTTCTCATAAGGAAATAGATTTAAGTGAAGCAAGTAAGCCGCCTTTTCTTAGGACTCACCTTTCTCTACACATTGTTGATTTGTGCCCTGGGGACATGGTGGCTCTACTTAATTATTCAATATGGTGAAAAGCTTGCGAAGGTTGCCGGTGGAAAAGATACGGCCGGTATCGTTGCAATGGTAAAGTGGGAAGGACTCACTTTCTTTGCCCTTTTATTACTTCTTACGGCCTCACTTCTTTTTCTGTACTTCAAAGATTTAAAAAAGACGAAATCACTTCAGGCGTTCTTTGCCAGTATGACTCATGAGCTTAAAACTCCCCTTGCGAGCGTTAAGCTTCAAGGTGAAGTACTTGCGGATACGGTAGAGAGAATTGACCTCAAGAGACTTAGTGAAGAAGTTGAATATAAAGAAAATCTCCATAAAAGAATGAATCGTTTGAGTGAGCGCTTAGTCGAAGATGCCAATAAGCTTGAAACGACAATGGATAAGATTCTTCAGCTTTCTAGACTTGAAGGTGGAGGGGATCTTCACCTATCCAGCGTGAACCTTAGCGAGGCCTTCGACGAGGTATTCAATCGCTATAACAAAGAACTTGAACTTGATGTGCACTGGGGACATGAGCACCCCATAATGGCCGATGAGTTTGCATTGCACCTCATCCTTAAGAATCTACTTGAAAATACCATTCATCATAGTGGAAGCAGAAAGATTTCAATAAGCACCAAGAATTCAAGTGAAGGTGTCGAGTTGCGCTATTGTGATCATGGAAAATTTAATGGTGACCCACAAAAGCTGGGCAATCTTTTCTATAAGTATAATTCAAAGAATGGCTCTGGGATTGGCCTATATCTAACAAAGAATTTAATGACTAAGATGAAAGGTTCATGGAAGTTTGAAAACCATGATGAGCTGACCTTTATCCTTCAATTTAAAAAAGGAGGCACTCATGGCCAACTCATCTAATCGAATTCTCATTGTTGAAGATGAAGAAAACCTAGGAGTCACGCTACTAGAGTATCTTGAAAATATTGGCTACTTTGTAAAATTAGCTCAAAGTGTGGTTGAAGCCGAAGGCCTCTTTCAAATTTTCGAACCTCAAGTAGTCCTTATGGATATTGGTCTTCCCGATGGCTCAGGCCTAGACTTAGCAAAAACCATGAGAAAGGAGAGATCAGACTTTCTACTCTTCTTCTTATCTGCACTTAATGACCCTGATACCAAAGTCGAGGGACTAGAAATTGGAGCAGAAGATTATATCACCAAGCCCTTTGCCCTTAAGGAGCTAACCCTACGTCTTGAGCGCTCCTTTCAACTTAAGCAGACAATGCTTGAACTTCCAAATGAGCTTGAACATGGAAAATTAAAAATTTGGTTTTCAAAATTTCAAGTCCAAGATGCCCATGGGGAGATCATCAATCTTGGTCAGAAGGAATGTGCCATTTTAGAATTACTCTATCACTCAAAAGGTAAGGCCTTTAGTCGTGATGAAATCATTGATAAAGTTTGGGGGGCAGATAAATACCCCTCTCATAGAACGGTAGATAATTATATTGTAAAACTTAGAAAATGGAGCGAGACGGATACCGATCTGCCTCTTGAGATTCAATCCATACGTGGAATTGGATACCAACTCAATATTAAATAATAGAGCTTAAACATAGGACGAGGATTTTATGGGATTATTTGACAGTAGAACAAAACATGATGATGGAAGCACAGGAGTTCCTGTATGGTTTATGCGCCAAGCTGGACGCTATCATCAGCACTACCAAAATATTAAGAAAGATTCAGATTTTATGACCATGTGTAAAACTCCACAACTTGCTTGTGATATTACTATGGGCCCAATTGATGAATTTCACTTCGATGCGGCCATTCTCTTTAGTGACCTCCTCTTTCCTCTAGAGCAAATGGGTCTAGGTCTTACCTATGCACCGGGACCAAAACTAGAGAAGCATCTTACCAGTTTAGATATTGTTAAATCTCTTGAAGTAAGTGCTCCTGCAAATGAATATTACAACTTTCAAAAAGAGGCCTGTGAGCTTTTGAAGAAAGCTCTCCCCAGTGATCGAACGCTCCTTGGTTTTGTTGGAGCGCCCTGGACACTCTATACTTACGCTGTTGACGGCGGTCATTCTGGAAATTTAATAGAACCAAAGAAAGGAATCTATGATGGAAGATGGCAAGAGTTCTGTGACTTCCTCTTTGACAATCTTCTAATGGAAATGGATCTTCAGGCCCGAGGTGGAGCTGACGGAATGTGCCTCTTTGATACGGCCGCAGGTGAATGTGCCTTTGAAGAGTATAGAGATCATATTATTCCTCAGATTAAGAGGATTACGGCAGAATTTAAAAGAAGACACCCTAATGTGAAAGTTATCTACTATTCAAAACTCACTCATAATCGCTATCTTGAGGCCCTTGAGGATGAGAATATCGATGTACTGGGCATTGATTGGAGAATGGATCTTCCTGAAGCCTTAAAGAAATTTGGCAAGGACTATATGATCCAAGGAAACTTCGACCCGGCCCTTCTTCACCTTCCTTGGGAACAACTTGAGACGAAACTCACTCAGTGGTGGAAAATGATACAAGACTCAGGAGCTCCACTTGATCGTTGGATTTGTGGTCTAGGCCATGGTGTTCTCCAGAAAACACCTGAGCAGAATGTATTCAATACTGTTGAATTCATTCACAAGAATATGCGCTACTAGCACTCTCTTAAATCGAGAATAACTTAAAGAATGAGTCTAGCACAGTCCTTAAATCAATATCACTCACCGGGAAATCGCTTCTCCTATTATCCTCTATCCAGTAAGTGGGAAGAGATAAAGGGAGAAGTCCCCAAACTTCCTGATCCTTCGCAAACAGGATACGGACTCTATATCCATATTCCTTTTTGTCGTGAGATTTGTACTTACTGTGGTTGTAATATAAAAATATCGAAAAAGGCCGAAGAGCATAAGAGATATATTGAATCGTTAATCAAAGAACTTGATCTAAAAACAAAGAATTGGCCCAAAGACCTTCCCCTTATCAATATTACTTTTGGCGGAGGGACACCCAATACTATGGACACTCAGGCCGTGGATCTTCTATGGGACGCGCTAAAAGGCAGAGTCACAAAGAATACGGGATCTGGGCAAATGGAAGCAGATCCACGCTACTTCACTAATGAGCAGGCCAAGAGAGCACTTGAATTAAAGATTGATCGCATAAGCTTTGGTGTTCAAGACTTCATCCCAGAAATACTAAGTAATGTTAATCGACGCCAAACTCCTGAAGATATTCTACGGGCCAAGAATTCACTAGATCCTGAACAAAGTTTTGGTATCGATCTCCTCTGGGGTCTACCCAAACAAAATGTCGATTCTATTTCCCAGTGGGAAGCTTACCTGAGAGAACTTACCCCTGACTGGATTTCATTCTATCCCCTGGCCAAGGTACCGTGGCTTGAATCGATTCAACACGCTTATGGAGATTTCACCCTTCCCACAAGACAGGAGAAATATGAGCTCTATCAAGCGGGGGTAGAAATCTTCGACAGGCTGGGATATAAAAATTTAGGAATGGGCCACTTCATTAGAATCAATGGAAAACTCGATACTGATCAGAAAATATATAGAAAGGTCAGTGGATTATTCACCCAAGAAACGCCTTACCTCTTAGGTCTTGGGGTCTCGGCCATTAGTGAATCATCAGAGTTTTTGGCCCAAAATGATAAGATTATTGATCGCTATATGAATACACTTGATCACAAGAGCGTCGTGCCTGTGATCAAATATCACCAAAAGTCTTCGAAAGAGAAGTTAATGAACGAATTCATTGAAGATCTTTTTACGAATAATAGGATATCCCCCCAACTATACAGTGAAATGGAAGGAAAAATTCCCAATCTCTGGCATAAGGACGGCAAAATCAGCTCATTTGGGCAACATTTCAAAAAAAATATTATGCAAATGGGGGAAAAACTCCTTTTTTAAGGCATAATAAGGCCATGGAAACCAAGAGCGCCTCTTCTCCACACTTTGCCCATGACCTCTTTAAAATTGTAGAGATTGAAATTAATAGCTATTGTAATTTGAGCTGCTCTTATTGCCCTAATCGAGAATTCCAAAGAAAAGAAAAGGGAACCATGTCCCTTGAAGAGTACAAATATATTCTTGGACAACTTAAAGATGTAGAATTCATTGGAAGAATTAGCCATGAGTTCTATGGAGAGCCCACTCTTCATCCCCAATACGAACAGATCATCACTCTTACTAAAGAGGCCTTACCAAAGTCGAAGATAGAGCTCTATAGTAATGCAACCCAACTTGATATTAAGCTTCTTCGCTCTCTTCTTAAGGCCGGCATCAGCGAATTCATTATTACAAAGCATGAGAATCAAGAACTCCATGAATTTGAAGAAGCACTCACACTCTTAAAGCCCCACGAGAGAGAGAGGATCACCTATAAAGGTCATGAAAAAATATATAAAACAAATCGTGGAGGAAGCCTTCCCGATATTGGTGGTGATATTCAAACTCTACTTCCCTGCCAGCTCCCCTCTTTCTTGGCCGCCATTACTTTGAAAGGTAATGTTCTACCCTGCTTTGAAGATTTTTTTCAACAACATGAAATGGGAAATATTTTTGAAACTCATATCAGGGATATCTGGTATGGCGATAAGTTTACTCAATTTAGAAATGATTTGAAAAATGGACTACGCCACAAATATGAAATCTGTAAGGGCTGTAATCGCATTCAAACCCTTACTCCGCAGAATGTTCTCTTGCCCAGTGGCGACTCTAAAAAAGACCTTGCTTAAGCTTGGCAAAAATTTCTAATCCAATATGACAGTAGCCTCCAGGGTTATTAAGAAGATAATCCTGATGCATCTCTTCAGCGCTATAAAAAGGAAATTCCTTCTCAATAGTAGTAACAATGGGTCGCGTATACCTTGCTTTAATACTCTCTATATACTTGACCATCACAGTGGCCTGCTCTTCATCTTCAGGAAAGAGAGCAGAACGATACTGAGTCCCCACATCTGGTCCCTGCTTATTGAGTTGAGTTGGATCATGCATAAAGAAGAAAGCATCGAGGAGGCGAGATAATGAAATAATGGACTCGTCATAAGTGACTCTAACGACTTCAGCGTGCCCTGTATCTGTTGAGCATACCTCTTTATAAGTTGGATCGGGACTTCTCCCCCCCTGAAAGCCAACCTTTGTATCAACAACACCATCGAGCATCTTAAAGGCATGCTCCACACCCCAGTAACAGCCGGCCGCAAATCCACAAACTTTCATAATTGACATCCTAGAACAGACATAAGTATTTAATAATACGTATAATTTATTTTTAGATTATACTATTACCTCACTTATAATTTAGCGTAGATCAAGGAAACATGCGATGAAAAAGGCCTTTACAAGTTTAGCACTTTTTACTCTTTTCACTCTCCCCTCAACTTATGCCCTTGATGAAAATGATGTCTCTCAAATGCTTAATCAATTTGGACAAAAAGGAATCATTAGCAAAGAGGAGCTTAAAAAAGCTCAGGAGAAGCTGGGAAAAATCTCGCCAGAGAAGTGGAAGCAAATCAATGCTTATGCTAATTCACAGATGGATAAAAAAGGCCGCACTCCTAGTTCCAATAATGTGGATGAAGCCGCGGCCAAAATTGATACAGACTCAGCAGAGTTTAAGCAAACCATGCAGGATCTACAAAAAATAATGATCGATAAGTAATTACTTATTCATTGCTCTTACAGATGGAATATTCTCGATAAGGTCGAACTTCCAATTAATTTTTGATTTTGAAAGTTTCTTAAGAATATACTCAAGCATATCAGCAGACTTTCTATTGATATCGTGCATAAGCACGATAGAAGGTCTGCCATTTCTATAGTTGCTCTCTATTTGCTCAAGATAACTCTTTCCACAACGCTTGGGTGTTACATACCAAGTGGACCAGCATTTCCAGTCCGCATCATCTTTGGCACTTCCATTACCACCGCCGACATTCCAATAAATAGGGCCAACATATTTCTTCGTTACTTCATTAGCATTTGCGGCGAGGGCCTGATAGTCATGCCAATTTCCACCTGGGGCACGAAAGAGTCTGATGTCACTATCTTCCATATAATCAGCAATAACATTATCTGTGGTGATTAGAGTATCGATAAAGTCATCACCCGAAGTAAAACTCAGTTCATGAGAATAACTATGGCTAGCGACTCGGTGGCCACTGGCACGAATCTCAGCGACCAATGATTGATGGGCCTTGGCCATTTTACCAACCATAAAGAAAGTGGCCTTGATTTTATACTCTTTCAAAAGATCGAGAATCGTTGGAGTGGCCACAGAAGTAGGGCCATCGTCAAAGGTGAGGTAAATGGTATTCTTGGCCACACCTTCAAGTGTTCTCCCATCACTATTGAATGGAAATGTCTGTTGATGAGAAAAGATTTTTTGAGAATGGGCCATCAGTGCACTACTTGCAAAAATGGCCATCGTTGTAATGATTGTCTTAGTATTTATTTTCATGGTTCCCTCTTAGCGTAAGCTACTAGAAGGCCATGTCCTGTACAGCTGGGATATTCTCAATAAGATCATAGTTCCAATTAACATTATCTCTTGAGAGTTCTCTTAAAAGCTCGGACAACATCTGAGCAGACTTACGGTTAATGTCGTGCATTAAGATAATAGAGCCATATCCTCTACGGTAGTTGGAATAAATCTGATTTATGTAACTTTTTCTACATGCTGAAATACTTACACCCTTATTCCAACACTTCCAGTCGGCATCATTATTGTAATTAGGGTTTCCACCACCCACATTCCAATAGATAGGTCCAACGTAGCGACGAAGATCTGGATCACCATTACCTACTTGAGTACGCCAATTATTCCAAATCCCCCCTGGAGCTCTAAAGAGAAGAAGGTCCCAGCGATATACATAGCTCTTAATCTGAGCATGAGTTCCCATAAGAGAATTCACAAAGTGGTTTTGAGTTGGGAAATCAAACTCGTGTGAATAACTATGGTTGGCAAGTCTATGGCCTTCAGCGCGAACACGGGCCACAAGAGCTGGATTTGCCTTGGCCATTCTCCCCACCATAAAGAAGGTCGCCTTAATCCCATAATCGGCCAGGATATCGAGAATTTCAGGAGTGGCCTGAGAAGTTGGACCATCATCAAAAGTGAGATAAATCGTATTCTTTGCTACACCTTCAAGACGTTTGGAGTTTTGAACAAATGGAAAAGTCATGCGTGGAGAAAAGATTTTTTGACTCGCGGCCTGGGCCGTAAGACTTACCAGCGCGGCCATCATTATAATCATATGATTAATTTTCATTATTGTGCCCCCTTAATTAGCCCTCAAGTAGTACTGCTATGCACATAAGCTGAGAAGTAAAAAAACGAGGCTTATATTTATTATAGGAATAAGCTATTCTAAGGGAGCTACACTAAGGAATGGGAATGTTCGAATATAAAATTCAAAAGGCCTGGGAAGAATATAGACTTGATTTTGGCCTCGGCCGCGGGCTGCTTCTGATTTCCTGCTATAACCTCTTCCTCTTTTTTCTTAGTGCAAGCACACTTGGTGGCGCGCGAGTGGAGGCCCTCTACCCTGTTTATATTGCCCTCTTATTCTATTTCTTTAGAGTAAAGATCATTAAACTTCCTCAAATCTATAAGCTCTCAATTGCCATTATTCCTCTACTTATGGCCATTATTCTCAACTATTATTTGATTGGAGAATTTGATCGTGCTGTTGGTTTTGAGCGTAAAGACTATCTCTTTGCTCCCTTTGATGAATGGCCCTTTGGAGCACCGACAGCTTTAGTGGCACAGAACTTCCTTGCTCCCCTAGGAATCGTCAGAAGCCTCTTCTACGACCTATTGATGCTCTCCTATATGACCTACTTTCTTCTTCCCATAGTTGGCGCAACCCTTATCTTTAAGGAGCTTCCCGAGAATAAGAAATATAAAATTGGCCGCTTTATTATATCTATTTTGATCTTCTTCTTTATCAACTACCTACTCTATATGTTGGTTCCTGTTACAGGACCTCAGTATTGGATGCCAGATGTCTTCACCACACCTCTGCCCTTTACGGCCGTTGGCAAATTTTTGTGGGGCCTAATCAATGGAGGTCAAACAACATTCATTGACTGCTTTCCTAGTGGACATACTGGTGTTGCCTTACTTGTGACCATGTGGCTCTTCAAGACCAACCATCCTGCTCGCTATCTCCTTATGGCCACTACTACCTTTATTGTGATGGCCACAATATTGCTGAGATATCATTACCTTATGGATATCATTTGCACCCTACCCCTGGCCTATTTCTCCCTTAGAATTTCTTGGACAGTGATTCCAGAGTCCTTAGACTATAGAGATACCAGAGGCCCTTAGGACCTTTAAAACCAGGGCCGCCCCTAAGATATCCTTTGGCAATTTATTAAAGCTCAATTATACTGATTAAGTATTTGAAATATCGATTTAGAGTAGGTGAAATCTATGAGCATGGAATTCTTTATTGGATTAACTTTAGTAGTAACTTGGGCATCACTTCCAGTGGCGATGATCATCGCAAATACGGACTTTGATAATGAGGCCATGAGTGATGGTGAACATCACTAAGAAGGTATCGAAAATCTCTCATCAATTTCAAGAAGTGCCACAGGAATAGGTAATTTATCCCAATCAAGATTTAAATACTTCTTAAGTCTCAGATTAGTGCCCTCTTCTGAATCAACCGCATTCTCCCTTTTCTCCAGAAGTTCTCTATCACTCGTACAGCCTTCACCATCTTTTGGAGTCCCGATAGTTGGATTGAAGGCAAGACAGCCATAGGGCTTAACTTCAGCAGGAAGAGGACATCCTGGAAATTGATTCATATAAAAAGGACAAGTATAGGTGCGACGAAAAGTTCTACCTCTACCTAAGTTGAGATTCTCATCAAGTCGAAAGTCTTTCACACATTCTTTTAGCTTTTCTTTAAGCTCATCAGTCCACATCCACTTCTCATAGAGATAGGAGCGAAGATCCACGGCCTCAATTGGAGTAATCATCATACTATTGGCCATCATGGTACAACACTTTCCAGCACAGTTAGAGCAGTTAACTTTTGAGCTATCTAGGGAGCTCATACGCTCCAAAAGATGGGAGCGTCGATCTCCCTTCGATTCATAAATTGACTTGAAAATTCCGATATCCATAATTTCCGCCATTTAGGCCATGGTTTTAGCGATTTTTGATTATATAAGACAAATGCCCATAAAGTTAACGTTAGCTATAAATTATTCACAGCTTACAAAAGCAATTCTTTAACCGTGGTAAAACTAAGTTCTATGTATTTAAACAAAGAACGCTTCTCTATTCAATGTGACATTTTATTGAAAAATATCAATAAATTTCACCTACAAGCACTTCTCTACCCTCTTATCTTTTTGGGTCTATTTTCATGTGGAAGTAAGAATGCGGACTCTATTAATAACCCAGTCGGGCCACAAACAAAACAAGAAGTTCAAGCTGGGTTTAGCTCCTATCAAATTGGCCCGAGCTGGGATGCCAGAGTGGTCACGAACTCTTATTTGAGTGAGCGCAACGACTACTTAACCTCAAAGCTTGCTCTTTCGACTTTGAAAATATCAACACCTTGGTCAATAGGAACAGGCTTCTTCTTAGGAGAAGTTAATAAGCAATTTCTTGTCGCAACCAGCTCTCATGTTCTTAAGAATATACCAACCTGCATGGCCCTTCCTGTTCATGGTATCTTCGATATTCAAGGTAAATCATTTCGATGTCGTAAAATTATTGGAATATGGCCTGATATTGATCTCGCGATCTTCACGATTAGAGAAAACTCAGGAGAAGATTTCTTAGGAAAAATAAATCCACTTAAATTTGATTTCAATGATCCCTATATTCATGGAACGCCACTAACCTCTATTGGTTATGGAAGTTTTAATAATGACCAAACACGGCCAACATTAAAAGAAAGTCGTGACTGTATGATCTATTCTCCTACGGGACAATTTGCAAGAGTGAAAAAATCAGAGAACGAGACCAATGACAATGTCGCAAATGAAGTCGTCGCCTTTGCAACGGGATGTGATATTTCTCCAGGTGATTCGGGCTCAGCAATACTCAATATTCAGAGCAAGAAAGTTATAGGTTTCTTCTGGGCAACAAGTACACCGAAGCCAGAAAAAGTGACCACTGATCAGTATTTGGATGACCTCATTGCAGGCAAGGAAGACTCCAATGATGTATGGAAATATATGTCTTACGGTGTGAGCTCACGTCATATTAAACAAAGACTTCTTGATTGGACGAATGAAGTTCACCGAGGTGGGCTTGGTCTCCAAGGAAGAATTGATACGGTTTTAAAACTCATTGAAATCTACTGATTACTCCACACTGAATTCACTTTCAAATCCAGACATATCTTCAATAATAGCATCTTCATCAAATTCAGGATTTTCTTCTAGCTGAAGGGAGTCGTCTTTTTTAAGCTTAAGTTTTGCTTTAGCAGCTTTGGCCGCCAGCTCTTTCTTCTTTACAGCAACAGCAGAATTCTCTCCATTATTGAGACCACTTCCTGTTGATTGTTCATCGAATTGATCAAAAGTACTGGAGCCGGGCTTCTCCCACTTAAAGGCCTTTTTCTTAAGGCCCTTAACTTGGTCATCACGGATATACTTCGCAACAGACATTTTCTCTAAAACATTATTGATTCTCTTTTTAGCAAAGGGAGTAATTTTCTTATCTCTAAAAGATTGTGAATTCTTTTTGGGATTGGGAAGTAGCATTGCTAGAAAAGCCCCTTCACGAGCATTTAAATCTTTTGGTGATTTATCAAAATAGTGCTTGGCCGCGGCCTTAATCCCATAAATACCTGGTCCAAACTCAATCACATTTAAGTAAGTTTCTAGAATTTTCTCTTTAGGAATATTGCGCTCCATATACACAGAAATCCCCAACTCCTTGGCCTTTCTTGATAATTCCTTCTTAGGGCTCAGAAAAATATTCTTCACTAACTGCTGACTTATAGTACTCGCACCGCGAGTTCGATCACCTTCAATGGCCTCTTCGGCCGCCTCTTTTATTTGATTAACATCATAACCACTATGATCGTAGAAGGCCCAATCCTCACTGATCACAATCGCGTGAATTGCGGTATAGTCCATCTCTTTCAAAGACACCCAATTCTTTGGCCTCTCTGATACAATGGTATATTTGACCTTATAGTCTTTGGCCGAGTCACCCGTTTTAATAACCTCAACGGCAACGTGTCCCTCTTTGAGAGTTTTAATATCACTCGTTGGAACAATCACAAAGAAGAGGATAATGGGAACAAAGACCACGAGATCAAAAATGAGGAAAGCATAAATTAGCTTTTTAGGAATCCCTTTCTTTGTATTTTCATCATCTGAATGAGACTTCGCTTCAACAATATTTTCTGTTGATTGATTTTCCATAACCATGGTCCTTAGGCTTTATTAAACAAACACGGCCATTATACAGTAAATGAATGACGACAAAAGAGATATATAATTACTTGAAACTTGGAAGGAAAGTCTCTCTAAGAGTGCCTAAAATTGGAGTAACTGCCCCAATAAAGCACTCTTAAAGAGAATATAAAGATTGTGCGATTAAACCATAGCGATAGTTGAGATACCGCTATCGACGTATAAGATTTGTCCTGTGATACCACCGGCCAGATCTGACGCCAAGAAAGCAGCGGCGCCACCAACATCTTCAGTCGTTACATTTCTACGAAGAGGAGCTCTTTGCTCAACCGTATCAAACATTTTTCTAAGCCCTGGAACACCGGAGGCCGCCAGCGTTCGAATAGGTCCAGCAGAGATAGCATTAACACGAACTCCCTGAGGTCCTAGGTCTTCAGCAAGGTAGCGTGAACTTGCTTCAAGAGAGGCCTTGGCCACACCCATCACATTATATCCAGGAACAACTTGTTGAGCTCCATGGTAAGTCATACTGATTACGCTAGCATTCTCATTAAGAAGCTCTCTTAGAGAATTACAAACAGAGATAAGTGAGTAAGCGGAAATACTATGGGCAAGATTAAATCCATTACGTGATGTTTGCGTGAAAGTCCCTTTAAGATCATCTTTATCAGCGAAAGCTAGAGAGTGAACAATACAATCAAATTTACCCCATTTTTCTTTTACCGTAGCGGCCATATTTGAAAGATGCTCATCGTTTGTTACATCAAGTTCAAAAGTAAAGTCGGCACCAACTTCTTCGGCGAGAGGCTCCACTCTTTCTTTTAACTTATCATTGAGATAACTCATGGCAAGAGATGCCCCTTGCTCTTTCATGGCCCTAGCAATTCCCCAAGCGATTGAGCGCTCATTGGCCACACCAAGAATTAATACTTTTTTTCCGGATAAAATACCCATATAGGTCTCCTAATAATTCGATTTAAAAAAAATGTAGGAGTGAGTGTATAAAAAGAGAAGGGCCATTGAATAGGCCTAGCGCGCAAAATAGTGAGTACTTTAACGCAGTTTACCTTCTGGGCTCCAGATATATCCAACCCCTCTAATTGATTGAAAATACTTAGGCTTCTTTGGGTTTTCCTCAAAGTAGCGACGAAAGCGAACCATGAAGTTATCAAGAGTTCTTGTGTTAACTTCTTGAGTGTATCCCCAGCCCGCTTCAAGGAGTTCTTGGCGCTTAAGCGGCTTTTCAGGATTGGAGAAGAAGAGCCCTAAGATTTTGGCCTCCTGCTCGGTGAGAGTAATTTCCCCTTCAGCAGTTATGGCCTTGAGATCTTCCAGATAAACACGATTCTTTCCAAAAAAGGCCTCACTCACTTGTTCAACCTTTTCCTCATTCTTTGCTTCTTTAAGCCACTTTGATTTAATTAAGAGACGATCAATTCGCGCAAGAAATTCATCTAAAGAAAAAGGCTTACCAAGGTAGTCGTCAACTCCACCTTTAAAGGCCTTAACTTTATCCACACTTTCATTCTTCGCTGATAATATGAGGATAGGTAGTTCGCGATTCACTTGGCGAATCGTGGCCAAGACTTCATGCCCAGTCATTTCGGGCATCATGATATCGAGTACAATGAGATCCGGCCTAAAGCTCTTCCACTTTTCAACACCAATGACTCCATTGACCGCAACTTCAACTTCGTGCCCCGCAAGTTCAAGATTGAGTTTAATCCCCTCTGCAATATGGACTTCATCTTCTACAACTAAAATTTTTGAAGCTTCTGCTTTTTCCATAAAGTGATTTATCCTTTTCTCACGAGAGGAAAGTTTAAAGTAAAGACTGATCCTTTCTTATTCTTATTTTCTGAAACCCTAACATTTCCCCGGTGAAACTTCATCACCGTTTGAACCAGATAAAGGCCGATCCCCGAGCCCTTTCCGCTCTTTTTTACCTGATAGAACTTCTTAAAGACCTTCTTTTGCTGAGAGGGCTCAATTCCCACCCCATTATCTTTGAAATCAACATGAAGGTAATTCTTATTACAGCTAAAGCTTATATCCACTTGGGGCCTAGCAGAATTATTATAGATAACCGCATTATTGACGAGATTCATAAAAACCAAGGGAAGAAGATTTGCATCAAAGCGAATAATAGCATTCTTACATCTCTCGTCTTCTGGAGGATGAATGGTAATATCAGCATCAGCACTTAAGTAGGAAATCTTATGCTTCCATTGATTGAGAAACTCAAATAATGAAGTCTCCTGCCAAGAGGCCTCATACTTCTTATCTTCAATTCGAGCGAGATTAAGAATTTGAATAACATTATCAGATAAGCGCTCCGTATCGCGAATCATATAGCTGAGATACTTCTTTTGTTGTTCGCGACTAAGGTCATGCTTTTCAAAGGTATCCAAAAAAAGCCTAAGACTTGCAATGGGAGTTTTAAGCTCATGAGTGAAGCCATTGATAAAGTTCTGCTGCATGCGATAGAGCTGAATCATTTTCTGATAGTAAATGAAGATGATGACCACTCCTGCAATAATTAAAGTGACTAACAGAGAAAGAATGAGAATCATGACCCAGGTCTGAGTATCCAAGAAAGAGTCAGGATTCATATTTCTCTTTTCAACAAATTCTCTAAAGGCATTATTTACCTTGAGGTAGGAGTGAATATAGAGAAATAGGCTGGTTCCCAGGGCCACAAGGCTCGTGATGAATATAGTTAATGGATTGGTAATCCAACGGTATTTAATAGTTCAATCCTTTTTTGAAGGCCTTCTTTAGACAACAGATAATATAGATACTAGATAAATTATCCTATATGGATATAATAGGGCCATGAAAAACCTAAATCAAATGATTGACCATACTCTCCTCAAATCAACGGCCAGCACGGACGATATAATAGCCCTTTGCGCACAGGCCCGAACTCATAAGTTTAAAACCGTCTGTGTTCAGCCTTGTCAGGTAAAAACCGCTGTCAAAGAGCTAGAAAATTCAGATGTAGAGGTTTGCACCGTTATTGGCTTTCCCCTTGGTGCTACCTTGACCAATGTAAAATCATTTGAAGCAAGGCTTGCTATTGATGCCGGAGCTCATGAAGTCGATATGGTTATCAACCTAGGGGCCTTGAAAGAGGGAAATAAGAAGCTGGTAACGGATGATATTGCCTCTGTTGTAGAAGCTGCAGCGGGAAGAGTGGTAAAGGTCATTATAGAGAGCTCTCTTCTTAGTGACGATGAAATTGTTACGGCCTGTCAGTGTGCACTAGAGGCCCGTGCTCACTTTGTAAAAACCAGTACTGGTTTTGCTGATGGTGGAGCAACGATCCATGCCGTTGAGCTTATGAAAAAGACTGTGGGTGATCAACTCGAAGTAAAAGCTTCTGGTGGTGTTCGCGACCGAGAATCGGCGCTGGCCATGATTAGTGCTGGGGCCACACGCCTTGGAACTTCATCTTCTTTGAAAATAATGGGTGTTGAAGAAGGCACTTCTTCTGATTATTAAGATACCTTTTACTTAAAGATCAGACAGAGATCTTCCTCGGCCTCTTCTTCTATTTTTCTAGAAATAATAAGTTCTGCATCGCTATCCAGAGATACTTCTAAATGGGCATCAAGGTGTGAGGTGCAGAGGTCACTGAAGTGTTGATCAATTAATGACAATGTACTTTTCTTTTTATGCATTTTATTCTGCTCCACTTTCAGCTCCCTAGCTAGTGACCTTTTCAAAAATAATAAAGGTGTCCTGTTACAGACCTTCCATTTGGTGGTTCCCATTTATCATTGCTCCCGAATTTTGGTATTCACCTAGCTTAATGGAATGAGGAATCTGTTTCATTGAAAAAGACAGGCCAAAGCTAAGAATCGTGAGAAATTGAATACTTAGTTAATGAACTCAAATATATAGAAAACGAGATAAATTGAGAGGCTAATATGGAAATTACGGTAACTTAGATGGTATTTGACGACAAAATAGGGCGAATTTCACGGCAAAAATGAAAGAAGTTTAGAAGAGCAACTCTCCCGCTCCTTCACGAATAAGCTCCGGAAACTCACTTGAGAGATTGTAAATAGTTGAAGATCCTACAAAGCTAAATTCTCCTGGATCGATAATCATATCAACCTTTCCTTGAAGGCATTCTTCAAGCTGGTAGCTATAAAGTTCATGACGATCACACTCAAGCCCCAGGACATGATCATCCACATTCGTTGTGATCAATCCCCCTTCATGAATATCAATTAAGGTATTCAGATAGTGGATAGGTATAAAGCGCAGACCGATTTCATGATCAGTCTTACTGGCCTTAATGGCCTTAGTCATTTTCTTAGTGGCCTCAAAAATGAAGGTATAGTGTCCTGGTATCTTGCGATTGATTATACGAAATGAAGAGTCTGGGATTACAGCGTAGTCAGAGGCCATGGATATTGAAGAGCACAGAACAGAGAAGTGGTGATTCTTCTGTTCACCCTTTAAACGGTATAATTTATCGACACCACTTTTATTAAAGGGATCTGTGGCCATTACCCAATGAGTATCTGTCGGAATACAAATAATCCCTCCGGCCTTCATAATTGAGCTGGCCTTCTTCAGGATACGATCATCAGGGTTATGCTCTAGGATATATTCAATCACAACGAATCCTTATCTTAATTAAAAAAGTCCATGGGTAGACCTCCCATACGGTGAAGCTTCTCCATATTCTTTGGAGAAACTCCTGTGGTTACCAAGTCATCTCCCTCGCGAATCGCAATTTGCTGACTTAGAATATTAGGACCTTCCATTCCGGTGATTTCCATAATGCTTTGAACTTGGCGACTACCTTCTCGATCACGACCCAATTGAATAATGAAGTCCACCCCTTGAGCGATTTGACGTCGGACAACTTGATAAGGGACATCAAAGCCGGCCATCAAAAAGAGATTTTCCATTCGACTTATGCACTCCCCTGGGGAGCTCGCGTGAATGGAGGACATAGAGCCCTCGTGCCCTGTATTCATGGCCTGAAGTAAATCAAAGACTTCTCCCCCACGCACCTCACCTACAATAATTCGATCAGGTCGCATACGCAGAGTATTCTTCACAAGGTCTCTTGCACTTAGTCCCGCAGAAGACTTCGTTGCTACAAAGGTTTCAAGTCTAACCACATTGGGATTATTAAGAGAAAGCTCTAGAGTATCTTCAATAGTAACCACTCTCTCAACCGGAGACATCTCTTTGAGTAAGAGATTAATAAAGGTTGTTTTTCCAACCCCTGTTCCCCCTGAAACAATAAGATTACAGCGACTCCCTACCATGGCCTTTAGCAGCTCGACCCAACGCGGACCAAGACCAAAAACTTCTTGGTCATCATCAAAGCTCTTAATGCTTCTTAAATACTTACGAATAGTGATGGCAGGTGAGCCTTGGCTAAAAGGCTCTGCAATGACATTGATACGAGATCCATCAGGGAGAACCCCATCTAAAACGGGGTTGAATTTATCAAACTCTCTCTTATTATAATTTGCGACTTCTTTGGCAAAGTCATAGAGATCATTCTTGGTGAGTTGAATATTGAGCTGGATGAATTGACCTTGTCTTTCAACAAAGACTTTCTTGGGGTCATTGATTACAATCTCAGTGATCCCTCGTTTTTGCTCTAAATCTTTTAAGAGATTCCAAACTGAATTTTCGCTCATAATAAAACCTTATATTTTTATACCTGTGAGAATGTGTAGGGATTTTCATCTTTGATACTCGTTGCATACGTCAGAAAGTTTTCATTCATCGTGTAGCGCTGAGAATCTGAAAGAAGGGAGAAGAGCTCCATATAAGAGCCACCCTGAGAGAGGACATCTCTAACTTTTTGGGGCCCGAGAAGCTCACACAAATGATGAATAGAGAGACAGAGCCAATCAACTTCAACGGCCTTCTTTGTGAAGCCTTTGATAATCGCCAATGAGTCCTTGCTGATAAGATGACTATGGTAGGTACCTTTAGGATCCGTTCTTTTGATATAGTAGAGATTCATTTTTGTATAGAAGGCATAGAGAAAATGGCGCCCATGCCCATCTATAGTTTGTCCTTTGAGTTGTTCTTCAAAAAGAAGAATATCTTCAATATTCTTCAAGAGTACTCGATCAGGAAAATGTCCATGTTCTTGGTGGTAGAGATAAGTAGAGGCCAGTCTATCTCGAAGACCAAGCCAACCTAGAGAGTTGATAATCCTTTCAAAGGTATGAGGCCCTTTCAAGTCATAACAGGCACGGGCGACTATGGCCTGAAAGTGGGGACGATCCCACAACTTCTTTCGAAGAATTTGATAACCCTCTCCCGTTGTTTGCATATTACTTTTGAGTAAATTACAAAAATCGGCCGGAAGCTCTACATAATTAAAATACATATACTTATAGTAGTAGAAAAAGCTGTGGCCGTCAGTTCTAATATTATCAGACTGTGACACTCAACAATATTATAAACAGTCGTCAATTATGACGAACTTCCCCCCACTTGTATTTTAAAAAGAGGAAACCTTATAATATAAGTATGAAAGTACCTTTACTGCAAAAAATCGAAATTCAAGATATCTCACCTGAGGCGATTAATCTTATCTTTGATCGCAATCCAATAGGTGTAGCACCTATCATTTTTATTTTGGATGAAGTCGTCCTCCCTCACAAAGATATCTTTGTTAAAAATTGCATTAAAATCTTCAAAGAAAGAGGCATAAGCCCCTACTTTCCTTTTCCTTGCTATCTACTTTCCAATGAAAGAATTGAAAATAAGGCCATGCCCCAACTAAGATCAATTGAAGATGCTCCCAAGCATTTTATAAAGAAAATCAAAAGAGTAAAAAGTCGTGAACAAAGTCTTCTCTCTAAGGCCGATACCTATCAGTCTAGGACTCAGAATCACTCCGTTACCAAGGATCTCGAATACCTAAAGCGCAAGCGAGAAGATAATCGAAAACTACGCGATCTCTGTCACGAAAAAAACTTCTGTATTTCTCTGCTTGAGAAAATGAAATCCTTAGAAATTTGAGTGTGAGAAGAATATGGTAAATAAAAAAGATAATTCAAAGAAGAGGGTCTTTCTCACCGATACTAAAAAGAGAGAGCTTGAAGGCTTCGAAGATGTACTTGATCTCATTGACAATAATGGAGTAGAGGTTAAGGTCAATAAGAAAGAAGCTCAGATCGAAGACTATGAAATCTATGACTTTCTTGAAAAAGAAGTCGCTAGATTAGAAAAAGTAGATCAGTTTTTTACCGTACAAATGCCCCTAGAAAAGAAATACTCTCAAACTAAGGGCCTAATTAAGAAAGAAGGTGCTGATCTCTATATTATTAAAGATGAGATCATTACCATGAGCTCACGAATTGACTCAAATCTATCAAACTTTCTTGATGATCTCATTCGTCGCTCGTACTGAGAGAGAACTACTTTAAGAACTCAACAAAGAACTTTACCCTTCCAATAGGTTTCACAAAATGAAGCACTTGAGGCTCAACGACTCCATAAACCAACGGAGTTAAAATCTGCTCCTCGATAGGATCAGTATTGATAGTATAAAGAAGCTGCCCTTCAATAATGACAATCTTCCCCCATGTACCGACCTTGGTATTGTGCTCCTTCAATAGAGCAAGAGGTATAGAATTTTCATCAAAAACCTGTGTCTTCTTATAGGTAACGACTCCATCTGGCAGCTCTTTCATATCCAGCTCTTATCTACTTACAGAGTACGTCATTTCTAGTTGATTCAGCTATGGCGGCAGCTTCACCAATCAACTCGTCTGCAACGCCCAATTCTTTCAAAGTAGCTCCAAGGTTTTCAACGACAGCATCGAAGTGACTATCATTAAGTCCTTTTTCCACAAGCGCAGCATGAGCATCTCTCATATTCTTTCCATCATATTTAACAGGTCCACCAAAGGCATACGTTAAGAAAATAATTTGTTTTCTTCTTTGAGCATCCATATCGATACCTTCAAAGAATGAATTGATTCGCTCATCGGCCAATACCTTCTTATAAAAAACTTCAACAGCGGCATTAACCGCTTCTCTACCACCAATTCTTTCAAATAAACTAGACATCATAGCTCCTTAATATATATTTAAAATACATATTATAAACATTAAGACAAAATGATATTAAAGTAAATAGGAATTTAATATGCGTTTAGCCAGTTTTACCGACTATAGCCTTAGGGTACTCATCTATCTCGCCATGAAAGAGCAAGATCGCTCTACTGTGTCAGAAATTGCTGATAAATATCAGATCTCTAAAAATCACTTGGTTAAAGTCGTCCATAATTTATCAACGATGGGCCTCATTAATTCTTTCAAAGGAAAAGGTGGCGGTATAACTCTTGCCTTGCCTCCTGAAAAAATTAATATTGGAAAGCTCATTAAAGAATTAGAAAGTGACTCTCTTTTGGTCGAGTGCTTTGGCAGTAATGGGCTCTGTAAAATCGATCCTTCTTGTAAACTCAAAGGGCTACTTAAGAATGCTGAGAAGAGTTTCTATCAATCACTAGAGAACTTCACTCTTGCGGATATCTTAACTAATAGAAATAAATTGATGGATTCGCTTGAGCTCTAAGCTAGATACTAGTGCATCTCAGATAAGGGCTTGAGAAGAATAGGTCCACCCACATGAGCAAATTCCTCTTCAAGAAGATTTGGATAATCATAACCTTCAAGTTGTCCCGCTAAGAGTTCCTGCATATATTCGTTGAAGTTAGGAACTTCACTCAGTCCAAATTGACTCTTATACTCGTCAAAGAGTGGGGCCGTTTTCTTCCAATCAACCTTGAGTTCATTATCGAGAATGATTTGAGTAAGTTCTTTGAATTCTTCTAGGCTTAGGCCTAGCTTTCCTTGATCCCAGAGCTTTTGATCAAGCACTCCCTTTGAAACAAGCACAAAGTTTGAAAAACTTGAAATAAGAATCGATTCAAAATCAATATCGGCCACATTGTAATTGAAGTAGAAGCTATCTTGAATCTGCCCACTTGTCTTTAGGGGCATAAAGCTTGTGAAGAGCTTATTGATATAGGGGTTTACCCCGCAAAAGAAATCGACCTTTGCTCGCCAGCAAAGGTAGCTCTCATATGAGTTTAAAATTGATGGGGTATCACTCCAGGTTTGGGCCAGTTTCACTGGACGATCAAAACTTTGGTCTAAGAAGTCCGAGATGAGTTGACCATAGAAGGCTTCATCATCATCAAGTTCAGCTGCACGTAAGCTCTTCTTTAAATCCTTTTGACCAAAGGCCAAGAGTGAGCGACCGATGCGAAAGACTTCTGTAAAGTCGAACCAATCAAAGAGACTCTCCTCAATATCAGCTGTATCAAGTTTAAGCCATCCCTGCTTGGCCGCATACTCCGTTAAGTAGGAAAAGCCCAGCTGTAGCATGGCCTTTGTTTTCTCTCCGGCACGATTGATGGCAACGGCCCCATCTTTAAACGATCCATTAAGAGAAATATTTCCATTCACAAGGCGAAGGAAGTTGAATTGAAGATATTCCCTACGCTTTGCATCTGTAACTTTGGCCAGTTCTGAGTCAAAGGATTGGAATTGATTTTCAAAGGGGATCAATGCTTTCTTGGGAAGAATTTGTTGTTTGGAAAATTGGTGCACACCTACCGAAACTTTCTCTTTAGTCTTGATCCAATGATCCATCATCTGAAGATTGATATGGGGATTATCAATTTCAAGGGCACTAAAGTAATCGACAAATCCTGCGTCAGCAAGACGGCCTTTCTTTAACTGATACTCGTCTTCAATAGTGGAAGAAGCTCCATCGGAAACCATTTTAAAGAGCCATGAATAGGCCTTCTCAACTCCCATTGAAGAATAGATTTCACGAATTAAAGCACGCACCTGATCTACGAGTCCAAAGTCTTCGTGAAACTCAAAGAGTAAGAGTGAATCATCGGTTAAGAAATAATTGTCGTGATCAGGATATTCTGGATCTTCCACATCAAAGGTCCAAATATTAAAGCGGCCTTTTAAATAGAGGAGAAATTCAATACTTTCAGAAAACTCAGTTCTAATATCATCTGATAGACACTGAGAGTAAGTCTCAATCCAAAACTCGAACTCTTGCGTATCAAGCTCGTCTTTAGTCCAAAGATCAAGATCAAGCATAAGTTCGCGCTGCTCTGGGGAGAATTTTTCAAGATAAGTAGCCGCTTGCTCAACCGGCAGACTCTTAAGGGCGAGATAAAGAGGTTGCAGAGGAATGGACTTCAGCCCAACACCTTTTTCGACGAGGGATTCAATAAGATCCATAGAAGCATAGGCATCACTTTCCTTGAACATTGAATCGAGAAAGTGTTTTCCACCTGCTGGAATATTTCCATCTCCATTATTTCCGCTCTTACCCACAAGACTCTCCTACTTATAACTTAAAAATAAAACTACGTTATATTAACGACCTACCACTTAAGCAATACTTTTCCACGTGATTGACCACTGGCCAAGTAAGACAAGGCATGTTCTACATCCTCGGCACTAAAGACCTTATCCACGCGAGGATCAAAGATGGGATGCTCCTTCAAAAAATCAAGGGCCTCACTAATGCAGCTCATATCATCGCGATCAAATAAACGAAGAGCATTGAGTCCCATGATCCCTCTATTATCATTCATCAGCGTCATGGGCATGAAGCCACGCATTCCCCATAACTCTCTTAGGATAGAGAAGTAATTCTTCTTGCCCTTGCTCACCATTGAGCTGGCACCAATGGCCACCATGGTGCCGCACTTTCTCAGGCGTTTGTAATCTTCACGAATGGAGCGTCCACCGCGAGAATTAAGGATCATATCGAAGTGAGAATTAAAGCTTTTGCTCACCATATCTTGGTGCAAACGCCCTTTTACTCCCAATTCGTTTTCTAAGTAATTAATTTTGGAGCTTGTGCGTGTTAGGGCCGTAATATCCTTAACACCTAAATGCTTTAAAAGTTGAATAGAGATGCGCCCAAGAGCGCCACTGCCACAATCGATCAAGACGCGATCACTGGGCTTAACCCGGCCTAGTTGGCAAAATATCGCATAGGCCGTAATAAAGCTCACAATCAGTGACGCTCCTTGTTCCATATTGAGATTCTTTGGTAAAGGGATCACCTGATCGGCCGCAAGCTCAAGGTGGGATTGGTAAGCCCCAAAGGCCGATCCTCCACAAACTCTTTGGCCAATACTAAAGCCAGATACACCCGCTCCAACATGGGTAACCGTGCCACTGAATTCATAACCAGGAATATAGGGTAGGACCGGCGCATCGGGATAGAGGCCTAGCTTCATCATGACATCAGCAAAATTGAGCCCACTATAGTGAACTTGAACGCGGATATGTCCGGCCTTTGTCGT
>JBLWXW010000025.1:0-55814 GCA_048267265.1 Bacteriovoracaceae bacterium
TGAAAGAAAACTACAAGGCCGAAGATTTCTCGCATCTTCACTGGACAGGTACTTTTCAAGAGTACATTGTGAGAGTAACTGCGGATCCGCGAATTGCTCCTAATCCATTCCAAAGAATTCATGACATGATTATGTCTTTTGGTACTTCTGAATATACAGAATATAAGAAGAAAATTACTCGCTATCACTTCTTTGATGATCCAATCGCTAATGGAAAGGATGCTGTTTTTGGTATTGATGTTCACCTTATGAAATTTGCAAACTTCTTTAAATCAGCGGCCCAAGGCTATGGAACAGAGAAAAGGGTTCTTCTTCTTCACGGACCTGTTGGTTCTGCGAAGTCTTCTATCTCAAGACTTGTTAAGAAAGGGCTTGAGCATTATTCAAAAACTGATGACGGTGCCATGTATACTTTTGAGTGGTATGACGAAGAAGCTCCTGAGCTTTTAGGTGGACAGAAGACTTTTCCATCACCAATGCACGAAGAGCCCATGAAGCTTATTCCTATCGAAGTTCGTGAAGAGCTTCTTGCTAAAATTAATAAGAACCGTCCTGAAGGAACAAATAAAATTAAGATCAAAGGATCTTTAAACCCTGCTGATCGTTATATCTATGCTCAGTACATGGAAAAATATGATGGTGACTGGACGAAGGTTATGGAGCACGTAAAAGTTAAGCGTCTTCTTCTTTCTGAACAAGATCGTATTGGGATTGGTACTTTCCAACCAAAAGACGAAAAAAACCAAGATTCAACGGAACTTACAGGGGATATCAATTATAGAAAGATTGCCCTCTATGGTTCGGATTCTGATCCAAGAGCTTTTAACTTTGATGGAGAATTCAATATTGCAAACCGTGGTATTGTTGAATTCATCGAAATGCTTAAGCTTGATGTGGCCTTCCTTTACGATCTTCTTGGAGCTTCTCAGGAACAATCAATTAAGCCTAAGAAATTTGCTCAAACAGATATTGATGAAGTTATCCTTGGGCACACCAATGAGCCAGAATTCAGAAAGCTTCAAAATAATGAATTTATGGAAGCTCTTCGTGACCGTACAGTCAAGATCGATATTCCTTATATCACTCGTCTAGATAACGAAGTGAAGATTTATAAGCGTGACTTCAATGCGGATAAAATTCCTCATATGCACGTTGCTCCTCATACAGTTGATATGGCCGCTCTTTGGTCTGTTCTTACTCGCCTTGAAGAGCCTAAAAAGAGTGACCTTACACTTCTTCAAAAGCTTAAGCTTTATAATGGAAAGACACTTCCTGGATATAATGAAGATAACGTTAAAGAACTTCGTAAAGAAGCTGTTCGTGAAGGTCTTGAAGGGGTATCACCTCGTTATATCCAAGATAAGATTTCTAATGCTCTTGTTAAGAATTCACAGTCGGGATGTCTTAACCCGTTTATGGTATTCAACGAGCTTGAAGCTGGACTTAAGCACCACTCTCTAATCAATGCTTCTGATCAACTTGATAAGTATCGTGAGCTTCTTGCAGTTGCTCGCCAAGAGTACGAAGATATCGTTAAAAATGATGTTCAAAAAGCGATTAGCGTTGATGAGAATGCTATTCAAACACTTTGTTCAAATTATATCGATAATGTTAAGGCCTACACTCAACGTGAGAAAATCCGTAACAAATACTCAAATCGTCTAGAAGATGCGGATGAGAGATTCATGAGAAGTATCGAAGAGAAAATTGATATTGCAGAATCTCGTAAAGATGATTTTAGACGTGAGATCATGAATTATATTGGTGCTCTTGCAATTGAAGGTAAGCAATTTGATTACAAAATGAATGAAAGACTACACCGTGCTCTTGAACTTAAGCTTTTTGAAGATCAAAAAGATACAATCAAGCTTAAAACCATCATCTCTAAAGTTGTTGATAAAGACACCCAAGAGAAGATTGATGTGGTTAAGTCACGCTTAATCAAGAATCACGGATACTGTGAGATTTGTGCTACTGATGCTCTTAACTTTGTTGCATCAATTTTTGCAAAAGGTGACTCAGCACAAGCTTAAGGAGTTTAAATGGATCATCCCATAAAAAGAGATCATGCCCGTTTTCGTAACATTGTTAAGGGACGGGTGAGGGATAACCTGAGAGACTATATCTCTAACGGTGAAATGCCTCTTCCTAAAGGGGATGGGCAATATAAGATTCCAATGCCCTCTATTGATACTCCTCGCTTCAAATTTGGTGATGAAAGCCAAGGTGGAGCGGGGCAAGGTCAGGGTGAGCAAGGCGATCCTGTAGATGGTCAAGAAGGTGAAGGGGAAGGACAACCTGGTCAAGGTGAGGCCGGAGAAGGTGAAGGGAATAAGGAGCTTGATGTTGAGCTCTCTCTTGATGAACTGGCGTCCATTTTAGGTGAAGAACTCTCTCTGCCTAATATTGAGCCCAAGGGCAAGAAGACTATGCAGTCAACAACAGATCGCTACACATCTGTTGGTACAGTTGGTCCTGACTCTCTCAAACATTTCAAACGCTCCTATAAAGAAGCCTTAAAAAGACAAGTGGCCACAGGAACTTATGATCCTATGAATCCAATCATTATTCCGATTAAGGCCGATATGCGCTATCGCTCATCAGCTCAGAAGGTAGAATTTGATAACTCTGCAGTTGTGATTTATATGATGGACGTCTCAGGTTCAATGGGTGATGAACAAAAAGAGATCGTTAGAACAGAGTCATTCTGGATAAATCTATGGCTTAAGTCTCAGTATAAAGACATTGAGATCCGCTATATTATTCACGATGCCACGGCCAAGGAAGTAGATGAAAATACTTTCTTTAGAACAAGAGAAAGTGGGGGAACATTGATATCTTCAGCTTTTAAGTTATGTCGTGAAATTATTCAAGAAGATTATAATCCCGCCGAGTGGAATATTTATCCTTTCCACTTTAGTGACGGTGATAATTGGTCAACCGATGATACAAAGCTTTGTTTGGATATTTTAGATAAAGATATTATCCCCGCCTCCAACATGTTCTGTTATGGACAGGTGGAGAGTCGTTATGGGTCAGGGCAGTTCTATAAAGATCTTGCCGGACATTATAAAGAAGATAATGAGAGTGTGACCCTATCTAAAATTAAGAATAAAGAGGCCATTTTAGATTCCATTAAAGAATTCTTAGGGAAGGGAAAATGATTACAAGAACTCAACCGATTACTGGTGAACTTTTAAAGTTAAAAGAAGAAATCCATCAATACGCTATTGATTACGGTCTGGATTTCTATCCAGTGGTCTTTGAGGTTTGTGATTACGATACAATTAATATTCTTGCCGCTCAAGGAGGCTTTCCTAGTCGCTATCCTCACTGGCGCTTTGGGATGGAGTACGATCAGCTCTCAAAATCCTACGCCTATGGGCTTCAAAAAATTTATGAGATGGTCATTAATACAGACCCTTGTTACGCCTATCTCTTAAAGGCCAATCAGTTTATCGATCAGAAGCTTGTTATGGCCCATGTATACGGTCACGCAGACTTCTTTAAGAATAACCTGTGGTTTAAGAGTACGAATCGCGCCATGATGGATGTTATGGCCAATCATGGTACTAAAGTTCGCCGATATATGGAAAAGTATGGGCAAGATAGAGTAGAGACCTTCATTGATTGTGTTCTCTCTCTTGAGAACCTAATGGATACCAATGTTCTCTTTGAAACTCCTGATGTTCAACGCTCAAGAGAGAGTAAGAATCAAGAGTATCATCAGCAATTCTTTCATGACGATGATGATGATGGTCGCTCTAATCACCTAAAGAGCTTTATGAGATCAAAGCTCTTTAATCCAGAGGAAACAAAAGCTCCTATGCCCCTAGATGAAGAAGTTGTGGAGAGAAAGAAGCCAAGTCATGTTTCTCCTAGAGATATTATGATGTACTTAATTGAGAATGCTCCACTTCAAGATTGGCAGTCCGATATTCTTGGTATTCTGAGAGAGGAAGCTTATTACTTCTTGCCCCAGAGAATGACTAAGATTATGAATGAAGGCTGGGCCAGTTACTGGCACTCAACCATACTTACGAAGAAGGCACTAAAGCCATCTGAGATTATTGAATTTGCTGATAAGCACTCAGGTGTCATGGCGATGAGTCGTCAAAATATTAATCCTTATAAAATCGGCATCGAGATGATGAGAGATATCGAATATCGTTGGGATACTGGTCGCTTTGGTAAGGAATACAACGAGTGTACAGATATGCACGCTCGTGAAAATTGGAATCGTCCTACCCATCAAGGTAAAGAAAAAATTTTTGAAGTTCGTAAAACTCATAATGACGTTACTTTTATCGATGAGTTCTTCACTCAAGAATTTTGCGAGAGAATGCAGCTCTTTACTTATAAGTATAATCCACGCACCAGCCGCTTTGAAATTGATTCACGTGACTTTGAGGCCATTAAGGCAAAGCTTCTCATGAGCTTAACCAACTTTGGCCAACCTGTTATTGAAGTTGAGTCAGGGAACTTTGCCAATAGGGGTGAACTTCACCTGATCCATAGACATCAAGGTGTTGATTTGGATATGGGTTTTGCTGCTAAGACGCTAAAGAATATTCAAACGATTTGGGGCCGACCTGTTAATTTAACTACTATTCAAGAAGAAAAAGAAGTTACATTTGTTCATGATGGTAGAGAGTTTAGGCCTTTAAAAGACTAGGATTTCCAATATTTTCAATGGAATATATTGACGCGAGCACGAGTCTTAGGGAAAATATCTTTGAAGGATTTTTCCCCAAAGACTCACGCTAGGACGCTATATTCATGAAAGAACGGATTCTTTTATTTCTCATAACACTATCTCTATTTTCACATCCATCATTTTCTAAATTTGCAAAAGTCATCTTGGTTAAAGGTAAAGTAACACAGCTTGCACCAGGAGAATTATTGGCGAGAAAAGTCTCCAAGGATGATCTTTTAAAAATAGATACTTCTATTCTAACAGGTAAGGGAAGCTTCATCAGAATGATTCTTCAGGATGGATCGACTCTATCTTTAGGACCTGAGTCAAAAATTGTTCTAAACCAAATTGGGGCCACAAGTGCAGATAAGTCTGTAATTGGCCTACTCAAGGGAAGTATTCGAAATAAAGTAGAAAAGGCCGCTGATGGAAAGATGCACTTCTTTATAAAGACCAAGACAGCAGCCCTTGGTGTTAGAGGTACTGAGTTTGAAACCGTTTATGGTCCTAAAACAGGAGTCACATCCCTTCTTACTTACAAAGGCTCTGTTAGTATGGCCCATACTAAAGAGGTAGATAAGGTAAAAGCTAAGGTAAAGAAAGATATCGAATATTCTCGAGAATCAGAGTTCGATAAATCTCTCGTAATTGAAGAAGAAGTTGAAGTCAAAGAAATATCAGATCCCATTGAGAAAATGGAAGCGGCTTTGAATGCTGATAATGCCTCGACCGTTAAAGCAGGGCAACTCTCTCAAACAGTTGATAGATTTGAAAGTGTTGCAAAACCAGTCGTTATCAATCCTGTTCAACTAAATCTTCTCTACTCAAATGATCAGTTTGAAGAAGGCAGTGGACGTCGCAAGAAAGCGGACCTTGATAGTCACGATTTAAAAATAAAGCCTGTCGCAACTGATACTCCGGCCGAGGGTATTTATGATGACGAGAATAAGATCTATGCTCCAAAGGCCGGTGGTTTCTTTGATCGTAAGACAGGCTTCTATGTGCCGCCTAGTGAAGATGCTTTATTCGACAAGCAAACTCAGGTCTTCGTTGATAAAGAGCTAGGTAATGTTGATGCCCAAACTGGTGAATATGTTCCACCTCTTGGGCTTGAGATTGATCCGATGAAGGGGTTCGTTAAGAAACAATTCAAGCCCGGTACACCAAAAGAACTTCTCGCTAAAGTCGAGTCCAATCAAAAGAAGCTAAATGCTGTTCTCGATCAAGCGATTGTTGTTGGAGATGGGCCAGATAAAGATATTGAAAAAGAGGTTAAGCGCTATCTCTCATATAGAGAGCTAATTTCTAAGAATGTGATTTGGTTAAATATGAGCCGTTTTTCTCAAACCTTTGAACTTTCAAATAATACGACAGGGGATAATAGGGAAGATCGCGCAGGTGGCTCGACACAGACGACCCTAGGGATAGGCTTTGATTCTGGATCTCGTCTCAAACCTTATGCTGAATTTTCACTTTCTTCTATTGAATTTGATCGTGTCAATTCAAATACAACTCAGGGAGAGAATAAAGTCACAGCAATTGGTGTTGGGCTAAAGTATTCAACCACTGCTCATTGGAATTTCTTGGCCCAGGTGAAAATGGATCAGCAACTCTTCATTCATTATTCTAGTACAGATAGTGGGATCAGTTCTGAATATACAAGCTTTGTTATCCCTAAAATCTTTTTGGGGATACAAGGGGAGTGGTTTCGCCATAAGAAGCTCTCCGGAGAGCTTGAGGCCCGTCTAGGAACTAATATTGGAAAAACTTCTGGTGATATGGATGTAAGCACTGGACTTAGTTATGGGCTCAATCTAGGGCTTCGTTATTGGCCAAGTAAGAATTGGTACCTAATTGGTCATCTCTTTACTCAAGGAGAGAGCTATACGGTAAGTGGAGATAGTTATATCTATGAATATGATGCTTCACGATTAAGTTCTGGGGCCACGCTTGGACTTGGGAGCTATTTTTAGAAATTGAGATCTATTGTGTTTCCATCGAGCTCTTCGATATCTTTTTGATCAATCAGAATATTATCTTCTAGGGGAGTAATCTTAGCTGTACTCTTGAGAGCATCTATATCAAAATTCTTACCAAGGGTGGAGTCATCACGTGTGAATGTCTTACCAATATTGTCCCATTCAAAGAGTTTTGAGTTAAGCCAACAATGAAGCCCTTCTTCTTTGCGACAACCTTCAGCTGCGGTCTCCTTGAGTCGCTCTTGATTTCCCTCTTTTAAAGAGACAAAAGTATCCATCAAAATGAGTTCATAGGGCAGTTTATTTTTAAACTTATATTCTAATACATTGAGGAGTTCACGTGACTTTTCAATATTATCTTTTCTAATATTAAAGGCAGTTTCTAAGGCCTCCTTCTTTCTTTCGTCTTTGATCTCTACTGAGCGCTCTAACATCTTTAAACCTTCGTCCCACTGTCCAAGTAGGTAGGCCAAAGGAATACCTCTTTCTAGTGCATTCTTAGAGTTTTGCTTCTTGGTTAGTGCCAACTTGAAATGTCCAAAGGCCAATTCCAATTTATCTTGAGCAAGGTTAATATTTCCGCGAATATTATCTGTATTAGGTGTTTCTATATCTTCAATAAACTCTTCGGCTTTTTTGAGATCGCCTATTCTGTAGTAGGCGAATCCGATGAGTTCTCTAATCTCCTTTGATTGATACGCTGAGGGGGGAAGACCAGATATCTTATTAACAATGACCTCTTCTTTATTGATAAAGAGGGCCAATTTCATCCATATCTTTATATATTCATTATTGGTTACAGATTGTCTTAACTGATTGATGAGTGTTCCTTGCAGTAATTCTTTATTACGCTCTTTTATATTGGAAACCTGCTTCAGCCAGAAGTGATTATTTGAAGCATTATCAATAGTCGCATTTTGGCAACTTCCCATCTCAGCCTTAAATTTTTCAATATCATCCAAGGCGATGAGGTTAATAATTCGTAATAGACATATCTGTTTATAGTACTGAAGAATATTATATTGATTGGAGTTAATAAGATCATATGAAGTCTGATAGTCTCCCTCGATAAAGTATACAATGGAGAGGTAGCGATTCTTTAAAAGGCTTAACTCTGATCTCTTGGTATTAACTTTTGATAGGAAGAAGCGTGCAAGCTCTAGATCACCATTTATAATTGCCATTTTCGCTTCTTTAATAGCAAAAATATCTTGAGACTTGCTCTGATATTCTTTCTGAATTTGATAACGCTCAACCTCTTCTTTGCCGTAATAATTCCAGTCCTTAGTAATATTTCCAGAATTGATTGTTTCTAGTGCCCTACGATCTGTGGTTGAGCTTCTACTAAATCCACTTGTTTCTTGCTCAAAGTTGGCCGCATTTATATTCAACAGGAAACTAATATACATACTGATAGCAGTCGTATAAATAAGCTTCTTTTTGAGGTGGTAAAAAGTGCCAGTTAAGGTTTGTCTTATTTTCATGCCTACTTTTTCGGTTCATTAAACCGATAATTTGATTACAGCGCTAAAAAAGTAGGGGACTTGTTAATGAGGAAAAAAATTCCTCCATTCATTTCAAAATTTATAGTGATGCTCTTTATCACCGGGGTTCTTCCTCGTTTAAGCTATGGATTGGTACCCCTTGAAAGTCTTCTTTTGGGAGATTTCTCTGATCGTTATGAAGTCGAAATTACAGATCCTCTTTATTATATTTTTAGGGATATCAAGCGAGAAAAGAGCGCTCTCAATAGACAAAGTATTGATCAAGAAAAACTTTTAAAGTTTGTACTCTATCGAGGAATGATAGATGAAGGGCATAATTTAAATAATAAATGTAAAAAGCGTCCTTCACTTGATTTTGCTACACGTAACGAATTAAGTAATGCAAAGAGGGTCTTTCTCTCTACTCTACAATTCCTTACTCTAGATCTCTCTACTGAGTATATGGCCCGATACGCTCAATATTTTGATTTTTCAAATGAGGAATATAGAAACCTCGTGAATAATCTTATTGGAAATTATTGTAGTCAGAATTTAACGACGATTAGTCTTAAGCAATTAAAACAGAATATGCTGGCACGTTTTTCAAAAGGAAGAGGAATTGATTTACCTACTCTAGAGAATGATCCATTTTTTCCAAAGTCTTTGGGGCGTGTGAACTCTGGGCCTCAAGCACGTAAGCAAGAGTTTGCGTGGACTCTGGAATTATTTAAATCTTCTTGTTCCTGGGCAAATGAAGTTGATAATGCGCGCCTACTCGTTCCTCTTGCCCGCAACCCAATCATTGCTGCAAGTGTGATACGAGAACTCTCGGGAATAGGACTTTCTTGGGAGCGTAAGCTTGAAAAAATAGTAAAGATACCTGTTGAAAGTTCTCTTCAAATTTCCTGTCGTAATATGATTTGTCGCCGTAATGATAAAGTTACATTCTTAAGACAAATTCCACAGACTGTAGGAAGCAGTAGTATCGAAGATGACTTTGAGAGACTCTATTGTAATGAATTTAGAGATCTTGATTATAAAGTTAAGAACCAAGAGCCTAAAATTGAGAACCATATTAAACAACTTACTTTTGATGATCAATATCTGTTGACAGGTCAGTTAGTGGCCTTAATGACTGGCTATCCTGACTTTATGGTACAGGCCGATAAGTTCTCTGATTTGATGACATTTATGAGATCTCCAATGGATAAGAGTTGGGATAGTTGGGCCGAGGCTCAAAATGGGAACTATAAGCAGGCGATGACCTATGAGGAGAGTCTAACCCTTGATCTGGTTGAACCTGAATTATATTTCAAAAAAGACCTCTCAAAATTCCAAGTCGAATTAGATATTAATCAAGGTGAGTTTGATAGAGCGATAAATATCATGGGGAAGTTACGGGTAAAAATTGATTTAAAACTTTCAAAGAAATTTCTCAGTTGGGTAAGAAGCTCATGGAAGAAAATTGATGAAAAAGTAGAGCCTAAGAAAGCTGAGCGTGTTCGCATTCCGTTTCGTGCCAGACTTAATCATAAACTGGATGAACTTAGAGAGAAGTTTCCTATTGTGCCTTGGAGTGAAAGCTTGACTGAATTAGTTGTAAGAGAGCTAACTCGCCAAGTGGCCTCCTATGAAGGTGATTTCTTTAACGAGTCCAATTCAGGCTTTATAGAGGCACCTATTTATATAAATTTCTCTCCTTATGCCCTTAGGCATATGAGATATCGATACTTGATCAAAAAGAACGAAAGTGGAGAAGAGAGTGATTTATCAAAATTAAGAAATTTATCCTTAAGTTTTTAATAATTATGACAGATAAGTGACTAAACGAATTTTGGAGGAACTACAAATGAGTTCAAATAATGCAAAAAAATTAGATCATTCATTGGAAGAATATAATTACCTCGATTCTGTGGTTAATGCCATTAAGCGCTCACAGGCCGTGATTCAATTTTCTCCAGATGGAATAATAGAAGATGCTAATGATAACTTTTTAAATGCTCTTGGCTATACCCTAGATGAGATAAAAGGTAAGCATCACCAGATTTTCTGTGAAAAAAGTTATATCGATACGATTGCCTATAAGCAATTTTGGCAAAAGCTTGGAGCTGGAGAGTTTGACTCTGGAGAATATAAGAGAATCACAAAAAGTGGGGAAGAGATTTGGATTTCTGCTTCTTATAACCCATTACTGGATTCAAATGGACAGGTTACAGGAGTTGTAAAGTTCGCAACGGATATAACAGCTCAAAAACTACAGGCAGCCGAATTTGCTTCCATCATACAGGCCATCGATAAGTCACAGGCCGTGATTGAATTCAGTGTTGATGGGACTATTCGAAAAGCAAATGATAACTTCCTTCATACTCTTGGATATTCGATGCAAGAAATCGAGGGAAAACATCACCGCATGTTCTGTGACGAAGAATATACTCAGTCTGCTGAATATAGAGAATTTTGGAGAAAGTTAGGGCAGGGGGAGTTTGATACGGGCGAGTATCGTCGACTGGGTAAGAATGGAAAAGAGGTTTGGATTTCTGCTTCATATAACCCTATTATTGATGAAACAGGAAAAGTTCTTAAGGTCATTAAGTTTGCTCAAGATATTAGTGCGCAGAAACTTAAAGATGCAGAGCTTGAGGCCTTATCTAAAACTCAAGCGGTCATTAACTTTACACCAGATGGAACTATTTTAGATGCCAATGATAACTTCTTTGCAGCGACTGGATACACAAGAGATGAAATTGTAGGTAAGCATCATCGAATTTTCTGTGATCCTGAATATGTTAAGTCCCCAAGCTATCAGCAATTTTGGAGTGATCTGGCCAATGGGCAATTCCAAAGTGGTGATTATCAGAGGTTCAAAAAAGATGGAGATGAGCTATGGCTAAGCGCTGCTTATAACCCTGTTTTTGATCTCAATGGAGAGGTATTTAAAGTGGTTAAATATGCCACAGATATAACGAAGAAAAAGCAAGATTCGATCAAGGTAATTGAAACCTTAACGGAAACAGCTAGTCAGCTTAGTGCTGCGACTGAAGAGTTTGGTGCTACGGCAGGTACTCTTCTTACAAGTGCTCAGCGTACGACTGAAGAGGCCGTTAATGCAACTGCCGCCACTGAACAGGTTAACTCTGGGATTCAAACCGTGGCCGCTAGTGCGGATGAAATGACCAGCACAATTAGAGAGATTGCTACCAATACGAATGGAAGTTCAAAAA
Source organism: Bacteriovoracaceae bacterium (assembly GCA_048267265.1). Taxonomy (GTDB): domain Bacteria; phylum Bdellovibrionota; class Bacteriovoracia; order Bacteriovoracales; family Bacteriovoracaceae. The sequence continues at coordinate 11,381 of JBLWXW010000025.1, forward strand.
TGGCCCAAGACTGTCAAGTCGAAGCGAGAAGTACTTCTGAAGTAATGGATACCCTCAATCAAAGTAGTGAAGAGATTGGAACGATTACAAAAGTGATTAGCTCCATTGCTCAGCAAACCAATCTTTTGGCCTTAAATGCTACCATCGAAGCCGCCCGAGCCGGAGAAGCAGGGAAGGGATTTGCGGTTGTGGCCAATGAGGTTAAAGAGCTTGCTAAGCAATCGGCCGTAGCAGCTGAAGAAATTACCAATAAGATTAAAGCGATTCAAGATACTTCTAGTCAGTCAGTTACTGCGGTTAAGAATATCAGCTCTAAAATTGATGATATTTCAGGATCTTTCAATACGGTTGCGGCATCTGTTGAAGAGCAGTCCGCAACGACAAATGAAGTTTCTAGAATTATTAGTGAATCTGGGGCAGCAGTTGAGCAGATTTCTGAAGTGATTCGAAAGGTCTCTTCAAATGCTCAAGAAAGTTCTTCTGGCGCAGAGCAAGTACAAGTTGCGGCCAAAGAATTGAGTCTTCTTGCTAATAGGCTTAATGATTTAGTCATAGAATTGAAGAAATAGAATTTTACTGTCATATTTCTGTGAATTTAGTAAAGCCACCTTTGATTGGTCCTTAAGACCGTGATAAGGTGGTTTTTTTATTGGATGGGCCTATGGCAGATGAAAAATCAAAAATCGTAAAGAATATTGAAGTAATAGATGTAGATTCTGTACCTAGTAAGGATAAAGACTCATCTTTATATACTGATATTGATCTAGAAAACCCTGAACTTTCCGCGGAAGAACTTCTTCCTGCGCTCTATATTTCTGGCGACTTAGTCCCTACCAAGAAACATTCAGATGACCCTTTGGTAAATTATCTCAATCAAATTGGTCAATACCCCTTACTTACAGAGGATCAGGAAAAGGCCTTGACTAAGGCCCTGGCCGAAACTGGCTCTGTAGATGCGGCAAAAAAGCTGGTAATGGGTAACCTTCGTTTGGTGGTAAAAATTGCTATGGAGTATCGTACCGCCTGGCAAAATACTATGGATCTTATTCAAGAAGGGAATATTGGCCTGATGAAGGCGGTAAGTAAGTATGATGCGCAAAAAGGCGCGAAGCTCTCTTATTACGCTTCTTGGTGGATCCGATCTTATATTCTTAAATATATTCTCGATAATTTTCGCCTAGTAAAAATTGGTACTACAAATGATCAAAAGAAGCTCTTCTTCAATCTTATGAAGGAAAAGGCCCGTCTTGAGGCGCAAGGAATTACACCTGACTCAAAAACCTTATCTGAAAATCTAGGGGTAAGTGAGAAGGCCGTCATCACCATGGATGCCCGTCTCGATCCACAAAGTGGGGGAGAGATTAGTATCGATACTCCTGTGGGTGACGGTGAAAAAGGAACCTTTGCCCAATTTCTTGAGGATAGCTCTGATGGCCCCGAAGAGATTGTGAGTGATCAGCAGTCAATGGAAATTCTTCAAGAGCATCTGAGAGAATTTGTTAAAGATCTGAAAGAGAGAGATCGTGATATCTTTAAAAAACGGCTACTTAGTGAGGTTCCTCCATCGCTGCAAAGCATTGCTGATGAATATGGGGTAAGCCGCGAGCGTATTCGCCAGATTGAAGAAAGGTTAATGTCTCAATTAAAGGTTTACATGGGGGATCATTTACGTTAAATTCCCGAAATCGTTTTGATTATCAAGACTAATTATATCGCCCAGCGATCGGTTCGCGCTGATGTTAGGGTATGTGTAGGAGAAATTATGATTACTGTTGAAAGAACTGCAGAACTGGTAAAGACTTTTGGTGCAAAATTTGGTTCAGGTGAAAAGGACACTGGTTGTTCAGCTGTTCAAGTTGCAATCCTTACGGAAAGAATCAATAACCTTAAAGGTCACTTTGCTGCTAACAAGCATGACTACCACTCAAACCGTGGTCTTCTTAAGATGATTGGTCGTCGTCGTTCACTTCTTAAGTATATTAAGACAGGAAGCGAAGATACTTATAAGTCACTTATTAAAGATCTTGGACTTAGAAAGTAATTTAAAATTCAATATTTTAATAATAAAGAGGCCTCCAGTTTTGGAGGCCTTTTTTTATAATTAAAGACTATTTTCAACTTTAGGAAGGAATCTTCCTGTTAGAGGAAAGTATTCTTGGTAATCGATATCGACATAAGAAATACGCTCATCCGATTCCTTCTTATTCCTCATTAGTAAATCGAGTTGACTTTGAACTCTAAGCTGGCAATCTTGGTCACAAATATCTTTCTTACTCTTAAGGGCCGTTAAAATATTTGTAATTTTCTTAGTACTAACCTTAAAGAACTTCTTCAAAATTTGATTTTCTACATTTTCAATAAGAAGCATTTCTCTCTCATGATAAGAATATTTTTCTAAGTCTAAGGTTTGCTCTTTTGCAGGAATTTCTCGCCATTGATCTCTAAGCATTCCACCCCGTAATAATGCATTCTGGGCCTGCAAACTAATATTAGAGATACGCAGAGAGCTCTCTGTTAAATTCTTATTCTTTCTACTTGGATTAGGATCTATTTCTAATTCTCTATCTATTTTCTTCTTTTCTTTAAATGTGATTAAAGCGCCTACTGCTACCATTAGAGTATTTCCAGTGATAGTCATGGGGGCATTCTTATTAATCGTTTCATAGACTTTATGAAAGCAGTCATAAGCATTAATTGTTTCACAGAGTTTTCCCTCTGATATTCTATTCTTTATAATGAAGGCCTTACTTGACTCTTCTGCAATCATTAATGAGTACTGCATGCTATAGGTTGGAGTTAGACTATAGGCCGCCTTTAATAGCTTTTGTCCCATTGAATTCTTTGTTAATAATGAAGCATAAGGCATATAGTTTCCGTAGCGATATCTGAACTGATTAATACCTAAGTAATCATTATAAAGAGCAGATCCTCCAAAGATGAATCCAAAAATAATGAAAGTCTTTTTAAAGAGATGAGCAAAGCGTGGACGAAAGCTGTAGCCTGGAATTGATCCTTTGAGTGACCAATAATTCAAACCTGTAAAAATCAGAGTGCTTAAAAAAATCGCGAAGATAAGTTTAAGGTAGCCGCCTATCAAAAGAGTGGGAACTAGAAAGCTTAAAAGAAGGCCCACGGCGAGGCAAAATAATAGCGAGAAATAATATATAGTTTTCTTCATATTTTAATTATCGTCCGCTTTGAGCTTATCTAAAATTAAAATGAAGAATTTATGGGATATCAGTGATTTAAGTGGATCTCCACATCATATTTATATGCCAAAAAAGTGGTCGGCCCAATATAACTTCTTCACTCTAGGGCCTATTTAAGGCCAATTTATCTATAATAAGCTCTATGAAAATAATAATCTTAAAACTGACCCTTCTAGGAATCTTCTCAATCACTACCCATGCTGGAATGATGAGTGCCATCATCCATTCTGAAGAGGATTCCTACTTTGAGCTGACTCGTGCCATTGAGAGCGAAGTTAACCATGAGAAGAGTGAAGTTAATCTTCTTGTGTGGAATATCTTTAAAACGGATAAGAAGCACTTCTCTAAAGAATGGGAACGTCTCAAGGAGCTGGAAAAGCCGGATATCGCTATTTTTCAAGAGGCCATTGTTAATGATGGTCCATTTCTCTGTTTAGAAAGAAGTGATTGTGATATGGCGGCTGCATTTGAATACGATAAGGATGGAGTCGTTCAATTTTCAGGAGTCATGACCAGCTCAAAATATCCCATCCTAAGTGGAAGAACGATTCACTCAGACTCAAGAGAGCCGTTTTTGAAAACACCTAAGAGTTCGTTATTATCAAAAATAAAGATTGATGGACGTGAAGTGATGATCGTTAACACTCACGGAATTAACTTTGTAACTTTAAATGCTTTCAAAATTCAGATTATCGAGCTTGAAAAAGAACTTATGAATTTTGATGGTCCTATTATTTGGGGCGGAGACTTTAATACATGGGCCATAGGACGCATACATATTTTAAATAACACTATTTCAAACCTAGGAATGGAAGCTGTAGAATTTGAAAATGATCACTATATTAAAAAGGCCCTAGGACTAAAGCTCGATCATGTCTTCTCAAGAGGAGTCACCATCAATAAGGCCACCGCAGTACGCTCAAGAGGCTCTGATCATAATCCCATGGTCCTGAACTTTTCTCTTAATTAATAAGTATCTAATATTACGATAATTTTATTAGATATAAAGGCCCAAACTTCTACAGAAAGTGAATGATTTAACCGATAAGTTCACTGTGAAATTTTTGAATTCTATCTCAATTGCCTTATTATCTTTGATCTTCTCCCTATGCCTAGGGTGTTCTCATCAATATAAGAGTAGAGTTCCAGCACAGAATCCTCATTTGGAAAGTGCTGACCTTCAAAGTTACTATCAAATCCAAAACCAATTAACTGAAGATCTTAGTGATGCACGAAAAGCTGAATTTTCGATCATTAGTGATAACACCGCGAAGTTCTTCTTGCTTGCGATAGGAAAGAGCGAGCAAGAGAAGAAGGCCATCTTCGAAGAAGCTAAGCTCTATTTACAGATTGAATTACAAAAGCTGCTCTCCAATGTTGAGATGGAAAAAGAGGGAAGTTTAGAGAGCAAGTTTTATCAATTCTCTCATCCTCCCATGTGGACTCTTCAGGATGAGGTGGACTACCTGGTTGAAAGAACTCACAAGAATGAATTTGGTTTGACCTTATTCACTCCTGCTAATTTTAGAGATATGCATACTTCACTTTTTGATTTTATGATGATGACAGAGTCGACTAAGGTTTCTCATGTGATGACCTTAACTTTTCTCGATAAGTTGGCCACTGGAGACTACGACTTAGATGAACTCTTTGAAAAAGGGGAGAGTATCTACTTTGGTGAAAAAGAGAGAATTCTCTCTCAAATGGATCAATTTGTCTCAGGAGGAGAGTTCGACTTTGGGGATAATCAATTTGGTGACTTTATTAAGGCCTTTCTTAAGCACTACTTTGTCGAAATGCCAGAGGATGAATTCAAGACAATCGCTTCTGAGTTTATCAACTTAGGGCCAAACTCCACAAAAGAAGAAATGATGGATGTCCTTTTTCGTAATTGTGGACCAGGACTTGGAAAACTCCTGCAACAACTGGGTAAGGAAGAAGGTGTTGGTGAAGAGTTTAAGCCCATTATGGAAATGCTTGAATCAAATGGAAAAGTTGTCCCCTATCATTTAGTTAAGCGTTTAGTGGAAGCTGATGGCGGGCATGAATTTGTCTCAATCGGCGAATATCCCCTTGGTACAGGAACCATGGCCCAGGTCCATAAAGCGAAATTAAAGAATGGATTGTCTCAAGAGACCGTGGCCCTTCGCTTTTTAAAGCCAGGCATAGAAGAGCGGGTTCTCTCTGATATTGAAATTTTAAAAAGCTTCTTAGTAAAGCTTGATTCTGATGAGGCGATCAAAGGTCTTGGACTACCTAATTTAGATAAGCTCATCGAAAGTTCTCGAGACTTTCTTATGATGGAGTTGGATATCGATGGGACAATAAAAAGACAAGAGTTGGCCTATGAACTCTATGGTCGATCTTTAAAAGTCGATGTGGATAAGAGTGAGCACACGATTGATTTTAAAGTTCCTAAAATTTACAGAAGTCATGATCCTAATAGTAAATTACATGTACAAGAGTTTGTGGTCTTTGGTGATAAATTCTCTCAAATGACAGATAAAACCAAGCAGAAGGCCGTAGCAAGAGGGATGTTCAGGCTTTGGTTTGAAGAGGCGCTCTTTCGCAGTGGCTTCATCCATGCAGATCTCCACCAAGGTAACTTTACGGTAACGATCTCGGAAATTGATGGAAGTATCAAAGTTCATATTTTCGACTATGGCATGGGAGAGACACTCCCTCTAGAAGTTCGTCGTGGCTTTATCTTAATTGGACTAGGGGATAAGACGAAATCGGCCCAGGTTCTTGCTGATGGAATTATCGCTGCCAATCTTGGAGAGCTCAAAGTTTCGCGCTCTATCATTATCGATATGGTTCAAAAAGAATTGAATGCTGGAAAAATAAGTGGTGGTGATAATTGGATCAGTTGGCTCCTACAAAAAGGATTAATGGAAAATGATAGTATTGGAACTTTGGCCCGCGGGGGAATGTTGATTAGTCAGCTTCCAAAGCTTGTTGGGGATGAAGAACTTATTTTTGAAGAGCAGATGAAAATGGGAGCTCGTGAATACTTTCATGCCCTGGCCAATCGTGACATTGATTTTCCTCTAAACTTTTCTGATGGATACCGTATTGGTAAGGGCCATATCAGTAATTCATGTACGAATCTCTTTCGTTACCTATTTCCTCGCAAATAAACCCTAAAAATCTTTGATTAATTCTGTGCGTAAAGTTTGGCGATCTCGACTTTACTGTTTATAATAAGGTGCGTTTAGTGATCTTCTTGAATGGAATTTGAGGGATATTTAAAGGACTTGGTTCTCCTCCGTAATCAGCTCCCTTAAATATTCTTTAAATTCCTTATCATCAAAGAAAATTCCTAAGCGTTTTTTATTTTAATTAGGCCTCGTTATTTGAGGTTAAGGAGTTTTTATGAACGAAAACAAAAAAGTTTGGAGTTTAAATTACGGTGGTAAAGAAGTTACCGTTGAAACTGGTCGTTTGGCCAAGCAAGCGGACGGTTCCGTTTTAGTAAGCTGTGGAGGAACTCAAGTTCTTGTTACAGTATGTTCTGCTCGCGAGATGAAAGATGGACAAGATTTCTTTCCTCTTCTTGTAGAGTACACAGAGAAATTCTACGCTGCTGGGAAGTTTCTCGGTGGTTTTAGAAAGCGTGAAGGTCGTCCAGGGGATGCTGAAACACTAGCGGCCCGTCTTATTGACCGTCCCCTTCGTCCACTATTCCCTGAAGGGTATATGTTTGACACTGTAGTAAGTTGTACTGTTCTTTCTTATAACGAAGAAGGTGGAGACCCTGAAGTTCTTGCAGGTCTTGGTGCTTCTGCTGCTCTTACAATTTCTGATATTCCTTTCAATGGTCCAATTGGTACTGCAAAAGTAGGTCGTGTTGGCGGAGAGTATATCTTAAACCCAACCCTTGCTCAGATGGAAGAAACTGATCTAGAGATCGCTGTTGCCGCATCTGCTGATGCCATTCTTATGGTTGAGGGAGAGGCCCATATTGTTCCTGAAGATGAAGTTCTGGGAGCGATCTGGTTTGCTCATGACAATATTAAAGAATATGTAACTCTTCTTAACAAAATCCGTGAGGAAGTTGGAAAAGCAAAACGTGAATTTATTTCAGCTGCTCCAAATAAGGCCCTTATGGATAAAATTACTGCTGACTTCGCAGGCGCTGCTCGCGAGTGTATTTCAACCGTTGATAAGATGGAGAGACAAGCGGCCGTTAGAGCTCTAGAAGCTCAAGTTGCTGCTGCTATGGCCGCTGCTCCTGCTGACTTTGGTATGGAAGAAGGCGCTGCTTTCAAAAAAGAAGCTTACAAAGGTGTTGATGAGCTCATGTATAATATGATGAGAGCTGATATCCTTGATGAAGAGAAGCGTATTGGTGGAAGAAGCCTTACTCAGGTTCGTCAAATTGAAACTGAGACCAATATCCTTACAACTCCTCACGGATCTTCACTCTTCACTCGTGGTGAAACACAAGTTATGGCCTCTGTTACTATCGGTGGTAAGGCCGGTGAGCAGATGAGCGATACCATTTATGGACTTGATTACAGTAAATTCTATCTTCACTATAATTTCCCTCCATACTCTGTTGGTGAAGCTCGTGGTGTTAGAGGGGTAGGACGTCGTGAACTTGGTCACGGTAATCTTGCTGAGCGTGGTGTGAAAGCTGTTCTTCCTGCTGAGTTCCCTTATACAACTCGTGTAGTTTGTGAGGTTCTTGAGTCAAACGGATCAAGTTCCATGGGTTCTGTTTGTTCGGCCTCAATGGCCCTTATGGATGCTGGTGTTCCATTGGTTGCTCCTGTTGCAGGGATCGCCATGGGTCTTATCAGTGAAGAAGGAGGACGCTTTAAAGTTCTTACTGATATTCTAGGTGATGAAGATCATCTTGGTGATATGGACTTCAAAGTTGCTGGTACAACAGAAGGGATCACTGCTATTCAAATGGATATTAAGATCACGGGTCTAACTCGTGAGATCGTTGAAAAAGCAATGGCCCAGGCCCGTGAAGGTCGTCTTCACATTCTTGGTGAAATGGCCAAGACGATTGCAACTCACCGTCCTGACTTCAGAGATGGCGTTCCAAGAATTGAAACTTTCAAAATCCCAACGGATAAAATCGGTGCTCTCATCGGTCCAGGTGGTAAGAATATTAAAGCGGTTCAAGAAGACTTCGGAATCACAATGGAAATCGAAGAAGATGGAACAGTTAAGGTTCTTGGTACAGATCCAGAAGCGATCACTAACTGTATTGCAGCTTGTGAACTTCAAATCAATGGTCCAAAAGTGGGAACAATCTATGAAGCTAAAGTGGTTACTCTTAAAGAGTATGGAGCTTTCGTTGATATCGTTCCAGGTGTAAGTGGACTTGTTCACGTTTCTGAAATTTCTGAAGATAGAGTAAATGACGTTGCTGACTATGTCGCTGAAGGGGATATGGTTAAGGTGAAAGTTGTTGAAGTTGACCGTATGGGACGCCTCAAACTTTCTATCAAAGATGTTGAGCCTCTTAAGAAAAAAGAAAAGTAAGAAGTAGTTTAACGTTATGACTAAAAAAGTAGATATCCGTATCAAATGTTTAGATCACTACGACACAAGTTTGCCTCTTCCGTCCTATGAGACTGAGGGGGCCGCTGGTGCCGATATTCGCGCTTCCCTTGAAGACGAGTACCGTGAATCTGGAATGATCATTGAACCTGGGGCAAGAGTTCTTGTCCCTACGGGTTTGAGCATGGAAATCCCTATGGGTTATGAAGTTCAAGTGAGGCCACGATCTGGTCTCTCTTTGAAAACTTCTCTGCTCGTAGTGAATGCTCCCGGAACTATCGATAGTGACTATCGTGGAGAAGTGAAGATTATTCTTGGAAACTTTGGTAATGAGCGCTTTGTTGTTGCTCATGGAGAGAGAATTGCTCAGTTGGTGGTTGCTCCGGTAACCCAAGGGGCATTTATCGCTACTGATGATGAATTAAGTTCTACCCAACGTGGGGCCGGAGGATTTGGCTCCACTGGGACGAAGTAAGAGAACTCAATAAAAAATAAGGAATTTACCATGGATTTAAAGGTATCTTACAACCAAACATCAAATAAAGCAGAGGCCTACCAGGCCGCTCGCAATCAGATCACGCCCGAATATATTGCAAAGTGGAATATGAAGGCCGATATCTCATATAATGAGCCTGATTCTATTGTGGCCGAAGGTAAAGGTTTCACACTCTCTCTGAATTTTACGGATTCTGCGGTAGAAGTGACGTGTAAACTTTCTTTAATGTTGAAACCCTTCAAGGGCAAGGTCCTTGATACGGTGGAAAACAAGTTGAAAAAACATGTTTAAGTAAGGCGCTTTTCTTTTAAAGAATATCGGTGTCTTACCTGCGTAGGATGATATGAGCGATTCAAAATATACCGTTAACCTGAAGCCTCAGGAAACATCTTTTAAAATTGATGGGGATACCAATCTCTTGAGTGCCCTTAGAGAAGAAGGCATTTATGTTAAGTCTTCTTGTGGTGGTTATGCTTCATGTTCTGACTGTTTAGTTAAGATTGTGGATGGACTTGATAATATCAATTCTCCCTCTTTTGAAGAAACACAGATGATTGGAAATGTATTCCATATCACTAAAGAGCGTCTGGCCTGTCAGGTGAAAGTATCTGGTGAAGTGACTATTGATATTTCACGTCACGATCAAGTTGCTGATGCAACCAAAACAGCAAAGAAAAATAATAAGTTCTCCAAGTCTAAGGCCCCTGTTAAAAAGAGATCAAAGGCCGAGGTCGATGAAATCTTAAATGAGCGCAAGCAAAAGCGTGAAGAAAAAGAAGTGAAGCGTAACTCTTGGGAAAAACACTGGGAAAAAGAGAAGGATGGGACAAAGCGTGGCACTGGTGGTGGCAAGCGCCCTAAGACCTTTAGAACGGATCACCTTGATGATGACCCCGACTTTAAAACCGACTCAAAAAAAGATACAGAATAAATTAAGAATAGATAAAAAAAAGGCCTTCACTAAGAAGGCCTTTTTTATATTTACTTGCCGTAGTTACAGCTGAAATTCTTCTTAAAGATAGGGAAGGTATAATAGGCCGTGTTGGTCACTGCTGACTCAATTGGAGTGAAGTTGAATTGAGCATAGGCCATTGGCTTTTCAAACTCTCTATAAGTGACTTCTAACTGTGATCCATCTTTTACGGCCAGTTTAGTGTAATAGAGCTTTGCTGTATTATATGTTTTCTTATTTCCTTTGAACTTCTCAAGAACAAGATTTTGCTCATCGTACTTAACCAGCTCTTTGCGAATTTCCATACAGAATGGGTTTACTGGTCCGGCCGTGAAGCAGGTTCCGCTAGAAATCTCAACGGGCTCATTTAGGTTGGAGAAGCTATTATTGCTAATGAACTCTGCATTTTCATTGTAGAAAGAGATCCATACAGAATATTTTGTATTTTCTTTTTCTGTGACCACAAGAGTTTCTGGACATTCACCTTCAAGGTTAGAAAGAAGCTTGTACTTTCCAATTATACTTGAATCTACTTTTGTATTGGCCATTGCCACTGCTGAGATCATGGTCAGTGCCACTGCGCTTAATTGTTTTTTCATGACTTCCCCTTAGAATATATAATTTGTATTTATCGTCTGTTCGTTCTTTTGTCTACTTATGTCTTGTTATGTTTATGGGGTGGCCAAATCATAACGACATTCCATGTCCTCTTTTACTTTCGCTATTGGCCATTTCTCGTAGTATCCAACAGCGATGCTAAGTGGTGTTGCGTTAAAGGCCGTCATCAGCAGGGGAAGGTTATATTGTTTTTCTTTGAAAAGGATGGTTTGTTCCTCTACTTTTACTGTGAGACTCGTATAGTAGGCGTCAGCATTGGTGTAGTTAATCCCTTTGAGGTGGGTAATGGTTTTATTCTTATTAGAGGTATCAGTCTTTCGGCTAAAGAAGCATGGCCCATTGTAATAGACTTCAGGAGCAGGGAATAGGCAAAAAGCTGTGTCTCTCTTGGTTCCTTCGTTAATTCTTTCCATACTGTAGTTGAAGGCATAGACCGGTATATCGCCCTTAGCTTTTTTGTAGCCGACATGGATTGTGGTGATATAGGTATTGACTTCAAGTTCCTCAGGACATTCTCCCTTGATATTTTCAAGAAGCTTAAACTTACCTTTCAGTTTGACTTCATTATTGGCGATTACTGAGTTGAGCCCCACTATGAGTGCGGCCAGAGCGATCATTTTCTTCATCATTTTCCCTTTCATTTATTTTCTTACTTAATTACAAAGTTTTCCGCTTGAGGGCAAAGGGAGTGTGAATAAACTACGGCCCTTTATAGCTCCTTACGGCCCTTTATAGCTCCTTACGGCCCTTTAGTGTAATGACTATTACAGGAGGGGATGTGATTCCAGGAGGTTGTATAGCGGGGAGAGCAGAAGTCTCTACGCATTTTCCAGGTGTGATGATCAATTCCACAGGCGAGGGAGAAGAGAGTTCTCTTTCCTTCTCGGGCGTTAACACGGTCTATAACGTGCATAAGGGTCTTTTGCTTGCTTTCATTGTGATTACTTATCTCTTTTTCAAAGAGGCCCAGTTGATATTCGTATTCATCTTGAATGCAGGAAACACGTACACCGGACTTCTTATATTCGAGACCGGGGCGCCAAATTTCTTCCAAGGCCCGAAGCGCCAGCTTAATAAGCGCGAAGGTATTATTTTGAGGTACATTAAATCTTAAGCTCTTTGAGGCGCCATATTGTACGATACCTTCTTTATAGGGGTTGGTGCGTACATAGACCAAGAGCTCAAAACATAGAGACTTTTGCATACGTAGCTGTTCGGCGACGGCGCTGGCATGGGAGGCAATAGACTCTTTGAGTGCTCTCTTTTCAAAGACAGGACGGCCAAAAGTGCGAGAGCTCATGATTTCTTTCTTCTTTTCGCTACTCAGAGTAAGAGCAAAGCAGGGGATCCCTCTGAGCTCATCTTGAATTTGGCGACCTACTTTGGTGAGAAGACTTTGAATAAGTCGATCATTGGAAAAGTCTCGAAAGGCGAGGGCGTTGTGAATGCCTTGAACTTTTAACTTCAGGGCGCGACCTTTGGCGATACCCCAAATTTTAGAAATGGGAAAAGCTCTAAGCTCTTCGGTGAAGTCATTTGCATGGGCAAAACCAAAGACCCCATTACATTCAGCTCGCTTCTTAGCAATATGACAGGCCACTTTTGCGAGAACTTTTGTGGGAGCAATACCAATAGAGACTGGAATTTTCGTGCGCCTCCAAATCTCTTCTTTTAATGTGGCAGCAAAATCTAGGGGATTCTTTATGCCCTTTAAATCCATAAAGGCCTCATCTACCGAGTAGACCTCCACTCGAGGAGAGTTCTCTTTGAGGATGGACATCACGCGACGAGAGAGATCTGTGTAGAGGGAGAAGTTAGAGGAGAAGATGGCCACCCCATTTTTTTCACAGAGCTCTTTAATTTGAAAATAGGGGGCTCCCATGGGAATGCCGAGGGCCTTGGCCTTAGGAGTTCGGGAAACAGCACATCCATCATTATTGGAGAGGACGATGATGGGGGTATTTCTAAGTTCAGGCCTAAAGACTCTCTCGCAATTACAGTAGAACGAGTTACAGTCAATTAATGCGATGAGATTTGCTTCACTCATAAGGTCTCGGATACTGCTCTGGTGTATTTACTATAAAAGAGGGCGGCGAATAATTCCCGTGACCACCCCAAAGACTTGGAATTCACTTTCTTCACAAATGCTAAGGGGGCGGTAGCGTGGATTTTCTGAATGTAGACAAGCGCGACGACCTCGGTAGATAAGCCGCTTACATAAGCGAGTTCCCTCAAAGTAGGCGATGATGATTTGCCCACTCTTAGGAGTGAGGGAGGCATCTGCAATGAGGATATCTCCTTCTTCTATAAAGGGGGCCATGCTATCTCCGCGGGCCTTAAAATAAAAGGTGGCCTCTCGGTCAGCGATAAGAAGTTCATCTAAAGAAAGTCGATCTTCAGTGAAGTCATCGGCGATGCCAAAGAGGCCACAGTAAGCATCACCCCATTGAGGACGTCTTTGGGGATTATTACCTTGTGGAATATGATTACTTTTAAACTCCCCCTTAAGGGCCTCGATGGAGAGTGTTGTACAATTTGAGGACATCAGAGAGTTCGTCATATTAGATTCATTGTACCTGTTACGCAAAACTTACGCAAGATAAAAATAGAAACTATCTTTAAAAATAATGTAGAATATTGAGCATGTGCTTTAGCCTTCATGTAGAAAAGAGACTGAATAAGATTTCAAAAGAGTTCGATGCTCTGAGTTCGAAGCGAGACTTCCATGCTTTTAGCGAGCTAAGAAATAGGCATCCCAAGAGCTATCTCTCACCTGACGAAGATGATCGCATCTATCCCAATTATTGGTCACCCGTCATTATTAGCGAACAAGGTCATCGCATCATCAAACCTATGCGCTATCGTATTCGGCCCCAAGGCAGTCGCGAAGAGGTACCCAGTAAGTTCAATCTTTTTAATGCACGAATGGATTCTTTAATGACGAGAAAGACCTGGAGGCCGCTATTGGGAAAACGACATTGTCTGATTCCCATTAGAGGCTTCTATGAATGGGTCATAACAGAGCAGGGAAAAAAGCAAATTGAATTCTATCCTCCTGAGCATAAGCTTCTCGCTGTCGCTGGCCTCTATGATCTATGGAGTGGTGAGAATGAGTTTGGTGAAAAGATCGTTCTTCCTAGCTTTGCCGTCATTACAAAGGAGCCTCCCAAAGAGGTTGAGCAAATGGGCCATGATCGATGCCCTATAATTCTGAAAAGTGAAAGTTGGGATCAGTGGCTAGATACCCGTGATGCGCTGGGTTTTCTCAATGAGAAAGAAAATCATCAAGAAATTATTTTTGAAAATAGTTTTCTTTAAGATTTAGAGTCACAGGAATTCTCAAAGGCCCTTGTGATTTTCACATCAGGCTTATCTGAATAGACTCCTTCTCTTCCACCGCTACTTCTAAGATCGATGATATTAACACTTGTTCTTTGAGAGAAGGAGAATTCAACTTTTCCACTTCTTCCTTCCTTGGTCATTTCACCATTGGTGGCCGTGATGAGGACGGAATAATTACTTCCCTCTTTACTGCGCTTAAGCGTGTAATCAAATTTAATGCGATCCACGAGAAAGGGAGGGCGAGTCATATAGTTGGCCTTAAGGGGGACATCTTCTTTGAGTTTTAATGTTCCTTGGATATGACATTTTTCTTTATACTTCCATGTCATATTAAAGGGAATACCTTTCATTACAAAGTTTAGGCGCTCTCGAGGGTAGCCTCGACACAGACGGCGATCGCGAACGACTCTTCGATGGGTCTTGTGATCACCTTCTTCAGTGGCCTTGGCCTCTACAGGATTTAGAACCCATTCAATGGCCTTCTTAAAGTCCGCACATTCTGTATTGACCTTCTTCTTTTGTACGACCTTCTTTGGAGGATGCTTACCGAGTTCTCCCTGAGTATAGTATTTATTCTCGGTAACGACTCCTGAGGCGGAAGTTCTCTTATAAGGACCATGTTTAAGAAGTTTTCCATTGAAGTTTTTCTGACAGAACTCAAGCTTATCTCCTGAGCTGGGAAGTTCAAGTGAGACTAAAGTCGTTGTTGGCGGGCACTCTAAGGCCAAAGCACTAGAGAAATAGAATAGGGCAATCGATATCAGTGTATAGATTTTCATAGGCTTTTTAGGCCATTATAATATAAATAAAATTTTTGTCTATTAGAGGTGAGATTCAATGAGCTCTTTGAGCTTTCTCATTTCACCACGTCGAGAGTTGCGATCGACAAGATGGCCTTTGTTATTGCTATCTCTAATCATAAGTTTGTAGTAGCCGCGATTCTCAAAACCGGCCATTCCTTGCTTCTTCTCTTGAGCAGCGACGTTTAGGGACTCAAGATAGTGCTCGAGGTAGAGGGAGTCCTGAGTAAGCTTAATCTTCATTGATCTTAGTGGAATAAAGAATACTTTATGGGAGATCGTAAGTTCATCACCTTGAAGGTGAATTTCTTTTTCATAGAAGTAAACACTCAAAAGAATAATGGGGGCCAAAGTCAGGATGGCAAAAACGAGAAGAGCGATAACCTTATTGATTTCATCGGGGCCTTGGTAGGCGCGATAAAGAGGGTCTTTAATGGCGAGGATCATAAAAAAGAGCACGGCAAAAATGGCCAAGAGATAGCCCCAGAAAATCATCGGTAGACCATAGCTTCTGATTCTTAGCTCTTTATCTGTTGTCTTGATTCTGTCGTCTAGCTCGTTGTGCTCAACTGGCATTTGAAAGAGAAGTCCCATAATCTTTGTCCGCGTATACAATGAAAAATTAATAAAGTATAAGATTGCACCAAAATAGACTCAAAATTCATATGTGGCAATATATGCGACATGCGTTAAGAACGTGTGTTTCTTTACAAATGTTGACTCAAACGCAAAAATACTACATCTGAAATTAAGTCGCGCTCAAGGAGGCAACGTGATTCATAAGACACTAGCTCTATTATTTACCTTAATGACGCTTACTGCAGTCCAAGCAAAAGTATTTGTCATCAGCGATATTGATGACACGATTAAGAAGGCCAATAGTGCCAATGGTGGTGTTGGACAAATTTACCACTTTCTAAGAAAGAAGATCTATCCAGAAATGAGAGACCTCTTTGTTGAGCTTGAATCTTCCTATAAAGAAATGGGGGAAGAAGTTGAGTTTCAATATGTTTCAGCAGCGCCCGATATTCTCTTTGACCAAGATAAGTGGATTGAAAAACATGGTTTTCCCGCCGGAGAGGCCACTCTAAGATCGATTGGCTCAGGGGATACCTACTCTTATAAGAAGAGGGTGATTGGAAATATTGTTGCTAAGGGAACAAGCTCTGATACTTATTACTTCTTTGGAGATAATGCTTCTAAAGATGCCATCGTTTATAAAGAACTCGTTGATGAAAGAGGCTTGAGTAATAGCTTCATTTATATTCGTGACGTAGAAACCGATGCGACTTATTGGGATTCTGAATTTCCAGTAAGAAAGCTAGATGGCGTTCGCTACTTCTTTTCTGAAAGAGACCTTCTAAGAGATAGAGGGGTTTTCTTTCTATCTCAAAAGCTAAGAGATCTTATTCATGCTTCTTATATGGAGCAGTCATTAATCCCTTCTTACACACTAAAGGCCTTAGAAAAGAGAATAAAGAAAGAGTGGGGCTGTAAATTTGATTTCTACTGTAGAAGTGTGGCCAATGACAGGGCCGAAGAGTTCTGGAATGACTACTATCAACAGTACACAAAGTAGTTAAATCTATTTTCTCTCTCTATAGGCCATGCCGTATAGAGGGAGAAAAATGGTATAGCAGAAGATTTGCAGATAGAAGGTCGATCCAATGCTGAAGAAGTAAGTGGCCCCAAGGTGGAAGAAGCTCCACAAGAGAAAATAGATCATTCCAATATAGCGATTCGTAAGGGCCAACGGTGCACTCAATTGAACTCCAAATAAAATCATAAAGGCAAAGAGCTGAAAAACCCATAAAGGTGAACTCAGTAGAATTTCGGCGGCCCATGTATGCGAAGGCAATAGGGCCATCTTGATATAGAGTGAATCACTAAAGACCCAACTGAGACCACCTTTTAAAAGTTTTTGTAAACCGGCCCCAAAGAGCATAAAAGTTATGAAAAACTTAATGAGCTCCAGATGCCAACGAGCGCCCGAAAACTCAGGATTCGTCGAATGGTTTAAGGGGGCGAAGGCCAGTATCAAGGCAACTCCTATATAAAGATGAGTTCCATGGTAGACAACTCCAAAATTATAATCATGACCCAGATAGGTCACACCCATAAGTGAGGCAAGCTTGGCCAAAGTTTGAAAGTAGCGAGTGGCCTTAAAAGAAGTCACGAAACAGGTGAGGGCAAGAATAAACCATGCCCATTTTAAAGTCGTTAAACTTGTGCTTGTAAAGGTGGAGTCAAAGAGTTGATAGAAACTTATCGGTTGCCACTTTTCATAGAAACTATCCGGGTAGTAGTGACCTTTAAAAAAAATGAAGGCCGTGGCCGGACCAAAGATAATGGCCCTATAGAGTTTGAGTTGAATATCTTTACATTGGGGATTCAGTTTTATCACTGAGAGCTCCCTTGCAGGGGATAGCGAAGAATAATTTCATCTCGATTAGGAGATGTGAAATTCCCAAAGACGAGCTCATCCCAAAATCTTAATCTAAGATTTATCACTCCACTATGGCCCATATTTTTTCGCGTTAGGATGGGGGTGATATTTTGATCAATAAAATGAGTGACCTGTGCGCGATCAAATGAATCACGATGGCAGATCATTTCTTGTAAGCTCTCTACAATAAAAAATTTATCACTACCTAAGAGAAGGGGATCAATCATGGCCCCTTGATCAATATACTGAACCGAGATTTTACACGTATTATGGGTATCATAGCGTCCAGCGCTGAAGAGAGAGAGTTTTGTCAGTGGCCAATCCTCTCGATGGAAAATGATTTGAGAGCTATAGGCCAATGTTAAAATGATAAAGAAGGCCAGTGACTTTCTATCGAGGGCCTTAAAGAAAATCTGAATTCTATTTAAAACTCTCATTTTGATAGGGACTTCCAGAAATCTTCAAGTTCAGGAAAAACTTTCAGTAGATCAGTTCCTCTTCTCTTATCGTGTTCTCTAAAGAAGCGACGAAAGTCCTTTTGATGTTTGGTGAGTTTCTTCTCAACAACCTCACCCTGATCATTTTTGTAGGGCTCAATCATCCAGGCATAGATTCTCTCCATCTTTGCCACTTCACCATCATTGAATCCATGGGGAATACTTTCACTCTTTCTATTGGCCCTCATATAGCGCACAAGTTTTTCAACATAGTGGTGATAAGAGGGAGGAAGGATTTGTACATTCATAAAGCGCGGAAAGCGAAGGTAAGGAATATCTACAAAGATGTCACGCTTTTGGCCAAATCTTTGGCGCAGCTCTAAGACCCACTCTAAGAATTTTTCATAGTGAAAGACACTTAAAGCATTGAAGGTGCACATGAAAGAGAGATGGGCCTTGGGACCCGTTTCTAAATAGCGTACCACTCGCTCTTGAAAGATATTGAAGTCGAGGCCATGGCGAATATATTCGGCCTGTTCCCCGAAGGTATCAATGCTGGTGTACATAACAAAGCGGCGTACCTTTCCATGATCGAGAATTTCTTTAACGTGATCGAGATACTTATTAAAGGTCACCTCGGGAATACCGAGGTTGGTATTAATTGAAAATTCCAATTCAGGTAAGGGGCTCTTTTTAATTTCTTCAAAAACTTTAAGTGTGTCCTTACTTAATAGAGGCTCGCCCCCAGTAATGCGAAAGACCTTGAGGTCTTCTCTGAGATTTGGCCACCATTTCCAAAAGGATTCAATATAGGGATTTCCTTCTTCGGGGATAGGCATCTCATTCATAAACTTGAGCATCTTGGGCTCAAGGTAGATGGGATTGGCCATTAACATATAGGGGCCATATTCACGCACTTCCTTTTCCCAGCTTGAGGAATAAGAAGGAGAGCAGTAGCTACACTTGAAGTTACAACTTGAACTGAAGCTAATCTCGAGATAGCGAGGATTAATCGATTCTTTATGACCTTTTTCTAGAACTTCACCAAAGTGAGGTCTGGCCCAGAAGTAGTGGGCCATATAATGGCGATCGCTAAAGTGATCCCCTGGAAGATCTTCAATATTCCAGCAAGACTGACAACCTGAAGGTCGCTTTCCTTGCATCATCATCTTTCTTTGCTCTTTCTTTTCGCCAGTATTGTGGATACCGGAGGGGTCTTTCTTAATATCTTTTAAGGTGATGGCATGATGACCAGGAAGGTGACAGGAATGAGTCCTTCCGAGGTGAAGGTGAATGGTAGAATTTAGCCATTTTGCGACGCAAAAACTCGGGGAAACAGCGTTGAGCTTTTCCCGGGCCTTAGCTATACTTTCACGGTCATTAAACATGAATTATCAAAACCTTTGTTATCGCAGTATACTTATTTAAGCATACTTGAAGGTGCTAAGAATTCAAAGAGAAGTGTCTGAAACGAAAGGATATCTAAGAAAATATGCAGCTCGAGACCATCAGCTTTATTGTTCCGTGTTATAACGCGGCCAAGACATTATCTCTATGTCTTGAGTCTCTCGTGAAGTCTCAAAAACACTTTTCACTTAGTGAAATTATTGTCGTCGATAATGGCTCAACTGATGAGAGCATTAAGATTTGTGAGCAATTTCCGGTAACGCTTTTGCATGAGACTAAGCGCGGACGCTCCTATGCTCGCAATTGTGGTGCGGCCCATAGCAAGACAAAGTGGTTGGCCTTTGTTGATGCTGATGTGGTTGTGGATGAGTCCTGGGCGATCACTTTAGTTCATGCCATGAATAAGTGGGCGTGCACTGGGGCTCAGGGAAGAATTATCCCGTCTCAAAAGATGGGAAGTAAGAGCTTAAATGACTTTCGCTATCAATCCATTTCCTTGGCCACTCAAGAGAGCTTTCAGCTTCCTAGGCGTTTATGTTTTGAGTCTCCCATGATTAATTCGGCCGCCTGCATTTATGAGCGCGAACTCTTCATGAGCGTTAATGGTTTTGATCCCCTGCTAGAGCGCCATGAAGATATTGATCTATCTAAAAGAATCTTTATGGCCGGGGGAGATCTCTACTGTAGCGATGAGGCCCACGCCGAAGTGATTTATCACGGCGATGGTTGGTGGGATTATACCAAGCGCTCCTTTGCTGATGGACGCACAAAAATGGCCTACTTTGAAAAGTGGTCAATGCTCAATGATAAGTACCACAAGAGTGAGGTAGAGACCTCGCACTCTCATTTTTTTTATAAGTTACAATTGACCTGGGCAGAGGCGAAAAAGCTCACCATTCACGCTTTTAAATCACCCACTATTTCATCTCTTATGATGATGATACTCTTTGTTTCAAATCATTGGGGTAAGCTCATTGGGATGTTTCAGACTCAATACACTGAAGCACCCAAGCTCTATGGTGACATTCGTAATAGTGGTCGCATTTACCATGGAGAGCACTCCTATGAATTAAGAGTTTTTATGAATCACGAGAGCTTCAAGGATTATCATCAAATGACCCAAGGGTTTATATGGTAATCTCCATTGTTATACCCACTCTCTATCCCAAGTTTAATCTCACTCGTTTGCTACAATCCATTGCAGAGTCTGAATTTGATCACAAGAGAATTGATATCATACTTGTGGGAAATCAAAGGAGCTCTTCTCGATATCTTCTTGAGTTAAGTAAGAAGTGGAGGGACTTCTTCTACGATGTCCGCTCACTGTGTACCGGAGTAAGAAGTGCGAATATTGCACGCAATAGTGGAATTCGTATGGCAAGAGGGGAGCTTATCTTCTTTATAGACGATGATTGCCTTGTCGCCGATAAGAGCTACTTCAAAAAAATGACAAGCTTTATGCAAGAGAATCCTCATGTTTCAGGGCTGGGAGGATGCTATGGACTTGATGAATCTTATTCTAAGAGAACTTTAGATAAATCTTATGCCATGCTCGCCAAACACTGGTTGGATCAGGCCGTTTTTAGCGATACTGGGGAAACTCAATATTTAATTGGTGGGAATTGCTGCTATCGTGCCTCAGTTTTTAGCGAAGGCTTCTCTTTTGATCCTACTATGAGCTTTGGGGGAACAGAAACCTCTTTGAATTCACAATTGATGGCAGCAGGAAAAACTCTTATTTATAGGCCAGAGTTTCAATTAAAGCATCGCTTTAAAATCTCTCTCTATTCATTTATTAAAAAGGCCTACGGACAGGGCAGAGGGAAGGCCCATAATTTGGCCCATAATCAACTAAAGATTAGAGAAGTTAATAAGAATAAGTCAGCTTTACCTTTTTCCAATTTCTATACCTCTTGCTATGACTACTTCTTTCAACTAGGGGTGAACTCCAAGGCCAAAAAAAGCCGCTTTGACTGGAAGAGTTGGGGGCAATATCTTGAACTACTCTTCTTTCCTCCGCGGGTACAAAATAGAGTGAAGCATTACTTCTCTATAATGAGACATCGACTAGTCATGGCCGGCATTTTCTTCTATTACCGTGTGATTCACAAAATTTTCTGTAAAATCTATTATATGAGTGAATATCACTGGAGAGTTTATATTAGGCCAATAGGGTCTTGGATTAATCGTTGCTTGAGAGGGCGAAATGACTAAGTCTCGCGCACTCTTGCTCTTGAGTCTTTCATCCCTATTGATTGCTCTTTTTTTACGAGTCTATCTCTGGGGTAGTGCTCCAGCAAGTTTTGATGAATTAATACAATTTGATCTTCTTTGGCGCAATTCTTCGTTATGGGGAAGTTTACACTATAATCTAGTTCACGATTATCAATTTCCACTTCACTATATTTTGACTTATCCCTTAGTGAAGTGGGGGGATAAGTCCTTACTTATCATGCGCTTAATTTCCTTGCTCTCTTCATTGGGCTCACTTGTGCTCTTCTTTAAGCTTTGTCAGTTGCGCTTTAAAGGACTTCACCTTTATTTTAGTTTAGCTCTCTATAGCTTATCGCTCCCCATTATCTATTTTAGCTTTATTGCTAGGCCCTATTCTCTTTTGGTTTTCTTCTCTACTCTCGCTCTTTATTTATGGGAGAAGCGCAGCACAGGCGCGCCCTTTTTCCTTTGTCTCTTCTTATTGAGCTCCACTCATCTCTTTGGCCTCTTCATGGGGATGATATTCTTGCTTTCTTTATTGAAAAATAAGCTTTCAACTCAGAATCTAAAAAAAGTGCTCATGGCCATGGCCTTCTGCTTTTGCTCCCTTTTGGCCATTTACTTTTTTAGTGTTGCTGAACTTGAGGAAATTTCAAAACGCTCTCTCAATTGGCGCAAGTTCCTTGGTCTCTTCTC
Source organism: Bacteriovoracaceae bacterium (assembly GCA_048267265.1). Lineage (GTDB taxonomy): Bacteria > Bdellovibrionota > Bacteriovoracia > Bacteriovoracales > Bacteriovoracaceae. Next base: position 33,518 of record JBLWXW010000025.1, read on the forward strand.
CTACATCGGTAGTGGATATGGGGCCTATCTCGTCTTTAGTTATTTCGTCTTTAACGATTTCTTTTTTAAAAAGAATTTTTCTCCCCATGGGCAATTTCTTTCCATGTCATCAGCTCTCATTGCTTTGGCCGTCGCTTTGAACTTCTTAGGTCTTCCTTCATTTGAGTACCGCTTCTTCGTAGGTCTCATTCCTCTTCTTATATTCTCTCTTGTCTCACTACTTTATGAGATTCGCTCTTTTCGAAAAGTTTACTTTAGCGTACTGGGGCTTCTTTTGATTCAGGCCCTCGCCATGCCCCTTATTTCAGGTAAGAAGCTCTTTTATAAGGCACCACGAGTTGATCTCTTGATTAAGGAAAATCGAGAGCTGATAAGCTCTCAAGAAAAGATTGTTGCCTGTGGAAATTGCCCGCGTATTTATTTTGAAAATGATAGACAGCTTTCTTGTTTGCAAGGATGGGATTTTTCTCAAAACCGTGAGGTCCTAGAGGGGATGACAAGTTTAATGGTCTTTGATGATAATCGAGTATTTTGTCAGAAGTATATTCATGCTCACTTCACGACAATTCTTAGATATCCAGGTGTAACTTACTTTTCCAAGTAAATAGCGTCTTGGTTGACTCGCCATGGGTCAAAGCGATCTTCTTTTTCACCAGCAATAATATTATCGACACAGAGGAAGGCCGTTTTAATGGAGTGGTCTTGATTATTATAGCGATGCATTCCATTTCTTCCCGCTAGGTGAAGATGGGGATAGCGCTTAAGATTCTTCTTAAGTAACTCAAGGCGACTCTTATGATTATGGTCATAGACAGGGTAGGCCTTAGGGATTTTTAAGATATAGTGATCAAGCTCTTCTTCACTAAAGGGAAGACCAATTTTCTTTATTTCTTTCACGGCCAAGGCAAAGAGATCTTCGTCTGATTGATTCCAAAGTTCATCGCCTTCTTGGCAGAAGTACTCTAGGCCGTAGCTGGTGTATTCATCAGAAGGGACCATCTGTGGTGACCAATTCTTGTAGTTTTGAATACGCGCCACTTTTACTGACTTATCGTGAATATAAATCCAATTGTCGGGAAAGGAATCTTTTTGCTTAAACATCAGGACAACGGTGATGAAGTCTCGATACTGAATTTCTGGTATCTGTTGGATAAGATTCTGCTCGGGAGCGGGACTGATTCCTTGGAGAAGCTCTTTTATAGGGAAGGTTGAAATAATATGACTCCCCCTAATAATCTCTTCATTTTCTCTAAATTGTAATTGCCAGTGATCACTCTCTCTCTTTAGGGATTTAACCGTGTGAGCGAGATGAACTTGACCTCCATTGCCTTTTATTTCATCAACCACCTTTTCCCAAAGCATTCCTGGTCCTTTGGTGGGGTACTCAAAGTGAGAGATGAGCGTCTTGATTTCATCACTTCGAGTTGTACTTTGGGGAAGTGGATTAATTTTCTTTATAAGCTGGAAAATAATTTCTTTAACATTGAAGTCATTAATTCTTTGGGCGGCCCAATCTGCTGATACTTCAGAGCATGGCCTGCCCCAAACTTTCTCACTATAGCTCTTGAAGAATGTGCGATAGAGATGCTTACCAAAGTGCCTGGTGAGCCAATCTTCAAGTGAGTGGATATTTCTCTTGGGTAGGACTTGAGAGAGGATATAGGAATAGAGGAAACCTAAGGAGCGGAGTGGATTAATTTTTAAAAGAACATCACTGAGTTCAAGGGGGTAGTTAAAAAATGAGTTTTCAAAATAAATTCTTGATAGGCGCTTTCTTTTAAGGAATTGATCGCCCATGAGCCTTTGCCAAAACTCCTCAATTTCTTGAGATTTTGTATAGAAGCGATGGCCTCCAATATCAAAGGAGAAGCCCTTGTATTGGACTGTTTTTGAAAGTCCACCGACATATTTTGGATCTGATTCGAATACGTGAACTTCAATTCCTTGCTGGCATAATTTATAGGCCGCCGCTAGTCCTGCAGGACCTGCTCCGATAATAAGAACTTTTTTTTCCATGCCTTTCCACAAGTAAGAAATTGAATTGCTATGGTACCTTAGAATCTATCAGAGATAAAATACTTTAGGGCCGTGAAACATTGCGACAATTGGGGCACTTATTTATGGCCAATAATTAAGAAGCGCTTGTAGGAGGGCATTGTCATCTCTCCGGCAAAGAGGACCTTTCTTAGACCTAACTCTTCTTTGAATTGCTCTAAAGAATGGTGGCAATAGATATGCTCATCAAGAACCTCAAAATCATTGGATTGAAGAATCAGTAGTGTCCCTTCAGCAACTTTAGGTAACCATGAATCAAGAGCAAAGTGCTCACAGGAAGTGTTGAGAATGGTATTTACCGGATCAACTTTGAAGTCAATTTCATGAACTTCTCCGTCAATGACTTGATTTGTATGGGCGCAGAAATTGGTGTAATCATAGGTCGTCGCATCACCAGTAATGGCCTTAAATTGCCAATTTCTAGCAAGCCATGGCGTGTTTAAGAGATCGGCCAGTTCCAAACAATTGGGGTCAATATCGATTGAGAAGAGTTTTGATACTTGAAAGTAATTATCGTGCAAGAGTATGGGACCTAAGAGTCCAATCCATCCTCCTAGCACAAGCGTATTTCTCAGAGGAGGAAGAGTTACTCTCTTCATCTCATCTCGAAGCCACAGCTTACTTTGAAATTGTCCTGCACTTAACGCTCTTCGCAAAACGGGAAGGGGTGCTACATCGAGGAAGTTGAAGAATTTTTCGATAATTTCACGATCAAAGCTTCCGCTATTGGTGGCGCCTTGGTAGCGCAAGAGAAAGGCCGTGAGGTAGTTTTGAACTTCATTCAAGGGAAGCTTATTTTCATCCATCCACTTAAGGATAATTTTATTATATCGCCTAAGATAGTATTCAGTGAAACCTAGATCATCGAGCTTCACAGGGGCTTCTCCTGATTCCCTTCTGGAATAAAGAGATCACTATCTTTTGCTTGAGGGATAAGTAGTCCTGAACGTTTGGGACGAGGGATCATGGATTTGATCGCACGGCTTTGCTCGCGATTAAAATTCGCAATGGATAGGCCCACATGTTCTTCTAGCTCATAGACCATTCGCTCAAAGTGCTCTAGAGAATTTCCATCGCGAAGATAGGAGAATTCTCCATTCCAATAACTCTCAATCCATTCGTAATCGTTAACTTGATTGAGGTTAAAGTCATCCTCACAAATGATGCGCAAACAACCAAGTCGAGCACCAAACATGGCATAGTAGCCATTGGTAATATCTGCACCGAGACTCATCCATTGAATTAAGCGTTGGCGATTTCCTTCATACATAAGATCAATTGATTTTCTCAGATCTCCATTGCGGGTGCCATCGGCATTGAGGCACAGCTTTACCCCTTCACGAAAGCCTGCACGAAAAGCTTGGAAGGGGCTTGCATTGCACATGACATAGCTATACCAATTATTCATTTGCAAATAGGTAAAATGTTGGCACCAATCCGTGCTCTTACCATCGCTATGGCAATTGACGTCTTTTAGAAATTGAGTGGGCCAAAGCTTTAGGCCACCATTTCCATAGATAAGGCCATTGATAATATTCTTACCGGCCCAGGAGATAACCACTTCATTGGATACTTCTTTAAGTAGGGCCTCAAAGTCTTCTTCAAAGAAATCCCTCGTGATCTGATTGTCGCCATCGACAATAAGAACGCGCTCGGTGCTCGCCAATGCGGCCGCTTGCTGATGAGATTGATCAAGACCTTTTACCCCATGAACACGCTGGGCATGAGGGGCCTTGGTGAGAAGATCACGATAGTTCTCTTCAGCATTAGGTTCATCATAGGAGATATAGACGATATCAAATGGGGTATTTGGCCTAGTCATGATAGGGGATTCCTTAATTCTCTATTTTAATGAACCCATTGTACCTCAATGCACAGACTTGTGGTAATCTTGGTCCTATGAATGATGCTCTAGAACTTCATTTTTCCGACTACGCGAATTCTTTTCACTTCATAAACCCCTATGAAAAGAAGGTATTTGCCAATAAGAAACTCGCATTTCAGAGTGCTTGGCGTCATGGAGGAACAGATTTCTCCTTTTGCTGCAATTTTCCCCAACTTGATCCTAGTTTCTATCGTCCAGAGAGTTTTCGTAAAACCATGAGTGAAATTCTCTGTGAAGTCGATGATCTTATGATCGCGAAACGGCCAGTGGTTCTCTATAGTGGAGGAATCGATAGCGAAGTGATCCTCTTTTGTGCTTATGAATTAGGCCTTAATCCTCGCGCCGTCTTTGTGGATGTGATGGGACAAAATAGAGGGGATGAACTTCACTGGGCCCAGAAATTTTGTGAGCGCTATAAAATTGAATTGGAAATTATATCTCTTACTAAAGAGATCTATTTTGGAAAGTGGCTCGAGATTGAACTGGGCATGCTCTATAATATTTCACCGGGCTCATTCTCAAGCTTTGGGCTGCAGGCCCTCAATCCTCAAAGTGAGTATGCTCTCTTTGGCTCTCATATGCCTCAAGTTCTTTGGTGTGAAACGGATCAGAGCTACTATCATATCTCCCGAGAAACAGATCGTGTGGAAAGACAAGTTTATGCCGATTATCTAGGAGTGAGTGCGGTCTATCCTTATCAATTTGGAAGACTTTGGTATACCCTCGCTAATCATCTGGCCCGTGGTGGACAAGACCTCTTCTCATTAAAGTTTCGCTCAGAAATCGAGGGTAAGGATTGTCTCTTTATGCGAGGGGATGAATCCGGACGAGCTCTCATTCGTCAAAAAGAGCTTCTCTATCAGCAATTTCCTGAATTAGAAGAGCGGCCTAAGATGACGGCCCACCATCATTTAAAAGAGCTTTCTGAATTTGAAACTTCCCTAAAAAGATCGCGCTATTTCGCTCGGGAGTGGACGAATCAAGGGCTTCAAGATGCACCACTTTCCCTGCGCCCTCGTCACTTCTATCATCAAATGAATGCTAATTCATTAAGTTCAAAGATGAGCTCTTATTTCTGGGATCTTGTTCCGGGGATGCTTAAGTTTAAGCGGCGCTAAAGGTATCGTGTAAAAAGAGCTCAAAGGGATGAGTCAGTCCTGCATGATCATTTAATTCAAAGCTCTTTGTCACAGGATCAAACTCCATCCAAGGACTAAAACAAAAGACTAAGTAATGGCGATCAAAGTCACAGGCCTCTAAGTTAAAGGCCGCATGGGGATAGCGCGTATTGAAGGTATAGGCCTTTCCTATTTGGGGAGCAAATTCGCAGGCCTTCTCCCCATTCTCAGTTCTTTGAACTTTTATGCGACACTTCTCACTCGTTTGCACGGGAATGATAACCCGATAAAAGAGAAAGAGCCTTTCGTCTCTGTGCCAGCCTTCCTCGGCCTTTACATGATGGCCTTTGGTAATTGTGGCAATACGAGAGCGAAAGAAGGGCTTCTTGAACATACGAATGACTTTTTGAATTTCTGGATACTTCGCTGCAATCGTAGGAATATGAAAACTAAAGGAGTCATAGTAGCTGCCGCGAACATTTTCACTTAGCGTACTCTTTAGAAATTGAAAGTGATTCTTGCTATCGACCAAGTCACGCCAACGAGAAAAGTTAAATGATTTTTCCATCGCCTTTTCATGGCCAAGAAGACCCCTTTTCCAACTGAGTTTGGGGTTATCATTTTCTGTTAGGGCCAATCCACCATAAGTGGGGTCATACCCCTTCTTGCCAGGTTTGGCCCAGCCTTGAAATTGATACTTTTTATAGATTTCGGCGATCTCTAGGTTGAGGCGATCAAAATCGATTTGATAGGCACTAAGATCGTAATCACAATAGAGAGGTTGAGATTCATCTGACTTAGTTTTTTGAAGTTTTTCCCAATGCCTGCGAAGAGAGAAGCCCTCTTGGAGATAGTCGTGAATGAGAGTTTCCCGAGGAATGTCGGCAATGCGAATGGCCATGGCCCTAGCACTCGAGAATCGTAATCTTCTCTTTTAGACCTAGGGCGTGTGCCTTAGTGTAATCAATATACTTGGAAGCGACTTCTCTTTGCCATGCTTGGTAGTCGGCCTTTGAAGTAAAAGCATATTCCCAAGAAACTTTATCAGAGCTTTTATTAAGAACACTAAAGGCCATCTTTCCAGACTTTAGGTAGCGCTTATTCAAAGATTGAATACTACCTTTCATATACTCTGACTTCACGGTTTCGCGCTCACGTCCATCATTGGCAAAGCGATTCACTTCAATCAAAACACGGTAATATTGCTCAATAGGTTTTGATTGCTGGGGGAGCATTTCATCGAGACCAAAGTCTTTGAGAACGCCTTCGACTTTCGTTACTTGATTTCCAGAGGCCAATAGAAGTGGTGATTTGATAATCGGAAGCATCACGAGAGCTGATCTGATTAGTTTTCTTCTGTCCATTTTAAAAACCCCTTACTATTGAAAGTCGATATTTGATGTAACGTATTAAAATTATAGATTTGGTCAGAGACCAAGTCAATAAAGGTCGGTTATGCCTCTATTAGGCCTTCGGCCCTTTCCATTATATAGGTAAACCATTAGAATTTTTGATAATAAGGGCTGAGATCGATGTAGAACGCATGAATTCTTTCTTTTAGGCCCTCGCTTAGTGCTAATTCTTGAGTAAAATCAGAAGTTTGAGGTCTATGTTTAAGCTAGAAAATATCAAACAAGTTCATTTAGAGATCACAGATCGTTGTAACGCGAGCTGCCCTCAATGTGCGAGAAATATTCTAGGTGGCAAGGAAAATCCTCACTTATCCCAAACAGAGCTTTACCTCTCTGATATTAAGGCCATTTTTACGCCAGAGATCTTGAGGGGCTTAAAGCGAATTTTTATGTGTGGAAATTACGGTGACCCGGGAGTGGGGAGAGATACTCTAGAGGCCTTTGAATATTTTAGAGCTGAAAATTCTGAAATGAACTTAGGTATGAATACCAATGGGGCCATGCGAACTCCTGACTGGTGGGCCAGAGTGGCCAAAGTGATCGATGGAAAAGGGGATATTAAGTTTGGAATCGATGGACTTAGTGACACGAATCATCTCTATCGAAAGAATGTTAACTTTGAGCGAATGATGGCCAATATTCAGGCCTTCATCGATAACGGAGGCCGCGCGGTTTGGGAGTTCATTGTCTTTCGCCACAATGAACATCAGGTTGAGCAGGCCCGGGAGCTCTCAGAGAAAATGGGCTTTGAGAAGTTTACCGTCAAGAAAACGGGACGCTTCTTCTCCAATACAAAACTTAAGGGAAAAGATCGTCAGGAAGTTCATAACTCTGATGGTGAGGTTGAGTACTATTTGGAAAAACCTACTGATCCTAAGTACCAAAACCAATCTCTACAAAAAGAGCAAAAATTATTAGATGAGTTTGGATCCCTTGAGAATTATCTCAATCAAACTCAAGTTGACTGTAAAACCCTCAATGAGGGAAGCATCTATATCTCATCCCAAGGGCTGGCCTTTCCCTGTTGTTGGACCGGCAATCAACTCTATCTCTGGTATAATCGCCCTCGAAGCTCCGAAGTTTGGAAAGTCATTGATCGCTCGGGGGGACTCGAGGCCATTGATGCCCGCAAGCAAACACTTGGCGCTATCTTAGAGGGAGAGTTCTTTAAAAATATTCAAAAGAGTTGGAGCTGCTCTTCTCTTGAAAATGGGAAGCTGAAGGTTTGTTCAAAAACTTGTGGCCAATCTTTTAATCAATTCAAGGATCAATATAAGTAATGTTCTTTAGACGTAAGAAAAAGCAAATTGAAGAATCTAAGGGGATCAAGCGAGAGCGAAGCCAAACTTATTGTGCTCTTCCTTGGATCCACCTCTCAACAAGACCCAATGGTCATATGAGGGTGTGCTGTACGGCCAATGCAAGTTCGGCCGCTGCTACCAATGATAAGAAGTATGGCGGTGAAGTTGGAATCCTCAAAAATGATGATGGAAAACCGGCCAACTTCAATCATACGGATTTATTAGACGCTTGGAATAATGAGTATATGAAGAGCGTTAGGCGCATGATGATGAATGGGGAAGTCCCACCATCGTGTACCAAATGTTTTAAAGAAGAGGCCTCTGGTCACTTATCCAAACGTAATTGGGAGACTCGCTACTGGGATGATCATATTGATCTTGATGAGCTTCTAAATGAAACGGCTGCAGATGGAACGATTGATCCCAAGATATACTATCTCGATTTAAGACTGGGGACGAAGTGTAATTTAAAATGCGTGATGTGCTCGCCTCATGATTCATCCCTATGGGTAGAAGATTGGAATAAGCTCTATCCCAATATTAAAAATGATGGGCTTAAAGAAGTCATGCAGTGGAATAATAAAGGAAAAGTAGATGGGGCCAGCTATAATTGGCACCTCAATAATCCACGCTTTTGGGATCAGCTCTACGCTCAAATCCCCCATATGAAGCAGCTCTACTTTGCCGGTGGTGAGGCCACGATTATTGAAGAGCACTATAAGCTTCTTGAGCAGTGTGTGGCCCAAGGTTATGCTCCCGCCATTCAACTGCGCTACAACTCCAATGGCATGGAGATGCCTGATCGTCTTCTTGAGTTGTGGAAGCAGTTTAAGAGTGTGCGTTTTCATTACTCCATTGATTCCATTGAAGAGATGAATTCATATATACGTTATCCCGCAAAATGGGAGACGGTAATGAATACCTTTAGGCTTCTCGATAATACAGATGATCATGTGGAAGTGACGATTGCTTGTGCCGTTCAGATTCTTAATATTTACTATATTCCGGATTTCATAAAGTGGAAGCTGGCCCAAGGCTTTAAGAAGATTAATATCTGGCCTCTAGGGGCAGGGTTGATTAATTTTCACTTTGTCTATCATCCCGCCCATATGAATGTTTTAGTTCTTCCTGCTGAATTTAAAAAGAAGGTCGAACAAAAATATGAAGAGTTCTATCAATGGCTTGATGATCATTATGATGAATTAGGTCTTCCTGTTGATCGAGAGAAATTCTTTGCGGCCCCCTATGGAGTGAAGCGCTTAAAGGGAATGATTAACTTTATGAACTCTGATGACTGGTCTAATCGTATGCCCGAATTTATCGAGTATATAAAGCTTATGGATCAGATAAGAGGAACGAACTTTCGGGAAGTTTTTCCAGAAATGAAGGAGCTTCTCGATTATGAAGAATAAGGATCAATTGAAGTGGTCAAGTTATGACTTCTCTCAAATTCCTTTTGACGATATTGTATCCTTAGGGCAAAGAACTCTTCTTTATCGTGATCTCTTCAATGTCTCATGGCTTCTTGGGCGCTATTGTAACTATAAGTGTAGCTATTGCTGGCCCTATGCACGCTCTGATGAAAGGGATCATCGCCCTTTGGAAGTGCTTATTGCAACCATGGATAAGATAAAATCTCAGGCACGTCGAAATGGTTTTAAAAGTTTTCACTTTTCTTTCTCTGGTGGCGAGCCCACAGTTCATCCGGGTTTTCTCGACCTGCTTAAGTACTATAGTGACGACCCTGAGACTCCGGCCTATCAATCTACTCATATGACAACGAACCTCTCTCGCCATGAAGGCTGGTTTGAAGAGTATGTCAGAGCAACAAAGAATCTTCACCGTGTCAGCATTACCGCCTCATGGCATCGGGAGATGGCCAATAAAGTTGATTTTCGCGATAAGATTCTCTTTCTTCAAGAAAATGATATTCACGTAACCATCAATATGGTGATGGTTCCCGAAATGTATGAAGACTACTATGAAGAGGCCCTCTTCTTTCATGATTCCGGTATTAATGTAACGCTTAAACCTCAGTCGGATCCTACGGCCTCAAGAGTGGTTGATGGCTATACAACTGAGCAATTAAAGCGCCTTCACAATGGAATGCCCCAGCGTGACTATACGAAGAATCGTCTAATCGAAAAGAAGAAGAGCTCCCTTCGCCCTGCAATGCCTGAGCACTTTATACTGCCCAAAATTAAAATTGAGGGTGATGCAAAAATTGCTCAAAATATGCAGGTTGAGCTCGTCGATTCAAAGGGCAAAATTTGGTATATGGATCAGGCCGAAAGATTTAATGCTTTTAATTTTAACCAATTTAAAGGATGGAATTGTCGCGCCGGATTTCAGGGCATTGTAATCAGAGAGCCCGGTGGGGAAGTTAAGCGCAGCTACTCTTGTCACGATCGGCCTTTGGGTACCATTGATGATGGATTTGAAATTTTTGATCGTCCCATGCCTTGTATGACTCCAAGCTGTGTTTCAAGTGTGGATTCCAAAATACCTAAGTCAAGAGTCGACTCTCACCATGAAAAACCATAATTTCTTCCTCTATCGTACCAGTGAGAAGTCAATCTTTGCTGAAGCGAAGTCGTTAGGGTTTGGGCAAGCAATAGATCGTGAATTGGACTGGCATAAACAAGTCAAAAAAATAGAGCACTATGATTTTTCAAAGGTGTTGATGCTTTGGCCGCGCTCAAAAGAGGATTGGCGGGCCTTCGAATTAATTAAGCATCGTGAGGTTACACTTGTGTCTCGACCTTCTCTCTATAGAGATGAATCGAGGATGCTTAACCATCGATTTCTTCTTCGTACTCTTCTTTTGATCGCTTGTGATAAAGAACTTGCGATCATGATGGATGATCCGGAGAAGTTTCAAAATGTGGATATTCTTATTCTTGGGCATAAGGCCTTTCGTCCAAGTGCGAAGAGTTTAAACTCCCTTGGCCATCCGATTTATTTCTACTTCCCTTTGAAAGAAAATCTGATTGATAAGAAGCTGAGCACACGCATGATTAAGAATTATGCCCTCTCTTTAAAATCCAGTGGTGTAGAAATGCGCCCTTATCCAGGCCTTCTCTACTATGAGAAGAGGGCTCCTTTGGATCTTGAATTCTATCCCTTGGTCACACCTCGCTTACAAAAAAGAGAGGGGGAAGTCTTTGATAGTATTGTTATCCCCGTCTATAATCAATCTCGTGAATTAGAGGGAACCCTGAGGCAGCTGGCCCATCAGCGTTACTCAAAGCGCTTTGAAGTCATCATTGTAGATGATGGCAGTAGCGATAGAATTTTAGAGACGATTGAATCAACACTTTTGCCCCTAAGAGAGAATCCCCAAATTGATTTCACTTATATTCGCCAAAACCGCGTCTATCCTCGTCAAATGGGAGACTGTCGTTTTCGTGCAGGAATTTCTAGAAACCTTGGCCTAAGCTTTTGTCGGGGAGAAATCATTCACTTTATCGATGCTGATATTCTTGTTTCTTCTGATTATCTAAAGACGATGAATACTGATTTAGAGGAGGCCGATCTTATCCAGTCTCAACGCTATGATCTGCGCTTTGATAAGGGAAGAGGTGGAGATATTGAAAATTGGAATGAAGTTCAGTGGGAGCGTGATATTGATCTTAAATTCAATCCCTATTGGTATGACTTCTTCTTTCAAGTTAACGATGGGGATGATTGGAATAAGTTAAGGGCCCCATGGAAGTATATTTGCACTTATGGATTATCTATAAAGCGTGAGCTCTTAGAGGCCGTGGGCTTGATTAGGCCTAATTATATTTTCTATGGATTTGAAGACACTGATCTGGGTTATCAACTCTATAAGAAGGGAGCTTCCTTTAAGCTCTCAAGTGAGGTGGTCTATCATAGACCTCATCCGGTGAAGCGCTCTGAATTTAAGAATTCTAATTCTCAAAGAAATCATATCCTTTCAAAGACGGCGCCGGTTTTCTTTCTCAATAATCTTGATCCTGCTATCTATACCGAGCTAGGGGATTTTATCATCCCTCACTATTCACCTTGGCAATGGCCGCTCTATGGCCTATCGCTCTTAAGTTTTGGGCTCTTTGATCGGCCTCTAAAGAAATGGGCATAAATTAATCCAAAGAAAATTCCTGCTCCCATGATCCACTGATCAAGCATCGTGAATGCATAAGACTGTAATTGTTCATTACGACTTCGCTCTTTGAGGACCTCTTGAAAAAGGGGACGATTGGCCAAGCTCCAAAGAATTAAGATCGTGAAGATTAAAGGCCAAGGAAAATAGGGGCACAGCAGAAGAAGTCCACTCAAGGCAATGGCCAATAATTGCCAACTCTGCGTATGGGAGAAAGATTTCTTTTGAGTGCGTACTGCTCTAAAGTCAATAAAGCTCATTGCAAAGTGAAAGGGGATTCTAAAGTCATTAACTAAGAGTGACTTGAAGCTATAGTCTTTATTATGCTCCAGTTTAATATCTCCATAGAAATGGATTTCATGACCAAGAGATTGAATATACTGGGCCAAGTAGGTATCTTCACCATATCTAATCTTAGGCCAGAGAAAACCATACTGACTCTTCCAGCCGCATAGAGACCCATAGAGAAAATGACAAGCTCTTCGCTGATTTAGGAAAGGGGAGAAGATGGCATTCATATAGTCACTCTTATATCGGGTAAAGAAATTAGTCGAGCGGGGCAGGTGTAGTCCGGCGCTAAAGATCTTCAATTCATTTTCGTTACTATGAATGACTTCATCAATGAGCCTTTCAAAACTAACCGTTCCTAATTGAATATCGGCATCCATAAAAATGAGGTACTCGCCGGTGGCATGTTCAATTCCCATATTGCGGGCATAGGAGGCCCCACCATTACTTGCACAGCGGATAATCTTGACTTCTTCATAGGCACTGGAGATATCAACTAACTCGCGATAAGACTGGTCACTGGAGTGGTCATCAACAATGATCCACTCCAAAATTTCACGATGACCCTTGGGAAGAAAGTCCAGTGGATGAAGCATCCTTCCAATGGTTTGTTCTGCTTCATAATAGGGCGTGATAAAAGAAATTTTAGGAGTCATTAGATACGACCTTGCTTTCTCTTCTTCACGGCCTCACGAATGCCAATTCTATAATAGAGGCCATCCACAATAAAGTCAGGATACTTGTCGCTATCACCAAGTGCGAGGTGCATACAGCGTGTTGGGGTTATCCCAAGATCGCGACATATACTTTCTTGATGCTCCCTATACAGGGTTGGAATATAATCAAAATTAAAGCGCTTCATCATGTGAAGCCCCATCTTGGCCGCAAACTTCACGGTGTGGCGATAATTATTCTGTTGAGCAATGGGAAAGTCATCATCATAGTCACTATAGCGCACTCCTGATCTGATATCCCCCATGCCCATTCCCTTAGAAAGAGAAAAACATACGGACTTGATTGCTGGGGAGCTAAAGTCATATTCAATAGAGTGGCAAGTTCCAAAGTAGGCGCAGTCTATTTTCACGGGGATATTGAGCTCACCTGCTTTTTGGATGACTTCATTCATTTGAGGGTGTATATCGCCGCTGCTGCAAAAGGGAAGGGAGATTATCAGGTGATCCCCCTCTTTAAGAGGTTCATCTTCTATAAAGCAGAAGTCGGGATTTACTCTCTTGTGATAAGCATATTCCCCACGAAAAATTCTTAAGCGCCTATTTGCATTTCTAAGATAGCACTCATCAAAGGATTGGGTGGTGCCATTGATAAGGTGGCGTTTACTAAAGCGCTCAAGTCCGGTGAGTTTATTGAGTTTTGATTGGTGAATCAAAGCATGAAAGGTCTCGATATACTCATCTTGGCAATCAAAGGGGGGAGAGTGATCCATCCACTCACTAATGGGTGCATCCTTTAAGTGTAGGAGAAACTGATAATCATAGACGGCAAAGGTTTTCTGATTAATCAGCTCTCGTAGATCATTATAGAGATTCGACATGAGGCCTCAACAATTCATAGTAATCGGGAAAGAGCTCTTCAAAGCTTTGTCCACGAATTTGATCGAGCTTCTTAGTGACTTTCCAAAACTTAGGTAGGATATCTGAGAGGTCTTCTTCAAACATCATTTTAATATAGCCTTCAATGATATTCTTGGCCGACATGCGATAGGTTTCTTGCTTCTTTTCAGAATAATTATTTTCAATAAAGTAATTTTCTAGCCAAGGATAAAAGGCACGCAGTTTGATCTCAATGGCCTTCTTAACTTCAAGAGGAAGAATTTGAATACTGTAGTGCTTAGGATTATGCAGTGGATGAGTTGATACAAAGGGAAGAGATCTGCTCGCTCCAAAATTCTTAAACTCCTGAGAAATCTTCCATTTGAGAACATCATCAAGATAGAAGATATTGAGTGCTTGCACGGTATAAGTAAACCAAAGGTGTAGGTTTCCATCATAGTTTTCTAGCTTTTGAATATTCTCTTCTACCGTACTCCACTTAGAAGGAAAGCGAATATAGTCATTGAGCTTACCTGTACCATCCATACTGAGGCCAATCTTTACGAATTTAAAGTGCTTCCAGTATTCCCACGCTTTTTGAGGAATGAGGGTTCCATTGGTATTGTATTCAAGCTCAATATTCTTTGCGATTCCTTTTTCGATACATTTTTCTAGAAGGTCAAATTGCCTTTCAATAAGCATGGGCTCTCCACCAACAGTGTGGATATAAGTGAGTCCATCCATATTCTTTTCAATTTCGTTCCAAAAATGGTCGCGATCCACCCAATCATAGAAACTATTCTGTGGTACCCAATTTCCCGTTTCATTTTGGATAAGCTGAACTTTTCCTGAGCTTTCGTCATAGGAGTAATCTCCCCAAAGCTCTACGAAGTCATTATACCAAGCACTGCTATCGGTGGGGCCACACATGCGGCATTTAATATTACACTTATTACCAAAGCGAAGATCGAGGTAGCTGAGGTTTATTTCTTTGGCCGCAATTTCTCCATCAGGGGCGGTAATGGCCAAAGCATCTTCGTAGGTGAAATAATCCTTGGCCTTTTCAACTTCATAGAAGCGGCGCGAGCGAATCTTATTGGCCTCTTCATTATCACAACGGATACAGGCCTCGTGAGGAACTCCTTCGAGCATAGTTCTTCTCAGCTCTTTGGCCATTTTTGAATTTCTTGCTTCTTCAATCGTATCTTTTTCAACATTGTAGGGGGTTCCATCTTCTTTACGATAGAGTCCCCGCGACTTGGCGGTGTTGGCCTGACAGCATACTCGCATATCACCATTATTTCTCACGGCCATCATGATCCAAGGAAAGGGGCAGAAGTATTTCTTCTTATTAATATTATGAGTAGAGTTTTCTGTGCTCATCGTTCATCCTTCATGGACATTAGGAAGCTAAGAGAGGGTATTTCCTCTTCGAGTTTCTGTTGTCTCTTATTATCGAGCATTACGCTATAGCGTCTAAATTGCTCGCAAATCGCTCTAGGTGCTTGCTCTTTAGAGAGAAAGCTAAATTTATCACGTAATTTTTCATAGATTTTCTTATTTTGATTATTCTCACTCTCTTGAAGATATCTCTCTATCCTCTCAATTTCTTTTAGTCTTTGGGCTTGTGGAATAATGTCAAAGGCC
Source organism: Bacteriovoracaceae bacterium (assembly GCA_048267265.1). Lineage (GTDB taxonomy): Bacteria > Bdellovibrionota > Bacteriovoracia > Bacteriovoracales > Bacteriovoracaceae. Next base: position 48,900 of record JBLWXW010000025.1, read on the forward strand.
AGATAGTGGGGGATATCAAGAATATTCCAATCAATATATCCCACATGTTCGAGTGCTTCCTCATTGAACCACTTTAAAAAGGCAATGACCTCAAAGAAATTATAGGCCTGGAGGGTAAAAGTAATATCTACTGAAATATTATGATTCTTTAGTTGATTAAAATTCTTTTGCGTCTCCTCCCACTTTGAAGGAAAGCGAATATAGTCGTTGGTTTTGCCCACGCCATCAAGGCTAAGAGAGAGGTTGGAGTGGGTGAATTTCTCAAAGGCCTTGAGGAAGTCCTGACTTAGAATGGTGAGGTTGGTATTAATCACAATTTCTGCTTCGGTATTACCCACAGAGATGAGAGTGTTCAGTAATTTTGTATTATTTTGAATCAGAAGCGGCTCACCACCGGTTAGGTAGAGCTTCTTAAGACTTGGTGCCATCTGAAGAAGTTCACTCCAAAAATGAGCACTTTCATACCATGGACTCATTTTCTTAGAGTAGCGCAGCAGATCTTGCTCTTCAGGAAAGTGCTCTGGCGAGAGATCACCCTTATTTTCTTGCAGCTCTTGCCACTCCTTGGCAAAGGTCGTTGAGGTCATTGAATTACACATACGACACTTAAGGTTGCATAGGGCCCCTTGACGTAGATCTAGATAGAGTGGAGAGGGAAGTTTTTTATCGCCGTTTTTAAGGGCCAGATATTCTTCTTTGCCCAGCTTTTCGCTCCAGGCCTGATTATGCTCTAATCGTCTTGATCGAATGCCTCTGTCTTCTTTCTTATAACAAATAGAGCATGCTTCTATCTTTTCACCGTTTTTCATTCTTTGGCGAATTTCTTCATAGAATTTACCATGCCATACTTCATTCATGAGCTGTGGGGATTGTCCAAGTACAGCTCTGGGTTCAATATCGGAGTTTGCAGATTCACAACATAGCCTTAGTGCACCAGAGGTTTTGGCCGAGAGATGAATAAAGGGCATAATGCAAAATGTATCGCAATTGGATTTATTCAAGGGCCATCCCTTCAAGTGATTCAATTTCAAGGGAGCGAAGCGAGTTCATGGTGTGCATAAACTGGGCCCTGAGACCAGCTTGGTATTGACTATCGCTGGGAAGCTCTGCCTTCAAAAGGGGGATAAGGGATTCGAGGTCTTTCTTGGCACCTGTTTTCAGCCGAACACTTTCTAAAATAGCGCTTATATCACCGAGGGCCCTTTCTCTAAGTCTTGGGCTCAGATACTTCAAGTTTAGATAGCTTGGTTCGTGAACCAGATCCACAGCAATATGAAAGTAGCGCCGACTCTCTTGAGATTTCTTATCTACCCATGTGTAGAAATCTTTTAAGCTGAAAATATTTAAAAGTGATACGGTACAATTAAAGGTTATCTCAATGGGGCCTTCTAATTTCAAAAGCTTCTCAAAGTGCTCTTCAATAGTTTTGAAGTTTAGGGGGTAGCGAATCAGTCGCAACTCATTCCCAATAGCATCTAAGCTTATAGATATATCAACTTTCTTAAAATGGCAGAGCATTGAATAGAAGCTCTCACTATAGCTTGCAAGATTGGTATTAAAGCGAAGTTCTTGATGGCGCGCTCTATCTTTTTCTATGGACAATTGAAGAAACTGAGCAAGGCCCGGATTAATGGTCGGCTCTCCACCGGAAACATAGATGAACTCAAGGTCATCAACGAGGGCCTCAGCATTTTGATAAAAGCTCTGGGTTTCAAACCACTGGTTATCGTAGTCGATATCTTTATAAATGGCCTTTTCAAAGAATTGATCTGGCCATTGGGATTTCATCTCTTTTTCAATGGGGGAGCTAAAGATTGGATTACAAGAGAGGCATTTTAAATTACAGAGATTGCCCAATCTTAAATCAAGAGTTCGAGGACCCATTGTTTTCATGGCATCAACTTTGAAATTTTCTAGGGCCGCTTCTTGTAAGTGGGCATAGGCCGCATTCTCTTTTTGACGCTTAGACTTCTTTCCCAATTTCTCTTCATCAAAGCAGGCCTTACACTCGAGCGGAGGATTTCCTGCTAGAAAATCTGATCTTAATTTTTGATATGATTCACTCGTCCATATCTCTTGAAGACTATCTCTTCCAAAATTAAAGTTCTCTCCCTCTTTGTTTGTGATTCGATATTGGGAGGAGAAACAACAGGGGCGCAATGATCCAAGTGGGGCCGTGGAAAGATGGATAAAGGGCACGATACAAAATCGGTCATTGGGGTTTTTCGCCATAGAGGTTATTATAGACAGTAAGGAAAATATTTACAAATAAGACTAAAGAGGTCGGACAAATTATGTATAGGTTTTGGCACAGAGCTTTCACCAGTGGGCGCGATCCCCGTGATATAGGGTTGGCCAGAATTTTATTCTACTCCTACCTCTTTTACTATTTCTTCTTGGCCGACAATTATATCGCCCAATTCCTGGCCCTAGGGGGATTAGGGGAGAGTTTATGGCTACCCGTGAGCTTTTTCCAATTCTTTGGGCCTACGAGCACTGAGCTGCTCTTTTCGCCTTGGTTTTTATGGATCTTTGCAGCAGGGCTCATCTTTAGTGCACTTGGTCTGTTTTTTCCAATCTCTGCGGGCATTACTTTCTTATCGGGGCTCGTTGTTATTGGTATGCCCAATAACTTTGGAACCATCTATGATTCGACGACCTTGGTCTGTGTTGTCTTGGGGATTCTCCCTTTTACTAGGGCCTCCCAATATTATTCTCTAGACTCAAAGTTAGATCTTATAAAAGATAAGAGTGATGCCTCCTCCATCTGGGGCCTTAATTTCATATCGATTATGGTCTTTCTCTTCTACTTTACTTCTGGAATTCAGAAAGTTCGATTGGGAGGATGGGACTATTATTTCACCCATAATCTTTCCATGGCCTTGGTCTTCAATGAATCACCTGTGGGTAAGGATCTAGCGACTATCCCTTGGTTAGAAAAGGCCATGAAAGTTTCAGGCGTCTTCTTTCAACTCTCGGCCATCATTGCTATTTTAAATAGGAAGCTACGTCCTCTCTTTGCCATTTTTTACTTAAGCTTCCATGTCATTGTCGATTTTACGATGCAGGTGCATTTCAATATTTTTAAAATTATTTTTGTCTATATTTTTCCCTGGCATGAATTTAGAAGTGATATTTTCAAGCTCTTAAAGAAAACGGTGTACGAGAAGTTTAAGGTCAGCGGCCAAGAGATGATTGGGCCTATTAGAAAAGGACTTACTCTCGCTATCCTTTGTATTTCAATCATCAGTGTGACGACATTTATCCATTTCTGGCCTTTTTCTACAACAACTATGTATGCCTATAGTGAGGACTATCCCTATGACGAGTATAATTTCTATGCGCGTTTCAAAGGAAAGGATAACTATGAGTTACTCCTCGATCCAAGCTACTTTCCCATTGATCGCAAAAAAACTCAGCTTTTGATTCGAAAGCAGGTTAGGGAGTATCGAAATACTGAAGTGATGACATCAGATATATTTGATATGTTAAAGAAGAATCATAAAGAGCTTGAGGCCCTTGAAGTGAGGCGCTGCTTCTATTACAGCTTAGAGGACTTGATTGAATACTATCCCATTTCTCCAAGCTGTGAGCTTATTACCCGTTACCTATCATCTAACGAGGCCGACTTGTAACATGATAGACGAGGAGATTATACTTAAATTGTGAATTACTATAAATACGAAGAGATTAAGTCCATTAATTTTGAGCTCACCTCAAAGTGTGCTCTTAAGTGTTCGCGCTGTGCTCGAATTACGGATAGGGGCAACTTTAAGCAAGTGGATCTTCCCCTTGAGATCATTAAAAAGAGAATCCCCACTTCAATCTTTAAGAAAGGCTTCTTGGCCGATTTAAGTGGCAATTATGGTGACCCGATTTATCACGCTGACTTCGTGGAGATACTTCGTTATTTAAAATCATTTGATATCGACATCTATATTGAAACCAATGGCTCTGGTCGCTCAAAAGAGTGGTGGGAAGAGGTGGTCTCGGTTCTTGGGCCCTATGATATTGTCTCGTTCTCCATTGATGGATTAGAAGACACCAATCATCTCTATCGTGAAAATGCTCGATGGGATGATATTATGACGGCCTTAAAAGTTTGCTCGGGAAGGGTGAAGACTTTCTGGAAGTATATTGTCTTCAAACATAATGAACACCAATTGGAAGAGGCCCAGAGCTTGGCCAATGAATTGGGAGTGAATAAATTTAAGCTTGTTAAGAGCTCGCTCTTTTATTACCACTTTGGTGAGGAAGATGATCCTCTCATGCCAAGTCTTGAATATATACAATCCTCTTTGGCCAAAAAAATCAGAATAAGACGTGGTGAGCATGAAAATGAACCTAAGCCCAAAGGCACTTCGCTCGATGAAATGGGCATGAATCCCAAGTGCATTACCAGCCAGCGCCATTATATTTCGTCCGAAGGGTTTTATACTCCATGCTGTTGGATTTCTATTTTCTCTGACGATAATGATTTTAATATTCAAAAGCGTCCCGAATTCAACCTCTATCACCATAATCTGCAGGAGATCATTGAAGGAGAGGCGATGAATAACCTTGCCCGCTCGTGGGATAAAGTCTGCACTTCTCCAAAATTTTGTCAAAAGAAATGCCAAGAGGCCGTGATCGCCCATACTTCTCATGACTTTGTTTCAATAAAGGTGTGAGCATGGATCGACTCATTCAATACGGGAAGCGCTACTTCTTTACTGGGCGGGATCCCCGTGACATGGGGATTGCTCGTATTCTCTTTTATAGCTTTATGCTATGGCGCTCTCAAAATAATGTCTTTACCCACAAGTATCTGGACTTTTCCAAAGTTCCAGAAATTTTCTGGAATCCTGTTTCCCTCTTTAAACTTATTCCTGCTGATAGTTTTAAAATCCTTATCCACAAAGAGTTGGCCATAGCCTACCTGGTGAGTCTCTTTCTCTGTGCTATAGGACTTGGAACGAAGTACTTCTCTAAGCTTGCTCTTATTCTAAGTTTCTTAATCATAGGCTTTCCCAATAACTTTGGGGATGTCTATGATTCAACTTGCTTCATTATCTTGGCCTATGGATTCTTCGCCTTCTCTCGCTGTGGTGACTACTATTCATTGGATCGATTGATCTTTAAAAAGAAAGTATTCCCCCTAGAAGATCAAAGAACTCAGTGGGCCCAGAATATTCTGCTCTTTATGATGCTCTTCTTCTACTTTTGCTGTGGCCTTCAAAAACTAAGAAACGGTGGTTTTGATTATTTTATCAGCGATGATCTGGGCATGGCGTTTATTTATCATAATTCCCCCGTGGGCATGGCCCTATCGAATATGTCTTGGCTTCATATTCCGATCAAAGTATTCGGAGTGTTGATTCAACTCTCTGCGGGTATCCTCTATTTTAAAAAACGCTGGTATCCTCTATGGGCGATTTTCTTTCTCTTCTTTCATATAACCGTCGACTACACTTTGACTGTCCATTTTGAAATTCTAAAAATTTGCTATGTGGCCCTCTTTCCCTGGCATCAATTTGCCTCGGATCTTTTCAAAATTTTCAGATCAAAGCGTGAGCTTAAGACTTATCAGGTAGAAGAGGCGCCAAAGAAAGTATCACCCCTCTATGGGGGAAGCTTTATTATTTTGGTTTTTATGGCCACACTCGCACCCATTATGCGAGAGCATATCTACCCCTTTTCTTCCTGTGAAATGTACACCACCGCCGAATTCTTTCCCTTTCACGAAAGACAAGTTTATGGAGTGGATGAAAAAGGGGAGAGTCATATCCTTACCAAGAAGGAATATAGTCCGATGGACCCCAATAAAATCAATCTCAGTATTGAGCTCCTCTTAGAGAAAGGACGCGCTCGCGGTGAAATTATTCGTGGTGTACGGGATCTTCTCTTTACCAATACAGGACGCAGCTTTGACAGGCTTGTGATGAAGCGCTGCTCGTATCTAAGTCTTCAAGAAGCTCAGCGGCTCTATCCCAGCGCTGAACATTGTGAAGTTATTGATGAGCTTAAGCTTTAAGCTTCTAATAGGTACGTGGTTACTTTTGGGACTGTGTGCGTTGTTCCTAGTCAATATTTTCGCTTACTAGGTGGTTTGAAGATTGTTCTTTTTAAGCCTGCTCTAACATCATTCAATGTCATTGAATCCAATTGAGACGTTTCTATAGAATATGATTTCTCTATCTTAAACCCGGAGCTCTTTCCTCTAGATTTGTAATAAAGTGTAGAGAAGGGATAATCTTCGATATTTGTGACAATCTTTGCTCTTAATGGATTCTCGTATATATAGCGCTTTACATTTTGGAGGTATTTCTCATTCTTAATAATACTCCACTTATATGAACTTCCAAACATCCTATTAACTTTTCCAGAGCGCTTTCTTAGTTCATCGCTAAATGTTTTATTAAACCAAAACATAAAGCGATCAATATCTGAGTTTGGTGTTCGAATGAGAAGATGGTAGTGATTTGCCATTAGAACATATTGATCAATAATAGATGGATTATTTTTCATGGCCTTATTCAGCGCAATTTTAGAAATTTCCCAAACCTCATTCATTGGAATAGAAAACCACTCTCTGTGATTAGATCGAGTCGTTACGTGGTAATAATAGAGATGAGTTTTGATGAGGTTTTTTCTTGGCATAGTGCCAATTATCTTATTGTAGTCCTGTTTATAAAGTACTTAGCACTACAATATCATTTTTCAAATAATGAAATATATTTTTAAAATGACGCTTGTGGTCCCAAAAGTAACCACGTACCTATTTACTTCTTACGAGAGACGAGCCACCGAATAATCACTTGCGCGATAAAGAGCAGTAATAATCCAATGGCGAGCCAGGAGTATTGCATGATTACTTGATGGATTCGCGGATACGTGAAGATGACCAGTCCATTACCCATACGATAACTGCAATGG
>JBLWXW010000026.1:0-51236 GCA_048267265.1 Bacteriovoracaceae bacterium
AGTCTGTAAATGAGTTGATCAAGGTGCCTTTTTCTCAATCTATAGTTGTAAGAAAGGGTCTGGGTTGAAAAAGATTTCAAACAATTCTTACACTGAAATCTTTGTATCTTAGCTTTATCAGAAGGACGAAGGTAAGACCCACGCTTAATGATTGAACTCGTACTTTTGCAATGTGGGCACATAAGAGGGACTCCTTTTAGAGGGAGTCCACCTTATGGATTATAAATAATTAAAATTAAATGATCTTGAAATATTATTGCTTAATTGAACACCAACTAAGGCGATCAGTTTTTAAGGTACTTCTCTAGAGTTTTCGATGTTCCATCAATAGGAGAATTGACTTCTAAGTCCAAAATCTTCATTACATAGGGATAAATATTAATATTCTTCGTTCTTGGAACCATTCCCATTTTCTTAACTTTTGGGCCAAAGCTTAGAAAGATTCCATCCATTTCGGGGTTACCTTTTGGATCATACCCATGAGTACCTCCTGTTTTTCCTTTGAAATCTTTAGGTTTTTTCCCAGGAAAAATATACGAGCCACCCTTTGTCAGAAGAAGGAAGTCTCCCTGGCGAGGAAGCTTTGAATAATGCCACCTCTTTGGACGCTCATTTCTTTTGTAAAGTTTTGTACCAGGAATGGATTTCAACTTCTTATAAAGTTTAGACTTCTCCTCTTGGGTGGTTTTGTCTTTAAAGTAGCCTAAGGTTAGTGGTCCTTGCTCGTGGAAAATGATTTTATCGCCTTCGATATAATCTCCAATAAAGATCGCCTTTTTGGGATTAATTGTTTTCATCCCATGATCAGATACAATGACAAAATTCACGGGTAAATTTAGTTTTTCAATATTAGAAACCATATCAGAGATAAGATGATCTACTTTTAAGACTGCGGCCTTGACCTCTTCTGATCGAGGACCATAGCGATGTCCGGCACTATCAACAATAGAAAAATAGAGGGTGAGTAGATGGGGTCTGCTCTCTTCTGGCATTTTTAGCCAGTCGACAATTTGCGCAGTTCTTTCTTCATTGGGTGTTCCATGATTATAGGGATAGTAATAGCTAGGATAGCTGCCTTGAATATTGGCATCACTTCCAACCCAGAAGTAGCTGGCGCTTAGTAGACCCTGCTTTTTTACACTTGTCCATAAAGGCTCTCCTGCGTACCAAGAACCATCACGAGTAGCAGGTCCACCAAGGAGGTAGTCTTCCTTTCTCTCTGGATCGTGAAAGCGATTGGCCACTAGCATATGCTTATCTGAGTACATTCCTGTTATGAGAGAGTAGTGGTTTGGAAATGTTTTACTTGGAAAAATAGATTCTAGCGCTTTTGCTCTAAAACCTCTTGATTGGATAGAAGAGAGAAAGGGCGGACTATAGAGATCAATATAATCATGTCTAAAGCCATCAATTGAAATCATAACCACATAGGGAGAGTCGATTTTATCTGAAGAATTCTTATTAAGAATCGCTAAATCTTTTTTAAATGGTGTTGAGCATGCATGAAGAAAGAGAAATGTTATGAATAAGATAAGAGTTTGTTTTTTCATGGGAAAGCCTAAAAATTATGAGTGAATTTAGAAGTTAATGATAAATCAAAGCAAGATGAGTTTAAAGCGCTAAAATAGTTGATTGATCTTCTCTGGGAAGGGCGTTTTTACCTCCTGTGGTGTTGATTTAATTTGTTATAAAATATTTCTATGCCATTAGATAGTAGAGGCCAAGGGGCTATTCAAAAAGAAATTAATGAACTGCAAGCAGAGAGTAATCTCCAAAGTCCTAAATTGGAAGATACCCTTGCGCGATCGTATGATTACTTTTGGAATACTGGCTTTGGTCACTTTTTCTACAGAGAAGGGGCTGGTTCCCTCCATGTACGCTCTTTTATTGAAGAGAGAAATAAGTCATTACTTGTGATCTTGCCTGGAAGAGGTGAGTCATCTTTGAAGTATGCAGAGCTTGCTCTTGAATTGAAAGGACAAGGATTTGATATACTGATTATTGATCACAGGGGACAGGGTCTATCTGAGCGTTGTAATGGAGTTAGTGATTTAGTACACGTAGAGAATTTTGATGACTATGTTGATGATCTGCACTTTGTTTACGATCACTTTAATAAATTAAAGAAATACCAAACTAAGCACGCTATGGCCCATTCGATGGGAAGTGCTATTGTTTTGAGGCATATCCAAAAGCAAGGTGATCAATTGTGGGATGGTGCAATTCTCTCTTCACCCATGCTTAAAATTAAATCTAAGTCGATACCTCTCTTTATTGGAGCATGGATTATCAAGTTCTATATTGCCTTTGGAAAGAAGTTTAGACCTGTATGGAATAGGCAAGTCCAGGACTCTAAAAGGATTTTTGAGGGGAATAGTTTAACCCATTGTTTCCACCGTTTTTCTTGGAGTAGAAAAGTAGAGGGACTTCATCCTCATATCATTTCTGGTGCTCCGACAATGCAGTGGTTGAGTGAATCTATTCTGGTGGGTAGAAAAATAAATAAAGATAAGTCCTCATTCAAGAAACCAATGCTACTGATTCAAGCCGATGAGGATAGTATTGTTTGTAACGAAGCCCAAAATAAGTTTGCCCATGAAGTGGAGAATTGTCGAATCATTCGCTTGAAGGAGTGTCGCCATGAAGTTCTTCAAGAGAAAAACTCGGTTCGCAATAGAGCACTTGTTCAAATTATTCAATTCTTTAAAACGTTGAGCTAAAAACTAAAGAGAAATTTAATCTGTCCCATCCAGGGAATATCACTACATTTTTCTTGTAGTTTTTTTTGAAGTTCTTTATTCACTTGATTTGGAGCTTCTTTGAGTACGATTTCTACATCAATCTTGCGCTTAATATAATAAAGCCTAATATCGTTGATCTGAGTTAGATCGAGAGCACCTTTAAATTTTGTATTTAATACCTCTAAGACTTCACTCCTAAGAGGGAGAAGGCTATCGTATTCATGAATATAGGGATTAATATCCTCATCAGATTGATAGACACGATCATCTTCAATATCAAGGTGAACAGTAACATCTTCAATATCTTCAAAATTTTCTTTTAAGCTTTTTGATACCCAAGCACAGATTTCATGTCCTTCTGAGGCGGTCAATTTTGAACTGACTTCAATATTTACATCTACCAAAATCTTGTGGGCCATTCTTCTTGTTCTTAGAGCGTGACAGCTTTGAACACCGTCAGTTTCAAGAATTTGATTCTTGATTCTAAGAATCAGTTCACGATTTACACTGGTATCGGCAAGCTCTACAAGACTTTCTTTTACAAAGCTCCAGCCTACCTTCGCAATCATTAATGAAACAATTAACGCTGCAACTTCATCAAAATAGTGATACCCAAAGAGTCCAAGAATGAGTCCAATGAGAACGACTACAGATGAGATAGCATCCGTTCTTGAGTGCCAAGCATTGGCCATGAGCAATTTACTCTTAAGCTCATCTCCGACTTTATAAGAGTACTGAAAAATAACTTCTTTAGAAATAATAGATATAATTGCGACGATTAGAGTAGGAGTACCTGCTTCTTGTAGGTTTTTCCCCGATATTAAGTTCTGGGCCGTATTGTAAATGAGTGCCCCACCTGTTGCAATAAGTAGAGAGCCAAGTGCGGCCGAACCAATGGTTTCAAATTTTTCATGTCCGTAGGGGTGATTCTTATCGGGGGCTTCATGAGAGAGTTTTCCCAAGTAGAGAACAATTCCATCGGTAAAGAGATCGGAAAAGCTATGAATACCATCAACGATAAGGGCATGAGAATTGAATAGATATCCAATAGCTATCTTGGATATACCAAGTAGTGTATCAACTAAGGAGCCGATCAGAGTCACTCTAATGGCCTTTTTTTGTTTTTCGGCCCTATTTAAATTTTTTGTATTCAAGGTGTATCTCGAAATTAATTGATTTGTAGTTCAACGGTAAGATTATACTTTGGTCCTACCTTATCAACGATCTCTTTAATGGTCTTTGCATCAATGATTGTATTGATTGCTGAAAACCTCTCTGAGGCAGAGAAGCGACAGCCATTTTCGCACTTTACATCTGAAGTGGTGAGCTCAAGCTTACTGATAGGCTCTTTATTTTGAAAGTTGGAATACCACTGAAAAAACTCTTCACACTTGGTCTGTAAATCATCAAGCATAGCAATACGCTCTGACTCGGCCAGGTGGAAAATAAAGCGACCAGAATCCCTCTTTTTGCCGTTGATTATAATATCGACAACACCTTTAGGATTCATTCTAAGACTATTGTTTAAGCATTTTGGACAGTACATAATTTTAGTCTACCACGGTCCCATTTCGAGACCAAAGAGTATTATCTCTAATGTAACAAACTTGTTAAACTAGACGAAAATACTAAATGAAAGGTAATATTAATTAGTTTTAGTTTATATGGGAATGATTATGAATGGAGAGCAGCATTTTTTCAAGATGAGAGATGGAGTGGAGCTTCATGTCGATATTAGAGAAAGAGGACATGATGAATGGCTCATTGTTACCCACGGTATCGGAGAGCATTTAAAGCGCCACCTTTATATAAATGATCTCTTCTCTGGTAGATATAATATAGTTTTCTATGACCTAAGGGGACATGGTCTCTCAACAGGTGAAGATGCCTATGTTGCAGACTTTAATGACTTCATATTAGACCTTGAAGAGTTGCTTGGAGTATTGCGTAAGAGATTTCGTATGGAGAGCTATGTTCTCTTCGGACATAGTATGGGAGCTCTTATCACTTCACGCTTTCTACAAATAAAGGCCCAAAGAGAATTTTATCCTAGAAAGGTTTTCATAAATGCCCCTCCTGTTGGTTTTTCAGGTGTTGCTGGACAAGTGGCCTCATGGGCCCCTTTTGCACTCATCGATGGTCTTACAAAACTTCCTGGAAGTTTGAAAGTTGGTGGGCTTGTAGATCTTAACTATCTCTCCCATGATCCCATGATTAAGAAAGAGTATGTTGACGATGAACTCAATCACCAAAAACTCCACTCAAAGCTCGCCTTTGAATTAGCCAAGTGCTCTCATGAAACATTTTCACGTCCCATTAATCCTCATTGCCCAGCATTTGTCAGTGTTGGAAGTAAAGATAGAATTGTCTCTTACTCGCAGCTTGTTAGCTACTTTCAAGTCATTGAGAAGAACTTCGATCTTCAGGTTATTGATGGCGCCTACCATGAGATTCATAATGAAATTGAGAAATATAGAGCACCTTACTTTAAACACCTTAAGGCCAGTTTAGATTAGAGGAAAGTCGAATCATGTTGAAGTTAATTGATATATTAGATATTCAAGGCCTCACTAGCTTAAGAGTTGTTAGTGCAAATGAAGAACTTATAGGGGAAGGAGAGCGTGCTTATACTTCATCTTCAAATATCAGTTTCTGTGCTCAAGAGGTGGGTTTGGTTGAGAGTGATCTCGAAGGAGAGGCCCATAGCGAGATGTGTGAGCAGGTTGCAGCACTTCTGTATCTAAAAGCTCATGGATATCATTGGGATAGAATTATAGAGCTGCAAGAGTGGGTAAAAGGAGCTCGTGATTTAGTTTCTGATGTGACAGATTGGATTGGAATTTATTATAAGGCCAATTACTATTTAGAAGAAGATACGACTGACCTTATTCTTGGTCCATACTATGGAGAATCAACAAGCCATACTCGTATTCCTCTTGAAAGAGGTCTCTGTGGTCTTGCTCTTAGAGAAGAGCGAGTAGTCAATGTCGCAGATGTACATCAAGACACCCGTCATATTGCCTGTAGTTTGAAAACAAATTCTGAGTTGATTATTCCCCTTAAAGATTCACAGGGCAATATGGTGGCGGAACTCGATATTGACTGTAATCAACTGGGTGCCTTTAGCCCAGAAATTGAAAAGAAGTTTAAAGATTATTGTCAGAGTTTCTCAAAGAACTGGGATAAGAAGTAAGGGCCATCTTCATAGGCCTTAGCACCTTGTTCTTCAAAGTCTGGACGCTCTACTAGAATTTCTTCTTTTACAAAGAAAGGGGAAGCCTCTGGATGCCCTTGTAGTCCTACATAGGGCAAACTCTTGTGGGCCAATCCATCATAAAAGCATTCTTCACTGGTTGCGACATGGATCATATCACTGGGAAGATCTTTAACTTCAAAACTATGGGCGCTAAAAATATTGTAGATGCTATCCAATTTATAATTCTCAAAAGAGTTGATAATTCTTATATCTCTTGATCCTTTATATGTTTTTTCATTTTCATTTCTTTCAACTCTTGCACCAAAGTGATGGGCCATAAGCTGGTGTCCAAAACAAATTCCAAAGACAGGTTTTGCCTTTAATAAGCTTTGGTGACAAAACTCTGCAAGGTCTCTGTGCCAAGGTAGTTGATCTTCAATATTTGAGGCGCTACCGAAAATAATATATCCCTGATCTTCTTCTTGTGAGTCCAATAGAGAATTCATCCCATCAACAGGAGGACGATGATAGGACAAGGGGCGCTCAAGATACTTTAAAAGGCGATTAAAGCAGTGGATAGAAGACTGCTTAATGGCACAATCAATTACAGCGATTTGCTTTTTCATAATCAAAATAAATATTTGGGAAAAGGAAGATAGGAAACCTGGCCTTAACCTCAGAAAAACAAAAGGGTCTATCGAGGGGGTCTAAACTAAAGCTAAGACCAGGATAACGTCGGCAATCAAATTTTGGAAACTTTCGTCTCACAATCAGTGACTGACTTAACTGAGCCTAACTTACTTTAGTTTTTCACAGAAAACAAGATACTGTGAAAAAAATATGCTTCCCCCTCAATCAGAACAGATTCCTAAGATTCTAGAATTGTTCTTTCTGCCTCTAAGTCTCTGTTTTCAGCTCTTTGCTCAGTAAATTTCTCGCCGTAGCGTGCCTTTAATTTCGCGATATTAGTTTCCATAAGGGGTTCAAATTCTACTCCTAGCTCATCACAAGCGATGGCCAGGTACCAAAAAAGGTCACCCATTTCTTCTTTAAGGTTTACACGATCAAGCTCTTTTCCATAGAAAATATGCTTCTTAAGGGCATCTAGAAATTCACCGGCCTCTGTTGAAAGACCAATTCCTGCATGAAGGAGCCTCTTAGTCCCATCGACAGTTAAGCGATCATTCATTGAGTTAAAGTCTGTAGATTCTGTGCGGATAGCGTTTTGGATGTATTCTTTGGAATTCATGAGATCTCCCTTTCATATTAAATTAATAGAAAGGGAGCATATCTTGGTAGATTATTGCTGTAATGGTACAGGAGGCCAGATTGGTCCATCATCTGAAATAGGTGGACGCTTTGGCTTTGTTTGATCGTCACTACGATAAGTTGTACTTTGAGCAAAATTAGCAACAGAAAGCATAACAAAAAGAAATGTAATTAAAGTTTTCATAGTGTTTCCTTTAAAATCGTAACTACCTTTTATATATAGACCAATTGAGTCGTTTTGCGCAAATGCTGAGAATGAGAATGATCATTTCAATAATGAAATATTAGTAACTTATAAAATTGATGTAAGAAAGTTTTTTTTCTTACATCAAGAAAAGGTACTCTTTTGACCCTACTTGGCCAGAGATTCTAAGTGCTTAACGCGAATGAGTGCTGGTGGATGCGAGTGATAATAGGCCGAGTAGGTTGGATCAGGAGTAAGGGTACTCGCGTTTTCCTTATACAGTTTTACTAGGGCCGAGATCAGCTCATTAGGATTAGCAAATTGAGCTGCAAAAGCATCAGCTTCAAATTCATATTTACGGCTTACCATGGCCCCGAGAGGAGTAGTCCAGAAAGTATAAACACCACTAACAAGAGCAAATACGATAAGAGCGAGGTGAGTCTTCAAAATAGGAACACCATGACCTACAAAGAACTCTGGCCATGTCATCAGCTTTCCAAGAATAAAGAAAGCGATAAATGAGAATGTCACGGCCTTAACAAGTTGCTTAACAACGTGTTTCTTTTTGAAGTGACCAAGCTCATGAGCAAGAACTGCTTCAACTTCTCCTGGAGTAAGAGTTTTAATTAAAGTATCAAAGAAAACGATTCTCTTATTCTTACCAAAGCCCGTGAAGTAAGCATTTCCGTGTGAGCTTCGAATACTTGCATCCATGACAAAGAGACCATTACTAGTGAATCCAGTTCTTCCAAGAAGGGCCTCAACTTTGTCCTTATGCTCCCCCTCATCCATAGGTGAAAACTTATTAAAAAGGGGAGCGATGAAGCGAGGATAGGCCCATAGCAGAAGGAATTGAAAGCCTGTTAAAAGGGCCCAACCATAGAGCCACCAATTCGCTCCCAAGCTTTGCATTACCCAGAGCAGTCCAGCAAAGAGGGGAAGTCCAAGGATAGCACCGAGCGCTAGTCCCTTAATCATATCTTTAACAAAGAGGGCAGGAGTCATCTTGTTAAAGCCAAATCTCTCTTCGATAACAAATGTAGAATAGATACTTTGAGGAAGAGAGAGGAGAGTGTTAATGGCACCAAATACAGCTAGATAGGCGACACCTTCCCACAGGGGGCTTAGTCCAAAGGTGGCCACCATGCGGTCGAGCATGGCAAGTCCTCCGCCCACTGTCCACAGGAGAAGAAGAGCAAAGTCGAAAAGGGAGAAGAATTGGCCAACTTTGATTTTGGCAACGCTATAATCAGCTGCTTTCTGATGTTCCTCTAGAGAGATTACCGACTTAAAGCGCTCTGGCACTTCATTTCTATTTTCAATAATATGGTTCTTATTCTTACTTTCAAGCCAACTTTCAATAAGACTCTTAGCGACAAGGAAGATGAGGAATAATTTTGTAATCATGGATGCTGTAACTGTCATATTCAACCTGTATGATATTTGATTCTTGAAAAGATATTCAACTCAGAATAGCCTGTATGAGCGCTAATTTCTAGGAATAATGCTGCGTTAACTAACTTTTTAAAGCCAAAAACCATGAAAGTTCATCAAATCTACACTAATTCTAACTTACGTAACTTTACTTATATAATTGAAGGAGAAAATCACCATCAATATATTATTGACCCATGGGATGCCAAAGAGTGTATGGACTTCTGTGCAGCTCAGGGAGGGTTGATTAAAGGTGTTATCAATACCCACGAGCACTGGGATCATACTCAAGGAAATGCAGAAATTGTAAGAAGGACAATGTGCGCTGTTTATGCTCACCCAAATGGCAAAGGAAAAATTAAAGAGGCGAATTGTTTCTTGGAAGATGGAGATGAAATCGAAATTGATGAACAAACAAAACTTCGTGCCTTTGATACTCCTGGACATACCTTCGCTCACTTATGTCTACTCTTAATTGTAGCTGATAAAGTCGTGGGTGTTTTCACCGGGGATACTCTCTTTAATGCTGGAGTAGGAAATTGTCACAATGGTGGTGACCCTAGCGTTCTCTATGAAACGATAACTCATAAGTTTAAAGTTCTACCTGAGGATGTTGTGGTTTATCCCGGGCATGAGTACTTAGGAAATAATTTAAAATTTACTCTCGATAGAGAGCCCAGTAATGCTGATGCTAAAGAGTGGCTTAAGCGCTATGCAAGCATTGATTGGAATAATAAACCTCAAACAACAACGATCGCCGATGAGCTAAAGATTAATACTTTCCTGCGACTTGAAAAGTCGGAAATTAGAAATCAGTTAGATGAGGGAAGTGGAGCTCCGGCCGATGATAGAGAAACATTTCTGAGATTAAGAGAAAAAAGAAACCACTGGTAAATAAAGAAAATGAAAATAAAGAGGAGAAACAATGAGTTTTAAAGAAGTAGGAAAAGTCGCACCGGCATTTAATTTAAAAGATCAAAATGGAGACAAGGTTGCCCTTAAAGATTTCAAAGGAGAGAAGACTGTTGTTCTCTATTTTTATCCAAAAGCATCGACTCCAGGTTGCACAGTTCAGGCCTGTGGAATTCGTGATTTCAAAAAGAAGTTTTCATCAAATGATGTTGTTGTATTAGGCGTTAGTCCTGATGCTCCCGAAAAGCTTAAAAAGTTTGAAGATAAGCAGGGACTAAACTTTACCTTGTTAAGTGACCCCGATCACGCCATTGCAGATAAGTATGGAGCTTGGGGACCAAAGAAGTTCATGGGTAAGGAGTACGACGGAATTCTTCGCTCAACTTTCATCATTGGAAAAGACGGTAAAATTAAGCATGTTATGCCTAAAGTAAAAACTAAGACTCACCATGAAGATGTTTTAGCGTGGATTAAAGAGAATCTTTAGACTTTGATTCGTTATTGAGAATCTGCTTGAATTCATAAATTTAAAGGAGTAGAGGTTTTCTATTAACTTTTAGGAGTAGGAGACCTCTATGCCGGCCAAATTTTTAATGATCACCCTTTTGAGTTTCCTTTCGCTGCAAACGTACGCTCTGACTTTTATGAGCTACAATGTAGAAAACCTCTTTGATACAGAAGATGATGTAGGAAAAAATGATGAAGCCTATCTTCCCCTAAAGCACAAGTCTAAAAGTGCTTGTAAGAAGATTAAGAATTCTTACTATCGTGGTCAGTGTGAAAAAACAGATTGGATTCCAAAGAAGCTGGAACAGAAGCTATCTAATATCAAAGAAGTCGTTGACTCCTACCCTAAGAAGTTAGACTTACTTTCAGTAATAGAAGTAGAGAATGATAATGTCCTTAAGGCCTTAGGTGAAAAGCTAGGTATGGAGAAGTTTATCTCTACACATTCACCAGATGAAAGGGGAGTGGATGTCGCTCTTTTTTACCGAGAAAATAAAGACCTTAAATTCAATAAATCAGAAGAACTTGAACTGAAAGAGGGACTTAATAAGCCTACGAGAAATATTCTGATAGGTTATTTTAAGTATAAAAAGAGAGATCTCATTATTCTTGTGAATCATTGGCCTTCACAAGGTGCACCTACAAAAGTTCGTGTAGCTGTTGCTAAGGAAGTTCGAGAAAAACTTTTAAAGCTAAAAAAGAAGTTTCCTAAAGCATGGGTCGTGGCCACTGGAGACTTTAATACTTTAGATCGTGAATATCCAGCTCCTTTTGATGAGCTAAGACGAGATAACCTACTGGTAGATACTCGTCAGTACCTAGAGAGCAAGTCGATTCAAGGAAGTTATTTCTATGTTAAGCATATGAGTTGGAACCTTCTTGATCGATTCTTTATTTCAGAGAATTTAAATTCTTCTAAAGCGAAAATTGAATTTAAAATTTGGAACCCAGACTTTACTACAGGGGTATTCGAATATACTTACAAGGACTCGGCATTCTTTGGTAGTCGAGTTGTTGGCCTTCCTAAGCGCTTTGAACACTCAGCTAAGAATCTTAAAAAAATGGGATACTCCGATCACTTTCCCGTGGTCTTAGTTATAAATGGAGAGGATCTCTAGTCCCGTTTCTTTGCGTAGGAAATCTTCAAAGTTACTAGCCTCTTCTTTGTCTAGAGTTTTGAGCTCTGTTGTTTTGTAATCAAATACTTTTTCATGATTACCACGATTTTCTCTATGCCACTCACTTGGATATGGTCGCTTGGGTGTATTGAGTTGAACGACGTCGGGTCTAATTGTTTTTAGAATTTCAGCATAGTCTTTAGCTTCTTTAATATTGAGAGGCATAAACATACTTTGAACTTCGATTGGACCTTTAAATTCTTTTTGAAGGGCCTTAATTCCCCTGAGAACACGCTCTAGAGTAACACCTTCAGCTGGACGGTTTACTCTCTTGAAAGTCTCTTCACTGGCCGCATCTATCTTTACAATGATTTTATCAAGGCCAAGTAAGCGCTCTCTTACTTCGGAGAGGTAGAGCTCTGTTGCGTTAGTGAGGATCATTTGAGGCATCTCAGGAGCCAGTTCGCGAATAGCTGCAATCATCTCATGGATATTGGCAGCGAGAGTGGGCTCTCCTGATCCAGAGTAGGTGGCCACATCAATTTTTGGATGCTCTTTTAATATACTTTTAAAGTCAGAGATAACACGCTCTGTGGAAACATAAACTTTGATTGTATCTGTAATATCTTGAATCTGTCCGAGCTGACAGTAGAAACAATTAAATGAGCAAGTTGATTTATCAAAGATGGGATCAATTCCAAGTGAGAGGCCTAGGCGCCATGACTTAACTGGCCCATAAACAGTACTTTTATTATCGAAAATTTCTGCTTCCTTTTCCTTATCTCTCATTAACTTAGACCTTACTTTTGATTTTGAGGAAGAGATTTCTTTCCCTCTTTCTTATGAAGATGAATTAGGTTTTTTGAATCTTCTAGAATTTCGTGAACAACAACATCAAAGGGAACCTCTGACTTTAGATGTTCAAGAAAGTTTGCGACCTCTTTTTCTAGAGATATTGGAGAAAATAGCTCAATCTCTCTATAGGTTTGAGACAAGCTCGAATCCAAAGTTGAGTAAAAGCATAGGCCTTCATTCGCCTCAAGTTGAAAATAGGTGAAGGCCGCCTGATCTTTGGGAACTTTGATTATATAGTGTTGTAATTTCATAATGATAGCTCGTCGTTTTACTTTCTCTATATATACTTGAAGATTTTGGTTTTGTAATTTCTAAATTTCTGTAGTCTAAGAAGGACATAAGTGATTGACTTCATTCAGCAATCCCTTACAATTAAGGTAGCTCATTCTTTTTTTACTATTAGAAGGAAGAAAAATTCACGGATTGAATGCGAGCAATTCTTGTCATGGAGGACAAGTGGTGAAAACTATCTATTCAAAAAACTTCTGTCGTTCCCTAATGATAATGTCCCTCATTTCTATGTCGCTAACTTCTTGTAGTTGGATTGACTCACGCCGTAGCCTTTTTGGCAGCGAGGAAGGTGAGGATATGGCCAGTGCTGAAGGTGTTGCATCGGGACAGACTGTTCCTAAAGAACAATTTGATGAACTTACTCGTAAATATGAAGCCCTTTTAAAAGCACAGAGGATTGAAGAGTCCGAAACGGTTAACGCCAATCAGATGATGAATAAAGTGGAAAGTGAACAGGTCATTGATTCGGATATCGTCGCTGAAGAAATTAGTAAAGTAAAGGCCGCCACAGAGCTCGGTGGTACCGTCGATGTGTTCAATCAAGGCAATCGCTCTACTCCTAGTGTTCAATTTCCTGCAGTTCAATTGGCCGACAGCTCAAGCTATGATTCCAATTTAGTTGAAGCTCAGATCACATCAATAAGAAAGGCCGAAGCTCTAGTTGATCAGAATAAATTTGATGAAGCCCTAACGGTGATAAAAACACTTGAAAAGTCTCCATTGAAGCAAATCGTTGTTCGCTCAAAGTTTCTCTTAGGAGAGATTCTCTTTAAGCAAGGTGAGTATGATCTATCCATGCAAATCTTTGAAGAAGTCATTAATAGATACGCCTTCTCTGGTCTAGTGATTAAAACCCTAGGGCGCTTAATCGTTTGTAGTGAGAAGCTCAAGCTTGCAGCTAAACAGGAGAAGTATTATTCGATTCTTCATGATTTCTTTGAGCAAGGAGCATAAGACGACCTATGAATAAGGTATTTGTAACTCTTTTATTTTTAGATTATCTGGTAGGAAGCTATTCCTATGCGCAGAATATTGATGATCTTGAATTATTAGACCCAACAGATATCGATATCATGAGTGAAGGTCAGCTTGATAAACCCAGCTCTGCTACAAATAAAGAAATTGAAGAAATTGATGATCTTGAGTCCCTTAAGGAAGATATTGGAGACATGGTCTTTGAGTCTGAAAAAGGCGAAGGCAATACAGAGGCCACAACGACTGCAAGTGAAGAACAAGAAAAGTCAATTCAGGTTCTTATTGATGAAAGTGGAAAGACCATCAATGAGCCAGAAAATATGTCAGAGCAACTCAAGGGCTCTTCTAATACTACAGCAGTAATCTTTGATGTTGGTGCTGAAGAAAAAGAGCTTTTAGAGTTATCAAAATTTGTTGAAGGTAAAATTCCTGCTAAAGAATGGGATGAAATCTCCGCTGCGGCCCAGTTGGATAAATATGTTATTCAAAAAGGGGATTGGCTTTGGAAGATTTCTCAAAAGCTCTTTGGTTCAGGTTTTTACTATTCAAAGATTTGGTCATTAAACCCGCAGATTACCAATCCCCACGAAATTGAGCCTGGAATGACTCTTATCTTCTCTACTGGAGATACGGAATCAATGCCACAAGTAAGTCTTGGTTCATTTGGTGATGGCTATGTGGATAAAGAATCAAGAAAGAAAGCGGCCCAAAGTGATTATGTGGATTTCAAAGAATTCGGTGACCAAGTTAAGCCTGATTGGATTGAAGAGAGAAAGAATCTCATTAATGACGGGGTTTATTTTCAATATGCTTCGGAAGAAACATATGATGATCTAAAGTCAATCGCCAAAGAAAATCTTAAAACTCAGTATTCTGAATATGATCCACCTGTTCCTGATATCGTTATTCAAGAGCCAGGGGAGCAATATGATAACTCCGGATTTGATAAAGATTCAAAGATTGTATTCAATGTAAAAGAAGGCTTCTTCTTAAATACATTTGTAACTTCGAATATTGTTCAAGACCTTGGTGTGATTGAAGGGATGGGAAAAGAAAATATCTTCTTATCTCAATTTGATCGTGTCTTTGTTGATTTTGATCGATCGGTAAAAGTGAAGCCAGGTGACCTATTTTCTGTCTACGTCGCCGGAGGACAAGTTACTCATAAAGTTTCTGATCGCTCGGGATATAAGTACACCATTGGTGCTCAGGCCAAGGCCCTTAGAAAAATTAATAATCTTTGGGAGTGTGAGCTTACGGAAGTGAGTGGACTTGTTCAACGGGGAGACCGACTTACTGTTTATACACCTAAGATTGGTAAAATCATTAAGACCTTTAATAAGCGAAATATTGAAGCCGCTATTATTTCTTCTTATCAATCCTCTGCCGGTGGTGTTGCCTATGGTGGAGTTGTATATCTTGATCGTGGTCGTGCTGATGGCGTTGAGATGGGAACTGTATTTGAACTCTACTCCTTTATGGATAGGGGAAGAGAGAAGCGTCTAACGGCAGATCCAACCTATAAGATTGGTGAAGTTACAGTAATTAGTTTAACGGATAACTTTGCAACTGCTCTTGTTTCAAGTTCACTCACTGATATTCCTGTGGGCTCTATTGCTCTAACGAAGACTGAAGAGCAAGCAGCGTTGGCGGCGGCCAATAGAAATCGCAGTGTTCTTGGAAATGTTAAAGATATTGAAGCGAAGGCACTTGATGAACTTGATATAGAGCTTAGTCTTGATGATATCTCTAAAGATCTCTTGGAAAAAGCTGACCAAGTGCAGCTTACTGAAGATGAGCTTGAAGAGCTTGAGCGTCAAGAACGCGAGAAGTCAATTATCAAAGATCATGAGCGAGATCTCAAAGAACTTGAGCGCCTTGAGTCGGAAATTCTAGAGGCCGAAGAAGCTCTAAATGAAGCAAAGGTCGATGAAGACAAGTTCCTTGAAGCGCAGAACTTAAATAATATAGAGCGTAACGTTAAGGGTACTGATCCTAATGCATTTGAGTCTCTCAACGATATCGAAGATGAAGTTGGGCTCAAATTCCTAGACGAAGACCTTAATTCTAAAGAAAATCCTTACGGTTTAACAGAATTTGATCTTGAAGAAATCGATGAACTGTTGAATACTGACGAACTGTAAGACATTCATTTAAGATTTGTCCAAACCTTCTACATATGTAAACTCGGGGCTCTGTGTTATGAGCCCCCCTAAAGACAAGGTGCGAAAGTGACAGCTAAAGCTAGCGAGGAGTCCACTGAAACAGTGGATAAGAAAGCTACTAAAAAGGTAGCCAAAAAAACTGCAAAGAAAACTGCAAAGAAAACTGCAAAGAAAACTGCAAAAAAGACGGCCAAAAAAACAGCAAAGAAAGCAGCAAAGAAAAAAACTGCTAAAAAGAAAACGGCCGCTTCCAAAGAAAATGGTGACGACAAGGCCACCAAGAAAACTAAGAAGAAGGCCACCAAGAAAATCACAGGTCCCTATGACCTCGTCATCGTGGAGTCCCCTTCAAAAGCTAAGACCATCAAGAAGTACCTAGGCAAGGGCTACCAAGTTGTGGCCTCTAACGGGCACATTAAAGACCTCCCCAAGTCTAAGCTTGGGGTTGATATCAAAAACAATTTTGAAATTGATCTCGTACCAATTACGGGAAAGAAAGATAAGATCGAAAGAATTCAAGAGCTCGCTAAAGGGGCCGATCAAATTTATCTGGCCCCAGATATGGACCGCGAGGGGGAGGCGATTGCTCACCACCTCGCGGAGGAAATCAGAAAGCCAACGAAAACACACCGTGTGGTTTTCAATGCCGTTACCAAGAATGCAGTTCAAGATGCTATTGCTCATCCTACAAAGCTTAAGAAAGAGATGTACGACTCTCAAAGAACAAGAAGAGTCCTTGATCGTCTTGTGGGATATAAGATTTCACCGATTCTTTGGGATAAGGTTCAAAGAGGGATTTCTGCTGGACGAGTTCAGTCGGTAGCTCTTCGAATTATTGTAGAAAGAGAAGATGAAGTTAAGGCCTTCATTCCTGAAAAGTGGTTCTCCATTGCTGGTGTAATGGAAAAGGATAGCACCAAGTTTGAGTTTAAGTACTATGGTGAACAGGCAACAAAGAAAACCGAGCTTGTAGACGAAGATCTTGTAAAAAAGATTGTCTCAGAAGTAAAAGGTAAGCCCTATAATGTAACTGAAGTTAAAAAGAGAGAAAGAAAGCAGAACCCAACGCCGCCTTTCACGACTTCTAAACTTCAACAGGAAGCTGCCAATAAGCTTGGCTTTACAGCTAAGCGTACAATGATGGTTGCTCAGAAACTCTATGAAGGGATTCAACTGACTCATCATGGAATGCAGGGTTTGATTACCTATATGAGAACGGACTCGGTTCGTACGGCCCCTGAGGCATTAGAGCAAGTTCGAGAGTATATCAAAGATAAGTATGGAAATGATTACCTTCCAGGTGATCCCAATGAATATAAGAAAAAAGGATCAAATAAAGTTCAGGATGCCCACGAGGCCATCCGTCCAACGAACCTTCTTTTCACTCCTGATGAAGTAAGGGGAGATCTTGAGCCTGAACAGCAAAAGCTCTACGAACTTATTTGGAATAAATTCATCTCTTCTCAAATGACACAAGCGATTATTGACCAAACAACAGTAACGCTAGAGTGTGAGAATCACTTCTTCCGTGCCAACGGATCCATTATTAAGTTTCCCGGATTTAGAACCGTATACCTTGAAGCTGCTGCTGAAAAGCGCTCTAAGAAAGGTGGAGATGATGATGAGGAAGATGATAGCAATGATGTGAAAGCAGGGCTTCTACCTGAGATTTCAGAGAATGAAGCGCTTAAGCCTGTTAAAGATGCCATTGAAACGGAACATTGGACATCTCCTCCTCCAAGATATAACGAAGCCTCGCTTGTTAAGGATTTGGAAGAAAAAGGAATCGGGCGACCTTCTACCTATGCATCGATTATTTCGAATATTCAAGATCGTGGCTATGTAGAAAAAATAGAGAACCGCTTCTTACCAACTGAGCTTGGTATGGTGGTTTGTAAAATGCTTATTGAATCATTTCCTGATGTCATGAATGTGGACTTTACGGCCCAAGTAGAAGAGCTCCTCGATAAGATTGAAGAGGGGGGCGTGACTTGGAAGAAAGTTTTAAAAGAATTTTGGTCTGGGTTTGAGAAAACTCTAGAGAAGGCCAAAGAGGAAATGAAGAACCTCAAAAAGCAGTCTATCCCTACAGGGATTCACTGTAAAAAGTGTGAGGATGGAGAGTATACGATCAAGTGGGGACGAAATGGACAATTTCTGGCCTGCTCCAACTACCCAGATTGTAATTCAACTTTTGATTTCAAAAAGTCCCTAGATGGTGAGATTACTATTCTTCCGAAGAACTGGTTCCATGATCCATGTCCAACTTGTAATAAGAAACTAGAAGTTAAGACTGGAAAGTATGGACGCTTTGTTCGTTGTGAAGATTATCCTCACTGCGATACAACACTTCCTTATACCCTTAAAATTACCTGTCCTGAGTGTAAGGTCGGAAAATTTGCTGAGAAGAAATCCCGCTACGGTAAGTTCTTCTATGGTTGTAGCAACTATCCAAACTGTGAAAATGCTCTTTGGTCTAAGCCTTATGAATATGATTGTCCAGGATGTGGGTATTCAATCATGACCTTTAAAGAGACAAAGCGTAATGGTAAGGAGCTTATTTGTCCTAAGTGTAAGCATAGTGTTGACTGGGAAAATACTCCATTTGCAAAAGAAGAAGATCAAGCCCAGGGAGCTGAGTAGTTATGCAACCCAAAGATTGGAGAGAGGCACTTAGCGCCTCTCCAGGTCCACAAACAAGACGTGACTATTTAATTCTCTATATAAAAGCATTCTGTATGGGAATCGCTGATTTGATTCCAGGTGTTTCAGGTGGAACGATTGCTTTTATTACAGGAATTTACGAAGGAATGCTTGATGCGGTTGGCTCCATTAATAAGAGGTCACTTTCTGCACTTATTCGTCTCGACTTTAAAGGCTTCTTAAGTATTGTTCATATTCGTTTTCTCATTCCTCTTGTCGCTGGAATTCTCTCTGCAATTTTTCTTCTCGCAAGATTGATGCATTTTTTGATCAACGAAAAGCCTATACCTACATGGGCCACTTTCTTTGGATTGATCGCAGCATCGATCATTGTGATCTTTAAAGAACTGGAAAATCCAAAGGCTCCTAAGAATATTGCTTCTTTAGTAGTTGGGGCTATTTTTGCTTGGGTTATGGTAAGCCTTATTCCTGTCGATACGCCTACGGATTCATGGTTTATTTACCTCTGTGGTGTCATCGGAATAACGGCCATGATTCTTCCTGGACTGAGCGGATCATTCCTTCTTCTTATTCTCGGTAAGTATGAATTCATCACGGGGGCCGTAAAGAGTCCTTTTGCTGATGGGCACTTCGTTATCTTACTCACATTTGTTGCTGGAACCATTACCGGGGTTATGGGCTTTACTCGAATCTTGAATTGGTTTCTTAAACACTACCGTAGCCAGACGATGGCCTTTTTGACAGGAATCCTTATTGGGTCTATGAAGAAAGTTTGGCCTTGGAAAGAAGTTCTTGAAACTAAGGTTGTGAGAGGAAAAGTTCGCGTTCTAAGAGACGCCAATATTCTACCCCAAGAATTCAGTGCTGAAGTCGCGCTCGCCATCATTCTTTGCATCGTCGGCTTTGTTGCGGTTCTTTGGATGGATTCTAAGAGTAGGAAAATGGTTGGTGTAGACAAGGAGTCTACACCGGCTTAAAATAGTAATTCTAAAAGATAATCTCTTGGTGCAGTCTTAAACTTGAGTAATCTTTAGTTACCGAATCGACGGGGTGTTAGCTCAGCTGGATAGAGTAGTTGGCTTCGAACCAATTGGTCGGGGGTTCGAATCCCTCACGCCCCGCCATTTCTTTGATTCACAATTTGTCTTATATGGTGATTCTGCTCGTGAATGCCGCTCCCTTCGGGCTGGATTCACTTTAATCACAAACATCTTCGCTTCAAAGCCCTCCGCTGGAGGCCTTTGCCGCGAGATGTCCTCACGCCCCGCCATTTCTTTCATTTAAAATTTGTTTTAGAAGATATATTTTGCTCGAAGTGCGATATCTGTCATGATTCCCTCTTCAAAATCAACATCTAGATTTCCAGAGATATAGTCGAGCTGATATCCAAGTGCTCTAGAGAAGATTTCAAAAGCAAAGTGATCGGCATACTCAAATCCAAGTCCAAGTTGAGCTCCGATACCGGCCTCTGAATTCACAATTAAGCCTGTTGATTCATAATCTATGGCACTAAAATTTAAACCAAAGGGAATATAGAAATTTTCCCATTTATAGACGAGATTACCGTAAAAGACCACGGCCATAAGTGTATCGGGGTCAGATGTATTATCACTAAAGGTAACGGTTTCCCCACCGAGTGTAACCGTTCCCGACTTTACGTCTCGTGGTAGGTCTATATCAATACCCGCAGTGAATCCCCAATTATGAGCTGCAAGGTAGCGTGCTTCTAAATTTATGCTGGCGCCAGGGTCAATATCAAATTCTGCTGTTCCAGTGTAGACAGCATTCGTATTTGTATTAGTAATTCTCAAGTCAGACTCTGCTGTTCCAGCAAGGTTATAACCCAGCCCTATGGCCAATTTCCATCTTGCTTCTGTTGCATTTGATATTTCGACTTTGTTGGATTGTTCACCAGTTTCATCACAAGATACCTTAAAAACCTTATCACTAGACTTGATATTAAAAGATTTTTCATCACAAAATTCTTTAGCCTGTTTTTGGCACTCTTTTATACCGTCATCTTTATTACATTCAAAAGTATTGGCCAAGGCGGGAATGATAGAAGAAATAGAAATTAGAAATACTGCGCATTTAATCTTCAAAACTAGCTCCATGTTTAGAATTTAATATTATTCTAGAGGGACATTGATTAATTTCAAGACATAGAAGAGGTGGTTTTGATTTATTTGATTAAGAAAAGTTGATATTCATTTTAATAGGACAAAAGTGTTACTTTCTAGAGTTGGTTTAATTCAAGATACAAAGACCTCCCGCCGGAGGTCTTTTTTATATGAGATTACTGTTTAATTACATTTTCTTCTTGGGGACTACTGCTTTGTTTTACTCCAGTCTTCTCCCAGATTTTAGGGTCATCGATAAAAGAACCAAGGCCTTGGTTATAACAATTTTGAAGAATCATATGACTTGTAATAACTGGAGAAGAACCAGTCGTTTTTCTAATATTCTGTTTCTGATCCTCATTGCCCCAGAATTTTCCGTGATTCAATTGCTGCTCAAGTGAGCCAAGTCCAAAAGATCCATATCCGCCGTAAGGTCCACCCATGAATCCACCCATTCCAAAGCCTCCCATTTGCCCAGGGTACTGAGTTTTTTGATCAATATACTTGTCAAAAATGGAAGAGACTTCCTTGTTTAGATCCTTCTTAAAGCAAGATGCTGCATCAGGGTTCTTTTTAAGAAAGTTATCAATATCCTTACAAAGATTAAGATTGTAATTTGTGGTATCAAAAGTTTGTCCATCTTTCTTTGGCTCAACAAGGGCCGTATTTACAGATTTTACAGGAACACACTGACCATTCTTTATTTCAAACTTTATAGTTGTAGAGCTATGGCCATAGAAAGGTAATTGGTAGTCATCACCGAAACTTTCTTTCCATTGTTTTCTCATTTCTTCGGAAGTATTGCGCTCATGCATCTCCCTTTGCATTTTTACTTGTTTATCAATATCTGCTTGAGAAATATTTTGATCATTCTTAATTTCAGTAATCTCACCCTTATCATCTCGTTGGATAGTAACAGTGACTCGTCTCATTTTTTGCTTATAGGGGTTGCTTGATTCGAGGTCTTCTGGGGTCATAAAATCATAGGTAGGCATTTCATACACAATTGTGTCTTGTTTTTTATCATCATCATACTTATAGGAAATGACATCATCGTGAGGTTTTATCTTTCCATCTTTCTGAAGTGAAAAAGGTAGATAGGGTGCCATGGAAAAACCAAAACCGCCTCCCTGTCCACCATTTCCAAACCCTCTGTGGGGATTAATAACGTCCTGACACTTTGAATAGTCTGCGGCATGGGCAGAACTTAAGGATAGAGTAATAAGAAGTAGTGTTTTATAAATAGGCTTTTTCATAGTAACAACTCTGTTTTTGTGAAGGGTTAAATTATAGTGCTTTATCGGTTTTTTATTTAGCGACTTTACTATTAATTGACCATTTTTATGGTCTCTTGAATTTTCATTTTTATTTGTTTTTTCAGGAGGTTAAGGGAAATTTAGGCACAATTGAACGAAAACTTTGAAAAGCTGATATCCTATTGAAAATGCGAAACTCTAATTCTAACTCTATAAGCACTATAAGAAGAAAATTTCTAGGGACTCTAAGAAAGCTACAGTGCTTTTTTATAACCCTCAGCTTTCTTATTACTACTGGAGTACCAAACTCAACTTATGCTGAAAGTGTTGATTTATCATCAATTAAGAAAGAAGTGCTCCAGCAGGTCGATTTTTCTCAAAACCTCCAGGATATTATCAATGGTCATGCTAGTAAGCCTCTTCATTTATCTGAGAATGATAAAGAGGCTCTGAAGCTACTGGGTTATTCTGATCAAGAAATTAATTCTCTCACGTTAGGAGACCTAGGAGATAAGGAAGAGCAAAATAAACTGAATCAACGTGTTAACTCTTATGCCAATAAGAAAAATAGTGAAATCTCTGAAGGTGTTGAAAAAGATGTCGTCCCAGGGCTTGCCTCTGCCGTGATTGGCCTGGCCTTTAGCTCCTTACTTGGTGTTGTCATTGGAATGAAGTGCAGTAATCAACCTTCTGCACTGGTCTTTGCGGGAACAAGTGCTGCTTGGGCCGCATTGGAAATGATGATCTGGAAAGGCTATAAAATTAATATGAAGGATATTGAAACTTTGATGAATGCCACAGAGATTCCGGCAAAGATAACTAAAGATGTCGAGGAAATGAAGGCCATTGTAAAAAGCGTAGAAAGTGATATCAGAAATACCAGTGCTGATAACTATGATACTGTTTTCGCTAGAAATAAAGATAAACTTAAGAAGCTTAAAGAAAAGGCACAATCACTTAGAGAATATTTAAATAGGGCAAAGGATAGTCAATTTGGAGCGATTCGAAGAATTCAAGAATCTCTAGAGTTAGCTGCTGAGACATCTGAAAAAAAATCGAAGAATGCCAAAATTGCAGCAATAGGCTTTACAACTGCTGCAGGTGTGGCAACAGCAGAGACCTTTAAAGCCTTTGGTGATGGGGGGAAATGTTTTGCTAAAACAGACTCCTTTAATTATAAAATCATAAATGATCTGATTTCTATATTTATACCTACTGCTCATGCCGCTTTTGCAAATGTGGCGGACTTAGATAAAATTGGAATTCCTCTTGGCGCTGGTCTTGGTGCTGCTTATGTTCATTTTGAAAAAAGTTTTGCAAACCAAATCTTTAATTCTGCACCTTCACGGGCGGCCATTTTCTTATCGATGGCGGGGATTGCTTACTATGCTTCTGTTAAATTGAAAAAAGCAAGTGAGTTTCTTTATAAGCAAGCTCGTGAAATGGATGTTTTTGCGACTTCTGTTGAAGAGGGATTAACGAAAGTTAATAATGGTTTTGATTCCATTCAGGATCTGATTTATGAAATCAAAGATGGATTACTTCCTGCTTATAATCAGTTAGTTGAAAATATTAAGAATAATGAAAAGCTTCAGAAGGTGATTTCAAGTATAAAAGCTGAAGCGAATAATGTTGTAAATTCAGTTTCCACTTCAGATGTGGAAGAGCTGGTTAAGAAAGAGCTAAGTGAGAATGAAGGAGAAATTCAGGCCACCATTGATAAAGGAAAGAATGAATTAGGCAATATAAGCTCATCCGAATATTTAAGTAAGAGTGTTTCATATTTTGATTATTTAGACTTTCTCATCCCATCTGCAACAGCATCTTTCACAGGACTTAGCCTCAAACCAAGTTGCTTTAAAAGAGGTCGCTACTATCCTGTCATGGATGATGACTGTAGTTGTAAGAAAGGCAATCGCTGTATGTCTTCTCGTTTTCCATCAAAAATTAATCTAAAGGTTAAAGGGGATTTTATCAATCTTGTCACTAAGACTGGCTTCAATGTAAGTCAAGCCAATGATTTTATCTTATCTGGAAATCCAAAACATGGACTTGCTATGTATAAGAAATTATCTTCAAGAACTTCTAAAATTGAAAAAAGCTCTTTAGCTCTTTTAAATAAGAAATCCAAGCTCATCAATTCAAAAGGTATTTTAACGCTTGTAAAGAAAATTAGAAATTCTACAAAAGAGGGCCTTGGAGAATATTATCGAAGCTCTAGAGGACGCCCTTCTTCTCTCGCTTCTGGGGCGATAAAAATTCCAATAGAGCAGAGAGAAAAAGAGATTCTAAGTCCAGTTCTCGAAAAGTTAAGAGATGATATTCGTGTCGCAAAGAAGTTAGGGAATTCATCATTGTCGAGATTTAATATAGAGTCTATTCCAAGAGGCTCAAATAATATGAATGAAGATGCTTACAACTATGCACAAGAAACCATTATAAGTGACCCAAGTGTTGATATCTTTATGATGATCAAAAAGAGATATATGCAAGTCCATGCAGATGGTAGACTTTAAAGACTATTCACTAAGAAAAAAATTCCCATTCAATTAATAAAAACAAAGTTTCTAAGTCCTTAATAAAGTGGCCATGAAGTGTTTCTCTGTGTTTCAGAGGGGATTGCTTTGTATTATCTATTCTTTATCAACAATTTTCTTCGGTACCATTAAGTGGTGAGGTTTATGTTTACCCATTACCAGAGGAAAGATTATGGAACTAGGATTGAAAAGAATTCAAAAAGCAACAAAAATACTCCTTATGACAACAGTTGCAATGAGTGGCTGTGGGAATAAAAGAAATGCTCCAATAGGAGAAGGAATAGAAGGCAGTGGTAATAGTGTTATTATTGGTTCTCTCGACTGGCTTGAAGTAACATCTTTGAGTGACTCATCTGCGCCAAGAGTAAACTCTTTTGCCGTAGCCGATGTTAGTATTCCTGCTATAGGTTCGCGTTGTACTGGGTTTCTTATCAATGAAGACACATTGATGACAAATCATCACTGTGTACCAGTAGCAGAAGCAAGTCAGGGACTCAGCATTACTTTAGATAATGAGAGGGGAGTACCTCTTTCTCAACAGCAACGTTATGACTGCTCTACTTTTATTGGTCACAATCAAGAGAGGGACTTTGCTCTTCTAAAGTGTGAAGGACTTCCCGGACAGAGATATGGATATGTAACTCTTGATCCTAGCTCTGTTAATATTGGAGAACAAATGTATCTATTACAGCAGAACTGCGATTATTTTATTAATCCGAACTGTCAATGGACTAAGAAAATAGCTTATGGAGAATTTACAGAATCGTCGCAGCTTACAATTGGACATAATGCAGATAGTTTAGGTGGATCTTCAGGCTCTGCAATTTTTTCTAGTGTTACTCATAATGTTGTCGCTATTCATAACTCAGGCCTTCCCTTTTGTAGTGGGTGTCGTGAAGGATCTGAAAATTTTGGTCGCAGTATGAGCTCAATTATTCCTTATATTCAACAGAATTTCCCTGATGTTAAACTCTATCTCGCTGGTCAAACAATAGTTGATCCTACTCCTGTTGATCCCATTCCAACAACACCTCCACCAAGTAATGGAGATGGAAATGATAATTATGATAGCGCTACAATTGTAGAAAGATTTTCAGTTCATGACTTTGCAATTGATAGAGAGGGAGATGTTGATATTTATGAATTTGATTTAGAATATCAGAACAAAATGCTCTTCTATCTCGATATTATAAGCTTTGGAGAAGACCTTGATCTTTATGTGATTGCAGCAGATGGACGTATATTAGGCCGTAGTGAGGCTTCAACTTCACTTGAGTTTCTTGATTTGACCTTAGATCCTGGTAAATACTATGTTGTTGTTCAGGGCCATAATGGAGCGAAGGGCGACTATAGGTTGAGTATATATTAGTAAATTTTATATGAGCCCCACAGATGTTGGGGCTTGTTAGTTTTAAGGATTAACCCTTATGGTAAGATGATTTCGCCAATGAGGAGCTCACGTGAATTTCACAGAAGAAGCATCGAAAATTATTATTGATTATTATCATTCTCAAAAGAGAAATTTGAAGTCATATTCTTTAAGATCTTTTTCTAAGGATATTGGAGTAAGTGCTTCTTCATTATCACGGATTGCTAATGGTCAAGCGATATCAAATGATACCCTTCTTAAAATTATCAATGAAATAGCTCTTTCAAAATCGAAGAGAGATTTTTTGATAAATCTTTATCAAAAAGAAATTGAACTCTATGATGAGACAAGTCTAATTTCTAAAGACTTCTGGGACAACTATGGTCGTCCCGTAAGTATGAATGCAGATAACTTCAAAAAGATTGCATCTCTAAAGTGCTTGAGCCTTTATAACTACTTCTTCTATAATAAGAAAATTTCATTTGAACGAATTGAAAAAGAGTTAAATATTGCAGCGGAAAAAGTGTCTACTTATGTAGATGCCCTTGTTGAGGTTGGCTTAATTGAGGTGGAAAACTTTAAAGTTAAAAATATTAAGGATATTAATTTTATCCAAGATATTGATATAACCGATGCTAATATGAAAGTGAATAGAGAAGTGATAGAGGAGAGTCTTGATCGAATTATTCACAATGAAAAAATTAAAGAGCACGACTATATGATGTCTACTGTTTACGTGATCAAAGAAGCTGATCTTCAAAGAGCAAAGGACTTTCTAAATGCTACCCTCTATCGCTTCTATGATGAATTCTGTGTGGATATCAAAGATATTCAAAAGAGTGAGTCTTATCATGTCGCCCAGATGTATAACGCTATAAATATTTTAACAAAAGAGTAAGCCTCAGTATAATCAGTCGCTTAGACGATTGACCCTGTACTATAGTACAGGGTATATACTTCTTCTATGAGATTAACTATCGGAAAATTGGCCAAGGCATCAGATGTCGGGGTTGAAACAATTCGCTTCTATGAAAAAAAGGGCCTGATTATTCAACCTAGAAAGGTTGGAGGATTTCGCTACTACTCTAAAGATCTTGTTGATCGTATTAAATTCATTAAGCGCTCTCAGCAGTTAGGCTTCACTCTGAAGGAGACGAAAGATCTCTTAGAGCTTACTCTTAAAGAAGAGTCACAATGTCAGGATGTTCTTAGTCAAACAGAATTAAAGATTATAGAAATCGAGCAAAAAATTTTAGACCTTACTAAAATGAAAAGATCGTTAGAGTCACTGGCCAGTTGTTGTGAAGATAAGACTATGGCCCTGAGTGAGTGCCCAGTTCTTGATTGTTTTATGGATGAATGTAGGAGAGATTTTAATGAGTAAAAAAAATATACTCTTTTTGTGCACGGGCAACTCTTGTCGCTCACAAATGGCCGAAGGCTGGGCCAAGAAGTTTCATGGCGATAAATTCAATATTTATAGTGCAGGAACTAAGAAGCATGGAATGAATCCCTATGCTATGAAAGTCATGGAAGAGGTCGGTGTTGATATGATTCATCACTATTCAAAAACAACGGATGAGCTTCCAGATGAAAAGATGGATTACATTTTCACCGTTTGCTCAGATGCCCATGAAAATTGTCCCTTCTTTCCTGGTGGTAAAACAATTCATACGGGCTTTGATGACCCACCTAGACTAACTAAAGAGATGAGTGAAGAAGATGATATTTTGAAAGTCTATCGTCGGGTTAGAGATGAGATTAAGGCAACAATTATAAATTTAGAAAAATATTTGTAAAGGGATAGAGATGACTACTGAAAGTGAAGAGAAAATGGGTTTTTTTGAAAGTTATCTAAGTGTTTGGGTGGCAGCATGTATTATCCTTGGATTGGGAATAGGGCACTTCTTCTCTGATTTAATGGGGCCATTAAGCGAGATGACAATCGCAACAGTCAATATCCCTGTTGCGATACTTGTTTGGTTTATGATTTTTCCTATGATGGTTCAGATTGATTTTACTTCAATTAAAAAGGTAGGAGAGAATCCTAAGGGGCTTATTTTAACAGTCATAATCAATTGGCTAGTGAAGCCATTCACCATGGCCTTCTTTGGTTGGATATTTTTCGAAAAAGTCTATCTCGGATTTTTAAATCCTGAGCTGGCCCAGCAATACTTGGCCGGAGCAATTTTACTTGGGGCCGCACCATGTACGGCCATGGTTTTTGTATGGTCCTACTTAACTAAAGGAGATCCGGAATATACCTTAGTTCAAGTATCTATAAATGATCTCATTCTGCTTTTTGCTTTTATTCCTATCGTAAAACTATTACTCGGGATTTCTCATATTGAAATTCCTATGAATACACTTCTTACCTCTGTAGTTGTTTTTGTCGTCCTTCCTCTGAGTGCTGGATTTGTGGTAAATCGAATTTTAATTAAGGCAAAAGGCAAGAAGTGGTTTGAAGAAGTATTTCTGGTAAAGCTTAAACCACTCTCAATCATTGCTCTTCTCTCAACACTAATACTGCTCTTTTCTTTTCAAGGCGAAACGATTATTAATAATCCGCTACATATTCTTTTAATTGCAATTCCTTTAACTCTTCAGACATATTTTATATTCTTTGCAACTTGGTTTCTTGGAAAGAGGATGCAGCTTCCTCACTGTATTTTGTCTCCAGGTGCAATGATTGGAGCAAGTAATTTCTTTGAATTGGCCGTGGCCGTAGCGATTGCTCTATTCGGATTGAATTCCGGTGCGGCCTTGGCCACTGTTGTTGGTGTGCTTATTGAAGTTCCCGTAATGCTTAGCCTCGTAAAGCTTTCTAATAAGTGGAGATATTAATGGATTATTTAAATAGAGATGATTTCAATTTAATACCTGATGGACATAAAGTAAGTACTCATAAACCTAGAGTTCTTATGCTCTATGGCTCCTTACGTGATCGCTCTTTTTCACGTCTTCTCAGTGAAGAAGCAGGGAGAATATTGGAGTTTCTTGGGGCTGAAGTGAAGTTCTTTGATCCTACTGGTATCCCTGTTTTTGATTACGATAAATCACTCAATCACCCAAAGGTTCAAGAATTAAGAGAGTTAAGTTTATGGTCAGAGGCCCAGGTTTGGAGCTCTCCTGAGCTACATGGAAACCTTTCTGGGCTAATGAAGACTCAAATCGATTGGATCCCACTCAGTATTGGAGCAGTGCGACCTACTCAGGGGAGAACTCTAGCAGTTATGCAGGTTAGTGGTGGAAGCCAAAGTTTTAATGCGGTTAATAGCATGAGAGTTCTTGGGAGATGGATGAGAATGATTACGATTCCTAATCAGTCATCTGTAGCAAAGGCCTATAATGAATTCAATGATGATGGCACGATGAAGGAGTCTGCCTATCGAGACCGTGTGGTTGATGTGATGGAGGAGCTAATGCGCTTCACTTACCTGACTCGGGAGAATTCAGAATTTTTAGTTGACCGATATAGTGAGAGAAAGGCCCAGAGAAATAAAGTATTTGAGAACTTAGAGTAGTTGTGCTGCGACGTATTGTAAATATTAACTTTTCTTGAACGTAAAATGATGGTGCTTTTTTCTAAACATATTTATTATAAATTATGTCCGATATTAACTCATGTATTCACGATATTAAGAATAAGATTACCTTGCTTCAGTCTTTCAATGATAAGTTGGGAGAGGGTCTCTCTGTGTCTGAGAGGGACTCCCACTATAAATGTCTGCAGCAAGTAGGTCATTTACTTGATAGAATGTACTTAATGGCCAATGGGGAAGAGACTCTCTGTGTTCAAAAAGTTGGAATTAGGGAGTTAAATTTATCTCTCCTAGAATGTTTAAGAGATCTTAATATTCTCTATCCCAAGATTATTTTCAATTATGACTATGAGTCAGTTGAGGCCGTTCTCGATTTCTCCATTGACTTCGATGCTCACTTATTTTTTCAAGTCCTCGATAATTTAGCCTCTAACTCAGTAAGGGCCAATGCTGATATTGTTGAATATACCCTTAGTGTTGGAGATGAGGGGCTTCATATAACGATTAGGGATAATGGGGAAGGAACGAACTTTAATGACTCTCGCTCTTCAGGAATGATCCCCCATGGACAAGGGATGGGGATTGTTCAGAAGAATATGAATAAAATGAATGGGTCTGCATCAATGCTAAATACTAAAGATGAAGGCTATCTCGCTAATCTCTTCTTTCCTAGAATTCCCTAATCAGCAATAAAACCAATTCCAATAGGTAAGTTAAGGTTTAAACCAAGGGCCAAATGACCACCTTTCTTTTCTCCAACCATCATACCAAGTTGATAACTTTTAGATTGCTCAGCATTCAAAAAGCGGTAGAAGAATGTATCGTAGAGATTAACCCTATATCTAAAGTCCTCTGAACCATTAAAGAAAACAGAGGCTTCAAGTTCATCTTGGTATTCGTGAAAGAGGGCCGTAACAAAGCGACCTTTTTGCTCTAAGGGGTCGGTTAAGCTCATCCCTGCGGAAGCGGTAATCGTATTGGCCCTATTGTAACGATAAGAAAGCCCTGCCATGGTTTGCATACCAAGAAAGTAAACAGGTCTGAATATTCCCTCATTGAAGCTTAAGGCATCAGGACGAAAAATATAGTTAAGTCCGGCATTAAAGAAGTCGTCATCATTTAGATTATACATAGGGTTGAAATGCCAGGCCTTCATTCTAAGATCTTCAACTAAGAAATTCATGACAGTTGGAGAATATGACATTAAGAATGCAGCAACATCGAAAATATATATATCAGCGATATGGTCATGAGAGCTAATCTGATTACTCGTCGTCTCTAAGGCTTCATTTCCAAGGTGAGCTCCGTAAGTGAAGAGAAAAGAGAAGAAGCCTGCGGCCGGGACATCATAGTATTCAAAGTATTGTCGTAACCAAAGTGTATCGTAAGCACCGCCAATAGCGTGAAGTCCAATATTGGGAAGAACACGAGAGCTAAAAAACTCATCCTGAATAAGTTTCTTATAGCCACCATCTTTTTTTATATTAGTGTGAGGATCTTTGATTCGACTCCAGAATTCTCCAACTTTTCTGCCATAGTTATCTTGTGAAAACCAATATGGGTTTTGAATGACATCAAAAGTACCATTGGCCAGATAGGTTAGAGGGAGCCATTTACTATCTCTTTCGGGTCTATGGATTTTTGGTAATTCACTTGAGTGAGCGAACGAAATGAATAAAGTGCTGAAAAGAAGAAGTAATGTCTTCAAATTGGTGACCTTGTTGTGCGCCTAAATTAGGGCGCTATACTATTTCCCAAATTGTTGAAGGGCAAGGGCCGAGAGATGGGTTTTGCCTGTTTGGTCGATCAAAATTCCTGAAACGCCAATTTTGTCTAAGAATTGGATCGCTTTTGTAGGTGAGAGTGTCATAAGTATGGTTCCGAGTGTATCGGTCATTAAACAAGTCTCATGGATAACAGTTGCTGAAACAACACTAATCTCTTGAATATCTTTTCTTATAATGTGATGGTCTTTGCTATCAGCTTTATTGAATTGGATATAGCTTCCTGAAGTGGATACTGACTGGTTAGATATTTGAATCATTCCCGCCGAAATATTGGGATCTTTATTGAATGGATTTCTAATTCCAATCTTCCATGCTCTTGGGGCATGTTTTGAAGAATGAACTCTGATATCTCCAGATCCATTAATATAGAAATTTTCCAATCTATGCTTTCTTAGAATATCATAAGCGCTATCTACAGCATGACCTTTTCCAATTCCGCCAAGTCCAATTCTCATTTTGGAATGGGGGAGAAATATTGTTTTTAATTTTTGATCAATCTGTATTTTCTTATAATCAATGAGCTTTTCAAGCTCTGCTCTCTCCTTGGGAGGAAATGGTATTTCTTCTCTCTTATAGTGACGCCATCTGTGGCCAACACTGGCAAAGCTGATATCAAAGAGCCCGGAGCTGAGTTCTGAGATTTCAAATGACTTTAAGACAAGATCAATGATTTCTTGATCAACTGGGCAAGGAGACTGACCCGCCAATTGATTTATGTTATTAAATGGAGAATCTCTAAAGTCAGTGAACTTATCTTCTATACGCTGAACTTCTCTGTGGGCCTCCCTAAAGAGCTCGATAACTTGATCATTAGTTAAGTGCGTTTGGGGATAGGCCTTATAATTAAAGCTGCACCCCATTGCATTTAATGTAAGATCAATTGGACGGGTCAATACTAAGGAAGGGTTTTTGGTGGAGTAGGATCTTTATATAGAATCTCACCTTTCTCATCAATGACCCATGTTTGAGGAAGATTAAGTACTCCAAGTGACTTAGAAATACTCTTATCTTTATCCATGAGTACGCGATAGCTCCATGGATGTTTTTTTAGAAAGCGCTTAATCTTCTTCTTTGTATCTCCCGCACTTATGGCCACAAAATCATAGCTTGGATACTTTTTCTTAAGGGCTTCGAGTTCATCAAGCTCTTTAATACATGAAGTACACCAAGTTGCCCAAAAGTTGATGAGAGTTTTCTTTTTTACTTGAGAGACATCAAAAATCTGGTCCGAGGCGTACTCTTTTACGGTAAAAGATTGAATCTTCCGGGCCATGGTGAGATGAGATAAAAGAAGTAGAGTTGTAATAAAAAGTCTTTTCATATTAATTTCCTAGAATTCAAAACTAACAGAGGTTTGGTAGTAGCCATAACGTAGTCCATTAGTTCTGGTGTAGTACACAAAACCATGGTTCCAGCTGAAATTCTCAAGTTCAACACCGAATACCTTTTTATCATCATAGTTTTGATTCAAATAAAATCCACCTTCATAGGAAGTAAATTCATTCATGTCAGAGTCACTGGTCATAAACGTCTGAGTACTTGAAAAACTATCAGCAAAGTATTCAACCTTATCTTGGTAGTGATGACGAACAAAGAGTTCAATAAAGTCTTCATCTTCATTGATATCAAAGAGGTAGGCCGCACGTGTAGTATGTGAGCTAACTTCCCACTGATCAAAATAATAACGGTAGCTCAAGTTAATAGCGCTCGTTTCTCCTAGAGCTCGAACATACTTCGTTGAAAGAGCATAGCGACTTCTAGAATCTGGAAGTTGTTCAACTGCTCTTATTCCATTGATATTAACAGTGTTTGCCGTACTTTCAAGAAATCCGGTAGAGCGAGCAAAGGTTGCATCAAATTGAATAATATCTATAGGGCTTAAGATTTGACTGGCCGTAATTGAGCTGGCCAAAATTTTACGATTTAAACCTTCTGTAATTTTTGCTTGGGCCGGATTTGAAATATCAGTAAATGCAGAGAGCTGATCCATATAATACTGAAGGCCAAAGCCTAGAGTAAAGTTATCTTCAGCGAATGAGCGAGATACGTTCACAGAGCCATTTATCGATTGATAATCATATTCAGAGGAAAAACCTACATTTGCTCCATAGCTCCATTTTCCTTTTTCTTGGCGGGCTCCTAGATTAGCAGAAATACGAGCCTGATTCTTTATAGGCTCTTCTCCACTTGCGCCCGTATAGGAGTCAAGCTTTGTATCACTGGCAGCGGTCCAAGCATCAAAAGTGACTTGTCCTGTAATCGCTGTATCTTCGTTAATTTGATGTTCAATGAATATCATAGGCTCAATGACGTGATCCTCTTCACGGCCCGAGTTATCTACAACTTGGCCACCATCATTACTATTTTGATGATAGAAATTGAAAACAGAGGTTACTTTTGTTTTTCCTTTCTCCATCATTTCAGCAAATGTATTTTGGATTAAGGAAATTAAACTTGTCAGAGATAGAAGTACAAACTTAACTCGATTCTTAGTTACATCCACATCCGCCTCCTACTGCTGAGTTTCCACCTATTGCGGACTCTCTAAAGGAGCGAACCTCATTTCTAAAAACTGACTCCTGGGGATGAGGATCGAGTTGCATAATCTTTTTTGATAGCTTTCCTCGGTCAATTTGATGAACATTAGCGCAACCAGTTGCGATAATTAAAGTAATGAACGAGAGGGCCACTAGTAATTTCATAAAATATCCTTATCATTATTATTATTCACCCTAAAACGATAATACTTATGAAAGAAAAGAAAAAGACATTCATTCATTTATTGATAACTCAACTTTTAATTTGTTTGGTATTATCTGATGTTAATGCATTTGAATTAAAGGTTGATAATCCAAACTATATCCCACCCGAGCATAATGGTTTCTCACGCTTTCGTTGTGGAAATGCACACGAAGAAGTGGAGTATGAATCAACTTTGGGAATTATTGATTCGCAAACATATAAATCAAATGAGTGCCAACTCTTCACAGGATTTGTTCCTTGGAGCAGAATAATGATCGGAGTCGATCTTTTCTATGACTTTGATCGAGAATATGAGTTAAAATTTGGCCCACAAAGCGATCGCGCAGGAGATCCAAACTATCAATCTAATGCCAGTGGTATTCTAGATCCTGATATTGTTTTCGCCTATGAGTTTCGTGCTAAAAGGGATAACTGGAATCAGCAGGTTTATTTTAAAATGAACCCCTTTGATATTGAAGAAAAGCCTAGAAGTATTTATCGAGGAGGTCACGATATTTTTCTCGAGTATAGATTCTCCCATAGTTATGATGAAAACGCTCTTTATGGCAGCCTCTTCTCCCATTACTTTGGAAAAAAGAATTTCTATCAGCCCGGGGATTCAAGGGTCTCGGTGAAGGAAGCTTATACTGAGGTAGGGCTTAACTTAGGGTATTTATTTCGTATAAATGAGAAATGGTCCCTACAGAGTGGGGGAGTCTTCGCCTTAAGTTCAGATTATGATGTCATTACGCCTGAAATAAAGAAAACGGCCGATAAAGGATATATCATAGGTTTTGATATCGCTGCTAACTACTTTATGAAACCCAATTTAGGTGTGCAGGTATCTTACTCAGCAAGCTCACGTATTTATAATGCAACTAATGAAGATATTAGCCAAGATATAGATTATGAGATCGAAAAGAAATCTTTCTTTGTTGGATTACTTTATAATTGGGATCTATCTGAGTCGATTAAAGGACTGTTGAAATGAGATGCTTTATCTTGATATTCACCACTCTAATATTTAGCCTTAGTACTTTGGCCGAAGAGAATAGTTCCAAAGAAGTAAGTGCCGGATCTCAATTCTTGAGTGAGCTTTCCGCTCCCTTTACAACTGATGCTAAATATATTCTTGGAGGAAGCTTACTCGCTGCTGGAATGGTCTATTTGAATAAAGGGCGCCGTCAATATAATAAGAGAGAATCATTTAAAAGTGCTCGACCATTTGGTAAATTTGGCCCTATCGGTGAAGTTGTTGGCTGGGGTTTTTTAAACGGAATCTATACTATCGCTCATTTTTATAATGGTTATGCGAACGACGATGTTGAAAGTATGCGTGCAAGTGAACATATGTTTAAAGCATCCATGTATACTCTGGCCACAACGGTAACCTTAAAAACTTTTATTAGTGAAAAACGTCCTGGTTATCCGGAAGACACCGCAAGTTTTCCCTCAGGCCATTCCTCTATGTCCTTTGCTTTTGCTTCTGTTGTGGCCGCAAGGCATGGTTGGTTCTATGGATCACTTTCCTATGGTGTTGCAACGTTTATAAGCGTAAGTCGAATCAACGATGATTGGCACTACCTCCATGATGTTTTGGTAGGAATGGGAATTGGCGCGGCCTATGGATGGGGGCTTAAGTATCTTTATGATAGTGAGCTGCCTTACCAATTTGCTATTATTCCCGCTAAAAAAGGGGGAGTTCTCCAGGTGGGAATGACCTTTTAGTGATTGGCTTTGTTTCTGTGCGTAAACTATATGGTTACAGTAGCTTATATGTGGTTGATCTAAATTTTAGATAAGAAATGTAGAACTATTATCCTTAATAGATGATTAGGGTCGTGTTAGAACTCTATTGAAAATCAATGGAGGGTCTCATGATGTCCGCAATATTAATCATTCTAAGTTTCATTTTCTCAGCTTCTAGTTGGTCTTATTATGAAGATAATTTAGAGGTTCAAGAGCTTGTGCGAGATGGACGCTATGAGGTTTCTTATCGCGCATGTGATGGTGCTAACAATATTGATGCCTTGATTTTAGATAATAAGAAAATTTGTATAAATCATATCCCCCTTCCTTCTGCTGTGGAAGCAGAGGTGGGTCATATGAGAGCTAATGAATTAGAAAATGAGAGTGAATACGATCAGAGAATTACTTCAATCCTTCACTTTTCATGGGAGGAGTTTGAAAAATCAAATGTAGAATTTGATGATGTAATGAATTTCTTCTCGGTATTAAATATTTCAGTAAATCCTGAAGATATCTCTTTAAGTAGTGAAGTGATTAACGATTATAGCTTCTCTGACTTTGATGAGCTTTTTGTCGATCTATTTTTTAAGGTAAATTCGAATACTCAAGACTTCATTCGATCAGCTTTTAAAGGAGAGCTGGTTCAAGTCATTAAGTATGAAGATGGTGTAGAGCTCTACCCAGGTGGAGGCTTCTATGTATCTCACTATCTTGTGATTTCTTCAAAGCATGCTATGTATATCAAGCTTTCATGGTGGAATAGTTAGAAATAATATTTAAGACGCCCATAAGATTGATAGCTGTCTTCCTGAAGAGTCGCTCCTGATTCTAGCGAGAGGTTCTTTAGCATATCCCATTGTATCGCAACCTCTGAAAAAGGCCTCCAATACTCCTTTAGGTAACTTCTCCAAAATAAACCAGTATCAAGTTTTAGTCGTAGCTTTGGGCTTAGATGACGGTAATAACTGAGCCTTGGAGATATAACAACTTTCCAACTACTTTTTATATATGAATTACGTGATGAATAATCTACTTCAAAAGGGATAATAAAACGAAAGAGGTTCTTTTCATTTTGCCAGTTGTATCCAAAGTGAGTTTTAACATAGGGACCAAAGTCATATTTCTCAGAGAAGATATGATCTCTTGCACCCATTTCAACAAGCCACGAGATTGATAAAGGTGAAAGCATTTCTTGTTGATTAGCATGGGTTCTGAAAAGAGTGAATTGGTCAAAGTAGAATTTCTCATTCTCTTCATCATAGCGGACCAGAAAGTTGCCCATTATTAGCTCTGACCATGTTGGGGCACCCTTGGGGGCATCGAGTAATTCATGAAAGGCAAAGCGATATCCTAGAGTGTAATTCTTATGAAGAGATTTTCTCTGTTCGCCTATGGCCTCGTATTGTCTCCATTCATATCCAGCAGAAATAATTCGAGGGGCATGAATCTGCTCAGGAGAATTCTTTTTTGAGATAGGAAGCTTTTTTGTAGGAAGTTTTATCTGTGATCGGGCCACCTGAATCTGTCTTT
The DNA here is from genome assembly GCA_048267265.1 of Bacteriovoracaceae bacterium. Lineage (GTDB taxonomy): Bacteria > Bdellovibrionota > Bacteriovoracia > Bacteriovoracales > Bacteriovoracaceae. The sequence continues at coordinate 36,944 of JBLWXW010000026.1, forward strand.
TTAAGGTCGTAAACTTTCCACCTTTGGTTTTAACTTCTTCGTGCAGGTCCTTTCTGTGCTGGAGGTCAATATAATCGATGGCAAAGTCTAAATAGTCCGCTTGTTCTTGGGCGGAAAGCTCTTTTGATGGCAGGTAGTCTTTATTTTGAGACCAAAGCTCTTTTGCTTTTGGACTTAGCTCATTAAAGCGTGAATATACGATATTAAACTGAGAGGGACGCTTTCTTACTTCGCTGACTAGGCCTTCAGTCTTATTAACAATAGATAAGGTTTCAGCAGGGAGAACAAAGTAAGGCATTTTCTTTTTCAAGTTTAAGCTCGGTCTCATTGCATCGAGAAAGGCCAAGAGATGATAAGAGCAGTTTTCTGTTAAGTAGTAATAGTCGTACTCAGCCTGATCCATTTCCCAGAGATGGGCGAGAAATAGATCTTTTTCAAATCGAGTCAAATCTAATTTATATTCCCAAAGATCACGACTTTCACTGTCATTATATTCTTGAATTTTTACAAAGTAGGGAAGTAGGCCGTAGCTGCCCTTAAAGCCACCTGTAAGGCCAAGTATAGCGTAGAATAGAGGATTTGGGGTTGTTGTTTGAGCAGCGAAGTTGGCACCATATTCTAAGAAGTCATTTTGGTGATTACCTTTTCCTTCTATTTTAAATAGGGTGTGACCAAATGCACTACTGGGATTATTTACATAATAGCTAGCAAATACAATCCAGATATTTTCGAGCTGAAGCTTTCTTGCAAAGTATTCATACTTAGGGCAAGTGTCGCTATTGCTTTTAAGTAAGCCTTTTGATTTGAGAAAGAGTGTTCTTGCTGGAAAGGCACAGCGCTTGGCCTCATTCGTTGAAAGGACTTCTATTGCCTTTTCTAACTCCAGCAAAGGGTTGTCTCTTCCTTCTGAGTGGAAGAACCAACTGTCATTAGTTACAGTTGAATCATTTCCCGGACCGACGCCATTATATCGATAGAGGTTAAGCCACTGAGGATCACGCGCAAGCTCTTCTAAGGAGTCACTTGCAAAGAGTGAAGGGAAAAATAAAAGGGCCCAAAATATGGGCCCCATTACTTTTGAAATATATCTTAAATTAGATAAGTTCAACAATGTTATTGTGGATGCTTTGAGCATCTCTGTCTGCAGCAAAAAGAGTTGCAAAGTTTTGTTGAAGAACTTCACGGTTAGCTGTCTCTTGACCAATTAGCTTAAGGTAAGCTGAAAGAGTTTCACCTTGTCCACGAGAAATATCGTTAGCAAGTTTTTCACGGTTGTTTTGGATGAAAACAGGTCCTGAAACTTGAGCTTTAGCAGCATCTTCACAACCAAGAGTACCTGTAGACATACCAAAAGTTTGGTTACCAGAAGTACCGTTGAAAGTAGCAGCAAGTACGTTAAATACTAGTCCACTTTTTCCTTCGAAAAGCATTGACCCAAGACCGCATCCAGCAGGCCCATGAGAAGCGTAAAGATTTCCTACGAAAAGCATTGAAACGAGAGTAACTAATAATTTTTTCATTATTCCTCCATGATGGTTACTATTATAGAACTCTAATTGTCGTAAAATATTGAAATTTGTAAAGGAAAAGATTCCATAAAATTAATTAAGTCAACTAGTGCACTCCAGTATTTTGCGTCATCATTGACATCTGTGGCTAAATAAATTTTCTAAAGTATGATTGAAGCTAATCCGAATAAGTAGTTATAAGATTATGAAGGATTGTTATGTGCCAGGTATGTAAATTAGAGGGAGTCGATTGGAAGTTTCGAAATGGAGAAAAGCAATCCATTTCCCGTGGCATATTTTACCGTGTTTATGAAGGGGAGCTTAAGGTTGTTCATCTTTGCAAAATCTGCTCGGTAGAGCTCTTCCACGTGGGAGAAACTCGATTTCTTTCAAAGCATCCGCTACTGGCCATTGATTTTACAAAACGAACGAAGGCCGCCTCAAATGACGAGTTTGATTTTAGCTTTGCTTAGTCTGTAAGTTTCGCTAATTTTAAATATGCCCTTTAAAAAGTTCAAGAATTTAGAAAATCTAAAGAATCACTTCAAGCTCGTTGAGCATTTAGAAGACCCTTCTCTTATCAAGTACTGGGCTGCGGTTCACCTTATCTTTCACCGTGAAAATAAAGACTCTGCTATAAGTTTGGCCATGATTAGGAGAGTAAAGAACGAAAAAGATCCTTGGTCTGGACATTATGCTTTCCCCGGTGGAGGAGTTGAAGCGGGAGAGGATTTTAAAGAGGCATCTTTGCGCGAAACAAATGAAGAGATTGGTTTGGTCGTTCCCCATGAAAATTATCTTGGAGAATTTTATCGGATGCAAGTTCACTTTGATGGCAAGCCGGCCAAGCTCGCTATTTCTGCTCATGCCTCTTTAATAGAGGGGGGTAGCATCCCCAAGCTTAGCCCGTGTCCTTTAGAGGTTGATGAGGCCTTCTGGTTTCCTTTAGAAGATCTTCTTTGCGAAAACTCAATTCTCTATAGAGAATTTAGCTTTTCTAAAATGACTAAGGAATTGCCTTGCATTACATTTGATGGCCATCTTGTTTGGGGCTTAAGTTATATGATCTTTAGAGAGTTTCTAATCCAATGGGAAGCTCTTAGTGATGAATTAGAAGACCCTATGATCGGAGAGCACTTACCCGAATATCCTTATGGGAAGAAGAAGTGAATTCTTTATTTTTGTATGGAACGCTTTGTGTTCCTGAAGTCTTTGAGCTTGTAACAGATCTCAAGATATCGGATCACCACGTTCAAAGAGCAAGAGCAGAGTCTTTCGTTGCTTACTATGTTTCCAATCAACAATACCCCGGAGTCAAAAAGGGGGATCGTGGCCAATATCTTAAAGGGCTATATATTGAAGTTGGGAATGAAGCCTTATCTAAGCTATGGATTTATGAAGGAGAAGACGATTACTCTCTTCAAGATATTTCTGTAAAAAATGATAGAGGTGAGTCTTTGAGTGCTTCTCTTTTCTTCCCAAAAAAAAGCTCACATTGACTGATCAATTATGGGACCTCGACATTTGGTTAGAGAATTCTGATATTGATCAATACCTCGATATAGTGCGTAATTGGATGTCCTAGGAAGGTCCTCCCTGTGCTTATTAATTGGCCCAAGGTGTTGAAAGAGCTCTTTACCCCCTCGTCTTAACTTTTTTGAACTAGACTAGGATTGGATTTTCGCACTTAATCAGATAGGATGCTGTGGCAATCATCAAGTGCCTTGGAGTTCACTATGGATTTAGAATTTATTATGGAACTTAAGAAGAACCCTTTGTGGAAAGTTCTCAAAAGAGAGTTACTCTCAAAAGAATTTCCAACTTATAAGAATCGTTTCAAAAAACTGAGTAGCTATCAATTGGTTCATGTTTTAGTCGACTCTGAAAATGGTACTCCAGTTATTGAAAAACAAAATCCAAATGATACAGATAGCTTTCTTGTTTTTACTGAGCCTGCCCTGGCATCACGTTTGGAAAGAACATATTCAAAGAATGATGTTGGTGAAAAAAGAGATCAGCTTCAAGCTCCTAATCGTCCCCTAAAGGTAATGATGCTAGGTCACCTTATGGAAGCTTTGAAAGATCGTGGAGCGGGAACAACAGTAAAGATTAACCCCATTTACGTAGAGGCCGGAGAGGGGATGGAGCCTTTTCTCTATGCTGAAGAAGTTCTATTCGCACCTCAATTTGATGAAACGACTCAAAAGTATCTACTCTCTGACCCAGATGATGCAACAGCATTATTGGCCATAAGACCTGCTGATGAAAAACGCTTTGGTATGCAGGTTATCTATTACCTCATGACAACTCGCGGTCTTCCGGATGATCAAGATGAGCGAGAAAATTATCTTAGAAATAAGATTGAAGAATTGGCTTTCATGGCCCCTCGTGTTCCGATTAGAAAAGGGGCGGGTAGTTTCTTGGCCATTTTACTAAACCTTGAAAATGATCTTGAAGAGAGAGCTTTTATTCGTGATTATCCTATGTTTGATGATTACAGTGACTCTATTTTTGTGACAAGCCAGCTTAAGATGCTCTCTGGAACCTTAGAAGAGATCCATTATAACGGTGATCATATTGATACTATTTTTGCTCCACTAGTGAAGTGGCAAAACGGATAGACAGAAACTAATCTTTTTGAACAAACTTAACTCCAACTTTAAAAGTCTCTTCTTCTGAGATCTCTCTGACGGAGACGACTTGTCCTACGATAGGCTGCTTTAGAGTTGAGTCGTTGATTGAAAAAATAGTAATTAGGTCATTCTTTTGAAAGTAACCAGGGTCTTCCCATTTGATTGCAAGTCCACCTGCCGAGATATCATATAAGTTATATATCTTAGGTTGGTTCTCTCCTTGCTTTTGGGCCCTGATCGTTTGTTTTCCTTTGGCCTGCTTTCTGGGTACTTCTCTCTTGTGAAGATTTTCTTCTTCATTTTCTTTTTCAACGAGATGAAGCTTTTGTGAGAAATCATCACTTAGAGCATTTAGCTTCTTAGGCATTGTAAGAGACATAAATTCACTATCTTTTTCTCTTGCTTGAAATCTCACCGCCATATTTTTTACTTTGGAGTAAATGAAGAAATCACTTTGCGTATTTGTGAAATTAAATTTACTTTGGTTGAGTGGATTAAGCCAAAGAAGTTTACCTAAGACATCAACTTTTCGAATATAGCATAAGTGGATAGAGCGCTGATTAGGGTTTTCTTTATTCTCTTGCCACAACCATAGCTTTTCTTTTCTTCTGGCCATAGCTTTGAAAATATCAATGATTTCAAGCTCATCAGTTACAGAGTCTTTTAAGAATTCTGCATTACTAGATTTTGAATCACTCATAGGATATTTGACCTGTTTAGTAGGGTAAGGTTTTCGTATTTTGTATTTATATTTTAGTTCGAAATTCCGATAAAGGGGTGAGTAGGTAAATATGGCACTTAAGTTTAATTATAATAATTCAAATCGCACCTTAACCCTTATAGAAGTACTAGAGGGACTTGGTAAGTCTGGCATGATTGATAAGACTCAGGCCCAGTTTATTCTGAGAAAGAAGAGGCGAAGTCAACATCATCCACTTCTCAGTATATATGAGTGCGATGTTCCCGATCGTCGTAATGAAGGAAGGACTTTAAGTCTTGAAGATTTGACGAAGTGGCTTGCTAACTACGCGGGATATGAATATTACCAAATTGATCCTTTAAAAATGGATATTGAAAAGATTACCGAAATTCTACCTAAGGCCTATGTTAAGAGACTAGGCATTTTGCCTGTAGAGAGTACTGAAAATGAAGTTGTTGTTGCAACATCTGAACCTTTTAAAATTGAATGGCTAGATGATGTGGCCCGAATTGCAAAGAAAGAAGTGAAGCTGGTTGTTTCCAATCCTCAATCAATTGCAACAAGTATTGAAGACTTCTATACCGTTCGAAAAGCTGTTTCAAAAATAATGAAAGAGCGGGGAATTGGAAAAAAATCATCGGGCCGTGCACAAGAAATGGAGCAAATGCTAGGGCGTGGTAATGCGTCTTTGAGAGGAAGGGATGAATCTGGAATCTCTGGAATCGTCGATTGGCTATTTCAATATGCATGGGAAGAAAGAGCTTCTGATATACACTTAGAGCCGAAAGAGGGGGCAGGAATTGTTCGCTTTCGTATTGATGGAACTTTAAGAATTGTATACAAATTTGACCCTGAAATTATGCTCTCTGTGGTGAGTAGAATGAAAATACTTTCAGGTATGAAAGTAGATGAAAAAAGAAAGCCGCAAGATGGTAGGATTAAGAGAGAACTCGGTACTGAGCGAATGATTGAGATTCGTTCATCAACCATTCCCACTCATTATGGAGAAAAGCTTGTCATGAGGATTTTTGATCCGAAGATGGCCGATAAAACTCTAGATGAAGTTGGAATGGATCCAAAAGACTTGAAGCTATGGAAGGAGCTATCAGAAAGCTCCTTTGGAATTGTTCTTGTTACTGGTCCAACAGGATCTGGTAAGTCAACAACACTTCATGCAACATTGAAACATTTAGCAACACCAGAAGTTAATATTTGTACCATTGAGGATCCTGTTGAAGTTATCAATGATGACTTCAACCAGATGCAGGTTAATAAAACAATTGATATAACATTTGCAAATGCAATTAAGGCCTTTATGAGACAAGACCCTGATATTATCATGGTTGGGGAGATTAGAGATCCGGAGACGAGCTCTATGGCCATCCAAGCTTCTCTCACGGGGCATATGGTTTTTAGTACACTTCATACGAATGATGCTCTTTCAAGTATCACGAGACTTCTAGATTTAGGTGTTCCTCCTCATCTTCTTAATGCAACGGTAAAAGGAGTTCTCGCTCAACGCCTTGTTCGCGTCCTTTGTCCACTTTGCAAAGAGAAAGTAAAGACAGATAAAGACTGGTGGGACTCAATGACAAAGCCTTTTAATAGGCCTGCACCGGAGTTTGTTTATCACTCTAAAGGCTGTGATGACTGTAAGGGTTCTGGTTATAAAGGACGTATGAGTATATATGAGCTTGTTCCAATTGATGAATCGATTAGAAATGCCATTCATGAGGGAGTGGAGCTTCAAACATTGGAAAAGGTAGCAAACGGAAAGTATCTTCCGATGAGATTGCATGCCGCTGATAAAGTTGAAGCGGGACTAACTTCTATTGAAGAAGTGCTTCGCGTGATCATCTAACTTCTTATTTAATAACAATCAGATTCCGACTCAAATTCAATGGTTGAATACTTTACCTTATGGGCTTCTAGAATTGTCTTAATTTCTTTCTTTAAGAGATCGACTTCTTTCATAAGTGTCTGTGATGGCACTTGAACATGAAACCTCAGATAGAAGGTATTATCATCAATGGACCATCCCTTTATGGCATGGATATCAGCAACCAGTTGAAGGGATTTAATCTTTTTTGTAAGTTCAGATAGATCAAGATCTTCAGGAAATCGTTGAAGAAAGATCTTAACCACTTTCTTGAGGCTTTTATAAACACCTTTGAGAATGATTAATGAAACTACAATGGAGAGAATAGAGTCGAGTATAAACCAAGGCCTATAAAGTAGAACAATACTAACAATCAAAACGGCGACCCAACCTAGAAGATCTTCGAGCAGGTGAAACATGACCATCTTCACATTGGAGCTCTCTTCTTTTGATAGTCTGTAGGCAGCAAAGCCATTGACTGCTATCCCTAAGAAGGCCAGAAATATCATCCCTTCAGGTTGTACGACTTGAGGATCAAGTAGCCTTATGATTGCCTCATAGATTACAAAGATACTTCCCGATAAAAGAATCAAACCATTGATTAGCGCAGAAAGAATGGAGAAGCGTCTATATCCAAATGTATAATATTCATCGGCTTCCTTATGACTTAGTTTCTCTGCAAAGTAGGAAAAGAGTAGGGCAAGTGAATCTCCTAGGTCATGGAGGGCATCTGACATTATCGCCATACTATTAGTCATATAGCCGCCAATAATCTCCACAATTGCGAAAGTAATATTGAGAAAGAAGGCCAAGAGTATATTCTTACTTCCACCATGATGATGGTGATGATGGTGACCATGTCCGTGATGTGCGCCCATTAATTCTCCACTTAAATTTCTTCTCTTATATTTCTTTTTCTACACTAAAAAAAAGGCCCGCTAAAAGCAGGCCTAAATTATTTTAAAATGTAACTTTAATTAAGCAAGATTCTTGTTTACGAAATCCCAGTTAACTAGATTCCAGAAAGCTGAAATATAGTTTGGACGTGAGTTTCTGTAATCAACATAGTAAGCGTGCTCCCATACATCAATTGTCATGAGGGCCGTTTTACCGTGCTTCATTGCTGTGTCAGCATCGTCAGTGTTAAGAATTTCTAGATTTCCAGAAGCATCTTTAACAAGCCAAGTCCAACCTGATCCAAAATTTCCACCTGCAGAAGCAGTAAATTCTTCTTTGAACTTATCAAAAGATCCCCACTTAGAGTTGATAGCATCAGCAATTGCACCTGTTGGAGCACCACCAGCGTTTGGAGCAAGGCAGTTCCAGTAGAATGTGTGATTCCATACTTGAGCAGCGTTGTTGAATAATCCACCAGAAGACTTCATGATGATATCTTCAAGAGACATCTCAGCAAATTCAGTTCCTTTGATACCGTCATTTAGCTTAGTTACGTAAGCTGCATGATGCTTTCCATAGTGGTATTCAATTGTTTCTGCAGAGATATGAGGTGCCAAAGCATCGTTTGACCATGGTAGTTCAGGTAATTTGTGTTCCATTGTTAGCTCCTTAATATAAGTTATAATAAATTATAAATCCTACCTTAAGTTATAGGTTGGGCAGTTATAAACATCAAGGAGAATCCCTAAACGTGGCGCGCAAACTTTCTAGACAGTTCTCTAAAAATTTAGGTGGGCAAGTTTTGCCTCTTATTTGTTCCTTGTGCTCAGTGCTGTTCGCTTGCAGTCAGAGTGCTATAGAGAAAGAGTTTAGTAAATATAGCACTTCGTATGAAAATAGAGATGCTCTGCGAAAGGTTGCTCGTGAAGATTACAAAGTTCTTAATAGTTCTATCTACTCTGTCTCTAAGGAAATCCCTGGCTGGATTAGTCACCCTCAGAAATATGGAAGTATTGCTTTAGGAAAAAAGAAGAGTAGAAAAGAGCAATTATTCTTTAGTTTCATAACCACTCCTAAAACCAATCGTGAAATAGCTTGTACGATGGCAAGAGCATTTACTCGTCATGATATGGCCGACTTTCTCGTGAAGTTTTATAGGGAAGGTGAGGAGAGTAGAGAGTGGGATTCATTTCTTATCACTGAAGGGCATGAATACTTAAAAGAGTTTTTTAAAGAAGCCGTTTTAGAAAAAACATACTGGGAACATCGGGAATATCGAGGGGATCTAGGGCTTGATGGTACAAAGAATGCCTACGTATGTGCCCTTTTGATTAGAGTTAAGGAAGAGAGCTTAAAGTCCGCCTTAAGAAATTTACAAAATAAAATCATCAAAGAGTTTTCTTATAGACGGCCATTGGAAATCAAGGCCGTTCAAAAAGTTCTCGACCCAGATAGCTTCATTCTATTCTATAAAATGAATTACTAGGCATTAATTTCCTTTTAAAGAAAAAGTCCTTATGAGTTAAGGCCATAAAACTATTGTGACCGATACGGTTCATGATGGTAATGCGTATTTTAGCTCTATTTCTTTTGTTCTGTAGCACGGCTTCGGCCAAGATGTTTGTTCGTAAAGAATATACTATCGAAGATAGTCGTAAATATCGCTATAGTGACCGTTGGGCCTATATCGCAAAGAGTGAAGAAGACTCCCTCAAAGAATTAATCAAGGTATTGGAAACCTCTAAAACAGGTCGTAAGGTTTTGGCAATGGCCACAAAGAAAGCAAAGATCTTCGGCCATGAACTTGATGAATTGATTCATGCTGGAGACGGATCCCTAACAGATACAACTCTTATTCGTAGGTTCTCTCCAGGCAGCCCTGATGAAGTTGTCTATGAGAGTCGATCAAAAGTTTATATCAATCGTGGATTAAGTGTTAAAAATGCTATTTTAGATATGGCCCATGAGTTAGTTCACTTCTCTTTGAGAGAGGCCTTTAATCCTTATCAGAGTAATTTTGATCTTAAGGACTTTGTTGTCTCAACTGTTGAGGGAAAAGGTGGAGAGGTTGAGGCCTATCTCGTTGAGTGTCAGGTTCATATTGAACTTTTTCCAGATGTTGATTCTAACTGTAAGAAGGTAATAAATGAGAAGACCGGAAAAGTTGAAAAATCCCTTGGAATAGAAGCATTTTATCAAATGGGTCGTTATTACAGTATTTTTGCGAACTCATTAAAGAAACATCATTTAACGACAAAAGACTTTAGCTATACAGGTAGAGATCAAGCAGATTTTATTTCTAGTGCATATGGTCTACCATATCCACTCGCGGCCATTCACGAGTATGAGTCCATAATGCAAAGAGTCTGTCTTAATGACGAAAAGCGCTTAGCATTAATGAAGAGTAACCTCAATCGTGCACCAGCTGCCCAAGAGAATCGAGAATACTTGAGTTTAGTGAGCGGACATGAGAAAAAGTGCAGTGCTTTTCTAGCTCAAAATGATTTCTAATTTCTCTGAATGATCCCAAAAAACTATTGTTTTCTAGCGTCGCATTAGTGCTTGTGCGTAATATACAAAAGCCCGACAGAGGCAAAAGTATTGCAACTTATCCCCATAGTTTCATTGACTTGACGGCCGTCCCTAGGTAGATTTAGAGCAAAATCATTCACTATTTTTTAAGGATATAAGGATACAAAGATGCAAGATAGCGTTGTTCTTATGAAGGTTGATGACTTCCTAAATTGGGGTCGTAAAAACTCACTATGGCCTATGACCTTTGGCCTCGCTTGTTGTGCTATTGAAATGATGGCAACGGGGGCAGCTAAGTACGACTTAGAGCGCTTTGGTTGTGGAGCTTTCATGGCAACCCCAAGACGAGCTGACCTAATGATTGTTGCCGGAACAGTGACCATGAAAATGGCAGAGAGAATTAAGACTCTTTATGCTCAGATGCCTGAGCCAAAGTACGTTATCTCGATGGGGTCTTGTTCAAATAAGGGTGGACCTTATTGGCAACACGGATACCATGTCCTTAAAGGTGTTGATGAGATTGTTCCTGTAGACGTTTATGTTCCAGGGTGCCCTCCAAGGCCAGAGGCCCTTATTGAAGGTCTTATGACTCTTCAAAAGAAAGTAGCTAATGAAAGACTTCTTAGAGATAAGTGGGTGAAGCATGCTTAATGATATTGCAAATTTTCTAGCGTCGAAAGTATCAAACTCTTCTGCCACAGCAGCTTCTGCAGAAGTGGGAGATGGACATGTTCTTGTTGCTCCTGAATCTCTGTATGAGTGCTGTAAGGCCTTAAAAGAGTCTGATGAGTTTGATATGAATGTTCTTCAAGTGGTTTCAGGTGTTGACTACTCTGATCGTATTGAAGTTAATTATATGCTGGCCAGTTTTACTAAGAACACTGAATTTATTCTCAAAGTAAAGCTTCCTAAACCTACACCAGATGCGGTTCCTGAAGTAGATTCTGTTGTTTCTATTTGGAAGTCTGCTAACTTCTTAGAGCGTGAATGTTTTGATATGAACGGTGTTCGCTTCAAGAACCACCCTGATCCAAGAAGAATTCTCACTCCTGATGACTGGGAGGGATACCCGCTTCGTAAAGATTACGTGACTCAAAAAGAGTGGCACGGAATGGAGATCGATCCAGCCCATAAAGTGAACTCAGCTGATCACAATTTCTTTAAGAAAGTAATTGATGAAATGGGTGGAGATGAAAAGAAAGTCGCTTATAGTTGGAAAGGCGAGCAGTAAAACGATTACAACACGTAGGATATATAAATATGAGCTCAATTGATGGAAAAGAAATGGGTGATCTAGGACAGCCTGTTAGTGAAAAAATCAAGTCAGACCTCCTCACTCTTAATATGGGGCCTCAGCACCCTGCAACCCATGGGGTTCTTAGAGTCGAGATTAAAACTGACTCTGAAATTGTTGCTGAAGCAACTCCTCACCTTGGTTATCTTCACAGATGTTTTGAAAAACACGCTGAGAATTTAGACTATAGAGGAATTGTTCCTTTTACCGATAGAATGGATTACCTTGCTGCCATGTCAATGGAGTGGGGTTACTGCTTGGCCGTTGAAAAAATGCTAGGAACCGAGGTTCCACGTCGTGCCGAATATATCCGCGTATTGGTTTCTGAACTACAAAGAATTGCATCTCACTGTGTTGCTATCGGAACTTACGGTATCGATATGGGTGCTTTCTCTCTAATGCTTTATCTATTTGAAGATAGAGAGAAAATTCTCAGACTTTTTGAAGAGATGTCTGGGGCAAGAATGCTCTATAATTATGTTTGGCTTGGTGGTGTTTGGAATGACGTTACTGACGAACAACTTAAGAGAATTGGTAAGTTTGTTGATGAATTAGAAGAAAGACTGAAAACATACCATGATCTATTTGGTGAGAATAAAATTCTTGTGGAAAGACTTGCTAATGTTGGTGTTCTCTCTAAAGAAGAGGCATTCCAATATGGAGCTACTGGACCAGTTCTTAGGGGCTCTGGAGTTGAGTGGGATCTTCGTAAGAATAGACCATATGGAATCTATGAAGAATTTGATTTCAACGTACCTGTTGGTGAAGGTATGAAGGGTCAAGTTGGAGACTGTTGGGATCGTTACTGGGTAAGATACCTAGAGTTCTTTGAGTCGATTAAAATCATTCGTCAATGTCTAGAAGGAATTGAAGAAGGACCAATAATGGGGAAAGTTCCTAAGGTTCTTAAAGTTCCAGAAGGCGAAATCTATATGAGAACAGAATGTCCTCGTGGTGAGCTAGGATATCACTTAGTAAGTGATGGTGGGAAAACTCCTTACCGTCTAAAAGTGAAGTCATCTTGCTTTACTCACGTTTCAATGCTTCCTGATCTTGCTCCTGGGCAGATGGTAGCTGACCTTGTTTCTACAATTGGATCAATTGATATTGTACTAGGAGAGGTAGACCGATGAGCGGACTAACACCAGATATTTCAGATTATGCTAATAAAAATAATATGCTTCATCAGGAAAGTCTCACTGTAGGCGGTTGGTTTCGTAATATTTGGCAAGCCGTTACGACTTCTTTCAAGGGTCTTACGATTACGGGTCGCTATATTGTTGCCGAAAAGCCGGTAACGATTGAGTATCCAGAAGTAAGGGAAGAGCTTCCAACCAATTCAAGAAGTCGCCTCTTTAATGATGTGGATAACTGTATTTCTTGTCTTCAGTGTGCTCAAGCTTGTCCTGTTGATTGTATCTATATCACTGCAGTGAGAAGAGACAAAGAAGCTCCAAAGCTTAAAACAGATGATGGAACACCCATCAAGCTTGACCTTCGTCAGTATACAATTGATACGGCCTTGTGTTGCTATTGCGGTCTTTGTACCACGGTATGTCCTACAGAGTGTTTAACTCACACAACTGACTATGAGTATGCTCAATATACTCTTGGTGAAATGAAATATGATTATATGGCCGAAGATATTCGTGCCTGGAAACACCGTATCGTAAAGTAAAATATGAAAAGATCAGCTGAAGAAGTTCTTACAAGTATTCAAAATATTGCAGTAGATGAATATTCTACTCCATGCTCTATTACAGGTACCCCTGATGAAAATCTTCAGTCGATCTTTGATAAAATGCAGGAAGGGGGCGTTCGCCACGTTCCTATTTTTGAAGGGACTAAGCTTGTTGGTATTCTTACCGATCGTGACCTTCGAAACTTTCAATTTGCCTTAGATTCTGTCCTCGTTGATAAAGTTATGGCCCGAGATGTATATCAGGTGGTATCTGGTGCCCTTCTTCGTGACGTTGTTTTTGAAATGTCAGAGAAAAAACTTGGTTCGGCCATAGTTTTTGATAGTGAAAATGAGGAATATTCTATATTTACCTCTATTGATGCCCTTAATGCTTTAAACGAAATCCTTCGCTAATTTTTTTCACATCTATTAGACGTCCCTTATTTATCTTGTTAAAAGAAAGCCTCAAATTTTTAAAGAGGGGTTTAAAGTGAGAAAAGTACTAATAGGACTTGGTCTATACGCTAGTTTAGTAAATGGAGCTTTTGCACTATCAAGAGTTGATGTTGTAAATGCTTGTGCAGACGAAATGGTTGCTGAGTTTGGAAGCGATTACGAAGATTACTACTCAGTAGGAGCTACTGCTTATGTAGAGTTTAAAGTTAACTCTCAAGGTAAGGAATTCGCACAACTGCTTACAGGAAATATCTTTTGCTGGGTTTCTGAAGATGAAGAACTTGGTGAAATTTCTACGACAATCGTAGCTCTTCCTTAATCGAGTAGGGCCTTCTTCCCGAAGGCCACTCTTATTCTTATGAAAATCAAGAATTCTTAACCAAGTTTTCAAACTAAGTGATTGAACTCAATTTGATCTAGAGTAAAATTTCTTTATGAATAGAATTCTTATAATAGATGATTACCCAGATAGTTGCCTCTCCATTCAAGATGCAATTGGACCTAACTACTTATTTGATGTTGTTGAAAATGCAACTCAGGCCATGAGTATAAGTTGTCTCGATCAGTACTCGGCCTTTCTCGTTGATATTAACCTCCCTGAAATTAAAGGCGATAAACTCGTTGAGAAGCTTCGTAAGAAAGTAAGTAGTCCCGCAGCCTTTTGTCTAATGACTTGTGCAGATTTTGATGAAAGTATTATTAATCATCACAGC
>JBLWXW010000027.1:0-49965 GCA_048267265.1 Bacteriovoracaceae bacterium
CTCAATCTATAGTTGTAAGAAAGGGTCTGGGTTGAAAAAGATTTCAAACAATTCTTACACTGAAATCTTTGTATCTTGGCTTTATCAGAAGGACGAAGGTAGGACCCACGCTTAATGATTGAACTCGTACTTTTGCAATGTGGGCACATAAGAAGGACTCCTTTTAGAGGGAGTCCACCTTATGGATTATAAATAATTAAAACTAAATGATCTTGAAAGACTATTGCTGAATTGAACACCAACTAGGGCGATCAGTTTTAATAAATTACATTAATACAGCGATCATTTTCTTGAAGAGTAATCTTTAGACTCTTCATCACCCCAACCGGAAGCTCTTCATTCTCATTAATAAAGCTATCAAGCTGCCTTGATGAGTCTTCATCACAAAATGCAGGAACAAAATTTCCAACAAAGATCCTCTGCATTCTCATTTGACGCTCAAGCATATGTTCTTTGAGATCTTTATAAAACTCTGTGGTTACTTCCTTCTTAAGCTTGCGCTGTGTTCTTGGAAAAAGTGATGAAAGAGCACTTCCTATCTCTTTTAGAGAATATGGAGTCTTCTTCATCAATGATGTTTTATACCACTTTTGCTTAACTGAGAGTTCATCATTAACCGCTTCAATGGCCAGTAGATTTCTCTTGGCTCGATCAGATATATCTTTTTTCTTAAGTTGCTCAACATAAGTAGCGGCTTTAGAAAAAGAGTATGATGATAGGTGGAATACAATTTCCCACTTCTCATCGATTCCGATTGGAACACCAGAGAGCTTCACTTTTCCAAGATAGACTTTCTCTAAATTAGCCAGGGCCTTCTCTGTGTGAGATGTTCTTACAAAAGCATTAAAGTACTCTCGCTTAATCTCTTTATTCTTAACCGATAACATTTGCTTCCATAGGAAGCTCTCTACTTTTGATATCAGTTTTTCATCTACAATTTCTTTAGCAAAGAGATACTCTACAACACTCTGTAGTCCAGTCAGACCATTGACCACAACATTGTAATTCTTTTCTCTAGCAAGATGAGGCATCAAAATCTCCGTGTAATCACGTAGAGAAAGTTTTGCATTCTTAACCATATCAAAGAGTGAGTTATAAGACATTAAGCGAACCATATCATCATCAATACTTGATAGATTCTCCTTAATCGCCGCCAGATCTTTTTCACCAAACTGAATATGAACAAAATCAAAATCTTGATAATTTAGAAAGGTAATTTCAGGACAAGAACTGCCCACTAATTGAGCAAGCTCTGTCTTCTCTCCAGAGTATTGCACTTTAAAAGTTTTATCCACGACTAGCTTCCCTTTGGCCTTCTTTAGAAGGGCCACTTGAGTTTTATGAGTTCTCAAGTAGGGATAACCCTCTTTATAGGATTGCTCGATAATAAATTTATCAATCTTTCCGGCCTTACAGCTGTAATCGGCCTTTGCTCTATTGGTTCCGGCCGTCTTTAACCACTCATTAACCCATGAATCGAGCTCTATGCCTGATACCTCTTCAAAGGCAGCAAAGAAATCTTTAAGCACTGTATTTCTACCAGCGTGACGTTCAAAATAAAGCTTTAGGCCTTTTTTAAAGTCTTCTTCACCTAGGTAGTAATAGAGCTGTTTGAGAACACTGGCTCCTTTTCCATAAGTAATACCATCAAAGTTAAGCATGGCCTCATCAGTATTTCTCACTTCTCCCAGAATAGGATGAGTTATAACAAGGTCATCATTCCAATAAGCCCATTGCTTGGTTCTAGAGTAGAAATATTCAAAGCTATCTTTAAATTTCGTTCCCTGCTCAAGTGCAGTGAAGGCCATGAATGTGGCAAAACTCTCGTTTAGCCACAGGTTATCCCACCACTTCATGGTCACAAGGTTTCCAAACCACATATGCGCCATTTCGTGAAGAACTGTATTAGAGCGTCCTCTTCTTTCTGCATAACTGGCCTTTGAGCGATGAATGGCCCTCTCGTTAAAGGTTACGGCGGCCACATTCTCCATCGCTCCAGAGTTAAATTCAGGAACTAAGAGTTGAGCATATTTCTTATAAGGATAATCTGTTCCAAAGAAGTCTTGAAAGAATTTAAAGCCTTGCTTAGTAACTTCAAACCATTCCTTAATTTCTGGAGCGAGATATTTCGCCATAGATTTTCGAGCATAGATATCAAGAGGGATAGTTTGGCCCTTCTTCTTATCTACATACTTATCTCTCCAAACTTTATAGGGACCTGCGTGGAGAGAGAAAATATAAGTACTGAAGACTTCACTTTGAGGAAAACTCCAAACTTTATTTCCCTCACTCATTAAGGTTGATTCAGGATATGTAGAAGAAATAACTTCCCAATTCTTAGGAGCGCGAACCATTAATTGATATCTTGCCTTTAAATCTGGCTGATCAAAGAAAGGTGCAAATTTGTTAGCATCAAAGGGTTCAAAGTCTGTGTAAGTATAAACACGTCCATCTACTGGGTCCTTAAAGCGATGAAGTCCAGCTCCACGCTTTGAAAACTTATGCTTAAAGGCAACAGTGACTTGATTTCCACCAAGCTTTAAGGGTGTAGAAGGGATTGTGATCCAAGCATTATTATATTCGATCTCTTTAACTTCAACACCATTAACGATTAAACTCTCCACCTCTCCCTCTATAAAGTCGAGCCTTAGAGGATATAACTTTGAAAGCTGAAAGCTAATGGATTGCTTTCCACGATAATCGGGAGACTTCTTATCCAGAGAGATTTCCATCTTATAATTCACATCAGAGATGGCCAGAGCACGATAGGCGGCCTCGGACTGAGAAAGAGACTTTGGATTATCCGCCTTTTCAAAGGTCGAAGAAGTTGAGCAGGCCAACAGTAAGGCCGGCACAAGGTACTTGATAAATTTCATAGCATTTCCTAATGTTTAGGTTTTTGCCTTAAAACGTACCAATATCCCCTGCATTTGAAAATGAATTCTATAGAACTTAGATTTGACAAATATCTAAATAACGCAAAACTCAAAAGGTGTGTGCTATTTTATTGTTTCTTCTAGATACTCATCGTAAGTAGTCTTCTTATCGTAAGCAAGTTTACCATCAAGAACAATCACGCGATTAGCAACGGTTTGAATAAATTCATGGTCATGTGTGGTGAAAAGAATGGTTCCGCTAAAGCGAGTTAGCCCTTCATTCACGGCCACAATACTCTCAAGGTCGAGGTGATCAGTTGGCCCGTCAATGATCAGAACATTGGCACCAGATAACATCATCTTTGAGAGCATACAGCGAACTTTTTCTCCCCCAGAAAGAACTCTTGCCTTCTTCTTGGCCTCTTCACCGGAAAAGAGCATTTTTCCAAGGAATCCTCTAACAAAAGTCTCATCCTTATCATCAGAGTATTCACGCAACCAATTCACGAGATCATCATCTGTATCAAAGTACTTTGTATTATCTGCCGGAAAATAAGATTGAGTTGTGGTCACACCCCATTCATAAGTTCCAGAATCAGGCTCCATCTCTCCTGCTAGAATATTAAAGAGAGTCGTTACAGCAAGTGAGCTATCACTTAGGAAAACGGCCTTATCCCCTTTATCAATATAGAAGCTAACATTATCAAGAATTTTCACACCGTCGATCGTTTTAGTCAGCCCATCAACCTTCAACATTTCCTTCCCTGCTTCACGCTTTGGCTTAAAGTCAACGAAGGGATACTTACGACTTGAGATAGGAAGGTCATTAAGCTGAAGCTTATCAAGCATCTTCTGTCTTCCGGTAGCCTGCTTTGACTTAGAAGCGTTGGCCGAGAATCTCTGAATGAAGGCCTTGAGTTCAGCCGCCTTTTGTTCGGCTTTTTTATTTTCATCAGATCTTAATCTCTGCGCAAGCTCACTAGAAGTCTTCCAGAAATCATAGTTACCTGCATAGATCGTAATCTTTTTGAAGTCGAGGTCAGCTATATGAGTACAAACCTTATTAAGAAAGTAACGGTCGTGGGATACAACAATAACAGTATTCTTGAAGTTCATAAGGAAATCTTCAAGCCAGCGAATCGCTTTAATATCTAAGTGGTTGGTAGGCTCATCCAAAAGGATAACATCAGGCTGACCAAAGAGGGCCTGGGCCAAAAGAACCTTAACCTTTTCTGAACCTGTAAGGTCTTTCATAAGCTTATCATGATATTCAGTCCCAATTCCAAGGCCAGCAAGCATAATTCCAGCATCCGACTCTGCTTCCCATCCGTTCATCTCAGCAAAGTCAGCCTCAAGTTCAGAGGCACGAATTCCGTCCTCATCACTGAAGTCTTCTTTCATATAAATGGCGTCTTTCTCCTGCATGACTTTGAAGAGACGCTCATTTCCCATTATCACAGTTTGAAGCACAGGATACTCATCATAAGCGAAGTGATCCTGCTTAAGTACTGATAATCTCTGACCAGGCTCCATATTTACGGTACCCGTCTGAGGCTCTAGCTCCCCAGAGAGAATCTTTACAAAGGTTGACTTCCCCGCTCCGTTAGCTCCAATTAGTCCATAGCAATTGCCCGGGACAAATTTGATATTCACTTCATCAAAGAGTTTTCTTCCGCCGAAACTTAAACTTACATTATCTGTGCTGATCATGCTCAAACCTTAATTTATTTAAATTGTTAAATATTTGCCCCAATGTAAAACATCTGACAGGAAATGTCTCCCTTATGACGCAGATTTACAGGCACAAAATTACCACGAAATTAGTTTGGAGAAATCCTTAAGAAATCCCCACATTTCCTCCGATAAAAAAAGGTAATTACTTTAAATTATGCAATAAATTTTAACGAGGATCTTTATGAAATCATGGGGCCTAGACCGAAAAGTAATTTTTCTACTCAGTATATTCATCGTTGTAGGTGGATCGAGTACCTACCTAGGAATTAATCGCATTGGTGTATTGAAAGACTCGATGGATCAGATCGTTCAAAATAATGTTGTTATTCTGCAAAAGGCTCAGGAGCTGAAGTCTCTCTACAATACTCAACTCATTAACGAAAAGAATTTTATTCTTGAAAACAATTCTGATGACCTAGCAACGCACAAGAAATATATGTCTCAAAGGGATCAACAAATTCAGAGCGTAATCAAGGATATTGAGTCTGTGAAAATTGGTAATGAAACAAAGGCCGATTTAGAGCAGTTTAAAAAGTATGGGCTTGAATGGGTAATGCTCATGGACCAAATTGAATCCTTTAAGCGTTCTGGTGAACAGGCAAAGGCCATTGAGATCACTAAAGTACAAGGAAGAGAGCTTCGCTTAAAGGTATCGAACCTTCTTGATCAAATTATTGAGAGAAATTTAGCGATCATGAATAATGAAGTTAGAAACTCAAATGAGCTCTATTCGTCATCGAGAAATCTCATGAGTTCAATTAGTATCTTTGGCTTTATCTTTGGACTTTTCATTGCGGCAACCGTATTTCTGGCGACAAAGAAAATCATAAGAGGTGCCCTTGAAAACCTTACAAAGAGCACTCAGAGCGTAAAAGCAAACTCCGAGCAACTTAAAGAAACTTCAGTTGAGATTTCTTCTGCGACAGCAGAGCAGGCTTCCTCTATACAGGAAACGGCTTCTGCAATTGAAGAGCTTACCTCCATGGTTAAGAAGAACGCAGATAATGCACAAGATGCATCAGAACTTGCGGGAAAGAGCTCAGATAGTGCAGAGAAAGGTCGAATCGTTGTTCAAGATATGATTAAGGCCATCGGTGAAATAAGTACAAGTAATGACAAAATGGTGGAGTCTATTAACCACTCCAATGAACAGATTTCAGATATAGTAAAAGTTATCTCCGAGATAGGTGGGAAAACGAAGGTCATCAATGACATTGTTTTTCAAACCAAGCTTCTTGCTTTTAATGCCTCTGTTGAAGCAGCAAGGGCGGGAGAGCACGGAAAGGGCTTTGCAGTAGTCGCCGAAGAAGTAGGAAATCTTGCCGAGATGAGTGGAAAAGCTTCTTCTGAAATTTCTAGCCTACTCGAAAATAGCATTAAAAAAGTTCAATCCATTGTTGATGACACCAGTGCTAATATTACAACGTTAGTAAAAGAGAGTAATCTAAAAGTAGATGCAGGAACAGATGTTGCGAATGAGTGTGGTCGAGTACTGAGCGAAATTGTGGCCAATGTTCAAAAGGTAGCAGGAATGGCCAATGAAATTAGCTCAGCTTCTCAAGAGCAATCACTCGGTGTTCAAGAGATTACCAAGGCCATGAATATACTTGATGAGGCCACTCAATCTAATGCTGCTACGGCCGAACAATCTTCATCCACAGCACTTGGGCTCAACCAACAGGCACAAAATCTTGAACACATCTTCAATATTTTGGCCAAAGCACTCGAAGGAGCGAATTCGGATTTTCTTATTAAAGGAAATTCAAATACTCCTTCTTCAGAGAATAGAACAGAAAGCACACTCATAACGGATACAGAAGAGAGTCATTCCGAAGTAGACAATGTATTGCCAATGAATAGTTCACTTCTTGATAAGCCTGTTGAAAGAAAGACTGAATCGGAATCCTCTCACGCTCCCCATGAAGAAGATGATCATGAGGAGGTTCAATGGGTTTCATTGGACGATGATGGAGAAGAGTCAGAAGAAGATGACTTCAAAGTAATCTAAGATTTTCTTCTCAATGATACGATTACTCAATTTTCAAATAGTAGCATAACCTCTATGATGGATTCTATAATTTAGAATCCATCTTGCTCTTGAGGTTTCATGCTAAAGAATCCCCGTTTACTTCCACAGTACTTTCATAATAAAGGTCTCTATTACGGATATATTGTCCTAGCTGTTGGAACAATTGGAGTAATCATGAGCATCCCTGGGCAAACGATGGGTGTAAGTGTTTACACTGAGCCTCTCATCAATGCCCTATCGCTTACTCGACCTCAATTAAGCTTTGCTTATCTTCTAGGAACAATTACTTCTAGCTTTCTGCTTCCCTACGCGGGAAGAATTTTAGATCGTCTCGGCCCTCGATTTATGGCAGTCTTAGCAACCACATCCCTTGGGCTCGCTCTCTCCTATATTGCCTTCACTCCTACTCTCTCTAGTTTTTTCACAGAACTTACAGGACTCCCAAAGCATATTCTATCCTTCATCATTATCTTCTTTGGCTTTTTGGGGGTTCGCCACTTTGGTCAAGGTCAGCTCACTATGTGCTCAAGAACCATGATGGGACAATGGTTTGAAAGAAAGAGAGGAACGATGCTTGGAATCAGTGGACTCTTCGTGGCCTTTGGTTTTGGACTTGCTCCCTTGGCGTTAACTCAACTCATTCAAGCAACCGGCTGGCAAAATTCGCTCTTTATTTTGGCGCTATCTTGTCTCGTTGTTGGAGTTATTGCTTATATCTTTTTTCGAAAGTCACCTGAGAGTTGTGGACTGAAAATTGATGGAGGCCTATTAGATACTTTGGACGAAGAGTCGGAGGATCAAGTTCAATTAAACCCCCACGACTTCACGGCCGATGAGGCCAAGAAAACTTTCACTTTTTGGGTTTATAATTTTGCGATGGTGGCCCAGGCAACATTCGTTACGGCCATCACTTTTCATATGAGCTTTATTGCCAAGCTTAATCATATGACTTCTGAAAAGGCCTATAGTATATTCCTTTATATTGCCATTATTTCAACAGTGGCCGATCTTATCGGCGGGTACCTCTCTGATCGAATTTCCTTGAAATATCTTCTCGCAACAATGCAACTTGGACTGTGTCTTGCTCTCTTTGGTATAACTCATTACGAGCAAGATTGGGGAATGGCCCTCACCGCTCTAGGCTTTGGAATATCAGGAGGACTCTTTGCTCAACTCTCAGGATCTGCATGGCCAAAGCTATTTGGTAGAACCCATCTTGGCTCCATCTCAGGAATAAGTATGGCATGGATTGTTCTAGGCAGTTCCCTTGGACCCTATATGCTAAGCCTTGGAGGAGAAACAGTAGAGGGAGTCAATTCTGTCATTCTACTCTTTATCCTCTTTCCACTGGCCGTAGCTTGTGCGTCATTCTTTGCTAACCATCCGAAAAAAGATTGATAGAATTTATCAAATTGCCACTCCATTTTGCTTGGTCTATGCTCAATTCATTAAATTTATTTGAATTCTCTCAATAATAAAGGGGTTTATCATGAAGAAGTTCTTAACAGCTCTTATGCTTTTAGTATCTACACAAGGTTTCGCACTAGAAAACTGTCTCTCTTATCCAGTAATGGCCGAAGTTGAAGTTGTATACCGTGGGGAAATCTCTGAAGTTTCAGATGTTACTTCATTTGCAGGTTGTCCTGCTTCCGTTCTTGTGAACGAATCAAATGTATCTCAACTTGTAAAAGTTGTTGAATACAAAGAAGAGAAAAGATGTGTTTACAGAAACCTATCTGCTCTCTTTATGTGCCAAATGTAATTTACCATTCCCTCTTGTGAGCTGATTCACAAGAGGGAATTCTTTTTAGATTTTCTTAAACTTTAAAACCAATCCATCTTCTTCAGTATCAAACTTAACATCATCTTCAATTACGCCTCTTGGAGTATTAAAGCTCTGAGAAAAGCTTGAAATAGATGTCGACTCGTAACCATGTCCATCACCTACTTTTTTTTCAATTCTTCCTGAAATGGAAACCATTCCATTTTTAATTTGAATATCGAGTGAGTCCTTGTCCACTCCCTCTCCTGAAATTTTCACATACTTATATTGATCATCTTCCCCTTGAGATACTTCGACACCTCCACCAAGAGAACCACTATCAAAGACCGAACCACCAGAAAAAGCGCTTCCCATCATCTGGTCCATTTGCTTTCGCATTTGCTGCCTCATAAGATCCATTTGTCTAAAGGCATCATCACTCTGGCGATCATCCCTAACCACACGATCCTTAACTTTCTTTTGAGCAAATACAGGATCAGCATCAGTACTACGATGAGATGCCTGATGATAGTTTACGCGGTCTTGAGAAATTGCTTTACTACTATTAACTGCAAACATTGCAGATGCACCAACAACAAGACCAAAGACAAGCGTGAAAAAATGGGATTTACTAAATTTCATAACCAACCTCACTTAAAAGTCTACCCTTAGAATAATAAACGATTCTCTATGCGTTATATGTCAGAAAATTGTAATTTCTCATGAAAATTTATGTAATTATGCTGATCGCTATTGCCATAAGAACAAGGGCCCCTGCAAAGGAGAAGTACGCTCCCAAGTGTTTAGAGGCCTTTCTCGCAATGGCCATTCCCACAATAGTTGACAAGAATGCCCAAATAGCAATTGAGCTGATAAAGGCTAAGAGAGGTTTCCCCGTCGTCCCTAGAGATACCCCAACAGCGAAGGCATCAAGACTCGTGGCAAAGGAGACAAGTAAGACTTTATAGTAGCTATGAAAAGACTGGGTCGGCTTTTCTTTTGTATTTTCATTCTCTTGATCTAACTTATGCTGCTCCTTTTCGTCACGAAACTCTTCCATCCCTTCCCATATCATATGAAGGGACACGGCCATAATTAAAGCAAACGAAACCCAATCACCAATAACTCCATACTTTGAGAGAAACTGAACACCGAATATTGCCCCCAAGAATGCAACAAGTCCTTCCGCCAGACCTGAGCTAAAGGCAAAGCGAAGAACATCCTTTGTGGTATGAGGCTTAAAGCCCATGGCAAGGGCCGCAGAAAATGAATCGGCACTCAGAACTAAGCCCACGATAATGATTTCAAATAGAAGTTGCATAGGTCCTCTTATAGCATTTATTTGAAGCACTGGGCAACAAGGTAAAGCTCTGATAAATTGAATTGTGTCATTACTAAATCAAAAAGAAATTACTATTTTTGGAGCGGGTCCAGCAGGCCTATTTAGCGCCTATCTTCTTATTCAGGCCGGAATGAAAGTGAACCTCTACGACCATCAAGGTGGTATTGGAAAGAAGTTTCTTGTTGCTGGCCATGGAGGCTTAAACCTTACCCACTCGGAAGATCTCTCCATTTTTAAAACACGTTATGGAAAATCCCAAAAACGCTTTGAAAAATACCTTGAGGCCTTCACTCCAGAGGACTTAAGAAAATGGTGTCACGAACTTGGTGTCGAAACTTTTATTGGAACTTCCGGTAGAGTATTTCCAAGAAGTATGAAATCTGCAGAGATTCTTTTTATCTGGCTCGATAAACTTAAATCTTCCCCTAATTTTAAGCTCCACCTCAAACATAAACTTATAGATATAGACTTTCAAAGTCGAGTTGCAACAGTACAGAAAAACGAGAAAGTGACTTCTATAAAAGCCGATCATTTTATCTTCGCCCTTGGAGGTGCTTCATGGAAAAAGACTGGCTCAGATGGAAGCTGGACAGAGCTCTTCAAGAAGTCTCAAATAGAATGTACTTCTTTTCTTCCCATGAATTGTGGTTTTGAAAAAACTTGGAGCAAATACTTTATTGATAACATAGAGCGCTTACCTTTAAAGAATATAGGTCTTAAATGCGGCAACAAAAAAGTTCTGGGAGAGCTAATGCTCGTCCCCTATGGAATAGAAGGAACTTCTGTTTATGCTCTATCTAGAGAAATTCGTGATGAACTACTCCAAAAATCCAAGGTTACAGTCTACATAGACTTAAAACCTGATTGGAGTGAAGAAAAAATCTATAATCTTTTAAAGATGAGAAAGAGTAAAGTTTCTAAATCTGTATATTTGAAAAAAGCCTTCAAGTTCAATAAGGCCATTAATATTCTCTTACGAGAAGTACTCCAAAAAGACCAATACGAAGAAGATAGAGATCTTGCCCGTGCTATAAAATCTCTTCCTATTCATCTAGAGGGAATAAGACCTATCGATGAAGCCATTTCTACTTCTGGTGGAGTATCTTGGGATGAAGTTACAGACAATCTAGAGTTAAAAAAGTATCCTAACAATTATGTGATTGGAGAAATGATTGACTTCGATGCTCCTACAGGAGGCTATCTCTTACAAGGGGCGTTCTCAATGGCCTATATAGCTGCTCAACAAATAAAAATGGTATAAGAATGGAAAAAAAGCTAAAGAAGAAAAAGACAATTGCACTCGTGGCCCATGATAGTAGGAAGTCAGACTTACTTCAATGGTGTGAAAAACACAAAGACTCACTCAAGGAACATGAGCTCGTTGCCACAGGAACAACAGGAAGTCTTATTTCAAAATCTATAGGATTAAAAATTCATTCCTATTTAAGTGGACCTTTGGGTGGAGATTTCCAAATTGGAAATGGAATAGTTGAAGAAGAAATTGATATGCTCATTTTCTTTTGGGATCCTCTAGAGTCCTTAGGTCATGACCCCGACGTCAAGGCCCTTCTCAGATTGGCGACTCTCTATAATATTCCAATGGCCTGTAATCAAACAAGTGCAGATTTCTTTATGGCCTCCGCACTTATGGACGAGGAATATAAGCGAAAACTCACTCTTATAGATAACTATAATAAGAAAAGAAAAAGTAAGTTCTAGTATTTTTTTTAATGAAACTACACCCAGACACATACCCTATTGATCAACTTCTCAATGAGATTAAGTCTCATTTACAAGAAACCTCCAGTCTTCTACTTAAGGCAGAAACTGGAGCAGGGAAGACGACAAGGCTTCCCCCTTACCTTGTCGATCAAGACTGTGGTCGAGTTCTGGTGCTTGAGCCCAGAAGGCTAGCGGCGAAACTCTCGGCCAAACGCTGCGCTGAAACCCTAGAATGCGATCTTGGACAAAGAGTTGGTCATCATATTCGCTTTGACAAGAAATCCTCAAAAGATACAGAGCTGCTTTTTATTACAGAAGGTCTCTTTCTCAGTTATCTCAAGGAAGACCCTGAGCTTAAATCTTTTAATATTATCATTCTTGATGAGTTTCACGAGAGAAGTATTCATACTGATCTAGCATTGGCCCTTATTCGACGCTTACAAAGAACAACTCGTCCCGATCTCAAACTTATCATCATGTCGGCCACTCTCGACACAGATAAATTGGAAGACTATTTAAAAGGGCCTAAAGTTATTCATGTTTCCGGAAGAACCTTTCCGCTTCATATTGAGTACCATGATCAAAAGAGAGTAACAGATGCTATTAGAGAAATGGCCTCTGATCCACGCTGTCCACATAATATTCTTGTGTTTCTCCCCGGTGTGGGTCAAATCAAGGCCATCTCCCAAGAACTTAAAAGCAACTGCCCTCAGGGATACATTATTACAGAGCTCTATTCTTCCCTTTCAAAGAATGAGCAAGACCGAGTCTTTAATGGAGAACAATCAAAAATCATTCTCTCAACCAATATCGCTGAAACTTCTCTAACCATTCCCAGAGTCACTGGTGTTATTGATCTTGGTCTTGAAAAGAGAGCGAGCTTTGCTCCTTGGAGCGGTATGCCTCTACTCTTACTTGAAAAAATATCAAAGGCCAGTGCCACTCAAAGGGCCGGTCGAGCAGGTCGAGTTCAAGAAGGTATCGTCTATAGACTCTATAGTGAAAATGATTATGGCAGTAGAGCTTCATTTACTCCTGCAGAAGTTAAGAGAGTTGAACTTTCCCACTACCTTCTCGATCTCTTTGAGTTGGGCATCTCTCTCGATTCGCTCAACTGGTTTGAAAACCTAGAGGAGAAGAATTTAGAAAAATCATTAGACCTTCTTCAACTTCTTGGAGCAATAAAGGATGATAAATTAACGGAAAAAGGCCTCTTTATGGCGAAAATTCCATTACATCCACGTTTGGCGGCGATGTTATGGGAACAAGAGATCACCCATGATCTTCTTCTTGCTGTTGCTATTCTTTCCGAAGGAATGGTTCTTAATACAAAGGCAGAGTTTGGTTCTGAAGATCATGAAGTTTGTGATCTTTCATTACAAAGTGATTTGCTAAAGGCCCATTACCTAAACCTTCCTAGTCTTAATGATTACAACCACTATTACTTAGATAAAAAGAAAGCATCTCGAGTATTGGAGCTTTATCAAAATTTATGTAGACGCTTCAACTTACCCTCAACTTTCAATTCTAAGAAAACTGAATCAAAGAACTTAACTCTTCCCCTACTTCAAGGTTACCTCGACCGAGTGGCCATGAAAAAAGTAAAGAAACAAAAGAAAGGCCCACCTAGGTCCAGCTATCACTTCTGTATGGGGCGCGGAGGAGTACTCTCTCGCAACAGTTCACTAAGTGCAGAAAACCCTGATTTTATAATCGTTCTCGATGCCCTTGAAAACCCGAAGGCCAATGCAGCAACGGGAACCCTCATCCATGCTGCCTCCACCATTACAAAGGAATGGGTCTATAGCTTTAATGACTACTCCTTTTTATCTTCCCTTCTTTCTCAGAACAAAATCAGTTCTTTCAACGAGAAAAGAGGGACTCTGAAAATTCAAACCGAATACAAGTATGGTAACTTAGTCGTAAGGACGGAAGATACAGAGCACACATCTCCAAGTGGAGACGTCCTTATTGATATCATGAAATCTAATTGGCCATGGCCATTTGAAGATGATCTTCCTCTCAAACTCTATCATCAGAAAGTAAAACTCATAGAAGATCATATTGAAGATCACCCCTTTGCTAATTTTGAAGGAGAGATGTTCGAGCTCTTTTTAGAATCTATTGTTGATGACAATACCAAATTCACTCAATTAAAAGAAATAGGATTGCAAAAGCTTCTTGAGAGTCAACTGGCCCCTCAAGATATCTATCAACTAAATGACTGGACTCCTGATCACATCAAAATCTCCAACGCCAAAGAATATTCTATTTTTTATGATGAGGACAGGCCCTATATCATGGCCCGCATTCAGGATCTCTATGGTATGAAGGAGCACCCCTTAATCTTAGAAGAAAAGCTTCCCCTACAAATCAAACTGCTTTCTCCCGCCAATCGAGTAGCACAAATTATTCAGGACCTTCCTAGTTTTTGGTCTGGTTCTTGGAGTCTCGTTCGTCAGGATCTCAAAGCTCGATATCCCAAACATCATTGGCCAGAAGATCCGGCCAATGCAAAACCCATTCGTTTAAAGAAAGACTTATAGGGTTTTATTGGAGATCAAATGCTGCAACAGGATCTTCCCAAACACAGAGAATTCCTCCAACACTAGTTGAGCCCAACGTTGGGGTAAATGTACCAGCAGGATCTCTTAGTAAATAATAGTTAGGACCAGTAGAATTTGCATCTCCTGTCCAGTAAGCATTTGCTAAAGTAGGAATTCCTGTATCTGATTGTGTAATATGTCTCCCAGTTGCAAAGTAGCGACAAGATCTATCATAATCAGAGTTACTTACATTTGTGAGGTCAAGCGTGTTCAAATAGCCCTCTATATCTGTAGTTCCATCATGTTCTGATAGATAAGAGGCTAAAACTTGATCATAATAAAAATACGTTAGAGATGCAGTCGCCCCAATCTGGTTAGGATGTTCTCCATAATAAGCAGAACCGCCTAAAGATCCCATCAGAACCTTATCAAATTGAGAGGCCACATTATTATTATTAGCAAAGAAATAGCTTCCAGCAGTGGTATTGGTATTATGATTGATTAGATATAATCTAGAGTCTGTTCCACCTTCGCTATGAATATAGGGAACTTCCCAGTAATAGTTCATTTCTTCAGACTTAATAATTCTTTGAGTTCCACTGTGGATGGCCCAAAGCGTGTTATAAGAACTTAGATCATAATCAGTATAGCAAGTTGTATTATCACAAGTTGATAGATTTTGAAGTGCAACATTGGATCCATTTGCACTTAATATCCACCACTGTGTTCCATCAGAGGTAAGATTGACTGTGGCCAAATGAGACGTGAGAAGCAGATTTGTTGTATTAGTATCAATGACCTCCCCAGGGGCAGTCATAATTCTCACCAGTCCATTTGTTCCCACTCCTCTTCCTTTAATGACAAGATTAAATCCTTGTCCAGCGTCAGCGGCGGCAGGTAGCTGAACATTATAGCTTCCATTGATTAAGAAAAGACTTTGATTTTCTGTGGCACTCACTGTGTAATCACTATTCACATTCACGACAGTGTAACCAACACTTCCACCAACAGCGATATTGAAGACCTGTTGTCCATAAGCACTATCAATAAAGAGCTCGTACATTGAATTCATAGCAAAGCTTAGAGCACTTAAAGCTTTCATCGCCACGCCATTATTATTCTTAGATTCAACATAGAGTTGAGTTTCTTTTCCTGTGACGTCGACAACCTTGGCCGAGTGAACAGAGCCCAGGTTATCCCCTTGAATCGTTAGATAGCCATTTTCCACAGTGAAGCTTGGGCTTGTAACAGCGCCCTCTTCCCAGTTATAGGCTTCACCTGCACAATCATTTACTGCAATGGGGTTGCTCATGGAGATAACAACCTCAACTTCCATACTCTCCCCTTCAATATCGGCAATAGTTTCACCTAAAATCACAGGAGCTGACGCATTGGCCATTTGAGTCTTAGTAAGAGTACTTATATTTTCAGGACAAGTTCCATCAGCAGTGGCAAAGCCCACAACTTTAATTCCTCTACCAAGACCAGAAGAAACTTCGGCCTGAAGAATTCCACCTTCTGCAACAGATCCAAAAATCTCATCAATCTGAATCGGTCCACCACTTAGCATATGACAGCTATTATTTGATCCTTCAGGGTATGTAACGGCCAAACCAAAGCAATCCAACTCGGACATAGAGGTAGGAGTTTGTAGCCCCCAAAGACCGGAGTTTACATAAGGAGTGGTGGCCGTCACGGCAGAAGTAATCGCCTCATAGGATGATACTTCTGGCATCCTTACACCTAGCAAGGTCTTTGCCCCACCAGAGCTTTTCTGGGAGCAGGAGGAAAGAGTAAGAATAATGGCAAATAAATACACAAGAGATAGCTTTTTCATACATCCCCTCATCGGATAATAACCTTATTTGTTTACATTATTATCTAAGATATTTTCTCGTCAGAGGACTTACTTTAAAACCAATAAAATCAATGACTTAATGATGCAAATTAAAACCCTTAATTATTGAAAGTGAAAGATTTTAGAGGCAATTTAGGGACAAAATGGGGCCTTGCTGTCTTTCTCGCAGAGGTAGTCCTTCATCATCTTATTTTCAGCTCTTACTGAAGCCAGCTCTCTTTGAAGCTCTTGCTTATCAGCTTCGCTTTTAGAAAATAATTCTTTTACCGCCTCTATCAATGGAGAAATCAGTTTTGAATAGGCCACAGACTTAAATCCTTTACTGTCTTCCACAACAGCTTCAGGAAAAACCTCTTCTACTTCTTGAGCAATAACACCGAGGTCTCTTCCCTCTGAAAATTTCTTATTAGGGAATTCATCAAGTCGCCAGTAATAATAGTAACCATTAAGTTTAGCGATCTTTTCTAGAGCAGACTCTCCGTCATAGCTCACTAACTCGATATCTCTCTTATAGCGAATATCGGAACTATTCACATAAGCTCCTGTTCCAGCGACAATACCTGCAACATCAAGGTTATAAGCCGGCGTATTCGTTCCCATACCAATAAAGCCATTTGTCGCATCAATAATCAATCGATCTGTACCTTGAACGCTGAAGCCTAGCATTCCATTGACTTGTTTAACATACATCCCCGTCTGCTCAAAAGTGGCAAAACTATAAGTAGGATTTGTAGCATTACCTGAATTTGAGCGTATGGCAGCACCACCTGTAGCTGGAGAAATTAATCTTCCAGCATCAAAATTAAAAATACTTGTACCCGCAAGACTTACAGAAATAACATCTGTCATATTGGAGAAAAATCCAGTGGTAGGGCTTCCGTTAAACGAATATAGAGGACTAGTTGCAGAGCTTCCTCCACTGCCTTGAAATGCGATTGCTGAAACAGGTCCGGCCACAGACAAGCTTCCAGTCAAACTCCCTCCAGCAATATCTAATTTAGAATTTAAAGCATTGAATACAGCATCATGGGATGGAGACTGATTTGTAACTCCACTTAATAAAGTGCCATCTAAGACAACATCTGTTTTGGCCCGGGCTGCTGTATAGTATAAATTAGCTCCTTCAGTTACAGCTGAAGTATCTAACGCCTGCCATGTCTTATCGCCTCTAAAGAATTGCGCTATAGTTCCCGCAGCAATAACATCTTCTTTTCCTGTTAAGTTTGAAGTCACAGTATTATCGACATAGGTTTTAACAGCATTTTGTGAAGGGACCATTGAATCAGACATTGCAGCAAGCGTAATATCTGTATCAATAGCACTCATATCTAATTTTGATGAGATACTTGTTGTATTATTTGCAATATCAGTGGCCATAGTGGTGAGCCCAGCGATTTTACTCTGAGCAATCGCGGCAGAAGCACTAATATCCGCATCAACAATGGAGCCATCAGCTAGTTCCGTACTTGTAATGGAGCCCGCCCCTCCTCCAGAAATATCATTAGCAGGAGACCATGAGGTTCCATCAAATTTTAGAACCTGACCAGTCGTAGCAGAGATAGAGTTAACATCAGCAATATCATTCAAACTTGATGTCGTGAAATCAAGCATACTCCATGCATAGTCATTCGCCACTGGAACAACAGCTCCACTTCTTCCATTAAAGCTTGTCACCTGCGTACCTGCGGAGACTTGATCCCAAGTCGATGTATTGTCATTAAAAATCACCCAATCACCAATGGACCATGCTCTTAGATTCCCATCACCTGGATCACAACTTGCCCCAGCAACAGAGACAATATAGTACTCCCCTCCCACGGCAGAGGGATTAGGGTTAGTACATGCCGATGCATCCCAAACCCCCGCATATGTCATAGCGGAGAGATCTGCAGGAACCCAATTGGTTCCATCGAATTTTAAAATTTGTCCTGAAACTGCTCCCATACTAGAAAGAGTTCCACTGGTGGCGGCTCCACCAACAGTGATACTATAAATCTCTTGCCCAAAGGCATTGGAGATAAAGAGTTCATAAACGGCGGCTCCAGCGAGATCAAGCGCGCTTAAGGCCTTCATGGCCAGAGAGTTATTATTCTTTGATTCAATGAAAAGTTGAGTTTCAACCCCACTACTATCTACTATCTTTGCGGAGTGAGCAGATCCAAGATTAGATCCTGTTAGAGTTAAATAACCACTATCAAGATTAAATTGAGTGCTTGTTGGTGCACCTTCTTCCCAGGCAAACCACTCTCCTGCACAATCATTCACGACGATTGGATTACTCATAGAGATCAGAATCTCCACCTCCATGCTTTCACCTTCCACATCAACAAGTGTTTCTCCTAAAATAACCGGAGGTGAAGCTTGGGACATCTGTGCCTTAGAAAGAGTTGTTATATCTTGTGGGCAAGAACCATTAGCAGTGGCAAAACCAAAAACTTGAATTCTTCGAGCTTCACCAGAAGTAATATCCGCCTGCAATAAACTTCCTGCTCCTACAGATCCAAACATTTCATCAATATCAATCTCTCCACCACTTAAAAGGTGGCAGCTATTTTTTGTTTCCTCAGGAAAGCTTACTGCAATACCAAAACAATCCAGCTCCGAAAGGCCCACAGGAGTCTGAAGTCCCCAAAGCCCGGAGTTTGTATAAGGAGTGGTAGCACTTACAGCAGGAGTGATCGCATGGAGCGATGACACTTCAGGCATCCTTACTCCCAGCGTAGTGCGCCCTGCCGAAGAGCGCTCACGAGAGCAAGATGAGATAACAAGGGCAATTACGAATAATAGAGATAGCTTTTTCATAAGTTCCTTATCGACAATTGAAAATATTTATTAATATTCTTAACGACTGAGCTGCAATCTCACAGGAATAAAAAATAGATGAATGATATTAGATAGTTATAATGAGTTTTAAATAGGTAGAATTTACGAAAATGTAACAATTCTGTGGCATGATCAGGGAAATCGGACGACTTCCCTGAAAATTAAATCAATAGGTTACTCTGCACACTTCTTAAATTCATTCTTAAAGAGAAGAATATCATTATGGGGAAGTAGCCCAAAAGAAAGTAGAGTATCGTTAAAGCACTTCACTTTCATATCACCAAACTTTTGGGTCAGATCTTTTTTAATCTTAAGAATATTTAAATAACCTTGAAAATAAGATGTCGCCTGACCAGGACTTCTAAAAGCATATCTCTGAAACTCAAGAGTTGCCATAGTCTGCGACACTCCTAATTCCTTACTAAAAACCCTAACGACTTCAGCAGCATTGGCCTTACCTAACTGAACCAAAGGATCAAGAAAGTAGCGTGCCTGACGCCATAGTCTCATTTGGATACCAAAGAATTTTTCTTCAAGAGTTAAGAAAGGATAAACGAGATCTTCAGCATAAAGGGCCCAGCCTTCTACATTAACTGAATTCATCGCATAGCGAGCTCTTATAATGGAGGGACGGTTCTCAAGCATTCGTGTAAATTGCAAATCATGACCGGGTCTACCTTCATGAGCAGTTAGGATTGTAGCTGCACTGGCCGAGCTAAAATCATTAAAGGGAACTTGTCCAGTAGATGAGGTAGGAACGACAAATTCTGGCCTAATTCCATCATTATCAATGAGTGGAGGTGGAACTAAATGAGGAACAGGAGATGCCTTACTTTCAGCATCACCGGCCATTCTGATTTTTAAATCAGACTCAGGTAAAGTGACCAAATTATTTTCACGAATAATGGTGGCCAATCTTTCAGCAGCTTGATGATAGAGTTTCTGCGCCTCTTCTTTTCTTGTAACCTGCTCGGCCTTCAAAAAAGTGGCCACGTAAGCGGGATTATTTTGAGAGAGACTATTCTTAAGAGCAATTTCTTTAGCAAGAGATTCGTATTTCTTATAGAGCTTCTTATACTCACTCTTACCCAGTTTAATTAAGTCGCGAGGGTCTTTATTCACTCCCATTGATTTTAGCGACAATTTATAGAGTTCCAAGGGAAGCCTTGGACTCTTGCGCGCTAAGGGAAGAATCTTATTACGTATGAAGTTATCATAGAGATCAACCTCTGCTTTAAAGTCTTGATATTCTTCTTTCCAATCATCACGACCTGATTTTGCCAGTAACTCCCCTACTCCTTTTACATAAAAAGGAGAATCGGCCAAGTACTTCTCAACCTCACCTTTGAAGGGATATATACTTTTCTTAGAATACTTCTTTTGATAGCGCTCTACTTCAGAGCGATAAGCTTGAATAAGATTTTTCTTAGACCCAGTTTCAGACATATAGTATTTAAATCGATCGACAGCATCTTCCTTTCTCTGATCTGGGGCTTGATCATTAATGAGTTGAAAAAGATACCCATAAACATTCTTACTGGCTTCTTGGACAGGTATCATCCCCAATCTTTCATTAGCTTTAATCGACTCGAGGTTTCTCTTACTATTTTCTAATAAAATTTTGAGATCAACAATTAAGTTCTTATTCTCAGTGGCCGTGAGTTCTTTTTCTAAGCGACTAATCCACTTTGAAACCAAGGCCTTGTATTTATCATCCATTTCCTTACTTGGATTATTTCCAAGTTTGTCGAATTCTTTATAACCAAGAGAGGATCCTAACTCTGGGAAAAGCGCCGAGTAGTCCCTCGTAAACTCTTCAGCGATCTTATTAGAATTGGTCATCCACTGAGGAGCCTTTGGAGTCGTTGAACATGCTGCAATTAGTAGAGTTAATAATACAAACGAAAGGTATTTTTTCATGGATAGATCCTATAAAAAGTTATTTATTTATTTATAGGATCATATTTAGACCGGCATAGCAAGAGTTCATGCCCTTAATGACTCCATCTTGTTCATGAAGATCTCTTTTTGAGAAACCCACTGTA
The DNA here is from genome assembly GCA_048267265.1 of Bacteriovoracaceae bacterium. Lineage (GTDB taxonomy): Bacteria > Bdellovibrionota > Bacteriovoracia > Bacteriovoracales > Bacteriovoracaceae. The sequence continues at coordinate 20,738 of JBLWXW010000027.1, forward strand.
ATATGGGGATAAAAGTGCTCAGCATCGAACTTCCCCTTGCGACCACCTCTTTGGATAAAGAGTTTTTCTACTCTGCGCCGATACTCTAAGAGATCTTCCGAGGTGACAACAAGATAGAAGGTTCTCTCTTCTTTAAAATTTATAATCTTCTTTCCCATTCCCAAACAGATCACTTCAAATTTGGACGCCTGAAGGTTTTCTTTGAGAACAAGTTGATTGAGCTCTTTAATTGAAATTTTCTCTTTTAGAACTTGAGAAAACTCGATGGGTGTAATTACTGTAATATGGGCCTCTCCTCTATTTTTCAATTTCATTTCTTCTCTGTCTTGCAAAGATACAAAAAGCTCTTTAACAGGAGGAAATCCAATACTGATAGAAATATAGCTTCCTAAACTTCCACCACTTTCATGAGGAATGAAGGCCATATTTTCATTATTATAGATTTTCTTACTCAAAGAGAGCTTATTTTCCCCATAACCAAATGGAGAGAGAAATATCAAGATAAATAAGATAAGAAGTTTATCCATTCTTTTCTAATCCATCATATCGAGTAGACTACCTCTGCTACTATTATCTTCAAAATAGTCAAAATCTACAGAGATCGCTGTGCCAAGAACAATAGCTTTTTGTTCTTCTGTTAATTCATTAGAAATATCAACTCCAAAAGTATCACTATCAGTGAATAATTCTTTAATGACTCCTCCCCATTTTTTTGAAATCTGCCCAAGTGATTTCCCACTGGTAAGTGATTCTATATCGAAACGAAAGAAGCTAAAAAAGCCTGAATCAATTTTTGCAAACTCTTTTTCATTGTGATCACTAAGAAGATAGCGTTTACGAAAAATAGCAAATTTTTGATCGATTTGACCAAGCTTGCGACCGGTTCGATCTGAAACAAACATAGTAGAGAAGAAAAAGTAGAAAGGTCGCTCAAGATTGATTACCTCAAGCCCATTCTTATCAAAAATCTTCACATGCAAAGGACGATGAGATCTGAACATCGAGCGCAGTAAGAGTTTAAAGAGACCAGAGCTCTGCTCCGCTATAAAACCAATTTTTTCTCCATGATCATTGAGAAGTTCATATTTATTACTTCCTTCAAAACCAATAAGGATTTCACCCCACTCCTTGATTTGGCGAATGAAGCATCGAGAAGATCCCTCAAATAGCTTTACTTCACTTGTCACAAATATCCCCTTTCCTTAGTAAATTCTATTGCCGCACCAGGGCCTTACTGTTAAGTATATACTCCAAGAAAGAGTATTAATATGGCCATCGATATCAATTTATCATTAATTTTCAGTATCTTAGCTGTTCATCTATTGGCCGTTATGTCGCCCGGTCCTGACTTTGTCCTTGTAACGAAGAATTCATTATCTTATTCAAGAAAAGCAGGTATCTATACAGCCCTTGGAATAGGCTTAGGCTTAACGGTGCATATCGCCTACTCTCTAGCAGGTCTTGGCCTTATACTAGCCCACAACAAGATTCTATTTAGAGTGATTCAGATTATTGGTGCCCTATACTTGGCCTATATTGGATTGAATTCTTTCCACAGTCTATTTATCAAAAAGCAGCAAGATATTTCTAACTCGAAAGATCGACAATTAGATATGAGCTGGAAAAGGGCCTTAAAAATGGGCTTTCTAACTAACCTTCTCAATCCTAAAGTAGGACTCTTCTTTGTCAGCGTTTTCACTCAATTTTTCCAACATTCAGAAACGATCGCAACAAAGTCTATTGTGGCCGTAAGCCTAACCATCATAACAATGCTTTATTTTTCTATTGTCTCTTATGGAATAACTGTACCAAAAATAAAAATGCTCTATTTAAAAGTAGAGCATTTTATTGAAGTTATATTTTCTTTGGCCCTACTATTCTTAGCTACAAAGATTCTCTTCTTATAAAAACTAAGCTTTTCCTTTTAGCATCCCATGCCAATATAGTTTAGGCAGACCGTAGGCCTTAAGCATATACATACTAAAGCGCTCTTTTGCTTGGTCAAAGGGAAATGACTCCGAAGGCTTACCGTCATAATCAAATTCGGCCAAAATACATGTCCCATAGCCCGTAACAAGTGGACAAGAGGCATATCCATCATACTTGGCCTCAAGTTCCTTGCAGTTCATCTGGCTCACAAGATTCTTCACAAGTACAGGAACTTGCTTTCTAATCGCAGCCCCCGTCCTAGATGTCGGTAAAGAGCTACAATCTCCTAAAGAGAACACATTATGAAATTTCGTATGTTGACATGTATACTTATCAACATCAACCCAACCTGCTTCATCAGCAAGTGGACTTTGCTTAATGAAGTCAGGAGAGCTCATCGGCGGAACCACATGAAGCATATCATACTCCATGATTTCTTTTTCACCATTTTCCAAGTTCTCAAAGGTTGCCAATTTTTTATCTCCATCAACTTCTACGAGGTTATGTTGATAATGAGGAGAGATTTCTTTACGTTTAAGAACTTTCTCTAGAGCATCTCTATATTTAGGAACTCCAAAAATTCGTGGTCCAGCTAAGCAAAAATTTATTTCAACCTTATCCCTTACTCCCTTTTTTCTGAGGTAATCTTCAGCAAGGTAAGTTATCTTTTGAGGTGCCCCAGCACATTTAATAGGCATAGGAGGTTGTGTAAAAATCGCTCTTCCCTTCGTTAAATTTCTCAAGTACTCCCAAGTCTTATCTGCAAGATCAAAGCGATAATTAGAACATACGCCGTTCTTTCCCAGAGTTTCTTGTAATCCTTTGATCTTATGCCAGTCAATTTGAATACCAGCAGCAACAATTAAGTAATCATAGCCAACTTCTTCTCCGCTTTTAAGAGTGAGTTTATTCTCCTTTGGTTCGAAACTTGAGACAGCTTCTTTAATCCACGTACAACCGGTAGGAATATAATCAGCTTGATCCCTTTCACTCTCCTCTTTAGGAAATATCCCTGCACCAACTAATGTCCACAAAGGCTGATAATAGTGCTTTTCAGAAGGATCTATAATGGCAATATCCCATTCTTTCTCTGGGTTATCTTTTATAAGATGTGCAGCTGTTGAAATTCCACCAGTTCCCCCTCCAACGATTACAATTTGATGTTTATTCATATATATCTCCTTTAATTTCTATTCTCTTTGTTTTGGACTGCTCTTCTAATGTTCTTCCAAAATGTGTTGCAAAAGTTAATAGAAAGCCTAGAGCTCGTTGAATATCATTATCAAAAAGTGAAGCAATAACTTTCCCAGGACCTGCACTATTTTTAAGTTTCCCACTAGTGGCCATAGACTTTCCTAAAGCACCAACGGTTTTAATGGCCGAAGGATCTAGTATTCCAGACTCCATAAGATCTGTTAGAGCACCAGACTCAAAAGCATCAAGCATCATAAAAGAAAACTTCTTCAAGTTACGAGCAAAATCTTCAATATCAAGACCTTCTTTCATAGCGTAAGTAAAAAAGTCATCAAATGAATCCATTAATATACTTAAGATATCCTCGGCCTGCTTGAACTGAGAAATAAGATGAGAAATTCCGCTCAAGTTATCAACTAAAATCTCAACAGAGGATATCGTCTCCTCCTTGCTGAGTTTTTTCAAAATAGACATTACTCTATCTATATTGGCCAAGTTCTTTCTTCCCGACTCTAGACCTGGATCGAAACTCTCATCAATCGTATCTCCAAAGATAGATAAACTATTCATGACTTCAATAGAAACTACCTTCTCGACAGTATCAATTCGTCTTTCAAGACGATCAAGCTTTTGATCGATTCTATGCAAAAGCTCTAAAACGTTATTATCACTCATTGGATATCCCAGTTGTGTTTAAAAAACCTAATTAAGCATATAATATTTACGGTGGATAAACCTTGATTCAAATCAAGTTAAGCCCAACTCCTTCTTCAAATAAGCATAATTATGATTTAAAACCTTAACTTTCACTTGGCCAATGGCCGTTACTTCATAACTCTTTATAATATACAACCCCTAAATAAAAACATTGAAATCCTTCAAAGTGCTTACTAGACACTGTCTTGACAATTTCTCTTCATGAGTTAGACGTCACAAATATAACAACGACTTACATACCAACCAATAAACTCTCCTACTGGTGCACCTTTCAGAGCTCGAGTCCTATTTTTTTCCGCCAATTATTTTTTTTAGCTCAATGAGAAAATAGAAGAGTGAGAAAACTTAGAGATTCCAAGGAGGGACAATGAGTTCGACGACAAATCATAAATCAGTGAGGAGCCTACTTTTCCTTACTTTAATTCTGGCAATGACATTCTCTTGTGTCCCCGAGGCCGAAGAATGTGGAGAGAACTCTTCTGAAGTATGTGGTACAAACGGGCAAGAGAGCGAAGATAATAATGACAACAATCAAGAAGAAGATGTCATTAGCGACAACCCTAATGAGGAACAAGACGAAACTGAAGGTGATGACACAACCGACAACGATCAAGACTTTGCAGATGAACCAACGCAAACCATTACAGAGTCCTTTAATCGTCCATGGAATAAAAGTGGTACGACAATTATTATCGATGCCTACCAAGGAAATTCGATTAACTGGAATCAAATGGCGGCCGATACAAAGCTTGCGGCGGTAATCCATAGATCAAGCATTGGCCTTAGAGTAGATACAAAGTATGAGTCAAGAAAAGTGGAAGCTCTCTCTAGGGGTTACCTTTGGGGCGCCTACCACCTTGGCTACAAAGGAAATACCATTGCTCAGGCCGACCTTTTTTTAGATCTTATTAATGGAGAGCAAGATACCTTAATGATTCTTGATCTTGAAGACACAAGTAACGGCAGATTCATGACGATCAATGAGGCCATCGTCTTCATGGAATATGTCTATGAGAAAACAGGTAGAATCCCTGTAGTCTACGCTAATCACTCCACAACAAGAAAACTCAATGCTTCCGTTGCTGCCCACCCACTCATGCAGCAAGCTAAACTATGGTATGCGCGCTTTAAATCAAATGTGACAGACTTCCCTTTTGGAATTTGGAATAATTACTTTATGTGGCAGTTCTCAAGTGAGATTAACTGTAGTTCAACAGGGAGCTGTCTCTATAATGTTCCTGGGACACGTTATGATATGGACGTAAATGTATTCTATGGAAGCCGAACAGAGCTTGTCTCAAGATGGCATAATTACTAAAGTTTTCATGGGTCAGCACTAGCTGGCCCTTTTTAATTTCTTTTTAAATTTTTCTCGGGTAATAAAGCCCATGGAATTTAAAATCATAGCATTGGCCCTTGGTGCAAACTTAAGTTTTGCCACGGGAAGCCAGTTTTTCACTCACTTCACTCGCAAGCATGGAACCTTTTGGATGAATTGGTTCAAAGCTTCGATTGCTTTGGTTCTCTTCTTTTTATGGATGCTCTTCACTGAAGGAATAAGTCTTCCTAACCTGAACGCAATCTGCCTGCTCTTTCTCTCTGGAATTGTAGGGCTCGGGATTGGTGACCTTTGCTTACTTCAGTCCTTTAAAGATCTTGGCCCTGGTCGAACTCTGATGCTTTTTTCTTTTCAGCCTCTGATCTCAGGAAGCGCTGGTCATATCTTCTTTAACCAAGGAATTGATTTCGAAAAGTTTTGGGCGATTTTCTTCTTCGTCCTTTGTGTTTTTATATTCTCTCTTGAGAGTTTTCGTAAAGACAAACACTGGGCCATACCTGGTATACTCATGGCCCTTGGAGGAATGTGCTTGGATACAACAGGGGTCATCATCACTCGCTCTGTATTTGAGAATAACCCTACCATTACTCCAATGACGTCAAATTTATATAGGACCTTGGGAACTGTAGTCTTCTTCTTTCTTTTCTCTTTTCATAAAAAGCGCAAGCTTTTACCTCCCTTTCTGGCCCTAGCAAAAAAGGAAAAAGTTGGAGTGCTCTTTGGATCATTTCTAGGTACATTTCTCTCCCTCTCTCTCTATCTCGCGGCCATTCAATATGCTCACTTAGCAACACTCGCAGGTATTGCAATAACTTCGGCCATATTCAGTACCCTCCTGGAATGTATTTGGGACAAGAAGTGGCCAACGACTTTTCTATGGCTGGCCCTAGGATCTTTCTTTATAGGTATGTATATCCTTTTGTTTTAAGTAGAGAAGTTCAGTCGTTCTTTTTCATTAATACTTATGTGATTTTCCGATTATATGAGATAATTATTCTTCTTAGGAGGACACAAGTATGCTTAGATCGGTCAAAAAGTTTTTAGTCAATCGATTAATTAACTTTCTTGAGCGCCCTAGCTTCTCTAGAGTTACACCCCCAACCCATACTAATGATCTCCTCAAGAGAACGCTACAACCTGGAGATGTCCTACTCGTCGAAGGCCAACAGCGCTTTAGTATGGCGATTAAATACCTCACTCAGTCTAACTGGTCTCATGCGGCACTTTATATTGGTAATAATGAGCTTATCGAAGCTGACCTCAAAGATGGAGTGATAAAGATTCCTGTTGATACCTACAAAGGCTATCACACAAGAATTTGTCGTCCAGTAAACCTTACACCTGAAGATTTAGAGCTCATCATAAGTTCACTCGTAGGAAAACAAGGCCTGAAATATGATATTGTTAATATCATTAATCTTTTGAAATATCTCTTTCCCCTTCACCCTTTTAAGAAACTTGGGGGCTCGCCTTTTATTTCACTTGGCTCAGATGATCCGACTCAAGTTATATGCTCATCTATTATAGCTCAGGCCTTTCACGATATTGGATATCCCATTTTTCCGGTGGTCCAAACAGTAGAGGGTAAGAAGAGGTATGCTAAACGCCACGTCTCTTCTTATGTGCCCAGTGACTTTGACCGCTCTCCTTATTTTAAAGTCATCAAACCAAGTCTTGAAGGAGGATTTGATTACAAAGAGGTCGCCTGGATTAAAGATACACCTGATGTCTTCGACCTCAAGAAAAAGAAGTAGGAACGATCTACATATTCTGTTGAATTAACTCTTTATAAAATTCAATAGATTGAACTTCAGAGAAGACATGAGGAAAGCCTTCCTCCCCATTTTCAAAAGTTTTCTTCTTACAGTTCTTTCCCTCTTCGTCGCAGTGATTATACCGATCACATCCCTTCTCATCATCGCGATAAGTTGAAGCGGCAGGATTTCCAGCAACAAGAACCCCGATAACCTCTTCGTCCTCATTAAAAACTGGACTACCGCTATTTCCTGCGAATGCATCTAGATTCGTATAGTAAGAACGACCTACCTTATCATCAAAAATATGAGCATTATCCGTATACTTCATAGGAAGCCCCATAGGGTGTCCAATCATAAAGACAGAATCACTATTAACAGATTTCTTTGCTGCAAGCTTTAAAGGTTTTCTACCTACAGCTTCACGATCTAATCTTATAAGAGCGAAGTCATGGGTAAATCCATCGACCTCTTGTTGAACAGCATAGATAATCTCTTTACACTTAAATATATTCTTCTTGGGAATCCTTCGAGAATTTGACGTGGCCGTATAATCAAAAAGCCAAGTATAAGCTTCACAATAATCTTCACTTTGATTACGTACCTCTCCAATATTAACTCCACAATGACCGGCGGTTATAAGAAGATCTTTACCAACAAGAAAGCCAGTGCAAGCGTAAGATATATTCTTTTGACGATAGAATCTTTCATCCTTACACATAAAGCTAGATATAGGATCGGCCCATAATTCGGAGAAGTTAGTATTAACATCTTCCCAGAGTGAGTTAATGACTCCTACCGCAACAGACTTACCTAAAACTGATCTTCTCCCAGCTCTGATAATATCTTCACGATCGTCACTCCCAAAGATATCCGCATAAGCTGAAGACGCAAACGAACTTAAACATAGTAATGTAATGATTGATTTGAACATATTTAGACCCCTCTAAAGGGATCTATATAACATAGGGACCGAATACATCGGGAGTATTCGGCCAAGTATGAATTATTTTCTTATTTCTTTAAGCATTTCACCCATTTATGAAGCTCTCCTACAGAGTCATTATCATTGAAGCGAAGATCGATCTTAAGAGTTTTCCCATCAAAGTCCTTTGTGATCACATCAATTCCAGAGCCAAAGTACCAGGTGTGACTCCAAGAAACTTGATAGAAAATCTCTCTATTATCTTCGTCAATATAGGCATATCCCTCTTGGTTTGTGTATTGGGATTCATTAACCAAAAGCCAATTAGGAAGAGACTCTGGGTTCAGGAGCTCTATTCCAAGCTCACCACCATCATTTGAAAAGAGAAGATTTAAGCTCTCTTTTCTCACACGTGCCTCTTCTAAATGACCAAGAAAGCGTGGAAAGTCTTCACCGTCTACCATTTCTATATCAATATTTTCTTCAAACTGAACTGCACATGAAAACTCCCCTTCAGGAATAATCAAGTCACTTGCCCATATATTAAAATTCAGAAAAGTTGTGGCGATCGCCATTAGATTAATTAGTTTCATAAGTTCCCCTCTCGTTAATTATGGGGAACTTATAAAACTAATAGCTGATAACTTCTAGTACATCTTTATTTATTACACTATAACAAAATGCTATAAGGATGCTTCAATCCACTGATCAATCTTATCTTCAAGAATATTCAGTGGTAGTGCCCCATGCTTTAGGGCCTGATTGTGATATTCACGAAGGTCGAACTTATCCCCAAGTTTCTGCTTTGCCTTTTCGCGAAGCTCCTTAAACTTTAATTCACCAATTTTGTAAGAGAGAGCTTGCCCTGGCCAAATAATATAGCGATCAATCTCAACCACAATATCATGTTCTGTTTTGGGAGCATGATTCTTGAAGTACTCAATCGCGCGCTCTCGACTCCATTTTTTAGAGTGCATCCCAGTATCGACGACCAAACGAATGGCACGCCACATTTCATAGGTAAGTTGCCCAAACTTGTCGTAGAGATCCTCATACATTCCCATCTCCTCTCCAAGACTTTCTGCATAGAGTCCCCATCCCTCAACATAAGCGGTGTAATGAGCACGCTTTCTAAACTCTGGAACATCCCCAAGTTCTTCATTAATCGAGATCTGTAGATGATGACCAGGAACGGCTTCATGAAGAGTTAATGCAACCATCTCCCAAGTCGGACGGGACTTTAGGTCATAGGTATTGGCAAAGAAGGTTCCAGGTCTTCCCGCTGAAGTCGATCCACCATAGTAATATGCCGTAGGAGCAGATTTCTCCATATAGGCCGGAGTTGGCTCTACCCCATAAGGAGTTCTTGGTAGAGTATTAAAGACTTCAAATAATTTAAAGTCGGCCCTCTTTGCAATATCACGGTAGCGAACCAATAGGTCATTCTTATTCTTAAAGAAGAACTTAGGATTGGTTCTTAAGTCTTTCAAGAAGTCGTTGAAACTCCCTTTAAACTTAAGTTTCTTAATAACCTTGTCCATTTCTTTTTTAATGCGTTTAACTTCACTTAGCCCAATTTTATGAATCTCATCTGCCGTTTGATCCGTTGTGATATAGCCTTTCACTTCATACTGATACCATTTATCACCATTGGGTAAATCCGTAAGTGCAATCGTTTCACGACAATTTGGGATATAGACGTCCGTCACATACTTCTTGGCCTTGGCAAATGCCTTGATCGCCTTACTTAAGAAAACCTTGGCCTTCTTTCTATACTCTGCTTTTTCTTCTTCTGAAAAACTTTTTGGAAAACTTGTGAACGCCTTCGTCATTGGGTTCTTATCCATATCACTCACAAGTATTGAGTCAAACTGGTTGGGAATATCCCTTAGTGTAACTTTTGGTGGAGTAATCCCTTTTTCTAATCCCATTTTCAAAAGAGCTAATTTTTGTTCAATAATATCTGGGACTTTTTCAAAGCGCTCAAGAATATTGTCATAATCCTTTTTCTTTCTCTTAGGCATACGTGACAATAATTGTGGAATATCAAGATGGAAGCCACCTAACTGGTCAATGGCAAAGAGTTCACTAGGAAATTCGAAGCCTTCAACTCTATGCTCTAGGCTATTGCGATAGAGATCATAATCAAGTTGAGCTTTAGCACTAAGTTCTTCTTTATCAATTGCAATAATCTCCCTTAGAGATTCTTTTGTTGCTTCATTAGATTTCTCAATTCCCTCAAGACTGTAGTCACTCCATTTGCCATTATAAAGACCATCTTTAAAATTGGTCCAAGTTGCAAATTCGGGGTGCATCTTCATCACCTTCGCCCAATGCTCATCTAATAGATTATAGAATTTCTTTTCTTCAGAACTTTGTTTACCCTTATCAGACGTGTGCCCACAGGAAACAAAGAGAGAGAGCGCAGCAAAAAGAGCTGCCAAATATTTATTCAATTTCATACTTCCTCCATAATTAGCGCCATAGAGTCTCACGGGGCCTTTTCTTTTTCAATCATCAACAAGTACGTCTCGGCGCACAAAAACCCTTACAGGTTTTCAACAACTTGAATCTTCATTTACTGGGTATTCAATATCCATCATTTTCTCTATACTCAGTCACCAAATATAATGAAGTCAGCATTGTTCAATGCCATCACTAATAAAGGTAAGAAAATGGGAAGAAAATCTGCAAAAATCGCGGCTAAGAAAGGTGCCTCAGACAGAGCTAAAGCTCAAGTTTATACCAGAGCACTTAAAGATGTATTCAAAGCTTCAAAGAGTGGTAGTCCAGATCTGGAAACGAACTTCCTCCTTAGAGTTGCAGTGGAGAGAGCAAAGAAATTTAACGTTCCAAAAGATAATATCGATCGTGCCATCAAAAAAGGCCAAGGGACAGACGGCGTTGGTTATGAAGATGTAACTTACGAAGGGTACGGTCCAGGTGGAGTTGCCGTTTTTATTGAAGCCTCTACCAATAATACAACTCGTACGGCCGGTAACGTTCGTAGTTTCTTTAAAAAGTGTGGTGGATCACTTGGTGTAAACGGATCTCTAGAGTTTATTTTTGAAAGAAAGGCCGTATTCATGGTTCCTGCCGAGGGAATTGATGAAGATGAATTCACTCTTGAACTTATCGATGCAGGTGCAGAAGATGTAGAACTCGAAGATGGCCTCTATGAAATCAAGGGTCCAATGGAGACTTTCGGAAGCATTCAGGAAAAGCTACAAGAATTAAATATTACTCCTGATGAAGCCAGCCTCGAGAGAATTCCTCTTACCCTAAAAGAAGCTGATGCTGATACAAGAGAACAAATCGAAAAACTCATTGGCCTTCTTGAAGAAGATGATGACGTAACGACTGTTTATGACAATATGTCCGAAGAAGAATAAGGGGAAGAAGAATCTTAATGCTCGACTTTAGCCTAGACCAACTATTCCCAAGCCTCGGACGCCACGAATTTCTGGAGCGCTATCTTGGGAATACTCCTATGGTCGAGCATGAACATCCTCACGCCCAAAAATTAAGAGAGCTCCCTCTACTTACTTCAGTAGAGAACCTTATCAAAGAGTGGCCTGTCCAAGTAAATGCCTACATGAAAGGAACTGCTGATGAAGTAAACTCAGCAGAAGTCTCAGCCCAAGAGGCCTTACATCTTTATGAAACACAAGGCAGTGGGCTCTTCTTTGACGACCCTAATCGCTTTTTACCTGAGCTCAACCTCTACCTCGATCAATTAAAGTCTGAGCTAGGTTTTTCACAAATGACCTATGCACGCAGTCTGATCTATCTCATTGCAAAAGGAAAAGGTACGGCCCCCCACTTTGATCAAAATATTAATTTTATCTTTCAAATAACAGGAACAAAGAAATGGTGGATTGCCCCTAATCATACAGTGGCCAACCCACTTGAGAGGCATACTATTGGTCATGATCCAAGCCCAGAGTTAGCTTCTTATTCCCACGAAGAATTTCCTACAGAATTTCCCGAAGAAGAGGCCATTGAATTTGAATTAAAACCGGGCTCACTCCTCTTTCTTCCACGTGGAGTATGGCATAAGACTCATGCTGAAAGCGAAGCCCTTTCGCTTAATTTTACCTTCACAGCCCCCAGCTATGCAGATCTTATATTAGCTGCACTTCGCTCACGTTTAATACAATCACCCCAATGGCGTGAAACAGTTCAATTTCTAGGTAATCCTGATTTTGAAGGACATAGTATTAATCTTTTTAATGATCTTCTCCAAGAATTATCTGAAGATTCAAAGCATTGGAAGGCCAAAGATATCCTTGGGGCCACCGAGGGCTAACTCCTTAAGTACCACAGAAAGTTTCAGTCACTCTCTCACTTACTTCTGGTGCAATGGAGTAATGGTGTAACCTTTCTTGATATTCATAAGGTCTTTTTAAGACTTCATTCATTTCATTAAATTTAGAATAATCCCCTTCACGCGCAGCTACTATGGCCGCTTCAACTTGATGATTTCTAGGGATATACCAAGGATTACTTTTCTTCATCAAATCAAAGTCAGGAGACAGGCTTAACCATTCTTCTTTGAATTGAGAAAACTTGTCATCCTTTGGGAAATAATCATAATTCTCTTCAGTCAGATTTCTGAAAGAAAGGGTGAAATCCAACTCATTTTCTTCTAAGTACTCTAGAAAGGAAGTTATCAGTGAAATGAGCTTATTTTTATGAGGTACAAAGTTGAAGACAAATCCAAATTTCTTCGACATTTCAATCCAATAGAAGTGTTCAAATTGATCAGGAATACCTGCAAGTGCTTGATTGAGTAAATTGACTACATCATCCTCATTCGAATCTTCACTAGCGCTAGAAAGAAGAGGTATTAAACACTCAGCAAGACGTACAATATTCCATTGGGCAATCGGCTTCTGATTACTATAGGCATAGCGACCTTGCTGATCGATAGAGCTAAAAACTTTATCTGCCCTATATTCATCCATAAATGCGCAAGGCCCAAAATCTAAAGTAAAGCCACCTATTGCAAAGTTATCCGTATTCATTACTCCATGAATAAAACCAAGAGACATCCACTTGGCCACAAGTTTGGCCTGTCTAAGAGATACTTCCTTTAAAAACTGTAGAATTTGATCAGTTCCTTCAAGACTCTTAAGCCCTGGATAATTTCTCTCAATGGCGTAATCAAAGAGAATACGTAAGTTTTCAAATTCTTCTCTACAAGCAAAGTATTGAAAACTTCCTACACGAATATGTCCTGGGGAGACACGTGTAAAAACGCCTCCCGGTTCAAAAACTTGTCTTGTTACAAATTCTCCCGTGCTTACTGCGGCCAAAGCTCTTGTCGTTGGTACTCCGAGGGCGTGCATGGCCTCACTCACAATATACTCTCGAATAACAGGACCTAAACCTGAGCGTCCATCTCCACGACGAGAAAAGGCCGTCTGACCAGAGCCTTTAAGTTGGATATCAAATCCACCAGTCTCTCCCAATAGATGAGCGCGACCATCTCCGAGTCGAGGAACAAAGTGCCCAAACTGATGAGCAGCATAGGCAAGTGCAATTGGCCCAGAGCCTTCTAAGATTTTTTGACCCGAGAAAACCGCAGCAAGCTCATCTTCATCAGAGATATTGAATTCAATTCCCAGATCATGGGCCAAGTCGTCATTAAAAGCAATTAGCTTTGGTTCCTTAAAAGAAGCCGGAATTGCTTTTTCGTAAAAATCTCCAGGAAGAGATAGGTAGGTATTATTAAATTTAATCTTCATTATGATCCTAATTTAACTGATTTTTATTTGAATTCATTGGAATCCTAGACAAAAATATATTTGTCCATTCATATAATATATAGGTCAACAAGGTCCACTTATTGAGCATCGATTTTCCCTAACCAAACCCTAAAATACGCACCCCATTAAGAGACCAGAATTAGGTGGCAACCCAGATCACCCTAACACAATCCTAACATAGTTTAGTCGGTAATAACTTTGGGGTTATTTCCCTCAAAAAGTGGCTTAATCACTGGAAATTAAAAGCTTTTCAAAAGGTAAAAAATGGCTATTTTTGGAAGTGACTAAAACTTTATCAATCCTTTTTAGGAGCAGGAAATATTACCAGTGAACTGGTGGGCCCTCCCAATAAAAGGTATTTTTAGATCAAGCAAATATTAAAAATTTTTCTCAAGCAAAAGAGCGATTACCTATGGAAGCATTTAAAATTATCTATTCTGTTCTTGGTGGACTTGGAATCTTTTTCTACGGAATGAAGTCTATGTCTGAAGCCCTTCAATCGGTTGCCGGCGATGTCATCAAGAATATTATCAATACTCTAACGAAGAATAGAGTCTATGCTCTTTGTGTTGGTGTTTTGGTTACTATGCTTGTTCAAAGCTCTTCTGTAACGACAGTTATGGTTGTTGGATTTGTAAATGCCGGACTCATGCAGCTCACTCAGGCCATTGGAATTATCTTTGGTGCTAATATCGGAACAACTATTACAGGTTGGATTATTTCAATCAAAGTCGGAAAGTACGGACTTCTCTTTATTGGTCTTGGTATCTTTCCTATGCTCTTTGCTAAGAAGAATAGCTGGCGCCAAAGCGGTAGAGTACTCTTCGGTATCGGTATGGTCTTCTTTGGTCTTGATATCATGAGTAATGCATTCAAGCCCCTGCGTACGATGCCTGAGTTTCTTGATGCGATTGCTTATTTCAGTGGTCAGCACTATGGAGCTTATATTGCCAGTATCATTGTTGGCTGTTTACTTACAGTTGTCATCCAGTCTTCTTCTGCCATGCTTGGGATCACCATGGCATTGGCCACAACTGGAGTTATCCCCTTTCACACAGCAGCGGCACTCGTTCTAGGTGAAAATATTGGAACAACAATCACGGCCCTCCTCGCATCAGTTGGTGGAAATATTAGTGCCATTAGGGCCTCTAGGGCCCATGCTGTATTCAACCTCATTGGCGTAGTCATCATTTTCTGTATCTTCCCTTACTATGTAGAGTTCATAGACTGGATCGTTCCAGGAAACCCTGCCGAAGTTGGTGCTAATGGAGAATTTTCCAATGTAGCGGTCCATATTGCATCAGGACACACAGTATTTAACGTGGCCTCAGCGCTTTGCTTCCTTCCTTTCCTAAATACTCTTGCAGCCTTCGTAACAAAGATTACTCCTGACCGTAAGACAAAAGAGCAACATCACCTTGTTATGCTTGGTGACCCGAAAGCAGTAATCCCCGCAACAGCACTGGCCCAGGCAAAAGCTGAAACGGATAAAATGAAAAATATCGTTGATCGAATGTATAAAGTGGTTGAAGAGATCTATTCCGGAAAACTGAGTAGTACTGAGCTAAAAGAAAAAAGTGCCAAAGTGAAGGATTACGAAAAGATCACTGATAATATCCAAAAAGAAATAACCGTTTTCCTAATTAAGGTTCAAGAGATGGCCTTAAGTAGAGAAGAAAGTTCAAAGGCTCAGTCTTATGTGAGAATCGCTGATGAGCTTGAATCTATTGCCGACTACCTAGAATATCTTTCTCTTTATGTAGAAAGAAATAAGCTCTCAGAAGTACTTTATAATGGAGCAGCAGTGGACTTCTTCTCTCTCTTTGAGAAAGTTAAAGACTACTTCAATGAAACTACTGGCCAGTTTGTAAATAACGAACCTGCAGATATGAGCGTTGCAAAGAGAAAGTCTGCCCAACTTAGAGATGAGGCCAACGATATTCGCGACCGCCATCTGCAACGAGTTGGTCAAGGTGAATACCCAGCTCTCTCTGCCATTACTTACTCAGATATGATTGTGGCCCTTCGTAAGATCCGAAGTCATAGTGAGAATATCGCAATGGCCCATAGTTATATCGTAGACTAGACTTTGAGAGTACTATGATTACTTCGACTAGTGCTCTTGCCCTCTTTTTTATTACAGTATTCTGTTGGATTATGAGCACCTTGGCCGCTGGTGGAGGTGCAGTACTTCTTCTTCCCCTATCCTCATTCTTCTTTTCACTAAAAATCGTAATTCCAGCACTTGCAATAGGATCACTTATTGGCTCTCTTCATAGAGTCTATATTTACCGTCATCATATTATTTGGCGCATCTTACTCTTTATTATTCCTGGAGTGAGTATTGGAGGTTTTCTTGGTGGGCAGCTATTTGTAAAAATGAAAGTTCAGTGGCTTTCACTACTTCTGGCGGCTTTTCTTATTTTTCATGTCTATCGCAATTCCATTAAGGCCCTAAAAGCAAGCTTTCCTATGAAGGACTACTATTTCTTCTTTGCCGCCTTTGCGACTGCCATATTATCAAGTTTAGTGGGAGCAGCAGGCCCCATAATGAATCCCTTTTACTTAAACTCCAAGATAAAAAAAGAAAATATGATTGCAACCAAGGCCTGTGCAACATCGATCATGCAAATAGCAAAGATTGGAGGTTATCTAAGTTTTATAGTCTTAGAAAGTGAGGTCACTCAATTAGGTCTGATCATTGGTTTCGGAAGTCTAATTGGAAATATTCTCGGAAAGAAAGCATTGAACACCATTTCTGATTTTCATTTCAAAACAGTGGCCAATGCCTTTCTCTTAATCAGTGCGACCCTCATGATCATAAAGTTTTTTAAAAATTATACATAAGAAGGCCGCAATCATTCATACTCTTATTTATTTCTAATTCGGTGATCTAAACCTCTTGAGTTACATAAAGATTCAGCTGAGTCACCCAAGCGATAGACCTCATCATTATTAGGTCCATTATTATGTCCACGATCTTTATCAACGCGAGCAGTGTGTGCAAACTCATGTGCAATCACATCAACAAGACCACAGAAGGAGTTATTTCCAAGAATGTCTTTTATTCGATTATAACAGATGACCACTGCAGAATTAAAGAGATGTCTCGATACTCCACCTCGGGTAGAGTGATTATGACAAACAGGTTTATCATCAAGGCACTTAATATTTACCTTCCTCATTTTATTCTTAAATCGATCCTTCTCTTTACGGTCTACACCTGTCGTATCATTAAGAATTTGATTTGCATTTCCATGAATAAAATCTAGAGCAGCCTGAACTTCACTCTCACCACTCCCACACTTTTTAATTTTATTATTCGCTAATACATGACTTGATAACATTAGACTCAACATACAAATTAGAACTTTCATTTTCTCTCCCTAGTTTTTTTATGATGCGGACTCTAAAAGCAACTAGCGTGCCAAAAATAAATAAAATAGGGACTATCTTTTTGACACCAAAATGAATTCTATGGAGTCCCTTTGCACCTTGCACTTAGTTAAAAGTAAGGGAAAGTGCCCCACGCATAGAGTTAATTAAAAAATGAATCTAAGAGAGCAGAGAATCCTGATCGTGACGTAACCAAGTCGTGAAACTGAAGCGTGGTGAATAAGCAGGGAGGACCTCATGGAAGATCTGGCTCGAGAAAAAGAGGACGCAAGTCCCCTTGCTTGCCTTTATTGTTGCGGCCTTTTTCTTCATATCATCACGATCATAAATAACTAGTTCACCACCTCTCTCACAATTATTGAGATAGAAAATACAAGTCATCAGTCTATTTTCACCACTTCTCAGTTGATCGAGATGTTTTTTATAAAAGCCGCCCTCAGGGTAATAGGCCATTTGAGATTCCCAGCGCTTAATATTCAAATAGAAGTGCTGATTCATCTGATGAGATAGATCTCCAAAGAACTGATTTAAATCTCTTAATTGAGAATTTTCATGCCAAGACTCAATCCAAGAAGTCTCGCTATGGCGAATCCTCTTCTCTAATGAGCGCTCTAGATTCTTACCAACCTGTGCCATATCAAACTGGTCTTTCTCAAGTTTTTCTAGAAAGGACTCAAGAAGGCCAGCGTTCATATTTTCTGATAACAGAGATGGACATACAAACCAGCCTTTCTCCTCTAAAGAAGCTTTAGCATCTTCCCAAGGAAAACGAGACGAAAGGGTGAATAGTGTAGTGCTTGAGCCTATCTTCATTAGCCATGAATTATGCACCACATGATAGAATTATAATAATCGTATTAAACTAATAAATAGTTAGTTTTAAACTAACTATTTCCTTAGTACCTCTATATACTCTAAAACGGAGTTCCTTTCTTCTTTAGTCAAAGGGTGCCTCGGAGGCATTTGATCTAGTGGATTCTTCGTTGTTATCCGATATTTCATCTCATCGGCCAATGCCGTCGTTTTAAAGAGCTCTTTCATCTGAGCAGAGTTATCAAATGGAATATAAGGTCCTCGTGTCTTCCCATTTCTATACTTCAGAGCATGGCACTTCATGCAGCGGCCAATCGGAGATAAGTCTTGGGCCGGTCGGTTATATCTTAGTTGCTGAACATCCTCACTTATTGCGTCCAGTCCGATCACATTCCTGCTCGCCTGTGCGAGTGATTCACAACGACTATTAGAGATGGGAATATTCGTAAAGTTTCCATCATTAACAGAAGGTCGATCGACTAAGTTAACCTCGAGGTAATGATTATAGGTATCATTTAAGTCAGCAATAAAGTTATTTGGAGTTGAAAAGAAGTAGTCATTGGCACCATGACTTAAAATCATACTGCGCAAAGAAATCCCCCTATTTTCAAGAATAAAGCGAATCTTGCTAACAGAGTCAGCTTCATCAATAAGTCTATTGTGATCAAGGAAGAAATACTCCGTAGAAATATTGGGAAATACTGAATTATAAATATCATCTGAGTTTTCTTTAAACCAAGATCGGGCGGCGAAAGTATCTTTTTTAATATCCTCAAAAGATAATTTCATCCCCTCCCAAACTTCAGTTGGAAAAAGTGTTTTAAATTTCTCGTCACTGTCGGCCCCATTCGCACAGTTATTAAGAATCCAGCGAAGTGGAAGCTCAAGGCCCTTTAGGTCAATAGAAGCGAGTTCCTTTCCCATGGTCATACTATTAAGAGTATTCATATAACCAGTGAAGGCTTCAACAGAACGAAGCATAAAGTGGTCGCCTTCAGGGACAGCATCTTTCTTTAAGAAGCGACGGATTCCATGAGTACGATTTGCAAAGTAGTCATTATAGGCTTTAAGCTCTTTATCACTACCTATTCGACCAATACGACTTCCAAAGGCACGAGGCCAAAAGTCATAAGGATTCCATATTGGTCTAAAAGGCTCTCCATGGCATGCACGACAACTTGTTGGATTATCATTAAAAGTCACCTCGTCTTTTGAGAAAATAATTTCTCGTGGAACAAAGCGTACCTTATCACGATCAAACTCCACCATCTCAAGTCTTCTTTCTTCGACTGACTTGTCCTCATTGAAGGACATGACAACACCTTCTCCAAAAAGAAGAACACGTGGATTTTCAAGCGTTGAAGCTTGAAGACTACTCGAGCTATGAATAATCACCTCATTTTCATAGAATTGAGGTTTTTTTGAATTCAACTTCTCTAAGAAATTCTCATAAGATTGAATATCCCATGACTTCAGTTCTTTATAGCTTAAAGCATTCTCTGGAAAAATTTTGGAGCTAACTTCAGGGCGAGTAAAATAAAGATAAAAGTCTAACGGAAGTAATTCCTTGGCCTTTAAAGAAGCAATCGAAAATATTAAGCTTATAAGAAAAAAGTAATACTTCATATGTAAACCTTAACCATGTTGAAATCCTAAACTAGCCTTAAGTGGTATATTTGGAAAAGCCTTAACCCCTAAGTTAGTAATATTTTTAGGAATCACACTTATCTTAAGTTAGATAACTGTATGAAATTGTGACAGGGGCCGTATTTAATACTTAGACCCTCTTAAATACTCTCAAAGAGGAGCATAATAGGGACATATTCGGAGGAACAGATGAAACTAACGATTCTTACAACGTGCTTACTTTTGACATTAACTTCTGCATTTGCCGCTAGCCCAGTCCTTACAGGATCTGATGCTATTGATCTTGTAGAAAAACTTCAAAAGACAAAAGTACTTTCTTTTGATGGGCATGCCATGGGAAAAACTTACTATCGCGTAAATGAGTCCGCACTATGTTTATTTGAAGCAGATACAGAAAATCTTAGCTGTAACAATCAAATTATTGCTGATGAAGATACTGCTGCCGAAACTCTTGAAGCGATGATTAATACTTCAGTTGTAGTCTATGATGGTGCAGCAATGGGTGGAAAAGCTTACTTCAAGGCCAACTCAGAATTCTGTTTTATCTCAAATGATGAAAAAGTAACTTTTTCTTGTAACTAAAATCATAAGTAAAAGCGCCACTACAATAGTGGCGCATATACAACTCCATCTATGTTTTTGATCCCTTTTATCGCGATTTTTGCAGCTATCATCGGCTATCTCGTCTACAAGAACTACAAACTTGAATATAAGAGAAGTGCCCTACTCAGCAAGTATGCCCAAGAGGCACCAAAACTGAAAGATCGCTACCAACAAGTTCAATATCTCTATCAACATCTCAATGAAAATCAATTAGATCAACTCTTCAAAAAGGCCATTGTCTTTATCTATGAAAAGAATTGGAGTAATCAATTCAATGATCATCAAAAAGCGTGTGAAGCAGTAAAAGCCTGTATCCCTCTTTTAAATCGCAGTAGTAACTTCTACCCTAGTATTGATACCATCGAAGATTCTCGTACATTTCAACAATGGCTAAAATTTCATGAGCGTCAATTCGAGGTCGAAAAAGGAAAACTTAACTTAAAAGAATTTCGTGGTAATTTCACAAAGTGTGCACAAAGCTATATTTTACAAGATAAAGAATGCTTTTCTATAGATGAAAAAAAGAAGGAGCTGCTAAGCTCCTATTTTGGAAAGTTCTAATCAACAACTCCGACTTTGAACTTACGATTTTTAATTTTTCCATTTCGTAAGCTTTGGCAAACACTTTTTGCCATGTCTCTTGTAATGGCCACATAGGTTGTAATTGGCCCAACATGAATATCCCCAATATGAGAAAAATCAATACCAGACTCACCTACAATTGCGCCAACAATGTCTCCAGGACGTAGCTTATCGCGCTTGCCGCCACTAATATATAAAGTCGCCATCTCTGGCATGAGGTTGTATTTCTGAGGCTCCTCTGAATCATCCAGCTCAACAAAAGGATGTACCTTATTTTGATACTCTCCAATTCTTTCTACGAGCTCAAGCTCTTGAGGCACCATAAAGCTTACAGATGCGCCACTTTCTCCAGCGCGTCCAGTACGTCCAATACGATGGACATAAACTTCAGGGTCAGTAGGCAGATCATAATTGATCACCATATCGAGACCTTTAATATCAATCCCTCTTGCTGCAACATCTGTTGCAATCAATCCCGATAACGATTTATTAGAAAACATAACGAGAGTGAGATCTCTATCTCTTTGTTCTAAATCACCATGAATAGACTCAACCTCCATACCCTCTTTCTCAAGAGCATTGGCCAAATCATCAGTGATTCTCTTTGTCTTACAAAAAACAATAAAACGCTCAGGTTGAAACTTCCCCAACACTCTAATCAAGCTCTTTGTCTTATCTTTATGAGAAGCTAGGGAATAAAAAGTTTCTGAGATATGAGCAGTATCGTCACTACTTTTGTCAGCGACATGGATCTCAACCGCCTCAGGTAATAAAACCTTATCCGCGAGTTCTCGAATATTATCAGGGAAGGTTGCAGAAAATAAAAGCGTCTGCCTTTCATCAGGTACAAAATTAGTTATTGTATCTAAATCTTCTTCAAATCCCATCTCAAGCATTCGATCGGCTTCATCAAGAACCAAGCTATGAACTTGCTTGAGTTCTAAAATTCGTCTACGTAATAACTTCCTTACTCTTCCCGGAGTTCCTACAACAATATGTGCTCCATGGGCAAGAGAGCGTTCTTGATGGTATTCACTCTTTCCACCGGTAATAGTTAGAATTTTAATATGGGGAATACTTCGACATAGGGTTCTCAGCTCACTGGCCACTTGTTCAGACAGCTCTCGCGTAGGACATAAGATAAGGGTCTGTACTCTAGTATTCTTAACATCTAAAGCATTAATCACACCTAGTCCGAAGGCAACTGTTTTCCCACTTCCCGTCTTGGCCTGAACGATTAAATCTTTGCCACTTATTATATGAGGAAGAGATTCCTCTTGAACAGGAGTCATTTGAACAAAGTTCATTGTTTTAAGATTTTCTTTTAGCCTCGTATCAAGGTCTAAGGAATCAAAACTCATGAATTCTCCTGTTTCTTGGCAGGAGCCTTCTTTCTTCTTGTATTTACTTTATTTGTAGGACGTCTACGGCGCTGCTGCTGAGGACGCTTCTTATTTTCATTAGGATTCTTCAACTTCTTATCGCCCGAATGATCTGCGGCCATCCCATGGAAGGAATGCTCTTCATCAATAGCAATCTTCATTTTAATTGCCTTTTCAATTTGGCGATAAAGAGAGAGATCATTAGGATCACAAAATGAGATGGCCATTCCCTTCTTGCCTGCACGGCCGGTTCTTCCGATTCGATGAACATAGGTCTTAGGATCTTCTGGAAGGTCATAATTTACAACATGAGTAATATTAGGAACATCAATTCCACGAGCAGCAATATCTGTGGCCACAAGAACTTTTACTTGTCCCGTCTTAAGTCCTTTTAATGCTTTCTCACGTGCCCCTTGAGATTTATTTCCATGTATGGCCGCCGCACTAATTCCGGCAGCATCGAGATGTTTAACCACTCGATTGGCCCCATGCTTTGTTCTCGTGAATACAATCATTGTTTTAATATTCTTAGTCTTATCCTTAAGGATCTCAACCAAGAGCTTTGGTTTATAAGAGCGATCAACTAGATTCATTTTCTGATTAATTTTTTCTACCGTTGTAGACTCTGGAGTGACTTCCACACGCTTTGGATCAACTAAGAGCTTTTTTGATAGGGCTTCAATATCTTTTGGCATCGTTGCCGAAAAGAGTAGCGTTTGTCTCTTCTTTGGTAGCTCAGCAATGATCTTATTGATGTCACGAATGAAGCCCATATCTAGCATTCTATCCGCTTCATCAAGTACAAAAACTTCAAGCTGCTCAAAGTTAATGCGTCCTTCATTCATATGATCGAGTAGACGTCCAGGAGTGGCGATAATAATATCTTGTCCCTTAACGAGCTTCTTTACTTGTGGTCCCGCACTTACACCACCAAAGATTACACATGACTTAAGCTCAAGCCCCTTCGAATATAGTTTAATATTCTCTTCAATCTGAGAAGCCAATTCCCTTGTTGGCGTCATAATCAAGCAGCGCATACGCGTAGGCTTAACTTTTAACTTATTTTTTGCAAGGTTATGAATAATAGGGAGCGAGAACGCCGCTGTTTTACCTGTCCCCGTTTGAGCAATTCCAAGCATGTCGCCGCCAGTTAAAAGGTGCCCAATAGATTGCTCTTGAATAGGTGTTGGTTTTTCGTAGCCCTTTGCTGAAAGAGCGGCATTAATAGAGGCATGCAAATTGAATTTGCTGAATTCAGACATATATAATCCTTAAATAAAATCGTGCTAAGCCTAATCCAAATACCGGCCTTAGCAAGATATAGTCATATATACGTATTCAGATAGATGCCCCAACATCCCCCGAATTGTGAGTCAAGTCAAATGAAAGTTGAAAACTTTTCAGAAGATTCAGGGAATCTCTTATTTATGATGACTTAAAGATACAAAGATTACCTTCGTCAATAAATTTAGGCTTAGGCCATTTATGGAGAAGAGCGATCTCCTCTAGCCAATGATTAGCATTTCCCTTAGTAATCACCATGATAGGCTTAAGCTTACTCATCTCTACAATTTGATGGAGGATATAATGATAGGTCTCTTTAGAGAAAGGATCGTAGAGATAGTAAACATCGGCTTCAGGTATAGAAAAAGTCTCCAACGAGAGATCTTGAGTAATAAATTCTAAGTTTTCATCAATTCCTAAATGTTGAGATGCCCTATTGGCAACATCAACTCTATGGGGAACATACTCATAACCAATAAATTCAAGGTCAGAACTTAGAAGTGAACAAACCAACCCGACTCTCCCATAACCGGAACCAAGATCAACGACCTTACTCTTTGAGGAGATAGATTCATCAATATTTATCTGATGAAGGGCCAATAAAATTGTTGAATATCCAGATTGAACCCCGACCCCGGCCCTTTGGTAGAGACGCTCAGTTGTTTCATGATCGACTTTCATTTCGCGATCAAGTTGATAGTCGAGGTCAAAAATCATATCTAGATTATCAAAGGTTCGATAGAGACGAAGTCCTTTATGCCCAAGCGATTGCTCCCTTCCCTCTTGATCAAGCTCCTCTTTTAAGAAGTGCTCTTTCATAAGCTTAAGCGAGTGCGTGGCAAACTCTTTTTGTTCTTTTTGAGTACTATCAAGAACAAACTCTATAACTTCACTTTCAATCATTTCTGCAATTTTTAATACTCTCTTAAGTTTCTTAGGCCCACTCTTAATTAGAAAATCTCTAAGAAATTCTATTTCGGATAGCACATCATTAAAGAGTGGAGAGATAAAGTTTTTGTAATTACCCTCTTCTTTTAAGCTTCCATCTTCTTTACATGCAAGCCAAAGCTGCTCTTTGAGAAAACCCATTACAGTGACCAGCAAAGCCGAAGATACAAAGAGTTCTGCATTTGTAATAGAATTATGCTCACTTAGATCAGAGAAACTCTTATTTTCATTTTCAAGTAAGTGTAAAAGAGTTTTCTGTGACTTTTTCATAGTGCACAAGACTACCTTTTTTACATGGCCAGTGCCAATAACGAATGTAAATTGACTCTGTGCCATACTCTTGGTAGAAATTCTCCATTATTATCAACTAATTAGAAGATCTAAGCGTGGCAAAGACAAAGAAAACAGGTATTGAGCACCTCGAGCAAAATCATATTAACTGGTTTCCAGGCCATATGAATAAGGCCCTTAAGGAAATCAAAAAAAATGCGAAGATGGTTAATATTGTCATCGAAGTAAGAGATGCTCGTGCTCCGCTGGCCTCAGGTAACAAAGATAGTTACTTTCAAAACTCAGAGAAGCCCTACTTAATTGTTTTAAATAAAACCAACCTCGCTGACCCTGTGGCCATAGAGAAGTGGAAGAAATGGTTTAGTGCTCAAGATGAAGCCGTACTCTTTATCAATGCACTTGATAAGGGCTCAATCAAAAAAGTAGTTGATCATGCCAGAAAGATTCTCTTTCAACATAGGCTCAAATCTAACCCTGATGCAGAACTTAAAAATAAAATTAAAATGATGATTTTAGGGCTCCCAAATACAGGGAAGTCTACAATCATTAATAAGCTTGCCAACCGAAGTGCAACGAAAGCCGCGGCAACTCCTGGCCAAACACGAAACCAAATTTGGGTCAAAGTAAATAGCGACGTTGAATTACTCGACACTCCAGGGGTCATGCCTCCTAAGATTAAAGAGCAGGTTCACGCCATGTGGCTCTCTGCCATTCACGCCATTCCTGACCATATCGTTACTCCTGAAGATTCAGCATGCTTTATCATTCGCCACTATTTAAAGAATAACCCTAGTGCTCTAGCTGAACACTACAAGTTTACAGCTCTCCCTAAGGAACTCATAGAAGTTCTCGATCACATTGGTAAGAAGAGAGGATGTCTACAAAAAGGTGGCGAAATAAATTATGACCTCGTCTTTAATATTGTGGTCAATGACTTTAGAAAGGGAATCCTCGCGGCCACCAGTTTTGAATTCCCACCACCACTCTAGTGCTACGTTACCCGAAAAGATAATTTAGTTACCTATTTAAAGCTGCTCTTATTTAAATAATTTCCTTCTAATCTTCTTAATGTCTCAGTTCTTTCTTGATAATAGTTTGAAGAAGGGTCCTCTTTGTGAATATAATTCAATTGGACACTTTCCTAAAAAACTTACACAACCACATCACATAGAGGGACATCAAAATGCTCATTTTTATTATCTGTCTGGTCTTACTGGCCTTGGCCTACAAATTCTATAGCCCATTTGTTGCCAAACAAGCTTGTATTGATCCAAGTGCTGAAACACCAGTAACACGTTTCGAAGACGGAGTTGACTACGTAAAAGTTTCTCCGGTAAAAGCCTTTCTCATTCAATTTCTAAATATTGCAGGTGTTGGCCCAATCTTTGGTCCCATTCTTGGAGCGCTCTATGGTCCAGTGGCCCTAGTATGGATCGTTATCGGAAATATTATTGGTGGCTCTGTTCATGACTTTTTCTCAGGGGTCCTTAGTATAAAAGAGGACGGAAAGAGTTTGCCTGAAATTGCCGGTCACTACTTCAATATTTACTTCAAAGGTGTGATGCTTCTTTTCACCGCCATGCTTCTCTTCTTTGTAGGAGTTGTTTTCATTATGAGCCCTGCTGGACTAATCAGTAACCTAGATGCTTTTCAGGGCACAATGTTCGCAAATAATACGTTTTGGGTTTTAGTTATTCTTGCTTATTATTTATTAGCAACGCTTCTTCCTATCGATAAAATTATCACAAAATTCTATCCTGTGTTTGGACTTCTTATGGTTCTGATGACTGTATCTACGGCCATCGCTTTGCTTATCAATGCACCTCATCTACCAAGTGTCTCTGACTTTGGAAGTATTTTTGCTTTCTTAGATCATTCAAACCATCTAAGTCATGAGCTTCTTCACCGTGCACCAGGACAGCCTCCCGTATGGCCACTACTCTTTGTAACAATTACTTGTGGTGCCATTAGTGGGTTCCACTCTACTCAAGCACCAATTATTGCGAGATGCTTAACTAACGAAAAATATGCTCGTCCAGTATACTATGGTGCCATGCTTGCTGAAGGTGTTGTGGCCTGTGTTTGGGCACTTGCCGGTATTGCAGCATTCCCTGAAGGATACACCGAACTCAAGGCAGTAATCGCCCAAGGAGGTCCAGGTCTTGTTGTTAAGCAAATCTCTTCGACTTACCTTGGAACTGTTGGTGGCGTACTAGCGGTTCTTGCCGTTGCCGTTTTTCCCATTACATCTGGAGACACTGCCTTTAGATCTCTTCGTCTGACTATAATTGATGCATTCAAGATTTCTCAAAGTGTAAAGAATCGCTTACTTGTTTCTATTCCGATTCTAACAGTTGCCTACTTTATGACAAAGATCGATTTCTCATTAATTTGGCGCTACTTTGCCTTCTCTAATATGCTTCTTTCAACAAGTGTATTATGGCTTGCTACAAAATACCTCTTCACAAAGAAAACTATTCACTGGATTGTTAGTCTTCCAGCTGCAATAGGTACTGCTGTGACTATTTCCTATATCATGACGGCCCAAATTGGATTCAATATGGATCAATCAACGGGTCAACCCATTGGGATTGTTGTTGGTATTCTTTGTATTGTTGGTCTTATTATCGCTCATAAGAAATCATATAAATAAGATCTTCCTCCACACTTTAAATCAGTCACTAGATTTAGAGTGTGGACCTTTTAACTTCTTAAAGTTTTAGCAATAGTAATATAGAAACTCTCCAGATCAATGGGCTTAGCTATATAGTCATTCATTCCTGATTTTTTAATTTTATCGATATCTTCTTTCATCACATTCCCAGTAATTGCAATAATAGGCAATTGCGAATACGCTGGCATTTCTCTAATTTTAGCTGTCGCTTCATAACCATCCATTACAGGCATCTGACAATCCATCAATACACCATCATAATCACCAGCGATAATTTTCTCGATCGCCTCTTTTCCGTTTGAAGCAAACTCTACTTCTACACCTTCCATTTCTAGAAATTCTGATATGATCTCTTGGTTTTCAGGCATATCTTCAACAAGAAGAATTTTGGCCCCTTCAAGGGATTCAATGGCTGAAGCTAACTGTTTTTTCTCAGCTTCCTCGCATGCCTTCAATTGTTCTTCACTTAGCAAGCATACTTTCTTAAACTGCATTCTAAAGCAGAATGTAGCACCGCCAGACTGATTATTATTAAAATGAATTTCTCCATTCATCATATCAATAAGACTTTTAGATATGGCCAAACCTAGTCCAGTACCTCCAAACTTTCGAGTTACTGAATTATCCCCTTGATTGAAAGCATCAAATAATTCAGTATGAAATTCTTTAGGTATTCCTACACCAGTATCGGCAACACTAAAGTAAACATCACAGTGATCACTATCTTCTTCAAGAAGGTTAATACTCAGATCAATAGATCCCTTATCTGGTGTAAATTTAATTGCATTTCCTACTAAATTTAAAAGAATTTGTCCTAACCTTAAGGGATCACCGACTAATACTGATGGCAATGTAGGATCAATGGTAATTGATAGTATTTGCTTCTTTTCTTCGATCTTTGGTTTAAAAAGTATTTCTATATTTGAAACGACCTCTTCTAGCTTGAACATAATCATCTCTATATCAAGCTTACCTGCTTCAATCTTAGAGAAATCTAAAATGTCATTTATAATTCCTAATAACCTATTGGCCGAGTCATGACACTTATGAATATAAGACTTTTTCTTATCTTCATCATCTGTTCTCATCGCAAGGGCAGTCATTCCAATAATGGCAGTCATGGGTGTTCGAATCTCATGGCTCATATTGGCCAAAAACTCTGACTTTGCCCGGTTTCCTGATTCAGATTTTATCACCATAAGTTCTAGCTCTTCAGTTCTCTTACTCACTAAATTCTCAAGATGATCTTTATAGTCTTCCAATTCCTTCTGTGTTTTTATATATTGACTAAGATCACGTCCTATACCAAGAATCCCAACGACATTACCATTTTCTCCATATAGTGGAGTTTTGATTGTCTCTAAATATTCTTTATGTCCGTCACTCGCAAATGTTATTTCTTCTTGATTAACTGTAGCTTTTTCATTTTCAATGGCCTTAAGGTCATTTTCTCTAAAAAAATTAGCAAGATCGAAATCGACAAAATCAAAGTCTGTCTTGCCTATAATCTCTTCTTCCTTAGCGCCAAAGAACTCTTCAAAGCGCTTATTACATTTTAAATAAACGCCATCAATATTTTTCATCCAAATAAGATCAGGTAAGGCCCTAATCAATGACCTTTGTTCCGACTCACTTCGATTGATTTCATATTCAATAATACCAACATCCTCTAATATATTTCTCATATAAAAGAAGAGGAAAAGAAAAATAAGAGTAAAGAGTGAGAATGTAGTTACTACAATTAAATTGGTTACAAAATTAGCTCCATTGCTTATCGTTATGGAAAAACTTTCTTCGAGATGTGCTAAATCTTCACTCAATCGATAAATATGATGTATTTTCTCTTTAACTCGTTCTTGATTTCCATTATTAATTGCTTCTTTCAACTCCATTCCAGATTCATTAAGAATGGCCATTAATATATCTGCCTCTGACGAAATTGATATGGCCTTCTTCATGAACGGTACTTTATTAAAATA
>JBLWXW010000028.1:0-46277 GCA_048267265.1 Bacteriovoracaceae bacterium
TGCTCTTCAAGTCTCTCATATAATGTTTTAATATTACCTTTTGAGGGATTCGGATGCTCACTAGAAAATTTAGAAATTTTTTCATTTAGTTTTTTAACTTGTTCATCAATTTCTTTCTTTTCATTATCGCTTGCATCTTTTCTTCTTTCCAGAAGGGCCTCTATTCTCTTCATTGACGGCTGAACAACAATTTTATTAAGTTCTAAAGCAAGATCAGAGTATTCTCCACCAAGATCCTTGATGTCTTCACGGTCTAGATCTTTCTCATCTTTCATCTTATCTTCAATTGCTGCCATTCTTTCATAAATTTCTTCAACTCTTTTTTCTTGTGCTTTATCAAAGGCCTGCTCAAGAATCTTTTCTAAAGCTCTAAAGTTACCAGCACTCGATTCTCTTAATCTAGAAAGTTCGGCCAAGATTTTTTCTGCACTCTCTGTCTGACACACTTGCATGGCACGATCATAAACTCTATCTCGGTCTGAAGTGAAAAGCCTCTTTTCATCCCTTTGATTGAAGTTTTCATATACTGTACATCTCCAATCTGATGGTCTCGGGCTTATATTTCCAGCAGGAAAGTCTTCAGGATATTCCGTAGCTATAGGAGAAGCATAAAAAATACTAACACTCTCATTTCCCTCGCCAATATCTACAGTAAACGGCTCTGAAGAAGATCCATAAGTAATACCGTCAGTCTGTTCGGCTTTACTCCAGTCAAACCCGTCATTAGTAAGCATCCCTTGTTTTTCTAAACATCTATAATACTTTTCATCGTCAGATAGCTTACTGAAATCATCACCTTCGCTTAAAGTGATATTATTTTCGTTGAATTCATATTTATTTTGGACTCTCACGAAGAACTTAGAATCTACCTTTCGTACTTCAAATTTTAAATTGGTACAGGCAGAAAAATATTTATCCATCTTTACTTCATAAATCCCGGGAGAAGATTCTACTATTCTTAGAACATCTGAATCTGGAACATTTGGGTCTGTGATATTTCTCAAAAAGGATTGCGATACATATCCTTCAGTATTATTGGCCTTACAATTATTGGTTGAACCATCAGACATTACTGTTCCCGGCTTCCCTACAGAGGGCGAATCTGCACGATCTGCAGCTGAACCTGCTCCTGCTCGAGTTGCAACGCTTGTCGAAGACCCTCTATTGGGTATTCTTGCATAGGTACTGGATGCCATTGTTAGACATAGTGAAGATAAAATTACTCTCTTTAAATTCATAGTTGATCCTTAACAATCATATGACTTCTCCTACGTCGAATCGGCATTTGACAAAAAAACTTGAGTCTAATGTGTTATTTTTGATTAAGAGAGCTGTTGCGGATCGATGTCTATCTTCGTGGATACACTTTGATGAAACTTAGAATTTTGTTGAAATGTCTCTATTGCCTTATGTAAATCACTAATATTACTAGTTTTTAGTAAAACATTCCACGTGAATTTATTCGCCCTTTTCTCTATCGAAAGTGGCCTAGGCCCTAGAATCTCCAAGCTCTGTAACTGTTTGTTTTTTAGATAATTAAAAAGATCTTTTGACCAACTCGCAGCCTCAAGGGCCTTTTCCCTGAATCTAGAACTAAAATAGAGTGCGCACATCCTTGTATAAGGAGGATAACCTAAAATACTTCTTACCTCTAACTCATCCTCATAAAACTCTTTCCACTCATAGTTTTTTACACGTTCAAAGATTCTGTTTTCAGGAGACAATGTTTCAATCTGTACATGCCCTTGTTTAGAACTTCTTCCTGGACGACCAGCAACTTGTGTAAGCAGCTGGAACACTTTTTCATTACTTCTAAAGTCTGGAAAATTTAGTTGTGAGTCTATACCTAAGACAACCACTAAATTTACGTTATCGAAGTTATGACCTTTAGAGAGCATTTGTGTTCCAACGAGGATATCTATTTTTCCTTCATTAAAATTCGATAAAATCTCTTTCAACTCATTGAAGTTTTTAATATTGTCTCTATCGAAGCGATCTATCACCTTGTTAGGTATTTCTCTCTCTAAGACCTCTTGTAGCTTTTCTGTTCCAAATCCTTTTTGTAAAAGCTTCATATTTCCACAAGAGGGGCAATGTTCTGGAAATGGAATCTTATATTCACAAAAAGAACAATTCAGTGTTTGAGTTTTCTTAAAGTATTTAAGACTTGTAGAACAATTTGGACAATCAAATCCTTCACCACATGAGCGGCACTGAACAAAGCTTGCAAATCCAAGTCGATTTACAAAGACTAGTACTTGTTCACCTTCATTAACCTTTTCTTTAATTTTATCAAGACCCTTATCAGTAAAAGGCCAAATATCTTCCTGTACTCTTGAATTCTTATCTCTACCATCAATTATTTCAACTATTGGCATCGACAGATTCATCGGCCTTTCGGCCATTCTTATGTAACCATCTTTAGTAGCGATAGCTTGTTGATATGTTTCAATAGTGGGTGTTGCTGATCCTAATATGATTGGAATATTGAGACTATGAGCTTTTTTGATTGCAACATCTCTCGCATGATAAGGACATCTGTCTTCCTGCTTAAAACTTGTATCGTGCTCTTCATCTACAATGATCAGTCCTAAGTTTTTATAGGGTAGGAATATACTACTTCTTACTCCGACCATTATATAGGGACTTATATTTTCATTAATATGATTCCAAGCCTGATATTTTTCTGAATTGGTAATGGATGAGTGATAAGAAAGAATCTCACCTTCAATATGTTCTTTAAGAACTTTTAAAAACTGAGGCGTCAAATTTATTTCAGGAATTAAGAAGAGAACATTTTTGCCCTTAGACATTATATCTTTAATTAATTTTGTATAAACAGAGGTTTTCCCTGATCCCGTAACTCCGTGAAGTAGAAACTTTTTATAGCTATTTAGAGATTGGGAAATTTTCTTAATGGCCACTTCCTGTTCAGAAGTCAACTCATACTCGAAGTTTTTATTCAGACCTTTTAAAAAATTTATCTCCCGGGGCCTTTTCATAGGCTTTGGTAGAACATCAAATATATGCTGGCCAACTGGGTAATGGTAATAATTCGCAACCCACTTTAAATAGTCTACGAATTCTTCATCTAGATTTTCTATCCCCTCATACCTACCACTAATTTCTTTTACTTTATTTAAATCTATTTCTTTTTCTAACGTAGATATATCGCTTAGCTGCTCAATAATACAGCCTTTCTCGAGCCTATTTTTACCAAGTGGAACTTCAACGAGGTCGCCTATCTCATACTCATCATGGCCACCATACGTTAATAAAGATCTATTAAAGGGAGTATTAACTGCTATTAAATAGTAGTTCATTTATAGAAAGAAGAAATCTACGTTTTCAACTTCTCCATTTTCCTTGAGTTTAGCAAGATACTCATTATATCTAGTCCACATAGATTTAGTTCCTAAGTTTAGTTGAACATGTGAACTCGTTCTTAACGTGTACGTACTTTTACTTGTATTCATTTTTATTGTCTTTGGTAGCTCATTTGTACCATTGAACAAGATATAATCATCTAGGCTGATCGTGATTTTTTCCTCTAGTTTTTTATAGTCTACCTTCATTAGTCTCTGAGTCTTACCATCAAAAACGGCATCCAATACATCTAGGTCTACCTTCCAAAGAAAGTGTGTATTTTTCTTATCGAGGCTCACATGAGGATCTTTTTGAAGAAACGGCCTCTCTTTTATTAATTCAACTGTTTTCTTTATTTCTTCATCCTGAGGTTCTAATGGATTTTCCATGCTCTCTTTTAAACTTTCATCCTCTTTTGTTAGCTTCAGATATTTCTTATACTTCGAATACAGATCTCTTTTTTCAGGATCAATAAGTTCATTATTACTTTTATAGTCTTTTGAAACCTTTTTAAGAAATGCAGACATTTCTTGGCTTCTATTTAGGGCAAGTGACGAGAGAAGCCCTAAAACTAACCCTTTCATTTCGGGGTTATTTACAACACCATCTGCTAAATTCTTGTAGTATTTTACGCTAATGATATTAGAGTCATCCATTTTACCTGGCTTATATATAACCCTGACAACTTCGACATCTTCATTATCATTTACTGAAAATAAGTACTTCAAGTTAACTTTCTTTTCTTGTTTCTCTTCAGTTGCGATATCTTTTATTCCATTCAATGAAGTATCGCTCTCTCCTATTGGCTTTTCTAATAATTCTTTATTCATGCCTTTTTGTGCCTGTAAAGTAACCATCACCAAGCTAGCTTGAACATCACTATTATTATTATTTCTAAACAGACCCTCTGTTGTTGGGACTGAAGCCCAAAGGTTATTCATTACTAGAAGTAGGCAGATATATAATATTTTATTTTTCATAAGCGCTAATTTTACTTTTCATAAGTTTAAGAATTTCTGGTCTCATCTCTTCTTCCATAAGTGCAAACTCCATTGTTGCATCTAGATATCCAAGAATACTCCCCGTATCAAATCTTGTTCCTTCAAAGATATGGGCAAGAACATTCATTTCACTGGCCATTAAATTAATAGCATCAGTTAATTGATATTCCCCTCCTACACCTTTTGGGATTCTATCAAGATAGCTAAAAATCTCAGGTCCTAAAATATATCGTCCAGGTGTTGCTAATGTCGTAGGTGCAACTTCTGGTTTTGGCTTTTCAACCATCTTGTTCATTTTATAGGTTTGCTTTTTTGAATCAATAGGTTGTCCATCAATTATTCCATATTTATATGTCTGGCTTCTGTCTACTTCCATAACGCCAATAACCGATGCTCCTTCATTCTCTCTACTTATGCTCAATAACTGCTTTGTCACTGGCACTTTATTCACAACCAAGTCATCTGCTAAAATTACAGCAAAAGTTTCATCCCCAATTAAGTCCCTAGCACAGTTAATGGCATGCCCAAGACCAAGTTGTTCTTTCTGACGAACTGTAGTCACTTCCGTCATTTGACCAATTTCTCTTATTTCTCGAGCAAGATGTCCTTTTCCATTTTTTTCAAGAAACTGTTCTAATTCCAAATTCCGATCAAAGTAGTCTTCTATTGCTGACTTTCCTGAACTCGTTACAAATATGATTTGTTCAATACCTGACAATACTGCTTCTTCAACAGCGTAGTGAATCATAGGTTTATTCACAATCGGAATAAGCTCTTTAGGAATTTCTTTAGTTGCAGGTAAAAATCGCGTTCCCTTTCCGGCTACAGGGATGACGGCCTTTCTTATCTTCATTATACTTTAACCTAGTGTTCTTTCTTTATAGAGGTTTTATGCAATTCAAACATAGTAGATTCTATTTCTTTCTCATAACAATAGCAATGTTTGCAACCTCCATTGAGGCAGCCAATCAGATCCCAAAGTTTGAAACTACGCGCATGAAAGGAACTGCTGGTGCGGGTGTTGCCAGTTTGCTAATGGATGAGTCTACTTACCTAAACCCTGCTTCTATTGCCTATTTTCAAAAAGGTAGTATTTATTATCAACACTCAGGTATTGATAGTACGCAGACCTCTTCAAATGAAAGTGCTCCTGCTCAGACTCAAGAGTTTGCTAGTACTTCCGTGATTCTAAGTGACTCAAAAGGCCTTACCGGTGGCTCTTTTAGCTACAATGATATTGACTACCAGGGTCAATCGCGCAAGCGCTTTGCCGCGTCCTTTGCACGTCCTATAGGTAAGAAAAGTAGCTTAGGTGCAACAGCTTCTTATACAAAAGAAGATGTATTTAACGACGATGGTGTTCTTGAGAAGAGAGAATACAAACAAACCACATTTGGAGTTATTCATGTAGTAGATGAAGCCCTTAGTCTTGGCTTCACCGTACACGATCCATTTAAAGAAAGGGAAAATGAAACGCGTGCAACAACAGGTATCCAATATGTTGTTAAAGATATCCTTACCATTATGATGGACGCAGGTGCTGATTATAATAATAGGCTTTCTGATACCGTTGTATGGAAAGCCGCTGCACAAATAAGACTCTTCAGCGATTTCTATGCCCGATTTGGTACATTCAATGATAAAGGTACTCAGCAAAAAGGCTCAGGGGTAGGGCTTGGATGGATGCAGCCTCGCTTAAATATTGAATTAGCGATGAAGAATACAGATATTTTAGAATCTGAAAACCTTCAACAAAATAGCGAAGAAATTAAAGAGTCTAGCTTCAGTCTTTCCTATAGATTTTAATTATGAGCACTAAAAAGAAAGATAGCGACAAAGAGGATTTAATCCAAAATGAGATTGTAGCTAAAACGTATCGTGATCGCCTCAAGCTACTAAAAAAAGCTCAAGAGTTCTCCGCTGCTGATGAGATACCCAAGGCCGTTGAACTTTACGGTCAATACTTAAATGCTCTCGCTCTCTTTTACAAGGTTGATGAATCTAGGCTCAGTCCCAAGCTCTTTAATCCTGAAAAAGATATCGCTGAACTTTTTCTTATCAGCCATGCCTACTGGGATCTCGCTAAGGCCTATGACCGAAGTCCTAATCTCCATCTTGAATCGATGCGCTGCCTTGATCAGTTTGTTAACTTTACGGTCGGTTACAAGTACCAATATGCAAACGCAAGGACGATTAAAAGTTTTATTAGAAAACGGCTTGCACATAATCCAGCTGCTTTCAAACAAGCTTACGAGAGAATTCAAGTTGAATCTAAAGGGTGCTTTATTAGCTCTGACCTATACGGGCAATGCCATCCCGTAACTAATGAGTTACGAGACTGGAAATTCACGATTCAAAAAACATCTCTTGGCTTAGTTTTTATAAAGCTCTATTACAATAATCTCTGTCCTTTCTATTTTAGACTTAGTTCTCAAGGTGAGTTTATTCATAAATTCTTACGTTCATCTGCTCGCTTACTTATTAAAGTTTTACTATGGCTTAAGAGGACACTTTAATGCCTACTTTGCGAAGCCTTATTATTAAAGAATGGTTTAAGTTTTTTCTTGGCGCCTTCCTTGGACTCTTCTTACTCATCACTGTAGCCGATTTAATTACAGGTTTTTTAAGACAAAATGTTACACCTTTAGAAGTTATACTTAATCATATACTTGAAGTACCCGATAAATTTAAATTAATCATGCCTGTTAGCTGCCTAATGGGTTCTCTCTTTAGTATTAATAAATTAAGAAATAGAAACGAGTTAACTGCAATCTTCGCTGCCGGCTATTCTAGAAAACGCTTTTTCAATGATGTGGCCAATGCTGCTTTTTTAGTCGCATTTGTTCAATTTCTCATCAGCGGTTTCCTCGAACCCTATGCTATTTCAAAAAAAGATTTTTTAATTGAAGATGGACAATCAAAATTTAAAAACCTTAAATCTCAGGGTTTGATGGCCTCCACGATTGGCTCTGGCCGAATGTGGTACAAAAGTAATAATTATTTTTTCAGCTTTTCCACATTTGATAATGACAAAGACGCTTTATCCGATGTTTCTATCTACTATTTTGTTGATAATAAGATTTCTCAAAAAATATCTTCGCCTCAAATAGTTTTCAAAGATAATATGTGGCTAGCAAAAGAGACAGTCGTCACTGATAAACTCAATCATCTCGGCTATCCAAAGGCCATTAAGAATGAAAACATGATCATATCTATTCAGGAGACTCCTGCTGACTTTGAAGAAATCGAAGCGGATATCACTACCCTCAACTTTCTTGATCTCTATAATTATATTGCTCGACTCAGAAGTGGCGGTATTAATGTTGATGAGTACTCTGTTATGCTCTACCAAAAAGTTTCTACAAGTATAGTATGCCTATTGTTCGCTCTCGTAGCATCTGCAGGAATCTTCAGCCCAAACCGAAGAGGCAGTTCATTTGCCAAAAGTCTAGGTGGAGTTTTTGTATTTGTTATCCTATATTGGCTTATTAATAGTTATTTTATAGAACTTGGAAAAAGTTCTCAGGTTTCACCAATTCTTTCCTGTTTCGGTGTACCCATTATTTTCAGTATTTATCTAATCTATATCTTCTATAAAAACAGAACACTAAAATGAATTCTAAGAATAAAACATTCACTATCAATATTTTTATATTTCTCATCATTAGTCTATTCTTCTTTGATCTTGGCAATGTTAATGCCCTCAGGCAAGGAACAGAGGGCTTTTATCTATTGATTACTCAGGAGATGTTTGAAGCCAAGAGCTTTCTTACTCCTCTTATCTATGGCGCTCCTCATTGGAGTAAACCTCCTCTTCAGTTTTGGCTTCCTCAACCACTTTATTGGATTTCAGATGGAAACTATCTGCAAATGGGAAGACTTTCTATTTTACTTTTCTCTCTTATCGCTATTTTTATCGTTTCGCAGTGGTATGAAAGGGAATTCAAAAGAAACTGGTATGAAGCCTTTGCCTTTTTACTAATACCTATTTATTTCATTAAATATTCTCGCATTTTCATGATGGAAATGACTCTCACCTACCTCTCAACCTTAGGAAGTCTTTTCTATTACTCCTATCTCAAACGTCACACAAATAGAGATCTTATTATGGCCGCACTATTTGCTGGCTCATCTGTTTTAATCAAAGGACCCGTTTCATTGGCGATGATTTTTCCGGTTGCTTTTCTTTTTTCAGTTCTAAAAGAAAAGAGAATAAAGCCTTTTATCCTTTTCAGTATCCTTTCGACATTAATTGGCTCAACATGGTTTATTGCAAGTTACTACAAGCATGGATACGCCTTTATTGATTACTTCTTTATCAGGGAAAATCTCGGCAAGTTTACAGCACGTAACTATCCCGTCAGCTCTGTTATTCAAGGACTTCTTATTTTCACATTACCTATAAATTTATTAATACCTTTTATAATCAAAGGACATAAAAGCACGTCCTCATTGAAGCTTAATCGTGACTTGTTGCTTTACTTGATCCTAAACTTCTGTGTTTTTTATTTTCTATGGTTTCTACCTAAGCAGAAATCTCATCACTATGCAGTTCCCGCAATTCCTCTCTTTCTCCTATTAGTTAGCTACAACTTTTTCCAGCTCAAACCGAATTTAAGGAAGAAAGGTTTGGGTTTTCTTGAAGCCTTTCAGGCTATGATTGTTCTAATAGGAATGTCACTTGTTGGGTTACTCTATTATTTTAAAGACTCTCTAAATTTCACTGAGAGTAATCATTACCTCTCAGGCTGTTTTTTCATAATTGCCGTTTTCTTCTATACATCGCGTTTTAAGGATCTGAAACTCAGGCTACTACGCCTCTTACTTCCTATAATTTTGTTTTGGCAGTTCATTCTCCCTATGGGAATTTTGCCGGTAGTTCCCGAAACTGCGCTAAAAATTGTACAAGGCCACGCTAAAAATAAAATTTTCGTCGATTATCGCAAACCATTTTTTATTGAAGAATCACTCAATCGAGAAATTCAACTCATTAGAAATAAAGACTTTAAGTCACCAACATACATCAGTGGTGACTTGATCTATACAGACATGAAGAGTTTTCAGTCTTATGTAAATCCGGAGGAGTTCAAAATATTGGCCAAATGGCGTGTATGGACAAGGGGCTCGTCCACCAAAAAGATCCTAAACGCCCTGAAAAAACAGGACCTTAGCCTGCTTCAAGAGTTCTATATCCTTGCGGAAAAATTAGACTAACGCATAAAGTCCATGCTATACCCTCCCTATGGATACATCAATAAACACTACGATAGAACTCTATAAAACAGAGTTTAAAGATTATACGCCGCAGGGAAAGCTACTCGAGATTTTCACTTACCCTGCACCAGTACTCAAAAAAGTTGCTGAGCCTGTTACAGATTTTAATGATGAGCTTAAAGAGCTATGTCTTGATATGCTCTATACCATGTACCAAGCCCCTGGTATTGGTTTGGCCGCACCCCAAGTTGGAAAAAGCGTCAGACTTTTTGTCATGGATATTGATTATAATCGTGAAAAAGTAACTCGCTCCGATGGCTCAATTGATTTTGAGTTATCAAATTTTAATCCCCTCATCTTCATCAATCCCATTATTGAAAATAAGCAAGGTGAAATTCTATATCAAGAAGGATGCCTATCTGTACCTGGTATTTATGAGGATGTTAAAAGGGCTGAGTCTATCTTAATCAAATTCCAAGACTGGGAAGGTAACCATCACACGATGGAAGCCCATGAGCTATTAAGCGTATGCATTCAACACGAAAACGATCACCTCGATGGAATTGTTTTTCTTGAAAGACTAAGCATGCTTAAAAAGAACCTACTCACCAAGAAATTTATGAAACAAAAAAAGAAAGGGCGTTAATTCTATA
Organism: Bacteriovoracaceae bacterium; assembly: GCA_048267265.1. Lineage (GTDB taxonomy): Bacteria > Bdellovibrionota > Bacteriovoracia > Bacteriovoracales > Bacteriovoracaceae. The sequence goes on from JBLWXW010000028.1 coordinate 10,235, forward strand.
TGAAGAAATATAAAGTCGTTTTCTTTGGTACCCCTGATTTTTCGGTCTCCTCGCTTAAAGCATTATCCGAAATTGAAAATATTGAGATATCTCACGTTGTATCCATGCCTGATCGTCCTGCCGGAAGAGGTAAAAAGCTTCAATCTCCGGCAGTTATCCAGTTTGCTAAGGACAATGGTCTTCCTTATTTTCAAACTACCAATATAAATAAAGAGCCAGAGTTTCTTGATAAATTATCGAGTGATAGAATCGATTTCTTTGTCGTCATTGCTTTCGCACAATTTCTTGGCTCGAAGCTTCTCAGCCTTCCAAGATTAGGAGCATTCAATATTCACACATCCTTACTTCCTAAGTACAGAGGTGCTGCACCTATCCAATACGCGCTATTAAATGGTGACACCAATACAGGTGTATCAATTCAAAAAATGGTTAAGAAAATGGATGCTGGTGATATTGTCTATGATCACGAAGTTTCTATTGATCCTAATGAAACCTGTGACCTACTTTTCAAGAAACTTGAAAAAGAAGCTGCTTCTGGTTTAGTAAAGTTTATCACTCATCTCATTTCTTCAAATGAGGATATCCAATATACTCCTCAAAATGAGGATGAGGTTTCTTTTGCCCCAACTATTAACAAACAAGATGGACTTTTAAACCCTCTTAATTCTTGTGCTATAACTTGCTTTAATAAATACCGTGCGTATTACCCTTGGCCAGGTATATACCTATACATCAACGATAATACTCGATTAAAGATAACTAAAGTCTCACTATCACCAGACAACTCACTTGCTGCAGGTGAATTTGATATCACCTCAGGGAAGTTACTACTTGGAACGCAAAAGGGTTGCCTCCATCTTGAAAATGTTCAACTCGATGGAAAGAAGGCCGTTAGCGACAAAGATTTTATCAATACTTTGAAATCTAAAAAATCTAATCTTGTTTTAGACAGGAGTGTTTATGCTTAATTTGGTTTCACCTTCTATTCTTAGTTGTGATTTTATGAATATCCAGTCGGATCTTTCTCCATTTGAAGGAGCCGAAAATACTTGGATGCACCTAGATATTATGGATGGTCACTTCGTTCCAAACTTAACATTCGGCATTCCTATTATTAAACAAATTTCAAATATTTGTTCTGTTCCACTCGATGCTCACTTAATGGTTACCAATCCATTGTTCCATATCGATGAAATGAAGGACTTCGGCTTGGCAAACATCACTTTTCACACTGAAGCTGTTGATGATTCCCTTGAATTAGCTAAGCATGCTAAGCAGTTCTATCCCTCTGTTGGTATTTCAATTAAGCCCAAAACTGAGGTATCTGAGTTATCTGAAGAATTATTACGAACGGTTGATCTAATCCTTGTAATGTCAGTAGAACCAGGCTTTGGTGGACAATCTTTTATTGAAAACTCTTATGAAAAAATCTATAAGTTGCATGAATTAAGAAAGACCCACGGGTATACTTACCAAATCCAAGTTGATGGTGGAGTGAGTAATACCAATGCAAAAAAACTTCGCGAGCACGGAGCTGATAATCTGGTTGCCGGAAGCTATATCTTCAAAAAAGACAAAGCTGATTACCTCAACCTTATAGAGTCGCTTCGCTAGTATCGCATATTGTTTTTTTGTATCTATTTTATAGGAAAACAAATGAAAGAAATTCTAATTGATGGTAACTCTCTTACAGTTGAAGATGTTGTTACTGTAGCTCTTGCTAAAAAAGGTGAAGTCAGTGTTAAACTAACCGCTGCTTCTCAAGAAAAAATTATCAAAGCTAAGAACTATGTTCACGAGATCGTAGAGAAAGGTAATCCAGTTTATGGAATCAATACCGGCTTCGGAGCATTGTCGAATGTTCATATAGATAGAGAAGATCTCGGTCAACTTCAAGTAAATCTCATACGCAGTCATTGCACTGGCGTTGGTGAAGCTTTTAATCGTGAAGTTACGCGAGCAATTATGCTCTTAAGAGCAAACTGCCTGGCTTCTGGCTATTCTGGTGTGAACCCTGAAGCAATCGAGCTCCTAATCGATTTTCTAAATCATGACATTATCCCATTCGTTCCCTCCAAGGGCTCAGTTGGCGCAAGTGGCGATCTCGCTCCCCTTAGCCATATTGCTCTTTGTTTAATTGGAGAAGGTCAGGTTACCTATTCAGGAAAATCTGTAAGCTCTGATTTTGCTATTTCTCAAATTGGAAAAAAACCAATCATTCTTGGCCCAAAAGATGGTCTTGGTTTAATTAATGGTACAGCAGTAATGGCCGCTCTTGGTTCTTTAGCAATAGTACACGCTGAAAAAATTATGAAACTAGCTGATATTTCTGCTGCTATGACATGTGATGGTGTTCAAGGATCTAAGAGAGCTTATGATCCAAGAATTCAAAAGCTAAAACCCCATCCTGGTCAAATTGCAGTAGCTCAGAATTTGCTCTCACTTCTTAAAGATAGCGAAATCATGGCCTCTCATGACAACTGCGGAAAAGTTCAGGACCCTTATAGTTTACGTTGCGTGCCTCAAGTTCACGGTGCCTGTAGACAAACCCTCGAACATATCAAAGTTGTTTTTGAAAGAGAACTTAATGCGGTAACAGACAACCCTCTTTTATTCATGGAAGAGGACGATGTTATTTCTGGTGGAAATTTTCATGGTGAAGCACTGGCGCTGGCCATGGATTACTTGGCCATGGGTGTTGCTGAAATCTGTAATATTTCTGAAAGACGTGTTGAAAAAATGATGAACCCAACATTCTCCGAGCTTCCTGCATTCCTTACAGGGAAATCAGGTTTAAACTCAGGGCTTATGATCGCTCACGTTACTTCGGCCGCTCTTGTCTCAGAAAATAAATATCTATGTCACCCTGCTTCTGTGGATAGTGTTCCTACATCTACCGACAAGGAAGACCATGTTTCTATGGGTGTAACTTCTGGTCGTAAGCTTCTTGAAGTGATTGAGAATGCCTATGACTGCCTATCTATTGAAATTCTTTGTAATACACAAGCAATAGAGTTTCAGAAACCACTCAAAACATCTAAACCAATTCAAGCGGCCTATGAGGTTGTTCGTCGACACGTTCAACCAATTACAGAAGACAGAGTGTTTCATTACGATATGATGGCCATTAAAAAATTACTTAAAACTGATGAACTTCTTTCTGAAGTACAAAAACATATGGGAGAAATCCAATGACAGAAGTAAATATTCCACTACCCCCAACAGGATCAGAACTTACTTGTAAAGGTTGGCACCAAGAGGCTGCACTTCGCTGTCTGCTCAATAATTTACACCCTGACGTAGCAGAAGATCGTGAGAACCTCATCGTTTATGGTGGAAATGGACAAGCCGCTCGTAACCACAAAGCTCTTAACGATATTATAAATGCTCTAAAAAACCTCGAAGACGATCAAACTCTTCTGGTTCAATCTGGTAAGCCTGTTGCCGTAATGCCTTCGCATAAGCATGGGCCGAGAGTACTTATTGCAAACTCTAACCTAGTACCAGAATGGGCTAATTGGGAGCACTTCAATAAGCTTAAAGATGAAGGCTTAATGATGTACGGTCAAATGACTGCTGGAAGCTGGATATATATTGGTAGCCAAGGAATACTTCAAGGCACCTATGAGACATTCATGGCCGCAGCTGAAAAGCATTACGGAGCTGGTTCAGACTTGAAAGGGAAGCTTGTGCTTACTGCTGGTGTTGGTGGTATGGGCGGTGCTCAACCTCTGGCCGTAAAAATGGCAGGCGGTGTTTGTCTATGCTGTGATACCGCTGAATGGAGAATTCAAAAACGTATTGATACCCAGTATGTAGATGTACTTGCTGAAGACTTTGATCAAGCGATCAGCATGGCCCTTGAAGCTAAGAAAAATAGTGAAGCAAAAAGTATAGCTGTTGTAGGTAATGCCGCTGACTTTTTTAACTATGTACTTGATAAAAATATTCTTCCCGATCTTGTTACCGATCAAACGAGCGCCCATGATCCACTCAATGGTTACGTTCCCCACGGATTTGGAGACACTGAAATTAAAAACCTTAAGGTTGAAAACCCGTCACTCTATATTGAGAAAAGTTATATCACAATGGGTGTTCATGTTCAGGCAATGCTGGATTTTCAATCAAGAGGCTCTTATGTTTTTGACTATGGAAACAACCTTAGAGCTGGAGCTCAAAAAGCTGGTGTTGAAAATGCTTTCGATTTCCCAGGCTTTGTTCCTGCCTATATTCGTCCTCTTTTTTGCCAAGGTTCCGGTCCCTTCAGATGGGTTGCACTATCTGGTGACCCTGAAGATATCCGTGTAACTGATGAAGCTCTTAAAGAAGCCTTTCCCGATAATGTAAAACTCATTAACTGGCTTGATAAGGCCAGAGATATGGTTTCATTTCAAGGTCTTCCTTCTAGAATTTGCTGGCTCAAATATGGTGAACGTGAGAAGGCGGGTCTTATTTTCAATAAACTTGTTCGTGAAGGAAAAGTAAAAGCTCCAATTGTAATTGGACGAGATCATCTTGATTGTGGAAGTGTTGCTTCACCTAATCGTGAAACAGAGTCTATGAAAGATGGAACAGATGCAGTATCTGATTGGCCAATTTTAAACTTTGCTATCAATACTATGAACGGTGCATCCTGGACGTCCTTTCACCACGGTGGAGGTGTTGGAATGGGCTTTAGTCAACATGCCGGTATGGTTATCTGTGCTGACGGTAGTACCGAAATGGATGATCGTATAAAGCGAGTTCTTAATAGTGATCCAGGAATGGGAATTGTTAGACACGCTGATGCTGGATACGAAATCGCTCTTGATGAAGCGAAGAGAACAAATATCCAATTCCCAAGTTTATAATTTTTTCTCAAGGATCTTCCATGAGTACATTAAAAGGCTACGCTCAAATTTCTCAACTCGTAACTCTTCAAGGAGTTCTTGAAAAAGATGGGCGTAGACCCCAAAAGGAAGATCTTTCTATTATTGAAAATGGGGCCATTGTTTTCGATAGTGATAAAATTATCTGGGTTGGTAATTCTAACGATATTCCCACTGAGTACATCAATATAAAATGGGAATCTTTAAAAGGGCATACTGTTACTCCTGAGCTCGTTGACTCCCATACGCACCTTATCTTTGGAGGTGACCGTTCAGCTGAGTATAGCATGCGCTTAAACGGTGCTTCCTACGCTGAGATTGCAGCAGCAGGCGGAGGTATTATTAGTACAACAAAGATGACTAATGAAGCTTCTGAAGATGAACTTTACAAGAGTGCCTATAAAAGAATTAAACAGCTCCACTCCTATGGAATCGGTACGATTGAAATAAAGAGTGGCTATGGTCTTAATATTGAGAAAGAGGTCCAATGCTCACTGATTATTGATCGTCTTAAGAAAGAGTTTTCCCCAGAAGTTAAAATTTTCAATACTTTTATGGCAGCTCATGCCATCCCTAAAGAGTTTAAAAGTGGAAGGGCCTATATTGACGCTGTTGTTATTCCTGCTCTTGATAAAGTCTTAGAAACTATTTCTATAGATGCAGTTGATATTTTTCATGAAGCTGGCTACTTTTCAACAGAAGATGTTAAGCATCTCTTTGACTACTGCAAAAAAAAGAATCTTCCCCTAAAAACGCATGCTGATGAATTCCAAGACAATCAAGGTGCTGCCCTCGCTGCATCCTATGGCTGCCTAAGTACCGATCATCTTCTATGTACTTCCGAAAGCGGTATCAAGGCCTTAGCTAATTCAAATACAGTTGCGACCATTCTTCCAGGTACAGGATTCTTTCTTGGTAAACCTCAATCAAATGCACGTCTTATGATCGACTCAGGTGTTAAATTATCTTTGGCATCTGATTACAATCCCGGTAGCTGTCATTGTGATAATCTAATCTTAATTGCTTCACTTGCAGCCCCAACCTTGAAGCTTTCTCAGGCTGAGCTTTGGAGTGCCATTACCTATAATGCAGCTGCTGCACTAGGATTAAGTGATCAAGGTGCCCTAGTTCCAGGTATGAGGCCAAGGCTCTCATTCTTCAAGGTTTCTACTCTTGATGAAATCACCTACCACTGGGGTAAGAATTTCGCTACAATTTAACCATTTATTAGTAAGTTAGAAGTTTTCCCATCAAATTACTTAACCATTCTAGTTGGTCTTCCGATAAGTTTTTCATGAGAAAGCTTACTTACCTTTACACCATTTTATTTTTCCTAACTTCCTGTGGGCAAGATATTACATCAGGAGTTCTTACGACTGGCTCTTCTTCAAGTGCCTCCACTGCAAATAACTGTGGCTGTGAGAAAACAATAGATCCTGTATGTGCAAATGCAAATGGTCGAATGGTTTCTTTTAAAAATGGCTGCTTAGCCCAATGTTCCGGCTTTCAATATACTATGGGTAGCTGTAGCTCGGATGATTGTAATAGTAACTCTGGTCCTGTTTGTGGTGTAATAAATGTAGAACTTAGTCCAAGAGTTTATTCAAATGAATGTAATCTACTAAAGGCCGGAGCAGATCAAGTAGAGGATAGTGAGTGTGATCTTTAAAGCCAGCTATTAAGTTGTTCTTTAAATTCACCCGAAGTGAAGTCTTTTGAGCCTTGTGACACTTCTTTAACTTTTCCATTAACGTATATGATTGATACAGGTATCGCATCTACCATGAACTTATTTACAAGTTCACTATCTTTGTCAGGAATTATTGTAAAATTCAAATTATACTTTGCTTTAATTTTTTTAATCTCTTTTAACTGATTACTTTCATCAGTATTTATTCCAACTACAGATATATCTTTTCCTTTATAATCTGTAACCATTTCTACCAATGAAGGAAATTCTTCAAGACATGGTGTACACCATGAAGCCCAAAAGTTGACTATAACTACCTTTGGCATCTTCTTAAAGTCTACAATCTTTCCTTCAGTATCTTTTGCCTTCAATGTTTTCAGCATACTCTCATAGTGAGCGTATTGCTTTTTTTGTCCAGCAACAGGATTTGCTGTTGGGTCACTTAAATTAAAAACACCCTGACTCACCAAATAGAGAGAAAAGATAAAAATTAAGACAAATAGTGGTACATATTTTTTTATTGTTTTGGCCATAAGCTTCTCTATAATAAATGATATATGAGATTTAATAAAATAAACTCCCCGAGGAAAAAGTTTCACTATTTAATAGACGACAATTCTAGTCAGTCTCTTGGCAATTCAGGTCAAACTTTTATCGAATTTATCTTATTACTTCTTGTCCTCATCACCCTATCTATGGGAATGGTGGGAGGTTTTAATAACACAGTGGCCAAACAATGGCGAGCACTTGTTAAGGCCATATCGTTACCAAATAATACCAATGACTTCGAACTCTAAGGTGTATCATGAAATTTATTCTATCTATTGATCAGGGGACAACAGGAACCACAGCTGCACTTATTAACTCAAGTGACTTATCATTTGTGGCCAAGGTTAACCGTGAGTTCCCACAAATATTCCCTAAACCAGGTCATGTAGAGCATGACTTAAATGATATTTGGACTACTGTTGGCGCTACAGTAACAGAAGTTATTACTAAAGCTGGCGTTAAATCTACTGATATTATTTCGATTGGTATAACTAATCAGCGTGAAACAATTTGTGCTTTTAATAAGTCTGGTACGCCCCTTCATAATGCAATTGTATGGCAAGATCGAAGAACAGCTGAGTATTGTTCATCTTTAACCGACGAACTAAAAACCAAAATTAAATCAAAAACAGGCTTACCCACTGATCCTTACTTTAGTGGCACAAAAATAAAGTGGCTTATTGATAATATTGCTGAAGTTTCAAAAGCTCAAATTGATAATGATTTATGCTTCGGAACTATAGATACTTTTCTACTTTATAAACTCACTTCAGGGGCTTCATTCTATACTGAACCCAGTAATGCTTCGAGAACACTAATTTTTGATATACACAAGGGTAAATGGTCTTCTGAACTTGCCGACTTTTTAGGAGTTAGCATCAACACACTACCAGAGGTATTACCTAGCTTTGGTAATTTTGGTAAAACAAGCGGCTTAAGTTTCCTTCCTGATGGTATTCCAATAACTGGTATATTAGGAGATCAACAATCAGCACTATTTGGGCAAGGCGGACATGAAAAGGGCATGAGCAAATGTACCTACGGTACAGGTGCCTTCTTTCTACTTAATACTGGAACAGAAGCCATAAACTCTGAAAACGGACTTCTCACTACCGTCGCCTACCAAGAAGGTGAAACTCTTTACTACGCACTTGAAGGGAGCTGCTATATTGCAGGAGCTGCGGTTCAATGGCTGCGAGACTCTTTACATTTAATTGAGTCCTCCCCCGCAGTTGAAAAACTTGCTCTAGAAGCAAGCAATGAGTCTTGTGAAAATATCTTATTCCTTCCTTTTTTTACAGGTCTCGGATCACCTTATTGGATCGGGAATTCACAAGCAGCAATTGTTGGTTTAACTCGTGACTCGGGTAGAGCTCAAATAGCGAGAGCAACCCTTGAAGGAATTGCTCTATCTATTAACGACCTATTACAAAGTGTCGAGCAAGACAGTTCTATTTCTTTATCTGAACTTCGTGTCGACGGTGGGGCAGTTGCAAATAATTTCCTCATGCAAATCCAGTCTAATATTAGTGGTATCAAAGTTGTTCGTCCCGAAATTATTGAAACTACTGTTTTCGGAGCTGCCTGTGCCTCTGCAATAGGAGCTGGCCTTTTCAATAAGCAAGAGGTTGCTAAAATTATTTCCACTGATAAAGAGTTTGAACCTATTGCTAATGTGGATTACGAAAATAGTAAGAAAAAGCTTTGGAAGACAATGATTAAAAAACTTTATCTATAGATACTGGTTGAGATCACTTGCTCTTTTTAAACCTATTATCTTAAGTTTTTTAAACTTCGATCCATATTTTTCAGCAACTTTTTTTGAAGTATAAACTACTTTATAATTAAGTTGCTCAATCTCTTTTAGTCTAGACTCAATCATTGGTACACTTCTTACTTCTCCAGTAAGGCCAACTTCGCCGAGAAATATTTCTCCTGTCGCAATGGACTTAGCCTTATACGAAGACAGCAGACTCGCAATTATACTTAAATCACTTTCCCTAGAGGTTAACTTAAAACCACCAACGACATTCAAGTATATGTCATTATAACTTAATGGAAACTCAAAGTACTTCTCAATAATCGCAACCATCATCGATAGTCTATTTTGATCAATTCCCTGAGTCGTTCTTCTGCCATTTCCAAACTTATTTTCAACAACTAAAGCCTGTATTTCTATAAATAAAGGCCTTGTTCCTTCAAGAATGCACGTAAGACTTCTACCAAATGAGTCCTCTAGCTGATCCATTAAGAAATATTGACTTGGATTTGGAACTTCTCTAAGTCCAACCTCCTCCATTTCAAATATCCCTACTTCATTGGTATTTCCGAATCTATTTTTGATGGCCCTTAATATTCTGTACTGACCAAACTGATCTCCCTCAAAATAGATCACAGTATCAACCATATGTTCTAATATTTTTGGACCTGCTATATTTCCATCTTTTGTAATATGGCCAACAATGAAGCATGTGATCCCCTTAGATTTCACATGATTCATTAATTCATAGGTAACTTCTCTAATTTGGCTAACGGTTCCTGGAGCGGACTGAATTTCTTGGCTAACTGTCGTTTGAATTGAGTCTATTACAACAAATGTCGGCTTCTCTCTTTGAATATGTTCTAGAATATTTTGCCAGGAAGTTTCATTTAAAATCAGTAAATTCTCAGAATCCACTCCTAACCTTTTAGCTCGTCCTGCAATTTGTGACTCAGATTCTTCACCGGATACATATAATATTTTCTTATCGGGATAGTTCCTAGAAAGTCTAGACATGACCTCAAGCAGTAATGTAGATTTCCCAATTCCAGGCTGTCCACCAATTAGGCTTAAGCTGCCAGGAACTAAGCCACCTCCAACCACACGGTCAAATTCATTTATTTTTGTAGCAGTTCTCACTATAGTTTGTTCTGCTATTTCAGATATCGTTTTGGGACTCTTAGCATTCGATTGATTTTTTCTTATCAAACTGCCATTACCTGATGTAATCGGCGCTGACTCTTCTAGTGTATTCCATTCATCACAATCAGGACATTTCCCTAACCATTTTGGTGATTCATAATTACAATTTTGACAGATGAAAAGTGTTTTCTTTTTTGCCATTACTCATTCCTAGTTATCTACTTTCTGAAAGAATTCATCCTCTGAAATAACTGGAATTTCTAGCTCTATTGCTTTCTTGAATTTGCTACTTGATGGTTTCTGATCATTCGTTAACAAATAATCTGTGGATTTCGAAACAGAAGAGGCAACTATTCCCCCAATTTCTCTAATCACTTTCTCTATATCGGATCTTTTTCTAGATAAGCTTCCTGTAATACATATCCTCTTTTTAAGAAAAATAGTTTCCTTATGCTCGACTTCTTCAAAATGAAAACCTAAGTTCATTAAATCGTCTATTAAAGACATTTTATCATTTAAGCTCATAATGAATTCTGTGGCTGACTTATCGGCAAAGCCTTCTACTTCAACGAGTTTTTCTGTTGTAAGATTTTTAATTTTTTCTACAGTGTTATATCCTGCAACCACGACCTTCTCACACTTATTATATGCACCACCTTGAATTCCAAGTGCACTCAAAAATGTAGAAAAATCCACAGCTTTTGATTTCTCTATCGAAGACAATAACTTCGTTGCTAACTTATCCTTCACTTTATCTAAAGTCATAAGTTGCTCTTTATTCAACTTATATAGATCTGGAATTTGTAATACTAGTTCTGCTCGAATCATTTCATCGAGTCTCTTAGAAGATAAGTCATCTATTCCTATTTTTTGGATAAAATTAAGTATGGATTCTTTAACCTGTGCAGGACATTTCTTATTATTACAAATTAATCTAATTTCTACTTCTTCAATCTTTCCATTACAGCTTGGACAACTTTTAGGAATTTCATATGGATTTTCCGATGAATGGATCATATCCATAAACTTAGGTATAACTTCACCGCTTCTAATAATTTGAATCTCATCACCTTCTTTGAGTTCAAATTGTTTCACCATTCCATAATTATGAAGGGTAACACGCGAAATTTTTGCACCAGAAAGTTCTACCGGCTCTACCTCTGCAATTGGCGTCAATATTCCATTTCTAGATACTTGCCACACAAGTTTCTTTATTATTGTATTTTTAGCTTCACCTTGAAACTTAAATGCCATTTTATATCTTGGATGATGTGCTGTTGCTCCTAGCTCTTCATGGAGTGCAATCTCATTATAACTAAAAACTACCCCATCTATCTGAAATTCACCTTCGGCCATAAACTCTTGTGCTTGCTTAAGCACTTCTGATATTTTTTTATCATTCTTATGAAGTGTTACCTCTGGTATCTGAAACTTCATTGATTCTAGTTTTTTAAATTTTTCAATCTCTGTTTTCGAAGTAACTTGATCTTCAATTAAATCAAATGCGCAAAACTCAACATACCTATTGAGCTCCAAGTTATCTTTTCGACCAATAAGGCCTGCAACAATATTTCTCTGAGATGTTGGCTTATCTAGACCTATCGCTGTCATTTCTTCTGAAAGATTGAAAAAGTCTTCTTCGCTACAAAACATTTCACCACGGATTTCAATTCTATCTTTAAGATCAATTGTCGTACTAATTCCTTTCATCCAGATAGCTTTAGAAGTTATATTTTCTCCTACGCTTCCATCACCTCTAGTCTTTGCAAGTACCAGCTGTCCGTTTTCATAAATTAAACTGCAGCTAACACCATCATACTTATACATCGATATAACTTCGTGGCCATCGATCCAACTTAGTAAGTCTTCGACCTTATACGTTTTATTCAATGAAAGCATTTTAGTATCGTGTGTTACTTTATTTAATCCTGTTGGAGCTGATCCAACAATCTCGAGAACTCGACTATTGGGGCAAAGCCCCTTCAGCTCATCCTCAAGTTTATCATATTCAATATCTAATATTTCAGGATGACCTTGATAATACTTGGCCTTGTGATACTTGATCAGCTCTTCAAGCTCTTGAATTCTGTTCATCTGCAATCTCTAAAAGGTAAATGTTGTCCCTAACTTCAGTGTAGATTGCTTAACTGTAATACTTTTTTCTGGGTTGGTAAAACTCGCCTTTGACGAGTTTACACCATAAGATACATCGAAGGTCATATTCGGCGCATAGAGGTAGCTTCCCCCAATGTCTAATGTATAGTTTCGCGCTGAGTCCTTTTCACCATACACACTACCGGTTTCTTCAAACGAAGGACCCAAGAGGAATGAGAGCTCAAGATGAACCCTGTATACTTTTTGCAAAGGAATACTACCTTTTGCTCCTAGAAGTATTCCGCTAAAGTTTACCTCGGTCATACCATCTGCAGCTGAAGTGTCTAACCCATATGTATAGGATGCATAACCTAGATAGGCGTCAACCTGTGGTCCATAGAAAAAGCCCATTGGAAGATACTTATACCCCCCCTTCAATCTGAAGGTTGAGTTACTCATGTCATTCTCCCCTCTAACAAATGAGCCCTCTTCACTAGACAAACTTCCAAATGTTCTAGAAATATCAAGACCTGCCCAATACTTACGCGTAATCCATAACTGCGACTTAAGGTCCACACCAAGTAACGTTCCCCCCATTTTTTTAACAGTAGGCAACTCTGCTGTAGCTGAACCTTTTCCTATATTAAGCAATAAGCTTACCTGACCAAGTTTGCCAAAGCTGAATTCATTTTCTTCTTCATACTTTCTTTTCTCAACATAACTCTTGTTCTTTCTATCAAGCAGTATCCAATCACCTACTCTCATTCTCTTCTTCGTTGCATAGCTTGTAATATTACCCTGTGACTGAGATTCTGTACTGTGAATCACCTTACCTTCACCAAGCTTTTCTGTTTCCCAGTCAACAATCTCTTTGAGTAGAGGATGATTCCGTTTCCCAAGCGGTCTTATTACGACAACATCATTGCCTTGAAACATACTTCTATTTGTACCAACATCGGCGGTAAACTGGTTGCCTAATACTCCAGATATGATCCCATCATAAGGGATTTGCTTTTCATAAACGACAAGCCAGTTCTTTATTGTTTGAGCAATAACTTTATATTGATCTGTATTAAGTCTTGTGCTTTCCTTGAAGTATATATCTTCACCATTTGAGCCTAGAACTTCAATTTCTACATTTACTCCCTTAACTTCATTCTCAACTTTTATTTTAATAAGAGAACCTGTTTTGGTCTTTTCACTTATTATTTTTAACACTCTTGGATTTTCTAAAACTTGATCCAAGTTCTTCTTATAGTTGGCCAGGATATTCAATATTTCACTATTACTTGTGTAGTAACACCAATCTGAGTCTTTAAGATAATTCTCTATTTCTTCAAATACTTTGAAGCCAAGTGCACCACCAACATTATCCTTAACAGGCAATACCATACACCTACGCATTGATGCATGTACAGATGCCATTGATATGATTAAAAATATTAAAGGAACTAAAATTTTACATTTCATTTGGAAGCTCTGGTAATTCTATAGGAAGTTCTTTATCTTTCTGTTCATAAATCTGGACAAGCATTCGAAGGTCATTATTCTCTTCTTCAAGTTGCCTTATTTTCGACTCGAGTTCGACTAACTTAAAGCGCAACTCCATATCACTCTTTTCAAGAACTTGTTTTTTATTTTGATAATTTTCGTCAGATACAAATATTAAATACTTTCCTTCTTCAAGCTTATGTTTCACTTGATCAGACTTAATGTATCTTCGTATTGTTGAAACCGACTTATTTCTATAAGTAGAATACTCGGGTATTGTTAACCAATGACCTTCCATAGTGCACCTCTTTTTCTATTTTAGTGGATATTCAATTATTTTCAAAGTTGATACTCTATTTCTTTGTCAAAATTCCGATAGGTTAATGTATGAGACGTGTAGAGATTGATAATTTTAAAGGCAAGAAGATTGCTCTGGTACTTAGCGGTGGGGTCGTAAAGGCATCTGCCTGGCATATCGGTGTTGGTCTTGCCCTAGATGAGCTTGGGTTTACTCTTAAATCTAATCACTCATCACCAAGTCCATTAGAAATATCCACTTACGTTGGTAGCTCTGCAGGGGCCCTTATTAGTCTGTATTATGCATCTGGGTATAGTCCCAGAGATATCATAGATGCCCATCTATATAAAGATTCTAAAATCTTAGCCCCTGTAACTTATAAGGACATGCTATCTTTAAAGTCTGATACACCACGTCCTCCTAAAGGTCAGTTTTATGATCCCTTTGAGGAGTTTCCGTTTTTCTTAAAGAGTATTTTAAATCCTCTACTCTCTTTCAACGGCTTATTTAGTACTACTGGTTTAAAAAAATATCTTGAAAGAGAAGTTTTGATATCAAACCGATTTGAAGACTATAAGTCAGACGTATTTGTTATTGCCACACAACTGGATCATTCAAGAAAGGTTGTTTTTTCTAAGTATAAGTATCCTCGGCCTTATCATGATAAGACGGTATCTTATTATACAAATACACCAATTTCTGAAGGCGTAGCTGCATCAATGAGTGTACCGCCTTTCTACTCACCTTCTCCAGTTAAGAATCCTGTGACAGGGAAGACAGACTATTATATTGATGGAGAAATTAGGGAAACTCTATCCACTCATGTTGCTGTAGATAATCAGTGTGATGTTATAATTAGTAGTTGGACACATACACCCTACCACTTTCACAAAGAGATTGGATCACTGGTCAACTATGGCCTACCTGCTATCGCAACTCAAGCCATTTACTTAATGATACAAAAGAAGATTGTTTCTTCTAGAGCTAAACGTGCTGCTTCAAGCGATATTATCGATTCCGTTAGTGAGTACTGTAAAAGTCATCGTATCGATGAACGTCACCGAAAGAATCTACTTCAAATTCTAGAGCGTAAGCTCAATTATAATCCAAATATTCACTACGTTGATATTTTTCCCACTCACGAAAATTATGGTATCTTTTTTAAAAATAGTTTTTCGCTGCATCCAAATAATATGCGTGATTTAGTTAAACTAGGTTTTCAAAGAACTATGGAGATTTTCAGAAGGCACGAATGGGAAAGTTAGTTTTAGTTTTTTTATTTTTTATCCAGTCAACTCTTGCCTTTAGTCCTGATAATATTTTTCAAGATGACTTAACTCTTTTTGATTCTCTTAATATCAATCTATCTGGACAAGCTCATAGTGTTACTGGCCAAGGCGACTATACCCATTTTCTAAAGGATCCTAAGAATCTAGTATCTGATGAGTTCACTATACCAGACGCTTTATTCGATAGAGTTCGATTTTGGTATAATGTCTACACAAAGTACACTAGCCACTTCTCTGTTATTCATGATCTAGATAATCTTGGAATTATTTATGATGTCATCGATTTTACAGATGTTGTGTCTTCAATTTCTAATCGAAATACCCGTTATGCCATCCAAAATAAATCTCTTAAAAGTATTATTAGGGAATATAAATCTTCTTTTTCAAAATTATCAAAAGGTCGTTGTGTCGAAGAGAAATGTAAAAAAATTATAGCGGCACTTGATAAAGCTAAAATCAAGATCCCTCGGAAAGGAAGAAAGCATTTCTTTCAAGAGCTTAGAAAAAGTGTTCGTACCCAAACTGGCCAACATGATCATATTCGTCAAGGACTAACCAATATCGATGGTTATAATGAAAGCATCGAGCATTTATTTAAAGTATTTAATCTACCTCATGAACTCTTGGCGATCAGTTTTCTTGAATCTTCATTCAATATACACGCTAAATCAAAGGTTGGAGCAACAGGCCCATGGCAATTTATGAATAGCATTGGAAAGCACTTCATGAAAGTTAATCGTAATGTCGATCAGAGAAGTTCAGCCATTCTAAGTACCGCATCGGCCCTTCATTTACTCAAGCAGAATAAGAAAATTATGAAGAGTTGGGATCTTGCAGTAAACGCATACAATAGTGGCACTGGTCTACTTCGCCGAGGTGTCAAAACTCTATATAAGAAAGGCTTTAAAGATCCTCACGTTGAGCACCTAATTACTCACTTTCGACATGGCAACTGGGGTTTTGCTGCAAAAAATTTCTACTCAGAGTTCTTAGCGCTTGTTTATACCCTTGCTTATAGATCTGATATTCTCAAACAAAAGTTTAATCTTCATGATGGTGATTTAGATATTTATCTAACTAAATGTAAATTACCCGTTGTGAAGCTGATCTCCACGCTTAAAAGTTCAAAGCATAATATTTTAAATGTGAATAATCATTTGAAGAAATCTCGTGCTACCTATCCCAAAGGTACGGTTATTATCTCAGATGTTGAACTGACCTCCAGAAAATACCACAAGGTTCCGCATGAATATTTAAAGAAATATTACCCTAAGAATTTATACAAGATAGTCTCAAAAGAGCGCTGTCGATAGATTAAAGTTGCTCCAGTAGATATGTACCGGGTGAACAATAGGTTCTTAAAAAGTCTTTTTTACCGTCTGCATAATTAACTTGCATAGTGTAAATCCCTTCTTCGTTTCCTAGTATAAATAACTTATTTGACATGGGCGATACATACTTTGTGAATACTCCATCTTTATCCAAGAAGGATTGCTCATAAGTCATAGGGCCTTGAGCACTTTCACCTCTTACTTTAACATCTACAACTTCTTTATTTGCAAAGTTTATATGGACCATACATTCATTAGAGTGAAGTTCATCTATGGAAAAACTCTTTAAAATCTCTTGTACAAACTCTATGGATGGTAGCTCGAGTTTCCCATTTCCATCCATTCCAACAAATATTGGCGATGAAAGATGATTTACCTCTAGATATGTCCTTGAGCCTTTTGTTCCCCATGGAACATTTAACGAGTACTTGCCTGCTGATTTCTTCGATGGGACTTGCTGACCAACAAATGTAGTCATCTTTTGAGTATCCAAATCTAAAGGTACATTTTGAACCCCTAGTGTATTTTTTAATGTTAGATCAAATACCACCTCATGCGACGGCATTGCTGTAGCAATATCGAAAGTTATTTCATCTGGGGCTACAAATGTTATTTTCGAAGCTTCTGTTCTATTTGTACCAAGATACTGAACCCTAATATTTCCAGGAATCACCCCTAAGAAAAGAATATATCTATAATCCTTCCCTGATTTTACGATTTTAAAATCTTCATTAAGATATACACGTTGCTCATAACTGGCTTCAATATTCTGATCACTAGAGATTTCTACATCTTCAAAGTAGTCTCCGAGGTCAACTAAATAGTATCCACCATAACCACTCAGCTCATTCTTACCAAGATAGTCTTCTAATGATTTAACATCTATCAATGGAACTTCAATATTTGAGTATTCACCTGTAAGAGGTGCCTCAATTGTAGTTCTAACATAAAAGTTTTTCACTAGTGTTGCTCTTAAAACTCCTGAATACCCATTCAGTGAATAGCTATATTCTATCTTACCTTCATTATAGTCTTCATATACTTTGTTATTATCTGATGCAGAGTAAAGAGAGAAGTTGTGAACTGCATCTTCCATACCTTTTCCGAATTCAGTATGAAGAGCATGAATAGTCAATTTAGACTCTTCCTCATCTCTTTCTGGAGCGGCCATAATATTTGTTACAGGTTCTTGTCTATTAAACTTTTTGAGAAGATCCGCGTAGCTATTATTTGCGGTAGTTTTTGTCGATTCACTTCCCATTTCTCTTTTTATTACATTAGATACTCTGTGAGAAATATCAAGCTTTGCCACTTCTTCTAATGAGTTCTCAATTGCCATTGCATTAGTTGATTCCTCATCTGCTTTTTCTTCTGCTTGTGCTATGCTCGCCATCGCTACAATATTCGGATTTGATGGCCCATCATTACTATCTTCTTTTTCTTTTGAGTAATCAATAAAGACAATATCATCACCATTATCTTGCATAGTTGATTCTACTGCCTTTACTACGTCATCCAACTGTTGTCTCTCAAAGTTAGCAATGGCTTCTTCACTTGTTGGATCATACTGAGCAAGTATCTTTTTTTCTTCTGCTTTCTTCTCTTCAACTTTTGCCAGTCTTTCTGATAACTGTCCTAGATACTCATTATACGTTTCTGCAATACTAACAACATTAAGTGGTTTAATTTTAAAGCCGCGATGTTGAATATGCATTTTTAAGCTCAATGCACTTTCATCTGTTATAACTTCGTTATTCTTTAGTTCTTCAACTTCTTCTAGATTAAACTCTTTTGATTCTGGAATATTTATATTCTTCGATATTACTTCTGTTGAAGTATCTTTAGCCTTTACGTTAGAAACAACTGCAAGTTGCCTACTAGAGTTTAATTCTATGGCCTTTCTATATAAGTCTTCTCTAGGTATAGATTTTTGATTTGAAGTTATCTTGGCACCCTTCAGAGACGCTATTTGCGGCATTTCAATATTTGGAAGTGAAAAGCTTATGAGATGAGGTTTATTTGATATTCCACTGCAACCTTGACCCAATACGATCAGGTAGAAAAAATAGGAAATATAGAGAACAAATTTGTTTTTCACTAACTCTCATTTTCCAATAATTTCGCTAAATTTCTATAGGTTGGAGCTTTTTACCCCTATTTTATGAATGGCCAAATGATAAAAAAGCCTTCGTATAAACGAAGGCCATTTTCAATTTGAATAGTCATTTTGATTTAACCAGAGATTAAGCTCTTTCTTTTGTAAGCTGAATTCTGATTTGAGCTCTTTCTGCCTTGTTGCGATACTGCTCAATTTCTTCATCAGTGAGAGGCTCCCCACTAGTAAGTTTTTCTTGAGCATGTTGCAAAGCTTGTTGGGCTCTTTCAAGGTCAATGTCTGAGTATTTTTCAGCAGTATGGCTCATAACGATTACTCTATCGTTTAGTACCTTACAAATTCCCCCAGATACTGAATAGTCAACATCTGGATCATCTGCTCCACCAAATACAGTCAGGACACCTGTCGTTAATTCGTTAATGATATGCGTATGGTTAGGCAAAACATTAATCTGACCACGAACAGTAGGTATTAGAAGAGATTCTGCTGGAATCCCTTCTGCAACTATTTTTTCTGGAGTTAAGATATCTACTGTAAAATAGTTCATCATTATACCCTTTTAATTATTTAGAACGTAGTTCTTGAGCTTTTTCGTAAACCATATCTAAGTTTCCTACAAGGTAGAAAGCTTGTTCGGGTAGGTCATCACACTTACCTTCGAGGATAGCTTTGAAAGCTGCAATTGTATCTTCAATCTTAACAAATTGACCTTCGATACCAGTAAACTGCTGAGCAACAAAGAATGGTTGAGAAAGAAACTTCTGAATCTTACGTGCACGAGCAACGATAACTTTATCTTCTTCAGAGAGCTCATCCATACCAAGAATGGCGATGATATCTTGAAGCTCTTTGTATCTCTGAAGAATCTGCTGAACCGCACGTGCTGTTGCGTAGTGCTCGTCACCAACAATTTCTGGAGTAAGAACTGTAGAAGTTGAAGTTAAAGGGTCAACCGCAGGATAAATACCAAGCTCTGCAATTGGACGAGAAAGTTCAGTCGTCGCATCGAGGTGAGCAAAGGTAGTTGCTGGAGCAGGGTCAGTATAGTCATCGGCAGGAACGTAAACGGCCTGAATCGATGTAATTGATCCGTCATCTGTAGATGTAATACGCTCTTGCATAGCACCCATTTCTGTTGAAAGTGTTGGTTGGTAACCAACGGCAGAAGGGATACGTCCAAGAAGTGCAGACACCTCAGAACCAGCTTGAGTAAAGCGGAAGATATTATCAACGAAGAAAAGAACGTCTTGCTTTTCTTCATCACGGAAATATTCAGCTACAGAAAGACCTGTTAGAGCAACACGAGCACGGGCACCTGGTGGCTCATTCATCTGACCGTATACCAGAGCTGTCTTATCGATAACCCCAGACTCACTCATTTCATCATAAAGGTCACGTCCTTCACGAGTACGCTCACCAACACCAGCGAATACAGAGTAGCCACCGTGTTGAGTAGCAATATTATTAATGAGTTCCATAATAAGAACGGTTTTACCAACTCCGGCACCACCGAAAAGACCAATCTTTCCACCCTTTAGGTAAGGAGCAAGAAGGTCGATAACTTTAATCCCAGTATAGAATGGCTCTTTCTTTGTCGATTGCTTGGCAAATGATGGAGCTTCTCTGTGGATGTCATATGTTTTTGTGTACTGAACTGGTCCACGCTCATCAATTGCATCACCTGTTACGTTGATAATACGCCCTAGAACGTCTTTACCAACAGGAGCTTGAATTGGCTTACCTGTGTTAGTTGCAGATTGTCCTCTCTTTAGTCCTTCGGTTTGGTCCATAGCAATTGTACGAACTACACCATCACCTAAGTGAGAAGCTACTTCAAGAACGAGGTTGTTCTCTTCTTTACTAATAAATGGGTTTGATACACGAAGTGCAGTATAGATCTCTGGAAGATTTCCTTCAGAGAACTCCACGTCAACTACTGGACCCATAACTTGTTTAATAATTCCAGAATTTGCAGACATTCTAGGCTCCTTAACCGTTGAGCGACTCAGCACCTGACACAACTTCAATGAGTTCGGTTGTAATCGCTGCTTGTCTCAATTTATTCATTTTAATTGTTTGTGATCTAATTGCTTCTTTACAGTTCGTAACCGCATTATCCATAGCGGCCATACGCGATCCATGCTCAGCTGCAATACCATCAAGTAGGCTTGTATATAAACTCGCTGAGAAAGTTTCTGGAATTAATGTATCCAGAATCTGGCTAGGAGTTGGCTCATACTTGAAGTCAAAAGGAAACTTTTCCTCTAGTTCTTTCTTCTCTTCTAGATCAAGCGACATCGGAAGAAGTTGCTTAACCATTGGAGTAAAAGATATTGCTGAATTAAACTGGTTATACGCTACTTTTACAGAACCTACTTCTCCTGTAGTGAACAGATTTGCAAGTTCTTTACCAACAGTTTCCATCTCAATAAAAGATGGATCTGTTTTATCGAAAGAGTAGTGCTTACCTACGTTCACTTCTTTCTGAACGAGTTCTTTAACTTTTTTACCAATAAAGAAAACTTTTACTTTCTTTTCGGTCCCAGCGATGTACTTGCGTACCTCTTTAGCAAGTTGAGCATTATAACCACCACAAAGTCCCTTGTTTGATGAAATAACAAGTAGAGCTTCAGTTTGCTCATTGCTATTTCCTTCAAGAAATTTATGTGAGTAATTCTCAACTAATGCTGAAACCGTCTTGATCGTAAGTTCAAGCTCATTGGCATAAGGTCTTGAGCTTTGAATCGCTTGTTGAGCCTTCGCCAATTTTGCAGCAGATACCAGCTTCATCGCAGAAGTAATCTTCAACGTTCCCTTGGTACTTTTAATTTTCTTTTTCAGATCTTTAATATTCGCCATTTCAGCTACCTAATCTTAAAAGTTCCTTGATGATAGAAACTTGTTAACAATATCAGTAAGAGCTTTTCCGTTTTCATCAGAAATTGCTTTATCGTTTCTAATACTTTCAACAAGTGCCGACTGTTGTGAGTGCATATGCTCAAGAAGTTCTTTTTCAGCAGCACCAATTTTCGCAGTTGGTACAACATCAAATAGTCCTTTTGTTGCAGCATAGATCACGATTACTTGGTCGATAACATCCATTGGAACGTATTGACCTTGCTTAAGTAGTTCAACTAGACGCTCACCACGTGAAAGTTGTTTCTGTGTTGCTTCGTCAAGGTCAGATCCGAAAGCAGCAAAGGCCGCTAGTTCACGATACTGAGCTAGATCAAGACGAAGTGTACCAGCAACTTTCTTCATAGCTTTAATCTGTGCAGAACCACCTACCCTTGATACCGAAAGACCAACGTTAACGGCTGGACGGATACCAGAGTTGAATAGATCTGATTCAAGATAAATCTGACCATCTGTAATTGAAATTACGTTTGTAGGTACGAAGGCAGAAACGTCACCCTCTTGAGTTTCAATAACTGGAAGTGCAGTCATTGATCCAGCACCTAGATCGTCTGATAACTTACAAGCACGCTCAAGAAGTCTTGAGTGAAGATAGAAAACATCTCCAGGGTATGCTTCACGTCCAGGAGGACGACGAAGTAGAAGAGACATCTGACGATATGCATTTGCTTGCTTTGTTAAATCATCATAACAAATAAGTACGTGTTTACCTGCATCTCTATAATGCTCACCCATAGTAGCACCAGTAAATGGGGCAAGATACTGAAGAGGAGCAGAGTTAGAAGCGGTTGCAGATACAACAGTTGTATATTCCATTGCACCAGCTTCAGTTAGCTTTTGTACAACTTGACGTACTGTTGATTGCTTTTGACCTACAGCTACGTAGATACAAATAACACCTTTACCTTTTTGATTAATGATAGTGTCAAGAGCAACAGCTGTTTTACCAGTCTTACGGTCACCAATAATAAGCTCACGTTGTCCACGTCCAACAGGAATCATAGAGTCGATGGCCTTAATACCTGTTTGCATTGGCTCATGTACTGGCTTACGAGCAATAATCCCTGGAGCTTTTACTTCAACGTTACGAGATGAATCAG
Source organism: Bacteriovoracaceae bacterium (assembly GCA_048267265.1). Taxonomy (GTDB): domain Bacteria; phylum Bdellovibrionota; class Bacteriovoracia; order Bacteriovoracales; family Bacteriovoracaceae. Next base: position 32,879 of record JBLWXW010000028.1, read on the forward strand.
AATTAATCTCACCCTTTCCGTCGATTGCTTCACCGATAGCGTTGACTACCCTTCCTAGAAGAGCATCACCAGTTGGAACCTCAACGATTCTTTCTGTTCTTTTAACAGTAGTTCCTTCCTTAATTGAAACATCGTCCGCAAGAATTGCTACCCCTACGTTATTTGTTTCAAGGTTAAGAACCATACCTTTTGTTCCACCATCGAACTCTACAAGTTCTCCGGCCATTGCGTTCTTAAGGCCAAAAATACGGGCGATTCCGTCTCCAACAGTTAAAACAGTACCTACTTCATCTACTTGAAGTCTGCTTTCAAAGTTAGCAATTCTGTCCTTAATGATGCTTGAAATTTCTTCTGGATTGATAGACATCACTATACCTCTTCTTTACTAGGAATTAAGTATTTCCGATTTTAATTTATTTAATTGATTATCAATTGTTGCATCTAACTGAAGGTCTTCTACAGTTACTCTGTATCCTGCAGTTAAATTTTCATTTTTCTTATATGTGAGAACTGGTTTAGACCCGATTTTATCAGTTAAGTAAGCAACAATTTTGTCTGCTACTTCTGGACTCGCTTCGTCTTCGCTACCTTCTATCACACCACGGATAAATCCTTTTTTGTGATCATCAATAACAACCAATTCTTTAAAGATAATTGGAAGTAATCCAATTCTCTGTTCTTCCATAAGGAAGCCAATAACATTTTTTACAAGTGATGCTGTTCCAAGTTTTGCAAGTACATCACCAATTACAGCTTGCTTTTCTTCGATCGTGAATACATCCATAAACATTACAGTTTCTAGATCATTATTCTCGTTGATAACTTCAGTTAGCTTTGTAAGCTCACTTGTTACATCAACGTTCTGCTCTTCACCTAGAGCATAAATCGACTTTGCATATGCTTTAGCAACAATTGATTCTTTCATATTCTACCTATCTAATTTGTGAAATTAGTTTCTTACTTACTTTATCGCTAAGACTTGAATCACTTCCGATTTTATTTTTTGCTTTTGCAATAACTTCATCAACAAGATTTTCTTCTAGTTGAGATATTCTCGTAGCTTTTTCATGATCAAGTTTACTATCTGAATCTGCCTCTAATCTTCTAAGGTATTCTTTTGATTCTCTTTCAGCTTTAGCAATAAAATCATCTGCTTCTTTTTCTGCCGACTTCATGATTTTATTTTTCTCGCCTTCAAGATTTCCCATTTTTTCTTTCAGAGCAGTAAGCTTAATAGATGCTTCTTTATCTTTTTTCTCTGCATGCTCAAAAATATACTTAACTTCATTAGCATTTTTTTCGAACATTTCTCTTAAAGGCTTTTTAATTTTCCATACAAGAAAACTTGCTAGTAATACAAAGTTAATTGCTGGCCACATTAGATCAGCAACACTTCCATGACCTGCACCACTTCCACTTGCATAAGCGGTACTTACAAGAGTAATCAAAGTTACGAGTACTTTCATTTGTTACCTATTTATTAGTTAGTTATTTTATCTACGAGTTTTTCTGATAATTCATCAGCTTTAGAAAGAATTTCTGCTTTGCTTGCTTCTATTGATGCAACAACTTCAGTTTTTCGTTCTTCAAACGACTTAAGAATTTTTTCTTCAGTTGTTTTCTGAGCTTGCTCAATTGTTCTAAGGGCAGTTGTTTTCCTTTCTGACATTTTTTGATAAACCACTTCATTAGTTTTTTGAACTTCTTCGTCAAACTGTTTAGCCAATTTATCTGCCTCTTTAAACTTATCCCCTGCACCTTCTTCTAGTTTTGTTGTCTTAGACTCACGAGTCTGAAGAACAAATAATAACTTGTTAAAGAATAGAGTTTTAAGAAGAAAAAAGATTACTGTAAAAACAGCAAATTGATAGAAAATAGATTGATCGACACCTAATTTCACAAAGATCTGGATGATTTTATCCATAATAATTCTATCTCCAGTAGAGCACACCGTTCCTAGCTAAAGTACATCTGTGCAGAACCTATAAATTGAACCTTATATGTAGTCATCCACGCTAGATTTGTCAAAGTCTTTAACGGTTTACTTATATATTCTTTACGCCATTTTTAGAGCAGATTCGCTTTGCATTATTTTGCTCGATAGAATTTATACAGATTACCTTGTTGCGCAGAGCGCTTTACTACATTTTTGTAGTACCGTGGAAAATTACTCCCTCTTCAACAATTAGACTAGGTGTAGTTATTGTACCCTCAAACCTAGCCGGTTTTATAATCTCAACCCGACTACTTGCTTTGATATTTCCCTTCACCGTTCCACTAATGAGGATTACGTTTGCATTTATATCAGCATTGACAACAGCACCCTCAGAGACGATTACTGTGTCATTAGAAAAAACAGAGCCGTTAACAATACCTGCTATACGAGCAACTCCGTTAAAACTTAAATTTCCTTCGAATTTACAGCCTTCTTCAATGATGGCCGAAATTTCACCCTTTTGTCTCACCGCGACAATCTCCATGGTTCAAGTGGTCCCATAGGACCACTTCTTTCGCTTTATTTAGCGTTTCAAAAGATAAGCATAGATATCATTAAATTCAGCTTCATTAGTAAACTTAATAACGATTTCACCTTTACCAGCTTTCTTTGACTTAATATCAAAATGATAACCTGTTTTCTGCTCAAGTGTATCTTTCAATTGAATTAGTTTTTCATCAAAATATTTCTTCTGCTTCTCTTTAGGTTCGGCCACTTTTTTCTTAAGTAGTTTTTCAACTTCTCTAATAGAAAGAGACTCCGCAATTGCTTGATTAGCAACACGAATACATTTCTCTCTATCCTTTTCACCTGCCAACACCTTAGCATGCCCAAAGCTTAATTCTTCTTTTTGAAGTTGTTCGATCACTGGTCTTGGTAATTTTAAAATTCTTAAAAAGTTTGCAATCGTTGATCGCTCTTTACCCAGTCTCTTACTTACTTCTTCTTGAGTGAGATCAAATTCATTCATTAACTGGTAATAAGCTAAAGCTTCTTCAACACAGTTAAGGTCTGATCGCTGAACGTTTTCAATAATGGAGATAACCATTTTTTCACGTTCAGTTATTTTTTTAATAACTGCTGGTACTTTTTCTAAACCTGCCATTTTGGCAGCTCTCAATCTTCTCTCTCCAGCAACTAGCTCAAAGCCTTTCTCTGCTTTTACAACAACTAATGGCTGTATAATTCCATTTTCTTTTATAGATTCACATAGCTCATTTAAATCTTTTTCTTTAAATATTTTACGAGGTTGATTTGGATTAGCTTTAATTTCATTAATATCAATTAATGCTGGTCCCGCCTCTATTTCGACCTTCTCTGTTTTCGCTTCTTTCTTTTCAGTACTTTTTTCTTTTACTTGATCTGAAAGTGATGCCTTCAAAATTTCATTTGGTGAATCTTGAATAAGAGAAGCTATTCCTTTTCCTAATGCTAGTTTCTTCGCCATTTCTTATTCCTCCCCTTACTGAATCGTTGGTTGATCAGAGTTTCCATTTTGATTTTTAAATTCTTCTGGAATTTCTGGAACACTGAAATCTAGTTCGACTTGGTCTTTAGACGTCTCAACTCTATTTTTCATAATGAGCTCTTTTGCTAAATTCAAGTATGCTTGACTTCCTTTTGATTCAATATCATAAAGAATAATTGGCTTCCCAAATGATGGGCTCTCAGAAATCTTCACGTTTCTAGGAATGATTGTTTCAAATACCTTGTCACCGAAGTGTGTTTGAACTTCTGATGCGACCTGCTTATGAAGAGAAGTTCTTGTATCAAACATAGTTAAAAGTATTCCTTCTAAGTCTAAGTTTGGATTCAAAGAAGAGCGTACAAGTCTAATGGTATTTAATAGCTGTGCTAAACCTTCCATTGCATAGTACTCAGTCTGCAGTGGAACAATTACGCTATCACACGCTGTAAGGGCATTTACGGCCAATACGTTAAGTGATGGTAGGCAATCTATAATGATGTAGTCATAATCCTTTTTAACGGTCTCTAAGGCTGCTTTAAGCTTATGCTCTCTAGCGAACTCACTTACTAATTCAATTTCTGCACCAATGAGATCTTGATCTGCAGGGCATACATCAAAGTTTGGAAGCTCTGTATGATAGATACAGTCTTTTAGGGACTCTTTTCCGATAATTGCATGATAAATATTCTTCTCTTCGAAAGATTCTTTATCAAGGCCAACACCAACACTGGCATTCCCTTGAGGATCAAGATCGATTAGTAGAGTTTTTTTCTCAGCTACTGCTAGACACGCTGCAAGATTAATGGCCGTAGTCGTCTTCCCTACGCCACCCTTTTGATTGGCAACTGCAATAATTTTAGACATTTAGAACTCCAAGTGTTTCGTTGTTGCACTAAAATTTTTAATGAAGTTGCGATAGTTTGACAAGATTTTTCTTTGTTCCACGTGGAACATTTTCTGCTTTATAAGCAACAAAGTACCTTATATGACCACTAGGAAGCCTATACTCCGATAATAATTTTTTCTTAAAATTTCCTACCTCTTCCGGGGTTTCTTCAAGTTCAAGCAGATTTGGTCCTTTATAAAAGTAAACCGTTACATTTGTACCTGCTGCTACATTTACTTTCTTTAGAAACTCTTTAATCTTTCCAACGGCCTTGAAGGTAATTACACAGTCTTCATCAATGAGAACTGTTTCGACTCTATGGTGAAATGTTCTAACCTCATTAAGGCCAAGTCTCCTCGCTATTTCCTGAACGGCTTCAGCTTTTTTTCTCCTGGCCTCAAAGCCAACAGATACTAATCCAGGTATTGCCTTTGAAAGTGGTAACAATGGAAAACCACCACCAAAGCCAATATCTACATGTAATAATTTTGTTTCAAGCTCATTTTTAAATTCAGGATATTCTTCAATTGGATATACTGAGTCCACAATCTGTTTTTCATAGAATTCATCAGGCTCTGATATTCTCGTTAGGTTAAGGGTTGCAAAGTCACCAAATAGTAAACATCTATATTCTTCAGAAAATTCTTTCATATATTACCTGCTACAAATGCTAGCGTCGCTGGTCTGATACCTTTTATCCTTTGGAGTTGTCCGAAGTTCTCAGGTTTAACCTTCTCGATTCTTTGCTTACACTCAAAGCTAATATTCTTATTTTCAAGTAGCTCTAGCCAGTTAACACTTTTATTCTTTAACTTCATCCACTTTTGAAAGTCAGCATCACTTCTTTGGATATAACCACGATATTTTACAGAAACGGCAACTGCACGAATTACTTTTTCATCCATACTAAGACCAGCATGTTTTAAAAAGAATTTAAGTGTTTCTATGGGATCATTTTGGCTTCGTTGAAGAACTTCGGTAACAGATACCTTATTCTTAATACCACCAAGAGAGTTTTCACTAAATAGATTGAGATTCTCAACTGATTCCTTATAGAAAGAATTATCTATTATCTCTACCAAGTCTTCATACTGTGAAATAAAAGATTCATTATAAGAATCAATATCCATATCAAGATCAAGCATTCTTCTATACTTTGCCATTCGTAGAATCGTATTATCTTCTCTTAATTGCAGACGATTTTCAGCACGGGCCGTGAATAACCTGTAGGGCTCATCTCTTTCGTTAGCAGTGAGATCATCGATCATAACACCGATATAGCTCTCCTCTCTGTTTAATACCAATGGAGCTCTGTTTTTCAGAGATAATGCTGCATTTACTCCAGCTATATAACCCTGTCCCGCTGCCTCTTCGTATCCAGAAGTACCACAAACTTGTCCAGCAAAGTACAATCCTGGCAGATTCGTGTACTCCATTTGCTTATTTAACTGGAGTGTATCTACAACATCATACTCAACTGCGTATCCAAATACGGAAATTTCAGCCTTTTCAAGGCCTTTAATTGTACGGATAAAATCTAGCTGGACTTCTCTTGGAAGAGATGTCGATATACCATTTGGATAGAATGTATCTAAATCAAGTCCTTCTGGCTCAACAAATACATGATGAATATTTCTATCCTCATATCTATAGGCCTTATCTTCTATCGAAGGACAATAACGTGGACCAATACCTTGGATCTGACCATTAAAAATAGGACTTCTTTCCTTATTATCTCTAATAATCTTCAACGTTTCATCATTAGTACGTGTTAAATGACAAGAAACCTGCCTCGCCTTACGCTCATTAGCTTCATGTCTGTAATGAAAACAAACAGTATCAGGATCACTAGGTTGCTCATCCATCTGAGAAAAATCAATTGATTTACGCTTAATTCTAGCTGGTGTCCCCGTCTTAAAGCGCTTCTTAAGCTTAGATACACCATCAAAAAGCGAAGTTAAGCCTTCCGAAGCACTACACTCCACTCTTCCCCCCGTACTAACCTCTTCTCCTGTATGCATCTTTCCATTAAGAAAAGTACCTGTGGTAACAACAAGTTTCTTTGTAGAGATTATACGATTATCACTTGTTGAAAGAGAAAACCCTTCGGTTAACTTTGCCACATGATCAACTTTGGCACGAATCACTGTGATCCGTGAGTCTTCAATTATTTTTTCTGCATTTTTTGAGTAGAGTTCTTTATCAATTTGAATCCGAGTGCTTTGGACTGCATAACCCTTAGATTCATTAAGTGTACGAAACTGAATTCCAGCTTCATCTGCCAAGCGACCCATTAATCCGCCCAATGCATCAAGTTCACGAACAACCTGTCCCTTACCTACACCACCAATAGCAGGATTACAGGGAGCACTCCCAAGAGGCACTTCTGCAATGGTCACTATTGCAACTTTAATATCTTCAAATTGCGAAGCGATCCATGCGGCCTCTACGCCAGCATGTCCTCCACCTAAAATAACGACATCGTAATCAAAATTCATATTAACTAACCTAAAATGTTCCACGTGGAACATGCTTATATCCTGTAAATTTATGAGAATCTAGTGAATAGATAAGGTACTGTAAATACTACTTTCCTATACAGAAATTAGAGAAGATATTATCTAGAACATCATCTGGGCTTGTTACCCCTAATAATTCATCAATTGGAACAGATAACAAATTGATTTCATGTGAAATAATTCCTAAATCAACATTATTAAATATATTTTGTTTAAAGCCGCTAAACTTATCATATATATCTAAAATCACATCTCTGTGCCTAGAAAGAGGTATTGGGTTATTCCTAGATAAAAGACTATATGTATCTGAAATCATTTGATTTAAAGAATAAACTGGTTCTATAGGACCACTACTACTTCCCTCATTTGCCCCCATAGGACCAATATCTTCAATAAATTCTGCCCCCATAGGACCATTGAAAAATAAAACTGGTCCCATAGGACCAAACTGATAATTACACTGTGGTCCTATAGGACCAATATTGAAATCTTTATTATCTGGTTCTATAGGACCAGAAGTTGGAATATTACTTGCCCCCATAGGACCAACTTTTTCGGAAACTGGTTCTATAGGACCAAGCCTTGAAGGTGCCCCCATAGGACCACTAATGAAAACAGGCTTTGTTAATTTACAGATACGACGTTGAAGAGAAGCTATATCAGCCTCTTTGAGCAAATCAACATGTGTAAAAATATAGGCTGAAGGTTCGACTTCATTAAGGGTACCATCCCATGTAGTAGCATCAATTAAATGAAACTTTAATAGAGAATGAGCAATAAGTTTTCTTCCTCTCTCAATCCCCTCTTTTTCAATAACATCATTACTTTCTCGTAAACCAGCGGTATCAATGAGCTGATAAGCCTGAGAATTGATATAAATATACTCAGAAACAAAATCTCTTGTGGTTCCATGAATATCAGAAACAATGGCCCTATCTTGGCCAACAAGAAAGTTGAAGAGAGTTGATTTACCAGCATTAGTTTGACCAAATAGACCTATTTTAGGAGTTAATAGGTTATTGAGATCGCCTTCAGTACGTTTATAGAGAATATCAATAGCTTTTGAAAATGCGATTGTATGTTTTTTGATAAGCTCTTGAACCTCGTCCTCGCCAACATCTTCACTAAAATCGATAGAGAGCTCGATAGCTGAACGTAGAGATATATAAATCTTTCTTAAGGACTCATATTCATCGAATAATTCGTTATTCATTATTTTAGTAGCCTGGCTAAGGCCAAATGAACTTGTGGCATTTAACAAGAGATCCAAGCCTTCTACTTGTGTAAGATTCATCTTCTTGTTACGAAGGGCCCGATAAGTAAATTCTCCAGGAAATGCCTTTAGAAAGCCAAAATCTTTAATGAGAAGACTAACAATCCTCTCTAAATTGAAAGGATTACCGTGAACATGGAATTCAATTACATTTTCACCAGTAAAGCTATGCGGTGCTGGAAAGTATAACAAAAGACCATCGTCTAGAGTCTCTAAATTGTCCTTTAGAGTGATATAGTGAGCATATCTAGGCTTTACCCTAGATAGACCACACAAAGGTTTTAGAAAGTCGAGAGAGGTAAATCCCGTGATGCGAATGATCCCAATAGCAGATTGAGATTGCGTACTCGTACTAACTGCTACAATGGGATCTTCACGGAAGTATTGATTCATTTTTTTATAATCTAATCTACTGTCTTATAAACAAACAACTGTTGTGAAATCCCAAAGACAGTTGAAACAAAAATATAAAGATTAAGCCCTGCTGGAAGGTCTTTCATGAAGAAAGTGAAGATCAGTGGCATAAACATCATCATTTTCTTTTGCATAGGATCTGCAGTAGTAGAAGGATTTAGCTTAGTTTGAAAGAACATAGCAATCCCCATTAATACTGGTAATACATAATATGGATCTTTTGCCGAAAGGTCTTTAATCCAAAAAATAAAAGGAGCATTTAAAAGCTCTACCGAATTAAAAAGCACTTGATAAAAAGCAAAGAAAACAGGCATTTGAAGGAGTAACGGAAGACACCCACCCATTGGATTGGCACCATTTTTTTTGAAAAGCTCCATTGTAGCTCTTTGCATTTTCTGAGGATCATCAGCATGCTTTTCCTTCAACTTTGCAAGCTCAGGCTGAAGCTTCTGCATCTTTTTCATACTCTTAAAACTCTTAAACTGAAGTGGAAACAGAAGAGTTCTAATGAAAAGTGTAATCAAAATAATAGCTACACCGTAATTAGGGGCATACTTATAGAAAAACTGGAGACCTTTAAGGATTGGTACAGCAATAATTCCAAATACACCAAAATCTACAGCTAAATGTAGATTACTCCCTACTTTTTGAAGTTGATCGTAGCCCTTAAGACCATAGAAAGAAAATCCCGAGAGCTTAGTAGTACTTTCAATAATTTTGGCCTCTAGATTACCCTTATCAATATTAATAGAAGCCATAGGCTTACCATTGATTACGTTAGCAAATAAGTGATAGTGATAATCAACTCCCATCCACTGAAGTGGACCATCATACTTTTCTTCACCATCTACATTAGTATGTGTTGTATCCTTGAGAAGAGTGACGAACTGACGAATTTGTCTTCCTTCGCCCTCTTGCTTAGTAGATTCCATTTTAGTGAAATACTGATAAGCAGTAGCAGAAGTTAGGTTCCATTGGAAAAGACCCTTGTCATCGATACTTCCATTGAAAGTGATACCAAAACGGGAATCTACACCTGAGACGTTATTTTCAGATGATTGAGCTAGATTAAAGTTCAAAGGTGTTAAAGTACCATTTTGAACAATAAATATTTGAAAAGGCTTTTTTGCACCAACAATATCAACAAAAGCATCTCTATCTTCAGAGAGAGGAATCATTGATTTAATAACTAGCTCATTTGTTAGCTTAACTTCAGAAACAGAATTCTTAAGAGTGAAAACGCTAACATTATTAACTTCTGGTGTAGATGAAGAAGCCGCAGTAGGAGATGCTGTGTCTGCTACCTGAGCACTTGGAGTTGCAGATGGCTTAACTTCTCCTTTTGGCGCAGAGGCTTCAGTATTAGAGAAATTACCTTTATCAAATTGACTCTTAGGAGCAAAGAAGTACTGCCAACCAAATAAAACAAGTGCAGATAAAGAGAGTGTTAAAAATAAGCGTTTTTGTTCTGAGGCCATTACTAGACTTCCTTAAGATTAATTCGATTTGAATCCGATTCGCTACAACGAGGTACGGGGTCGTACCCACCAGAGTGAAAAGGATGACATTTTAAAATTCTCACAAGTGAATACCATAAGGCCTTGTGCACTGGAAAGTGCTCAAAGCATTCTTTACTATAACAACTGCAAGTTGGACTAAATCTACAATTACGACCCAATAAAGGAGAAATTGCATACTGATAGAATTTGATAATTAAAAGAAAAACTGTCTTCATTTTATAAAGAAGCCCCCCCTATCATTCCCTTTTTTAAGGGCCTTAGATAAGGATAAGTTAACAGCGTTCTTAAACTCTTCCCCTTTAAGTACCTTTAAGCGCGGGGAAGCAATAACTAGAATATCTAGAGATGTTGAACGCAAGAAACTGGTTCGAAATACTTCTCGAGCCCTTCTCTTTATAAAATTCCGATGTACAGCTTTACCTGATTTTTTAGAAATACTTAGGCCAAGACGTGCATGACCCAGATCTTTATTTTGTGATTTTTTAAAATAAAAACGTAAAAAAGGGGTATCAACACGCGATGCCCCTCTCTTTAAGTATTGAAAATCTCTAGGCTTTAATAGGCGGTACTCTTTACTAAAAGAGGAATCCATCTACTAATACCGCAAGTAATTGATTACTTAGAACCTGTAGAAACAGTTAATCTCTTTCTACCTTTTGCTCTACGAGCATTAATTACTTTTTTCCCACCGGCTGTGGACATTCTTTTTAAAAAACCGTGAACACGAAGACGCTTAGTTCTTTTTGGTTGCCAAGTTCTCTTACTCATATCTACCTCACGAAACAATTCACTTTAACGTAAAAAAACAATTAGGTGCGAAATCTACATAAACACATAGGAAAAGGCAATGGCCAATCGCGCAAAATCTGTAAAAAAGTGAAGAAAAATGTAATAGTCATAAAAATGACAGGTTGTAAGAAGAGTTCAGAATAACTGCGCACGGCACTATGTTGATTCTTTACCCTCTCTCCGGTAATTATTATCCCCCTAACAACAAGAACATTTTTTTTACACACACAAAATCCAGGTTGAGAGACGTTAAACATGACGACAGATTTTCCTTTTGAAAAGTTTTTAAATACTAAAAAAACTTCAGGTTCTGCTACACAAAACTCAGTAGATAACTGTAGTAAAAACGAACATTTACTTAATGATATATTCAGTACCCATAGCGATAACAACGCTATGAGAAAAACTGTAGAAATAGCGCCAGCTCATGATCATTCGGATATTTCCCCTTTTAAGCCAATAACAGATGCAATCTTTGAAGCTTTAAAAGATAAAATTGAGCCTATTAAGTACAACACCTTCATCAAAAATAAGATTCAAATAGAGAGCTTAAATGATGAAAAGGTTGTATTTAACGCACAAACCCAGTTTATCTTAAATACTGTTAAAGGCAGCTACCTACCCCTAATAAGATCCATCCTTAAAGAGCTTATGGGTGAAGAGTATGAGATCGAATTTACAATTGGTGGTGAAAAGCAAAGAAGCGAAGAAGTATCACGCCCAAACTTCAGTCATCTATTAGATAGCTCGGATGACACATTTAAAATCCAGAAAGACCATAGCAAAAAGAAGTCATCCTTTACTTTAGACCTCAGTCCAACAAAAGAGGAACGCCAAGAGCAAGCGACAAGTAAGTACATAGAACATATGGAAGAGGATACTAGCCAAACTATAGACCCTTCCAAAACATTCGATAACTTCATTGTTGGACCATCAAACAACCTAGCCTTTGCAACAGCTCATGCTGTAGCAGATGGCCCAGGGAAAACAGGAAAGTATCCTTGCGTATACTTCTACTCTGATTCTGGTCTAGGAAAAACTCACCTACTCCATGCTGTGGCCAACGGAATATTTAAAAATCATCCGGATATAAGAATATGCCTAATCTCTGCTCGTGATTTCATGAAAGAGCTTATTAATGCTTACAAAGACAAGAAACTATCCGAATTTCAAATCAAGTACACTGAACATGTAGACGTACTTATGATTGATGATATTCATGAACTTAAGAATAAGAATTCAACTCAAGAAGAATTCTTTCATATTTTTAATTTCCTTCATGACAAAGGAAAGCAGCTCATTTTTACTTCTGACAAGAGTCCAGACAAGATTACCGGTATTGAAGAAAGAATCATTACTCGCCTCCAGTGGGGACTTGTAGTGGATATTCAAAAGCCTGACTTTGAAACAAGAACTGCTATTCTAAAAAAGAAGGCCATTGATCTTGATCTTTTTATTCAAGACGATGTTTTAAACCTTATTGCTAGTTCTATTAAAACATCTATTAGAGAACTAGAAGGCTCACTCATTAGATTACAAGCCCACGCAGAATTAATCGAAGCTGAAATCGATAGTGAGATGGCCCGAGAAATACTAAAGTTACAAGCAAGCGATGAGAAGCCGGCTTCAACCCTTGAGTCAGTATGTAGGGCCGCTTCACACTACTTTAAAATTCCAGTTGCCGATCTAAGATCTAAGGCCAGAAGTAAAGAAGTAGTAAGAGCGAGACATATCTCATGGTACCTAAGTAAAAATATTGTAGGTGCAACTTATGAGGAAATAGGTCAATACTATAGCAATAGAGATCACTCTTCTGTCATACATGGAGTGAATAAAATCTCTGAACAGCTCAAAAATGACCCTATGATTTCCAAAGACATCGTTTACTTAGAAAACAACATCTAAAACATTTAACAAAATTGAAGAAATAAATAGAACGGACACTAAGTTGTCCGTTTTTTTTTGTGAAAAACTCAACATAGATAAAAAATATTTCGGCGATACGTTAAAGTTTTCCACATTAAAAACCTTAACTCATAGCATATAACACCAAAAGGCCCATCACTAGGGCCTTTCAAAGATTCAAAAAGTTATCCACAATATAAAATAATAATTGTGAATTTGGGCCAATAAAAAATGACTAGTCGGCCTTATCCCCGGCCAATCCACGGCCCATTGTGAATAACTTTTTGAGTTTAGTAGCGATTAATAAAGGAGAAAGAAAATATATTTCAAGTTATCCACAAATGTGGAAAACTACTTATCCACAATACTCACAATGTTTATAAAAAGTTTTCCACATGTGAATAAGATTGTGGATAAATTGGGCCCAGAGTCAGGAAATGGGACACAAATTAATAAACTATTTTAGTCTTGTGGAAAGAATGTGAATAAGCCGTGGGTAAACGTCAAAAAAATGTTAACTTATAAAGAATATACGAATTGAGCAGGTGCAAATAAAAAAGTTATTAACAAATATCCACATATGACGAATGGCCCAAATTAAGTGATAATCGAGCTTAAGAAAGTTATCA
>JBLWXW010000029.1:0-45067 GCA_048267265.1 Bacteriovoracaceae bacterium
CCTGTATTTTTTTTTGCCACTTTCTTGGTAGCTTTACTTTGTGCCATTGAGTTGCCTTATATAATAGTGATTTATCCTTTCTATTTTACTATCGAGTGAAAATACATAAAGCCTTTTCGCGAGGTTTTTTTTTAAGATTTGGTTAGCTAGCGAAGTTTTTTAGTCGGTCATGTCTAGGTAGAATTTAATCTTGTTTAGGGCCTTAGGCTTGACGATATTGAGCTAAAGCGGAAAACTTAAGTAAGAGAAGGAGGTCTATTCATTATGCAGGCCGTATTATTTCCACTACCAGGTTTGATTTTAAGTCCTGGTGGTAAGGTTACATTAAATATTTTTGAACCCCGCTACCTTCAAATGGTAAAAGACGCTATGGCGAGCGATCTGCCTATGGCCATTGCCCATGCTTCTAAAACGGAGTTTGATAGTAGTGTATTGATTCCAGATTCTGGACATCCTTATATTTGTTCGGATGTAGGATATGGAAGAATTGAAATACTTGGTGAATCGAATAAGGGACTGATCATAGCGGTTAACTCTCTAGGAAAGGCCCATATTGAAGACGTAGGCAAAGAAGCCAGTCCTTATATTGAAATTGATCTCACTCCTATTCGTTTAAATAATGAACTCAATGAGCAGAGTCAATTTCTCTTTCGAAGAATAAAATCTTTAACAAGAGAAAAGCTGTCTGACTTTCTTAAAACCAAGGAGGAAGTTGATATTGTCATCGATCAGCTTAGCTCCCCTGATAGACTCTTGGCCTTTTATATTGACCATATTCTACCAGATTGGTCTCAGAAGTATGAACTCTTCCAAATTGATGATATCAATCTCAAGATTCAACGCTTAGGACAAATGATCGTAGGTAAGAGCGCACTTCATTAATTTAGAAGTTTGACTGGACGAGCTTCCATTGTACTTCACCTTCTTCCTTTTCAAGCACAACACAACCTGCTGTTGGAAAGTTAATACGCTTTCCTGTGAGTTGCTCTAAGAGCATAGGTAGAAAAGGCATATGAGAAATAATCAGAGCATCACGTCCTTCTTCCCAAACGATAAGGTTATTTTCCCAAGCTGAAGTTGAAGATTCCGGGCAGAGATCTTGTGATATTTTGCAATTGAGATCGACGGCAAGCTCTTGGCGTATGATTTCTGCCGTATCCCGGGCGCGATCAAGCCCTGAGTGAATGATTTCTTTAACGGGGAACTTTATCTCTCTAAGATAGAGGGCCGTGTTGTGAGCTTCCATCTTTCCCTTGTTGGAAAGTTGGCGTTGGGAGTCGATTATATGAAATGGAGCGTCACCGTGACGAATTAATGCGATTCTTACACTCATGGTTTCTGACCTCTTTTAAACTGAATAAGCATTTTAACTTTATTCGTGAGTTTCTTCAAAGTTCATTTGGTGGTGTTCAATATTTTTTTAATTGGCATCTTCAGCACTTAAGAAGTAATCTTTTGCTATGACTCTTGATCAAATTGAAACCTTTCTTAAGGTCGTAGAATGTGGATCTTTTAAATCTGCCTCAGAGGTTCTACACCGCTCTCAGCCTGCACTCAGTATAGCTGTTAAAAAGCTTGAAGAAGGGCTGGGCGTAAAACTCTTTGATCGTGATCAATATCGTCCCGTTCTCACCGCTGCTGGTGAAGCTTTTTATAATAAATCAAAAGATCTCTATGAATCGGCCCAGGGCCTTGAGAAATTTGGTCGACAATTGGGTCTTGGTGAAGAACCAGAGCTCTCCATTGCAATTGATGTTCTGTGTCCTATTGCCCCAGTTCTCAATATTTTGAGAGTTTTCTCTTCGAAGCATCCTGATACACGTCTCAATATTAGCTTTGAGGTTCTTGGTGGATCAGCAGATAAAGTGGATAGTGGTGAGGTTCAATTGGCCATTAGTCCAGAAGTTGGCCTTGATACCAGTAAATTTAACTCAAAGAGTTTTACCAAGGTGGCCATGGTTCCTGTGGCCTCGGCCCTTATGGTTGGAGATATTGCAGGTAGTGAAGTAACTTCTGATCACCTAAAGAAGCATCCGCAGATTATCTTAACAGACAATAGCCCTCGATCTGCTGGCAGGACTTTTGGTGTTCTTGGCGGTGGAAGGCAGTGGCGCGTTAAAGAAATGGGCGTTAAGAAAGATATTATTGTAGCAGGCCTTGGTTGGGGCCGCTTACCAGATCATCTTGTTGACGCTGAGCTTGAGCAGGGAATCCTTATGGAGCTCAATAATGCAGAAGTGGGGCGAGATTCCTTTGAAATCTTTCTTTTGCGCAGCAAACATCAGCCCATGGGCCCACTTGGAATGAAATTGTGGGAGCTTTTCTCTAATTAAATTTTTTGTGGTATTACATTTCCATGGAAAATAATAATCAAAATGAAGATGGCCGTGTGGCCGAAGTTATTGCTAGTTTCTCTCAATTTTCTGATTGGGAGAGTCGTTATAAACATCTGATTGCTATGGGCAAGGAGCTTGAAAGCTTTCCTGAAGATCATCGTAAAGAAGAAAATAAGGTTAAAGGCTGTCAGTCACAAGTCTGGCTTCATAGTGAAGTCCAAGAAGGGAAGATTCACTTTTGGGGCGACTCGGATGCTTCTATTGTGAAGGGGATAGTGGCCTTACTTCTTAAGGTTTATAGCGATAGAACTCCTGCTGAAATTCTTGCCCTAAAACAAGACTTTCTTGAGCCAATTGGACTCAAACAGCACCTCTCCATGAGTCGCGCTAATGGTCTTAGTGCTATGATGAAGCAGATTCAATTCTACGCCCTTGCTTATAAAACTAAAATGGATCTAGGAATGCTATGATTAATCTAAATAATCGCCCCAGAAGAAATAGAAAGAGTGCGGCCATGCGAGATATGGTTCGTGAAACTCACCTTAGTGCCAGTAACCTTATCGCCCCTCTCTTTGTTATAGAGGGAACGAATCAGAAAGTAGAAATAGCCTCTATGCCCGGTCAGTATCGCTTTAGTCTTGACCTCCTACTTGAAGAGTGTGGACGTCTTCAGGAGCTGGGAATTCCCTGTGTTTCCCTTTTTCCTGCTCTAACTGACGATAAGAAAGATAAGTATGCAACTGAGTCTGCTAATGCCGATGGACTTTTTCCACGCACGATTGCTGCTGTCAAAGAGAAGTATCCCGACTTATTAGTTATGAGTGATGTGGCCATGGATCCGTACTCAAGTGATGGTCATGATGGACTTGTCTCTGATAATGGAGAAATTCTCAATGATGAGTCTCTATCCATTCTAGCGAAAATGGCCGTTACTCAGGCCCAAGCTGGTTCAGATATAATTGGACCCAGTGATATGATGGATGGGAGAGTCGGATATATTCGCGAAGCTCTCGATAAGAGTGGATTTACGAATACTTCAATCATGAGCTACACGGCCAAGTACGCCTCTTGCTTCTATGGACCCTTTAGAGATGCACTTGATTCAGCTCCTAAGTCAGGGGACAAGAAAACTTATCAAATGGATCCGGCCAATGTTCACGAGGCCCTTAGAGAAGCTCGTCTCGATACAGAAGAAGGAGCAGATATTCTCATGGTCAAGCCTGGTCTTCCTTATCTCGACGTGGTTCGTGCTTTGAAAGAAAGCAGTGAGCTTCCTATTGCTGTCTATAATATTAGTGGTGAATACGCCATGATTAAGGCCGCAGCAGAGAAAGGATGGCTTGATGGTGAGGCGGCCATGATGGAAGTTCTCATGTCTTTTCGACGTGCTGGCGCAGATATGATCCTTACTTACTTTGCCAAAGAAGCGGCTATGCTTTTAAAAAAGTAATTTCTTAATATTTATACGGTATCACTTTGAACCCATTTGGTGACAAGGTGATACTGCTTTTTCTTCTATAAAATACAACTTCTTACATAGTATGTGTTTTCTTCAATTTATCTTTTAATCGATTCTCTTTTACTCCATACTGCAAAAATCCTTCAGAGAGAGTGGGAATAAATGAGATTAGGGAGAGAGAATATGAAGAAAGAGATTGCTTTAAAACTAACAAAGAAATTAGCTCTAACAGCACTTCTTACCACTGGCACGCTTACCCATGCCGCCGATTTGATGGATAAGTCAGAGAGCTATTCTTCGAAGTATCTTCGCCATATGAGCGAGCATATTTCAGATGTTAATCATTCAAAGTCCCTTGAATCAGAAGTTTCAGGCCTTAGCTCTCAATTATCTCGACTACAAAATCAAAAACAGGCCCTCGAAAACGAGCTTCAGTCGGCGAAAACAAAGAAGTCACAGCTTCAAGCTCAGAAACAATCGATTCAATCTGATATTTCAAACACTCAAATGCGTATTCAATTCTTACTCGAAGAATTCTATCCTCGCTATTCGAGTGTGAATGATCTTAAGCAAGGGATTCAATCGGAAAGAATTAGACTGGAAAGTAGAGTGGGGGTTATTCAAGATGAAATTGCCCAGCGCTCAAGTCCTTTTCTAAAACGTATTGATATTATCGAAGCAGACACAAACCAAAAACAGCAGCTTCTGTCTCAAACGATCTCTGATAAGAAATCGAACCAAAGTCGTCTAAATTCTTCTGTTAATGAGTTAAAGAAGCTCGAGCAGAAAATTGCCGCTTTAAAAAAGCAGATGGCCAATAAAGTAAAGCTCAATGCAGACGTGGCAGCAGCTGAGGCCAAGTATAAGAAGGCTAAAGATAGAAAAGGAGATCGTAAGTGTATTCTAGGTGGACTTTTTTCCTCTAAATGCCGTGATTACTTTAAGGCCAAAGACGAGCTTTCCGAGATCAAAGATATTCAATCGGGTAAGACTTTAGCTAATAAAGAAAAAGATCTCGCTCAAGAAAAAACAAAGATCATTGGATATAAGCAAAAGATTGAAAAAGCGGCCCAGAGAGAGAGACAACTCAATGCTAGTATAAGAGCGAATCAAAATGAAGTTTTTGATCAACAGGAGCGAATCGCTAGAGTTACAGCATCATTGAGACCGGCACTTATTCAAAGTAGAAGTGATTTAAGAGAATTTGAAGCGAGCTTAGGTAATGCAAATCGTATCTTTAGTTATGAAGACGAGGTCGCTTCACTTAAGTCGAAGCACTCTTATGTTAATGGGCAAATTCAGAACCTCAATAGTCGAATTCCAGCTCTTCCTAGTGAGATCGCAGCAAAAGGCGCTCAAGTTAGTGAGAAGACCCATGAGTTTCATAAAGCGCAAGCTGAGCTAAGTTCTTCAAAAGAAGAAATTCAAAATGATAAGAGCGAGCTTTTAATGGCCCAGAGTGAATTAAAAGTCGCGCTTCTTCAAACAGATGAAGTTGATGTGAATATTGATCTTCCTTTCTTCAGTGAGAATCAAGTTTATAGTGAGCGTGACTGGAGCTTTTCTATGGCGGAAGGTTCAGTTTTTCAACAAGGAAGCACGACTTGTGTGGCAAAAACAAAGGCGACAAGTAAGAAAGGAGATTTAGGATCTCTTAGCGTGGGTAAAGTTCTTACTTCTCATGAAGATAGTGAGCCCACGGTATTTATCAAAGTAGAAACAAAGAAAGCCGATGAGCTTACTACAAAAGCAAAGTCAATTACTGTGACTGCTCCAAATTCAAGCCGCGAGTTTAAACTTAATCTTGTTCCTGGACTCTCTACTTCAGATGAATTGATCTTTGTTGTCGAAATTGATCAGAGAGAAGATCTTATAGCTGTGATCTTGGCAGAGTATTCTCTTAAGGGGAGTTTAGATCAAGGAGAGGATACTTTTATCTTTTCTCTTATGGGCTCAACTAAAGCAATTAAGAGCTCAGACTCAAGTCTATCAGCACAGTGTGGAGGCATCTCTATCATTGATTAATGTAGACGTAATAAAAAAAGTTTACCTAATAAGGGCCGATTCTTCGGCCCTTTATCATTTCTAAGTTACCGTATTTAAACAATAAAATCCTAATATAACTATTACACTTGTTTTACAAAAGGAATGCTCATTTTGAACTACAATTTTACTTGAAGATAACCCAAGTATTTTAGGGGAAAATATGAGTGAAGCAATAAAGACATTTAGTGAAACAAAAAATTCTGAAAATAAAGAGAAGGTTAACCTTCAAAAGGTGGTTAAGCCTTATACCCAAGTTAGTGAATTAAAGAGTTGGTGGCAGGTGGCCAATACCCTTATTCCACTGAGTATTACTGTTGTCCTGGCCTATAAGGCCTTGGCCGTTTCTGGTATTCTCTCTTTTGGATTATCTTTTCTGGCCTCTCTTTTTGTTGTTAGAACTTTCATCATTATGCATGACTGTGGTCATGGGACACTTTTCAAGTCTGCGAGAACTCGCGATATTGTAGGAACGATTACTGGAATCATTGCTTCTACTCCTTATCGTCAATGGACTCGTGAACATGCGGCCCATCATCAAGATTCAGGCAATCTCGATAAGAGAGGACGTGGTGACGTTTGGACCATGACTCTAGAAGAATATAGAAGTGCATCATGGCTTGAGAAGCTTCAATATTATCTCTATCGTCATCCAGTTGTAACTTTCTTAATTGGCCCTGTTTTCATTTTTCAATTGAGACATAGAGTTACTCTTAAGACGGATCGCCCTCAAGAGAAGAGAAATCTCTATTTAACCAATATTGCACTTGCTGCCATTATCGTAGGCTTTGGCTCATGGATTGGTTACAAGAATTTCTTTATGATTTATGCTCCTATGGTTTTCTTTGCTGAGCTCTTTGGTTGTATCCTCTTCTATGTTCAACATCAGTATGAAGATACTTACTGGCAAACAACAAAGAATTGGAATTATAATGTTGCGGCCATTGATGGGTGTAGCTACTTCAAACTTCCTGCAATCCTTCAGTGGTTCTCTGGCAATATTGGCTTTCACCATATTCACCATTTAAATCACAGAGTGCCTAATTATAATCTTCAAACTTGTTATGAAGAAAATGATGTTTTTCAAACGAGTACCGTTATTACAATGAAGGATGTTATCCCTTGTATTCGCATGAAGGTTTACGATGAAGAAAGAGGACAATTGCTGACTTGGAAGCAGGCCCGAATTAGGCTTGCTGAAATAAAAGAGCAGGCCACAGCTTCTCTTCACAATAAATTTGCCGATAATGTGGCCGCAGTAACTGAGCTTAGTCCTCAAACAAACTCCTTATAAGTATACGTTTATCCATTGTCCTAATGTGTCCTTTTATAGGCACTTAGGACAATTTTGCCGTATTCTTTCCCTTGATATCTCCTTGATTTCTTTCAGATTTTATTTACCGATAAGTCCTAGTGATATCATTTAGTTAATGGCGATACGCCAAATACTAAGTGGTACGTTTGTTAGGACTATGAAAAATATTTTAAGAATTACTCTATTTATTTTCTTGGGAACATTAGTGTCCTCCTGTCTTATGCCAAGTGAGAAGGGAAAGGTATCGCTATCTCTCAGCTCCTCGGATCAGGCCGCTCGTGATGCGGGCAAAACTGATGAAACCAGCTCTGTTCAAGTTAATGATATTCAGCTTGTGAATGATCAACTCATAATTTCGGGTAGTGACCTTGATGGTGTTACGAAAGCTTTAATTTCGCAGTCGGGGTCTGATGCAACCCTTTCCATTATTTCTCAAACGGCCAGTGAGCTTATTCTCAGCTCTTCTACTCAAATGGCCCTTGCCTTAAATACATTGATGTCTCTTACGCTTGAAGATGCTTATGGGGCGACGGTGATCGATGTGACTTTCAATCTTCCCGACTCCTCTGTATCGACGGCGAAGATTGGTGACGAGCAAGTGACGACGGCCAAGATTGCTAATGGTGCAATCACCGCTGTAAAGCTCTCTAGCATGTCGGCCTCTGTGGGCCAGCTTCTGCGCTGGAATGGAACCTCTTGGGTGGCCTCGGATCTCGATGCTCTCACTTATGCGGGAACATGGAATGCTTCGGGGAACCCCAATCCTTCGGCCGTTGGGGGAGAGTACTATATCGTTACGACCGATGGATCTAATGTTGATCCGGGTGATGGTAATCCTCGTGATTGGTTTCAGGGAGACTGGATTGTCTATAACGACAATACTTCGTCATGGGATCAGATTCGTAATAGCTCGGATGTAACAAGTTTTAATACACGCACAGGGGCCGTCATGCCTCAAGCGGGTGACTACACTTGGGCGCAAATTGATAAAACAACTTCTTCCATTGGGGATATTGCCGATGTGGATTTTACGACTGCTCCTACAACAGGACAGGTTTTAAAATTTGATGGTACGTCATGGATTGCGGATACAGATAATGATTCTGGAGTTTCTGCTGATTCGGTCAATAGTGCATCTATTGCCAATGATTCAATTGTCGATGCGGATATTAATTCTGCGGCGGCGATTTCTTGGTCAAAGATTAATAAGACGGGGGCGACAGGGTCTGATGTGGGTCTAGGCAATGTTACCAACGATGCTCAATTAAAGGCGGCCGATCTCGACACCACAGCGACTCTCGGAACGGATGATACAAAGATTCCATCGCAAAATGCGGTGAAGACTTATGTGGATAATGCGGTAACGGGCATGGGCTCTGTTACTTCGATTACGGGTGGGGCCGGACTTACCGATGGGCCGATTACGACTTCTGGAACCCTTGATGTTAATGTTGATGATTCAACGATAGAAGTCAGTAGTGATACGCTACAGTTAAAAGATGATGGAATCACCAATGCTAAGATTAATTCTTCTGCGGCGATTGCTTGGAGTAAGATTGATAAGACGGGAGCGAGCGCAAGTGATGTGGGTCTTGGTAATGTTACCAATGATGCTCAATTAAAAGCATCTGATCTAGACACTACGACAACCCTTGGAACAAGCGATACGGCCATACCTTCACAAAATGCCGTTAAGACCTATGTTGATGCACAGGTTACTGGTGTGAATCAGTCGCAGTGGACAACAACGGGAAGTGATATTTACTACAATACGGGGAATATTGGCCTTGGTGTGAGCTCTCCTAATTCGGTCATAGATATTCAAGGACAACTGAACTCGGCCTTAAGCGGAACGGTTTCCGTTACGGCCGGAACGAATACTCTCGTTGGTACAGGCACTTCATTTGATACCGAACTTAAGTATGGAGATCGAATTATTATCGATGGAGAAAGCAATGCTGTTATCGGGGTAACGGATGCTACGACGGCAACCTTGCAGCTTAATCATGTTGCAGGAGCTTCTGGAGTCACGGCCTATAAAGATTCGGATTACCTTCGAGTAAGAAAGTCTTCTGGTCATAGTGTTATGAAAATTGATTCTGATGGCAATGTAGGGATTGGTTCAGCAATCTCTCCTCAAGGAAAGCTTCATATTCAACACAATGCTACTGGTGGAGAAGTTTCAGCAGGTTATAATGAACTTGTGCTTGAGTCTACACAGACTGGAGTAGGGATGAATATCTTAAGTAGCACTGGGGGACGAGGTGTTATTGCCTTTGGTGATGCCGATAATCCTGAGATGGGGCGACTTTGGTATGATAATGGTGGAGACTTCTTTAGTATCCATACGAATGCCAGCGAGAAATTTAGAATTCTCTCTGATGGAAAAGTAGGGATTGGCACCACAACTCCAAGTACAGAATTAGAAGTCAATGGAACAATTACAGCGTCTGGTTTTAGTGGTCCAATTACGAGTACTACGGCAAGTGTGGGGGCCGGAAGTGCCGCCGCACCTTCTTATACTTTTAGTGGTGATACGGATACAGGGTTTTATTCAGGTAGTGCAGATACCATTGAAGTTTCTGTGAATGGCACCAATATCTTTGATTTGAGTAGTGCTGGTCTTGTCTCAAGTGCTGCTGGTGGTGGGGTGGTGACAACTGCCAATGGCACAGTTTCCAATCCTACTTTTAGTTTCTCTGGAGATACAGATACCGGTTGGTATTCTCCGCTTGCAGATAATCTTGCCGCCGCAACTGCTGGGGTAGAGCGAATACGAATTGATGCTTCTGGAAATATCGGTGTGGGAACAAATAATCCCACGAGTCATCTGGAAGTTCAGGGAAGTGGCGATCAAGGAGTTGAAATTGAATCTACCGATGCGGCATCTCACTCATTTGTAAATTTTAAAACACCCACTGACTCTTGGAGTGCTGGGCTTGGTACTTATAGCATTTATACTAGTGTGGATACGGAAGGCTTCTCAATTGATGATGGAACCTCAAGCAAACTCTTTATTGATAGTGCTGGTCATGTAGGGCTTGGGTATGTAAGGCCTACAGCTGAACTTCACTTTTCTAGTAGTAGAAGGGCAAGCGGGGATATTCTAGATGACCCCTCAAAATATAAAATTAATCTTGGCTGCTCAGTACAGCAAAGCGAATGTAAAGGTGCCCAACGTGCTGCTGGTCTATCTGCTCGAATAGCAACAAGTGATAACCGCTTTACCAACTTAACTTATCATGGGTATGCCCACGAATTCTTTGCAAGTCCTACAAATTCGAAAGCGACACTATTAATTGATAGTGAGTCCTATTTTGAAAGTTCTGATACTGCTGTGACAATAAATGGTCATAATAATCTTAGTACCAATTATGCTTTAAAAGTTTTTAATAATAATGATGATAACCTTTTTGCACTAGATAATTCGGGTGATCTCGGCGTGGGAATTTCAGATCCCTTGTCGAGACTCCATGTTAATGAAGATGGCGTGATCCGCTCCCAGCTTTCTAATGTTGATGATGTGACGATGTTTATTTCACGAGATGCGACGGATGGATCCCCAGCTGACGGATCAGTTGGTGCTGCTCTTGGTTTCAGTAACTTTAGAACGTCCAATCTCTTAAGCTCGGCCATTGCTTATAAACAAACAAGTCCTGACCCCGATGTCGGTGCTCTTGGATTTTTTACTCAACCGAATCCCTCTGGCGGACCTCTTGTAGAAATGATGACTCTTCATCATTCAGGCCTTCTTGGTCTTGGAGATGATTCACCAATTGCCCAATTGACGATTCAAGGATCAACTCGTGATCGTCTAAGTGGTACGGTAAGTGTTACGGCCGGAACCAATGCTGTAGTGGGAACAGCTACAAGTTTTGATACGCAACTTGAAGTGGGCGATAGCGTGGCCATTGAAGGGGAAATCTTCAAGGTGGCCGCCATTACTGATGCGAATAATATGACTCTTGATAGTAATCATATTGCGGGGGCAGCATCTTCGTTTATCTATGGTGACTATGACCTTGTTGATGTTAGAAAAGGCGATGGTGACGCTGTATTTAGAGTTACGGCCAGTGGAGATGTAGGAATAGGAACCAATAGTCCTGTATCAGAACTCGAGGTCAACGGTACGATTACTGCTGATCAATTTAGTGGGCCTATCGCTAGCTCTAATATTACAACCGATGGGGGAACGGCGAGTGCTCCCGGTTATGCTTTTAGCGGAGATTCCAATACAGGTTTATTTTCTTCCACTGCTGATACCATTGAAGTGACGGTTGGGGGATCGAATATTTTTGATATGAGCTCGGCAGGCCTTGTCTCTAATACTTCAGGAGGTGGGCTCGTAACCAGTGCTGCTGGTACTGCTACAGACCCAACTTTTAGTTTTGCGGGGGATTCAGATACAGGTTGGTACTCGCCAACAGCAGATACTCTTGCTGCAGCAACTGCAGGAGCAGAGCGAATTCGAATAAGCTCCACCGGTAATATTGGTATAGGGACAACATCGCCAAGTAATAAGTTGCATGTGGATGGTGGTGCTGGACTGACAAAAATAGAGGTTCGAACCACATCAAATGCCCACCTTTTACTCAATGGAAGTTCGAATAACTTTGTCGTTGGTGGCGCTGGTCATCTCTATTTCCAATCGGCAAATGATCATATTTTTCGTACAAATTCTCAAGCAGATGAGGAGTTACGACTTTCGGCCACACAGCTCCTTAAAAGTAAGAATGCGGTCACAAATCCTGCTTTCAGTTTTTCCGGCGATAATGATACTGGGCTAGATTCACCAGCTGCTAATGTTCTTTCCCTTTCAACTGCTGGAGCGGAAAGCTTGCGAATCGACTCATCTGGAAATGTTGGGATTGGTACAACTTCTCCACAAGCAAAGTTGCATATAAATGGAGGCTCTACATATTTAAATACAAGTTCAGGATCTGCTCCTCTGCGCTTACTTCGAACAAATTCTAGTTTTAGTAAGGAGTACGTAGACCAACAGGTAGAGGACGGAAGTTATGTCTTTTATTACAATAATGATGAGGCTCAAAGTACAATACATTTTGAAACCGATAATACAGATACTGAAAGTGGCGGTGGTGCTTCGGCCAATAATGCTACGGCATTGACACTTTTATCAAATATTAGTGGACCAAAAGTTGGAATTAATAATAGGTCTCCCGACTCAATACTTCATCCCATAGGTGTTAATCCAGTCATTCATCTTCAAAATATTACAGATGGATCGGTTGGAGCAGGTGGAACTCTTCGCTTTGGCCACTCTCAAGATTCAAGTGATACCCCTATTGGAGAAATTCGAGGTGAGCTACAAAATGGAAGTGCGGCCTCTAGAGCAGGAGAGCTAAGTTTTTGGACAAGTGATGCTGGAACTCTTAGTGAAAGAATGCGCTTAAGTGAAGAGGGCTTCTTGGGGATTGGTACAACGGATCCCATATCAGACTTTGATGTTTATAGAGCGAGCATCACTCCAACATATCCGATTGCTCAATTTCGAGATTATACAGCTGCCAATAACTTTAGTGATGTATTGATTAGTGCCTTTAGACCAGGTCTAGTTCTCGAAGATAGAAGTACCTCTGCCCCTGATCTCAGAGTCGGACTCGATGAGGGGCGGGTTTATTTTTCCTTTGATACAGATGACGATATGGTTAAGAATGCGAACTCTGATTTTGATGACTCAAATTCCATGACGATTACCTCTGACTCTAAGGTTGGTATTGGTGGAACAATTAATCCACGAAATGCTCTTGATGTAAGAGGAAATGTTCATATTGAAGGAAATAATGATGCTGATCGCTATAATACTGTCTCCAATATAGATTTAGGGATTGATGATAATGACTCAGGGATAAATGTTCCTGCCGATGGGGTGCTTACCTTTTGGACAAATAATTCGGAAAAAGTTCGCATTCTATCCAATGGAAATATGGGAATTGCGACTACTTCTCCATCATATAAACTAGATGTTAATGGAACATTGAGAGGCTTTGGAATTACAGACTCATCTGATCGTCGCTTAAAAGAAGAGATTACACCTTTGAAAGGAGATCTTGAAAAACTTATCCAGCTTGAAGGAGTGAGCTATTACTGGAGAGATCGTGAAGCCCACTCAGATCGTTTACAAATTGGGGTGATTGCTCAAGATGTAGAAGAAGTCTACCCTGAGCTCGTTTCCACTGATGATCAGGGATGGAAGTCTGTGAACTATTCTCACTTTATCGCTCCTCTAATTGAAGGGCTGAAAGAGCTTTATAATAAATTCCTAGGTCATGATAGGATCATTGAAAAACAGTCTCGTGAAATTGCTTCACTTAAAGAAGATAAAGAGTCCATGCGAGAAGAGCTTGATGAAGTAAAAAGAAAGAATAAGAAGCTAGAAGAATATCTTTGCCTTAAAGATCCCAATGCGGGATTTTGTCCTTAGAATTTAATCGGAATGACAGTACTGACTTCGGCCTTCATTTCGAAAGCTAATTATTCGCTTTTGTCTAAAATGTACCGTGAAGCTGCCGCTAGCAAAGCACTCATTAAAGTGATTGATATCGTATTTACAGTTGGCATTTTGTACACGACCCCAGTAGGCGTAATCGAGAAAAGAGGCCATCCATGATTGAACTTTTGAATTGATATCCGCAGCACTGGTAAACTGATGAAGAGAAGCTGAAAAGAAAGTTCTCTTTTGGAGAGTATCTTCGCATTGAATCCAAGGCTCAACGGGAAGGGTATCTCGAAAAGTAATTTCAGCAGTTTCTTGAAGGTATTCTACAAATTTCTTCTCCGAGGGAGTCACCGGGAGGGGAGTGAAACTTTCTGCAAAAGTTTGTCCCATCAAAAGAAGCGTGAATAGAGTTAAGTTTAACTTGATGCTCATAATGCGAGTATAACCGTGTTGTTTGTGTAGTGTTGTGTGGGCGTAATTTAACTTCTCCATGACACCCTGTCAAAGCACTTATCTCTATGAAATTATTGAAAAGTAATGCTTTTAAGCTGCTTTTGACACTCTGGGACTATGTGAGTCTTCTCTTTTGTAGAGGGGGAAAAGCAGGTAAGCATCCATTGACGCTTCACATCCTTTGTCTGCGTTGACTTCCCATCAACAGATGATAAGACGGCTTCGGCCTTCAGAGCACCAAGCTTTAGAAAGACCATATTTTGGTCGCCATCGACATGGGCCTTTCCGTTGAAGCGCCCAAGTCCACTTTCAATATTATTCCAGCGCTCAATAATCTCATCTGGGGCCATGGATTGGGCCTGATAGCTCTTATAAATGGTGAAACCCTCTGAGGAATTCTTATTAAAGAGAACCTCAACTCCTTGCAAGGTTGGCCTTAAATTTGCGCTTGGATCATAGGAGATGAGAGAAGACATTCTAAAATTTTTTGATTCGGCCAATCTCTTTGAGTTACCAAGAGGAAAAGTTATACTTCGTTGTTGATCCTTAAGTGTTACCAAAATCTTCTTGCCCACTTTCTTTAGCTTAAAATTCTTAAGTACTGGTGGTTGAAACTTAGAGTCGATATTTTGAAAGTCTAACCATTGCTTTAAATTTCCTGTGTAAGAGATATTTACTTCGAGAATATTCTCTTTCACAAAGTGCATATACCCATTAAATTTTTGATCGGAGCTTCCGTGATCGATGAAGCAATAAACCCCTTCAGGTGTTGGGCCACAGTGGGTAGAGATGACGGAGTCACTATAAAGGACTTCCCAGCGTGAAGTATACCAAGGCCTTCCCATTTTATCTGTCCAATAGAAACTCTCATTAGGTTCACCATGATCTTCAATGGGAATGCGTTGGCCCGCCATATAGCGATTGGCCCCAGAAGCTTTAAGGGCCCGATTAAGAAGAGTTCGAGGACTCTTAATAAGTCCGATAGGTGTTTCTCCGGCAGCAGGTAGAAAGAGAAGGATATTTTCAAACACATCACCCTTAGCGTGATAGAGAATATTATCTTTGGATACGACAATTTTCTTGAGATTAATGGGATTAATATTCCAATCAACAAGGGCTTGATCTTTATCTACGACAGAAAGTCTTGAATAGAGTGGTTGATAGAGAAGGGAGTCTCGAAACCTTTCGTTATAAGGAAAGATTAGAGGACGATACTTTTCTTTAAACTCTGAAATAAGCTCTCCATAGAACTTATCTTTTTCGGGAATAGCAACATTTCTAAGGTCGATAAGTTTTGCAGGCAGTGACGTATGAAACTTCCAATCTTTTACAAGGACTTGCATTCCGTCTTGAACTTTCATTTTTCTAGTAAGAAAAATGGCATGCTCTGCAGAGCTTTTTTCAATTTGAGCAACGGGAAGAGCGAAGTTGAGGTTCTCAGAGTTATTCTTCATAACCACAATACCAACAACTTCTCCTTTGTGATTAACCAGAGGGCCTCCCGAATTTCCCGGCGAAGCAGGAGAGCTGAAGCGGATATAATCCCATTCTCCGGATACTGGCTCTGGTGTAAATGTAGAGACCTGCCCCCCACGAGTAGAGATACCCTCGCCACCAGCATTTCCGACGGCGTAGACCATATCACCTATTTCTACTTTGGGCTGAAGCTTAAGAGTGGTTACGCTCTTAGGGTAGCTCTTTAGGTCAAATTCAATAACATCCCTATAAGTAGAGTAGCGATAGATCTTTCCAATATCGTAAACTTCACCATCACTTGTACGAATTTTAAAATCTTTATAGGTGCTATAACTATCAGCTGAGATCACATGGGCCGCTGAGATAAGGCGAGTTGGAGAAATAAAAAATGCGGTACCAATAGCATAGAACTTATCATTTCTCTGCTTATAATCGAGTTGGTCAAAGGGAAGGGGACGTTGATAGACAATACTCTTATCCTCTTGCTTGGGAATGATTACTTCAACAATTCCAGGATATATTTTCTTAATGACTTTCTTTCGCAGGAAAAAACCTTCTTCTTGCTGGCAAGAGCTTAAGAGAGTACTCGTAAGAAGAAGTGAGAATACAAGAGAGACTTGATAGAATACATTCTTTGAATTTTTCATAAATAGATCTTCTAGTTTCTGATAAATACAATATGATGACGATGAAGATTTCCATTTTGGAGTGCCACTCTATGGGCCTTCATCTCTTTTTCTAGTGTATCCCAGATCAAAGGATAAATCTTTCTTTCTTCTTGGACATGGGCCCCTGAGATATTTTCTAACCAAGAGTTAACAAGCTCTTTAAAATCGGCGGTTAAATCATGGTTTCGTACTTCATATCCCTTGAGTTGCAGCTCTTCTACTGGAGTTTTAAAGTTGTGAACCCAGTAGAGTGTTTTGGGCCTTTGCTTTAAAAGAGTTTGAATTTTCTGTAGGGGATGAGGGAAATGATAAAAGGCATCATTAATAAGTATATGAGGAAAGTCTGCAAGATCGGGAGTGAGGTTCAGGTGTGATGCCTCAAACTTATAGCTTGGGTAGTTCTGACGGTTATACTCTAGAGCAAATTGTGAAAAATCAACTCCCTTCATTTTTATATCTTTTGGTAAATGTGGGGCCAGAAAATTTAGTCCACAACCATAATCGAGAAGAGGTTGATCTAGTTGAGATAAGTATTGAGTAAGGTATTCAAGTCCTTTGTGAGTTAAGAGGTTATAGCAAGGGAGAGTATGGCCTTGTAGAGATTGAGAAATTTTTGGATAGGAGCTCTTAAGTAACTCTGAATAGAAAGAGTCAAAGGCTTGGGCCTGGATATCTGCACTGAGAAAATGTTTTTGGAGTAGTCTGTTGAGGAGAGAAATCAAATTAGATCCAATGCAAATTAAGTAATTCAAGACGACACCAGCTGAGTCACTGGTGTTGCTTAAAATTACATATTTAGAAACTCTTAAATCTCTTTAGCTTTTGATCTCTCAATCAATGAATCTACGGCCTCAAGATGTCTGAACTTCGCATCATCATCTTGAAGAAGACGTGAATAGAGGTGATAGCCC
Source organism: Bacteriovoracaceae bacterium (assembly GCA_048267265.1). Lineage (GTDB taxonomy): Bacteria > Bdellovibrionota > Bacteriovoracia > Bacteriovoracales > Bacteriovoracaceae. The sequence continues at coordinate 17,122 of JBLWXW010000029.1, forward strand.
AGCATCAAGGAGTAGAATTCAAAAGCAAAAGCATCACAGTCAAGGTTCTTATCAAATTGACCTTCATCAACTGCAATTTGAGCTGCTTTTTGAAATGAGTTAAGCATCGTTTTCTGATGTTCAGTGAGATGATCCCTTACTGCACCCGGACGGTCATCGTATTCAAAAGCTGCTGCAACCAGAGGACATCCTCCGGTAAAGTAGCGGCTTGACCAACGATGCCAAGTTTCAACGATAGCAAGAATTCTTGGAATTCCTCTATCTTTGGAAATGGCCGGGATAAAAACGTGCTCCGTAAAGTTGTCAGCAGCATAGTCGATAACCATCATCTGCAACTTTTCTTTGGAGTTAAAGTGTCCAAAGAGACCGGATTTACTCATTCCCACACGCTTTGCAAGCTCTCCAATACTGAGAGATTCAAAACCAAGTTTTGAAGCAAAGTCCAGTGCGGCCCTTAAAATTGTTTCTCTTGTTTCTTTACCTTTTGACATGGCCACATTAATAGCCAACTTGAGAGAGAATGTCTTGCTCAAAAGAGTTAGAGATGTTCTTTTTTACGAACGATCGTGCCGAATGGTCGATTTTTTTGACTACTTAGGTGCATCGCCGTAAAGTGACCTCAAAAATTGAAGAGATATAAGGCACTTAGACTACTATGATAAAGAATGAATTGCTGCTTAAGACCATCCAAGATTGGGCCGAAATCCCTCCCGAGCAATGGAGAGATTTACTACCCCAGCTCCAAGAGAGAAAAATCTCTAAGGGAGAGTATTTCCTTAAGGCGGGAGAGCAGGCCACTAAAATTGGCTTTTTGATTACCGGCTATTGTCGTCAATTCTATACGGATAAAGATAATCATGAGTTCAACCACTCCTTTGTTTTTGAAAATGAACTAATGGGCGGCTACCCCTCACTATTAAGGAAGAGACCTTCGACCTATTCTATTCAGGCGATGGAGGACTGCGACTTACTTGTTATTAAGTGGGAAGAGTTTGAAGCATTCTTTAACAAACATATTTGTTGGGAGCGACTTGTGAGAAAGGTTGCAGAGAAGAACTATCTGCAAAAAATTCAAAGAGAGTCGGCCTTTCTTCTCAAAGATGCTCGCGAGCGCTATCTTGAGGTCTGTGAGTATGAGCCAGAAGTCATTGAACGAGTTCCTCAATACCATCTGGCCAGCTATCTTGGGATTACGGCCTCAGCACTTAATCGCATTATTAAAAAGATTGAGAAAGAAAAGGAAAATCAATGAAACTATTTATTATGCTCTTATTAAGTACTTCGACTTCGACTTCTATATGGGCCACTGCTCTAAGCCTAGTTGGACCTTGTTTTGAAGAGCCTGTTATAAAAGAAGAATTAGAAGTTAATAGCGGCGAGAGTGTTGGCGCTTACAGTGTTCGCTTTCTAGAAAAGTTTGGTATTGAGTATATTGGTGCTGAAAGAGGAATGAACTCTATCCTGGGAACTCCAACGGGGATGGATGCTATGGAGATCATTAGTGATCGTGAAATGAATGCCTATGGCTGGTGTTATTCAGTGAATGGCTTCTCTCCTGAAGTATATCCAGATGAATATGAAGTTAAGCAAGGAGACGAAGTGAAGTGGTGGTTTGGATACGCTCACTACTTTGAAGGCCAGTGGCTTACTCAGTGTTCTCCCTCCTATGAACGAAAACCTGAATTTCTTTGTAAAGAGTAATCAAAGATGAGGCCACCGCAAATGCAGTGGCCATTTTTTTATCTAGATAGCTCTATATAGCTAAAGTTGAGATATGAATTGGGCAAGAAGTTGTACGGCCTGTCCCGAACCACCGGCTCCTCTATAGGCTCCCGTAGCACCATTATTCCAAGCAAAAATATCTAAGTGGGCCCAAGGAGTATCACCAACAAACTCTTTTAGAAACATGGCCGCACTAATGGCGCCGCCAAATCCTGAAGCACTATTAACCATATCGGCAAATGAACTCTTTAGGGCCTGTCTTCCTGATGGCATTAGCGGCATTCTCCAAACGAGATCACCGGCGACTTGAGAGCAGCTTTGCATAATGAATGCAAGATCATCGTTATTTGTGAAAAGTCCTGCGATGTCACATCCCAGTCCAACTTTAATGGCACCAGTTAGAGTAGATACATCGATTACACACTGAGGCTTGGCCTCGGTGGCCACACAGAGAGCATCGGCCATAACCAATCTTCCTTCAGCATCAGTATTATCAATTTCAATAGTTTTACCATTTCTTGCTGTAAGGATATCGCTTGGTCTAAATGAGTCTGAACCGACAGAGTTTTCAGCAAGGGATAGGTAGATATCACAAGGGGTCGTGCTCTTTGTAGCACTTAGCCAGTAGGCCAAACCTACAAGGGCCGCTGAGCCACCCATATCTTTCTTCATCAAACGCATGGCCGGACCTGGTTTTAGATTGAGACCACCAGTATCAAAAGTTACACCTTTTCCAACAAGAGCTACTGGCTCTTTGGCATCAGCTTGCTGGGCCTTAGTCAGCTTTGGACGATATTGAATATGAACGAGGCGAGGCTGCTGAACCGAGCCTCTTCCTACGGCCAAAATGCAATTCATATTCTCGCGGGCCAACTTCTTCTCATCCCAAATATTTACCGTCATCCCATACTTCTTAGAAAGAAGTTTTTCTACACCAATGGCATAGTCTCCTGGACGTTTCTCTGAAGGAGGTACGTCTACAAGATAGCGAGCTAGGTTTACGGAGTGACCAATGGCCATCGCGTTTTCTAGAACATCAGCAAGGGCCTCTTTGGGAAGTGCGCCGCTATAACTAGCAGAGAGCTTCATTTTCTGAGGCTTAGTATTGAAGCTGTAGTGGGCCATCTCAATCCCTAAGAGGGATCCAAGTACTTCATCATAGTCTAAATCTTGAGCGTGAATATGAAGGCTTTCAATCCCATAGGCTTCAAGCTTCAAGTAAGCAGCTCCTACAAGATTACGAGTTGAAGCATAAGGGCTTTCATCGATCAAACCTTCATGATCAAGGTTTTCCATATCTTCAACGGCAGGAATTACGATGGCCATGGGACCTGACTTGGCCTCAACGACCATAGAGAATCCGCTCTCATTCTTAAGTTTCTTTAATTGATAAGAATGAAGAGAAGTTTTAATTTCCTTCTTTAGTGCAGCAAGAGACTTCTGGGAGCAGACAATGAGTGATCCTTGAGCTGGACCTGTCTTTACTTTCTTAACGGCCTTGATTTCGGAGAGCTCTTTAAGATAAATAGGAAGTGAGAGATTTAAACCCGCATTTGAGTTCTTAGGCGCTTTTGCGCTAGATTTTGTTGTCTTGGCCATAACCATCCTTTAATTTATGAGAAATTAAGATGGTTATATTATATAGATAATATTCGTCTTTTAAAGTTCTAGATCAGCGATTATGCGCAGGCCGTAGACTCTGAACAAAGAATTTCCATATGAGGGTGCATTTCACGAGTTACTTGAATGAATTCCTCTCGTTCTGCTTCTGAATTGAAGCTAAATTCAGCAGTGTATTCTTCAAATTTGATGGCGACATTGTAACTCATAGTTCCGACCTTTTTTGGAATGTTTATTCTATTATCGGTTACTCATAAAAAAAATTAAAGGCTGCAAAGCTTGCTTTTTAGTATGAATAGGAATGAAAAAGAAATTCTTTATGAAAATATGGATGGTAAGTGTTGTCATAGCTCTCATTTGTTTTGATGCAGTATTGGCCGAGAACTGGGAGAAGTTTCATTCGGAAGATGGAATTGATTTATATCGTGCTCCTAAAGCTAAATCTGGAATCATTCCTTTTAAGGCCGAAGCCATTGTTAATGGGAGTGTCGAAGCTTATCTGAAGCACCTACTAGACGTTAAGGGCAGGCTCGAGTGGGCTCCTAAGTTAGATAGAATCACCATTCATAAGAAGATCGGTCCTAATCATTTTATTTACTCAGAGTTTTATAAGACCCCATGGCCTGCAACAGATCGCCAGTTTCTTCTTGAGGGAAAAGTTATTTTCAAGTCACCCCAGCACATACTTCTTAAGGGGAGTAACTCAGATCTTTTAAAGTATAAAAGCTCTAATCATATACTCTGTGATGTGAACTTTTTAAACTTTGAACTTGTTCAGCTTAAGAATAATAAGACAAGACTTACCTTTTCTTTTCTAGGGGATATGAAGGGATGGATGCCTAACTGGTTAATAAATCTTATACAAAGGAAGTGGCCTATGCGATTCATTCAAGAAATTCGCAAAAGAGCTCATTCTGAAGAACCTCAAGATATAAGTATTTACAATGGTTTAGAGATGTCTCCAGAAGATGAATTAAGAAAGTATTAAAAAAACTTATATAGATTAGTGAAAAATAATACTTTCTATTAATACTCTTTTTGGCCATCATAATTTCAGAAATAAATGAGAACGGTAAAAATTAAAATGAAAATAAACACCGTAATATGGAGGAAAAAATGAAAAAAATGATTTTAGGACTATTTGCCCTTAGTGCACTTTCTACAGCAGCAGCGGATCTTGATCTATCTAAATCAATGATCTCATGGGTGGGGAAGAAAGAAGTTGTAGATAGTAAGCACCTTGGAAATGTTAAATTCAAAAGCGGAACTTTAGATATCAAAGATGGTAAGCTTACCGGTGGTAGCGTTGTTGTTGATATGAATACAATTAATGCCACAGACCTAGAAGGTGAGTGGAAGGGAAAGCTTGAGGGGCACCTGAAGAATGATGACTTCTTCAAAGTATCCAAGTATCCAACTTCATCTTTCAAAGCAACTTCTGTAAAAGCAGTTGGCAAAGGTAAATATAAAGTTACTGGTGATCTAAAAATTCTTGATGCAACAAATTCTGTAGATGTTACTTTAACTGAGAGTGGTAAAGAGTATACAGGTAAATTCAAAATCGATCGTACGAAGTGGGGACTTAAGTATGGTTCAGGAAGCTTCTTTGATAACCTTGGTGACAAGGCCATTTCTAACGAAATCGCACTTGAACTTAAGCTTGTAACTAAGTAATTTCATATAGCTACCAGGCCCTATTCCACGTAGGGCCTATTCTCTTTTCACCATTGCCGATGCCTTTCACAAAGTCCTATAATGAGCAAAAGATTCGCTCACATAAGGACATTCTATGTTTTCAAAATTTCTACTTACTTTAAGTTTATTTTTCACTCTTATTTGCGCTCATGCAAAAGATCAGCCTGTTGTTGTTATGGAAACAACTCAGGGAACAATTGAGATTAAGCTCTTCGAAGATAAGGCCCCTGAAACAGTTAAAAATTTTCTTAGATATGTTGATGAAGGATTCTACAATCAAACTATCTTCCATCGTATCATTGATGGCTTTATGATCCAAGGTGGAGGCTATACAGTAGATCTTAAAAAGAAGGCAACTCACGACGCTATAAAGAATGAGGCCAATAATGGACTTCAGAATACGACAGGGACTGTTGCCATGGCACGTACTAATGATCCCCATTCTGCTACAGCGCAGTTTTTTATCAATGTAAATGACAATAACAATCTTAACCATATCGCCCAAACGGAGCGAGGATGGGGCTACTGTGTATTTGGTCAGGTGGCAAAAGGGATGACTGTTGTTAATAAGATTAAAAAGGCGCAAACTCGTCGCAATGGACCTTTTGCAGATCTTCCCGCAGAAAATATCATTATGACTAAGGTTTACCTTAAGAAATAGAATTGATGAATGCATGGCCAGGGCCAAACCAAGTTTGGGCTGATATTAATTTTCCCTTTACTCTGGCCCCTATGGTGGGGCTTAGTCATGTGGCCCTTCGCTCTCTTATTCAAGATTATATGCCTCAATCGGCCATAACCTATTGGCCCACTGAAATGCTCAATTCAAGAAGGCTACCTAATCAAGAAGTAGGGGCAACCCCTGAAACTTTAAGAACAGAGCGTGATCAATATCTTGTTCCCCAAATTCTAGGTAATGATCCTAAGTTTATTGGCCCAAGCTTAGAGAAGTTAAAGAGTATTCAAATTGGTGGTGTGGACATCAATATGGGATGTCCTGTTTCAAGGGCATTGAAGCATAACTACGGTGTGGCCTTAATGGGTGATCCTAAATACGCTTGGGAAATAGTTAAAGAGACGAAGAAGTGCTCAGATGTTCCTGTGACGGTGAAGCTTAGGGCGGGCTTAGATATTCTTGAAGATGAGGGTGAGCAGGAAAAATACTTTAATGAATTCACTCAAGGTCTTATTGAAGCTGGTGCTGATCTCTTATGCCTACATCCGAGAATGGCGAGTCAAAAGCGCAAGGGAAATGCGGACTGGAATCAAATCAAAAAACTAAAGGAGCGCTCACGTGTTCCTATTATTGGAAATGGCGATATTCAATGTTGGGAAGATGCTATGCGAATGCTTAGTGAGACGGGCTGTGATGGTGTGATGATTGGCCGTGCTCTGACGGCCAGACCATGGATGATGTGGCAGCTCGGAGAAGAATTGGGAATGGCCCCTCCTGTTGGTAAAGAGGGGATGAAGGCCCCAAGAACAAAAGAAGAAGAAGCGCAGGAATACGGTAGGGCACTAAAGCAGTTTGTGATCTATTGTTTTGAGTTCTTTGATGAGACATTCGCCAATAAGAAAATCAAATTCTATTTAAGAGTTTCCCATATGTGGCTCAACTTTGGGCACTCTCTTTGTAAGCGATTAGGAAAGTGTCGCCTTCCAGAAGAATATATAGTCGTTATTGAGGATTTCTTCTCTAGCCCCTCTCTAAGTTATTCAAAATACACAAATTTATCGTATTAGTAGATTAAAGAAGTTGGGAATTTCGACCGATATGTACTGGTATGTGGTGGCGAATCTTTTCACTTTTATTTTTCATACTCTGTAGATTTAACTTTTCTTCTTCGCAGGCTTTGGCCAGTGATGAGTTGACTATGGATGATGGTAAGAATGTTTTGTCGGCCTATGATGACCTTATGGAAACGGTTGCGCCCCAAGAAACTATTGATCATTGCTATGAGTCTCCAGCGGTGAGTGACCTTTCTGAAGTGGAGAGTGTTTTCTGTCGACAAGATATTGTTGAAGCTGCGGCCGGATTCTTCTATCTCAAGGATACTAAAGCTCGATCAAATCTTTGGAGGAGCCTTAAAGGCTTTCAAGGACCTTGGCGTAAAAAGGAATTCTACCCAAATAATATTATAAGTAATATTTACGACTATACTTTAACGATTAGAAATCGTGATGATGAAACCATTGTTATCACATTTCCTAAAACTAATATTAATGAGCCTATTCGTGTTGAAGTGACTAATAAGGATGGAGCGAAGCAGTTATGCTCGGCTAAAGACTCAAGCGAAATTCTTAGGATGAGTTCTGCAACTCTTAAAGCCTGGACCAGGCTCTCAGATGAGCAGAGGCAAGAGTGGAAGAAATTCTGCCTTGAGCATAGTGCTTATGAAGAGAAGGCACAGTTATTTGAAAAGAATGATTGGACCATGATGGTTCCAGGTCAATCTAGTGATAGAGATAAAATTGAAACTTATAATCGTTGTCCAGCAGGCTTAGAGTGGAAGCGTGTGGCCTCTGAAGCTCTATGTAATGGAGCATCTACAGACCACGGTGGTTTTCCTTTTGTTAATCCTAATTATAAAGAATATGTTCCCAACCTAACTATCCCTAAGTCTTTTATGTACTTCTTTGATGGTTATGGTGACTTTAATGCCGAAAAAGCTTTAGAGAGAGGTCACGCTGAGAATGTAACCGGAAGAGAGAAGGGCGATATGGTTATGGGAGCTAAAAATGCCAATGGATTAAACTTCTACCTCTATAGTATCGGAAATGATCATCATCAAGGTGATATTCAGTTCCTATACTATGATGGAACTGGGCAGAAAGCTTCTCATAATGCACGTGCCGCGGCGAATTGCCATCGTGATATGGATAGTTGGTTGAAGGTTATTAGAAGTGTTTATCCAGATATCGAAATGCCTAAGAGAGTGGCCATGGGCTATAGTAATGGAGGAGCAGCTTCTTTAGGTTTTCAAAAAATGATTTCAAAGAAAGGACTCTTTTCAAGATATGAAGAAACACAACTTGACCTTCTTTTAACAGTCGATCCCATTTCTAGGCCAGCTTCATATGTTCTTAATAGAGCAACAGGATTGAATCTATTATCTAAACGAAGTGAAACGACTGCACGATATATAAATATTTATCAAGATAGTGATTACGGAAGTATGCCACCATTAAAGCTTACTTCTCAAGCTGCACCAGGAGCAGATGAGAATTTATATTTATCTCAAGAGGAGTTTGGTGATAGCGGTGGTCACTTTGCTCATGTTAATATTCTTTATAAGCCAGAAGTCTTAGATCGCGCCCGCTGTGAGTTTGATAGAGTTTTAGAAAAAGATTTTTCAACCTTTTGTAGCTTCTACGAGTAAGCCTGTTCTTTGACCGATAGGAACGTGTGGATTGGGAAAGACTACGCTTTGTCCATTCTTTGCTCTTAGGCTTCCCTCTAGGTTTTTCTCAATTATTTTACCTTCTTCAAGAGGAGTAAAATTAAGATAATCTTCGCTGAGATAGAATTCATATCCTTCATGGTCATTAATAAGTTCTTTGATAACATTATAGACCTTAGGTTGAGCTCTATCCGTTTTTATATCACAAGTTCCCTGATCGAGAATGTTGATTAAAGTATCTTTGGCCATCTGAAATCTGGTGAGATCATTTTCACCAAATTTTCTAACTTTGCCCAGTTCAACCGTAAAAGAAAGAGCTCCTAGCTTTTGAGCTGAAAAGCCTGAAAAAGTAGTTGAAGGGGTTGATGTCTTTAAGATGGCCTCAACGCCCATGGACGCACAAAGATTGAGTTCAGTTTCTGATACAGGGATATCAGAAGGGTAGTAGGGACGTACTGTAAAGCGTTCATGATGGGAGCCTCTAATCGCAGTATGTAAGTCTAGGTGCCAGCGTTTTTCACAGGTGAAGAAATTGTGCATAACTTTTTCAAGTTCGTTGGCCCTCGGTGCTTCACAGGCACTTTGGTGGTGAGTGAAGTTACCATTGAATAAACGATTGAGATTGAAGTCAAGAAATCGCTTATGCTCAAGCATGGCCTTGGTATGTCCAAAAATAAAAAGGATTTCGAGCTTGGGGAAGAGTTTTTCTTCTTTGATTTGGCAAAGCACTTCCCATGTAATTTCAATGGGGGCCGTTTCATTGCCGTGGATACCGACACTAATCGCGAGTTGCTCGTGACTTGGATTATTGGGCGTAAACTTCAGGACACCAGGGGTTTCTTCTTGAGTAAGTACTCCAGTCGAAAGAGTCTGTGACTCTGGCCTCCATTGATTGGATTCAATATCTTTAATAAATTCAATTAAATCATTCATATATTTCTAAAAGTCTAAGGCCCGCTTAAAGGCCATTTTCTCTTTCCATTGAAACCACTTTGAAGGAGCGAGTTTATTTACAAAGCGATCTACCATTTGCATGAAAATGATATTAAAGACGCCCTCGACTCTCTTAAAGAAAGAGTGATGGGGACATCTGAGGGAAATTGCATAGCCAGCATCTTCATAGACAACATGGTGCCAAAAACCACTTGGAATAAAAAGGGTTTCTCCTGGTTCAAGGGTTACTTCGTAACCTTTTGCATTCTTTAGTGCAGGGTAAGTTTCAAAATCAGGGTGATCTACGTCCACATAACTTCTAATCGTGAAGGGGTGACGATAGAGCTTCTTACTTTCTGTTTGATCAAAGAGTACAAAGCGCTTGCGGCCAACGATGGCCGTATGGAATACGTGACTCATATCTATATCATAGTGAATCTGAGTGACAGCATCCTTTGGGCCAAAGAACATAAAGAGAAATCTCTTTGAAAAACCTTTCATAAGAGGAGGTAGGGTGACATCCTCTTTGAGCTCTGGGGCCTTGGAAATAATATTATAGAGAAACATTCTCAAATCTTTTCCTGTATAGAGGATAGAGTTGAGGTAATCTTTGAACTTCATCGTTTTGGCCTTACTCATGTACGACTTACCTGGTTTTGAAAAACCACCATCAAAAACTTGAACTTCGTTATCACCATATTTTTCAATGAAGTACTCAGGAGTCCATTTACTTAGAGCACTCCATTCTTTCGCGAAGTTTTTAAGGACGACGGGTTGCCCTGGTTTTGCATATGTGCTGAAAAAGGCTTCGGGAGACTCGATATTGATTTTCTCAACACTTGTGAGATTAGGGAGTTTTGATTGAATTGAATGATCCATAATTTCTCCTGCTCTAAGTAAAAAGCCCGCAAAAGATACCAAAAATCCTAGCGCAAGACCATATCCTAGTTTTAGGAGTGTAAGAACTTAAGAGAATGTGTAGAGCGTCATTGTTCTAAGTGTTGATGATTAGGTGCTTAGGGCAAGCCTCGAAGTCCTTCCACTGATATTTATCAACTTTAACACCTTCAATCACTCCGATATTTTTCACCCATTGTCTGAATAGCTTCTCGGCTACATCTTCACTTTGACCCAGAGAGGGATGAATTTGTAGAGATAGGGTGAGTCTTCCTTGCCAAGTGAAGGCCCCTGCCGCAACAGGGAGAACCTGAGTAGAAGGAGTTATGAAAATACGATTTTGAATTGAGTTGGAGTACTGTGAACACTGGGTATCGGGCATTGGCCAATCTCCCATATTGGAGAAAACTCCGGTGCCAACTTCTTTAATTTTCTTAGCGATATGCAGGGTTCCTTTAAGGCCAATATAGCGGGCCATATTAGAATAAATTTGCGAACCCCAGTGAAGTTGACCTTTTAAAAAGCTTCTAATGCTTTCTTGGAAAAAAGTAGGCTTGGTCTCCTTTGCGTGATCAAGTCCATTGAGAATGATAGAGGCCGAGTGGTTACCGTAGCGCTGCAATTGATTGACTCTCATATTAATTGGACATACCCATTTTCTTTGAGAGTCATTCTTTAGTAGAAGCTGGCTTACTCCTTGGTCGAGGGCCCACAAAAGTAGAGCGTTTGTAGATACTTTGGCTTTCTTGGCCAATTCATCGATTATTCTTGATTGCTCTTCATTAAAGCGAGCGACAAAAAAGCTAGAGGCGATTCCAGTTGTATCTCTTCTTTCTTTGGCCCACTCGATATTTACTGGCTTAGTGAGTTTTACAAATTTCTTTAGTAAGAAGATTTTTTCTAAAAAAGACGCCTTAAAGATTTTCTTCTGTGTCGGAACGCTTGGAACGCTTGAGCCTTCCTTTTCAAGAATCTTAGTTAAGCCAGATGCACCATCACTATCTGAGTGGTGGATGAACTCAAAGCAAAGCTTTTCTTGTTCATCCCACTTTAAGTAGAGGCAATTCATCCACTCCCCCATGGCTTCAGAGACATGGAATTTAATGGCCGAATAATCTTTCTTATTCTTTGTCATATTCAAATACTACCAAGTACCAACGCTCTCACGATTTTCCCATTGGACATGAGGGGGAAGTGGTTCACCTTTTTGGAGGAGTTCAATAGAATGACCTTCCGGAGATTTAACGAACGCCATATATCCATCACGAGGCGGGCGGTTGATAGTGACCCCATCTCTTTCTAGTTGGGCACACTTTTCGTAGATATCATCTACTTCAAAGGCCATATGTCCAAAGAAGCGTCCTTGAGAATAAACTTCATCAGAGTCCCAATTATGAGTTAATTCAACTTCAGGTTCTCCAGGGGCCGTGGCCAAGTAGACGAGAGTAAACTTTCCTGCTGGAACATCCTTTCTTTTAGTTTCGATCAGACCGAGTTTATTTACAAAGAAGTCCATGGAAGCATCGAGATCTTTTACTCGAATCATTGTATGTAGAAATTTCATTTAATCCTCCTTTATGTAGCTCATGCAGGAGTATAGCGAATGTTTCCTAGGGAAGGAAAGGAAAGTTTTTAGGCGGCCTGTTTCTTGCTGTTCAATATAGAGTAGGCCTTTAGGGCCTTGAGAAATGGCAGCTTCTTCTTACTCTTACAGAACTGCTCTGCGGTAAGTCCACGATTACACTTCTGATTTATTGAATTTCCTTGAGACAGGAGAACAAGGAAGCTTTGGAAACTATTTTGAGCAGCTGCAAAGTGGAGTAGGGGCTGTCCATTAACTTTTGACTCTGTTCTCGCCCCTTGAGTGATTAGCCACTTCACGCAATCCGATGAGTCAGACTTTATGGCCATGGCCAGGGGGTCCATTCCGTTTGCGGCCCTCGAAGAAATTCTAAGCTTATCAATGTTCACAAGATATTGAACAACCTCTAAGTTATGGGGATGGGCACAGGCATAGTGAAGAAGAGTAAGCCCTTTCTTACACTTGAGCGAAGTATTCGCCCCTTGATGAATAAGTGTCATGGCCTTTTTGTGATCGCCCTTCATACAGGTAATCATAAGTGGTGTTTGACCATATTGATTACGAAAATCAATATCAACTTCTTCTTGAACTGTCGTTTTATCTTCTTTGCTTTTTATGTGTTTAACTCTCATATTCTCTGGTGCACTCTCTTGAATTGAGCCACCTAGAGACTTTACTTTCATAATATCATCTTCATTCTGAATACCAGAAACACGAGTGAAACTTTCGTCCTCAGAATAGATGCCCGTTATACGAGAAAGTTCTTCTTTTTCTTCTTGTATTTGGGAGTCTCTAACACGAGTGAAACTTTCGTCTTCAGAATAGGTACCCGTTATACGAGAAAGTTCTTCTTTTTCTTCTTGTATTTGGGAATCACTTACGTGAGTGAAACTTTCATCTTCAATATGATCTCCACTGACTCGCGAAAAATCATCAGTATCTTCACTGAAGGCGCCAGTTACTCGAGAAAAATCCTGATCTTCTTCAAACTTTCCAGTTATCCGAGAGAACTCCTCTTGTTCTTGATATGAATTATTGTCTTTAATGACTTGTTGATATTTATCATCTTCATTATCTATAAGACTAAGTTTTTCATCTAACTTGTCACATGCGCTATCAAGAGTTCCTACTAATTCGAAAAGCATTCTTCTTTCATCGCCTAAGTAGAGATCTTCAATAGTGAGTTCATCTAGGGTCGTGGCATTGAGAAGAAGAAGGTGCCTTTCATAGAAGCTTTGATAAATGACTTCGGCCTTCTTCGCTTCAGCACTTTCATGATCAATAGGTAGGAATTTTAAATATCGATTAACTGATTCGTCACCACTTGCATAGTAGAGAAGAATATCAAGATCCGTTTCATTGATACCTTGATACTTGCCATCAATACAGTCATAGGTTTCAAAGATTAAGATATCGAAGCTCTTGTTGCTTAAGAGATCAAACGCTTCTTTAAGCTCTTTGCATTCTGTGAAGTTTACTTCGAGTAGATTCAGCTTATTGCTGACTTTAGACTTAAAGCTTGGAGTGTGGGTAAAAATAAGTATATTTTCAATTTTCTTCATAAGTAATTTTTATTGTCTTAACTGATAAATCTACTTCGGTAGTTTGGCTTCCTTATCTTTAGTTCTTTTCGGATAAATCTCAAATTATTTGGTTAAGTTTTCTTGAAGTTAAGAGTTGTTTTTAGTTGAGGCTTTACTCTATGAAGTTCATTGATAATGGATTTTATTTCAAATGACTTGTTGGTTTGCCCATAATCTGTGGCAACTATTGAGGGGGATTGACCACAAATGTTTAAAGTAAGTGGAGTAAGTATCTAATTGTTGGAAAGACCGTGAAAAGTTCTCGGGTATAGCTAGGACGCAACTTATAATGGGCATTAGCAGTGAAAGACATTGTTTTTTAAGCCCAAATTGAGGAGATCGTTCATGAGTCGCAAAGCTAAAGTTCTACAGTTCGCACCGGGGAAGTTGAAGCAGCAAGAGAAAGATAAAATTATCGTATCGTATCTCGATACCGTGAAGATTATTGCTAAGAAAATTTATATGAAGCTACCTGCCAATTATGAATTAGATGATCTTATTAGCTGTGGGATGATTGGACTCATTGATGCAATTGATAAGTATGATCCTGACCAAGGGGTAAAATTTAAAACTTATGCAGAATACCGTGTACGTGGACAAATTCTTGATGAGCTTCGCTCACTCGATTGGGCGAGCCGAGCAACTAGAGATAAGATCAAGTCCGTTGAAAAAGTAAGTAAGGAATTAAAAAATAGTTTAGGACGAGACGCCACTGAGCAAGAAGTGTGCAAGGCCATGAATATGGACAAGGGAGACTTCTTCAAACTTATGCAAAGAATTCAACCTGTCCAAACATTCAGCCTTATTCCCGGAGATAATTCTCAAAATCAAGTGCCAGGTTTGCAGAGTGCTCTAACTGATGAAAGTCCCTATGTTGACCCCTTTGAGAGTGCCTCTAAAAATAGCATTCGTAATCATATAAGAAGTAAAATTGATTCACTCCCTGAGAATGAAGGGAAGGTTTTGAGCATGTATTACTTTGAAGAAAAAACGATGAGAGAAATTAGTGAAACTCTTGATGTTACAGAAAGTCGTGTAAGTCAACTCCATCAGTCATCTATGGCAAGGCTACGAAAGAGAGTGGACAAGACTTCTGTTGAAGCTGCTTAATTCAACCTAGACGTATGTCTCAAAGGGGAGAGAGTGGACTAAGTAATCTAAAATATCTGTTTTAGTAATAATACCTACAATAACTTCATGTTGATCTATATAGGGAAGGGCAGAAATGCCCTTTTCTAGCATAATCTTAGCGAGTACCTTTAGTTCAGTACTATCTTTGGTTATGATAACTTCGACTTGAGCATGATTAATTACAAGATCATTACTTCTCTTATTAAGTATGTCTCTATCAGAGACAATTCCCTTTAATGATTTATCTTTATCTAAAATTAAGAGATGATGAACTTGGTATTTCTCCATCATTTCAAGTGCGCGACCAACGGTTTCACTTGGAAGGATTGAAATAATAGGGGAGGATCCAATATCGCGAGCAAGAATATGTTTTCTTTGATAATTGGGATGATGTTCTTGCTTTTGATAACTTTTTATTCCATTACTGAGCTTGCGATCACTACCTTGCTGATGATCTTCTTTGAAGTCCCTGTCTGGGGACTTTTTTAAAACATCTTCAAATTGAACATTCTGTTCATCCGTTGAACGAATATTTCTTTGCGAGGGTAGACTGAAGTCTTTGATTTTTCCATTCTTTGAAATCATTAGTCCCATAAGAGGCTCCTTACGGGTATTTTAGCAATATATAGAGTGGAAATGAATGAGGATAATATTGCTCAATAGTATTTGTCTAATCTAGTAGATTGTCTACTTTGGCCAGTAATTGCTCAGGGGTAAAGGGCTTGAGGATGGCATTGTCAGCCCCTTCCTCCATGGCCTGATCAAGGGCCATGCCTGCAATAAGAGCACCTGACTGTCTTCCTCCAGAACATGCAAGTATGCGCAGTTCGGGATAATTGGCATGGATGTGGTCAATAAGCTCTATTCCATTGATTTGAGGCATGAATACATCTGTGATGACGAGATCAAAAGTCTCTTCTTTCAAGATATGCATCGCCGCTTCGGCGCTGGTGACAAAGCGTGATTTTAAGTGGTCGGTAGAATTGATGATATCGTTAATCGTTTCAGCAACTTCAATTTCATCATCAACAATAAGTATATTTTTCATCGGAGTCCAATCCTTCAGTAATTCATTAATTATTCTAAATGACATAACGGTTTTTACAAGTTTGAAGTACTTGGAAAATTATGGCGAGTGACGAAATTGGCATATTCTATCCAATTGCCTATTAAATGAGACACTTTTGTTCTTTTAGGTTAGGCCAAGTCCCTAGAGTTATATGATATTTAGCTGAATTCCCTAAGACTATTAAAATGTAACTCTAAAGGTCCGATAAGGCACTAGAACCTTATAGAGGGATATTATGGTCAAGCATTTTGTGCAAACTCTATCATTAATGATTTTCATCTTTTCGCTCTCTGTTGCGTCTTATGGAAACTCAGGTGCTGAGGTAGCAAAGGCCATTCTTCTGAAGGGGGAAGTCTCAGAGAGCTATTTTGATCGTAATGGTAAGAAGCAAACCAGGCTGCTTACAAAGGGAAGTAATGTTCATGAAGGGGCAGAGGTAACCTGCTCAAGCAGTGGTTTTGTAAAACTTCTTTTCTTTGATAAGTCCCAAATGATGATCTCTCCAAATTCAACAGTTGAAATTAAATCTTTCACTAAAAATGATGCCGGAATGATTAACTTAATTAAAGGCCGCATTCGCTCTAAAGTCACAAAAGATCGTATGAATATTAATAACGAGAAATCTTCCAAGCTCTTTATTAAAACAAAGACTGCAGCGATGGGAGTTAGAGGAACAGACTTTCAAGTTATTTATAACCCTGCCAATACGGTAACATCTCTTCTTACTTTTGAAGGAGCCGTTGCCATGGCCAAGCTTGATAGTCGTGAAGATTCAAATAAGCTTAGTAATCGAGCTCTAGAGGCACGTCTAAATAGTTCACAGGCCGTAATGGTGAGAAGAGGTCAGTTCTCTGGGGCGATGCCTGGGCATAATAGAGTTTCTCTTCCTGTTAAAATTTCTCCTGTGCAACTTGAAAAACTAAGGGGCACGGATGAGGTCTCTCAAGGGCAAATCCCTCCAACAAAGAAGCCGAATTCAAAAGTTGTACGCTCTGTAGTTCCTCCCGGTTTAGACGCTAAGATGGTCGCCACGCAGAAGGATAAAATTATTGAATCAGTTGCTCAGAAAAAAATGGGCTTAAATAAAACTGACTTTAAGAAAGAGCGAATTAAAAATGCCTATTATGAAAAGGTTGAATCAGATATACCACCAGAGGGGATCGTTTCTAAATCAGGAGATGATGCCTATGCTCCTGCTGCTGGAGGATATCTTGATAATCAAACGGGACTCTATATAGCTCCTGGAAAGGGTGATGCTTATGATTCTAATGCCGGAGTCTATGTTCCGAGTCCTGAAGTGGGGAGTATTGACCCGCGTTCGGGTGACTACATTCCTCCAGAGGGAACAAAACTTGCTGACTCTGGAGAGTTAATTAAGGTGAGAGGTACTCGTGGCCCTGCTAGTGTTAATGGTCCAAAAGAGATTGCTGTTAAAAATGTTATGAAGAACAACTTCTATGATGGTGGGAACGCTAGAGTTATCAGTGACTCAAATATCGCGGCAGAAGGACAGGTAAAAACAGCAATTGACTTCAATGATTACAAGACGGAAACAGTTGTGAATTATAACGATAATACAGATATTTTAATTAAGAAAACTCGCGAAGTTCAGCGTCGTAAAGTTAAGATTAATATAAGAAGATAACTCAACTATTTACTTCATCTTATTCGATAATACTTAAATAAAACAAGGTCATAAAATGCCCTAGTAAACTCCTTTTCTCTTTTTTTGATATGATTATTATATACTCCTATGATTTTGGTTTTCAAGTAAGTGAAAACCATCAAAAGAGTTGTATACTCGATCAGCGGGATAACTCAAGTGATTCGCCGTAGGCGATATACGTGAGTACCTTACTGATCTCAGTATAAATTGAAGAAAAGGAATATATTTCATGAGTAGAACCTTTGTGGTTTTCCTATTTTGTTTAATCTTTGCAACTTTTTCAACAACTCAAATTCATGCTGTTGAAAGGGATACAAAGCACTTTGCTCGATTCTACCAACTCTATAAAGTCGGAGAGTATCAAAAGGCCCTCGATGAAATATTGAGCTTAAAGAAAAATAGTAAGGCACAGGCTGAAAAGAATTATCTGATAGGGCTTTGCTTAAAAGGTCTGCAAAGGCATGAAGAGGCAGTAGTATTTTTTAAACGATCTATTTCTGGAGGCTTTAGGAATATTGACCTCTTCTATGAATATGCTCAATCACTCTTTGCAATAAATGAACTAGAACTCGCTAAGAAGTCCTTTCAAATAACCTATGATAAGGGATATAAGACTGATGTATCCCTATACTACATCGCCTATATTTCTGAGCTCCTCGAAGATAAACCTTCTGTAAAGGCCAATTATCTAAAGATCATAAAAGATGATCGTTCAAGCAACGAAATGAGACAGCTCGCTTACTTTAAGCTTGGAGACTTAATCTACGAAAATGTTAAAAATAAACTCTATGTTCAAAACTATATTGAAAAATATGTAGCGCCTTTATATAGAAGGGGAATTGAGGTTGATGACAACTCGACTCTCTCTGGCGAAATTAGAGATAAGTATGATCAAGTTCTCCTCAAGCATGGCATGCATCCCTTATTATTCTTCAACGGAAGAATGCTGAGTCGTAAGAGCACAACCTTAACTTTCACTCAGGAAGCCTCTTATGATACAAATGTGAACCAAGAGTCGGATGCTCCAACTCAAACTAATGAGAATACAGGTGACTCCTCTGGTGTTCTTATCTCTGAGCTTTTTTATTCAAAGCGTTTTTTAAGAAAGAGAAGATTTATCTTCACTCCTGAAGTGAGAATAAGTAATGAGAATTATCTCAATAGTGAAAATCCAGATATATATAAGAATGATGGATATACAATTGCACCAGCTTTTCGTGGAGCATACGAATTCAACTGGAATCGTAAAATATCTTCATTACTCTATGAGTATGAATATAATTACACGGCCAGAGATAAAGATGCTGTTGGTAAGAAAGGCTTCTTTGGATCAACCAGTACTTATATCTTAGGCCTTCGTTATCGTTTTATTGAGCAGGGGGAAACGACTTTTAAATTTAAGTATCGTGACTTGAAGAGTTTTTCTGAGCTTATTTCTGGTACCACAACCTCAGTCTATGTTGATCAGATGTATATCAGAAATAATGGTCATGTGATCTTTGGTATGATGCAAGCCGATTTCTATCGGCCCAATGCTACTTTCTATGCAACTGACTCTCTCTTTTTACGAGGTGACTATCTCTTACCACGATTGTTTTGGAATATTGATTTGAATATGAATGTCTCCTTAACTCTAATGGATACCAAGGAGCAGTCCGAAATTAGGGGAGTAGAGCGCTCTATAAGCTTTGGTGCAAAGCTATTAAGAAGAATAAAAGAGCACTGGCGTGTGGGAGTTTTGGCCGATTACCTTAAAAATACGTCAAAAGATGCAGATAACTATTCATATTCTAAATTATATATGGGTGCTGAAGTCAGGTACTCATTCTAAGTTTAAATTTTTCTTCAAATATCCGATAAGAAATTGTTACTAGTAATATCGTTGATCGGATTAATCTATGAAAGAGTTTTTTATTTACGACAAGAATCAGGAAGAGAAAGTACCTTTTTCAAAAGAGTTAACAATTGGCCGCTCTCCTAAGTGTGGGCTAACTCTAAATGAGAAAGAGGTCTCTACAAATCATGCAAGAATAAGTGTGTCCTCTGATGGAGTTTTTATTGAAGACTTTAACTCATTTAATGGAACTTTCTTAAATGGTGCTCGTCTTGAGCCTAAAGAAAAGCGAACTTTACAAGTAAAAGATATTATCCAAATTGGAAATCATCTTCTCTTTTTCAATTCTGTCGAAGGTAATGTTGAATATGTAGATTTACCCTCATTTACTGGATCATTCAAAATAGCTAATGTCGATGAAAAAATTATTCATGATAAATTTGAAGAAATCAACAATGACATTGAAAATAAAAATAAATACTCATTAAAAGGACTTCGCTCTAATAAAGAGAAAATTAATGAAATAAGAAAACATATTACAGATCTCAATGGACTTATAAAGGATCGTGAAACGGTTCGTTCCGTGATCGATGAGAAGAAATCTGAACTCAATGAATTTGATAATTATTTTAGAATGAAAAAATATAAGACAGAAGAAGATATTTTAAAGACGATCTCCTCTGTTGATATGGTTAATCAAAAGATTGGTGATGAAATTAAGGCAGTAGAGTGCAGTATAAGTGAACTTCAAGCTGAGATAAATTCACTAAACCAAAAAATTAGCAAACTACAGAATCAAGCTAAAGAGTCGCAGAAAGAATTTGATCACAATAGAGATGTTAGAGAAGAGCTCTATGCAGATTTAGAGATCTTTAGAGGTCGAGGTGGTCTTGTCGACGAAATTAAGACCTATATGCAAAGACTTAAGAAGTTTGAAGACTTTGAAATGGAAAAGCAAATGGAAAAGTTGAAGGATACTCTAGTCAAAGAAGAGGAGTCCTTGAAAGAAGCCCAAAAGAAATATGCTCAGAATAAATTTGGATCTGATGGGCTATTCAAAAAGAAAGCTTCATAATGAATAGATTTCTTTAATCGTTTTTACAATCCATTCAGGATTATCTAGCGGTAAATCATGACCGCTTTCGCTATCGCGATAGAGCGGTACTTTAAAGTGGTTTGCCAAAATATCGGAACATTTTGGAGATGCTAGTGAATCAAATTTTCCATTAAGAATAATAGGTGAAAAAGAAAGTTCTTGGGGAACTTTAAACTTGGAGGCCGCATAGATTTGCCTCAGAAAATTTCCACGTTTTATAGGGAACTCTTCAGAATATTTGGCATACTCTTGAACTAATTCATCTGTGACGAGAATTTTCTTAGTGGTTAAATTTAAAATCGCACGCTCTCTTTCAATATAATCCTCTTTAAAAAAGAGTTCTCCTACCATCTTCATGGCCTGAGGACTAAAGCGCTCTCTTATTGAGGAAAGATTTCCTGCTGATGAATTGATAAAGATTCCTGCGCTAAAATCATGAGGGTAGCGCTCTGCCCAAAGCATAGCAATCATAGCACCCATTGAAATCGCGAGGACACCCCAGGGGCCTTCATGTTGGTTTTTAAGCTCGAGAAGCTCCTCCCGTAATAGATCGGCGTAGCGATGGAGCTGAGTCGGAGGTGTTTCTTCAAATTTCTTACCTACTCCCGGGATCTCTAGTACATAGTGATGAGTATTAGGAAAAGTATCTTGAAAAATACTTGGAAATTTCCCCCAATGTCTTGTTTCGCGGGCGAGCCCTCTTAAAAAGATCCAGTTCTTAGGCATTACATCCATGATTTATAGTTCCTTGAAGCACGAAAGAGGAAATCGATAAGAAGCATGTGACGCCTCATGGTTCTATCGTATCGATGTGACTTTATTGGGTTAAAGA
This sequence comes from Bacteriovoracaceae bacterium, assembly GCA_048267265.1. Lineage (GTDB taxonomy): Bacteria > Bdellovibrionota > Bacteriovoracia > Bacteriovoracales > Bacteriovoracaceae. Next base: position 38,183 of record JBLWXW010000029.1, read on the forward strand.
AGCCACCAGAAGTAAAGATTTGTAGTGGGTTCTTCTTCACCCAAATCCATGAGCCCATCTCTAAAGTCCATGGTACGAGTATATTTTCATTGGCAATATTTTCTTCATAATGAAGATCATAAATATAATCCCAAAGATCACCTGATATTGTATAGCTATCAAATTGAGGCTCGACTTTATAAACATGATGGGGAAGTGTCTCGTCGAGAATATCCACCATATTTTGAACCTGCTTCATATTGGGAAAGGGCTCATCGCTTTTGGCATAGGGGTACCAAAGTCGATCTTTCATTCCAAAGCCTGAATGAAAGTCCATAGTAATAGTCGCAGGGGAGTTGAAGAAGTGGTCTCGACAAAAGTCTACCAATGCCTGAGATTCGATCTCCATAGGTTTTCCTTCCTCTCCACGATACCAAGGTAGACGATTGGTGTAGCGCTGACCTGAGACAAGAAAAGTCGGCTTGCTACTTTCCTCGGTTGGGGCATTTCTCATCAAATCAACTCCATTGGGGTTTGAGCGCATATGCATGGCCATGCCTGCTGGGTTGATTAATGGGATGGAAACTATTTTACAATGATTCAAGGCCTCTCTTAATTCGTTATCCCAACTTAGCTGCTTAAAAAGAGAAGTAAGATAGGTGATTACAACATGAGTTCCCACTCTTTCTAAACCGTGGACTCCTCCAAAGAGCCCAAGCGTGGGAACGGGATCTGTCTGGTTTCCAATACTAAAGCCAATAATCGGGTAGGACTGGCCACCAGTATTAACACGGTCTAGCTCATAATGCTGTATAAGATCATCTCTATAATGAGTGAGTTCTCGAATAAGTTTGAGTTCTTGTATATCTTTCAATTGTCCCCCTAGAGACTAAAGTTCGCCAAGAGGGGCAAGTGATCACTCAGGTTTTTGAATTCCTTTTGATTAAGCTGAGTCGCCTCTAGTAACTTTAAATTCATGTAGAATATTCTATCTAGAGAAAGGCATGGAAGGAAGCTAGGGAAAGATTTTGGGTATTCATTTTCTTGAGCAAAAACTTCTTTCAATGGGATATATTCTTCAAGATGTCCTACTGCCTTTTTGCGCCAGTCATTGAAGTCTCCGGCCAAAATAATGGAGTGGTGAGCGCTAATTTCTTTTTTTAAGTGTGTACTTATCCAGTGCAGCTGTTTTTGGCGATGATGTTCAAGAAGGTTGAGGTGGGTATTAAAGAGGTGTATAGGTTCATTACTGCTTTTAAGATCTAAACTTACGTGCAGGAGTCCTCTACTTTCAAAGCGATGTTGGCCAATATCATGATTCTTTATCAATTCGATGGGATATTTGGAAAGAATGGCATTTCCATGATCTCCCCATTTGTGAAATTTATTTGCACCATAAATGGTATAGGGATAGAGCCCTTTAGCAAGGTAGTCTACTTGGTTATTGGTCTCAAAATCGGGAATAACGATTTTTTTTCCACTGTGGTTTCCAACGGCTTCCTGCAGGAATACAACGTCAGCATTTTGAAGGGCCAGGAAGTGCTTGATTTGAGGTAGGGTAAAACGGATACCTGCAGGACCAAAACCTTTGTGGATATTATAGCTAATAATCTTTAAGGACATAATGAATAACGCTCTAACCTTATAGCCAATACTTTATTAATTTCAAAAAAGTACAAGTAACGTACTTCTGGCCATATAGACCCATTATATCATGTTTCTGAAGTTGAGCGCAGTGGGTAAGGTCATCCAAAAAGTAGCGACCTAGAACTCCAATATTCTGTGACTCCTTAAGAATAAGATCTAACTCAAGATCATGCTTAAACGAGCGGGAGTTCAGGTTTGTACTTCCTAGGGTACACCAATCATCTATAATCATTATTTTGGAGTGAAGAATACGCGGTAAGAATTCAAAGATCTTGATCTTCTTTTCAATGAGCTGGCGACTGGCCATAGAGTTTATTAAAGGAAAGAGTTTCATATCACTTTTTCTTGGAATTACGATTTTTACATCTATTCCTTTCGCTGCTGCTTCTTTTAGGGCGTCACATAACTGAGGTGGTGGCACAAAGTAAGGGTTAGTTATCCAAACTCTACGTTTGGCATTTTTAATTCTTTGTATTAAATCTTGCTGAAACCGATGTCGCGTCTTGCGACAGTGATTCATCCTAAAAGAGCTTTTTAAAATTTTCTTATACCACCTCTTGCTTTGAAAGCGATGCTTAGGGGCGAGATGATTTTGCCAAATCCTAAAAAAGGATTCACGTAGAAGGGGGATCTCGCTGTTACTTAACTTAACTCCAGAATCCTTCCAGGCCCTCTCTCCTTTTATACGATAGGAGTGGTGAGACGTAATATTTATAGATCCAATAAAGGCAACTTTTCTATCTATAAGATAGAGTTTTCTGTGGTTACGATTATTGATACAGAATAAGCCCGTAAAAAGCTGTGAAATGCTCTCGCTTAGTTTGAAGTATTGATTATTGGATCTTTGAAAAGGTAGGGGATTAAAGAAGCGAATATTAATATGTTTCAGCTTTTTAAAGAATTTAGTATTAAAGTTAGAGCTGCCTATTCCATCAACGAGTATATTAACTTTTATACCACTTCGGGCTTTTCTATCCAGAACATCAAGAAGTTTTAACCCTAACTCATCCGTTTCAAAGGTATAGGTTTCAATGAGTATTTCTTCCCTCGCTTCTTCACAGGCCATGATCAAATCATCGAAGAATTGATCTCCCTGATTATAGAGGTACTCCACTGTTCTTTGATCTTCCATCGCAATTTCCTTGGAATTGTATGCCTTAGGTTTATTAAAAGCTATAAATCTAGGACAAGGCCATAGGAGAAGCCCGAAAAATCTCTATCTTGTTCAAAAGTACATAAATCGCCAAAATTCTAAGGAGCTTTTGATTTAGCTAACAGAATCTTGATATAAATCTGTCCAATTCAATAAGGCCACAAGAGCTCCATGTACAGTACAATCAAGAAGAGCTAGGTAACTGGCCACACACAACTGAAATTTCTATCATGGATAGATAGAGATATATAAGAAGAAAAGGAGAGACTCATGACAACTAAACTAGCGGCTTTGGCCAATCCTTTCAAAACAATATTTCGTTTGCCACGCGGTTGGGACATTAGATTTTCTCCTCGTTTTATGGCCTATGTTCCTACATATGAAATAAATATTGAGACAAAGAGCTATCGTTTAGAGACAGCATCAACGGTAAGAGATCTAATGGAAGTTTTTGAATTAAGACATCAGATCTTTCTTGAAGATGTAGGTGCCGCCAAGGAAGAGGATGATGGCTTTGATGTAGATGATTATGACAGTATTTGTGATCATATTATCATTCGATCAAAAGAAGATGATCGCATTGTTGGAACATATAGAGTTATCTCTTCACTCTATAGTGATACTTTCTACTCACAATCTGAATTCAACCTTGATGAGTTCTTAAATACTTCTGGTCATAAACTAGAGCTTGGCCGAGCATGTATTCATCATGGGCATCGAAATGGAGCAGTGATAGATCTTCTATGGAGAGGAATTGCTGAGTATATCAAACTTACTGGCTCAAAATACCTCTTTGGTTGTAGCTCTATTAAAATTCAAGATCCGTCTGAGTCAAAATCTATTCTTGATTATTTTCATAACCTTGGGCATGGAAGCGATGATTTCCTTATCCGTCCTATTGGAAAGTTTAATATGGATATGGATAATATCACTGCATCTGATATGGATGAGAGTGAAGTAAAGAGGGTTGTTCCCCCACTACTTAGAAGCTACTTTAGTGCAGGGTCAAAAGTTTATGGTCAGCCAGCACTTGATCGTGAATTCAAGTGTGTAGATTTTTTGACTATCCTAAATTGTGATGAATTGACATCTGGCTATAAGCGCAGATATTTTAAATCTTAATGAAACTTTTCAAATATACTCAGGCCCTTTTGAGGGCCTTTTTTTTTATCGTTATCGTCTTGAGCTATCTATTTGTTTCAGGGCTTTGCTATCCCTATTACTTAGTCAATCCCATGAAGGCACGGCGTATCCTTTGCGCCATTGTTTCTTTCTATTGTAGAGTCGGTCTCTTGCTCTTTGGCATTAATGTCACTGAAAACTATAAGGCCAATAAATTAGGACTGGTTGATAAGAACTTTCTAATCGTATCTAATCATATGAGCTATATGGATATTTTGATCATGTGCTCTCGTCATCCCGCTTGCTTTGTTACTTCTGTTGAAATGAGAGATATTCCATTTCTTGGTCATATGTGTAAATTGGCGGGATGTGTTTTTGTAGAGCGTAGGAACAAGAAGAACTTGGGACTTGAAGTTGAGGAAATAACTGAAGCTCTCAAGAGCGGATTGAATGTCGTTATTTTTCCTGAGGCAACATCAACTAATGGTGAGCAAGTGATTCGTTTTAAGCGACCTTTATTCAATGCTTCACTAGAATCTAATATTCCGGTCCTTCCTATGACAGTAAATTATAATAAGATGGATGGAAAAAAGATTGATCGTAGCAATCGAGATTATATTTGCTGGTATGGGGATATGACTTTCTTTGATCACCTTTTAAAGCTCTGTACTATTACGAAGACTGAAGCCTCACTCACTATTGGTGAGGCCATCAATCCAGAGTCTTATAAAGATGATTTAGATAACTTTGTTCTCATGGCCCACGATAGAGTGGAGGAGAACTTCTTTGCTTTTACTTAGTAAACTTTCTCAGTGAATAATGGATCACAAATATACTTGAAGCGAATGGCCGTACGGTTGTGACGATATGCTTTTCTTTTACATACGCTAGATTCTTTCTTATACACTGAACCAAAAGACGTATAATCAAGAGTTTTGGCAAACTCGTCAACGCTTCGATAATGAGTTCCTTTTTTGTCTCCCGTATAATAAGCAATGGTCTTAAGAGGTGAGCCTGTAAAGAAAGCAAGCTCGGCCATATTATTGGGTGAAATTGTATAGCGACCAAGGAGATAGTCCATTGGCCACTTAATCTGTCCATAGGACATGGCCACAATTTCTGTACAAGTAATTTTCTCTGTTGTCATAGCATCAAAAGAGAAGTCGTAAGATTTTTGCAATTGATCAGCAAGGTATTCAAAGACCAAAGATAGCTCAGACTTTGATTTTTCAATTTGACCTTTTACCCTTAGAATGGCCATTTCATCCAAATTCATAAAGTCTGTTATTGAGTCAAAGACAAGTCCTGTTCTTCGCACTTGGAAAATAGTTTTTCCTCTTTCAATATTTTCACGAAAAGGGTCAAGCTCTGAAAGCTCCCATAGGCCAAGTTCCTGAAGTTGCTCTTTTGTACCGAGATAGACTCCAATATGTCCCCAGTGGCCGGGAATTGTAAGATCTGTGAATTTATAGGCCTTTTTTTCCATCAGGAGATCAAAGGGTTTAACGGTATTTTTAATATTTTCAAGGAGTACTTTATCGTCTCTTAGATAGCCTTCTCTCCAGGCGATATTTCCCGCAATAGCACCAAAAGCCGCTGAGGCACCTGTCGTGACGGTTCCAATGGCATCTGTTGTATTATCAGAGAAATTTTCCCAGAACTTAGAAGTTGCTATATTACTATGCCAAGACTTTTCATCTTTAATAAATTCAAAGAGGATTGATTCAAAGAATGATGTCGTGATCGCCTTCTCTGCTTTATCGAGTTTATCGATTTCTACTTTCTCTATAGGGTAGTAGTTCTCCTTAGCATCTTTATTAAGATGATCTATATAGGCCTTTGAAAATACCCTTTGCATTAGTTCTGACCAACGCTTTAAGTTAAGTGATGTTGTACGGAGCTGGTCTTTGTAGATGGCCCTTAAGCTCTTATTGGAAAAGAAGAGATCATTGACCTTCTTAATAGTAATTAACTGAAGCGATTTAATGAGAGTGTTTTCTTTTGTTCTACGAAGCTGAAAAATTTCAAAGTGAAGCTTATATTGATAATCCAAGAATTCATGAATAAGATTTAGGGTGTAGGCATCAACCCCTGAATCTTCATAATCTTTGATTATATATTCAGTGAGGGCCTGAACATAATTCTCACTTTGACGTAAAGATTCAAGCATACGCTCTTTCTTTGGTCGTTTATGCTCACCTTTTAAAGAGCTAACTCCAGCTTTTAATTCTCTAAGCTTAAGGATATGTTCATTGACATTATCAATAGAGAAGCTCTGGGCCTGTACTCTTTGAGAAAAGAGCGCTGCAGACCCAAAAAAGAGGGCAGTAGTAAGAAAGACTGTGGATACAAAGTTTTTAGCTAACATAGATTAAACTATGCCATTTTTTCTCGGGCGCTTCAGGTGTATTAGTCAGAATTACAGGGTCTGTGTAGTCTTAATACACTCGCTAACTAGTTGATATTATTTAGCCCAGTCTGGAGAATCTCCGTTTCTTTCTTCCCAGTGAGACAATATTTTATCCAGTCCATTTGGGCCATCGAGAAAAACCTCAATTCGCTCTTGGAGCTCTTCTTCATTTTTGAGAGGAAGAAGAATCGCAGGTACATAGTGTTGGCGCTCTTCATTATCTTTAGATGATGTAATTATCAATTGGAAGAACGCCAGCTCTCCATCTCTCCAAAGCTCTAAGTCTTCATCTAGAAAGTCTGAGTGCTTAATATCAGGGCGAAAGTCAGCTTTTTGCTTGAGTTCAATATGAAAGTGGAGGTCTTCTAGTGAAAATTCAAAGTTCATAGACTCTATTATACAACTATAGAGGCCTTTGATATACTAAGAAGATATCTTTTGGATAATTATGGATATATTTGATTCTGAGCAATTTAATACATTGTTGAAGTAAGGGATTGCTTCAACAATGTATTAAATTGCTCAGAATCAAATATATCCATAATTATCCAAAAGATATCTTCTTAGTATATCA
>JBLWXW010000030.1:0-43711 GCA_048267265.1 Bacteriovoracaceae bacterium
GTAGTGGTGTTAGTGCGGCCGCTGGAACTGCGGCCAATCCATCTTATACCTTCTCTGGGGATACGGATACTGGTTTTTATTCAAGTTCGGCAGATACCATTGAAGTATCGGTAAATGGATCTAATATTTTTGATTTAAGTTCAAATGGTCTTGTCTCTGCTACTGCAGGAGGCGGTGTTGTTACCACGGCAAATGGCTCAAACTCAAATCCTACATTTAGTTTTAGTGGAGATGAAGATACGGGTTGGTATTCACCGGGCGCGGATACGCTTGCAGCGGCAACGAATGGAAGTGAACATATCCGTATTGATAATACTGGAAAAGTGGGAATTGGATCTACAGCTCCTGAAACAAATCTTCATATTTTAGAGTCGGATAACTCTCAAGCTACTATAAGGCTTGAGTCTAATCGCGATGGGCTTGGTGCATCTACTGCGGTTATCGACTTTATGGCATCGGCATCGAGTGCACCTGCAAATAAGAAGAATTTCCAAATTATGAATGTTAATAATGCTTCAGGTAATTATCTTTCTGTAACATCAAATGATGATAATATGAGCAATGCGGATAAGATTCTTAGTGTCACTCATGATGGAAATGTTGGTATCCAAAATACAGCGCCAGACAGAAGTCTTGTCATTGGAAATGGAGCGATTAAGTTATCAAATACAAATGATGTTTCTGCTGAATCAGATATCCTTTTTAAACAGGCCGGGCTTATAGCTGCTGAAGCGGGATTATACTTCAATGTTAATGCGGATGGATCCAGCTCCAATGGTTTTCGTTGGCTAACAGGTGGAGAGAGCTCTGGAAATACTCATTTAATGACTTTAACAGAAACGGGTTTACTTGGAGTAGGTAATGATTCTCCTACTCAAGTTATTTCAGCACAGGGAGATGAGTCGACTCCATATGTAAGCTCTGGTGGCACCACTGCTCCTCAAGGGGGAGCTTCGATTGCTATCTCTAACTCAAACCAAGTTGATGGTGGTGCTGCTTATCTTAGATTAAGTGCAAAAGAATCGGGGAATCGCTCCAATAGTGCGTATCTTGGAGTTGTGAGTAATTCAGGTAATTATACTCCTGATATTGTTATTGGTCAGCGCTTCAGTAACAGTACTTATGGTGAACGTATGCGTATTGATAGTTCGGGTAATGTGGGAATAGGAACAGATTCTCCTAGTGATAGGCTCCATGTTGCAGGAGATATGACTTTGTCTGACTCTGATTATGTGCAAATTAAAACCTTTAACGCAAGTGATGCTGTTGATGCAAATGATTATTGGATGCTAGAGCACCATATTGATTCTAAATTCAAAATTCTCAGAAGAGATGAATCAGCAGGCTCATGGATAGCAAATTATGTATTTACTCCTGATGGTCATTTTGGAATTATGAGAGATAGTCCAAGTTATGCCCTTGATGTTGCTGGTGAAGCTCGTGTGGGGACACCCGCTGGAAGTGGAGAGAGTACGGCCCAGGCCGCTTCAAGTAGTGTAGGGTTGGGTTATATCGAAACTCCATGGGTTTATGCTCAAGGAATTGAAGCCGCAAGTGAAAGGGCAGGGGCTTCGACAGGAATTGCCCTTGGTAATTCGGCCAATGCCGATGGAACAACAACGTCTACTGATCAGATTTCGCTATACACTAATGGATCATCACGAATATTAGTTGATGGTAACGGATTTGTTGGAGTTGGAATTACCTCACCGACCGTAAGGCTTGATGTGAATGGGACTGTTCAGGGGACTGCAGCCTATAGTAGTTCTTCTGATCGACGCTACAAAGATAATATAATTCCTATTGCCCAAGATAACCAAACGGCCTTAGAAAAAATTCTTGAGCTTGATGGAGTCTATTTTGATTGGCGTCATAATGATTTTCCGGAAAAGAAGTTTAGAGAAGGTCGAGATATGGGAGTCATTGCACAGAATGTAGAAAAAGTATTTCCTGAAGCTGTGTTAACCAATAGTGAAGGCTTTATGTCCGTTGCCTACGCGAAGCTTGTAGCACCTCTTATCGAAGCGGTAAAAGAGCTCTTCCATGAAGATCAGAAACAAAATCGTGAAATAGCGTCTTTGAAAGAAAAGAATGAAGAGCTTGAAAAAGAGAATAAGCAAATGAAAGGCTTTCTTTGTAAGAAGTATCCTGACGCTGATTTCTGTCCATAAGAAAGGCCTTCTTTCGAAGGCCTATATTCTTATTTTGAAGTTAGGGTGTAGACTCCATCCCAATTCGGTGGGGGAGGTAGCTCTTTATATTGTTCACAACGTTCAATATAGATTTCAGAAGGATTGGTTTTCTTTCCTTTGAGATCAGGGAAGCGCTGCCATTCCAATTCTAGTGTTTCTTTAAAGATGGCAATGGCCTCATCAAAGCGCTGTTCTTTATAAAGTGAAATTCCTAGTGCAAATTTATCGGCGAGCTCTACTAAGAACTCTGGTGCCGTTGCCTTAAGGCCAAGGAGATCAAAAGTCGTAACGGGAACCGATTTACCCACAACTTTTACCGTATCTACCTCTCTAAAGAGAAATTCATTATTACTTTGCTCTTGGGCCATCTCTTTGGAGTCTTGAGAAACTTGGGTAAAGATTCCATATTGCTTTGCTGACTCTTCCAAACGAGCGGCCAAATTCACAGCATCTCCCATCATGGTATAGTTCATTCGAGTATGAGAGCCCATATTTCCTGTAACGATCTCACCAGAGTTGATCCCAATTCTCATTCGCATTTCATGAACAATTACAGGCCATTTATCGCCCTCTGATTGCCACTTTAAGCGCAGTTCTGCGAGCTTCTCTTGCATCTGGTGAGCAACACGACAAGAGCGAGCACAGTGGTCCTCAAGGGGCATTGGGGCTCCAAAGAAGGCGATAATAGCGTCACCCTCGTACTTATCAAGTGTTCCACTTTCAGACAGAAGGATATCGGTCATTTCTGTGAGGTACTCATTGAGAAGTTCAACTAACTGAGTTGCCGAGAGCTTTTCTGAGAAAGTTGAGAAGCCTTGGATATCGGTGAAGTATGCGGTTCTAACTCCCGAGTCACCCCCGAGCTTTGGAGGCTCACCACTTTTGTACATTTCATCAATTAGCTCGGGTGAGATATAGTTTCCAAAGGCATTCTTTAGAAATTTCTTATCTTTGTTCGTGACATAGAAATGAAGGAAAGTATTCCAACTGTAAGTAGCCCCAATGGAGAAGAGAACAGAGAAGAGTTTTACTTCATAACCTTGAGGTACAAAATATGTCTTATCTATAATAAGAGCAGCTCCAAAAATAGCGACGAGGGCCATAATATCAAATACTGCATTTCCAAGAAATTGGACAAGAATGATGAGAATCGTACCAACGATCATAAGAATCCATGTCCACTTAATAGATTCCTCCGACCTTTGATATGTGTATCCATCGAGGAGTTGATGAACCATATTCATATGAAAGTAAACACCGGCCATAAGAGGGTCTACTGGTGTGTGTCTTAGGTCATGGGCACCAAAGGCGGTAGAGCCGATAAAGACGATATTACCATTGAAGATCTCCTTCATTCGAGGATCATTATCATCCGCGGTAATAACATCCCAAAAGCGAAGTGTGGGGAAGTTATTTTCTGAACCAACCCAGCGCACTTTTGATTCTCCTAGAATATTTAGTTCAAGCGAGCCATTGAGAAGCTTTGCTCTATAATTATCAAGTCCTGCTAGCTCGACCACCACCTGTTCGTTAGTGTGATTTTCATAGGTGGCAAGGGCAAGACTTGGAAGATAAATAGGCGTTAGCTTTTTATTTCCATCTTTATCAACTTCTTCAAAATCAAATTGAACATTTCCCAGTAGGTGATACTTTCGGATAACACCATCTGTATCAGGCTCTACTTGAAGGTGACCGAGAGTCGTAGAAGTATTTTGAATGGCAGGAATAGGGAATACCTTCTTTTCTACATAGTAGGGTGAAAGGCTTAGGAAGGTTTGTTCTCCGTCGGCATCCTGAATAGGATTTGATCTGGCATCAACCATTCTATTGAGAAGTGATTCTGGTGGATTCTCAAACGTTTCTGCTGAGGGATAAGAAGAAAGAGAGTAGGGAATAATAACCGAGTTTCCAGGGACACTTTGAAAGTCTTGAAGAGCATTGGCAAATTCTTCATCGACATTACTGCCCGGACAAACAAGTGAGTCTTCCGAAAAGAAAACATCGTAGGCCACGGTCTTTGCTCCAAAAGTTTTCAGCTTTTGCATGAGCTTCGAATAATTCTCTCTTGGAAAAGGCCATTTCCCAATCTTCTTAATAGAATAATCATCAATGGCCACAAGAGTAACCCTCTTGTCGATATAAGAGGGATCAAGACCATTTTTCATTCTAAAGTCATAGAAGCGATTCTCTATGGACTTTGCGAGATTGGATAACTTGGATACAAAGTCATCTCCTCGATCACGAGAGTTTCCTGATAGAAGAATGATAAAGGATGCAAAGACAATAATGGTGAAGACACCAAGGTACTTAATCTTACTGAGCATGGTATTCCCTTAATTAATAACTAGCTGCTAATTCAAAGCGAATGACGTGTTTAGTATAGTCGAAGCTTTGCTTATCTTTTGAAATATTTCGAGTGTAGTCAAACCCAAGATTGGTACTAAGAAACTTCCCCACTTTACGTCGAAGCTCAACGGAAGGTGTAATCGTCTTTTCAAGTCCACGGGTATCGCTTTGGGCCTTGGTATCAAGAAGGGATGTGGATAGGGAAGTGTTAAGAGTAAACCCATTCCAAATATTGGGAGTTAGGTAGTCAAGGCGAATAAGAGTATTGGCCGTCGTACTATTTGAATCAGTATAGCGATCGATATAATCATACTGAGCAAGGATTAAGAGCATATTTCCTGAAGAGAGTGACTTGATCTGCTCTAAACTGATACTACTAGTCCTATTGTGTAGGGTTTCAGTATACCCTTTATAAGTCTTATACTTTAGCTTTATTGTTGTTGGTCCAAAATTGAAGAAGTTAAACTTTTCTCCAATATAGGCCGTGGTAGCTCTTGAGAAGAATATTTTCTGTTTCTCTGAGTTGCGATCCCTTGCAATATAAGTGTAGTTAATATTAAAGAGGGCACTGGCTTGCTTGCCTAAGAAAGTATGCTCATAGGAATTATCAAGAGAAGCCGTTAGATTCAATGTATCGTTGGAGTATACCGTCGCTGCATCTCTATCTGTATGATAAGTATTTCTCAAGCGCAGCTCAGGAGTGTGAATGAAACGACCGGAGTGTGAGAATTGATAGCCTAAATTTAAATTATCTTCATGAATAAAGGTCTCTTTCTCAAGAGACTGGGCCGTCGGTACGTCTGTTGCCAGGGTAATATTACTATCAAAGCGAACTTCGTGACGATAGCGTGCTCGCAATCTTTTTTCGGACAGGTTTCTCCCATTCTTCATTAGATTGGGATCTAGAAAATAGCGTCTTTCAATATCGGTAATACGAGTGCGAATCTCTTTTGCTAGAGGAGAGTTGGGTAGAGTTTTTTCCGATTCTTTCAAATGAGGAATCACATACTTCTTCACAAGCTCTACTGGCTCTTCTCTTTTTTCGGCCATGGAGAGAAGACACTCAGATAATTGAAAATGAGCGATTTGAGACATTTTTAAATCTTTCTCTTCTTCAGTAAGTTTTAAAAGCTCCGTGTAATGGGCCTTTGCCTTCTTATACTCTTCCATAATTTGAGTAATATGGGCCATGTAATAAAGTGAGACTTTCTTATTAAAGCCAAGTTTGAAACTTTTTGAAAATGCGGCCCTTGATTTTAAAAGATCATTATTGGCGTAATAGGCCTGACCTAATTCATAATAGAAGTCTTCAATTTTAAATCCATATTTTTTGGACTTTTGAAAGGATTCTATCGCTTCTTCATAACGAAGAAGACGATTGTAAATAATCCCTTTGAGGTATTCCTTGTTACCAAGAACATTAGGGTCACGATCTCTTTTTATATTTTCTAAGTCTTCGAGGGCCTTAATATAGGTTCCATCTTTAAAGTGCTTAAAAGCTGTTACAAGATTTTGCTTATTGGTGGCCGCATATATAGGGGGAGAGTAGAGAATTGGTCCCATGAGTCCTAGAGACAATACTCCAGATAGAGACCAAGTTTTCAGTCTTTTATTCATTGTTTCCTTCAAGGGTAGTCCTTTACCACAAGGTTAAACATACTTTATTAGATTATACTTGTAGATTAAGTATAGCTAAACTAAGTATTTATAAAAACAGGAAACAAATTCTTTTTTTGTTTAATTAAATAACTCGGTTATTACTGAACGACAGGGCGAACGGTAACATTTGTAGTTGTCCCACCACCAAATACTTGGTTGTTATCTGAGTTCTGAAAATCGTTAATTGTATCTTGATTTTCAGAGGTAATATTGTCGATAAGACTTGGGTCAATGACTACCTGATCATTTATCTCTACCTCTGCTTCAGCAATTTCACCTGCGGGATCAGCTGCATCCATAACTTCTGGTGGTGGCGGTGGAGGTGGAGAGTCGTCTGAAACACTTGCAATACTTCTTCCCTCATCTTTAGCACTAAAGGTACCGTCAGGGTTGAGGGTATAAGAGTCATTAGTATAGTTACCTGTTGCCGGATCTACGTGACCAACATCAGCAGGTGGGATATAGACTCCAGCATTGGCATCAAAAGTTGATCCTGCTGGTGGTGGAATATATTGGGCCGTTTCTATATCAATAAATCCTCCGGCCTTAGGAGCAGAGCTATCAATTTCTACAACTGCTGGTGCAGCCTCTGGAGCAACTACAGCAGCAGCAACTTCAGGTCCAGCAACTTGAGAAATAGCTGACTCAAGCGAGCTTGCCGTATTGGCCACTTCTTTCGCATCCATCCCAGGAGGAACCACACTTCTGTATTTCTTAGTTGGACCTTTTGCCACTTCAGCTGCCGGGGTATTGGAAGCTCCCTTACCATCACTTGCTTCTGCTGATGTATTCATTCCGGGAACTTCATTTTTTTCTAGTGTTTCAAGTTGAACAGGGGAGATTTTTGTCGGGGCCGTTACTTTTTCTTGCTTGGGTGAAGCACCAGAAAATTGTCCACGTCGTACCATTACGGCAGATGTACTAGAGACAATATTTTCAAGCTTACCTTGATCAAATCTTCCAAGATCTCCATTGATTTGACCCATGGCCACGGCACCTTCAAAAGTTACAAGTGAAGTTGCATTATTATCTTCGTTGAATGAAACTTGAAAGTCTGTTCCTCTAACACCCATAGCGGCAGTCTTTGTTTTAATAAAGAGTTTAGACTTATCCGTCTCTTTGTTATCCATGTAGTTCTTTGTTACCTTTGAGCGAATTTTACCTTTAACCAGAGATATAATTCCGGCCTTATCTTGAGGGAAGGCTTCAATCTTCATTTTTGAAGCGGGTCCAACATTAATACTGGAGCGATCAATGAACATTAATTTAGCGAAGCTTCCTTTTTGGGTTTCAACTTCTGCTCCCTCTGGAAGCCATTGGTTGCGCTTAACCTTCTGGGTCTTACCATCGACAGTGTATCTGACGTCACCTTTTACAATAATAGCTCTTGCCGCTTTTTCGCCTGCTAAAGTATTAAAGCAAAGGGCCATAAATGATAAGAAAGTTACTAAAGCCCGAAGTCCCATTTTCCTCATGGTATTTCCTTGATTTTAAAAAGGTTGTGCTTTGCCTAAAGAGGCAAATCCACTGAACTTATCGACTATTTTATCGCTTAATTAAATCTTTCTTATGTTATTTGCTAAATCATTGAAAGTAGGGGACCTAAGGTTATTTGAACGATTTTGTCGGATTTGAGGGTGCCACATGACTTTGTCACTGGTGTCTATAATGACGTAAAACTACTTAAAAGATGGTCATGCCAATACTTAGGGCGAGAAAGTGTCCATTAAGGTTTTGATTACTTTCTTCTTCAGAGAGAATATTGGTTTCAGTGAAGTCACTCTTGTCTACAACCCTGACTTTATAAGTCGCCATATAGCTGTAGTTGAGCTCGATATAGACCTGATGCATTTCTTTATAGGGTAGGTCTTCTTCAAATCCTATAGAGAAACTTCCCCCATAGGATTCAAAAGTAAGCTTTTGGTTGGTATTGAAAAGAGGCCCATCACTTTCAAAGTCATCTTCAAATTTTACGGTTTGAAGTGACCACATAGGACCGGTTGCAATATACATAAACCAATTCTTAACTGGCTGAACACCACGCAATTGATACTTGATCATGGGACCAAAGCTCACATTTCTCCATGTCCCTTCTCCTCGAATATTTTCACCGCGTGCGCGAAAGCTAAGGTCTTCCATTTCTCCCCAGAAGATATAGCTTGAAAGGTTGAATTCGAAATACTTAGATTTATATCCAAAGTGAGTATTAAAGCCCGTACCATGGGAGACATCTTCTGTATTTTGTAGGGCCTCTACCTTGCCATAACTCTGAGTGAGTCCTCCCTTGAGATGCATATCATAGCGATAGGCCATGGCCTCATGAGTGAGAAAGCATAAAGCAATAAGTGTAGAGAGTTTTAGATAGATCGATCTCATTAAAACTCCATAGTCATGAGAAGACCTGTGCTATCTCGAAAATTTGTTTGAGGAACAATTTGAATTTTTCCTTCGTAGAACCAAAAAAGAGTGGTCGGGTTAATGATATGACCAATGGCCCTTCCAAAGCTATTTCCCGTATTGAGAAGATACATACTTAATGTTTCTATCCCTACTCCAAGCATGGAGCCCAAAACAGGAGTTTGGTAGAGATCTTGGACACTGGCCGGTTCTGTATAAATCTCTACAGTGAATTCAAAGAGTGCTGAGGAGAGAAAGGCCATTCCCATGGCATTGATACGACTATAGCCATTGGCCCGATAGAAGAGATAGAGCTGTGAGCCTGAGATGGGGTGAACAAACCAATTCCAAAAAGGCTCATCTTGATCGAAAACAAGCTTTCCTAAATTATCTTTATATCGACTCCATGAACCTTTATCACGAAATACTTTTGGCTGGCTAAGGGGATAAACGGCCCAGGTAACACCATACATAGCAGCGATCAATTTGAATGATTCAGCAAAGGTATGTCTACGATCAATATAGGTGAATTGATATTTTTGAAGCCGGGCTCGAGAGTCTTTAGTCTCTTTTTGCTCTTCGTAGGCCTTCAATTTTTTTTGATTTTCTTCATCAGTGCCTCTAAGTTTGGCAACCTCTAAAGGCATCTCTTCTTGAGCGAGGGCAGAGGGGCAAAAGCTAGATAAGACGATACTAATGACGACAAAGGTCAATGTGCTAAGGGAGGGTATAATTTGGCGCAGTTGCATATTAAGCATCTTTTCGACCGCAATCTTTGATGTTAGTTTAAGCATTATTTGTATATTTATTTGCGCAAGCTGTCCACATTAAGGGAAGTTATGAATCTAGACACAGTAAAAGAAAGTTTCTACCAATACGTATATGATCTTCAAGATGCAATTACACAAGAGATGATGGAAATTGACTCATCGCTAGAGCTTACTGAGGATAATTGGGAGAGAACTGACTTTGAGGGAGAACCAGGAGGCGGTGGTCGTACCCGTGCCTTTAGTGGTGAAATTTTTGAGAATGCTGGTGTAAATACATCACTTGTTTTTGGAAAAGTAGATCCCGATTTTGCTAAGCGAATTGGGGGCAATCATAATGAAATGTGGGCCAGCGGTATCAGCCTCATTCTTCATCCCAGAAATCCTCGCGTGCCAACGGTTCATGCAAACTTTCGAATGATTCAAGCTGGGGATAAATTTTGGTTCGGAGGGGGGGCAGATCTCACACCTTTTTATCCGAATACAGAAGACTTCACTTATTTTCATGGAGTTTGGAAAGAGGCCTGTGAACCTTATGGAACTTATGATGAGTGGAAGAAAAAGTGTGATGAGTACTTTGTAAATCTCCACAGAGAAAATGAGATGAGAGGAATCGGTGGCATTTTCTTTGACCATTTCAATACGGGTGACACTGAAAAAGATAAGGCCCTTGTTTGTGATGTGGCCTCGCATTTTATTCGTAGTTATTTTCCCATTGTGAAAAAGAGAGTAGGTGAGGCTTACACTGAAGAGGATGAAGATTTTCAACTTCATCGAAGAGGCCGCTACGTGGAATTTAATTTACTTCACGACCGTGGCACTCACTTTGGTTTAAAGAGTAATGGAAGGACCGATAGTATTCTTATTTCTCTTCCTGCTCGTTGTAAGTTTACTTATCGCTACACTCCAAAAGAAGATTCACCTCAAGCAGAAATGCTTAAATATTACTACCCTCAGCAGTGGTAGAGCGATTGTCTAGAGTTTGAATTATCAAACAAAAGTATCTAATGCAAACTTGTGATAGATCATGTTTTTATTGGTTATTCTCCGCTATATTAATTTTATATTAAAAACATAAGAGAGGATTTAGCTATGATGGAAACAAAGAACAACCGTAGAAGTTTTATGAAATTGGCCTTAACATCTTTGGCCCTTGCTCCTATTCTTAGAGTTACAGATGCACTTGCTGCAGCTATGCCTAAGTCACAAAAGATCAAAGATAAAATGATCGATGCTAAGAAAACGAAGATGCTTAAATATGTTCCAACTCAAGCAGAGGCCAAGAAGCTTCATGCTGCTGGTGATAAGAGCTATAAGAAATATAAAGACGGAAGTATGTGTGGAAATTGTCGTTTCTATACTGCCGATAAGGCCGAGCCAGATTTTGGTAAGTGTACAATGGCCGCGAGACAATATGTTTCTAAAGACGGCTGGTGTAAGTCATATTCTGCGAAGAAATAAATAATTATTCAATTTAGTATGATAAGAAGGCCTTCCATTTGGAGGGCCTTTTTTTTAGATTTCTTTTAAGGTCTTAGTTAGTGAAGATTTATTGGCCTTAAATAGACAGTAGAGTGCTTGGGCGCGTAGTTTATTTTCTAGAGAGTTAAACTGAGCCCCTTTTGTAAGCTTTAGTTGATCCATGGAGGCCTTGCATTCACCATTGTGTATAGCAAGGAAGAGTTGGCTGAAGTAAGCCTTTATCTCCATTTCCTTATCTTTCTCTTCGGGCATCGCTTTAATCAAAGTATCCAAATCTTTCATTTCACGTATCTGAATATCTTCAAACTCTTTGAGAGGATGAGGTAGATTCTGTGGAATGAGATCTTTGTTGAGATCGGATATAAAGCTAAGAGAAAGTAATCTTGAGTGAGCATTAAAAGTCTCATTATTCCAATAGTTCACAACTTCATACATGGATTTATTATAGAATGAAGTTTGTAATTCTTTTGACTTTGATAAAGGTGAGAGCTTGTCTAAGAGATTATAGCTAATGTTGATAGTATGGGCATCAAGGGAGAGCATGCTCTTGGTTAGTTCAATCATTTCTTTTTGCTCAGCAAAGTAGAAGAAACCAAAGAGTAGAGCACCGGCAACGATAATATTCTTTGAGACATCCATAATCATTTTGAAAATGATTCCACCCCACACTTTAGAGCGCTCTTGCTTGAGAATCTCAAGCTTGTCGAGCTTATCTAATAAAGAAAAATTACTCTTCTTTGTAAGGGCCTCAAGTTTATCGACCTTTTCTAGCAGATCAAGATGCTCTAGCTGATTAAGGCTTTCGAGATATTTGAGATTCTCTAAAGATTTCATCTGCTCAAGTTTTTCAAGTTGATTGATCTCCTTTAGTTCGGAGAGTTTATCAAGCTTTTCTAATTGCTTAAGTTGTTGAAGCTCCTTGAGTTTATCAAGTTGTTTAAGCTCTTTTACATCTTCTATTCGATCTAGAAGACCAAGTTTTTCAAATTTTGGGGCCATCTCTTCTAAGGTGGCCTCTAGTTTTTCAAGATCGGTTTTAAATTGATCAAGCTTTTCTAGATCATTGAGTTTTTCTAGCTTTTTAAGCTCTGTGAAGGAGCCTGAAAGCTCTTCAAGTTCAAGTCTTAGATTAGGGATGAATTTAATATAGTTTAAGTCTTCTAAGTAATCTAGCTTATTTAGTTTTTCTAATTTATTGAGAGCATTTAAGTCGATACATTTTTCAAGTAAGAGAAGTTGATCTAAGATATTTTGAATCACGTCTTTCACAGAGTCTTGTGACTCAAGAATGACTTTATCCTCTTGGATTGTATCTTCAAAATGTTCAGGTTTCTTTACTAGTTTCACGATTTCCTAACTAAAAAAATAATTCTCTAGAAAAGTTATCGGATGATGATAGATTTTATTTTAGGGAGTTTGTACTTTTAACTTAGCAAATTTATTAAAGTAGCGCTTCTCAATAGGAGAGAGATCACTGACTCGAAGATCATTGATGAATTTAGCGACAATTTCTTTCGTCTTTTCAAGGTCTTGACCCAGCTTCCAGCGAAAAATGGGAAGCATGATGATTTGGAAAAAGTCGATAGAATCTCTTCTTATGGCAAAGCTTGAAAGAGATTCATAGAAAATGACTTGGTTAATAATATAGGCCTTATGGGCGGCCTTCTCATATTCTTCACCTTGAATTTTGTCTTGATTGTAATAAGAGTTTAAAAGATCGGGGAGGGAGAGTGCTTCAAGAGGACTTGCTTTATGAGCGAGTTGAGTAATATGAGATCTTAAGCATTCTTGAAAGAGTTGCTTGGTAGGGGAGTTGGGGCAATTTTGACCAATATGGGAGAGATCAAATTTATTGAACTCTCTTTTAAAGGGGCTATCTTTCAGATGATAATATCCCCAAATTCCTCCTCCTGCAAAAAGGGCAAAATAAAGGACGAAGTAGAGTATTTTCTTGAAAGGATTAGTCATTAAAGTAAACTCCAAATCCAAACTTCACTTTCTTCTTATCATCAATAGGCTCTAATACTTTAATAACAACGCGACGATTTTCATCTAAATTCTTATTTACAATATTTCCTTTCTCATCAACTTCCTCTACTAAAGGCTCGGCATCTCCTTTGGTTGTAGCTGCTAGGCGATTCGATTCAAAACCATAGTATTCAAAGCGAGAGAGAACCTTGGCCGAGCGAATGGCCCCAAGTTCCCATGCGTTGTCAGCAACCTTACTCTTGGCCGATTCAAAAGCATCAGAGTGGCCTTCAATAATAACTCGATAGTTTTTACGCTTTGTTTTGATGATATCAATGAGGACATCAAGTGAACTCAGTGACTCTGGCGCGAGATTATGATCCCCTTCATTGAAGAGAATACTTCCTGAGAAACTCACTACAATTTCTCCATCGCGAACAGATATCTTTGCTTTTGTTGTAACCTCTGGATGCTTAGATATCTCTTCCATGAGTTCTTTCATTTTCAACTCAGAGCTCTTGTATTTATCTTTATTAAAACTTTTTGAGAGTTCAACGGCCTTCTTATTGAATCCAGCAGGATCATAATTGGCAAAGGCCATCATAAGGATAAAGAAACATGCAATGAGAGTCATCATATCAGCGTAGCTGATTAGCCAATCATCTCCGCCACCTTCATCAATATCGGGTTCTTGTGCCATAGTTTTTCCTTAAGCGTTTTTCCAATCAAGTCTGTCTTTAGGCAGAAGAAAACTATTGAGATCTTCTGCAACTAAAATGGGGTTGGATTTTTCCATGATATGCTTAATGCCTTCTATTATGATTTGATTTCTAATTTGAGACTCACGAGAGAGAACTTCTAGGTTCTCACCAACAGGAATGACAAAGAGGTTGGCCACGATAACCCCGTAGAGAGTTGTAATCAAACAAACTCCCATGGCCGGCCCAATCATTTTCATGGCATCTTCTCCACCAAGGTTGGCCAGAAGAACGATCATCCCGATTGTGGTTCCCATCATTCCGAAGGCCGGAGGAAATTTTCCGAGTGATTTAATCTTTCTTGTATCTTCAAAACGAAGCGCGCCCATTTGATCTGCTCTATGAGTAAGAATCTCAATGACTTTTTCTTTTTCAAGAATTCCATCTGCATAGAGTTGAATGGATTCTTTGAGAAAGTAGTCATCGGCCTTTCCTACAAGAGAGTCAAGGGCCTCTCCATTTCTTGCGGCTTCACAAATGGACATAATATTCTTGATGAGATCACTTGATTTCTTGCTCTTACCTTTTAGGAATTGAGAAAAGAAGATTTTAAATAGATTCCCAATTTTAGTAAGTTGGAAGGCCACTGAGGTTGCTGCAAATGTTCCACCAAGAACAATAAAAAGGGAAGGGCCGTCAAAAAAGAGCTTTAAATCGGGACTGGCCATCTTTAGACCGGCAAACAAAACTCCTGTAGAGATCAGTAAACCAACGATGGAAATAATATTCATAGAATCCTACCTCGAAATATGTGCAATTACGTATATCCAAATGACTTTGTAAACTTCCTAAAATTCTAACATATTTTCGGGAACTACTTGAAATCACTACAGTAGGCAAATTAGTTCAGTCGAGTGCAAAAAGCTAAGGTATTTTGGGGTTAAAGTCGAATAGTTGATAACTATTAAAGTATGTTAGGACTATTTTTGACCAAACTAAATATCTTAAATCACATTCACAGAACAGGAGTGCAACTTTGCTTTCTGATAGCATCGCTAGGGCTGTTTTCTTGCGTAGGTACGATTGAAGATAAGAACCCTGAGGTGACGAAGGGGGCCAGTACGGATAGTGTTCCGATTGTTTTCGAAGGGGTTTTTGAAGCAACGGCCATTGCTGATTCTAAGATTGATGTATACTTTTACCCCTCAAATATTGAGCCTAAGAATGTAACTTATTTAATATCATATGATGGTTTGCAAAATCCTATTTCTGTTCCTGGAACGACTCTGACTACTAATCATAAAGGTCTTCTTAAATATACGGTTAAGGGTTTAAATATTAATACAAATTATACTTTTAGTGTTCAGGCCAAGGATGTTTCAGGATCTATCAGTACCAGCACGGCCGTTTTCACAACGAAGACCTTTGAAAATATAACAGCTGACTTTGCAGGAATTAGTACTGTAAGGAACTTAGCTGGGGAAGACGGAAGAACCTCGCTTAGAGTAGAGTGGCCAGCGGCGCGCATAGAGGGAAATACATTCTATCCCAATGAGATTGATCCTAATCAATATGAAATAATTTTACTCAATGCTGAGAACTTAACCCCGAATGCCTTTGATGATGAGTTCTTTGGGGAACCCAATCGTAAAAAGTTCTATGTGGCCGGAACCAAGGTAAGTCACCAAATAAATGGATTAAGCCCTGGTACCAAGTACTTTGTTCGAGTGAGAACAATTCATCAGGGTTATATAGATTTTGGTGCAGATGTTGACTATAAAAAAGAAGAAAATTCAAACTATGTTTTGGCCCAAACTCTTTCCGATGATGCATCTAATGTCGATGTGGATTTAACGACCTTTAATGTTGATATTCTTTCCTTAAACTCCGTAGGACTTTCTTGGGAAAGTGCGGAAGGTCCACTTGTTGAATATAGAATCTACTATAGAAATCTTGATGATGGAGGCTTGCCTTGGAGCTCTTTTAGAACATCGAGAAATACAGTTTGTGATGGTGCAGATAGCACGTATCCAGAATGGAGCTGTAAGAAACTAGACTTTACTGAAACCAGTACAAAACTAGCAGACCTTGAACCCCTTGCTGATTATGAAATGATTGCTGTCATTTGCATGACAAGTGGATGTGAGTATGCGAACTCAATAGAATATGAGCATAATAGTCCTTATACCATTTTTCCAGGTATTGCTAACTTCGCTGGTATTACGTCCATTGAGCAACCTAAATACTATTGGTCTGTTGACGAGATCTACTTGAAAATTGCTTCTCCTAACCTTTCAAGTGGAGCGATTGATGGACTCTTAGTTGAGGCCAAAGCAAGAACTGCTGATGACGGTCCAGTTCTTGATACAATTTTAAATCACCCCACAGCTTCAAATAACTCGAATTTCTTAGTTGATAATTTCGATTATACTTCTGATGACACGATTACTATTACTGGAGTTCAGCCCGATTCCGATGAGCAGTATTGTTTTTCTGTACTTCCCTTTATTTATAATGAAGGAGTCGTTCAGATATCACGTGATGGAGAAGTGACTCAATGTATTTCTCCTACAGTTGCGCTGCCAAATGAAGAGGAATTTGAAGGACTTAACTTTAGTACCACAATTCCTGATACTACGACTAATACGATTTCATTAAACTGGTCTGCTCCAGAAGGGGGGATCTATGATAGTTTTAGAATTTTTATTCGAGAATCTTCTGGTGGCCAAACATTTGAGTTTGCTAATGCCGTCAATCCGAGCAATACGGACTATGTAATGGTAGAAGTTCCCTATGGTACGACTACTTATACATTTTCATTTTTGCCAGATGGAGTTTATACCATCGGCGTTTTGCCTTATTACAGTAATACACAAGAATACGCTCCTTATAATAGTAATGTATATACATTTGATACGGATGACTAATGTTTAGTTTTAAAAAGTTTTCACCATTTTTATGCATATATGTGATGGGGATCATCATGATGACCTCCCTTATAACATCTTGTGTGGGAACAATTGAGGATAAGAATCCAAAAACAACAAAGTCAGCGACAACAAAAGGTGACCCTGTTGCTTTTTCAGGTATTGTTGAAGCGGTTGCGATTAGTGATTCAAAAGTAACCTTAAGTTTTCTTCCTGCTCCAGGATTACAGACTAATTTGGTCTATCTCATTTATATTAATAACTCAAATACTCCTTTAGAAGTTAAAGGGGGCAGTTTATCTCCCAATGAGTCAGGATATTATACTTACACGGTAACTAAACTGAGTGTGAATACGACCTATTCTTTTGCCGTTGGGGTAAGGGACCTCACTACTGGTATTGAAACGGATGAGAATAAAGAATTATTTGCTACAACATTTGCAAATTTTACTGCTGATTTTGACGGAATTGGCTCCGTTGTACCAGCTGCGGGTGAAGCGGGTACTGAAGAAGTCACTGTAGAGTGGATTCCGGCCGTTACAAAAGGGGCTGGCTCATTTCCAAAACCAACAGATCCCATTGCTTATGAAATTCGTTATATGAAGTCTGAAAATGGTAGTCCTGGTGACTTAAAGAATGCTGCTAACCCAGATGTTACTGTAACGATGGTGCCTGCATCCATTTCTTCTTCATCACCTGTATCAACAGAGAGAAGTCGTCCTGTCGGTGGACTTCAACCGGGTACTAAGTACTATTTTATGGTTCGCTGTATTCACAAAGGATATGCACTTTACGGTTCAGACCCTAATTATAAATTAGAACAAAATTTAAAAATTCTTTCTGTTACGACTACGGCCGAGGGTGGGTTATTAGAGTGGGATAATGAATCAGTTAAAGTAGAAGCTCCAGATGGTGAGGCCGGTTTAACTAAGGCCGATGTGTCATGGGCCAAAGCTAAGGGACCATTCCAGTTCTATCGTGTCTTCTATGTAAAAATTGGAGAGGCCAATGCGCTTGATCCCAACGATGATGGTATTCCAGATAAGACTTTTGAGCAACTAAGCTCAGAGGCACCTGATTTCGATTCAACTTATATTCAAAGTATTGTCGATGGAACAACTGCTGAGCCTAGTGGCTTCAAAGATGTGGATTCAGAAAATGCTTATTACAGACTAGGACAAGACTCATCTCTCACAAGTTATGGCTACTACAAGATATCGACTTATGTATGTACCAATTCAAGTTGTGCTGAAGGATTCAGAATACCAGGTAATGAAATTGTCTATCGAGTGACACCTTCACTCGCACCATTTTCAGGACTCTTGGCCATTAAAAGTCCAGGGGATCTTACTCAAGTTGATAATCCAGGTACAACTGATACGATTACGGTAACGTTTGATCCTCCCGTTATAACTGCCGGTTATGTTAATAAATTCGAGCTTTATTGTTTTTCAAGTTTAGATGATACAAACCCAACACTCTTAGACGAAGGAATTGCTAATACTTCTGGTAAGGATGGCTGTGACGGCTTAACGCGTACAACTGTAACTCCTGCAGGACTTAGCGCCATTGGCGAGTTTGGAGAAATTGAGGTTCAAGCAGACTTTATCCCTGCTGGAAAGACAGCATCTACTCGCAAGTATTGCTTTGGTGCGATACCTGTTATTGAAAGTAATAGTTATGTGCGAAGAGATATTGGTAACGCTACTGTAAGATGTAAAATTGTAGAGATTAAAGTGCCTAGTTTAGATGAATTTACTGGGGTGAATAGTACTTGTATCGTTGGAACAACCACAATGGATGTCAGTTGGAGTGAGCCATCAAATGGTATTTTTGAAAACTATGAAGTCTTTTGGAAAGAAGTGGATGGTTCAGGCTTCAAGTTCTCTGATGCTATTGCTGGTGATCCTGCTTATTCAAGTGCTGATGGCATTGCCCCTACAACATATACTTATCAAATAACAGGTTTGACTCCTGGGAAATCATATCAATATGGTGTTTTAACTTATATTGAAGATAGCAGTGGTAATAAAACCTATTCAGAATTTAATGCAGGAACCAATAGTTGTGCTCTAAGTTACCCTGAACCTCGCTTCGGTGAATGGGTCGATATTTTTGCTATTGGTCCCAAAGAAGATGGGCGCGTTCCTCTAAAAGATAGTACCGGAGAGAGAACCTTTCTTTTTGAAACGATTGACTCTCTCGGACAATCTATAGAAGTAGAAGTGGATTCCAGCTTAAATCCAACAGCTGATCATAAGAACTTATTTGGTGATAATTCCGTATCAACCTCTACTTTCGATGGAGTTTGGGGAAAACCTTTTGCAGATGTTGATCAGCTTGTCAGGCATCGTTATTCAAACTCAGGGATCATTCGCCTGATGTGGAAGGATGTCTCTTTTGATGGGGGAGCAAAGAGTTTAAATGATTATATCGTTGAATTTGGTGACAATGCATTGGCCAAGAAGAACCGTAACTTCGGATACAAAGTTCTTCGCTCTGAAGATGAAGGAGTTACATGGACGGAATTAACTTCTGAAGATTATGATTTTCAAACGTCGACAAATAGTGGACTCATTCACCCCAAAGACTTTGTTGAATATCCAAGACCTAATGTAACTCCTGCTCCTGATCCTATCAAAGTGGGAGAGTTTATCGACTATAGTGTGAAGTATTCACAAAATAGTGGCAATGTCGAAAGAGCACGTATTTATTGGTACAAAGTGATTCCTGTATTTAATGGTAAAGAGCTTCGTTTTGAGAGAACCAGCTCTAACCCTCAGCATATTATAAAGGTTACTCTACCTCCACCAAATATGGGACTCATTCATAGACTTATGGCCAATAGACAAACTTGTATGGAGTTAGGAAAGTCCTACTCTACAGAAATAGAAGAATTCTATACCTGCACTTATAATGGGATAGGGGCAAAAGGCTTGAGCTCGCCTTGGGTTACGGGAAGTACAGTTTACGACTTCGGTGGTCATGTCTTTATGGATCGCTATGAGATGGGCTGTAATTACACCCGTGGTGACCAAACCAATACAAGAAGTTACTTTTCAGGGGCAAAATATGAGTTCTCTGGTCTTAATTCTGAAGGGTCTCAATTTAGAGGATGTGCGATTCCATTAAGTTCTTCTGGACCCTCAGATAATAACGGAAACTCAAGTGATGCTTGGGATTCTGCAAATGTTTATTGGACGGGAGATTGCTTAACGAATAACTTTGCTGAAATTGCTGAATCTACATGTAATGATCCGACTAAGGCCAATCCACAAGACTTTATTACTCCAGGATTAACGTTTGGATACCCTGTTGGGGATTGTGATGATCCCACTTCATTAACCACGACTTTAACAAATCCTTATGATTCTAATACGGGAAGCTATAAAACTTATCTTGCCCAGTCTGAGTATCTGGCCGTGAACTATAATACCATCGCGAGAGGACTTGAATATGATACTATCATCGCAAATTCATATCATGGATCGGGTGGAAGTTCATCAACACCTTCAAAGAAGGTGACTGTTTCCTCCAATAGAGTCTCTCGTTGTATGATTAATATTCCCGTTGCCGATAATACCAGTTTAAATCCTTCGGGAGAGGCACGATTACAGCCACGCTGGATTGGGGCAAACCACCTGGAAGATCTTAGGCATGATGGTGTAAAGATTAACCTCTTAGAAATGAGCGTTGGTGAGATGGAAGGGCTTGTATCTTCCACCGGAGCTGCTGGAAA
Organism: Bacteriovoracaceae bacterium; assembly: GCA_048267265.1. GTDB lineage: Bacteria > Bdellovibrionota > Bacteriovoracia > Bacteriovoracales > Bacteriovoracaceae. The sequence goes on from JBLWXW010000030.1 coordinate 20,176, forward strand.
TCTCTTTGACCTAGGGGCCAATGCACTTCCTAATGCTACTTATCGAACATCCTATAATAATCGTTATAACTCTGATACACCAATAGCAAAAGTGATTAGCTCTAATAAGGCCAAATTACCTCCTCTGAGCGGTATTACGCAAGTGCAAGCAGAGACTATTTGTGATGCCTATGAAGTTGAGATTGGTCATGAAAAGGATGACACCTATGTGGTTTCAAAAGGTAAATTTAATAAAAGACTAATGAGAAGAACCGAGGGAATCGTTGCTACTGCTCCACCAAAGTCCCTCTCCAACTCTGTTGTAACCGAAATTGAGGATGGAAGTTATCAGTATACTCCTGTTACTTCCGGAGCGGCGTTTCGAGCAGGATGTAATACTTTTGATCGTAATACGAGTAACTTCGGTGCACTAAGTGATCTTGGAGGTGAACCGCTAACTCCTCATATGACGGATACTCGAAATTCAGGAACAAATCGTTCACCCTTTTATACAGGTTCAAGTTATCACGATCCTTCTGGTAATAATTATAATACTCAATCTTGCCAAGGCCGCTACGGCATCCAAGATTTACTGGGAAATTATAGTGAGTACTCCTCCGAGCATATTTTCTGCGACTTTTCAGGTGAAAGAATTTATCTTGGCAATGGGGGGACGGGTTCAGTTGCTTCTTCTGTGGAGATTCCTGGGAATAGTAATATAGATTACAACTCTGGAAATATTTTTCCTTGGATTGATAGTGATCCTACGACAGGAAGATGTTCCATGGCCGAGTATGGCGCTAATCGAAACCCAGCTAATGCCCCTACTGAAAGTAATGTAATGCTTCCCATATATGATATTTTCGGTAATCGAAATACAGATATACTCCTTACTCCAGAATTTAAGGATAAGACATTTATGATGGACTATCGCAATGGGGATGGCTACTTCCTAGACTTTGGTCAAGGTCGAATTGGAGCGCCTCTCTCTATTCGAGATACTTTGGGATTAAGTGGTTGGGGAGCCGGCACGACGCTCTTTGGACGCTCTAATAACGGAAGTGACCCTAGAGAAGGACGTTACTTTAATCCGGTTATTGGTATGGCATTAAGCTGTTATGGAGATAGCTGTAATTCGGCCCTTGATAATAAGAGCATTACCATTGATCGATTCGTCACAGACTTTAGTCTTACTCCTGGAGATTTTGATATTGCTGACTTTCCAGTAAGAAACTCAACATTCACCTCCACCGGAATGTCCGAAAAGATTGATCGCGTACGCTACAGTCTACCGACCAATCTCGATCGAGATCATGAGTATATAGATACTTTAACTCCCAATGGTAGTGGAGGGGGGAGTCTCAACTCTGCGACCATTAATTTGACCACCGATACTCCCTTAGTTATTTCGCAAGTTTACTGGGAACTAAATAGAGGGAGTACGAATACCTATGGACTGTACTTTGACAACTTTGGAGATTCAGAGTCTTCAGTCGGTGTCGGACGCTATACAGGGCTGCTCGGACAAGAGGGATATAATGCTCAGACAGGGGTAAGGCAGACGAAAGGCTTTAGATGTGTGGTCAAGTTTGATGAACAGATATACTAAGAGAATGTTTAATTTATGATGAAAAATAGTATTTTACATTATCTATTTAAAATCATTTCAAAAGCTTTTCTTAAGCTAGTAGGCATCTCTATGCTTGCTCTCTTAGGTGCATGTAATCCAATGGGAGATAATAAAGTTGAAGTCCTCACTCAAGGAGCACTTGATCCCGTTGAATTCTATGTAGAAGGTGGTAGTGAGCAGGGAGAGTTTCTCGTTGGTGCAGACGCCTCTTTCTTCACTCTACATGTTATTAATAATAATGCATTTAGAATCACTAAAATGAATCTCGAGATTGATCCCTTCAGCAGTGCGGCCATGAAGTTTGCAAAGAATGAAGATGGAAAGTCAGTAAGTCCTGGAACAGGAGGAAGCTGTGGTGCGATTTTAGCAGCAGGTGAAAGCTGTACTTATCGAATTGAATATTCTCCTACCTTCTCTGGTGAACTCACTCAAGATTTTAAATTCACCTATAGTAACTTAATTAATACAGTGACAGAGGAAGCAGAGATTACACTCTTGGCCGGGGAAGCCGCTAATCTCGGATTTGTTTCTGAGATCATTAACTATGATTACGGCTATATGGAGAGAACTGAACCTAAAAAAATTACTAAAAAACTGACCGTGATCAATAATGGTGGCCTTACGGCCCGTAATATGGCCTTTGGAGTTCTTTACTCCCATAACTCAAATGCCTTCACCATTAAAGAGAATACTTGTAGTACTGAGCTACCGGCAGGTGAAACCTGTACGTTTATCGTCGATTATATTCCCATGAATTATGGTCCTAATGCTCCTGATGGAGATACGGAACAAACCTATACTTGTAATCCCCGCATCGATTATATTCGAGACCCAGAAGGGGGAAAGGGAGCCTTAACGGCGTATTTTACGGCACTATCAACAACGATTGAGGGCCGCGTACTTTCAAGTGGGATTACTCAAATTGAATTTACAGAATTGACTGTAGGAAATCGTGAGACAAAGACAGTTAAAATTCAGAACTATGGTTATAAAGAGGCCATCGTTCATAATTTAGAAATTTATGATGAATTAGATAATAAAGTGGCCACTTGTATTAAAGTAGGGACTATGTCCGAGCTTGTGTGCCAAGATCCAAGCACTGTTTCAAGCTCTGGAAGTCAGCTTCCACTTTCTCAACTTCCCCTGCGCATTAGTGATACTACCGGTTGTATTAATGACTATGAAACTCTGGACTATACATGGGATGAAGGAGTTCTCAGTAATGATGAACTCTTTCAGTTAACCGGTAAAACGAATACTCAAGTCGGTGGAAGCTGTTTCTTAGATATTACCTTTTGGCCGAGTGTATCTCATACGACGAATGGAAATATTGATAACTATAAGTTTCGCTTTACCTTCGATAGTACATGGAAGAATGAAAAAGTAATTTATGGAAATGACAATACTTTTGATTCTCAGTTCTTACTTACTGATGCCTCTTGGTTATCTGCTGCTCAAATGCAAGTAGACGAATATCGCTATGGCTCAAAGACGGATTATGTTAGGGAGTCGGGAACGGCCGATAATGTTTATCTTTATGACCTAGGACGAATTGCTCTCATTTCAAATTCTGCTTATAAAGAATCAAGTAAGATAACGTTCAAGAATATCGGATATACCGATGCTGAGGTCCTATCTGTTACAGATGGTAAGGCAACGCCTAATGTCTTAAGTGAAAGTACTGTGGACTTAAATAGCTATTACCTAAGTACAGGACATGTCGGCTGCGAAATTGTTTCAGCGATTGGAGGGGATTGTAATATTAGATTCAATCTCGCACCTATGGCATCAGCATTATCAGGCACGGCCGCACAGGATGAAGAAAATGGGAATATGTTTGATACAACTGATCCTTATCCTAATCAGTATAAGAAATTTATTATTACATACAAAGATGGTACTACATACAATGATGACGGCTCCCCAAGGGCCAATCGCGTGGTTGAAGTGTGGGCGCGTGCTTTATTGGTTAGAAAAGGTTTCTTAGTTTTCTCAAGTACTGACCCTGATCAAGGAACTAAACAATTGGTCTACGGTGATACTGTGGACTTCCATCATATTATTTTAAAGAATGCGGGTACTGGTGGAATTCCTATTATCGAAAGAGTTTCCGATTTTTCTTTAAGCGGAGCCGCTCAAAAAAGTGGAAATAGTCCTTACCCTTATGAAATTGTCGATCGCCCAGATATCGACAGTGACGGGGATGGCTTCTTTGATGGTGAAGCCGGAGCAGACAAAGACTGCTACGATATTATGGTTGACGAAGCTGCCCCCATTACTCCTGTTCCTTCTGGTACAAATGCAACTTCAGTTCTCGATGCAGGTGAGACTTGTTCATTAACCGTTAAGATGAGAATAAGAGGAAATGATGTCGTCAGAAATGAGTGGTATTCCCTGTATGAATCTTATAATAATTGGTATCGATTCTTTGATTCTGACTATCAAGGAATGCATGAATTATGGGAAGAAGCTGTTTATAATGCCAGTATTAACTATGTTAAATTCCGCTATTATGATGGGGATGGGATCTCCGATATGGCCAATGGCTACACTCCTGATGAAGAAGGTTATGGTAATTACTATGGTATCTCAGGGGGCCTAGATGGCTCCTATCAAATGAAGCTCTCGACAAGAGAGCCTGGCAAACTCTATCCAGTTTCGCCACTACCTAGTTATACTTCAAGTATATGTCGTGATGAGATGATTTTACCTTCTTATACGCCTACTGCTAGCGAGTGGGGAACTCCATTAAGCGCTGCTACTGTTCCTGCTATTTGTAGAGATTATAGTGAGGGGAAAGCTGATTCTCCTTTTACAGAAAGAAAAAAAATAGAGAGTTATGTATTGGCCAATTATTCCGGCTATGATTATATTTTCCATGCAGGATATTTTCCTTCAGGAGGAACCTATGATCTCTCTTTTCTTCTTGCTGAATCTAGTAAGGTAACGGAAGCCAATCATAGTTATACTGGAGACACTTCGGTTATTGATTGGCTCAACCCTTGGGGAAATCCATTAAACAATTACTCTGCTAGAACTTTAAGGTTTGAGTTTAAACCTAGTGCACCTGGTTCTTATTCTACTGATCTCGTTGTTACTTATAAGAATAGTGAAAGGATCTTAGATGATGAATCTGATTTTTCTTACTCTGATCAAGTTGTAACTTTTAGAATAAAAATTATTGCAGAAGCCATTAGCTCTGGGATGGATAATATTGCAATGAGTGTGCAAGATTATAGTGTTATTTATGATTCCGTTACAGAAACGGTTGATGATACAACACCTAAAGGTACTCCATATAATATTGGTCTTCACTATCGTAGTGCAGATATGTTAGGAAATGGAGTTGAGTTCTATGGAATTAGAGAGTCTGTTGTCTATGATAAGAAAGTTCTGACTTTTACTAATAATGGATCAAATACTCTTGATAACTTCCAATTCAATTTTAAACAAGGTATTAACTCTTCTAGTTTTGGAGCTCCCGCTGGAAAGGGGATGTCGATTGCAGAAAATAATTGCTTAAATATTACGCTCAACCCTTCTGATACATGTACGGTTACCGTTCATTTTGCGGCCAGTAAAGATGAGGCCGCTAGTTCTAAAATTTATGGTACAACTGTTTTTAATATGGGTGGAATCCAATATGGAATGAAGAACTTTGAAATGGTGTTTCAGGCCGCTGATCCAGCTATATTGGAAACAACTCCAAAAATTGCAACTAAAATTATTAAAGATGAGAATAACCTAAATATTAAATCCATTCCTATATCTTTAGGTCTATATGCTGACTCAGGACACCCAGTTGTAAACTCTTACCCTACAGATCGTTTTTCTAAGAATAATGTGGCCATTAAAAATATCTCTGCCGAAAAGGCGAGCTTCTTGGCCCAGTGGGAGGCGATTAATGGTGCCACTCCTCTTCCGGGAAGCTCATGGAATGAGATTTACAATTCTGATGGAATTGTCGTTGAAGCTAATCGGGCTTGTTTCTACGGTGATGATGAAGGAGATGCAGGAGTTCCTGCTGAAGAGAAGGGCTTCAATTCAAGCTCAAGTAGTTCATGTCGATTGAACTTTCATATTGACTTAGATGAAACTTACTTTGGAGAAACTCTGGATACATCTAAAACATACTTCAAACTCCTCTTTTATAATAACAAGAGGTCTTCGACGAGTGAGATGATCTTTCACTTTACTGGTTTTGTTGAACCAAATCCTTCAAATATGAGTAACACTGATATTGCCAATGTTGAGGCTGATTCTGATGGAAGGCTCTACTTCGAGTGGGATAGTGCTGTCGCTTCCAATTCTTCTTGGGGAGGAATTATTGGATATAATGTCTATGCGGCCACAACTCAGATTAGTTTGAATGATATTTTTAAAGCGTCTGCTCCCCAATTTACAACAAATGAATATATTACTTTAAATGGTCTCATCCCAGGCCGCTATTACTACTTGAAAGTTGTGGCGGTGAGACAAACCCCAGGTGGTAAGCAATATATTTCTGATATTGCTTCACCCATTAAAACGGTGATTATACCTCCTGAGGGATTTGTCTATAACTATGATCAGAAAATACTCTTTTCGAAGAATTACTCAACAGAAGGAGGACCAGATCTTAAGGATGAAGGGGCAGGGGTTTGTGCGAGTGATATTGTAACTCTATCTCAAAATGGTGCCATTAAGAATAAACCCATGAAGTTAATCAACTCTACGATTTGGAGCTTAATCGAATCAGACTCTAGCTATAGTGATTATAGTATTGATACGACCCCACATTGGATGTCGGATAACCCTGTTGATATTTCTTTTATCTTCCCTGATTTCGTATGTTCAGAAACGTCTGGTGATGACGGGGGAGTAAATTTCTATACTAAGGATTGTTCTGACTGCTCTTGTAATAACCTTTCAATAGTTAAAGGTGGAGATGGTCAATTCCTACCTCCTGGATCAACTATCTATGTGGATGAGGGCGCCATGTCTGCTTTCTTTAGATGTTATATAAACCAGTAGGGTTCACCTTTTAGGGAAAATCTTCCCCCCAATCATTTTTCATAGGGCACAGCTATAATAAGCCTATGTTTTTACGAATAAAGACGGCTCAATCATTAATATCTTCTATGCTTTTCTTCTCATTAAGTATTATGAGTATAGTTCCTAACTCCTATGCTCAAGTTGAGAAGCCAAGTAAAGGCGATCAGAAGATTGTACGCTATAACATCGGAGTAAAATCGAGTTATACCAGTTCGATAACTGAAACAGAAAAAAACTATATAAAGAAGAATATTTTCGAAGTCTTGATGCAGACGAATCGCTTTAATATAATTCTGGGACAAAATTATAAGAAAACAATGAGAGAAAATTTATTCAGTCTCACTGTTCAAATTACTGATGCTCCACCAATAGGTTCAATTCGCAAGAATGATCTCAATGTTAAACTCATTCTAAAAGATGAAGTTGAGGACTTTCTAATTAACTTCAAACAAGAGAAGAGAGTTCTGAGAGACAAGTTACAGATCACGTTAAGATCCTTACTCTATAGTATCTTCTACGGAAAAAATTATGACGTGTTAAAAGATGAAATTATTGTTGATGAGATCCTACCACTAAAAAAAAAAATAAAGAATAAAATACCTAAAAAAAGTGAAAAGGAAGAGGAAGAGCAGGTCGAAGTACTTTTAGAGGAAACAGTAGCGGAAGTTAAACCCGCTGAAGAGCAACCGCCTAAAGATAAGAAAGAAGAAGAGAAGAAAGATCCTCCAAAGAAAAAAAAGAAGAAAAAGAAAAATAAAGTAGAAATTTCTGATTTCGATTCACCTAATCTCGATCTTGAGAAGGAAATACCTCCTAAGCCAAAAACAATACTTCTTCCAGAGAAGTGGACTAATCAATTTAGAATGTATGTGGGAAATGTTGATGAGGAAATTATTTCCGATTCTGTCGTAAAGATTGGAACAACAACCTCTCGAGTCGTAATTGGGGCCAATGGACATATGGGAGTATCGGGAAGAAATCACTTCTATACTTTCGGTGGAGAAGTCGGACTCGTTAAAGGAGATCATGAGTTTGGTTTTGGGCCAAAATATGATTTCTACGGTGGATATAATATTGCTCCTCTAGGTAACTTCTTCTCAATTGGACCTGCTGTAAGCTTGAGTAATTTAAACTATGCAGCTGTTTTCACAGAAGGGCAGGGGGAGAAACGCTTTTCTGGAGGTGGGCTTTGGGGTGGTCTAAAAAGTGAGCTTTTCATAGATTTCAGCCTCTTTAGTATTCTCTTGGATTTTCGATACCAAAGAGTTCTTGCTGGATCTATAAGCAGTAGTGCTGGCGACGATGTAGAGGCCTCTGGAACAAAAGTTATTATGTCTGCGACCCTTACTGTATGGGAAAACTGGGGGATTGCACTTCGAAATGAGTCTATAGAGATGACAACTTTGACTGATTCCAATCTATTTGTCCGAGATGACTCCTTTGGTATTTTTCTATCCTACCAATAAGTCGATATATTCACTTAGGAAAAACTTTACCCGGTGCGGTTAAACTCATTTAAATGTATTCTATTAGTAAGGTGTTCGCGGTGCGAATTATTCTGTGACTATTTATTCAGGGAATACATGGACTTATTAGATAAATTTAACTTTGCGATAGATGCACTCGAAACAGGACGTGGTGAGGAGCTCAAACAAGAAGAGATTGTATATTCTTCTTTGTCTGAACGTAGGGGGTTTAGCGTTACTGAAGAGGAATTTAAAGATCTTGTTCAGGCACTTGAAGGCCACTTTCATCATATTTGTGCGCCACTTGGCAAGAGAATCGAGTTGAATATGATCAATTACTTCTCTGTAAATGTTCAGTATAAAGAGGTCTATACTTCTATTCTTAAAAACTTAAAGCACACTCTTAGCTATGTATTGGCATCGTTTACTAATGGAAGGGATATTACCATTGATCTAACTTCTGATCAGGTTGAAATAAAAATTAAGGATCTCCTACTTAAGCCCCGTGAAGATGAAAGGGCCCTCTTTTATAAAATCAAAAATAATCGCTTTTATAATGCACAGATCGTCAATTACAAGGCCGGTCGTCGCAAGTTCTATGAAGTACGTCTGACAGGAAGTTGGAATCTTCAGAAGGATTCGAAGCAAACTCAATCTTACCGCTCAGAGGAAGGAGCAAGGAAAGGTCAATGGGAAAACACTTTTTAGTATTTATTTTTCTATGTATTGCTATGACTTCAATCACTTTTTCTGCTGAAGAATCAGTCGAGAAAAGTGTTGATTGGGTGACTGTAGAGAGAGATGTACAGAGTCTTTCTCGAACGTCATTTTTTGCTAAATATAAGGGCATCTTAAAAGAAGCTGGGATTGAGGTTAAGAAGCAAGGTCAACTGATGAGCGCTGAGCAAGTTGTGAAAGAGCTTGATGCAGTGGAAGAGGTATTCTACGCGAAAGGTTACTCTCAATGGAAAGAAGTCAAAGAGATTAAAGATGAATTCAGTGATCTCTATGAAAGCTCTGCTGGTGCGTATGCTGTTTTAAAAAGAAGAGTCTATGACTTTAATTTAAAAACATTTAAAAATAAATCAATCTCTCAAAAATTAAGGGATCAGGTTAATGAGAAGCTAAGTGACCTGTCGAAGAAAATTGATAAACATCATCAAGCAAAATCTTCCCTCCCAAGTCGTGCTGTAATGGTGGCCGCGCTAGGAAATCAACTGGCTCCTAAGTACTCAAGGATTAAGAGTGTAGGGCAAGAGTCACTCTTCTCTAAACTTACACCTCGTCAATGGGGTTATGGAGTAGGAGGAGTTATCTTTCTCATGCTTTTTTCTGCATACAGAAGACGTCTTAAGCGCTTAAGACGTGAGGCACTCGCTAATGAAGAAGATGTGCTTATTCCAGGTGAAGGACTAAAGCGTACTGGAGTAATTACGGTTAATGGGCGTGGGCAAGTAGAAACTATGAATTTACGTGCGAGCGCTCTCTTTAAAGGCCATGTGAAGTGCGGTGATCAATGGGATAACTTTTTTCAAGAGAATTTCTATAAAGGTAAAAAGCACCTAGGAGTAAAGGGGTTCTATCGCTTTGCTCAAAATACTAAAAATGTGTATTACGTTAATGGTCAAATGGATAAAGTTTCTCAAATGAGAACCATTGAAGTGAGCCAAATGGCCCTTAAAGATTTCGATCAGGCATTATCTCTTATGGAGAGATCATCCATCCGTGTGGATAGTATGGAGCTCTTTGATAGTGTTTTTTCTGAATTAATTAACCTTAACAAGATTGAACTTTCACTTGACGTCTTTAACCTACTTCACTTTGGCAGAGGTTCTGACTATCTCTATCTAAGTGAATTTGAAGGTAAGAAATACTTTGCTCAAGTTTTAAAGATTATAGATGCTTTTAATCGCTTTAAAAGTGTTGGTGAAATTTCAAGAATTGATATTGATCGTGAAGGAAGTGAGTTCTTGATCCGTGCGACATTATCTCATTGTTCGGTATCTGAAACTGACCTGAGAGGGGAAGTTGTTTTTGAGCAAAAGAAAGTAAAGGTTAATGATGTTCTTGCCTCTTTCCAAAACCTTTCCCAAAGTTATGAAAGTAGTCTGATCGTGAAAAACTTGACCATAAATGGTGAAAGAAAAGTTGAACTTAAATTTAAAATTCAAGATAACTCTAATTTTCAGTCAGTTCATAGAGTTAGGAATATAGGAATTCATGCGAATACTTAAACAGTCGACAATATTCATTATGATTACCTTCAATATTGGGGTATGGGCGAGAGCAGACTTTCATAGTGTGCTTTCTTATAATTTTGGTATGAGTAATTTTTCTGTAACAGAAAATGAATCTGCCATTGAACAGACTGATGATAGTGTTGCCTCTGCAACAGAAGAAAGCGCATCTTCTTCTAGTGTTTCGAGTATGGCCTTTCAATTATCTTGGGAGTTTGGACACGATGGTTCGATGGCCTACTTTTTAGATGCTCAAGCTCCTTTAATGGGGGGGAGTGGTGCTGCCGTCTATCACTCTAAGATTGGATTTAATATGTATCTCAATGATTTAGGAAGTAAGTTTTCGATGAATCAATCTGGAACTACTGTGGTGATCATTCCAACTCTAAAATACTACTGGGGAGCATCTGTAGGCGGAGGCTATGTTGTCTATCTTACAGAATCTCAAAAGAAAGGTGATATTTATTTCGGTCTAGGTCTTCACGGAGGCATGGTTTATTCAATTGGTGAAACATGGGGAATCAAGGCCGAAGCAGGGATAACACGGGCGACAGGAATAGAGACCTCAGGTATGAAAATGGATGTAATGTTAGGAGCAACGTACTACTTATGAAACGATTACTCTTTAGTATAATTTTTCTATCTTCTTTTTCTGTTTTAGCGGGAAAAGTAACCATTGATTCAAGCCCTTCTGAGTGTGAGATAACGGTTATAAATCCAGAAAATGGTGTAAAGACAGTTCTTGGTAAGACTCCCTATGACACAGATGTTGAGCAGTTGAAATCTAATGTTGGAGATAATGGAATTATTCAACTTGATATCCAAAAGCCTGGGTTTCAAAAGTATCACATGGCCTTACCTATTGTAGGAAGTTCTGATATTAAAGTATTTGCCAACTTAGAGGTTGATAATGATATCAAACTGACCCAAGATATTGATCTTCTTATGGGTGATCTCTTCGATGTTCTCCGTATGGTACGTGTTCAAGATTTTAATAACGGTATGAAGAAGCTAGAGCTACTTGAACAAAAATTTCCCCATTATTCAATTATTTATGAAATGAAGGGAATGATCTCTTATTTAAGAAAGAACTTTAAAGAAGCATTAAACTTTTATCGTAAATCTTTTGGTTTAAATCCAAAAAATAGGGAAGCCTATCGAATGAAAGTTTACTTAGAGAAAAAATTCAACATTAATCCTAATGTAGGAAATGAGGGATAATGAATAGACGATTTACTGCCTTACTTTTGATATTTTTCATGTTCTCAGCCATGGCCAATGATATTAATCAACCATTGCCCTCTCTATCATGGCAAAAGACTCAGTTGGAAAAGAATATTGTGGACAAGGTTGAGAATACTCTTGATCGTATCCTTAAGAAGAATGAATATACAGTTGATGTAACCATTGAAGCTGGTGACCCTGAAAACCCTGAATGGAATAAGTCTGATGACCCTATGAAAGGGGGAGATAAAAAGGGAAGGGAAACGGCGAGTGTTAACGAAGCAGAGAAACAAGAGCTAGAAAAGAAGAAGAAGGCGCAAGAAGAAAAGAAAGAAGAAGAGAAGAAAAAGAAGAAAGAAGAAGAGAAAGCAGCACTCGATGCTCAAAAAATTAGATTTGATGATCAAGAGCTTCCTGATAAACCTGAAGATTTTGTTGTTTTTAATAAGTTTGGTCTAGAAGCGCCTCTTGTGGATGACTTTAATGATCTTCAACCGGATGGGAAAATTGTCCTTAGCATGCCAAATGAGCAGGCCAATGGTGGAAGAAATCCAGCTTCTGCTCTTTTAGAAGATGAGCTAGAAGAAGTAGAGGAAGAGCGTGATACTTTAAAATCACAACTTGAAATTGCAGTGGCCAAGGCAGAGAAGGCCCGTGAAGATGCTAAAAACTCCAGAAGTCCTACTTCAGTTGTTGAAAAAATATGGAAATACAATCAGGCCGTAGATATTTATAAGAACCTATCAAAAGTAGATATTTTAGTTCGTATCAGTGAGAGTCTTTCTGAGGAACAGCGTCAAACTGCTGAGAAATTTGTTAAGGCGATCAATTTTAACCTCGGTGAAGTTAAGCCAAGAGTAAAGGTTGAGTTTGTTAAGCTAGGAAAAGACTTTGAGAAGAAGAATAATCCATGGTCAAATCTTCTTAAAGTAGTAGAAGTCTTCGGCCAGTATGCAACCCTTATTGGAATTGTTCTTGGGGTAATCCTCTTTGGATTGATTGCTCGTGGACTTATCTCTAAGTACTTTGAACTGAATTCTGGAGTGTCTAACTCTGGGAATTTCGCCATGGAAAATAATGGTGGCGACGAAGATAAGAAGGATAATGAAGGGGGAGGTGCCGGAGCTATGCAAGGTGGTGGCCTTGATGGTGATGCAAACCTCAATATTAATGGAGTTGAGCGCTTTAAAAACTTTATTGATCACTCAAAAGAAGATGCTATTCTCCTTGTTAAAAAGTGGCTTAAAGAAAAAGATAGCAATCAAATTGCTGCTCTTAAAGCACTTGTTCAACAGATGGATAATGACTCTTTGAAACCCATTCTTACCACTTTATCAGAGTCTGAAAAGAATGAATGGCGTGAGCTTCTTGAAGCAGGGCTAACTTCTGAAGAGCTTGGTAGAGCAAATGGTTATATTGGTAATCAGATTATTCAAAATATTATGGTTCCGAGTTTTGTGAAGGATCCAAAGGTTTATTCCAAGATTGTTCAAGTGAAGCCAAATCAATTTAAAAATATTGTTGAGAAAGATTTCAACACGGCATGTATGCTTCTGAGTCTTATGTCTCCAGATTTTGTAAATGCTGTCTTTGCTTACTTTGATGAAGAACTCCAACAAAAGCTTATCCAGGGATCTCTTGCGGTGACTCCAGAGCACTTTGAAAAAGGTCAGGGAAGAATTGCTAAGGCCCTAAGCTTTATCGATGATAATCCAAAAGTAAGACCATTCCTTGATGGATTAGCAAAGATGATCCCTGCTGCTGGACGCGATGTTGAGAAGCTTCTTTATACAAACTTTGTTAAAGAAGCTCCCGAGTCGAGATCAGATTTTATCTTAAGAGAATATTTCCCAGGATTTCTTTTTCAAGAGCTACCTGAGGATCTTATTAAAACGGTATTCAATGCTTACCCCATGTCAAAGAGGGTGAAGCTTCTTAAGTCGCTTCCTGAAGATATTTCGGACTTCTATCTTGATATCTTTGCTCCTGCTGGAACGAAGGCCAATGATCTCGTTCAAATTGAATTTGAAACCATGGAGCGCGATGAAGCTCTACTTAAAGAAATTGAGTCCAATAGAGATGAATATTGGCGTGATTTCATTAAGTTTGTTAGAGGACGACTCAAGGCCGAAAAACAATTTGCTTCACAAGTTGATGAGATTGTAGCGAATTGGAGAGAGGAAGTAGCTGCGCAGTCTGGTAGGGCCGCAGCAGCTTAAGCTTGATTTTTAATTTAAAAAAGACTGAATATTTTCAAGCTCTGTCGATACTCGATAGAGCTCATTTTCCATACGGTGATTGATTCTCTTATACTCTTTGTTATAGCGCTCACTCTCACCAAGTTGATCTTCGAGTTCTTGAACCCTTGCTCTCAGTTGCTCCAGCTCAATTTGTCCATTTTCATATTCACTATCAAGTTTAATAAGGGCATGTTGAGATAGGTTGAGATGAGTTTCTAACTTCTTAATTTCATCTTCATAACGATGGTCTTTATGGCCATTCATCTTGATTACTCTCTCCATGGAGCGAGCTAAAATACGAAACTTTTCAGTTTCCTCTCTTTGGTTAAGAAGATCTTTTTTGAGTGCGCTCTTTTCTCTATTGTAGTTATCGCGAGCTTTGAGGGCCTCTTCATTTTGACGCTCAATTTTGAGATTGGCCTCTTTAAGCTGCTCGGATAAGAACTCTATACTTTGGCGCTGCTCTGTATGTTGCTCAAACCATTGTGCTTCTAGAGTTTGCCATTCACTTTGATTGTCGGCCTGATTCACTTCTATATTTTGAATAAGTCTTTGGTATTCGCTTTCAATTTCTAGTTTCTCAGCTTCTTTATTACTGAGTAGTACTTCTGATTGCAGCAGTCTTTCTTTGTAGGTATCGACTTCTGCTTGACGAGATTGCCAGACGGCCTGATACATTCCAGGATTTTTGGCCTTTCTAAAAAGGCGAAAGACGCCTTGGTTATTTTCAAGAAGGTTTTGAAAGTTATTATAAATAGGGGAAAAAGGTCGGGTTCCAGAATTCCCAGCTTCCTGCTTTTTTGCGTTTTCAGTCTTACTCATCGTCATCCTCATAAGTTCTGATGTGTTGATTATTCGCTCAACGCAATCCTAGCGTTGAATGTTGTAATACCAATAGTATAGCAAGGAATGCAGAATGTTATTAACCCGTAGCGTCGATCGATCTAATTGAGAAGGCCAAGTTCTCTGGCCTGGTCTTTGAGTTGATCTCTAAATTTTGGGTGAGCGATACTGATAATTTGACGAGCGCGCTCTGAAACGGTTCTTCCGCGCAGACGAGCAATTCCATATTCCGTTACAAAGTAATCAGCATGGGAGCGATGCAATGTGACCGGAGTCCCCGGTGAGTGACCTACAACGATCGTTGAAACCTTGCCCCCTTTGGCCGTTGAGCGGCAGGCAATAACTGACTTTCCAAGTTGATCCACCCCTTCCTTGGCACCTACGGCCGTATCGGCCTGGCCGCCTGTTCCCGAATATTGTTGACCCTCAACTCCTTCACTGGCAATTTGGCCGGTGAGATCGATGGACATACAAGTATTGATGGAAGTCATTTTAGAATTCTGTCTTATGATACTGGGATCGTTACACCACATTCCCTGTTTAAATTCAATGGAGAGGTTGTCGTCTATCCAAGGGTAGAGTTCTTTAGTTCCAAGAGCAAAAGTACATATAGACTTTCCAAGTTCAAGTGTCTTTTTGCGATTGGTGATATTTCCTCTCTCATAGAGGTCTTTCATTGAATCGACAAAGAGTTCTGTGTGGATTCCGAGATCATTTTTTTCTGTGAAGCTTAAGGCCGCTGCATTAGGAATCCCACCAATACCTAATTGAATGGTGGCACCGTCATCGACAAGGGTCGCTATATTTTCACCAATCTTAGTTTCCACTTCATCCGGAACAACTTTAGAGAGGTGAGGGATGGGAAGCTCACTTTCGGTGAAATAGTCCACTTCAGAAATATGAACTTGAGTGTCGCCATAGGTTCTTGGAAGATTGGGGTTTATTTCAAGAATAACAATCTCAGCATGATGAATGGCATGTTGTTCATAAACTAAGCTAGGACCTAGACTAACAAAGCCGTGTTTGTCAGGAGGAGTACAGCTTCCTATAAAAATATGGGGTCTGCGCACACAGAGGCGATCAAGAATCGCCCGGTGGAGCATATTGGGAACGAAGGTCACTGTTCTTAGGCCTTGCTCTATGGCTGCTCTCGCTGGCGGGCCGTGAAACCAACTGCATAGAGTGAAGTGTCCTTCCATTTCAGCTGAAGAGAAGAAAGCGTAGGGCTTCATAGTTAAACAGCTAAAGACATTCACATTTCTCACTCTAGGAGCGGCCAAGTGCAAAGAGGAGAGAGTGTGTTGGGGTTCAGAGGCACACATAGATACTACAATATCGGTATTACTCTTAACCAAATTGGCCACGTCTTCAGGCTTAATAATCCTATTAGCGACTTTAAAATTCATGATGAATGCTTTCCTGTCAGGGTATAAAAATGTATTGCTTTATGCCCAACAGGTATAGCACACGTGTTCGTACTTTTCTAAATTTAAATAAGTCTTTTTACGACGCTAAATGTCTTTCTAGAAATCTGGGGCGATATAGACATCAATTTCAGGATTATACTCATCTCTGAGTATTCCTTTTATGGCCTCTAGAGTTCCTGTTGTACTTGAAGGACAAGTTCCGCAGGCCCCTTGATACTTAACTAAGAGAATATTGTCCTCATAGGAAAGGGCCATGATATCTCCACCATCTCCTTGTAGGCCTGGACGAATCGTCTTATCGAGAATTTTTTCAATTTCTTGGAGCTCTGGAGTAAGGGCAGCACGACGATCGGCCTCTGGATCAGGATCATGATAATCAGGCTTATGCTCTGGATACTTTGTTCTAATGGTATCCATGATTTTCTCTTCAATATTTTCCCAGTCTTCATAGCCAAATTTAGTAATGGTGATGGCCGTATCAAAGAAGTGAACTTGATCAATTCCGCGAACTTTGAAGAGTTCATAGGCCAGGAGGTTTTCACCACATTCAACAGGTGAGCGGTAAGTAGAGTTACCCTCCATCTTTACAGGCTGATCAAGAATAAACTTGAGAGCATTAGGGTTAGGAGTGGGTTGAATAAAAATTTCTACATTACTGCTCATAATAGCTCCTGCGCTTTCTTTAAAGCGCTGATTAATCGATCTATATCCTCTTTATTGTTATAGAAACAAAATGATGCTCTGGCCGTGGCCGGCACATTAAATCTTCTCATAAGGGGTTGAGTACAATGGTGACCTGTTCTTATGGCCACGCCTTGCTCATCTAGAATCATTCCTAGGTCATGAGGGTGAGCACCTTCCATAACAAATGAAATTACGGAAGCCTTCACTGGGGCCGTTCCAATAATTTTTAAAGTTGAAATTTGTTCGAGTTGCTCTGTCGCATAGTGAAGCAAATCGTCTTCGGCCTTAGCTATGCGATCTAGGCCTATGCCTAGAATGTAATCAATGGCCGCCTTAAAGGCGATAACACCTGCAATATGAGGTGTTCCGGCCTCAAATTTTTCAGGTAATTCATTATAGGTTGTTCCTTCAAATCTAACTTCTTTAATCATGGCCCCACCACCTTGATAGGGAGGCATTTGTTCAAGAAGTTCACGTTTTCCCCAGAGAATTCCAACTCCTGTAGGGCCAAACATTTTATGGGCACTAAAAACAAAGAAGTCACATTCAAGGTCAGTGACATCAACTTTCATATGAGCAATGGACTGCGCTCCATCGACGAGAAAGTGTGCTCCTCCTTCATGGGCCATGTGAGCATATTTCTTTACATCATTCACTGTACCTAGCGTATTAGATACATGGGCCATGGCGACCATTTTCACTTTTCCTGAGGAGAGGAGTTCTTTGTACTTTTCTTCGTCAATTTCACCTTCATCCGTAATGGGAATTTCTTTTACAGTTGCGCCCACATTCCCGGCAGCGAGTTGCCAAGGAACAATATTAGAATGGTGCTCCATCGTTGAGATGAGAATTTCATCGCCTTCCTTTAAGAATACCTTGGACCAACTATGGGCCACAAGGTTTATAGAGTCAGTTGTTCCCTTGGTGAAAATAACTTCTTCAAGTGCCGGAGCATTAATGAGTTTCTGTACGGCCTTTCTGGTTTCTTCGTACTTATTTGTTCCCTGGGCAGAAAGAAAGTGAATCCCGCGGTGAACATTGGCCGTCTCTTTAGAGTAATGCTGGTTGAGAGCATCGATTACGGTCTTGGGCTTTGGAGTTGTGGCCCCATTATCAAGGTAAACCAGTTTATGTCCATGGATCTCTTGATCTAGGATGGGAAAATCGGAACGGTTTAAGCCTGCTATTTCTTTTGGGGTAGACATGAGTTTTCCTACTTTAATTTACTTGTAGCTTTTCCAGCGCATATTGCTCGAAGAGATCAAAGAGTTTTGCCGCTAGCCAATTTGAGAGCTCTTGATTTTCACAAGACTCAACCGCCTCAAAAGCAAAGGCGTGGCAAAGGATTTTTTGAGCCTTTTCTTTTGGAATACCTCTACTTTCAAGATAGAAGACTTCCTCTTGGTTTATTTGACCAACTGTTGCTCCGTGACCACATTTAACATCGTCAGCATAGACTTCAATCTGTGGACGGGTATCAACACAGGCCTTCTTTGATAAGAGGAGGTTCTTATTAAGTTGAGAGCTATCGACTTGTTGAGCATCTCTATGAATAATCACTTTTCCCGTAAATACACCGTGGGCTTCGTCGTCTAAGATACCTTTGAAGACTTGATCACTGGTTGTATGAGCGGCATTGTGATGAATAGTTGTAAAGTTATCTTGATGCTGGCTTCCTCTACCCGTATAGAGACCATTTACCGTGGCATGGGCCCCTTGTTCATTGATGGAAACTTCAACATTATTGCGGTTGAGTTTTCCATCAACACTAAAGGTAAGAGAATTGAAGTTGGCATCTCTTTCAAGAGTTGCATTTACTTTCCCAACATGAGTATGGGCACTCTTTGTCAGTAAGGCCTTAGTGTGATGAGCACGAGAGTTGGCCTTAAGAACAAAAGAGGTATTGGTAAGAGATGTATTTTCTACTTCTCTTTGAGAGTGAAAAATTTCAAAAAATTCCGCTTCTGCACCTGTTTCAACTACAATTTCAAGGGAAGTTATGGCGAGTTGTCCCGCTTCACTATCAAGGCGTTGAAGAATCGTCACTAAAGGGGCTTTCGTATTCTTTGCTACAATAAGGCGATATTTATTAGGGGCCACCATGGTATTAAGCGCCTCTAGTGGATCAGTGGGATCAGTCACTTCAGCTTCAGAAGAAATACTTTCTAGCGTAACTCCCTCTGGAAGTTCGCTGAAATTCTTTTCAAACTCACCATTATCAAAGACAAGCGTATACTTCCCAGGTGTTGATAGGAGAGTATTCTCTTGAACTTGATCGGCCGTGGCGATATTAAGTTGCTCGGGAAATACCTTATCTAGATTTGTGTACTTGTAGTTTTCATTTTTCTTGGTGGGGATTCCCCACGCTTTAAAAACTTCAAGGGCCTGTGCATTTCCCTTTATGAGGGAGGATGCACTTTCAAGATAGCTTTCCGATTTAGAGGTTAGGGGTAAACTTGTTTGTGTCATACACTTGCCTCAGAAGATTGATTGTGAGCATCGATAAGCCAGTCATAACCTTTTTCTTCAAGTTCAAGAGCAAGCTCTTTGCCACCTGACTTAATGATTTGACCTTTGTAGAGCACGTGAACATAGTCAGGTACAATATAGTCGAGAAGCCTTTGGTAGTGGGTAACGAGAATAATGGAATTATACTTACTCTTAAGAGCATTCACACCGTTAGATACAATTTTAAGGGCATCGATATCAAGACCAGAGTCTGTCTCATCTAAAAGGGCAAGTCTTGGGTTAAGAACCGCCATCTGTAGAATTTCATTCTTCTTTTTCTCCCCACCAGAAAATCCGGTGTTGACTCCGCGATCAAGAAAGCTTGAGTCCATTTCAAGAAGTTTAAGTTTAGGGCTTAAGTATTCACGAAAGGCCTGATCTTCCATTTCGGCCACACCTTGCGCCTTACAAACGGCATTATAGGCTTCTTTTAGAAAGGAGAAGTTAGAAACACCAGGAATCTCTACCGGATATTGAAATCCAAGAAAGATGCCATTCTTACTTCTCTCATCCGCTTCCCATTCTCCAATATCTTGAAGCTTACCATTTATATTGTAGTTTACCGATCCAGAAGTTACTTCAAATGAAGGGTGACCTGCAATTACTTTGGATAGGGTAGACTTCCCTGATCCATTGGGGCCCATTATGGCATGAACTTCGCCAGGCTTAATGCTCAGGTTAATCCCTTTAAGGATTTCTGTTCTATTTTCTTGGGCTTCATCGGCCAAGCAAGCGTGGAGGTCTTTTACTTCGATCATCATGGTTTAATTTCCTTATATTCTTTTTTTTCTTATACTTTTTTTAAAATTATTTAGCCTACTGAGTTCTCTAACTTCATTTCAAGAAGCTTTACCGCTTCAACAGAAAATTCTAGAGGAAGTGTTTTAAACACTTCATTACAGAATCCATTCACAATAAGCGAGATAGATTTCTCCATATCAAGGCCTCGACTTTGAAGATAGAAGAGTTGGTCTTCACTAATCTTCGTTGTTGAAGCCTCATGCTCAACGGTGGCCGTATTATTTTTTACTTCAATATAGGGGAAGGTGTTGGCCGAGCACTTATCCCCCACAAGCATCGAGTCACATTGAGAGTAGTTACGAGCATTATGGGCCCCTGGCATGATCTTTACGAGACCACGATAGTTATTCTCAGATTGCTCTGCACTGATTCCTTTTGAGATAATAGTGGACTTCGTATTCTTTCCAATATGAACCATTTTAGTTCCTGTATCGGCCTGCATTTTATTATTGGTGAGCGCCACAGAATAAAAAGCTCCTTGCGAGTGATCACCAATAAGATTACAAGAAGGATATTTCCAAGTGATGGCCGAGCCGGCTTCTACCTGAGTCCACGAAATTTTAGAGTGAACGCCAAGACAATTTCCACGCTTAGTTACAAAGTTATAGATACCACCAAGGCCTTCTTTATTTCCTGCGTACCAGTTTTGGACAGTAGAGTATTTAACCTCTGCATGATCAAGGGCCACAATTTCAACGATGGCCGCATGGAGTTGATTCTCATCTCTTTGGGGTGCGGTACAGCCTTCAAGATAATTAACGTATGAGCCCTCTTCGGCAACGATAAGGGTTCTCTCGAATTGTCCCGTTTCTTTAGCATTAATTCTAAAGTAAGTGGAAAGGTCCATTGGGCAAGTCACACCCTTAGGGATGTAAGCGAAGGATCCATCTGAGAAAACGGCCGCATTCAAGGCCGCATAGAAGTTATCAGAGTAGGGAACTACGGTTCCGAGGTACTTCTTTACCAACTCTGGATACTCTTTAACGGCCTCTGAAATAGAGCAGAAGATCACGCCAACTTTTTCAAGATCTTCTTTCCATGTGGTTGCGATGGATACGGAGTCAAAGACAACATCCATGGCAACACCGGTTAGTCGCTTTTGCTCAGAAATTGGAATTCCCAGTTTTTCAAAAGTGGCCAGAAGCTCTGGATCAACTTCATCAAGGGACTTGGGAGAGTCTTCTTTCTTTTTAGGTGCTGAGTAATAGTAGAGGTCATTGAAATCAATTTCTGGAATTTCAAGCTTGGCCCAGTCTGGCATCGGGAGCTTTTGCCAATGGCGAAAAGCTTTTAAGCGGTAGTCAAGTAACCACTCGGGCTCTTCTTTCTTCGCACTAAGCATACGGATGATATCTTCATTAAGTCCCTTGGGAAACTCCTCTGTTTCGATATCTGTGTAAAATCCGTACTTGTAGTTCTCGTTTAATAAATCTTCTGTGCTCATAATTTCTCCGCCTGGGCCTGCTCGGTTTGAGATGACGGATCATCCACCATAGCAAGCAGGTTATTGGCATGTTCGTTAAGTAGTAATTCTTCAAGGGTAAGCCCTGCGAGATACTCATTTACTTTCTTACTGAGTAAATCAATAGGGGTTACGATATTGCAGTTTTCATAGAGGTCACATCTTCCTCTAGAAGATTGGCAAAAGGAGCCGCTTTTTTCTTTGCCTTCAATAATTTCTGTGAGCTGGCTGAAGGTAACATGCGATAGGGGTACGGCAAGTGAGTAGCCGCCTTTGATTCCTTTTGTCGATTTTAGGAGACCTTGATTATTCATTAATTGCAAAACTTTTGCTGTGGTATCAAAGGGAGTTTTAAATTGATCACATATTTCACGGGCACTGGTAAGCTCTTCTTCAGCTCGGGAAGACATATACTTTAGTGCCATTAGTGCATATTCAATTTTCTTATTTATCTTAATCATATCTATTCCTAGAAAATAGAAATATAGAGCTGCGTTAAAGTTGGGCAGATCAATCGTTCTATTGCTATGAAATTTTAAAGATCTCAATACCTTAAAAAAGGTCAAAAAAAAACCTATTTCGTCCCTGTCGGTAAGGAATTTATATTAAGGACCTATTGGCCAGCCTAGTCTAAACTCCTTATTTCCGATAATTTAACTATAGCACTATAAATAAGGCAAAAAAAGCCTTATTTAGACTATAAAGCTGGTGTCTAAGGGGTTAAGTCTTTGGATTTCCGATGGGCCCATAGTATTATTAAGCCTATGCATATGAATCAAATCATCGGCCAACTCTATGATAGAGACCAGGCCCTCCAAATTCAACTAGGACTTCGTGAACAAGGAATTGAGGCCGAGCTCTATCCCGTTGTTCATGAAGGTCAGAATATTTTTGAACTCGCTGCAAGAGATGAAAACCAAGTGTCCATGGCGAGAGAGTACTTTCGCATACGCATGGGATTACCTGGAGCGAGACAAGCACCTGATCCCCAGTGGCAAAAAATCCATGCTCTCAAAATGGGCGTCTTCACTAAGTTTCTCTTAGGCTTTAGTATTCTGCTCTATATCGTTAGGGTTGCCGATAGGGGAGCTTTTGAAAATCTTGCTCGAATATTTTTCTTCAATGATCCCAATGGTGAGTTTTTTGAAAGTATTGCCTCGGGTGAAGTTTGGCGCTTAATTACACCGATTTTCTTACACTTTAGTTTTCTTCATATCCTCTTTAACGGCATGTGGATTAAAGACCTTGGCGCTGTTTATGAAAATGAAAAGGGTACACGCTCCTTTGTGATTTTTGTTCTCTTTGTATCAGCGCTATCTAATATCATGCAATACTTGGCCATGGGGCCAACCTTTGGAGGATTATCCGGCCTGGTCTATGGACTTCTGGGCTATCTCTGGGTCTATGGATCTCTGCATGAAGAAGCAAGCATTAAGCTTCCTAAGCGTGACGTCGTGATTATTGTGGGTTGGTATTTTCTGTGCCTTACAGGACTTATTGGCCCTATCGCCAATGTGGCCCATGGAGTTGGGTTGGGTGTTGGAATGATTTGGGGCTTTTTTCCGCTTAGTAATAGTAGAGATAAAACTAGAGAAAAGAGCCGAGTCATTCAGTACCTAAAGTACTTCGTGATGGCCCTCTTCTTCGGTTTAGGAACTTACTTAATCGAATTAAGTAAGATCTATTTCCAGTTTGGTTAGTGATTATAAACTGATCGTTTTAATTGGCGTTACAGTAATTTTGTACCCTTGGTCTTCTAACACCATCAATCCTTTGGTTATGATAGTAGGCGTACATAACCAAAAAATCTAACAGTCGATCGACTCTCTTTGTTGTGCACCAAGTTCTGCGTGTAAGGCGTTTGATATTATCCCTAAACATAGCTGCCGTTTGATTGAGAGAAAATAGTGGGTCATGCCCTCCTTTTTTCATTTCACCTTGCCCGACAACAGCGGGCTTGCGTCCTTTATAGGTCTTGTGAATCGCATGTGGTTTATGCTT
>JBLWXW010000031.1:0-41790 GCA_048267265.1 Bacteriovoracaceae bacterium
TGCTTCCATTGGAATAAGCCCCGAACAAAAGACAATTACGTCGTTATTTGCAGAAAGCAGACCTGTTCTCAATCTTTACTCAGGAGGAGATAATAACGATATTTGTAATGAAGTTCTCCTCTCAGGTGCGGAGGATAACTTCTTTTTGAATCAAGATATTCTCGATAAGGTAAAAGAAGTGGCCATGGCCGCAGGGCTTGAGGCCGTTGCCAACGGTGCTCAAGGAATGCTTCTTAAGAAGCAAGCCGGTATCGTTGATGACGCCATCGATGATATTGAAGAATTTGAAAAACCAGAATTTGAGCAAGCGGGCTTTGAGCCGACTCTTACGAGTGAGTGTGTGGTTGACCCTCAAGCAGAGGGCTGTATCACTTGGGGTGGAGACACAACAAGTGGATTTGGATCACAAAGCTTTGGTTCGACGGCCACAGGATCAGCGAATCTAGGAAGCGGTAGTCTTGGATCAGATGAAGATTCTGCAAGTTCCGCTTCAGCGACTAAGAGAAAACTTATTCCAAGTTCTGTCGGATCTGTTCAAATTGGTACCCCCGGAAATAATGGATTCTCAGACGGTGTCGTTGCTCCTGGTTCAGTTAAGCCTGGTAAGGGCAATGGTAGCGGCGCAGGAGGCGGCGGCGGCGCTGGTGGTGCCTCACTCCCGGCCGGCGGTGGCGGTGGTGGCCAAGGTAGTGGTCAAGCCGCTTCGGCCGGAAATGGTAAGTCGGCCATCAAGGTAGGAATGAGCGGTGGAGGACTAGGTAGAGTTTCTGGTGGAAGAGGCTCTATTGGAACAAAATCTAAGGGATCTGCGGCCAATCCATTTGCAAAGCTTTTAGGAAAAACGGCTTCAAAGAATAATACCTTAAACTTTAGAGGTCCTGCTCAAATAGGAAAGAAGAAAGGCTCTCTCTTTGAAAGAATTTCTACTCGTTATCAAGCAGTTTCTAAAGCAGACAAACTGCTCAAATATGAGCAAAAGAATAAGTCTGATAAGTAATAGAGTTAATCCTTAGGAACCACTGACTGACCATCAATATTGAGTAGCTCATCAGCAAAGACTCCATATTTTTCAAGAAGTGGTTCAATGGCAGCTCGATTCATAGGGCACTTCAGATCTATCCCGAAGTGCTCAGCACGTGCCGAAATTTGACTTTCAACTAATGCAAGCATTGTTTCGTTACTATAATTTGAACAATTTTGACCTTCATCAAAGGCCTCATCTATATAGTTGGCCCAATCAATTTCTTTAGTTATCACCCATTGATCATCGATACATTCTACGTAGGGTCCTAAATTATACTGGGCCCCTAAGATATCATCATTCTTTAATAGAACGTGATTCCAAAAGCGCATACCATTGAAGTTGGCCACTAAGTCTCCATGGGACATAACACCTGTCATCCATGATCCCATCATACCTGTTTCGGCAGACCACCCTATATCCAAGGCCTCTCTAATATCTTTTTTCTTCAAATAATAAGTATTAAAATAATTGTAACCAGAGCCCATAAAGTGCTCGAACTTATCAGTTCCAATTAAGTGCCCATCCACATTGATAAGCGCAGCAGTGGGGTCCTTAGCAATTCTTCCCCAAAGACCTTGAACCGGAGATTGATACCAAGTGAAGTCTTGATAGATGCTATCTTCAATGGTGATCCAGTGGGCATCGATTCCCTGAGTCTCTACGAGTTCTTTACCTAGATCTCCCCTATATTGATTATTAAAATAACCGCGCATCTTTTTATAAAGTCGCTTTTCATTACAAACTTTCTTAGTGTCATTGGCCTCTTCAATCGCCTTTTTTAAATATGCATTGGTCTTGGTATTAATTGTGGCCAAAGAGTCCTTCAATGGAAGAAGACGGTAAGTGAAGCTATCCACTTCAGCTGCTCCAATTTGAGAAATCAAAAGAGTAGCACTAAGAGTACAAAGGGATTTTCTTATCAAAGTCATTGAATTCATATTTAAGTATCCTAAAGTTTTATAACTCTATCATCATAAACCGATTTACTTACGGACCCCATAACTTGAGTAATCTTTACTTAGCGAACAAAGTCTTAACAGAGTCATTATGCATTATCTCAAGGGCCGCACTGTCCCCTAGTGACAAGAAATCTACAACAGAATCATTATAAATAGCTGATATTACATACTATCTCTTTGGCATCGCCCTTGCTCTATTAATAGGGAGAATGAATTCCACCAAGGAGGGAGTTCATAAACAAATTTACTCTTTTGACGGACAGAATTTAACTTAGTTAGCATAAAGATAGCTCCTGGTTTTATACATTCACAATGAAAGCAGGAATCAAACATGGAAGGATTAATTTATGGAAGAATTAACAAAACCAAATCGCAATCTTGGGATTATTCACCTGACACTAAGTGAACTGCACACCTGTCAGAATTATTATCAAAGACTCTATTTCGCTGTAATGGAAGCCAGCGATATTTCCGGAACTATGGCCATAAGATCTTGGGCCAGCACCTTCAACTACCAGGCCATGCTCTTTTTGAAAAAGCACTGGCTAAATCATAAGGATCCCATTGAAGGTCAGGATGTAGTAGAGACACTAACACTTACTGAAGTGAAAGACAGTACTCGCCATATTTTCTCAACCCTTGAATCAATGGTTTCCTTAAATCTAATTCCGATACAAGAGTACTCACAGAAAATGGCTTCGACTCTTAACTTTCTCTATCTTCATGCAAGAAGGCTTCACCTCATTGTAGATGAGCAAACATCTTTTAAGATAGAACTTCCACGAGTTACTTTAATGGATACCATCAATACAGACGAAGGTATTCCGGCCTTTAGAGTTAATCCTGATTATATCTTTGATTTAGAAGAAGACGCGATTGCACCAGTGAGAAGTCTTCACGGTCAAAGAACGAAGAAGTATGACGAGCTCATTCAAAAAGGCCATACATGGATAGCACAGAAAGAGTATGACCTGGGAAGGGAGAGCTTCTTTAAAGCTCTTAATTATAAAGAAACCGCAGAGGCCTATAATCTCATTGGATGGACCTACTCACTTGAGAAGCAATTTGAAACAGCGAAGAACTTTTGCCTTAAGGCCATTAAAGTAGACCCTGCCTACGGTGCGCCCTACAACGATCTAGGAAGCTATCTCTTAAGTGAAGGCGAAACCCAAGAATCACTTAAGTGGTTTGAGTTAGCAAAGAACTCTCGTAATTATCAAAATCGTGAGTACCCCTATATCAATGCAGGTAGGGCCTTTATGAACTTGAGAAACTATCAGGCCGCTTTAGAAGAATTCAGTATGGCCCTTACATTAGTACCTCAAAATGAAGATCTTCATCTTACCGTTCAGCGCTTGAAAGAAACCCTAAATAAAGGTAATCTTTTTGCTCATCTCAATGAAAATAAAGAGGCCCCACCGCCTCTATTCTAATAGGATATAGCATTGGCGACTAAAAGCTCTGTAAAGACAAAAGAATTTGAAAAGAAGATCAATCAACTTCTCGATATCTACAACTTTCAAGACTATGGTCCCAATGGCCTACAGATTGAAGGATGTGAAAATATAGAAAAGGTCGCGTTTGCCGTATCGGCCACTGCAGACTCTGTTAGAAAAGCAGTGGAGGCCAAAGCTCACGCCCTAGTCGTCCACCATGGACTCTTTTGGAAATTTCATGGTGTGCGCACCATTACAGGGGCGTTTTCCAAACGAGTTTCCCCTCTTATTCAAAATCAAATTAATCTCTTAAGCTACCACTTACCCTTGGATGCTCATCCAGAAGTAGGAAATGCCGCGGCCATTTGTAAAAAACTTGGCATGACCGATCTCACTCCATTTGGCGATCATAAAGGCTCTCCTACTGGGCTTCGTGGCAAACTGGCCAAGCCCCAAAAAGTGAGTGAACTCAAAGAGCAATTAAGAGAAATACTCAATCACGATATTCTCCTCTCTAGCCCAAATGCCGACAGAGTGATTGGAAGCCTAGGAATAATAACTGGTGGGGCCAATGGCGATTGGACCCATTGCCTAAGAACCAATACAGATGCCTACCTAACAGGAGAGATGTCTGAGCATGACTGGCATGAGGCCAAGGAATCAGGCATTCATATGTTTGCAGGCGGCCACCATGCCACAGAGCAATTTGGCGTTCAGGCCCTTCAAAAATGGGTAGAAGAAAAATGGGGAGTTGAAACCATTTATATTGACTCTCAAAACCCTGCTTAACCTTAGAGATCATTTAGCTTTAATATCCAAGAAAATATCTTAGAATTAAGCCTTCTGAAAAGAAAGCGTCGCCATCTTATATGACGACTAAGGCTGAGGGCCACATTCACCATAATCCAATAATGAATATACTTAAGTCGATAGATTGAGTTGTGAAGAATATTCCAATGATGAAAGTGAATGGCAACATACTTGGCCTGAGCTAGACCTAAGCTAATCCCCTCTCCCGTGATGCCATCGAGAAAACCATAGCTGTCTCCAACAAAGAAGAGCTTCTTATAATGGGATGTTTTTGCGATATGAGAGAAGGTAGCGGACCCTTTGAAATCATCTCTCATTTTATTGTGATCAAGTTTTTCAACAAGGCCTGGAAAGTAGGAGAAGAGCTGATCAATGAGCTTACCTTGGACTCTTGGTGGATTATGATTTGATGTATCTTCATACCAAAGAAAAGCGACCTCAATACGTTTTTTTGAAACTGGAGTAACGTAGGCCTCAATTCCATTATTCCAGTAAACTTGTACATGATCACTCCATGGAGCTTGATCGAAATGAACACGGGCCCCTTGACGCCAAGGGTGCGCCCTTTCAACTTGCATATCAAATTTTCTTCTTAAGGGTGAATTAACCCCATCACAAGCAAAGGCATACTGATATTCGATCTTGTATCCTTGAGCTTCTACAATGACATAATCACCAGTGAAGACAAGATCATTTACCTTCGTGTTTTCATAAAGGGTAATCAGTGAATTATCGGATACTTTCTCATAAAGTGCAGCAGATAATACTCTACGCTCAATCCCCAATGCTTTGTGCCTAAAACGACCACTCAGTTCCCTATGCTCATCAATATAGTCTATTCCTGAAAAAGAGTAGAAGTCTTCCCCAAGTTCTACTTGAAGATCTTCTAAGAGGATTCTCTGCCCCTTGGGCATAATTCCTTGACCACAGGCCTTATCTCTTGGATATTGGCCCTGCTCATATATATCAACGCAGTAGCCCCTCTTTGCAAGAAAAAGCGCAAGGCCTAACCCAATGGGCCCTCCACCGATAATGGCAAGATGATTACCTTTCATTTCTAATGGGAGTGGGAAAGAAATTGTTTTTCATAATCATTATATTCACACAGCATTTGTTCCTCAAAGCGAATCCTGAAAAAGAGGATGATGGCATTTAAGAGCGTAAAAAAGAAAGAAACTTTCCAAAGTCCGGCCGCTAAGGGAAGAAAGAGTAACTCCAAAACGACCCCGACATAATTGGGGTGTCTGATCATTTTAAAAAGTCCTGATTTAACTACTGGGGCATCTGGCAGTACACAAACTCTCGTTGACCAACGCTTTCCTAATGTTGTGATGGCATGAATTCTAAAGAATTGGCCCAAAAGAAAGAATGAAATTCCTATTATAAACAAATTCAAATTTAGAATTTTCAAGTGATCAAAGAAAGAGAAGTAAATAAGCGATACCAGCCAGGAGGTATGAAGAATCACCATAAAAATATAATTAGTTTCTGGTATAACCTTCCCTCCTTGGGAAATTATCCACTTCTCATTTCTCTTTGCTATAAAAAGCTCACCAATTCGCTGAAGAGTACAGAAAACAATAATGATCTGATAAATGAATACTAGTTCCATCGATAAAGTCCTAGTTCAGCACTAAAGGAAGGTCCCATGGCCACCCCCATAGCAAGAGCTCCTTTAGGGCCGCGACTCTCTTCTAGAGTGCGAGAAAATATATCGAGTACACTAACAGAGCTCATATTTCCATTATCCTTTAAGCTCTGCCAACTATGATGGAGACCTCTCTCTGGAAGATCAAAAACTTTCTCCATCGCCAAGAGAACTTTTGGTCCTCCAGGGTGGGCCATAAAGGTATGGATATCGCTTCTGCCAATTCCTTGATCATTGAAGAATTCATTCAGAGGCCCTGGAAGATAGTTTTCAGTTACATCGGGAACATTCTTATTAAGAATAATCTTAAGTCCAGACTCAGAGACATCCCATCCCATGACATCCTCAGTATCGGGAAAGAAAATACTGCGAGAATCCAACCACTTTAAAGGAGCTCCTTTTGTAAGAGGGTGCTTATCACCAACCAAAAGAGCGGCCGCGGCCCCATCACCAAAGAGTCCTGTCGAGACAAGATTGGCCACACTAATATCTTCAACTTGAAAGGTAAGGCTACATAGCTCAACACTCATAAAGAGTAGGGCCTCATGGGGCCTTGCCTCTAAGTATTCACAGGCCCTATTTATTCCCGCAACACCGGCCATGCAACCTAAACCAAGTAAAGGTACTCGCTTGGTAGAAGGACGAAATTCGAGTCGGTTCATAAGGCGAGCTTCAAGACTGGGTATGGCAAAACCCGTTACCGTATTTGACCAAAGCGCAGATATATCTTGGGCCAAGAGATTATTTCTTTTTAAAACTTTTTTTGCAGCATCTTCAAAAAGGTTGAGTCCTACTTCAATAAATTTTTGGTTACGCTCGCCAAATGTTTTACCAGTAAAATAATCTTCTAAGGGCATGGCAAGGTGACGAGATTCTACCAAGACATTTTTTTGAATAGACTCTACTCTCTTAAGGTTCTTAACTTTTTTGGACCAAACACTTTTTAGGCCATCAATGAGCTGATCTTGTGAATATCGATTCTCAGGAAAGCTTGTTTGTACATCAACGATATAAGGCATGATAACTCCTTTGAAGAGTAGAATTAGTTCTTAATAATTAATTGAAAATTAATTTCAATCTCATCAGAGAGCTTTGCAACAGCAATACTGGGATCTGGAATTCCCATGGCCTGGACACTCCACTGAGACGAACCTGCTACAATAATCTGTTGAGTCTCTTCATCAAAGCTTACTTTCATTTTAACGGGGATTTCAAATTGCTTTCCTCTAAGGAATACTTTTGATGAGTACACTTGCTCTCTTGTGTCTTTTAAAAAAGCTGCATTTTCAATAAGCACTTTAACTTCAGGATATTTTTCAGCTTCCATACACAAGCTATGAAGTTTCTCGTCTCGAGACTCTCCATCAGTATCCATCATCTTGGGATCAAAACGAATCACCATATTGCGTAGGATTTGATTAGCATCATCGTAATCGGCCTCATATTGAAAGGCCTTAACATATCCGTCAACCTCAGAGGAAAAGAGACCCACCTTTGTACTAACCACTGTAAACTTAAGTTGTGTGTCCGATTTCTTGGCCTGATCAAAGTTACTAAAACTAAAGCCTCCTTTGAGGTCTTTGGCATAAGTCGCACTAAAATTAAAAAGACAAAATAGAAGAAGTGATTTAATAAATAGGCCCATTACGCCCTCCAAAGTTTTAAAAGTGTTTTTTCTGCAATATGAGGAAAGAAAGGAAAACTAGGGGTATGAGCTGCATATTGAGCATAGAGCTGATTACGCATCAATCGCTTCTCCTTAAGTCCTGCTCCATAAATTATATAGAAACTCCATGAAAGGGAAAGCAGGAGATGGCCATAGCTCATATGGGGTGTTGTCCAAATCATCGCTAAAAATGACGCATAAATAGGATGACGACAAAGTGCATAGGCTCCATCTTTTCTCAATTCAAGTTTTAATACTCTTCCCCTAAGACCCAGCAGCCACTGCTCAATCCCACTTTGACGAAAAGGCCCCGTACTCCACATGGCCCAGCCCATAAATAACCAACTTAATGCATAGAGAATATTAAATATCATCGCTGCATATCCATCTGCATGATAGAAATCACCCCCTAGATCCACCCAAAAGAGATCCATCAAAATAATTCCAAGACTCGCATGTAGTGAATAGAAAACCCCAAAAGAATCGGAGGGAATATAGCGAAATAGCCACTTTTTAAACTTACTTGATAGAAAAACACTATGAGGAATACTGAAGAATAAAATCAGGCCTATATTAATAAGAATACCTTGAGTTAAGGGAGCTTGATTACGGCCAGTGCTATCGTAGAGAAAGAACCAAAGCCTTAGAATGGCATAGTGAAAAACGACTATATTGATAAGTCCAATAAGAGCGTAAAGTGGCCTTTTTTTTGCTCCATCTAAAAGTGAAGAAAAATATTTATCTATATATTTCACTGTTATTTTTTGTTTAGAATGTTTAAAATTCATGGGAACTCCTGAAAGTACTAAACCCTTAACTCACTATAGGCTTTTAAGGGACAATTTCCCATAGGACTAACCCCCTATTTTTATAATTTTCAGTGAGTTAGGTATACTTATAGGACATATCTCCTATGTCATTTCGAATGATAATAGCAATTTATTACATAGAAAAAAATAAATGAGACTCAATTGAATACAGTAAACTCTAAGAAAAATAATAACGAAAGAATCATAGTCACCCTTGTCATCACTATTATTGGTGCACTTACAGCAATAGATGTTATTGAAGACTTTTTAGATGGCAAGAAACTTGAACATCTTGGCCTCGACCTTGCTGTGGCCTTCGCGAGTTTCTTTTTAGTAGGCTATGTTCTCAATCGCTATAGGTCAGAGCAGCAAAAACTCCTCCTTAGTCATAAGGAAAAGAGAGTTCTTGAAGATATAACGAGTAATCTAAGAAAGGATCTGGCCCATCAATCAAAGATCCTAGTCAGTGGACTTGGGACAATGATTGATCAAGAATTTGTAAATTGGTCCCTCACTAATGCAGAACGCGAAGTTGCGATGTTTCTACTCAAAGGACTGAGTGCAGCAGAAATGGCCGATATTCGAGGCAGTAGTGAAAAGACAATTCGGCATCATATTACTTCAATCTACAAGAAGGCGAATCTAAAGGGGCGCCAAGAACTACAAGCCTACTTCTTAGAAGACCTACTAAGTAGTGGACCAGGTATCGCGTGAGTAACCTAAGAAATAAAAATATATCGATTATCTTGCTGATCACCCTACTCTTGCTAACCATTGGCTCGCTTGTTTACACACAGGACCTCGAACAAAGAAACTCTGAAAAGATCTTCCTCACCCAGGCCAGTATAGAGAGCTATGAGAAATTTGAAGAAGAGCATCCACAAAAGTCGATACTCATTGTTCAAAGTCAGAAAGCAGATCATAGACTCGAAATAATTAAAAAGAACTTCCTTCAATTATGCCAATCTATGAAGATTGAAGATTGTGCCGTACTTGGCCCTAATGATATTCCCAAACAAGCATCAGATTTTATAAAGCTCTCTTCTGATAAAAAAAATATCCAAATTCTTAGTGCCCCCATCCCTCGTGAAAAAGATCAGATCGACCCCATCAAGGAAATTATCCCCAAACTCAAAAAGCAATTCCCTAAACTTCAATTTGCAGGTATTGCCTATACAAATTTCCTATTAGATCAATATTCTAAATCAATAAAGAAAGTAGTCTTTCCAGCTCTCTTTGCAAGCGTCTTTGTCCTCTTGGTTATTTGCTTGAAATCCCTACGTGAGGCCATCATTATTTTCGTTGCTCCACTAATGGCCAGCGCAGTCTCCCTTTTAGTAACCAAGGTCACCTTTGGTACTTCAACCCTCATCACTTCTATAGTCCCACTTCTTCTTTTCATTATAAACCTGTCATTAATCTTACATATTCACCATACGGCAAAAGAGTTAGGTAATATGAAAGATGCCTTGGTAGAAAAGAAAGAGCCTATATTCTTAATGGCCTTCACTACATTTATAGGCTTTGGCTCTCTCTATTTTTCAAAGCTAGAGGCCATCTCCCACTTTGGAGCTTTATGCTCCTGTCT
Source organism: Bacteriovoracaceae bacterium (assembly GCA_048267265.1). Taxonomy (GTDB): domain Bacteria; phylum Bdellovibrionota; class Bacteriovoracia; order Bacteriovoracales; family Bacteriovoracaceae. The sequence goes on from JBLWXW010000031.1 coordinate 9,941, forward strand.
TTTTCTTATAACCACAGCTCTATGTGTAATCTGGCCTTGGACCCTCTCTCAGATTTTTCCAAACCTGTGGAGGAAAAGAGAGCCGCTCACGAGTAATATTGCTCTCAATAAAAGTTTACTTTATAAAATGAGCATCCCATGGAGTTTGAAAAGAATCACTCTCTTTTCAACCGTGGCAATTTTTCTTGGAGTCCTAAGCTATCCCAAAATCCCTATTATCACAGATGCAACAGAATACTTTCCCTCACACGAAAAAGTGAAAGAAACCATGCAACAGATGGCCAAAGAGATAATAGGAAGTCCTATTATTGAAATAGTCATTGCTCCAAAAACGGAAAGTTTCACTATAAAAGAGCTAGATGACGTTTTAGAAAGGGAGAGGAAGATTCTTGAAGATCCTCATCTTAAGATTCTGAGCTCAAATCAGCTAGTATTGATGGCCAACTCAATCTATGCAAAAGAGAGGGCCTTGCCTCGCAATATTTTGGCCTATTATACCCTATTAAGTAAGGCACCTAATGCAATGAATGAAGGATATGGACATGACGAAGGTTATCGTATTACTGTTCTAGGTGGTCCAACTAATATTGAAGACTATGAAAGATTAGTTGATAAGATAAAACATTACTTTGAAGGTTATGAAATATCATTTAATGGACTCTACTATCATTTAATGGTGGCCCAGAAAGAGATGGTTATCACCCTCTTTTTCAGCTTTTCCATAAGCCTTCTCATTATCTCTATTTGTGCGCTCTTATATTTTAAAAAGATAAAACTCTTCTTTATTTTCTTAGTCGTAAATATCATTCCCGTTTTGGGCTCATTCCCTATACTATGGTTCATAGGAAACTCATTTAATGTCGCCACCGTAATGACTTACAGTATTTCATTAGGCCTCATTGTGGATAGCTCTTTTCATATTATTCACGCACTCAACTTATTGATGAAAGGCCAACAGGGAAAGGATAAGCACTACTTCTATAAAAGTATAACTATACCCATTATTCAGAGTTCATTACTTCTGACCTTCTGTTTTTCTTTCTTCAGTATGAGTGACTTCCTTCCCATCCGGGAGTTTGGACTCTCACTTTCGATTGTAATTTTTCTTGGAATGATTCTTGATCTAAAAGTACTACCTTCCCTTTATAAAGGAAGGTAGTATCAATGATTTATTATCGTGATTGATAATAACCATGATATTCAATTTTTTGATGGGGCATTAGAAAGTGCATCACAAGATAGACGATAAACATCGTTCCTCCAGACACTAGAAAGGCCCCAAAGAAGAGAAGCCTCACCATTACGAGGTCATGGCCCCAGTTGCGTGCAATACGATCACAGACCCCTAAGATCATCGGTTTCTGATATTCCCTCTCCCTTCCCTCTAAAGGCATAAGAACGGCCAAAATCACATATAAGAGCAATCCAAAGCCTGCAAACAATACAGAACAAATCCAAAGTAATCTCAGAACAATAGGGTTGATTCCGTAGAGATTTCCAATTCCCTCAAATACCCCTGCAACTAATCCATTTCTACTTCTTACCCAATTAACCATATAAGTATCTCCTTTTTAAATACATAGGCATAAGATAAATCTATAATACATACTAGTACATATCAATGCATAATTTTACTTATTTTATATTTTTATTGCATATATCAATATTTATAATATGATAGCGTATAAATAGGAGCCTATATGTCTAAACCCCAAGACCTAAAAAGAATTAGTTTAATGATCCGAGAAGATCAGTACCAAATGATTAGTAAGAAGGGCCTCAACCTTAGTGGCCTGCTTAGAGACCTACTAGATGATTACTTCTCTGAGCACACCATTACCCTAAGTGTTGAAGAGGAAACTAAAGAAATTTACGAAATGATTATTAGCAATACGGCCAGTACCGATGCTGATCTAGAGAAATATTTAAGAGTAAGTTTAAAGAACCTCTTAAAAGAGAAAATTGAATATATGACCCAAATTCACGATCAGCTCTAACAGCATGGACAATAGAGCTGTGCAATCTTGATATCTTTTTCAATGGGAGAGAACTTGAATTGAGCAATGGTCTCTCCCCTTTGCTCACGCTCTTTCAGTTCTTTCTTAAGGTGACCCTTTTCCAATATCTTAAGTTGCATTGGGCCTAGGAGACCCCCATGAATATTTCGCTTATAATTGGGATTAATAGTAAAGAAGAGCTCATCTAAAGATATCCCTTCAAATAATGATGCTTCGTAATCAGTCTCCAGTATAAGCAGATAATGAAGCTGATCCTGCTTATCACAGGGGCACATCGTATAGTAGAAAAGCCTATCTGATTCGAGTCGAAGCTCCCTTTTGATTTTTTCAATAAGCTCACTAATATGGGTCGTAGTAATTCTCTCCATGGCATGATTAAGCCATAGACCTATCTTTTCGACAAATTCAATAACAGGAGTTTTATCTCTAAAGCCCGTAACAAGAATTTTATCATGAAGTTGATAGCGAAAGAGTCCCATGCTGGTAGTTACAAAAACTTCATATTCGTTATGAAGCTCTAAGTCTTCAAGTGTAAGTAGAGGACTATCCACTTCATCAATTTTTCGAAATTCAATAAAGTTTCCATCAACAGCGATGGGGCCACCAATTTCATCAGGCCGATCTGGAAGATTTAAAACGGCCTCACTGGCAGAATAAATAGCATCCCACACAACAACGCCCGCAGGTAAGCGACTTTTCATTTTATCATAGTAGAATTTAGCAGTGGCCCCTTTCCAACATATGATCGTATTTAAGTGGGGGAAGAAGTCATGAAATGATTCCCAATGGCCCCTCTTATAGAGCTCTTCCATCCTCTTAATTGCATCAGGATTAGCTTTTAGAGTCATACTTTCTTTAAAGGTCTGAGGATATTCAAAAGGCGGTTGCCCACTTTTCATATAACTGAGTACATCAGCTCCATACTCAAAGAACTTTTCTAAGAACTGAGTAACCGTTTCAGGCATAACCGTTCCAATATTTGTGACATCACTGCTTAGAGCATGGGCCAAGAGGGTAATATCTTTCTTTCTATTATCACCAAGCTCGTAGAAATGCTCATGGGTACAATACATGGCATCTCTTAATATTTTAGGAATTTTTCTAAAAGTATGACCACTTAAAACACCGTAAGGAACTCCAGAAGGTGAAATTCCGACAACCGTTGCATCGGCAAGATAGAGAGTTTTTCCAATAAAAGCTTGAGGGCGAATTCTTTTTATGCATCCAAGCCAGGCCAAGAAAACTCTTTGGAATTCTTCTGTATAGAACGCAGTAATAGGAAAGAGTTTGGGACGAGTTGTTGTACCAGAAGTTGCAATAAAGTAAGAAGGCGCCTCGTTATTAAGTACTCCGGCGCGACTTTCTTTCTCATATAGACTCTCCATCAATGGAGCATAGTCATCATAGGAAGTTATTGGACATCGAGAGCGAAATTGCTCAAAAGTGGTGATCTCTTGAATTCCTAATTTGTCACGGATCTCACAGCCTTGAGTTCTCTCAAGAATCAACTGCAGAGATTTTCTTTGGGCCAGCATGGGATGAATAAACTTTTTCCTATATAAGTTGTACTTTCTGAGCTGAATAAAATCGACAAATTTAGTGAACAGATACTGTAAAATCATACATTCTCAAATGTAGTTGAAATAACGCCTTTAGAATAGCTAAAACCATAAAAAAAAAGCCCCACAAGGTGGGGCTAAGGTCTCAAATATATTTATAGGTAAAATTAAATATCAGAACACTTAGGTAGATCAGAAACTACATCTTTAAAGAAATGAACCATGCTATCTTTATCGGCCCACTTCGTATTTGTAAGACTACCACCCTCAAGTTGACCTAGGTCGAAATAATGGTTCTCAAATTGAGAGTAGAAAGGACTTGATTGATCACCAACTGGATAAGATTTCTTAAAGTTGTGAGATGCTACACTTCTTCCCTTAAGTCCATAGGCCGGACTAAGTTCAAGCGTTTTTAGCTCATACTTATGATCAAATGATACTTCCGTAACTTTTGAATCCATTTCTGGTGAGTGTGCCTTTTCAACCTTTAAGTTATAAGGAACAAAGTAAACATAGTTGCTTCTGAAAGAAAGCTTCTTTTGGAGATGATCTTCGATCAACCCTGAAACTAAATGGTCACCTTCTCTAAGCTCTGACTTATCAAAAAGCATATTCCACTCTTTCTTTTTAGCAGCATTGATAAAGTCATCTTTTTGCATATCAGATAGCTTAACCACGTGGTCTAGATTCTCAATATACAGGTTACATGAAGAAACTGAAGAAGGATCTCTTCTCAGGTGTGAAGTACATGACGCTAGGGAAAAAAGCCCTAGGAGTACGATAGGTGTTCTTAGCGATAATTTCATTTCGACCTCCAAAAAATTTATGTAAAAGCTAATCGGAGAGAAACTCAAAAGATTTAAGGGAATATTCAAATATCAAAGGAAATTAGGTGGTTATCCACTAATAAAATGGACTTTATTTAATAAAAAGTCTAAATTTTCAACATAATACTAGAGATATGAGTACAATATGAAGGCAATCAGAGGCTAAGGAATCGATCTTGGAAGTATTTAGAATTCTCATAGTCATTCTCACTGTAATCATCATTATAAACTGTCTATTGCAGTTTATTTTCTACTTACAAACGAGGAATCGAAGTAGCTTTTACCAAACCCTATTTTGGGTTTCTACCTTCTTTAGTTTAATTTGTTCTGCATCCTTACAGCATGGCAATCTTCCTATCATTCTTGCACTTGCCTCTGGAATTCCTTCCATTTGCTTTTTAATTATTGTTATCACCAGCTTTACGAAGCTTACATTTAACTTAAAGCGCTATCTTGCACTTTCTCTATCTTCCGTATTGCTCGCCTATGTTTTAGATCGACTAAGTATGCCCTTTGAAATTTCTTGCTTGCCTGTGGCCCTGGCAGTTGGTCTACCTAGCATTATCTATGGATATAAGATTTATATAGAATATAGAAGGGAATCCTATCTTCATTTAACACTGGCCCTATTCCTCATGGCCCATGGAGCTCACCTCTTAGACTATCCCTTTTTAAGAATGAATCCCATTCATCAAACCTGGGGCTTTATTCTCTATTTCACAATCATACAAGCACTATCAATGCTTTCACCTGCCATAACCATTTTAACCCAAGATAGAATTAGAAATAAGCAACTTAAAAAAGAAGTTGAAAGTAAAACAGCAGAGCTCCAGCAAACGATTGAAATGAAAGATATCACCTATCAGGTTCTTGTTCACGATTTTGCAAATTACCTCTTTGCAATTATTGCATCTATTCGCGTTCTTAACCGCTCTGGTTTAACTGCTCATCAGCAAGAAATTATCGATAAAGATACTGAAGTACTAAATAAGATGAAATCCCTTATCACAGAAGTACGAAACCTTGAACGCGCCTTAAATGCGAATGACCAAGGCACTATTAGTTTTGAATATAATAACTTTAAAGAAATGATCAAGGGCCTTACTGAAACCTATGCAACTAAGCTTGAAAGTAAGAATATAGCGATTATTGATGAGACACTAGATAACTTAGAAATTCTCACCTATGAGCCCTTCTTCTCGACATCAATTATTGGAAATTATCTCTCTAATGCCATTAAGTTCTCTCAAGAGAATATGAATATTGTTATTGCAACAGAAGTTTCAGAAGATGGACTTCTCTTTATCAGAATTATTGATCGAGGCATTGGAATACCTGAAGAAGATCTTCAAAAAATGAATGCCTCATCAACTCCAGAGAAAAGACAAGGTACTCATAAAGAAAAAGGTACAGGACTAGGTACATTAATAGCATCTAACTATCTCAAGCTTCATAACCTAAAAGTACATTTTGACTCAATCACTGCTAATAAAGATAATAATCAAGTTGGAGAGACAACTATAACGATCACCTTCTCTCCTTCGCAGTATAGAATTAATTAGTTTTCTTCTTTAAATAATCACGAAATTTATTCATCACATACAGGTGTATAACTGCTTGTGAAAACTTATAAACGAGCCAAGGAAGTGCAGGTCTAAAATCCAGAAGAGCAATTAAAAAGCACTTTTGGGCAGGCATCCAACGAAACTCCAAACGCCCATTAAAAGTATATTTTGAAGCAAGAAGCCCGCCTACTACATAGTAGACGACCCTATTCTCATCCCCACGCTCTTCACTCTTACATAATTCGAGTAGCTTTATTCCCATGGCCTTGAAAAAAACACGTGGACCATGGTTTTCAACTAAGATAAAAGGTCTAAAGAAGCGAGGTAGCCAATAGAAATAAACCTGGGATAATTCAAGTGCAGTTCTATCTGTTCTATATTTGATTCTTTGAAGAGAGGACACATTCTTTAATACAGGTATATTAATTTCAAGCTTATAATCAGCAATTCTCCAAATCCAGCCTTCATCAACTTTGGCCTTACTATCCTTTATAGACTGTTTAAAATCTTTGTAAGTATGATCATCTATTTTAAGTTGGTGCTCACTACGAACAACCATATTATGCTTCAGAGAACCTACAAGGGGATAGACTAAATGAGAGGGAGTCCCAGTTATAAGAGATACCCAGAAGCGTGAATAGCGAGTACCGGAGAAGGGAAGATTGGGAATGGAGATGGCCATGCGCTTTTTACCAAGTGTAGCGGCCGTCTTAAGAAGTAACTCCTTATACGTGAAGACTTCTGGTCCTCCAATATCATAGGTGTCATTAAGTTCATCACTATGATCGAGGGCGTATTCAATAGTGGTGAGAACATCATCTAAATCAATGGGCTGACATTTTGAATTCATCCATGGTGGACAAATAAAGAAAGGGAGTCGACCTATTAAGCGCTCTAATATCTTAAAGCTACTCCCCTTTCTTCCGATGATGAGAGCGGCCCTAAGAGTGGTAACACTTACACCATACTGGGCCAGTGCAGTTTCGATCTCACTGCGGCTCTTTAAGTGTTCGGATAGTTGGGCCCTCTCTATTTCTTCTGGAATGAGTCCACTGATGTAGATAATTTTCTTAACACCATTTTTAGCACAGGCACGAGCAAAGTTGTCAGCAAGATAAAGGTCGTAGTCTTGAAAGCTGCCCTGAGAAAGAGAAACAGTAGGCACCATAGAGTGAATAAGGTAAATGAGAATATCGGTATTATGGGTAACTTTTTCGGCTTCTATCATTGAGAAGCCATCACAACTGCGCCAAGTAACATTGCCTTTCTTGGCCCCATCAAGTTGATTTGTGATACGACGACTAAGGGCCGTGATTTCAATATCGCTTCTTTTACTGAGATGCTTCAGTAAGTTTTGGCCAACAAATCCAGTGGCGCCTGTAACACAAATTCTCACAAATCCTCCTTGTTACCATTCTATAGGAGAATTGTTCATGGCCTTAGTAATAAGTACGCTTGTCCAATAAAAACACAGTCGTTCCCATGAAAAAGGATAAAATTACTTTCCTTTTACTTAGTCCATTAATCGAGATGATAAATTTCACGAATATTTTCTAGAGTTTTTTCAAAGTCAATATCAAGGTCTTTAATAAGTCCATTGCTCAGATCAAAAACCCAACCATGAACCTTTAGACCACGCTGACGAGACGCCTTCTGCACAGCAGCAGTCTTAGTAGCATTAACACATTGCTCTTGAACATTAAGTTCAATTAGACGCTTATAGCGCTCATCTTCATCAGTTATTGCATTAAGCTCAACTCTATGGAGTCGATAGACATCCCGTATATTTCTGAGCCATGGATTAAGAATACCTAAGTCAGCACTCTCCATGGCCGCCTTAACACCACCACAACCGTAGTGACCGCAGATTACAACATGCTCAACTTTTAAAACATCAATTGCATAGTTGATAACACTCATTACATTGAGATCAATACTGGTTACCATATTGGCAATATTTCTATGAACAAAGGCCTCACCGGGCCCAACCCCCATCATCTCTTCGGCGGTAACACGGCTATCAGAGCATCCGATATAAAGAATTTTAGGACTTTGACCTTTTGCCAAATTATCAAAGAAAGTAGGATCTTGTTTGATCTTTTCAGCAACCCATACTTTATTATTTTCTAAGATTTTAGAAATATCCATACTAACCTCTTTGTATTTTGAATCTTTAAATTACCAATAATGGCCAAAAGACAAACGGGTTAATACTACGTGACTCACAATGCTTTTGTCTAATGAAGTGTGGTCATTGGCCGATTGCATTTTTTATTATTTGCATAGACCACCTTATTCCATTTACGCCATGTACCAACGCTATAGACAGACTCAAGCCCTGCCCTCTTAAGAAGACCTATGGCCAATGATGCCCTTCCTCCGGACTCACAAAAAATGATATAGATTTTATCTTTTTTAAGCTCCTTTGATTTTGAGTTCAGATCAGCGAGCGGAATCTTGATTGATTTATATGATGGGTTTTGGGCAATTTCACTGGCACTTCGAACATCAACTCCAACAACCTTCCCATCTGCAAGTAGCTTTGGGAGTTGAGAGTAAATATCGGCAGGAACACTTTGTAACTCTCTTATTATGTAAATGGTATATCCAAATAAAAGAAGAACTGCGAAAAATAACATAATTTCAAAGGTCATCATGGTAAACTCCACATAAAGCTTTCTTTGGTATTTTCGCTTATAGTGAAGTTATGAAAAATGATCTATATCAGCTATAAACCAATTCTCCATTAGAAATGATAATCCTAATAAAAATAGGATATTAACCCATGATATCTTAATTCAGCTTATAGTGGGTAATGAGACGATTTATATCAGCGCCAATGTAGAGACCTCCAGCAAACTCTCCTTTCTTATTCTCAAGACGAATAAGCAGGCCTACTTGATAAATATTACTAGATTCGTCGAAGTGAATATTGGAAATATTGCGAATACTGAAACCTGAAAACTCCGAAACAATAGTGAATTTTTCTTCATCGCTTTGATCAAAATCAGATGTCATCTTAAGAGTTGCCAGTAGGGCACCCTGATGATTAAAAATAAAGGCTTCATTGATAAAGGGTAAGTGCACACTCAGTTTTTTTAATTTTTTGACTAATGGATTATTTAAGACAGGTTCAATTATCGACTTATCACCAGAGATCCAAAGCTTTTCCTTTTGAGCGATGCCGGCAACAATATCCCTTTCTTGAGAAAAGTCTCTTGTAATCTGATCAAGATCCTTAGTCATGGCCATATGAATAGCGCGTTTACGAATATTAGAGAGATTGAAATCGTAATTGAGAATACAGCGAATGAAGTGATCTTGTAATTCACGATGAGTTCTATCTACTTTCTTCATAAATTGAAAATTTATTTGAATTCCTACATCTTTAAATACAATTGTCTTAACTTCTAGCTTCTTTAAGCTATATCCCGAGGGCAATTGAGAGCGATACATAATAATAGAGCCCACGCGATCACCTTCTAGCCCCTTTAATAGAGAAGAAATATTATTAACAAGAAAAGCAGGTTGTAAGTTTTTATAATCCTCAAGTACTGAAGTATGTTCTCCACGTACAACACCGATATCTTGCTTTCGAGTCATATCGATGGCCTTCTTAGAGAGCATCAACACTTCATCAATATAAATGGGCAAGAGGGATTCATCTCGATTATCAATATCAACATGCACGGGGTAATAGGCATCAATATTGGTTGCCTTCAGATATTTCTGACCCCTTAAATTAGGGAACTCTTGAAATTTGAAGATATGATCTTTATTCTCAGTAGCGCATTTGAGAATATTAGCAATATCCTTCTTTTGTACTCGGCCCGTATTGGATGCAGAATGACCAATATTGATAGTCGCGGCCTTTGCACTGAATAACATAAAAAAAAGAAGTAGAATAAAAAGGGTTAAGTTTTTCATGACCTATCTTCTCACTAAACATACTCTATTTACAAGCATTTAATTCAGATTTAAGACTCAATATGAATTTTTTCTTCTACTTTTAAGAGGTTATTCGCCAACAGATTATGGTAGTTCACCAACTTATCTTTGAGTCTTTGAGAATAAGTAATGAGATGGAGAATAATACCCGCATCCACTCGCTCAGGGTGAGACATGAGTTTTAAAATGGCCTTATTATAGGAATCGAGATCGCTTTGAAAGGAGTTGGCCACTTTCTTTAATGCCTGCTTCTCTTTTTTACTTCCCTCTGTTTCAGACATATGTTGAAAGAATGAAAGCGTTTTACTAGAAAGCTCTCGCACGATAAGTAGAAGGTCACTCTTCAATTCTATATAGTTTTGATCCATAGAATCTTTAATATTGGTTATATCTTTAACTGAATCATGAATTTGAAAAATATATTCATACATGGCCATGATCTTCATAAGTCGATCAATATCTTCCTTATTCTTGGCCGTAGAAATATAGTGAGAAAAGAAATTTAAAAGCTCGGACTTTATGAAATCGAGATAGGCAATTCGCTTTTTAACGGCATCATAGACACCCTTAAAGTTTGTTTCAATACTTAAACTTACAAGATTATAATTTTCTTCAACAAAGGAATATGAGGATTTGAGAACCTCTTCAAGGCGCTTTTCAATTTCAGAGAACTCTGCTTCGTTTTTTAAAAAATCAAGATTAAAACGCTCAAAATCCATTTTTCCCTCTCCAAGAATACGATCAACAAGTGCGGCAAAGGGATTAATTAGAATAATAAATACTATAGTTGTAACTACGTTAAAGAGAAGATGAAAATTGGCCAAAGCAACTGCAGGATCATTGGATAGCAGCGGCAGGTTGCCTCTGTAGAAGTAAATAATCGGAAGAAATAGAATCACACCTCCAAAATTAAAGAATATATGGGCCAAAGCTGTTTTTTTGGCCGCAATATCCATATTAATAATAGATAGAAGTGCAGTAATTGTGGTTCCAATATTGGCCCCCATCAGAATAGGGATCGCGTTATTTAAACTCATTAGCCCTTGCTGAGTGAATATAATAACTATCCCGGTCGTTACTGAACTTGATTGGACAAGCGCCGTCACAACTCCCCCAATAAGTATTCCTAAGAATATATTCTGATCCCCCATTAAATAATGGATAAGCCTTTCATCTGATTGTAAAGGTGTCAAAGTAGAAGATATAAGATTCAAACTAAAGAATACAAAGCCAAAATAGAAGAGAGACTTAGCAAAAACACTATAGCGCGAGCGTATTAAAGATAAGAGAAATCCAAGAATGATGAAGCCAGGAGCAATTGAAGTGAGTTTAAGGGCAACAAGTTGAGAGGTAACTGTTGTACCAACATTAGATCCAAAGATAATACCAAGACTGTTCTTAAATGAAAGTACACCAGCATTCACCAAGCTAATTGCAATTAAAGATGTCGCCGAGCTCGATTGGATAAAGGCCGTTATCACGGCACCAATGAGAACTCCAATAAGAGGAATACGGGTGGCACGCCCCAAAAAGGTTCTAAACTTATCACCCGTTATTTTCTGTATCTCTTTAGAAAAGTTTTCAAGACCAAAGATAAAGAGAATGATACTAGTCGTAGCGGCCAAAATTATATGGAAATCTTTCATAAAGCCCTGTTTTTTTTATCGTAGTTATATAAATTCTATCAAAAGAGCGCATAAAGAACAGAAAAATTGGCCTCCTTCCCTTCAAGTTTTATTCTATGAAATAATATTTTCGCCTTATTTTGAGGCAAAGGAAGTGGGTCTAGTCTATGGGAAGAAATACAAAGTTTCTCATGTACATATGTATACAGATAGGGGTTACACTAAGCCATTCGGTATCAGCTAAGTACATTATCATTAATCAGAACTCTAGTGAGAAAACAAACTGCTCTACAATCTTTTGTACTCAGAGCGATCAAATCAAAGACCAACTAATCAGTCATTTCTCTATTACCAAACGATCTCAAAAATCTGAGAATGAGCAAGAAAAGTTCAGTATAAAAATAAACTCCTCGAAGGTTATCGTTACCATACTCGATCAACAAAATGATGATGGATTTATTCCTCTTATGAAAGTTACTGATTCAACTGAAGATCTGAATCTCTACACTCTATAATCAAATCTCCTGCGGACTAAAAAGTGTCTATAATGAAGGACATCTTCCACTAAAGAGAAGTCGTACATTAAAATTCATTGTCAATCGCTTAGCAAAGAACTTCAAAACCTATGGACTCTCTTCAAATATTGAAAAGGCCCATTACCTATCCCAACTCTTTCATGAGAGTGACGGACTCACTGCAACGGTTGAGAGACTTCTAGGGCCGACTTGGCGTAGACTCTTTGATGCTCCTGAAGGGACATGGCAATGTGATAACTATCTCGATGCTATCAATGAAGATGATAGCTATTTCAACCATTCCTATATCTATTCAAAAAATAGTTACCGTTCAAAAGTTAGAGGCAGAGGACTCATTCAGTTAACAGGGTGCTTTAACTATTTAGGCTTTTTCTATCACTCATCCGCTCAAGATAAGGGTGACACCGTAAAGGCCAATCTACATAAGACATACTTCCCTTATCGAGATAGTGATGGTGATTTTGTTCAGGCGGGTATGTACTGCAGTGACAGCGATCTCGATATCCTCAATGAAACATTTAAAAATGATCGTCTTGAAATTTCACCCAATGAACTCCTAACAGACTTCGAAGAATCAGTAGATGAAATGGCCCTGCCCTTTCAGGAAAGATCAGTGGCAAATTATAAGAGCGAGCGCTTTATTGTAGACTCTAGTTTTTGGTACTGGAAGAAATGTCAAACTCAAGATTACTTTTCATCATATACTTCCATAAATTCAGACCAAGCGGTAGCTAGAATAACAGAGTGTATCCACGGTAGAAATAGTGTCTATCAAAACTATGCCTCTATTAATTGTAATGCCAATAATTCAAATAATTGGCGTAAAGAGAGTTACTGCTCCAGACGAAAGGCCTTTAAGGCCATCCTAAGTTGTATGAAATAAAGTTGTTTTAAAAGAAGTTAACCCGCTTTACATTCGTCTGTTACGAATTAAAATAAAAGGATGAATAGATCCCTACCCTATGTCGTAAGACAGGCCCAACTCATGGCCCGAAACTCTCCAGAGCTTAAGGCCTTTATAAAAGATGCATTGAAAACAATATCTTCTCTTACCACAAAGGACGAGAAGATAGCTTGGGTAAGAAGTCGTGTTGATCAACATATTGCCGAGGACTCTGCCTCTTCTCAATGTCAAAAGGGTTGTCACCACTGTTGTTATCATCCCATATCCCTTTCTACTCTTGAAATGAATAATATAATTCAAGATAATCCTTTTTTTGATGTAAGTAGACTCTTGGCCCAGAAGAATCACTTTGATCGTGACGCCCCTATATCCTATAAAAATAGGGCCTGTATTTTTCTCGATTCCAACGAAGGTGTTTGCACAATTTATGAGGCGCGACCCCTTATATGTCGCTTAACTCATGTGAGCTCACTTCCTGAAAATTGTCATTGGGAGAATGAAGAGAAACAGATTGAACACTTGCCTGTTACGAAGGCCGCCTTATTAGTCGGTGCCTTCTATATGATCCATCCAGATATTGATCTTATTGCAAAGCTCATGGACTAAGGATTTACTACAACTTAGTACAGCGGTGTTATTTTTTCTGAGGGATGGCCATTGAAACTTTGGCCACGCGACCATCAATGGTTTTACCATTTAATGCAGCAATGGCGTTAACGGCATCGTCTTTATCAAACATCTCGACAAAGGCGATACCTTTACTGCGCTTAGTCTTTAGGTCAATAACGAGCTTCACATGCCCCACCTTTCCATAGCGCCCGAAGATTCCTACGAGGTCTTTTTCTTTTATATTATAGTTGAGATTTCCAATATAGAGCATCTCTGCATTTTTACGATTACGAGCACCAAAAGCTGGTTTCTTGAAGGCAGGTTTTGCGGCCGTAGCACTATTTTTAGAACCAGTACTTGTAGCTCTGGCCCTCTTTGGTGAGTGATTAGACTTAGATCTCGTATTCATAAATTATCCTTTTATTAGAATCAGGAATTTAACTCAATTTATACGTAAGCGGGTGAATTTTTGGTCGATATGCGTAATATTTACCTCAAAAATCATGGGCACTCACTCCCAATGCGTGAAAAATGGCCTAGTTCTCGCGATAGCGGATGATGAACGAAGGGTTTAAGAGAATATTGCCTCTGCGATAATTGATAAGCTTTGCTCTCATAAGCTCCTTTAGCGCTCTTGAGAACTCGACTTTATTCATCTCATACTCGGGGTACTGCTTCCACAGAGGCGTTAGCTCATTGAGAAGATCAGCTTCTCTCTTTCTGAACTTGCCCAAGCGTCTAATATGGAACATTAGGAAGGCCTCGCTGTCATCTAACTCAAATTGAAGCTCATCCGTTATAGTCAAGAATGTCTGAGTCCCCAGGATTTGGGCATTTTCTTTTCCCTTTGAGTTGGCGAAGGTATTGAGTCCCTCTAATAAATCTGCGAGCTTAAATGATACATTAATAATATAGGGCTTAGGATCATGGTCATTGATTACGGCCCTGGTAATGGTTTTCCGAAGTAGGGCCTCGAACTTATCCATAGCGGTAAAATCAACTTTCTCAAGAATATTGCTATAAATTTCTTCTAACATCTCACTCATGTTTTATTCCACGTATTAAAAATTAAATATACAAGCCTATAAACCACAGATTCAGTGCATAATAAAGGGTAATATACTCTAAGCACTTTCATGAACTAAAGATTACGCATAAAATAGTAAAAATATAATTTATTCAGGAGAGAATATGAACTGTCCCCGCTGTAAGAGTGACCAAATTGAACCCTTCAAGCACCAAGGTATTGAATTTGATTTCTGTTGTGACTGCAAAGGAATCTGGTGTGATAAGGGAGAGCTTGCTGAATATGTTGAAACCATAAATGATATCCCTGAAGAGCATGAGCTTAAAGCTGATAGAGTCCTCACAGAGATGATCTGCCCCAAGTGCAAGACTCAAGAACTCTATGAGATTCCATTTATAAAAGAGAAAGAGCTTAAAATTGACCAATGCTTCCAGTGTCGAGGAATTTGGCTTGATTTCAAAGAGCTTGCCATGATTCAAAAACTTGCTGTAAATATTGATGCCCAAGGAAAACTTGAGCGAACCCTCACTCAAATGAGAAAGAAAGGTTTCAGTTTCTAGAGAAAAGTAATCGCTAAAATAAGGACAAGAAGAACGACTGCAATGGTAATTTCAAAGGCCCATGATTTCTTTGCTTCATCACCCTTCTTAAATTCGCCGTGAGTGCGAAAATGGGGATCGTTTATATTATTGATTACGTATTGAAGATTTCCAATAGGGGTTAATCCCGTAAAGTCATAAAGGACTTCTCGATTTTCACAATAAGCCACATAGGGAACTCCACGTACATTGAAATGAGCGGCCAGCTCAGGACTCTCCATTGTGTCTACTTCATAGAAATTGATATTATCGTTATCCGATGAAAGCTTTTCAAAAACAGGGGTCATAGTTTTACATGGGCCACAAGTGGGAGAAAAGAATTTTATAACAAAGAGGCCTTTTTCCTTTGCGACAACTTCTTCGAAATTTACAGAATTCAATTTATTTAACATCGTGATTCCTTTGCCTACTTAGTATATGGATATGGTATATTAGGAAAATCTACAAAGCAAAAGGAATGGGCATATGGATAAGCTTCGAGCGAATATTTTAATTACCGGGGCCACAGGCTTTATAGGAGGTCGTTTGGCCAATGCCCTTATAAAAGTTCAAAATCAAGGAGAGGGGTATAAGGTAGTTGCCACAGGAAGAAGTAAAGTTGCGACAAATGATTTGGATACCTCTATTGAATATATTAGCGGTGATTTAAATGATGAACAGCACTGTAAGAGAATTACTCAAAATATCGATACTATAATCCACTGTGCAGGTAAGGCCGGAACCTGGGGAAGTTACGAGAGTTTCTATAGTGCCAATGTTGAAGCAACTCAGAAGTTAATAAAGGCCGCAAAAGAAAATCAGGTAAAGCGATTTATTAATATCTCCTCCCCTAGCATTTACTTTAATTATGAAGATCAACTCGAACTTACAGAGGATTTTCTTCCTAAGAAATTCTCCAATCATTATGCGAAGACAAAATTTCTTGCAGAAGAGCTGGTAACGAACGCCCATACCGATGAATTCCAAAGTGTTTCATTAAGACCTCGTTTGGTAATCGGTGCGGGAGATAATAATGTACTTCCAAGAATAGTAGAAATGCAAAGGGAGGGGAAACTTAGGCAAATTGGTGAAGGACAAAACCAGATTACAGTTACCAGTATCGGTAACCTCATTCATGCCGTAAAGCTATGTCTTGTGGCAACTCCTCACCAAATGGGAACGATCTATAATATTGGAAACTCTGAACCTGTTAACTTTTGGCGCTTTGTAGATCGACTTCTTGAAAAAATGCATGAGCCGCGAGTTAAAATGAAGGTTCCTTATAAACCCGTATATCTTTTGGCCAAGTTTAACTTCTTCATGGCCCAAGTCTTAGGTTCTAAAAATGGGCCAGCACTCAATCCTATTTCAGTATCCATTCTCGCAAAGTCAATGACCCTCAACCTTGAATATGCAAAATCTCAGCTGGGATATAGTCCAATTGATACTACCGAGGATGCCCTTAACGAATTTACGTCTTGGTGGAAGAAGAAAGATGCTTCTTTCAAAAGAACTTAGTTATATAGTCATTTCGTTAATAATTCCTGCCACCAATTCGTTGTTTCATAGTTTTTACTTACTTCCACAACTTCACCAATTCTGGGAATGATAAGTGGAAACTTTCGCTCTACAGATGAATTATAGACCTTTTGAATTGGCTCATACCAAGGGTGAATGGAAAGCTTGAAGGCACCCCAATGAACAGGAAAGTAGATCTCGGCCTTTAAATCATAGAAGGCCCTTACACTTTGTTCAGGAAGTAGATGAACCTCCTCCCATACCTTGTTATATTGTCCATTTTCGATAAAGGCGATATCAAATGGTCCATACTTATCACCTATATCTTTGAAGTGTTTATCATAACCAGAGTCACCACTGAAGAAGACTCGTTTCGTATCAGACTTAATAACCCAACTTGCCCACAAAGTAGCATTGCGATCACCAAAAGCTCTTCCTGAAAAATGTTGCGCAGGAGTAGCGACAAACTCGAGGTTATCAAAGGATGTACTTTCCCACCAGTCAAGTTCAGTGATACGACTTCGATCAATTCCCCACCCCTCTAGATGACGTCCAACACCAAGTGGGACAATAAACTTAGTATCAACTTTATCTTTGAAGGATCTAATGGTTTTCATATCTAAATGATCATAGTGATCATGTGAAATTAGAATGGTATCGATATGGGGTAATTCACTGGCCTTTAAGGGTGGCGGTTGAAAACGGCCAATAACAAAAGGAACAGGAGAGGCATACTCTGAAAGCATGGGATCTACTAAAATAGTCTTAGCCTCAAAGTTCAATAAAAAAGTGGAGTGTCCAAACCAGACAACTTTTAATGTATCTGATGCAGCTTTAAACTTATTTAAATCAACCCCTAGAACAGGTAGCGGCTTCGCTGGTTTTTCATTATTATCATTTCCAAATAAGAAATTGAAAATACTCATATTTTTAAATTTATCCCTCTTGCCCATCCTTTGCATGGCCTCGCGGTCGCGATTCAAGAAAACTCTTTGTTCTTGATCATAGTGATTAGAGGAAGAAAACCTTCTACTATCCTCTACAGTGGGCCTCGTTCCCATAGATGAACATGAAGGTATAACCACAAGAACTCCCAGAAGAACAAAGATAACAAAAAGTGATACCAAGGTAAGGTTTGATTTAGTTTCTAGTCCCATATCTAGTCTCTATATAATAAAAGTTTGATTAGTTAAGTGTTATTACGGCCCTATTATACTATTCATCAGATACTTTAAAAGAATTTAATTAAAATGTTATACACGAGTGGAAGAAAAGCAGGATGATCAATATACTATCAAATATTATAAATTTGTTTATTAGGAGCTATTGTGAAAACTATCGGATATGCAGCCCATGAAGAAAAAGGTGACCTTGTCCCCTATCATTTTGAAAGAAGAGATCTGCGCCCAAATGATGTCTCAATTGAGATCCTCTACAGTGGAATATGCCACTCAGACCTTCATACACTCCATGGTGATTGGGGTCCACAGCCTTATCCACTCATTCCAGGCCATGAAATCATTGGAAAAGTTCTAGAAGTTGGAGCTGATGTAAAAAAATATAAAGTTGGTGATCATGTAGGTGTTGGTTGTATGGTTGACAGTTGTCAGAGCTGTCCCCAATGTGAATCTCATGAAGAACAATTTTGTCAGGAAGGAATGACTGCTACTTATGGTTCCAAAGATCGTATAAATGGAGAAGTTACTCAAGGTGGATACTCTAAACATATTGTTGTTCGTGAGGAATTTGTAGTTGGAGTTTCTGATAAATTAGATCTGGCCAAAGCGGCGCCCATTCTTTGTGCAGGAATTACAACTTATTCACCTCTAAGAAAATGGAATGTAGGAAAAGGAACTCGCGTTGGCGTAATTGGGCTTGGTGGTCTTGGTCATATGGGTGTGAAGCTTGCGGTAGCAATGGGCGCAGAAGTAACAGTCATTAGCCGCTCAACAGCTAAGGAAGAAGAGGCCAAGGCAATTGGGGCAAAAGGAATTCTATCTTCAACAGATTCAGATGCCATGGCGAAAGCGAAAAGCTCTTTTGATTTTATTCTTGATACAGTTCCTGTCAAACATGACTTCAACACTTACTCTCCTCTATTGGCCATTGATGGAACTCTAGTCGTTGTTGGACAAATTGGACCGATGGAAGAGCCCATGACAGCGCCCCTTATTTTTGGACGCCGCCGCCTTTCCGGCTCTTTAATTGGAGGAATCAAGGAAACTCAAGAAGTTCTTGATTTCTGTGCAGAGCATGGAATTCATCCAGAGTGTGAGATGATTAAAGCACAAGACATAAATAAGGCCTGGGATACATTACAAAAGAGTAATCCCGCTCACCGCTATGTTATCGATATGAGTTCACTCTCTGTAGAATAGGATAAAAAAAGGGGGACTTTTTAAGTCCCCTATCCTTTATCCATTTCCTTCTCGACTTTCTCTTTCACTTGTTTTGATCATCTCTTCATAGTGCTTTTTATTTTCTTTGGATAGGGCCTTATTAAGAATGGGCATAAATTCTTTTTTCCTAGAATTCACTACAGGACCTATCAGTTCGACCAAGAAGAAGTTTTGATTTACATTTAAAAGTTCATTAAATACTCTAGCTAATTCTTTTGCTAGCTCTGGTGACCAGTCCTTTTCTAACTCTACCGAGCTTTCTCTAATTAGAGTGTAGAGTTTATTAGAGCCATTACCTTGAACCTGAGTTACTTTTTTTAATTTCTCTATATAGGTGCCATTTAAATTAGAACCATAGCTCTGACACGAACTGATTAACATAAGAGTAAGAGCTAAAAAGTGTGTTAATTTTAAAAGTTTCATCGCTCAGGAATCTCCTCAATCTGATCTCTAAATTCTCTTGGAATTTTAAAGTAGATACCAATGGGTCTTCTCAATCCACCAATCCTTGTCGGCTCGTCATTGATGAAGTCACTTATATATTCATTTTCGGAGGCCTTAATTTCAATATGACCAGGGCCTCCATATCTTCTTCCATCAATAGTTACATTTTGACGACTATTGATCTTCTCATAAACGATAATTGCCCCATTAGGTGCGTTTTCAGGGGTCATATTCGCCATAGAGGGATAGTCCATAATATTAACAAATCCTTGTTCTTCTAACCAAGGACCCGACTCAACAGCATCTGAGCCCCATGGGTATTCAGAAAAGTTTGCGAATCGCCTTCCCTTTTCACTATTGTAGGGAAAGATGGCATGCTTTACATAAGCTGCACAGTAAGCAATTGATTTGGTTGCTGATTTTGTGCCACTACACATATCTCTAATACACTTTGTGGTATTATTTCTCACTCTTGTGATTGTATCAATGAGACGCTGATCCCTTTGCGCGGCTTCTATGGCCCTTCCAATCGTATTACGATTATTATTTAAAGCTAAGAGCTGCCTTTCTTCAAGAGTTTCCATATACTCTTTGGCCCTAGTTCCAAGGCCATTGGTTATTTCGTCAATTTCATCGAGATTGAAAGGGGTTAAGACATCAGGTAAGAAACTGACAAGATTATCCACATCAGCACATAGTGACGCTTGCTGGGAACTTCTTTGCATGAGTTCCCCTAATTCTTCACAGTAAGAGAAAGGGTCGGACTGAACTTCACAGGAGCGTAAACTCTCTACTGTAACTGCTAAGTACTGACTCAACAATTCAGGATCTTCTATCAATTTCTCAATGTGTTCTCTTATAGCATTAGGATTCTTTTTAAAATCTTCAATACAAGAAGTCGTTGCCAGATTTGGATCGCTATCATCAGTCGAGGTACAGATACCATCACCATCTTCCCCAGGTCCGAAAACAACAGGATTACAACGAAAGAGGCTTGGTCCCCCGCAACTCTTTGTATATTTGCCGCCAAAGCGATCTAGTTTAGAAGAATCTCGTACAGAACGCTTCCAAGGAGGTACGCACTTGCTATTTTCAACTAAAGTCATCCAACCACCAAAGTGGCAGGCCACAGTTTCATCTCCAAGACTAGCTTGTGCTTGCTCAAAGAGCGTATCAAGAAAATAAGTTGAATTGTAGCTTGTATAGACTTCGATCTTTCTTTGTTCGTAACGAGTCTTTATTGATTGTCGCTCAAGCACTAGCATCAACGTTTTATGGAGGGTTATTTTTTCTTTAAAATCTAAACTCTTATAGCTTTCTTCAACTAATTGTTGATTCCAATGAGAATCGCTTTCAATTGAAGCAAAAATACTTAGATTAAAGAAAGAGAGAATCAAAATTGCACTGACAATTATCATTTTCACGTCCACCCCACAAATCACACTTCTTTTTCGGCATAAGTAGCTAGAAATCTTAATGGGATTTTCTTTTTCTTCCTAATTTCAAGTATTTAAAAATAGAGTATCCCTATAGTTTCTTCCCACTGCTGAGACGATTTCCTCAGAAGATTCTATAGTGCAAATGCTTTAGGAGCTCAGTAAATGAATAAACTTTTAAATATAGTCATAGGAATACTTATCATGGCCGCACGGCCCCTTTATGCTTATGACCTAAGTGAGATAACCCTAAAGACTGGTGAGCGAATTATTGGCGAATCTATAGAAGTATATAGTGATCGATGGTTTTATGAATCCCCGATCGATACAAAGAGTTACCAGCTCATTTTTATAAGAAATGAAAATCAAGTTCGCTTTGAACTTATTGAAGTTTCAGAAATAGAGTCCAAAGAAATCATTATCCACGATACCAATCTGTATAAAAAATTCCTCGAACAACAGGGTATTATATTTGAAGGCCATCCCCTATCTAATGCTCATGTTCTAACAGGTCATGAAGGCCACCATAAATATGAAAAAATGTATGGTAACTTTGCATGGGATCTAGGGGTTATTCATGAAGGTCAATTATTTAAGAATAATGGAGAAGAGCGAGAAGACTACTATGTTTTTAATGCGAAAGTGTACTCCCCACTAGACGGTATTATTATTGGAGCAGTAAAATCCTCTTCTGATAATCCTGTTGACCTTAGTTTAAGCTCAGACTTATCTAATAAGTTAAATAATTATATTACAATACAAGTACATCCTCTTTTCTATATAAGCCTGGTGCACTTTAAACAAAATACTATTTCTCGATCTGTGGGAGACAAAGTGAAGAAAGGAGACTTCCTAGGCCTCGTTGGAAACTCTGGTGTTAGCTATATTCCTCATCTTCACTATACCCTTTATACCTACATTCCGAAGTATAAGCGTTTTATATCTATCCCTCCAATTTTCAGACAAAAAGAGTCTTTATGAAGTTTAAGTTTATTTTAATACAAACTGCGCTAATCATCTCAAATGGCCATGCAATAGAACATAAGGCCATCTATGGAAATGATAATCGCTTAAACCTATTTGAAATTGAAGACCAAAGAATAATTCAAGCGGCCAGAGCGAGTGCCATAATGGTAAAATCGGATAAGCTCAATTCTTCAGGCAATGAATACCTCATCGATCAAGTTTTATTAGGAGAGAGGTTGCCTCTATGCCCCGAAGAGGATTTCACCATGGAGCCCTCTGTTGGTGACTGTTCAGGCTTTCTTATTGCTCCAGATTTAATTCTTACTGCCGGTCATTGTGTTGGAAGTAAATACGACTGTAGAAAGGCCAAATGGGTATTTGACTACTCCTATTTAACGGCCTTAAAAAACCTGGATCGCATTCCCAAAGATAATGTTTATGGTTGCAAGCGCATAATTGATAAGGAGGAGAATTCGATGACAGCAATGGACTTCTCTCTTATTCAACTTGATCGAAGGGTAAATGATCGCTCGCCTTTAAAGCTCTCCTTTGAATCTAGAATCTCAGAGGGGATCGAACTTATTCTCATTGGTAATCCAGCAGGAGGCCCTACTAAAGTGGCCGCAGATGCCTATGTATCTGAGAGTAAACATGAGAACTACTTTGTTGCTGATACAGACTCTTTTCAAGGAAGTTCGGGATCTGCAGTTCTTAATGCAAACACATTAAAAGTTGAAGGAATACTTGTTCGTGGGGAGCAGGATTATATACCTGATCATCAACGAAAATGTTTGAATGTGAATAAATGTCGCTATATCGAAGAGTGTCGTGGCGAAGATATAATTAGAATCAATGCTATCTCAACGCTTAGAGGTTACCTCTAAGCCTTAGGGTACGACTTAGTCAGTACATCTGCAGCTTTTTCAGCAATTGTATAAATGGGTGCGGCAATAAAGAGTCCAGGAATCTTGGGAAAGATTGAGGCATCAACAATTCTTAATCCCTCTACTCCATAGACTCGAAAGTTTGAATCAACCACATCTCCCTTTTCAGGGGAAGGACCCATTTTACAAGTACAAGAAGCGTGGTGCCCCCATGTTTCCTTAGTGACAAAGCTGCGTAGCTCTTCCTTAGTGAAAGGAAGCCCTGTCTGGGGATTATTCTTAGGTGGCCAAACCTGTTCTTTGAGCACACTATTATGATGGCCCATATGTTCGGAGTTCAATTTTTGGGCCAGAGCAATCCCCTCCATCATAGCGTCGAGATCCGCTTGCCTTCCCTGTGCAAAATTCATAAAGTTAATCTCTGGTCTTTCATGAGGATTCTTACTCTTAAGTTTTACATGGCCTGATGTATTGCGACTCTGGCCTTTGAGAACGGCCCAAGTTAATTTATCTGCAGAGGCCACGGCCTTCTTAGACCAACCAGGAGCATAGCCTCTAAAGTCCCCAGGAGTTGCAAAAACAAAGAGATCAGCAGCAGCGTCTTTCTTAGCAGAGCTAGACTTCTTAACATGCCCCACAAGAACTCCATTGCTCGAATACAGATGAGTTGATTTATCTTTAGTTTCCAAGTACTCATCTAAGCAGGGATCATTTTTCGGATCAAAAGTACAATCCACTAAGGACTGTGATTTATGTTTAAACTGGGCGACAACACCAAATTCATAACGATCTTGCAGATTCTTGCCAACGCCAGGAAGATTAACTCTAAGCGCAATATTGTGACGGCCCAATTCTTCCTTCGCCCCAATACCAGAGAGCATGAGAAGTTGAGGTGTATTAAATGCTCCCCCCGATAGAATAACTTCCCTCTTGGCCTTTAATCCAAAAGCATGTGCTGAGGCCTTCGCCTCTTTAGAGTACTCAGAAGAAGCTTCATAGAGATTTTGAGTTTTATGATAGAGTCCCTCTACTCCGATCACTCTTTGTTTTGAGCTGCTTGCTTTATCCGCAAAGAGAAGATTTATCACAAAGTGTCCGGTACGAATCTCAAGCCTTCCTTTACTTGCTTTCTGGGTATCTAAAAGCCATTCACGCGGGGAGCTTCTAAGGCCCTCACGAGTGGCCATCGGAGTAAAGTGGGCCCCTTCTCTTCTTCCACTATAGGGATAAGAGTTGGGATCATTGAGAAGCTTCTTTCCCCCCCAAAAACTAGAAAAAATACTTCCTAAAGTAGCACTTCTTAAATTGGGATCAGAGAATACTAGGGCAGGATTTGGTCTCTCATTATTTAACCAACTCCCCTCACTACCACGATAATAGCGAGAACTTTCGTAGCGATTTCCTGAAAATATCCCTGAACCATAGCGTTTATTACGAATTCGATAGGAGAAAAGATCTTGCATCGATTTATGGTTCCAAGACTTATCTCCCGTAATCTTCTTAATATAGTCCCAATCTTGAGGATCAGCATTCATGGTAATCATGGCATTGTGTATAGTACATCCCCCTAGGGCAGATGCCCTAGGATAGAGGATTCCATTTTCTTCTTTTACAAATTTAGAATCCTGCCTATCATCAAAAACAAATGAATGAGACTGGGCACCTGGTGTTGTATCGGAATGTCGAACATAGAAGTCCCAACTCCAACGATCAACTTCAGTGGATACACCCTGATAGGCCGGAACTCTTTGCTCAATGGCCGCCAATTCAGGGTTTTCAGGATCTTTGTGATCCCTTCCTGCTTCAATAAGAACAACGTGGTAACCTCTCCGGGCCAAGCGTGCGGCCAAAGGACCACCACCAGCGCCAGAGCCTACAATGATAAAGTCTGGGTCGTCCGTAGCACTAGTTCTACCATTTAATGAGGAAAGTGAAGAAGCTAGTATACGTGAGGGCAGAAGTATTCCTGCACCAAGTGCTGCTGAGTTTAGCAGAAACTTACGACGCGAAGACTCTGATTTTATTGTATTATCAGACATTTAGAACGACCCCTCATTTAATTATCGATAGTACAGTCTTTATAGCGATAATCAGGGTCAGACTCTATGAGAAAGCGACTATTTGGTAATATTTTCCAATAAATGTGGTGAAGAAATATACTTTTCCATACTTTTAATGAGCTTACTGGCATAGAGACCATCAATTATTCGATGATCCAAAGTAGCGCCCACGCTTAGAGTTTTCTGGATTTTGATTTCACCATCTTTTACTATCGGCTCCTCTTTTATTTTAAAAAGACTCATTACCAAGGGAACATGGGAGATAGTAGGAATAGGTGCAAACGCAAAATCAACTCCAAAATTTCCTACACTCGTAATCATACAAGAGCCAAATGGATCGGACTTCACTCCAAATAATGATATATAAAAGTTAAAACGATATAAAATAAGATCGAGCAGCCCTAGAACTATTCGAGTAAGAAATGGAGGTATAAGGGATATCGATTTTTTAACTTTTTTAAAGGACAGATCTTCATTTTTTCGAATGGCCATGGCCGCAGAAACTAACTCACTTTGAATTTCTTTAATCGTCTTTTTATCGACCTTGCGAATGACCGTTCCCGAAAGATCATGTCCATTATCATCAACTGAAACTTGTAGAAAGATATCCACATCTTCCCTTTGATAAAGAGAACTTCCTCGAATCATTCGATTGATTTCAGGGTTTTCTGCGATGGATAAACCCATGACTTTGGTAAATAACTGCGTAACACTTATATCGTTTAATTTTGCATATTCAAAGAAGTTGGATGCCTCAAATTTTAATAATCCATAGGTTGAAGGATCGACTGGTCTCTTCCATGTATTTATCGAGACCACTCTCCAAGAAGACATCTTTTTAACTTTCTTTATTTTTAAGTGCTTCATAAAGTCCTAACTAGGTAATTAAAAGTTACACCTTATAAGCTTATCATAATGAGTTTCGTGAAGTCTCAAAAGAGCAGTTGTACTTTTATGATCGGCCCTTTGGACACTTTCGTCACAAGAGTAAAACTATTGTCCAATATAACAATGGACTTCGAAAAAGGAGTAGAATTAAGAAAAGGAGGCATTATGAATTTCACTCAACCTAAACTTCAACAGAGTAATACTAGTGAAAAGTACAGTGATATTATAGCTAATCATATCAATCGTAGTTGGCCTAGTGTCAATGATGGAGCATCTATTGAGGAAGTCGCAGAGATGCTGGCCATCTCTCCATTTTGTGGATACCCCGTCGTCAATGATGCAGGACTGCTTATTGGATTTATCACAGAGAAAGAGTGTTTAAAATACACTCTATCTGAGAAATACTACCATGGCCCATCAACGATGGTTGCCCACTATATGACGAGAAATGCTATCGTTTTTAGTCCAAATGTAAGTCTTTTAAAGGCACTAGAAGTCTTTATAGATCACCCCTTTCACGCATACCCCGTTGTTGATAGTGAGGGTAAATACCTAGGCTGTGCTTCTCGAAAAGAACTCCTTAGGGTTGCGCTACGTTTAAAAGAATCTGTGTGGCATGAAGCTGCATAGAGAGTGATCCTTTAAATTAAGGCCCTCATTCTTAGACAACTCTTTCTAGGGATTATCGCTTCGTGTAGAATATCCTCATCGTAAAACTACTTTGGGGAAAATAAGAATGAAATATCGAAAGTTAGGAAATACAAGCGAAGAACTCTCCGTCATTTGTCTTGGCACCATGACTTGGGGTGAACAGAACTCACAAGTTGAGGCCCATGAGCAATTGAACTATGCCCTTGAGAGAGGTATTAATTTCATCGATACAGCGGAGATGTACCCCGTCCCTCCTAAGGCCGACACCTATACTTTAACAGAATCGTATATAGGTCGTTGGGATAAATTGAAAACTCACAGAGATAAAATCTTCTTGGCCACTAAAATCGCAGGTCCCATGGCCGCAGGCTATATTCGTGGGGGAAATAACTTCAAGAAAGAACAAATCATTGAAGCTTGCGAGCAGTCTCTTAAGAGACTTGGTGTGGAGACAATCGATCTCTATCAGCTTCACTGGCCAGAGAGAACCACAAATTATTTTGGACAACTTGGTATAGAAGATATTAAGTCAGATGAAGAGTTTACGCCAATCCTTGAGAGGCTAGAAGCCCTCCAGCAATTAAAGGATCAAGGTAAAATAAGATACTTTGGACTCTCCAATGAAACCCCTTGGGGAGTAATGAAGTATCTCGAACTTGCACGTAAGCACGGAATGATTGAACCTCAAAGTATTCAAAACCCTTATAACTTACTTAATCGAAGCTTTGAAGTTGGTAATGCCGAGGTATCCCTAAGAGAGGGCGTTGGTCTTCTTGCTTATTCTCCTCTAGGTTTTGGTGTCTTAAGCGGGAAATACCTCAATGGTCAAAGACCTCCCAAAGCGCGCATTACTCTTTATGAACGCTTTAGCCGCTATACATCCCCAGAGGGAGTTCGGGCCACAGAGCGCTACTGTAAACTTGCTCGTGAGCATGGATTAAGTCCTGCGCAAATGGCCCTGGCCTTTGTAAATAATCGCAGCTTTGTGACCAGTAATATCATTGGGGCCACTACTATGGATCAGCTCAAAGAGAATATTGGTAGCATTGAGCTTGAGTTATCAAATGAGCTTCTCGAAGAGATTAATGAAATTCATAAAGTCATAAGTAATCCAAGCCCATAGCTCACTGCTCATCCAAATTTTTTAGAGATCTTAAATACTTGATAAAATATATCTCTTTGAAATAAGACATATATCTATTAATTTAATTGAAAGGGACAGGAGTTTATATAGAATAGAGGCATACCCTATCTATTCAGAGGTGAATTATGAACGATGCTCAAAGAAAAATAAGATTTAAAGTCGAATCTCTTCCCGCCTCAATTGATACTAAGCTAGAAGGAGACTTTCACGAAAGTATTCACTGCGTAGTCATCAATGAATCCTTTAGTGGTGTATGTCTAATTACAAGAAATGATGGTGTACTCTTAAAAGATAAAATCATAAGAGTAAAGGTTGGCGCTATCAATCCTGTAAAGGCCAAAATTATCTGGATCGAAGAAGTTGAAGCAGAAATCATTAAGTTGGGAATTGAGTATCAAAAGTAAACCCGACTCCAACACTCGGCAATATTAACTCGTTAATTTTTTTATACTTCAAAAGTTCAAAACGGTTACAATGGCATTGTGAAAATAGTCTCTTACTTTTCTCAAATTTTACCTGTTTTGAAATCACAAACGGCAAAATCAGTTTCTCTGATTTTGTCTTCTAGTATCGTAAACTCTGCACTTGGCTTCTTCATATCCATCATTATTCTAAGGAATCTTCCTTCATCTGATATTGGTATTCTCTACCCTCTGGTAAGTCTACTACTCATGACGAATCAATTCGGTGACCTTGGACTCTCCATTGGATTCGTAAAGTTATTTTCTATTTTCAAAACTCAGGATTTGAAAAATGAGGGTCATCAAACCGATCATCTCATCAGTACATTTATATGGCTTAAGTTCGTTCTCGCACTCTTAGTATGCCTAATCGGTATCTTCTTCTCCTCTCAAATTTCGGATCTACTCTTTGATAGCGCATCCTATGAGTCATGGGTTCAAATCACTTTTGTCGTGGCCTTTTTTCAATTTTTCACAGGTCTATTTCAAGCTTTAGCTCAAGCCGATCAACGCTTTAAGCATCTTGCTATAAGTAGAACTCTCCCTCAGATCATCAAATTCTCAGGTATTGCGATTTTTCTTTTATTGAAGAAGCTCAATTTTACTTGGACATATATTTTCTTTTTTCAGCTTCCTCTATTTGCCCTCTTCATAATTCTTATTGGCCCCAATACAAAAAGGGCCTTAAAATCCCTTCGCTATGGAATAGAGAAAGAAAAGGTAACGAGACTCTATAGCATCGGAAAGTGGATATGCTTATCAATGGTGACGAATGCGGCCATCGCTCACTCCGATATTTTAATGACACGATCCCTTGTTGGTGATGATGAATTGGCAAGACTTCTTGGAGGACAGCGACTCGCTTCCGTTCTTCCACTTATTAGCACAAGTTTAGTAACCGTACTGCTACCGAAAGTAAACTCAATGCAAGGCCCTAAAGAGCTTAATTTCTTTATCAGAAAGTCAATTAGGATTATGCCTCTCATAACAGGAGCATTCCTCTTGGCCATTCCTTTGGCCCCATATTTCATACCGCTACTCTTGGGTCAAAAGTATGAATCTTCTGTTGAAGTCTTCAACGCCTTTCTCATAGTACAGGCCATAGGCGTATTCATCACTCCCCTAAGCCTTGTATTTTATCGCCTCGACAAAGAATATATCATGAGTGGAATAAATCTTTTTCAAATGATTATTAACCTAGTGGGTAATTATATTTTCATACCCATTTACGGAGCTCTTGCAGCAGCAGGAACAACCCTTGTTTGTAAGCTTGTAGCAGGGATTGTTGTTTTCTGGGTACTTAAGAAAGAGGGCCTACTCTTTGTTAATTTTGATAGTATGAGCGAGGAATAATACTTTATGACTAAAATTCTCATATCTGGAAGTTATGGAACGGGTAATGTTGGTGACGAAGTTATCCTCAAGTATATTCTCTCTATTTTAAATGAGAATCAAGTTACTATACTCTCTCAAGGAGTGTCCTACACTGAAGAGTATTTTTCAAAACCACCTGTTATTGAGGTCATTGCTCAAACTCCGTCATGGAAACCAATTCGAATACTTAAAGATCTTATTAAGCTTAGGTTCTCAGAGCTTTCCAAGCGCATTATCTTTTTAAAGAAGCTACGAGAAAGCGATGTATTTTGGGTAGGAGGTGGTGGACTCTTTGCAGAGCTAGTCCCAACTGTTCTTGAATACTATCTTCATCAGATCAAATGGGCACACTTCTTTAAAAAGAAAGTTATCATTATGGGAGTTGGTGTCGGCCCGCTTAGAACAAAGAGAGGAATTGAGAATATTGTTCAAACCTTTCAGAAAGTACCTTCATATATTGGAGTTAGAGATCAACAAAGTCATGATAATTTAATTGAAAATGGTGTTACACGTACCATAAATATTTCTCCAGACTTTGCCTTTCTCACACCAGTCAAAATAATTAGTGAAAGAAAAATTCAAAGAAAGAAGGTGATCTTCAATTTTTATGCCGCCTTTAGCGATCCTATCCTTCATCCCGATAACGGAGCTCGATTTAGTCAATTAAAAGCAGGTATTATCGAAATTACAAAAGAGCTCATTAAAGAAGGACATAAGATCATTTATCTCCCCTTTGGAACAAAGAATGATCTCTCCTTTGCTAAAGAGATTGAGGCCCTTGTGGCCGATGAATCTTGCCAGACATTTGAGAGTCAATCTTATGAAGATATAATTAGTGAACTTAGTAGTGCTTACTTCTCAATAACCATGAGATTTCACGCAGGACTCTTAAGTCTTCTTAATGCAGTCCCCTCTATCTGTATTGATCAACAGTTTAAATCTGAAAGACTTCTCAAAGACTTTGGATATGAAGATCTTCTTTACTCACTTCCAGATGGACATCATAAAGAAGGAAAAGAAGATTTGACCTTCAAAAAAATGTCTCCAAAAATAAAATACTTATTGGCAAACTATGATGACATACGCACGAGTTTTTCTTCTTACCATAAAAAATGCCGTGAAAACTTATTAAGCGATATCAAAGATCTTAAGACACACTTTCCTAATAAGGAAGAACTATGAAGATACTATTTAACACCTATTCCATGGCCTTTCAAAGACCAGGAGGTGGAGAGCAAATTCTTTTGAAATCTTATGAAGAACTAAAAAAGCGAAATATTCATGTAGAGCTCTTTGATCCTTGGTGTACTAAGGTTGAAGACTTCGATATTGTTCATCATTTCAGTTTACTTGAGTGGCAAAAATTTAAAGATTATAAAGATTTTGGGGCTAAAGTAGTTGTAACTCCCACGGCGTGGCCTACTGTTGATTTCAAAACAATTATAAAGGAAAAGGCGAAGACGCTCTTCTATCAAAAGCTAGGCCCACAAAGAGCACCAGAGACTCTCTCCTATTATCAACGCTATGTAGATCTCTTCCTCCCCACCACAACGATTGAGAGTGAACTCATTCAAAAGCGCTATCAGATACCTGCAGAAAAATGCACTACCCTTGCCAATGGTGTGGTTGCTCCGAAGAAAGTGCCCAAAGAGGAGAATCAATTTCTAAGAGATTATCTAAAAGATCATCACGATCTAGAAAATCTGATTGTTTTTTCTGGCTCCATTAGACCCAATAAGAATGTCGATCTCCTAATTAGAACTTGTATCGAAATGGAGTTGCCTCTCATTATCATGGGAGCGGCTTCGGGCGCCCATGAAGATTATGAAAGAAAATGTCGAGAGCTTTCAAAAAACTCAAAATCGCCCATTATATGGACCGGCCATATAGAGCATGGTTCTCTTACCTATAATGAAATCTACTCCCTGGCCCGTTGTGTATGTATCCCATCCGACTTTGAAACATTCTGCCTCGCTGCTGCCGAAGCAAGCTCCATTGGCATACCTGTAGTCATTCCAAGCTCAGGGGGAACAACTGCCATTTTTGGTGACAGTGCTACGTACCTTAATGAATATACTACTGCGGCCTTAGGAAGTGCTCTAGCTCATGCCTTAGCAATCCCTGAAAATAGGAATCTAAAATTGGCCAAAGATCTGAGAGAAAAATATGGATGGGATAAAATCTGTGAAGAGCTCCTATCTCATTATAAGAGTATACGATCGCGATAACCAACTACAAAGATCCACTTTTAAAGGTATATGACATATCTGACGATAAATCTTTGTTCAATAGGAGATCAATTATTTGGTATAGAAAATCAATGGTTAATATTCTTAGGTACTCAAGGTGGGCCTGAGGTTCTCCCCATTTCCTGAACCACTCCAAAAGTTACACCGTACTTTGTTCCTCGCTCATGTATACACCTCGGA
>JBLWXW010000032.1:0-38911 GCA_048267265.1 Bacteriovoracaceae bacterium
GACGAGTATCTCATAACCGCCAGAGAATTAGAGGTATTAAAGAATACACTTATACATGGAAAAAATAATAATGTGGCCCTCATTCTTAATATAGGTCAGGGAACTGTCCGTAATCACCTTAGTAATATTTTTCAAAAGCTTCATATAAATAATAAAGACGACTTGAGGGCGACAGTTCAAAAGCTTAATTCATAGTTTAGAGCAGAGGAAAAATTATCTTAAAGGTATTCATCTCATTTTTATATTCATAAGTAATTTTCCCATTACATTCGTCTACGACATCTTTAACTATAATCAGCCCTAAACCTCTTATATTTCCTTTCTTTGATGAATACACAGCATTAAAAATATTCTCTGAATTTTCAATAGCAGGCCCTCCATTTAAAACTTTCAAAACTGCATGGCCGCTCTCTTCATATAAATCAATATAAAGAGCCGAATCTTTTGGCATACACGCCCTAATGCATTCAATGGCATTATCTATTAAATTTGCAATGGCCCCTGTTAACTCTAATCGAGGCGCAAAAATGAAAAGTGGCGACGACTTCTTACTCACCATCAACACTATTCTCTCTTTTAGAAGAAGTGCTCTATACATATGATCAATCTCTTCTAAGAGCTCAACAAGGTTAATTCTTTCTTTGTTTGAGTATATACTTTTTACACCTAGCTTACCTACGGTAAATTTAATTCGCTCCATAGCATTTAAAGAATTCTCTATCTCAATCTTAGTTTGGTCTAGATTTTGTTCTTTCAAGTTTTCAAAGGCATCATTTAAGCAGAAGTTTAAAATAGAGATAGGATTTTTTAACTCATGGGCCATCTTTGCAGAAAATTCACCTAATTGGCTCAAGCGTTTCACTTTCTGTATAGATTCATTAAGTTGTAATTTTTCACTTTCTTTTTTTTCAACTTCTTTCAAATAAATAGAGATTTGAGACGACATATCATTGAAGGCACGCATCACATTTCCAATTTCGGAACTAGGAATTCTTTGATTAAACTTGGCCTCATAGTTTCCAGATGCGACCTGTTTCGCCTTTTCTTCAAGTTTTTTTAGATTGGGGAAAATTTGTAAGAAAACAAAAAGCATGGACAAAATAATTAATCCACCAGCAACGGAGACAATGGATACAACTTTCTTGAGTCTACTGTATCGGGCACTCAAGCCGCTATCATATCTTCTTGATAAGTATTCTTCCCATCCTGGTAGAATATTTTCTTCAAAAAACAAACTACTTTCGTCGCGAAGCTTATCAATCCTCAAACTACTGTTCTTTAACTCTTTTATTATATGAGAATATTTAATTAAAACATCAAAGTGAGAAATTATACTTTCACGGATCTTACCTTTTACCTTTTTAGGAAGTTCAAGGTCTTTAGCTTTTTCCAGAATGAGGTTTTTACTATCTAAAGAAATATCTTGAGCATTAATGACACGGGTCTTAAATGAAATCAGCCATCGGGAAAATTCAATTAACTCCTGAAGTTCCTTAAATTTATTCTCTGTCACATAAGATACATTTATTGAATTCTTTAATTTTTTCAAAATAGTTAAGCTCTTCATCCACGAATCTAATTTCTTATTTAATTCAGGTAGAAACTCTTCCCTATTTTCCACTCGAAGATTAATCTCCTCCACGAGGAAATCTTCTAGCTCTTTCCATGTCAAATCTCTTTGTTGTTGTAAATGTGACTGAGATAAAGTTAAGTCAACTTTCCTTATCGTAAGTTTCTTGAGCTTATCAATAATTTCTTTAATTTTGAGGGTATGAATAAGTTGAGAGTGATTAAGTTCATCCTCAATAGTTGATAAGGATCTGAGAAACCCCTCCTCTTTTTTCTTATATTGATTAATTGAATTGAACTCTGAATTGATCAAAGACTTGTAATTGTAGATAAAGTCGACGAAGTAAGAATTGACCTTTAAGTGACCTTGATTGTCCTCTCTTTGAAGTTCAATTCCTGTACTTCCATCATAGAAAATAAAGGCACTACTTCCCGCGAGCAAAGTCAATGTTAAGAAGCTAAGAAAAATATAGAGCCATTTAATTTTCATGCTCTAACTATATACAATTTTCTTAACATTTTCCCATGACAATATGTCATACTCCCGAAGTAGTACCTTAACAACTAGTATCGATTGGCGCATCTTTGAAAAGCAGGAAGGTGCTTATCTTGACTGGCCTGTCTTAAACGAGAGAAAACAAAGGCCACATCATCATCTTCAACCATAGAATCAATTTGATCATAGAGAGCAACATTTTCAATTTCAGCTTGAACACCAGCTTCACAAGCATCCTTTACGCTGTCGTAAAAACCAACCTGTCCAGGATAGGGATTCTCTGGAACTTCCAGCCCATATTTATCAAAGAGTGGAATCAACGCGTCGATATGACGCCTTTCTGCATTCACAATATTTGAAAATGGCCTAACAGATCCAAAATCCTCTAAAACCTGTGAATAAATAGCTTCTGCTTTGTATTCATCATCAAGGGCCATTCTCAGGGCCTTGTCCTGATTGGAACTCGCAATAAGAGATGGACCAAGTAGTGAAGAAATGACCATAACAGATAGTAATCTCATAAATCCTCCGTATCTAGAGAGCTCACCATGAACTTCTCTATACTTTGAATTTACTCGTAAAATTTGGAATGTATTTGATCTTAATCAAATGAGAATATTGATAATAATCAGATCGGTATATGCCATACACAATTGAATTGTGTATGGCATGGGTATAAAGTAAGTCTAAATATGGAGGGCGCGATTTTCAGTTGCGGCCAGACATGCTTCCTTAAGTGACTCAGTATAAGTCGGGTGCGGGTGGCATGTACGAGCAATATCTTCTGCAGATGCTCTAAACTCCATGGCCACAACAGCTTCAGCAATCATATCTGCACAACGAGGGCCAATCATATGAACGCCAAGGATTTCATCTGTCTCTTTATCGGCAAGAACTTTGATAAGTCCATCGGATTCATCTGAAGCACGAGCACGTCCCGAGGCCTTAAAAGGAAAACTTCCCACTTTATAGGCACGTTTTTCTTCTTTAAGTTGTTGCTCTGTAGCTCCAACACTTGCAATCTCAGGCCATGTATAGACAACACCTGGAATAAGATTGTAATCGATATGGGGTTTTTGTCCGGCCATAAGCTCGGCAACATAGACCCCTTCTTCCTCAGCTTTGTGAGCAAGCATGGCACCTTTTGTCACATCGCCAATAGCGTAGATATGAGACTTTGATGTTTGCAGATGATTATCAGTAGGAATACGTCCCCTTTCATCAAGGCCAAGACCTGCATTTTCAAGACCGAGAGAATCTGTATAAGGACGACGTCCTACGGCCACGAGACAATATTCTGCATCGAGAACAACTTCTTTTTCATCTTTCTTTGCTTTGGCCGTGACCTTAACGGACTTGGCCGTTGCTTTTACATCAGTCACACCATGGCCAACATAGAACTCCATTCCCTCTTTTTTGAGAACTTTCTGAAGATTCTTGCCCATGTCCTTATCCATAGTAGCAAGGATAGAGTCAGCATATTCAACAACAGAAACTTTTGTTCC
The DNA here is from genome assembly GCA_048267265.1 of Bacteriovoracaceae bacterium. Classification (GTDB taxonomy): domain Bacteria; phylum Bdellovibrionota; class Bacteriovoracia; order Bacteriovoracales; family Bacteriovoracaceae. Next base: position 3,571 of record JBLWXW010000032.1, read on the forward strand.
CAATCTTTGAAATACAGAGCCAAGCTCAATACCAATAACTCCTCCACCAATAACAACCATGGACTTAGGAAGTTTGGGAAGCTTGAGTGCTTCAGTAGAAGAGATTACTTTCTTCTTATCAATTTCAATTCCAGGAAGACTTGCTGGCTTTGAACCAGTGGCAATAACAATTTTCTTACCTTTAATTGATTCTTCTTTCTCACCAGAGACTTTAATCGTGTGCTCATCAACAAATGAGCCCATTCCTGTATAAACATCGACTTTATTTTTCTTCATAAGAAAGGCAACACCGCCACAAGTATCACTTACAACTTTCTGAACACGTTCACTCATCTTTGGGAAATCTAGTGTTACTTTTCCTGAGTTAATACCGTGATCGGCAAATTTATGAACGAGTTCATGGTACTTTTCTGATGAGTCTAACCATGCTTTAGAAGGGATACAACCTACGTTTAGGCATGTTCCACCAAGGGTTGAATACTTCTCAACAAGGGCCGTTTTCAATCCAAGCTGAGCACAACGGATGGCACAAACATATCCACCCGGTCCCGCTCCAATAATTACTACGTCATATTCTTTATTACTCATTATTATCTCCTAAATATCATTCAAGTCTTAAACGTCTAATAACATACGGGCAGGATCCTCTAAGAGCTCTTTTACTCTATATAGGAAAGTAACAGACTCTTTACCGTCAATCACACGGTGGTCGTAACTTAGAGCAGTGTACATCACAGGATGAACAACAACTTGTCCGTTAATAGCAACAGGCCTTTCAACGATATTATGCATACCCAAAATCGCTGATTGAGGGATATTAATAATTGGAGTAGAAAGCATAGAACCAAATACGCCACCATTAGTAATCGTAAAAGTTCCTCCACTCATGTCATCCATAGAAAGTTTTCCGTCACGACCCTTTAGAGCAAGACGTTTAATTTCTTTTTCAATTTGAGCAAGACTTAGAGATTCCGCATTTCTAACGACAGGAACAACTAAACCCTTTGGAGTAGAAACGGCAATTCCTACATCAGCATAGTTATGAAAGAGAATCTCTTCACCATCAATTTGACTATTCACTCCAGGAACTTCTTGAAGAGCGATAGTACAGGCTTTAGTAAAGAAACTCATAAAGCCAAGGCCGATATCGTGCTTATCTTTGAATTGCTCTTTATATTTCTTACGTAGCTCCATTAGAGGGTGCATATCAACTTCATTGAATGTCGTAAGCATGGCCGTAGAGTTCTTCGCTTCTGTAAGGCGTGAAGCAATCGTCTTTCTTAGACGAGTCATTTTCTCACGACGTACTTCTCTTGAAGCTCCTCCCATAGGAACTTGAGCATCAATTGTTGGAGATGGTGCTTTTGCCGCCTCAGCCTTAGGAGCTGGGGTTCCCGCTTTTGCGTTAAGAGCATCACCTTTAGTTATACGCCCATCTTTTCCAGAACCACTTACTGATCCCGCATCAATTCCTTTTTCATCAAGAATTTTCCTTGCTGCTGGGGAAGGATAATTTTTATCACCTCCCTGAGGTGTACTTGCTTGAGAAGGAGTGGGATCTGCTGCAGGAGCAGCTTCTTCCTTCTTAGGAGATGGTGCACTCCCCTCTCCGGGAGTTAAACTACCAATTACGGCCCCAATCTCAAGATCAGTTCCTTCATCAACACTTCTTGTAAGAACACCGCTTTCTTCAGCAGGAAGTTCTACCGTCGCTTTATCTGATTCGATCTCACAAAGAATATCACCTTCTTCAACAAACTCTCCGTCTTCTTTAAGCCAAGCCGTAAGAGTTACCTCTGTAATTGATTCACCAATTGATGGGATTTTAATTTCAATACTCATAACGTTTCCTTATTGTTTTTTATTTTAATGCAAATGCTTTAGTTACAATTTCGTCCTGCTCTCTAGCATGTGTTTTAGCAAAACCTGTGGCAGGTGAAGCAGAAGACTTTCTTGCTACGCAATCAAAGTCAGAGAAGAGGTCACGCCATCTAAGAAGATATGTCCAAGCTCCCATATTATAGGGCTCTTCTTGAACCCATACGAACTCGGCCTTCTTATACTTAGCTTTAATGGCCTTAATCTTATCTGAAGCAAGAGGATAGAGTTGCTCAAGTCTAATGATTGCAACATCTTTGCGCTCTTCTTGTTGCTGTCTTTCAAGAAGTGAGTAGTAAACTTTCCCTGAACAGAAAAGAACCTTCTTAACTTTCTTGTCATCACAGTAAGTATCTTCAATAACTTCTTGAAATTTTCCATCAGTAAGATCTTTTACCGAACTTACACAACGTGGATCACGTAGAAGTGACTTTGGAGTAAAGACAACAAGAGGCTTTCTAAATTCCCATGTAAGCTGTCTTCTAATGGCATGGAAGAAGTTAGCAGGTGTTGTGAAATTGGCCACAACAATATTATGTTCAGCTGCCATTTGAAGGAAGCGCTCCAATCTAGCGGAAGAGTGCTCAGGTCCCTGCCCTTCATAACCATGAGGAAGGAGCATCACAAGTCCACTCATTCTGCGCCACTTACTCTCTCCAGCAGTGATAAATTGGTCAATTATGATTTGGGCACCGTTAGCGAAGTCTCCAAATTGAGCCTCCCAAACATTGAGGGCCCATGGACTTGCTTGTGAATAACCATATTCATAACCAAGTACGGCGTACTCAGAGAGAAGTGAATTGTAGATATCAATTCGCCCCTGTTTTTCAGAAATATGATCAAGCCCACAGTAGGCCTCGTTAGTGAATTCATCAAATACTTTGGCGTGACGGTGTGAGAATGTCCCGCGAATAACATCTTCCCCAGTGAAACGGATATTATTATTTTCTAATAAGAGAGATCCATAAGAAAGAAGCTCGGCCGTCGCCCAATCGAGAGTATCGGTAACAAATCCCTTTCTTCTTTGATCTAAGATTTTCTGTGCCTTACGAAGAGTTTTAAATCCCTCAGGAGTCTTTGTAATGGCATCAAGGATTTTCTCAAGGTCTGCTTTCTTAACTGATGTATCTGGAGACTCTACAAAATCTTCTTCTTTTGACCAGCGAAGATTAAGCCATTCTTTATGAGGACCTTTTCTTCTTTCTGGAATTTCCTCTTGTTTTACACTATTGAAGCGATCAGAAAGTTCTTTCTTAAAAGCATCTTGCATTTCTTTAGCAAGATCTTTTTGAATAGAGCCCGCCTTAATAAGCTTTTCCATATAAAGTTCACGTGGATTCTTGTGCTTTGAAACAAGCCCATAAAGATGGGGCTGAGTATACTTAGGCTCATCCCCTTCATTATGTCCGTGCTTACGGTAACAAACCATATCCACCCATACATCTTTCTTAAACTTCTGACGAAACTCCATCGCCATTTCCATAGCAAAACAAACTTGTTCTGGTTCATCTCCATTTACGTGAAGAATAAGAGTATCAAGCATCTTTGCAAGTGAAGTTGAGTAGTGAGAAGAGCGACCATCAGAGAAGTCTGTCGTGAATCCAATTTGATTGTTGATCACAAAGTGAATGGAGCCACCCGTTTGATAACCAGGAAGTTCAGACATTTGAAGTGCTTCGTAAACAATCCCCTGTCCTGCAACGGCTGCATCACCGTGAATAATGATAGGAACAATTTTTGAAACATCATTCTTATATTCGATATCCACTTGGGCACGACAATAACCATTAACAACTGGAGCGACTGCTTCAAGGTGAGAAGGGTTAGGTAGAATTTTCAGATAAACTTCTTGCCCGCCTGCTGCCTTATCAATTGAAGTATAACCAAGGTGGTACTTTACATCCCCATCGCCTTGATGTTGATCTTCAACAGAGCCGCCTTCAAATTCTTTAAAGATAAACTCGTAAGTCTTACCAATGATATTAGTGAGAACATTGAGACGTCCACGGTGGGCCATACCAATGACGAATTCCTTCCCTCCTAGCTCAGCACCTTTATTAATAAGGGCATCAAGAGCAGGAATGGTTGTCTCTCCCCCTTCAAGGGAGAAACGTTTTTGACCAATGAATTTATTTTGAAGAAAATTTTCAAAAATTTCTGCTTGGTTAAGCTTCGTTAAGATTCTCTTCTTATATTCTAATGGGTAGTTGATATTCTTTGCTTTAGATTCAAAATAATCACGAACCCATCTTCTCACTTTTGTATCATCGGAGTGCATATACTCGACACCGATCTTTCCGCAGTAAATCGTATGAAGATGCTCCATGATTTCTTTGAGAGTTGCTCCTGCTCCTAGACCACAAGTCTCACTACAAAGGAAGATACTATTAAGGTCGGCATCAGTGAGGTTATAATCCTCTAATGTAATGTGGGCCTGACGATCTCTTCTGGGACGAATTGGGTTTGTATCAGAGAGAAGGTGTCCACGAGAGCGGTAAGAATTAATCAAACGAAAAACATTCAATTCTTTTTTCATTTGCTCATTAGAGATATCGGCTCCAGAAACAGCGCCTCCCATCTGAAACTCAAAACCTTTAAAGAAGCTAACCCAAGACTCATCGAGCTCTTCGGGGTTAGTTCTATAAGTATCATATAGAGAGTCTACATATTGATTGTCTGAACTAGACAAGTGAGAGAAATCATCAAATCTTTTCATATTTATGCTTCCTTTATTTGTACTACCGTACAATTTGAATCGGACTTTATATAAACCTATCGGCAGTGTAACAGGGCTTTGTAGGAATAAACACTCAAAAAGACGACTCATTTTAACAAAAATATATAAATATTAAACAAAGTTCAATATTGACTAAAGAACCAAGCTACTTAGGTTTTCGAACCTCCCTCTATGAAGGCGCCTAGCGTTATTATGTGTATTTCATGACTTTTAAGAACTTAAAGTAACTTATGCGCTAAAAATAAAGCTTCTGAAAGATTTGCCCACTGAAGTGGTCACAGCAATTTTGCCACAGAGATGAGGCAATCTTGGCCAAGTATCTGAAAATCCAATAGCTTAACAAATTTGGCCTCAATTCATCTCTCAAACTACCGATATATAATTTAAGCTGTAATTGCGATAACAAAAGTGAGTCACACAAAAGAAGTAGTGGATGAAGAATAAAAATCGATTAAAACTATTCATTTTTTTAAACCTAGTATTTCTCTACTCATGTGAAGAGGTTAACCAAGCACAATTTCAGCATGCCTACAGGGGTGTTGCGGACGACGCAAATCCTGATGCCAGACAGACCATGGATTCTTTGACCAATGGTGGTAGAACTCTACCTACGGGAGCTGCTTTAGCAGAGGCCGTCAATAATCCCGGAAATTGCGGAGGCTGTAACGCAATGAGGCTAGCTGCAGCTTCAAATCAGCCAAGCTTTTACCCTACTTCGCTTAAGAATTACCCTATTCCTTCAGCAGGTTGTATTCCTGTTTCCAGGGTTAGTGAATCTAAAGCTGATCAATTACTAAGGTCACAAGGCCTAAGAACACAGAATGCGACCTCTAGTGAAAAGAGAGCACTTGGAGCAACTATAATGAGAGTCCAGGAACTAAATGGTGGACCTCTAAGAATGGGAATGGGTCCTGGTGGCAATTACGCTTTCAACTTTAAAGACGCTAACGGTAGCTGGCAAGGTGGAGATGCTATTCATATTGGACGTGGAAATCATGACCATGGAAATAGTGTTGCTCAACACGCTCATGAATGGGCACACCTCATTGGTAACCAAGGTGGTTATGAAAAATTCAAAAGATATATGGGCGGCAGCGATGGCTATAAAAGATCAGATCACTGCTTGGTCAGTGGCTATGCTGATAATGTTACAAGTAGTGGAAGAATTGAAGGTGAACAATTTGCAGAAGTATTCGCTGCTTTTGTAACTCAACCTAGTCTTCTTTTAAATAACAGAAAAACTCCAGAAAACTGTAGAAAAGTATTTAATTTTTTCAGAGATGAGTTCTTCAAGAATGGATCTAAAGTTAACTCATGCTTTTAAAGCTTAAGACTACTGCTAGCATCAACATCAAATGGTGAAGGTGCAGAAGGAAGTTTTTTCATGCGTCTTTTTTCTTCATCACACTGATCTTTCTTATCACAGAACATGCAATCCTCGCCCATTACGGCACCAAGACCACCACAAGATCCTTTCAACTTCTTATTACTGAAGATCACGCCAACGGCCATTCCCGCTAGAGCAATTCCAAGAACGATAAATGTCAGAAGATAGATTTCAGTCATGGTGAATCCTTTTATTTAAAGAGACGAGAAAATTCTTGTGTTTCCTTAGTAACAAACATTCTATCGCTTTGACTATCCTCACCATAGACAAAATAGGCCGCAATCTTATTTTGTGCAGCATATGTAAAGCCTGCCTCAGGCCCCATGGCCATAAGGGCAGTAGCGAGGGCATCGGCCTTCATACAGCTTTTATCTACAACAGATACACTAGCAAGAGTATGCACAACAGGCTCCCCTGTCTTAGTATCGATGGTATGGGAGTAGCGCTTATGTTCGGACTCAAAGAAGTTTCTATAGTTACCACTTGTGGCCAAAGAAGTACCATTGAGCTTCAAGATTTTTTGATATGGCCCACCGTTAACTTTTGGATTTGGTGCTTCAATTGCAATGGCCCAGGGGCTTTTATCGGCTTTCAGCCCTAAAGTTCTGACCTCCCCACCAATTTCAACCATATAGCTTTTCACGCCTTTGGCCTCGAGATAGCGAGATACCGCATCTACTCCATGACCTTTGGCCAAAGATGATAGATCGAGATAAACACCTGGAACCTTCTTTTTAATCTCATGGGTCTCTTCATTCATTAAGACTTTATCATATCCCACTATCATCAAGGCCTTCTTGACCTGTTCAGCTTTTGGAACTTTTCTCTCCCCCTTAGGTCCGAAGCCCCAAAGGTTAACAAGTGGTCCAATGGTTGGATCGTATTTTCCATCAGTCTTCTTGGCCAACTCCAAAGCATATTTCGTCACCTCGAAGAACTGGGAGCTAATCTTAAGCCACCCCAATCTATTAAATTGGTTGAAGTAGGAAATTTCACTGGTCTTAAGGTAAGTGCTCATTTGCTGATTCACATCTTTTAAAAGAGCATCAATATCTGACTGAAGAGATTCATCCAATTCTGAAGAGTAGAACTTTATATTGTAATGAGTTCCCATAGTTCGTCCCTTTAAATGGACGAGCTCTTCTGAACTCTGACAAGAAAAAAACAATAAAGGCCCTACGAGTGTAAGGGCCTTCATTAACTTAATTAGCTTTGTATGACGAGATAATCTCATTATCGACCTATCCCCCGAAGTCATCCAACATGATATCGTCTCTCTCAACCCCTAGGTTTAAGAGCATATCGATCACACATTGGTTCATAATTGGAGGACCACATAAGTAGTACTCACAGTCTTCTGGATTTGGGTGATCTTTTAGGTATTCATCATGAAGAACATTGTGGATGAATCCTGTATATCCGGTCCAGTTGTCTTCTGGCAGAGCATCCGATAGGGCCACATGCCATTTGAAGTTAGGGAATTCCTCTTGGATTCCATCAAAGTCTTCAACATAGAACATTTCTCTAACAGAACGTGCCCCATACCAGAAAGTAACTTTACGATCTGTTTTAAGACGTTTGAATTGGTCAAAGATATGAGAGCGCATTGGCGCCATACCAGCACCACCACCAACAAATACCATTTCTTTATCCGTATCACGGGCAAAGAACTCTCCAAATGGACCAGAGATAGTAACTTTATCCCCTGGCTTCAGAGAGAAGATATAGGAAGACATTTTCCCAGGAGGTACATTTGGATTACGTGGAGGAGGAGAAGCAATACGCACGTTAAGCATAATGATTCCATACTCCTCTGGGTAGTTGGCCATTGAGTAAGCTCTAATAGTTTCATCTTCTACATAAGAACTATATTGCCAAAGGTTAAACTGATCCCAGTCACCTCTATATTCCTCTTCAATATCAAAGTCTTTGTAATCAACTTTGATTCCTGCAGGTCTTTCAATTTGGATGAAACCACCTGCACGAAAAGGAACGGCTTCCCCTTCAGGAAGTTGAAGAACAAACTCCTTAATGAAAGTAGCAACGTTGTGATTAGACTTAACTGTACATTCCCACTTTTTAACTCCGAAGACCTCTTCAGGAACTTCAACTTTCATATCTTGCTTAACGGTTACCTGACAAGAGAGACGCTCACCAGCACGAGCTTCACCTTTTGATATGTGAGAGAGTTCAGTTTGAAGGATTTCTCCCCCACCCTCTAGAACCTTAACCTTACATTGACCACAAGTTCCCCCACCACCGCAGGCAGAACTCACAAAGAGCTTCTGATCGGCAAGAACGTTAAGAAGCTTACCACCAGCACTTACTTCAACTTCCTTTTCACCGTTGATATTAAGTTTTACGGGTCCAGAAGAAACAAGCTTTGATTTGGCCAAAAGAATAATGAGAACCAAGGCCAAGATGACCACGGTAAACATTCCTACACCAAGTAAAATCTGACTCATTTTTATTACCTATTTTTAAAGTTTATAATTAAAGCTGTATTCCTGAAAAACCTAAGAAACCAATGGCCATAAGACCTACAGTTACGAAAGTAATTCCTAGTCCTCTTAGTCCCGGAGGAACATCAGAGTACTTCATCTTCTCACGAATTCCGGCAAGAGCAGCAATGGCAAGCGCCCAACCGAAACCTGAGCCCACACCATAAGTCACAGACTCACCGAAAGTGTAATCTCTTTCCACCATGAAAAGTGTCCCACCAAGAATGGCACAGTTTACAGTAATAAGAGGAAGGAAGATTCCAAGTGCGTTGTATAGAGAAGGAAAAAAGCGATCAAGTGTCATTTCAAGAATCTGAACCATAGCGGCGATAACACCGATATAAGAAATCAGACCAAGAAAGCTTAGATCAACACCCGGAAGTCCTGCCCAAGCAAGTGCTCCTTCTCTAAGAAGATGATTGTAAATAAGGTTGTTAACAGGAACAGTTACGGTTTGTACCACAACAACTGCAACACCAAGACCAAGGGCCGTATTTACTTTCTTAGAAACAGCTAAGAAAGTACACATTCCTAGGAAGAAACCTAAGGCAAGGTTTTCAATAAAAACGGCCTTAACAAATAAACTTAAATGATGTTCTAACATAATTTATATCCTTAAAAATTATTCTGCTTCTACTTGATCAGTTTTCCAAGAACGTAGTCCCCAAATAAGGAAACCAATAATAAAGAACGCAGATGGAGCAAGAAGCGCCATCCCGTTTGGCTGATACCAACCACCTTCATTAATTGTTTTGAAAACGGTCATTCCAAGAAGTTTACCACTACCGAGAAGTTCTCTGAAAAAGGCTACGAAAATGAGGATTACAGAGTATCCAATTCCGTTACCAATTCCATCAATAAAACTCATCACTGGTGCATTCTTCATGGCGTAACCTTCGGCACGTCCCATAACGATACAGTTAGTGATAATAAGACCAACATATACAGACATGGCCTTAGCAATATCGTAGAAGAAGGCCTTAAGAATCTGATCCGTCAGAATAACCATTGATGCGATAATCGTCATCTGAGCGATAATTCTAATAGAAGAAGGAATTTGATTTCTAATAAGAGAAACAAAGAATGAACTGAAGGCCGTAACAAGCGTCACAGCAACAGACATTACAAGAGCTGTTTCTAGTTTAGTCGTAACCGCAAGGGCAGAACAGATACCAAGGATCTGTAGAGCAATGGGGTTATTGTCAAATACTGGTCCAAATAGGGTCTTTTTAATACTCATTATAATACCCCTCCATCTCTTAGGTTAGCCAGGAACTTCCCGTATCCTTCTTGTCCAACCCAGTAGTTAATTGTTGATTGAACACCTTTAGAAGTTAGGGTTGCTCCAGAGAGTCCATCAACTTTTGTATCTGCATTTGGAGTTGATGAATCAACAGTTCCCTTAATGACAGCAAATACTGGTTGATAATCATCTTCAGAAAGAACGTGCTTTCCTTTCCATTGAGCTTGCCACTTAGGGTTCTCAATCTCACCACCAAGACCAGGAGTTTCACCATGTGAATACCAACCAATCCCTTTGACGGTACGAGAATCTGGAGCAAGAGCTAGGAATCCATACATGGTTGACCAAAGTCCTTTTCCATGAATAGGAAGAACAATCTGAGACACTTGACCATTTTCTTTAATAAAGTAAACAGGTCTAATCTGTGCTCTTGTTTTAATCGATGCAATATCTTCTGAGCTAGGAATTGATTTCGCGGCAGCAGGATCTTTATCCGTTACACCAAGCTGGAACGTTCCAGGGTCTTTATCCGATACTTGACCTGTAGAGAGGTCAATCATCTTTGTCTCTACACTCTTATTGTAAAGAGCTTCTACTTCTTTCTTCGAAACAGAAGCACTCTCGAGAAGACCAGTAGAGAGAAGAAGGTTCTTTTGAACATCGATTCTCTTATTTTCGTCTTGAATGGGCTTAAGCTTTACAGCAGCTGTTGATACAAGTACCGAACAAACTACACATAATCCAAGAGCGACCGCTAATGTTTTTGTAGTGCTATCACTAGACATTTCTAACCACCCTTCTCTTAATGTTGGCGTTAATAACAAAGTAGTCAATTAGAGGGGCCATACAGTTTGCAAATAGAATCGCAAGCATGGTTCCTGCTGGATAAGCTGGGTTTACCACACGGATAAGGCCAACCATAAATCCAATAAGTAGACCATATACCCACTGTCCTTTAAGAGTAGAGGCAGCTGATACCGGGTCAGTGGCCATGAATACTGTACCAAAAGCGAAGCCACCAACAACTAAGTGCCAAAGTGGAGACATCGTGAACATTTGGTTAGTATCTGAACCAATCATAAAGAAGATTGAAGTTGTGAAAAGAAGACCGATCACACAAGAGAGCATAATTCTCCAAGAACCGATTCCTGTTACACAAAGATAAACGGCACCTAAAAGACAAGCAAGTGCAGAAGTCTCTCCCATTGAACCAGGAATAAGTCCGATGAAAGACTGAGTCCAAGAATAAGCAACAGAATCAATTCCAGCAGATGTTGTTTGACCAAGGATAGTCGCTCCAGAGAATCCATCTACTGCAGTCCATACCGCATCACCAGAAATCTGAGCTGGATAGGCAAAGAAGAGGAAGGCACGGGCCGTAAGAGCTGGGTTTAGGAAGTTCTTCCCTGTTCCACCAAAGATTTCTTTACCAACAACCACACCAAAGATAATCCCCACAGCAACTTGCCAGAGAGGGATTGTAGGAGGAAGAGTCAGTGGATAAAGAAGACCAGTAACAAGGAATCCTTCATTAATTTCGTGCTTTCTTACGATCGAGAAAAGAACTTCGCAAGTACCACCAGCGGCCTGAGTGACAATGAACACAGGAAGGAAGTAAAGAAGACCGTGAACAAAGTTAGAGATGATATTGGCGGGATCAGTTGCTAGACCGATTAGAGCTAGGATAGCCCCTCTCCAACCTTCAACTGAAGTCTTACCCATACCAGCAAGAACCGTGTTGGCCTGAAAACCAGTGTTGTAACAGGCCATTAGAATACAAGGAAGAAGAGCAATTGCTACGGTTCCCATAAGTCTCTTGAGATCAAGAGCGTCTCTTACGTGAACAGATCCTTTTGCTGTCTCCCCTGGACTATAAACAAATGTATCAATCATCTCGTAGATTGGGTAAAACTTTTCAAGTTTACCACCGTCTACAAAGTGTGGATGTTGAGAGTCGAGAAACTTTCTTAGCGCTTTCATTATCCTTCCTTCTCAATAGTCGTTAATGTTTTTCTTAGAGATGGACCAAAATCATCTTTACCAGGTGAAGCGAATGTACAAAGAGCAAGATCTTCTTCGTCTAATTCGAGAGCACCAAGTTGAGCTGCGTAGTCAACATCTTGAGTAAGTAGAGCTTTCAACAGTTGAGTTGGAAGAATATCAAGTGGCATTACCGCTTCAAATACTCCAACAGGAACGATCGCACGGTGTGAACCGAATGTGTTCGTGTGAAAGTTAAATACTTTATTCTTAAACTTACCAGCGTAAGTATTCTTGATAGAGAACTTGTCGTATCCAGGTCCCATCCATCCCGCAAACTCTCTTTCATTATTTTCTTCAATAACTGAAATTTGAGTGTGGTAACGTCCAATATAGTTAAAGACTTCATCAGCTTTACGACCGTTAAGAATACTTCCTGAGATCACGCGATTTGTTCCTTCAGCAAGCTCACCTTCAAGAAGCTCTGAAATAGGAGCACCAAGACGAGTTCTTAAGAGACGAGGATTTTTCACACGTGAACCACCAAGGGCAACAATTCTCTCTAAGAAGATTTGTCCTTTGGTAAGAAGTTTCCCAAGAGCTACAACATCTTGAACACCAATATGCCATACTTGCTTATTGAAACTAACTGGATCGAGATGGTGGATATGAGTTCCCACAAGGCCTGCAGGGTGTGGGCCTGTGAATTCTTCAGATTGAATATTATCAGCAGACACTTCAGGAATTTTAGCTCCCTTAGCTTTTACTACGAATACCTTGGCCATTTTAGAAAGAGCTTCAACACCGGCCTTATAATCTTCCTCATATTCAGCAACGACAACTTCAGGATCACCAGCGAGTGGGTTTGTATCCATTACGTTTACGAAAATACTTGAAGGACGAGACTCTAACTCAGGGGCCTTAGAGAATGGCCTTGTTCTGAAAGCGGCCCATAGACCTGCTTCATTCATAAGAGCTTCAATCTCTTCACTTGAGTACTCTGCAATGGCTTTTTCTTTGTAGTTAGAAAGAGTTTTTTGCTCCTCACCTTCTACAGAGACAACAACTGTTTGCAGAACACGTTTTTCTCCACGATTGATCGCTTTAACTGTCCCTGCAGCAGGGGAAGTGTAAAGAACACCGGGAACTTTCTTGCATTCGAAAAGGGGATCTCCGACCTTAACCTTATCGCCGACTTTCACAAGCATAGTAGGCTTCATCCCTACATAGTCAGAACCAGTAACTGCAACTTCTGTTACAGGACGGGCATTATAAACTTTTTGCGATGGAACACCTGCGATAGGTAAATCGAGACCTTTTTTAATCTTGATCATAGTGTAAACCTGGTACCGTTAATAAAAGGGTCAATATAATTAAAATAATTCATTACATTCTTTAAAAATCTGGGATGCACACGCAAGTTTCCACAAGGAAAACTCCCGTAAAGGAAAACCCAATACTAGCTTATGGGATTTTTTCTATATGCATCATTTGTATTTATAGTGATTTATACCAGAGTCTGAACAAAGTGTAACTAGTTTGATCAAAACTTTTTTAGCAAAATTCACGACAAATCTTCCACACTCGATTAAAAAAATTTAACGAGCGCAGCACTTTTTAAATTTCTTTCCAGAGCCACAAGGACAAGGATCGTTTCTTCCTACTTTCGGCGTCGCACGTCTAACTGTGTCATTGATAAGTTCACCATCAGTGAACCACCACTTTCCATCTTTGTGATCGAAAGTTGAGCGTTCGTGGTGATGATTCCCCTTGCGCCCAACAGTGTAGCGCGCAACAAATTCGACGACACCCTTCTCGTCAGATTCGCCACCGGCTTCAACATCTATAATATTCAAACCTTCCCAAATAGATTGAGTTGACCAGGCCGCGATTTCATCAAAATCGACTTCATCACGAGTAGCAGGGTTATGAGTGTCAAAGATATACTGTGGCTCATGAACAACAAATGCGCTGTAGCGTGAACGCATTAGTTTCTCTGCAGTCGGTGCATTCTCCTGCCCAGCAACATATGGGTCACAGCAATTCTTATAAAGTTCACCTGTACCACATGGACATTCATCTTCTAGCCATTCTTCTCTCATGGATAATCCTCTTTAAAGTTAAATCAGCGAATATTTTGTTCAAAGTGATTAAAAAACAAAAGCTTTAAGTTGGAAAGTAGGCATTATTTAAATTTGAATTAAATATGAAAATTTAAAAGGAGCGCAAGGAGATGCTCATCCTCCCTTTCACCGGGCAAGTACTCATATACTGGTCCAAGCGACGGTCTCATCGGATGATTGCGAAGACGAAGCCCCAGTGAGAGTCTATTCTTATCAAAGCCGCGCAAACTTTCAGTATCAGAATCTCTATAGGTATTGAAATTTAATTCGTTCGCCACAAGGAGCTCTAGATCTTGACCAACTGCTCTTTTATAACTCAATAAGATTCTAAAGCGATGACTATTGGGGTCCGTTTTTTCATAGCTTCGAAATTCATAGCGAAGCCTAATCTTAAAGCCGGCCATTAAACTCTGGGTATATTGCAGAGTTGGCCTTCTCTCCACCTCGTCAGGCAAACGCATAAACCCTAGTAAAAAGGCAAAAGAAGCCTTCTTCTCGAAGAGCTCCGTATTCCACTTAAATCCAGGTCTTATCGTAAAGTTGATAACATCGCCAACAGTGTTAAAGCGCAACTGAGAATCAGTAATAAAATCTACCTCTTCACTGACCTTCTTTGAGGATTGCATCTTAGTCCAAAGCTCTTGATGAAAAGTTCTTTGTTCGCTGGCAAGGGAGCTTTGAGAGAATAAATAAAATAAAGATAATGCAAAGATCTTGCATAGAAAGTCGTTTTTCATAATTATGGCCAGATAATTAGAAGGTGAATAATGAATTCAATCATGAACACTTCTTCATACAAAGTAAAATAAAGTTTTTCTGAGATTAAAACCTAAAGAGATAATCGGTGAAGAAAGTGCTCTCATCATCAAAGTGGAATTTACTCTCCAGTATTCTTGAGCCAATAATGGTGAAATGATCCTCAAGAAGATCGAGATATTCTTTTCTTGTGCGATGAATAGCATAGCGATCTTTAAATTCAAGATCTTCCACCTGGCGCTTTAGCTCGTAGTCAGTGGGAACACTTAAATAGAGATATTTCATTTGCTTGGCCATAATAGGGATCACGGCCTTAAGCTCTTTGTCTGTAAGATATTGAAAAACAGAAGTGCAAATACCTAGGTCGTACCACTTACTCTTAGGATTATTCTCTGCTGACTCGGCCCATTTTACTAAATCCCATTGCTTTAAAGTAAGTTTAGTTGAATCACAAGGAGAGATTTCTCTTTCTTTTACCTGAAGAAAAGCATACTCAGATGGCTCAATGCCCATCGCTCGATAAGGCATAAACTCTTTAAGGACTTCTTCAAAGAGATGCCCTAGCCCGAAGCCGAGATCGATGACAGAGCTAATATCTACATAATCAAGGGCAAAGAAAGCGGCCATATATTTAGCGTGTTGAGCAGCATTGACGATGCCATCCATCTCTTCGGGCTCATCATAATTTTCTTCCCAATACTGATCTGAAAATCCTTTTGATCCCTTTTCAATTGGCCTCTTTGTCATGACTTGACCTCGTTAAATACCTTCTTATGAATATAATAATAACCAGACAATCCTCGATAGGCATTGAGAATAATCATTCCCGCCCAAATCCAGATCAAATCAGGTATCCAAAAACTCACGAGAGCAAGAGGTACATAGGTCGTCAGGGCCCCGATCATCATATGTTTTCTTAAAAAAGAAAATCCATTAAGTCCAAAGATTAGGCCATCAAAGACAAAGGCCACCGCCGAAAAAACTTGGGAGATAACGATTGGCCACTTTAGGCCATAGAGCTGATTAAGAACCAGCTGATCTTCCACGAAAAGCCCCACCACTTGATTCCAGAAAATTCCATAGATAATAAAGAAGGCCAAACCTACATATAGACCAAGTTTCAATAATTCCTTAAAAACCACAGAGGTTCGCTTAATGTGACCTGCAAAGAAGAAGCGAGCACCAAGAATATTTCCTGTAATCGCTAAACCATCGAGAAAGAAAGAAGCAAGCAGCCATACTTGTAAGAGAATCTGATGAGCTCCTAGAGCATCTACTCCTAAACGACTCGCAAAACGAGTCGAAGAGAAAAAGCAGAGAGTAAGGGTAAAGCTGCGACCAAACATATCAAGAGATGATTTCCCAAAGCGAATCCATTGCCCGGCCATTACTTTTGATCTTAGAAACCCCTGCCTTAAATCTTTGCGCTCAAAGAGAAAGAAGAGGCCAAGGGCCGTGGTCATAATGTGTGCAGCAACGGTTCCATAAGCAGCACCTCGAAGTCCCATCTCCATGGGATAGAGAAAGAGCCACGACAGGAGGATATTGGAGAGCGTACTCACAATCATTAAAGCAAGTACCAGTTTCAAGCGACCAAAGCCACGAAGTATCGACAATAGAGTAATCGCTAAAACAGTGAAGACATGAAATCCCACTCGTGGATAGAAATAGTCATTGAAAAGACCACGCAGCTTTGTCGATCCCCCAACGATATTGAACCAGAAGTCTTGAGGGAGCCAAAGAGCGAGGGAGCAACTCAGACCTACAATAATAGCAAGACTTAGAGATATCTTTATACGTGAGCGCATTAACTCTAAATTCTTACTCGCTTCATGATCGGCAATGGCCTGAGTACTGGTGTGGACGAGGAAATTGAACATCCACGTAATGGCATTGAAAACAGCGACGGCCAGGGCAAGGGCCGCCAGCGACTCACGATCTAAATGACCCACTAAGGCCGTATCCACTACAGAAGCCAAGGGCTCAAAGACCGAGGCCACAATAGAGGGAACAGAGAACCACCAGAGGTCCTTAGAGCGTAAACCGGAAAGTTTCACAATCTAGAACGGCTTATAAACCGCAAGGTAAGCGGCCATAACTCCAAGAAGAAGAATTCCGTAGAAAGCGATAACTCTTCCACTCTTAAGTCTTTTTGCGAGAATGGGGCCACCTATGGCAAGTAAGGCCCAAATCGTAACTTTAGCATGAAGGAAGCCTGGCCATTTTTCACCGTGACTAATTCCAAGCGCCGTTAGGATGAGGCCCATTCCACCAACAAGAATAAACAGAGATGAAATTCCAGTGATGATCTTATTGATCTTAATATCTTTTCCAGAGAGAAAGGCTCCGCCCATTCCAGCAAAGAAGAAGATGATCGATGAAATATGCATTACTCGATAAAAGTATTCAGAAAAAAATGAATCAGTCATTACTAGAAACTCCTCAAAAAAGTTGTCTCTCTAAATTGACAGAAATATTCAGGTTTTTCCAGAATTATCTTGCCCTGTATAGTTCATAGGCATTGCTTAGCGTAGAATAAAGACAGGAGAACTCATGGATATTAAAAGAAAGCCTAGGGGCGACAAAGTTTATCGCGGAGCGTATAACTACTACAAGGGCGAGAAGCTCTACGCCGAAGAAGAGTTTGAAGTCTACAAGGATAGAAAAGAGCTTGGCATGAGCTACTTTGCCAGACTACATGCCCGTGTCGCTACCGGAGAGCTCCTCAATATCTATGTGGACTATATGCTCACCAAAGACTATATCCCTCAAAAACTCTTAATTGAAAAAGACATAGGACAAGAGAGCGTTACAGAACTCTTTGACTTCAATCCAAGAAAGAATGGACTCGACTATATCTTTATCAATAAAAGTGGACAGGAGCATTTACATTTAACTGTGCCGACAAAGTTTGGAATAACGACTCCAACAGCAAGCACTTCGATGCTCTTTTTGAAATCAAAAAAAGAAGATACAACTTCGAAAAACTATTTCCAAGTTCTAAGCTCTTCTAATCAATGGATCTTTGAAAAGGAGCCCTACCTTCAAACAATCGTTGCAGAGAGAACAGCACTTTCGGCAGAGAACTTAACCATTGAAGGCCAGTCTGTTACAGCAACCCCCTATCGACTTTGGGATGCTGCTGAACTCGACGATGGAGACACAACAGGAGCCGATCACATCGTAGCCCAGCTCTCTAAATATGGAACCATTCCCTATTCCGTTCGATCTACTGATGGAACAAGAATTCAAATTAAATATCTGAATGACTTAGATAAGGATTAAGCCTGAGCATTGGGAGACTCTTCAGTGCTTTCTATAGCGCTTTCTGTGCTCAATTGCTGTGTCCCCTTCTCCTCTAGAATAAAGTGGCGCACACCATCGATAGCATCATCAATTCCCACTCTTGAAATTTTATAGGGCTCCATGAGTTTATTGAATTTCTCCATGGTTTTCCCTTTCCAGCGACGAATACGTGAGTCAACAATAATAACTCCTCCGTGGTCCGTCTCTGTCCTTAAGAGTCGACCTAGCTTTTGATGGAGAGAGCGAGTTCTGTGAGAGAGGTAGTAATCCGTAAACTCATTTCCAATATTGGTCTCATAAAAGTGCCTACGATCATTGATGACCTGATCCATTCTCAAATCAGGAACCTTATCAATAAAAACAAATTGTAAGGCCTCACCTGGGATATCAATCCCTTCTCCAAAGCTCTCCATACCTAATAGAATTCCATTACCATGTTCTTTAAATTCTTCTACGACGTGAGCACCCATTCCTTGTACAAAGACGGGGATCTCGCCTTCAAATTCTTTGAGAAGAATTTCACGTGCCATTTCAAAGCGCTTTTTAGCAGAAAAAAGCAGAAGCGTTCTTCCCTCGAGATCACGAATAAGAGGAATCACTTTCTTCAGAATATTTTCAACAAAGTTATTCTCATAGAACCCTACCGTGTCATCACAGAGGTAAACTTTGGTATTATTCTTATAGTCATAAGGGGCCGGGAGAAAGAGACCGTGACGAAAACGCTTTTCAGGCTCTAGGTACCCATAGCCTGTCACCCACTCAACCCCACGAAAGCCTTGATCTCCATGGGCATTCCCAAGAGTTGCCGAAGTATAGAAAACACTTTTACTGGTTTGCAGAAGATGATTATATGTCGTCTCTCCAATATTTATTGGCCCACTACAAATGCAAAAACCTTCATGCTCATGAAAACGTAAACTATGGCTATAGCCCGCCTTATGGGTAACGGCCGTTTCAAGCGCAAGGGCCAGATCCTCGAGTTGCCCCATAAAGGTTTCCAGACGAGTCAAAGCAACAATTTGCTGATCCCCTTCCACATTCTTCGTCTCAAAAAGTGAAGAGTAAGGAAGGATCGCCTCAACATAATTATTTAATATAAACTTCAAACTCTCCAAGTGATTAAAAAGTCCAAGGCCGAGATGGTCCTGACCTTGCTTATTATTCACCATAGGAAGTTCATTCCAGAAATATTCTGTATAGCGCGGATGTTTTTTGAAATACTTTTCAAAGAGATCTGGTAATGGCCCAAGATGATCCATCATCATTTGATGGGTTTCTAGAGTCGTTGAGCGCAGCCTTGTGATAACCTCTGTACTCTCTCCTGGAGTTTCTTCACGGGTGGCCAAGAGATAGAAGAGTGAGCCAATTCCTTGCATATTATTGAGAGAGCGTGCAAGGGACTCAAGGGCCTCTTGCGAAGCCTCAAGACTAAAGGCACGTGTGGTTTCTTCTTCAATCTTGTGTGCTTCATCCACAATAATATATTCTGGTCGAGCAAAGGCCCGCGGCCATGAGTACATCAGAGCGTGGTTACCAATAATTATATCTGCATCCTTGGCCTCTCTAAGGCCACGAATATAAGTACATTCATTTTTAAAAGGACAGCGATTACCTGTACAAGATCTAAAATCTACGGCACTTTGGCCTTCCCTTTCACGAAAAGTCTTAAACTTGCGCTTAAAGGCAAAGGGAAGATCTTCTCTTAGAACCCAACGCTCACTTTCACTGCGAGAATTGTGGAAGAAGACCAGCTCTAAATACATATCGGTGAAATTCTCTTCAAATTCACGGGAGGAGAACATAAGATCTTCCTCATCTACTCCTTGGCGAAAGAGAAGCTCACACATATGGTTACTTGATCCCACAAGGCGCTTAACTTTAAGTTGATCTTCACTTAGACCAAGCATTTCTCTTAGAAGGGGAACATCTTTAGTCATCGCCTGATGCTGAAGTGTCTTGGTCCCCGTGGCCACGAGAACTTGTCTTTGTTCTTCGAGAGAAAATAGGGCCGCAGGAATGAGATACCCCATGGTCTTCCCTGTCCCCGTTGGCGCTTGAACCAGCGCATGGACACCATTTTTAAAACTCTGTCCTACTCTTAGTGACATTTCCTCTTGAGACTTTCTATAGCGATAGCGAGGCATGCGCTCTTTGACCTTATCTTCAGAGCGAAAGATTGTTTTGATATTTTCACCTGAGAACTCAATAGCAAAGTCACGAGCATCAGCGAACTCATGTTTGATGGCCAAAGATGCTTCAAACTCTCGCGCTTGAGCTAGCGCTTCATCGAGGTCAAAATCGATTTGATCGGCCAGCTCTTCCAACTCATCATCATAGAGGTTAAATAATGAGCTATACCAGTAATTCTTTAAATTATACTTAGCAAAGAGATTATTAATGACGGCCTTAAGTTCACGGTCTTCTCTTGTCATGCGAATCGCAATAAGAAGAACTTTCAATAAGTCCAAACTATCTTCATAGCCACGGTGCACTTCTCCCTCAGCAAGTCCCCAATCGACAATAAAATTCTCTAATTTTAATGAACTTCTATGGGGAAAGAGCAGGGCCAAAAACGGCATACTATCTTCATACTTCTCACGAGCGCTACCATCGTCAATACGATCGAAGTGCTCGGCCAAAAAGCTTCTTTCGAAATCCGCATTATGGGCCAGTAAATGATGGCCAAAGAGATCCATGACCTCCGGCTCAACCTCACTCCACATAGGAGCTTTACGAAGCATTTTTTCTGTAATTCCCGTTAGCTTCTGAATAAAGTAGCTTGGAGCTTCTTCGCAGCGAACCAGTGAGCGATAGGTACGAATAAGTTTAGTGCCTTCAAATTGAAGAAATCCCACATCAATAATATCGTCGTATAACGGATCAACTCCCGTTGTTTCGATATCGATGACGGCCCACTTACCTAAGTTATGTTCTGTAGTCGATTCACTCATTCACAATCCATATGCGCTATGCCCAATACAGGTCTGGTATCTGTACTAGGAAATGTATAAAGAAAAGTAGCTCTGGGCCACCATTATTTATGAGAAGAGAGGTCATAAACAATTGTCTACATCTGATATTTCGCCTATAAAATAGACTTGTATACACTAACTCTTTTAATTTTTTGCACTTTGCGACAAAGGTAAAACATGACCAATGAAACCACGGCCATTATCTTCCAAGTTCAGTCATTTCTGATCCTGAGCATTATTCTTATCGGCGTTTATTTGCGCAGAGATAGAAAGAAGCATATTAAGCTTATGATTTCGGCCATTGTATGGGATATCTTACTCATCCTTCAAATTGAATTAAACCGCAGTGCTATTGCTACTGCCACGAAGGCCATGTCCAATGCTATGATACTTAATATTCATATCTCCCTGGCCGTATCTACCGTGTTCTTTTACTTTGCAATGCTCTACACTGGTATGAAATTCTTAAAGGGTGATAATAAAATTAGACCACTTCACAAGAAATTAGGTTGGACTACTGTGACTCTTAGAATCCTCACTTTTATAACGAGCTTCTTCGCTGTCGCTGCTAAAAAAATTTAGTCCTTATCAAATCAAGGTAAATAACAAATGGTAGAATTCACAACTGTAGAAAATTTAATTAAGTCTCATCTCGATGATGCTATCGTGAAAATTCACGATCTAACGGGAACAGCAGATCACCTCTCTATCCTAATCATTAGTGATGCTTTCCAAGGAAAGATCCTTATCGATCAACATCAAATGATCATGGATATCCTTAAGGAGAAACTTGGAACAAATGAAATTCATGCTGTTCAATTAAAAACATTAACTAAAGAAAAGGCCCAAAAGAAAGGGCTGCTCTAATATTAAAAATATTAGCAAGAAGGAGAATCCTATGAGTAACGATAATAATCCATTCAATATCCTTGGAAGCGAAAAAGTTCCTGTTGCTGGTGGTACAGCTGTAAATGAAACTGATACTTCTCTTCCCCTTGAAGAAAGAATTAAGGCCCTTCTTGGTTCAGCAGATATTTTTCTTTTTATGAAAGGAACACCTGATATGCCTATGTGTGGTTTCAGCGCCAATGTTATTAGCATCCTCAATGCTGTAAATGTTAACTACAAAACTTTTAATATTCTAGAAGATATGGATATTCGCCAAGGTCTTAAGGAATATAGTAACTGGCCAACATATCCACAGCTCTACGTAAAGGGAAAGCTTATCGGTGGAAATGACATCATCATGGAAATGTATGAGGATGGCGAATTAACTGAAGTTTTCAAATAAGAGAATTAATTAAATTTTGATTTAAGAGAGCTGACTTTGGTCAGCTCTTTTTTTTAGAGAAGGTCGACTTTACCAGAAATCATCTCAGAGCCAACTCCCACATTGATCGTAACTTCAATATCACGTGTCTGAGATTCAATGATCTTATTATTTTGATCCTTACAATTAATAACCATCCACCCCAGGGCCTTCACACGAAAGAGTCCCTGAGTGACAATTTCACCACGAGATTGCCAATGAAGGTTTTCTATCTGCACATCATGAAAGAGTCCCTTCTGACAAGAATATTGAAGAAGGTTACTAGTCATCCAACGCTCCACTGACATAATGGAGTGTCCCATTGTAATATAAAGGTCACTCATTGATTTTCTATGGGCATAGTTTTGTGCCGTAAGCTTGATGATTTTCCCATCCGGAACTCTAACGGAAATACTATTGCTATCAAATGATGTCGCTGCAATTACCTTATTTCCCAGTTGATCAAGGAAAGTGTGATCAGCAAATCCAATTTGATGACCTAACTCATGGATAAGGAGTCCAATCCACAGTCTCGGATCTTCATCAACCATTTCATAAGCACGCTCAATATTAATATAGATAGGGTAAGAGATATCAAAGCCGGTCTTAGCTAAACGAGGAGCATGATCAACACTTGAGTTAAAAAAGAAAGATCCATACTCATCACCTTTAGCGAATACGAATTTATTTTCCTTCTCCATCTTTTCAAAAGCATAACGAATGGCCTGAAGAATAAGACGCTCATCTTTATCAAAGTAAATAAGAGTTTGAGAAAGTGAAGATTCAATCAATGAAGGTAAGTTATAGAAGAAATAATAGGCAAAGTGCTCAAGACTGCCTCCCCCATTTCCAACAATATCACCACCAATCTCTCTATTAATTCCACTTTCGTTAATATCTTCATTAAAATCAATATTTCGAAGATCAATCTCTTCTTTATCTAAAATGATCTCTTCGCTCTCTAGTGTATTTTGAATATCTATATAATCGACCTTTGGCGTGAAGAAGTCATCATATCGTCTAATTCTAAAGCTTGAACTACTATCATTAACATAACGATCAAAGGTAGAATCTTCTCCAAGGGTCAGAGGACTTGATAAGATCAGTAATGAATAAATTAGAACTTTTAAATTAATCATTGCTCTACATCCTTCGTATGCTCAAATAATTGAATATTCAGCTGATAAACACTGTCACTATCGGATTCATTGGAGTACTTAGCGTTGAACTCGGAAATAAACTCTCTAATATCCTCAAAGGCTTCTTTTAAATTTTCTCTCTTATTCATATTAAGAGTTAGTCCTTGAATCATACGATTATCAACATCCTGTTCCTGTAGGGCCTCAAGAGCTTGTCCAATCATTCCACGGTGATGATTTTTAATCGCCACGGCCGCAACTTGATCTCCCGTGTGAAGCTTCTTCTTAGGGTCAATATAGCGCCCATTAACTTCTTCAATAAGGCCAACAGACTGAAGACGTTCAAGGGCATCTTTAATTTGAGGCTTACTCACTTTCTTTCTTAGTGAGCGATGAATCCAATCAATATCTTGAATATAGTTCTTACAAGTAACGAGACGCTTAATCACAAAACAGTACCAGTCACTAACAATAGAAAACTGATCGAGATTAATCTTTATATACTTCTTTTTCTTGGAAATGGAGTGGGCCATTCGTAGCTGCTCACTATAATCCTTGCCCTTACTCTTAAGCCTTTCAATTTCAACCAAGAGCAGGAAGTACTTAGTCTCTGAAGGTGTGAGTTTAAAATCCTCGGCCAAACGATGCACCATTCTAACCGGTGGTATCCTCTGCTTATTTAGAACCATAGTGAGTGAACTGGGAGATTTATACCCTAGTCTCTTTGACCAATTACTTAAATTATAGGGGCCATGAGTATACTTACCATAGAGGTTTACATATGAGTGGAGAAACTCACTATAATCATCAAACTGAAAGATTGATAAATCAGACGTAATTTCCTCGGAAGTCTTGGTAGACTTCATCAGGGTAGTCTTTAAATATTGATCTTTTTGCTGGTCACTCGATGACGAGTGCTCAGCTCCCACTTCTATACTCATAGACTTAAGAATACCCAATTCTCAGAACCTGTAGAGTCAATCAGATCATAATTACAGGGCCTGCTAAAATCCTGACAGCGTCTAAGTTATTGAATTTAAATAAATAAACGAGATAGTGTAGAGTATAGGATTCAGCCCCTAGAACAAATGGGGCCGATATGATTACATGAGCACAAAATTTATTGTTTAGGAGCACGCTATGGCCAGTAAAGATATTCAGATCCTCTCACATGATGCTGTCGATCACCCCACCCACGAGCTGGCCCTATCTGTACTGGAGGGACTCTCCACAAGACCAAAGAGTTTACCCTCTCGTCTATTCTATGATGATAAGGGAAGTGATCTCTTTAGGCAGATCATGAACCTAGAAGAATATTACCCTACTCGCTGTGAAGCAGAGATTCTTGAGCGACAAGGCGATAAGATAATAGAGCACTTACAAGGTGAGAGATTTAACCTAGTAGAGCTTGGATGTGGCGATGGGGCCAAGACCATTTTACTTCTTCAATCTATTCTCAAACAAAAGAAATCTTTAAAGTTTGTTCCCTTAGATATTTCTAAGGCCGCCGTAGAATCACTCCTTGTGAATCTTGAGGCAAAATTCAAAGAGTTGAGCTTCGATGTTCAGGGACTTGTCGCTGAATACTTCCAAGGCCTCACATGGCTTACAGAAAATGTCGCCGACAGAAATCTTGTTCTATTTCTCGGCTCCAATATCGGAAACTTCAATAAACCAACCGCCCTTCGCTTCCTTAGACATTTATGGCACTCACTAAATGATGGAGATCTGGTTCTCATTGGTTTTGATCTAAAAAAAGATCTCGATGTCCTCTATGATGCCTATAATGACAAAAAAGGGATCACTAAAGAATTTAACTTCAATGTTCTAGATCGCATTAACCAAACCCTTGGCGGTAATTTTGATCGCAACAATTTCCAACATCAAGGTCTCTATAATATTCAAACTGGTGCAATGGAAAGTTATCTCATTAGCGAGAAGAAGCACACTGTTCATATAGAAGAATTAGGAAAGGACTTCTCCTTCGCTCCTTGGGAGGCCATTCATATGGAGTACTCCTATAAATACCTTCCTTCAGATATTGAGTTTCTGAGCTCAAGTACAGGTTTTGAAATTCTAGAGAACTTTACCGATGAGAAAGGCTACTTTATTGATTCTCTTTGGCAGGTGAAGAAGTAGCACCGCAATCAAGATACATAGTACATAGCTCTTTCATGGCCCTATGAGAGTGGTTGAAGGCGACATTAATACTTCCCCCCTCTTTGGCAGTAAGATCGCCAAGTAGGAAGATTCCCTCTCTCTCCTCTGATTCAAAGAAATTGGAAACCTCTGGTCCCTCTTTGGTCATTTTTATGCCAATCGTTTCGAGAAAGTTCTTAGGTGTCGTACCACCTAGTGCATATACGATAGCATCGAATGTGAGAGCATCCCTTTGCTTAAAGTTTACTTTAATTTTACCATCATCCTTCTTAGAGGACTCTACCGATTCAATATCAGTTCCCATCAGAAGTTTACAGCGCCCTTTATCGGCCAAAGTCTTAATCGTCTTTTCATTGATATCATTCATTCTAGAAAATTGATCTCGGCGATAGCTAAGGAAAACTTCATTTCCTCTTTGCTCAAGATATTGAGCATACTCACTTGCGGAGTCTCCTCCTCCAACAACAAGGACAGATTGTTCTTTGAGATTTTCACTAGAGATATCAAAGAATATATTTCTACTAATATCATTGGGTATTGAATAGCTCGGACGATTTGGACGTCCCATTACTCCAATTGCAATAGCAACAGTTTTAGTAACAAAGCACTCATTTCCCGAACAAACAACATACTGTCCATTGGCCAGTTTCTTTATTTCGTCAGCACTATGTTTATAACGAATATCCAGTGAGTACTCTTTAATAGATTGTCCTAAATAATCTAGAGTCTCATCTTTTGTAGAGTCCATAAGGCAAAGCTCTCCCTCACAGGAGACATCATTACCTTTATAATTGGCCGTAACAAGCTTCTCTTCAGGATAAAACTTTCGAATGGACCATGAATGATCAGGGGCCTTCTCTAAAACAACCATTTTATTAGGTGCTACCCCGCTTTTTCTCGCTTCAACGGCAAGGGATATACCTGCTGGGCCTGCACCAATAATTACAATTTCATATAAGCTTTGTTGTTCATACATATACTCAGTATAGGATAAGTAAGCTCTTAAATAAAAGAAAACACCCTATACAAAGCAAATTGACTCCTTAACTTAACGGAATTTTTTCAATTTCTTTTTCTTCAAAAATGCAGGAGCGAAGAAAGATTTTATCTCGAGGTGAGAGTTCCTGAAATTCAATTCCCATAGTCGTAACTTGTCCTTCAGGAATTCGAGAGGCCACTTTAAAATCAAAACACAGGGGGTGACCTTCATAATCTTTAAAAAGAATTTTTCCACCTTTAAACTGATGACTTAAAGAATGTTCTATTCGAGCACCACCACTACTAATATTGACCATCTTACATTTAATGGGCTCAACTGCATTTTCAAGATAGAGAAATGCAGTTTGATTACACTCCATTCTTCCACGAGCATCAAAGAATTTTCTCAAATAACGACTTAAGAAGAAGCGCTGAAAATAAGGATAAAAGAGGTAGCACAATAGGGCCGTATTTATGATTTCAAACCCAATCGCTGTCGCATGGGGATGAGCAGAAAAGTACGGCCACGAATAGGGAGTAAAAGTGAGCAGAAGATAAATCCTTAAAGAACTTAATAAGAAATAATAGATATAGGCCAAAGTCGAGAAGCTCAAAAGAAAAACTCCTGCAAGTGGCGAGAGAACCCAGAAAAGAAAGAAGCGAGAAAAGGTATGACCATTTTCAATAATATTACTCCAAACCACATCCCATGGTAGACCAGAGTGGAGCTTAAAGGTCACTATTTTCATGATGGGCTCAGTGATCAGAAGAAACGAGATTAGATAAATAGTTCGGGTTAGAATCTTATATTCTCTCATAGGGGTTCCTGGATATGAATTGCTATATCCTCCCCATTCTAAATCTCTTTGTATATCTGTCCACCTAATGAGAATTCAATATCTTAGGTTTTTTATTTTGACTCAATTTCGCCAAAAAAAAGTGGTGCCTAAGCGAAGCGCTCTCTTAGCTTCTTCTCCTGCACTTCATTTCCGATAAAGAGAAGAACATCTCCCTCCTCCACAACAAAGTCAGGTCCAGGAGTATAGAAGTATTGATCAAGGTTTCGTCCTATGGCCAAAATACTAACCCCACAAGACTCAAAGAAATTTACTTCGCCGAGAGACTTTCCAATAAGTTCTGATTTTGAAGGAACTTGAATTTCCTCAACCCTTATAGAGCGATCCTCCCCTCGAAGAATTTTCTCTACAAAGTTTGTCACATTAGGGCGAAGAATTTCTGAGGCCATCTGTAATCCACCTAAGAAGTTTGGTGATACCACTCGAGAAGCCCCGGCCCTTTTAAGCTTCTTAATCATGGTAAGCTCTACCGCCCTTGCAACAATACTAATTCCAGGACGGAGCATTTTTGCTGAAACCGTTAGATAGAGATTCTCTTTATCATTTGAAAGAGCGGCCACAAGCCCCTTAGCTTTTGAAATACCAGCTTCTTCTAAAACATGATCAAGAGTTGCATCACCAATAATAAGAGGAAGATGGGGAAACTCTTCAAGAATCTCACTTCTCTTTTCTTCATCATGTTCAATCACTACACAGGGAACTTTCGATTCCATCATTTCTTTGACAACATGAATCCCCGTCTCACCTGCACCACAAATAATATAGTGATTTTCCATTTTCTTAATCCTCCGACGAACTCTTTCTAAAGAAAACGCATTTTTAAGATTACCTTCAACAATATAGGCCGTTACCAATGAAGTTGAATAAAGGACAACTCCCATTCCTGTAATCATTATAAAAAGTGTATAGATAATTGCAGCGGGATTTTTCTCAACCCCTAAGATATCACTATAGCCTACAGTTGTTAGAGTGATCCCTGTCATATAGAGAAGACGAAGAAACGACTCCTCTGGAAAGAAGATTTTAAAGCCCAAAGCCCCTAAAATAAGTGAGCCACTTACAAGATAAATAGGAATTTTAAGACCTTTCCATGGGCGAAAGAAGTGAAACATTGTTCTCTTAATCCTCTTTCTTTGCAAAAAGACAGAATTCCTTACCATGGGCAGGAAGTAAGCTCTTTCGAATCAAAGAATAGCCTGCGTCTTTAATCGTTTTCTCCATGGCCTCAAGGTCGTCAAAACAAGGAGAATCATCTACTCGTATATGAATAAAGATACCCTGACATTCATCAAGCTTGGAGACAAGTTTCACTAAGAATGGAAATGAAGAGTTAAAGTTCTGATCAAGATCAATAACGACCCAGTCTATGGGAGGCAGTCCTTTAAGGTGCTTAACATTGATTTCATCAATGGGCTGCTTGAGTTGCAAAAAGCCTTCATTAAATTGCTTGGTAAGTTCTGGATCAACATTGGTTGTGTCTACTCCAATGACTCGATAACCATGTTCAAGCAAATAATAGGCAGCTCCTCCAGGAGCACAACCGATATCAAGGAAGACCTCTTCGTGGCCAACATGAGGCCTAAAGTGCTTAAAGGCCTCCCCCATTTTCTGATATCCATGCTTACTGTTAATCTTCGGACAAGGAATAGGAGAATCGCCTTTATAGGGAGCAAAGTCTCCTCTAATTTGTGAGCGCACTCCATAGGCAAATTCAGAATCAGCGAAGTGAATAATATCAATGACAGGACCTTTTACTTTACGATCCCCCATCTCACCGTCTTCTTCAACAAGATCCCAACGATGAGTCGTTACGGCGTCGTACTTCTCATAAGCAATTTTCGCTTTCTCTTCAACCTCAGACAGAGAACCTGTACCAAGAAGTTGCCCTACTCCAATCTTAAAAGTGAGAGGTAACTCTCGAATGGCCTCAAGGTCACGAGATTTATTGGTCTCATAGGTGAGAAAGTTGTGATGGCCTTGCTTAAAGTGCCAAGAAGGAAAGCTGTGTTTTATTTCCTCTTTTAAAGGTCCTACACAATGCTGAAGAGTAATAAAGTATATTTCCGTTGAGCTTGAAGTATCCATGATTACTCTGCTAAAAATTCTTCGTTAAATTCAACATTATGATAAACCTTTTGAACATCATCATCGTCTTCTAGGGCATCAATTAATTTAGAAAAAGTTTCATAAGTATCTTTAGAAATATCTTTCATAGTCGTTGGTAACCGTTGGAGTCCGGCCTCCTTAGGCTCAATGCCGAGTTCCTGAAGTTTCTTTTGAACGCTTCCAAAGTCCTCCATTTCTGTAGTCACAGTAATTAATCCCTCTTCAAATTCAACATCTTCAGCGCCACCATCGATCATCTCCATGGTGAAGTCGTCTTCTTCAAGACTTTCTTCTTCATTATCAATGGAGAATATTCCCTTGCGATTGAAAACAAATTCAAGGCAGCCATCTTTTCCGAGATTGCCACCATACTTGCGGAAGTAGGAGCGTACATTACCAACCGTTCTGGTATTATTATCCGTTGCACATTCTACAAACACCGCCACTCCATCAGGCCCATAGCCTTCAAAAGTTGTTTCCACATATTCTGTGCCATCAGCACCTGAGGCCTTATTAATGGCCCTCTCTATATTATCCTTAGGCATATTCTGGCCACGAGCATTTTGCAAGGCCAATCGAAGTCTGGGATTGGTTTCCGCATCTGGACCGCCGTTTTTAACAGCGACCGTGATCTCTTTAATGAGTTTGGTAAAGATCTTACCTCTTCTTGCGTCTTGGGCCCCTTTACGGTGACGGATATTGGCCCATTTGGAATGGCCGGCCATGTTGTACTCTCCTGAAGTATAATTAATATTTTAGTCTACGAGATTGTACTATAGACCTGAGCGATAGAAAAATGATCCCCATAAGTAGGACCCACCATCCGCGAATAACACCATACAGTAGATACCCAATGCCTTTAATCAAATTTTGAAGCCATGGGCGCTCTAAGATAAACGGAGTGTACTGAGGTGCAGTATTATAATACCAACGAATAAATTTTCGCCCCAACCAAAAGCGCTTTAGAAAATGATCACGCCATGCTTGAAAGAAAGTAACAACGTAGTGCTCTCCACTGAATCCGGCCGTGAAAAAGAAGCATGCTTGCTCTTCAAGAAGAGCATCAATTTCTTCCGGAGTTCCCGACAACTGCTCCGTACTAAAAGAGCAAAAGCCGTAGAGATCGCATTGAAAAAGCCTCACGGAATAGCATGTGCCATTGCTAAGTCCACTTAAGCGAACTTCTCCATCAATGGATATATTATTTGTATCTATAAGATTAGTACGACTAAGGCCCAGATCTGAAAGAGTTTGATTCGTTGCCGTATCTGTACATGTATTGGAATCACTAAAGGTATACCAAGAATCATAGTCATAATCTAAAGTGAAGCCATCTACCGTGGCCACCAACTGGGAATCTCCTTTTGCCAAACTCGTTAATCGAGGAAGTGTTGTATAAACGCGGTTACTCACCTTTACTCTATAGACAACACCTGAGTAATCTTCTTTATTAACAGAAGTCCCATTAGATACATTTGTTGTTTCTAAGAAAAAGAATAGGGAGAACTCATCATTATCGGCCGGATTATCTGAGAAGTTAAACTTAGAGCAATCAAAGACATCTGAGTCATAGTCACAAATATCTTTGAAATCAATATCTACAGTTCTAGAGCCATCCCCATAAGAAGGAAAGCTAATTGCACCAATAACTTCGAAACTCGTTGGTGAAGATTCTGAGCTGATTCCAACATTTAAGTAAGTGAAGGTCCCGACGACATCAAGAAAAAGAGAGAAGCGCATAAAGTTACTGCCGTCGGCACTGGTTCCTCCACTAAATTGGGGGAGCTGTGCTCGATTGGCATGATAACTGAAGTCACGATTATCGATGGAGTCTGTTCTGCCTGCAATAGGTAAATAGGCCAGGTGAGTGCGGTTATTAGTAGTCGAAGTTGATGTCTCTTCAAATAGATCAAAAGTATAAGCTCCACCACCCGTCACTAAGCTAATAACAACATCATTATCTTGATTTGTATCATAAACAATCTGGGCCACACTAGAAGAGCTCATCAGTAGGAAGGATAATAAGAATGCGCATTTGAAGATTTTTTTCATATATACAAGTATCCGTTATCTTGGCGATTACTGTCAAACGAGCATAGCTAAAAAGTGTGGACCCTATAAGGATAGTTTTGTTAAATTAAGGTAAGTTTTAAGCCTAGGAATTTATATGCCTTTAAATAGAAGTAATCAAAATAGTCTCGTTAGCATTAATGGTGTCCTCACCCCTCCTGAGCACGCGATGGTTTCTATCTTTGATCGTGGCTTTCTCTATGGAGATTCTATTTACGAGGTAACCCTCACTTACAATGACACACCATTTCTTATGGAGGAACATCTCGATCGTCTTTGGCACTCGGCAGCAGGAATTGGCATGGAGATCTCATGGCCTCGTGAAAAAATCATTGAATTTGTGATGGCAGGACTTAAAGAGTTTAAGACATTATCAGATGCCACGAGGCACTATATCCGAATCATCATCACCCGTGGTGGTGGTGAAATTGGCCTTGACCCCGCCCTCAGTGATGGACAAAATATCTTTATCATCTTTAAGCCTCTTGCTGAGCTTAATCCAGATTACTATAACAATGGTGTCGACCTCATTGTAACGGAAGTTTTAAGAAATCCAAAGAAGGCCATGGATCCTAATGTTAAGTCTGGAAATTATCTTAATAATGTAATGGCGCTAAAGCAGGCCCGCGAGAAAGGAGCCTATGATGCCGTTATGTTAAATGAGAATGGCTTTGTAACAGAGTCGACCTCGGCCAATATCTGGATTGTTCTTGGGGATAAGATCATCACTCCCCCTATCGAGGCAGGGCTTTTAGGGGGAATCACTCGTCAAAGCTTAATCAATATTGGTCTTGAAAAAGGATTTAATATTAAGGAGCAAAACTTTACGGCCGATACCCTCTGTAGTGCTGACGAAGTCTTTATCACTTCAAGTACCCGAGAAGTTCTTCCGGTCACTATAATTAATGGTGAAAAAATTAGTGATGGTAAACCGGGAGCGGTGACGAGAGAGCTTCACGCTCTTTATAAAGAGTTTATTCAAGAGCGTATTTAATTATTTGCAAAGTTTAGAGTCTGGGAACTTCTCGCACATAAAGGCCCTCATTTGCTCGACCTCTTCGCGCATGAGATTCATTTTATCTTTTAAATCTTCATTCTCTTCTTTCAATGAAGCAATTTCACGACGATTTTCTTCAATGGCCGCTTCATGAATATTTAAACTTCCCTTCATCAACTCGAACTTTTCGAGGTTAGATTCAATTCCTCGTTGATGCTCTTTAAAACCTTCAATAAGTGGAGCAAAGAGCCCTATATAATTAACTTTATAATATTGCCTTCCATCCGTATGCTTGAAAGTACCAACAAGTTCTGGGAAAAATTTAATTACATCTTGGGCCAGAACACCATACTCTCTATCTTGCCCTAGTCTTTTATCAATCATATCAAAACTCACACCTTTGATTCCCATAAGTCCAGAACTTGCATTCTTAATAGGTGTAATATTTTCTTTAAGACGCTCATCAGAGACATCGGTAATAGTCCCTGTATATTCAATATCTCCAGTTACGTCCAAAGCTACTGATGGAGCTGAATTTCCAACTCCTAAACGATAAGAAAAGAATCCGGCCCTGGCAGAAATCGCCGCAGTAGGTGTTAAATAATCTTTCTCCCTTACCGAGTCAGCTTCAAAAATATAGACACCTGCTGTGCCCATTGCTGTTGCATCATCATAAGTAATGTAATCATTATTAGTATTCGTCACACCATCATTGGCCGTATAATAATAAGTACCTCCATTGAAAATATCTCCAGAAGTATGTAATGAAGTCGATGGAGAGGTTACCCCAACCCCGAGGCGCCCAGTATTTGTTAGCGTTAATAAGCTTGAATTTGAGGTAGGATTTACATTAGTTCCATATTGAAAATGTAAGGCCCCATCACCTGTACCCGAGACATTTGTTTGACGACTAATAGACCAAGAATTATCAAATGCATTAGTGGCATGGTCAATCTGCTTAAAAGAAATACCAGAGCCCCACTGAGCATTTGAAGTTGAAACAGCGGTTAGTGTTGCATCTTCATCAATAAAAGAGAAGTGATCATTAGCACCAACCCAGGCCGTTCCATAGTCTGCCGTTTGAACTTGAAATTTCATTGAGGGGGATGTTGCCCCAATCCCAACATTCCCTGTTCCATCGACTGTCATACGAGTTGATCCAGCTGTGCCAAAATAAATAGGATTGGCCTGATAGTTGAGAAGCCAAGTTCCGTGCTGAGAGGAACTCCCATCGCCAAGATACCAAACACTAGTTCCTGCGGAGTCTCTTGATCGCAGATAAGAGACAAAAGAGGTATCACTTTCTAAGGAATCATTATCACGAAGCACAAGTGTCTCTCCGCCTGGACTGCTAATCTCTAGGGGGGCAACAGGACTCATAGTTCCAACCCCAACTTTTCCAGCAGCATAAACATCTCCTGGCCCATAGACATAAAAGAGAGGGTCACTGTTACTAAGAGTTTTATTGTAATTGCCATCTTCGGCCACAAAGTGATAATTCGTACGACCAAGACTACTGTAATTTACGCTAGAGAGAAAAGAGACTTTTTTAGTAGTGCTAAAACCATCAAGCGTCGCAAGGAATGCCCCATTGGTTTCATCATTCTCTCTTGAATTATCGTCGGCCGTAATAATTGGACCAGTATTTACTCTTCTTACATGAAGTTTACTTGTTGGACCGGTAATTCCAACTCCAATATCACCAGAGGAATTGATTCGCACTCGTTCCGTACCACCTGTAGCTGCTGCAAGAGAGTCAGCAGCTGGTCTATACCAGCCTGTATCTTCGTCTCCAGAGAAACTAAAAGTTGGCGCTGCTGCACTTCCTACTGATGTCTTTAGCGATGCCCCCCCTGTAGTGGGAGAAACCATTCCACTTGAACTCATATCAAAAATATTAGTACCACCTACAGTAACTTCGATCGTATCAGCACTTTCCGAATAGAACCCAGTATTCGTATCACCACTAAAAGAAATAGAAGGTGCTGTAACCGTTCCTGCAGCTGCGGTTACTTGGTCGGCCGTGGCCGCATCAACATTAGTGAGAGCGGATCCATCCCCCTCAAAAGCAGTGGCCTTTACCGTTCCGGCGACATCTAATTTTTCAGATGGTGTGTCCGTACCAATCCCTAAATTACCTTGAGAAGTTAAACGCATATGCTCAGTTAATATATTGGCCGATCTTCCTCTCCAAATAAAATAAGCGTTGCGATCTGTAGTATCATTCGTTTGTGCATTTTCCCAACGAGCACCAAAGTCCGCCGCTACACTCATATTATTATTAGTAAAGCCCTCGAGCTCGAAGCCTAGGTGAGCTCCAGCATTGGCCTGTGGAGCTGCCCCCGTATACTTATAAGCAATACGAACAAATGGTCCACTCGATAAGTTCGTCTCTGTTGTAAAACGTGCAGAAGGGGTTCCCGAAAAATTATCGTGGACGACATCTAGTCTAGCATTTGGTGAAGTCTGATTAATTCCCACATAACCAGTATTGTAATATAGATCTGTTCCTGACAGAGTCCAATTACCTACGGCCTCTGATGCCGCACAAACAAAGAAGCCCGAGCTGGCCGAGAGAACTTCTCCATCATTACAGGCCGTCGTAATTTTTGTATCGGCCATCGTATCAATCTTTGCATTAGTGACCGCACCATCTGCAAGTTGAGTAGTATCAATTCCTCCATCAACGACTTTAAGTGTGTCTGTCGCGACCTCAATCGTAGCTCCATCTGCATTAATATCAAAATTTCGATTGGCACTTAAATCGCCACCACCAGTCAGTCCAGCTCCCGCGCTAACGGTGATCGTATTATCCACCTTTGCCGAAAGATTCGTATTAATA
>JBLWXW010000033.1:0-38663 GCA_048267265.1 Bacteriovoracaceae bacterium
CTAAATCAATTCGGTTGCTGACATGATAATTGACGAGTCAATTTCAAACAGACTTCCAAACTCCCGGCTACAATCTTATCACTTCAGCCACCACTTCAACTTTATAACAACTTCTACGTTAGCTTCTGCAATGATTGGATTTAGTTACGCCGAGATTTTAGTTCTGTCTAAAATGCCCGATTATCTTTCTCGTCTTCTTTCGTCTCCGAAGAGACAAAACTTTTACTGTATTCAAATGTCAAAGATCTGCTTTTACTTCACATAGTGAAGACCTACAAAATTCAGACTCAAGGTTGGTGGAGATGACTGGGATCGAACCAGCGACCTTCTGAATGCAAATCAGACGCTCTCCCAACTGAGCTACACCCCCGTTTCCGGAGTCAGACAATTTCTGAGGTGAGGGGTAATCTATAGACTCATGGGTTACCTGTCAACACTTAAAATAACTTTTTTCAAAAAAAAAATTTTTCGGCTAAAATAAATGAGAACAATTATAAAATAATTAGTCGATATCTTCGATTAGAAGGGCAATTCATGAAGAATTTACTTAAACCTACTGTATTAAACTTTATTTTTTTAATGGCCATTTCTGGGCTTACCTCTTGTTTTAGTAATAATGAAAAAGAGGCCGCACAGGCGAATGATCCTACCCAGGTATCTGCAGAGTCATTAACTCTTACAAAGAATGGTCTTTCACAAGAATCTATTATTATTAAAACTGTTCACGGAAATATCAGCTTTAAGTTTTATCCAAAGAAAGCCCCTAATACAGTTACTCGAATTATAAAACTTGTTAACGACGGTTTCTATGATGGAATAAAGTTTCATAGAGTTGTTCCAAACTTTGTTATTCAGGCGGGTGACCCAACAGCAACAGGAAGTGGTGGTAGCGGCAAGAAACTAAAGGCTGAATTCAACGATGCTCAACACATTAAGGGAACAGTAGCTATGGCGAGAACAAATGATCCAGATAGTGCTGACTCTCAATTTTACATTGCTTTAAATACGCTTCCTCACCTAGATGGTAAGTACACTGTCTTTGGACAAGTTGTTGAAGGCTTAGATATTTTAAATAAGATTAAGCAGGGAGATGTAATCATAAGTATGGTTTTTAATAAGAATTAATTTCGATTAAAATTAAAAAAAACTAAAGGCCGCTTTTTAATAGCGGCCTTTCTTATACTACAGCAATTTAAAGCATTACTTTCTAATTATTTTTTTTATTGATTTGAAATTAATTCCATTAAGTAATTGTTCATACCAACAGGCGAAAGGATGATTAGTAATTATAGATAGTGACTCCGCTTGTGTAAAAATACTGATAACTTTAACTTGTATTATTACTTCTGATCTTAGCAGGAAACAAAGAAAGAATTTTCGAAGTCGATAGCCTTAACTTTATTTTAAATATTTTTTTGAAATATAAATTTCGTAATTCCTTTTCTCTTCACAGCTTTTTGCATGATGATACTCGCAAGCTTTACTCAATAATCTATAAACATCACTTTTTATATCTTCTATTTCTTTTTCATTCTTTGCTTGCGAAATAGTACTCATTCTATTCATAGCTATTTTATAAAAGCCCTGGCCCAGTTTGAAATTATTTTTTGAATGAGAGCATGAGATAATTAAGATTAGAGAAGTTAGTAGAATAATTTTTTTATACATTTTTTTACCCCTAACAAAAAAGGCCAGTTTAATAACTGGCCTCTCTATATTATAAATTAATTTCAAACAGGATCTATCTGTATGCAACTTCTAAGATGAGAACAGCTCCGTAAATGAATGCGACCATTGGAATGGCGGCAATAAAACGTAACCATCCTTTTTCTTCATCTAAGTGCATATACCAGTAAGCAACAGCAAAAGCCTTTCCAAGAGCAAGAATCGTTAAACTGGTTGCTTTTGTTACATATGAAAATCCACCTTCAGCAGCAAAGAGCTCAGCAATAGTTAGAACACCGAGAAGGATAAAAATCAAAAAGTATTTTTTAGCGTGGCTGTGGTATTCGTGAGTTTCTGTACTCATGTTATTAACTCCTAAAAATTAATTATATTGTCTGTTAACAAGTAACCCTACATCAATCATCATTTTATTCATGCCATGTGTA
Source organism: Bacteriovoracaceae bacterium (assembly GCA_048267265.1). Lineage (GTDB taxonomy): Bacteria > Bdellovibrionota > Bacteriovoracia > Bacteriovoracales > Bacteriovoracaceae. Next base: position 2,112 of record JBLWXW010000033.1, read on the forward strand.
TCTGTAGAGTAATATCCTCGTATCATTCCTTCGCCATCAACTAAAACCAGCTTCTCGGAATGAACGATGTCCATCAATGTTACCTTCTCGTCACCAACCATTCCCTCGACAGCCTCTTTCTCTCCCATAGGGACTTTAAGGCCATCGATTAACAGTGACCTTAAGTCAGAGCGTTTTCCAGTTAGAAAGCTCCATACGTAAGGATTTGCTTTATTCTTTCTAGCATATTTATTGAGAACTTCAGGTGTATCGTAGTCTGGATCGACAGAGATTGATAAAAGGGCCACCTTTTGGCCTAAACCCTTTAATCTTTTTTGAGCAACCTTCATTCTTTCAATCAGGCCAGGACAGGTTGTCGGGCAAGAAGTGAACATGAAGGAGGCCATGTAGATTTTCCCCTTAAGCTCTTTAGAACCAAAAGGCTTACCAAAACTATTCGTTAAACGAAACTCTGGAACTTGGGAAAGACGTGGTAGCTCTGGAGGCAACTCACGATTTACTGATCGATACGCGGGATAAGCAAATCCGAGTGCGATAAAAATAATCCAAAAAAGCTTACTTGAGATAAGCTTTTCAAAGGCACTTTCATTGCGAACGTATTTTACAGTTTCAGTCATCATCTACTTTATTATTTTTTCAAGTTAGAAAGGAACTCTGCTCTTTTCGAAGGATCCTTTTTATATTCCATTAGGCTTTGAACATAGTAAGCAAGGGCCCAAATCTTATAGTCCTCAGAGATCGTTTCAGACCAAGCTGGCATAGTTGTTCCACCAACACCAACCATAAGTCTCAAGTAGATATCTTCAACACTATTTCCACGAACACTTCTAAGGTTGTGGTATGTGAAATCTGGTGGACGGATACCATACCCGTGCTCAGAAACTTGCATTTTAACTTGAAAAAATCCCTCATCAAGCTCTTCAATCCCGTCACCAGTCATCTCACGGTTGATTTGATCAAACTCTCCAAGACTTACATAACCCATGTGACAAGCCTGACAAGCAGCTTCCACGTGGTAAACCTTCTTACCCATCTCGATTGCTTGCTCACGTCTTGCAACAGTGAAGGGATCATTGAAGTCTTCACGCTTAACTTGTTTTCCAAGTTCCTTATCTTTACCAATCCAAGTATCTGGAGCGAAAGTTTTGATATATTGCCATACAGCTTCTTTTTGATCTTGCTTTAGATCCCAAGGAAGCATTGCTGTACCATTGAGTCCATGATCTAAAGTCTTATAAACCGCTTCGTCGTGAGTAAGTTCACCAGAAGGAACATCACCAAACTTGATTATCCCTAAAGTAAAGTTACGTGGAGGAGTCTCTAAACCTTTTGCGGCGACACCATTTCCGTCACCTTTAACTCCATGACAGGCCATACAATACTCTTGGTAAATTTGCTTACCTTTATTAAGAGTATGGGCTGGAACATATTTTCCACCGGCCATGATTACACCTTCTCTGAAGTCAGAAGGCTCACACCCTACTAGAGCAGATGCGATTGCTACAAAAGCAGCTAAATTGATAGAAAAACCAAAAAGTTTTTTCATAGGTATCCTCATAATATTTAAAACACAAAAAGACTAAAATACATTATTACCCAAACTATTCCGAGAAAGTGCCAATAGATTCCAACATTCTTTACCCATAAAGAGCTTGAATTCGTATCTCTCTTCCCAGTAACCGTTGGGACAAGGCAGGCCAATGCTAAAATACCTCCCACTACGTGAGCAGCATGGATCCATGTAAAACCATAGATCATTGAAGCAAAAATCCCGGATTCAACAAAAAGGCCATTCTTCTTGAGTGAAAACCACAGCCAAGATTGAATTGCCATAAAGACTACTCCGAGTAGAACAGTTACTAAGTAGAATAGATTGAATTTCTTCAAGTTATTCTGAACAAAGCTTCCCTCTGCTAGAAAGTAAGTCATTGAGCTCAACAAAATTAAAACTGTACTTGCTGTCGGAATTCCCAAGTCCACTCTTTGCATACCCATTGGTGGCCATACATCAGAGGTAAATCGGTAAGAGAAATATCCAAGCATTAATGTGGCAAATACCATTGAAAAAGAGACCATAATCATGGTCATAGCAATAGAAGAGCTAAAGGCTTTACGCCTTAGCTCAATCTTTTGCTCATTCAATGTAGTTGCAGTTGCCATCACGTTAAATCTACCTCGGACTAAGCAAGTTCTTCAGTTTGATATTGAAAGTCACGCCCTTCACCAAGTGCAGGGTTTCCGTACTCATGTGGTCCACATTTAACCACTGGAATATCTTTGAAATTATAATGAGGAGCCGGAGATGGAATAGTCCATTCTAAAGTTCCAACTTCCCATGGGTTTGCAGAAGCTTTCTCTTTCTTAAAGAAAACAGCATGTACAAAGTTAATCACAAAAATGATTTGTGAAAGACCCATAATGATCGCTGACCATGTAACAAATGTGTTCAATGGAATTAGCTTTTGAGTAAACTCATAGATGAATGGGTTGTAGATTCTTCTGTGCATCCCACCGTACCCAACAAGCATCATCCCAAAGAATACACCGTTAAGACCCATCATTGTGATCCAAAAGTGGATTTTTCCCCAGAACTCATTAAGCATAGTTCCAAACATTTTTGGCATCCAGAAGTAGATAGCGGCAAATCCACCAAGTAGAACCGAAGCGGCCATTGTGTAGTGGAAGTGACCTACAACAAAGTAAGTATCGTGAAGATATAGGTCAGTCGTTACCGTTGCAAGATAAAGACCAGTAAGACCACCAAGACCGAATACGAATACAACTCCTAGAGAGAAAAGCATTGGAGTATGGAAGCGGATTGACCCTTTCCAAAGTGTTCCTAGCCAGTTCGCAAAGAAGATTGCTGAAGGAATTGAGATAGTCATAGTAAGAGTCATAAATGTCTGAGTCAGAAGTGGAGACATCTGAGTCGTGAACATGTGGTGACCGTAAACAACTGTTGAAAGAATCGTAATCGCTGTCATTGAAAGAGCTGTAGCACGTGAAGCGAATGCTGGCTTTCTTGCAAAGAATGAAAGAAGGTCAGACACAATTCCCCAAGCAGGAAGAATAAGGATATAAACTTCAGGGTGACCGAAGATCCAAAATACGTGTTGGAAAAGTACAGGATCACCTGTTCCTGTTGTTGCAGCAGCACCAGCAAGGAAGAAGGTTGTTCCAAATACACGATCAAAGATAAGAAGCATTACACCTGAACCAAGAACAGGAAGGAAGATTGCATTAAGTACAGCAGTCAGTCCAAGTCCCCAGATTGTAAGTGGCATATCGAAATATCCCATACCAGGAGCTCTTAGCGTAATAATAGTTGTGATGTAGTTAACCGCACCCATAATTGAAGATACACCGAGAACAAAGATAGCCAGAGACCAAAGAGTTTGCCCTACACCAGGTGAACCAATTAGTGTTGAAAGAGTTGGATATGAAGTCCATCCCCCTGCAGCTGCACCAAGTGGAGTGAAGAGTGATCCAAGTAGAATAACTCCAGACAATAGGGCAAGGTGGAAACTCAACATATTAAGAAGAGGAAAGGCCATATCTCTAGCGCCAATCATCAGTGGTATACAGAAGTTACCAAAAGCCCCAATCAAGATCGGTGTAATTGCGTAGAAGATCATGATCGTACCATGCATAGTAAAAAGCATGGCATATGTATCTGGAGGAACGGCTCCACCAGACTCAGGGAAAAGGAAGTGCCCAATCACTGGAAAAGCTTGTCCAGGGAAAGCTAGAGTCCAACGAATCATAAGGGCCATTAGTCCACCGACTAATAGAAAAAAGATTCCGTACCAAAGAAATTGTTTTCCAATAACCTTATGATCGTAAGAAAAAATATACTTCGATAGAAAGGTTGTTGGTTTTGGGTGGATGTGCTGTTCATAAAAAGCCATCTCGTTATCTCCTAAACTGATTTATTTATTAGTTCATTCCTACTTTTTTTGTATTCCCAGATGGAACCCATTTCCAACCCCAATAACGTTCAGCTTTTGGAGCAAGTTCTTCATCTTCAGGATCACTTAAGTAGATTTTTGGAAGGTTGGCCGTCCAAGTTTTAAAGTCTTCATCGCTATATACAGTAAGTTTTGCGGCCATTCTGTAGTGGTATGTTCCACACATTTCGGCACAAGCAATATCGTACTTACCATCTTTAGTGAACTGAACCCACATACGTGTGATTCTTCCAGGAATAGCATCAACTTTACGACGAGCATTTGGAAAATAGAGTGAGTGAATTACATCTTTAGACATAATTTGGAATACAACTTTCTTATTCACTGGTACACGAAGATCGTTAAGAGTTACGATATCGTCAGCAGTGTTGAACTCTCCATCAGGACCCGCAAGTCTAAAGTTCCATGCCCATTGTTGACCAAGTACCTGAACGCGAAAGACATCATCCCTAGATTCATCTGGCCAGTTAACAAATACACCCATGTAGTCATTATTTGACATACGAGTGATATTCATATCGATACCGATAAAAACGGCCACACCAATAATCGTTGCAACGATTATGTTAATCCTCTTATTACCATAAGTGTAATAAGGCTTAGGGTGTCTCTTTTGGTGATAAAGAAATGAAAAGCCAAATAAACCAATACAAACGAGAATAAAAAAGAAAATATTCAACGCTGTAGTGTAATCAAATAGCCAATCAATAAGATGTCCGTGAACTGAAATATCTTCAGGCGGAGCAATCATGTCGAAGAAACCCATATTCTGGGCCGATTCTGCTACGTGTGTAGCTGCAGTAGTACTACTCATGGTCTTTTTCCCTTAAAAAATAAGAGGTTTAAAATATTAAAATTTACTAGAAATCGCTATGCAGTTTACAGGGAATTACACCAATTTACCAGAATATAGCAAGGATAGAGTGGCAATTCTTTTAGATTTAAGCATACCAAACTAACTGAGGTATATCATTCCACCTAAGAGTAATGGAAGGTAAATTATCGATGCTAAGAAATATCTTCGCGCCCAGCGTCTCAGTAATTCTTCTTTATCAACAGAAACAAATAAAACTCTTAAAGCTATTAATGAAAAAACTATATTTAGAAACACTGCAAAATAACCATAGCGATCGGTAACTCCTAAATCGCTGATCCAAGGGTATAGTGCGGTGTAAGCTAAAACCAAGGTAAGCAGAAATATCCCCCACTTCGTAAGCTCCCTTCCGAACGAGTTAGGATAAACTTTAATTTTTGCTTTTCCATAGTCCTGTGCAAGGTAAATTGAAATCGCCATAAAGTGAGGAAGCTGCCAAACAAAGAGAATCCAAAATAAGGCCCAGGCCATTGAGTCCATTTTTCCTGTTACCATTGTCCAGCCCATTACGGGTGGAATTGCACCTGGAATAGCTCCCACATAGAGCGCAATCACACTTTTTTGCTTTAAAGGTGTATAGGCAAAGAGATAGAGTAATGCTGCAATGAGCCCCAAAATGGCCGTTACTAAATTTGTTAAGTAAGTAAGACCAATAAGCGAGATCACCATCAGTCCTACACTAAAGATGAAAGCTACAGAGGGCTTCATTCTTCCAGAAGGTAGTGCGCGATCTTTTGTTCTGTCCATGAGTGCATCAGTTTCACGCTCCATATAACAGTTATAGGCCGCAGCCCCCATTACCAAAAGAAAAGTCATTGAGAAGCCAATGAGTCCTCTAAAAAAACTTATACTTTGAGGAGCGAGGATTAGACCTACAAATACAGTGGCCATTACCAAACTTCCCAGTCTTGGTTTAGTTAACTCAAAGAGATCGCGCCACATTGAAATTGAATGTTCACCCAAAGAGGACTTCTCTAACTTCCTTAACCTTAGATACAGTCTTAATGCCGTACCAAAAGCTAAAATTCCAAATCCATAATGAAGCATTAGAAAAAGTGAATGGTAGTCAGAACGTATGGCCTGAATCCCCATTGGCCAATAAAGAAATAGAGAAACTCCTAAAATTGTTGCACCAATATTGTACTTTGAGCCCTTAGCAAAAGTTCTAATGAGTTTTATTGACCAGAACCCGCCAAAAACTGATGTTAAAAGCACCATAAATCGGTAGAACATATGAACTTGAGCCGGAGCTAAGCGAGGCCATAAAGAGAGTTTTCCTTCAGATAGGCATTTCAGAGCAGAAGATTCACCCAAACCACAGGCAGTCATCGCCCCAGAGTGACGTAGTAGTGAGCCTAGGGCCATCGTAGATATCAGAAGAAAGATAAGAAGAGCAAGGCCATCTGATAGATAGAGGTACCATTTATTCTTATAATTATCTTCATTTAAATGACTGTTATCAGGTCCTTTAGTCATTCTATAATCGAGATAAATAAGCGATGATAGAAAGGTAATTGAAAGAATGAAGTGACTTGTATTTACGATTTTTGGAAGTTCAAACTGACTTGAAAGTCCTCCTAGCAGACCTTGGAGACCAACAAGAAATAAGCTAAAAAAAGCAGCTTCTGGAATTCCTTCTTCTACGTCGTCATTACTGACTACCATGAATGATAGAACGAGAGTGCATAAGCCTACGATTAGTCCTAGAATTCTATGAAGAAAGCTAATTCCTATCAGATTTGTAGCTTGCTCAACTGCGTAACAAAGCGGCCAACTCTTACAAGCCAGGAGTCCGTCATAATTGTGTACGGCCACCCCTACTATTAACATAGTAAAGGTTAAGAAAATGGTAAGAAGTCCAACCGTTCTTGTGCGCGTCATATCTACAAATCATTAAAGTTGTGAAAAGCTGTCTGTGTATATACACATCGTTATGGCATATCGCAATGTTTATACCCTAATCATTAGGGAATTCAGGTAGCATTTACTTGATAAAAGAGAGGAATATAATGGAGCAGCAGGGTACTTATTACGGGGATTATCTTGAGTTAAAAAAATTACTTGATACTCAACATCCAAAGAGTAAAGAGATCGGTAACGAAGCCCACGATGAAACACTTTTTATAATTGTTCACCAAGTTTACGAGCTCTGGTTCAAACAGATCATTCATGAATTCCAATCTATAATGGATATCTTTTCAAAAGATCATGTTGAGGAACATTTCATCGCAACGGCCGTCTCTCGCCTTGAAAGAGTTATCAAAATTCAGTCTCTGCTGCTAGACCAGCTCTCCGTTATGGAAACCATGAGTCCTATGGACTTTCTAGAATTTAGAGACCTTCTCGTTCCAGCATCAGGTTTTCAAAGTGTTCAATTTAGAGAAATTGAAGTTCGCATGGGTCTAAGAACTCATCAAAGAAAGAATATTGATCGAAGCTACTTCCTTGGACGACTTAGTGAAGAAGATAAGAATAAGATACTCGATATTGAAAAACAGCCTTCCCTACTTGATATGCTCAATACTTGGCTAGAGCGCATGCCCTTTACTCAAAATAAGAATTTCAATTTTTGGAAAACTTTTGAAAACACAATCAATGAAATGCTTTCTAGTGATGAGCAGATTATCCAAGATAATAAGGCATCTCTTTCACAACATGCAGTTGAAGGACAGCTCGCCAATCTCGAGGCAACGAGATCCACATTTAAATTTCTACTTGATGAAGAAAAGTATACAAAGTTAGTTCAAGAGGGAGAACGCTCACTTACTCAAAAAGCAACTTTGAATGCGCTCTTCATTCTCCTTTATAGAGACGAGCCTCTACTTCACCTTCCTTACCGACTACTGACTTCATTAATGGATATTGATGAGAACTTCACCACTTGGAGATATCGTCACGCCTTAATGGCCCAGAGAATGCTTGGAACCAAGATTGGAACTGGTGGCTCTTCTGGACATCACTACTTGAAGATGGCTGCAGAGAATAATCGTGTTTACGAAGATATTTTCAACTTATCCACATTTCTTATTCCAAGAAATAAGCTTCCCATACTGCCTGAAGAACTTAAGAAAGAGCTGAATTATTATAATTCCGCTCTAGCCTAGAGTCTTCTTTACGATTTGAACGAGTTCGAAGATATCTTCGAATGAGTTATAAAGTGGAGCCGGTGCCATTCTAAGAATATCCGGCTCTCTAAAGTCTACAATTACACCTTCGGCCTTAAGAGCATCTCCAATGGCCTGTGCCTTATCACCAAATTTAAAGCAAAGCATAGATCCACGAGTTTGTTTCTCGGGATCATAAGCAGGAGTGACTATTGTAACTTTATCTCCACACTCTTCTTTAAGTAACCATTCAAGATAGCGAGTAAGATCATCACCTTTGGCCCTTAAGTTTTTAAATCCTGCTTCATTAACCATCTCCATACTCGCACGAATTGGAGCCATCGAAATAATTGGAGGATTGGATAGAATCCAAGAGTCGGCACTTCCTGAGCTTTCAAACTCTGGCCTCATTTTAAAGCGGCTTCCTTTATGGTTACCATACCAGCCCTCAAAACGAGGAATCGTATTATCTTTATGATACCTTTGATGAATAAAAGCTCCGGCAAGTGATCCTGGTCCAGAGTTTAGATACTTATAGGTACACCATACAGCAAAGTCCACCTCATCTTTGTGAAGGTCAAGAAGCAAATTTCCTGCACCATGGGCGAGATTAAATCCAACAAATGCACCAACTTCCTTAGAAGCTTGAACGACTTTTGAAATATCAAAATATTGTCCAGAGAGATAATTACAGTTACCTAGCATGACCAAGGCCAGCTCATCTCCATGTTCTTTAATTTGCTCTAGAAGAGACTCCTCACTCACTGTCATTCCATCAGGACCAGTCTTTACTTCAACAATTGCCTCTTTAGGATCAAACCCATGAAAGCGAGCTTGTGAATCAACGGCATATTTATCGGAAGGAAAAGTATTGTGTTCTATAAGAATTTTAAAACGCTTCTTAGTTGGACGATAAAAACTTACTAACATCAAATGAAGATTTACGGTTAGCGTATTCATAATAGCTATTTCATTAGAATGAGCACCAACAACATCAGTGAAGGCATCAGATAAACTTTCTTGGTATGTCATCCAAGGATGCTTGCCTTTAAAGTGACCTTCAACAGCGAATGCTTTCCATGCATTGAGTTCTTCTTGGATATATTCCTCGGCACGCTTTGGCATTAGACCAAGAGAGTGGCCTGTAAAATAGAGAACCTTCTCCCCTTTTTCATTCAAAGGAAAGTTAAATTGATTGCGATATATACTAAGCTTATCTTGCTTATCTAGCTCTTTCGCCCCTTGAGCTGTTTTATGAGTTTCTTCAAAAGTGATCATCCAGGTATCCCCAGTTATATTATTGTTGCCCTAATTAAAAAGCGTTATGATGAAAATCCTATCAAATTTATAAGTGAAAGGCATACCATGAACCTAGAAAATTCCACGATCATTGATATTAGTCCGCTCGTTCATGAGCAAACTGCTGTTTTTCCGGGAGACACCACTTTCTCACGTGATGAAGTGTTGTCTTATGAAAAGGGCCATAATTTAAGGCTCTCTTCAATGAATACTACTCTACATATTGGCGCTCACACTGACGCTCCAAGCCACTACCATGTGGATGGAAACACGATGGAGCGCAGAGAACTCAACTATTATCTAGGTCACTGCCAGGTCATTGAGGTTGAATGCCCTAGAGGAGAGAGGATAGAGGTATCTCATTTAAAACAAGAAATTGAATCCACTCGAATTTTATTGAAAACAAATTCTTTTCCAGATCCTGATCGATGGAATGGAGATTTTAACTCTCTGTCTAAGCAACTCGTAGAGACGCTTGTTCAAAAGGAAGTTAAACTTATCGGGATCGATACGCCAAGCGTGGACCCAGCAGATGACAAAGAACTCATTTGTCATAATCTTATTTATGATAATGATATGGCGATACTTGAGGGGATTATTCTAAATCATGTTGAGCCTGGAAAATATAATTTAATCGCACTGCCCTTAAAGTTAAAAGGTGCAGATGCAAGTCCTGTCAGAGCGGTACTCATTAAAGGATAATTAATGGATTTAAAACTTGAAGGAAAGAAAGCTTTAGTACTTGGCTCAACATCAGGAATAGGTAAGGCCATTGCAAAATCTCTTATTCAAGAAGGTGCGGAAGTTTATATCAACGGCAGGACTGCTGAAAAGTGCAAAGTTACTCAAGATGAAATAGGTGCCTCAGGTTTTTATAATGGTGATTTAACCCAATTGGGAACAGCATCTGAAATTGTAAAAAAAATGATCAGCGAGCATGACTCAATTGATATACTCGTTACCAATACAGGTGGTCCTCAAAAAGGTGACTTCCTCGATATTGATTTAGCTCAGTGGCAAAAAGATTATCAGTCTATTTACCTCTCGGTCGTAGAGTCTCTTCAAATTGCAATTCCTAAAATGCAGAAGAATTCTTTTGGCCGAGTTATTATGGTAACAAGCCTTGCAGCCAAAGAGCCTAGATCTGGCTTAACCACATCGAATGGACTACGCCCAGGACTGGCCGGACTTGCAAGAACACTTAGCAATGAGTTTTCTAAAGATGGTATTACTTTTAACCTTATCCTTCCTGGGTTTACCAATACAGACAGACTTAAAGGTCTCAATTTGACCGAGGAAGCTGTAAAAGAAATGGTTCCTGCTGGTAGATTGGCCGATCCTTCTGAGTTAGGTGACCTAGCTGCATTCTTGGCCTCGCCTCTTGCAGGCTATATTACAGCGCAAAGTATTACAATTGATGGAGGCGTCAATCACTCCATCTAAAAAAATTCTTACTACACTCATTTTTCAATTAGGTTGGTGGGCGAATATAGGTGGTGCCAGATATGACTATCTTTTTGCATCATCTCTACTTTCACTTTTCTTAATTTGCGTTTATCTGTTCTTTGTCGCTCAAAACTTTAAACATGAAAGTATAATCATTTTATCTGTTGGTAGTTACGGATTTATTTTGGATTCAATCTTAAATTTTTTTAATATTTTTAATTTCATTCCTAATCAGAACTTTATTCCTATTTGGTTAATTTCTATTTGGCTCTTATTTGGAATGACTAGCGAACTTTATGAGTATCTAGATGGTAAAAAGCTACTTAGCTTTATCTTGGGAGCATTCTTTGGTCCAATATCATACGCAGCAGGACTCAAGCTCAATCTACTCACATTCCCTGATCAACTCACGTCCCTGTTAGTTTTGGCCATAATCTGGGGATTTAATTTGATCGCTCTTCTAGCATTTAGATCTTTTGTTTTGAAAAATTCCAATCAATCTCTTTAATTCCCATTTCTTTTAAATAATTATTCGCCTTAGAAAAAGGCTTTGAGCCAAAAAATCCCCTATAGGAAGATAAAGGTGAAGGGTGGACAGACTTAAGGATCAGGTGCTTATCCTTATCTAGTTTTGATCCTTTTTTCTGGGCGGGACTTCCCCAAAGAAAGAATACTAGATTTTCTTTTTCATTATTAAGAATCTCAATAACTTTATCCGTGAATTTCTCCCAGCCTTTCTTCTGGTGAGATCCCGCCTTTGAAGCCTCCACAGTTAAAACATTATTAAGTAAAAGAACTCCCTGAGTGGCCCAATCTACAAGATATCCATGCTCGGGAATATCAATCCCTAAGTCATCATTGAGTTCTTTATAAATATTTCTAAGAGAGGGAGGAACCTTTACCCCTGGACGTACAGAAAAGCTTAGACCATGAGCTTGATCTGGACCATGATAGGGATCTTGCCCAATAATAACGACTTTCACATTTTCAAATGTCGTATAATTAAAAGCAGAGAAAAGATCTTCTTTTTTAGGATAGATGACTTTTCCCTTAGCTTCTTCTTCAGCAAGGAATTTGAAAAGCTCTATCATATAATCCTTTTCAAATTCAGCACTTAACTTATTTTTCCATGATTTATCTATGTTTATGTCCATAGATCAAACTTTAGCGTGGAATTTAGTGATTGAGAAATTTAAGAAAGATAAAAATCACTACTCCTGTCACTGAAACATAGAGCCAGATAGGAAATGTAATCTTCGCAACTCTTTTATGGAGGGCCCACTTTCCCTTAAAGGCCAAAAAGAAAGTAAAGAGAATTAACGGAACTTGGGCCATTGAAAGTAGAACATGGCTAATTAGAATAACGAAATATGAAACTCGGATTGCACCTGTTGCAATAAACTTAGTATCACCATGAAAGTGGTGATACAAAAGATAACTAATAAGAAATGTAGCTGATAACGAGCCTGCACCAAGCATTAGCTTCTTATGAAGTTCTTTATTTCCCCGCTTTATTGCTTTAAGTCCAAGAATTAAAAAGAGAGAAGTCATTGCATTTAGAAAACTATTTAAATATGGCAGAAACTCTACCATACCACGGTTTTGAGTATGGCCTGTTTCTTTTGCATAAATCCACCAAACAAGGAAAGCAAAAACAATTACACTCAATGTAATGATAGCAATAATTGATTTTTTTTCTGATTTAAGGTTGGCCTGCATTATTTAGGCTTTCAAGTTCATCATTGAGCGCCTCATTCAAATTACGGTGCTTAATGATTGTCTTATAGATTAAGTAGAAAGGAACGTAAGTCAGGGCAATGAAAATAATAAGAATAGGAACAAGGTTTCCCTGCTTACTATTTTCCATACTTCCAGCGCAACCTGGGCAGGCCATGATTTTGCTGGAAAGGAAGATTAAAGTAAGCAGTAAACCGTATTTCATAATTATAGTAGGTATACGAATGTAAAAACGAGAATCCAAACCAAGTCTACAAAGTGCCAGAAAAGCCCAGCAATTTCGAGAAGGTTGTAGTCTCCATTATCAAATCTACCATCAAGAGCAAGCTTGAACATATAGATTAAATAAAGAGTACCCGTTAATACGTGAAGTCCGTGGAAACCTGTAATACTAAAGAAAGTAGATCCAAAAAGATCAATCCCATCGGCATAGTGAGCAAAGGTAATCCCTTCATGGAAGAGATGGGTGTACTCATAGACCTGCATTGCAAGGAAGCCTAGACCACCAAGGCATGTGAGTCCTAGCCACGTAAGGATTGCTTTACGATTTCTTCTTTTACAAGCATCGATGGACATAACCATAGATACTGAAGAGCAAATAAGCCAGAAAGTCATGAAACCAGACAGTCCGACTCCACCAAGGGCTTCAACTGGATTTGGCCAATATTCCCAATACTTAGCTCTAAGAACTCCGTAGGCAATTAAAAGCCCTGAGAATGAAAAAGCATCGGTCCCAAGGAAAAGCCACATGGCAACTTTACCAGGTGAAGCTTTTCCAAATTGTGGATCATCTTCGTACTTTAATGGGCCATCATGGGCAACTGTTACATTGGCTGAGCTCATTGTTTACTCCAAAACTTAGTATCTTTAGTTGGTAATTTATCTGTACCGAATTCGTACATAAGTTTTACCATCGCATCTAACTGTCTGTCTGTATCTCCATCAAGTACATCAGAAGCTGCTTCTCCATCCATCCAGAAACTTGGCATTAGTGTACCAGGAAGAATTTTGTCAGGTCCAGCAAGCCACTTCTTAATCCAACTTGGTCTTAGCCTTCTCTTAGCAAAGTAGAGGTTAGGAGCAGATGGCTCAGTAGAAGCATCAAATCCAGCAGAGTGACAAGAAGCACAAGCTAGCTCGTCCCACATTTGCAGAGCAGCTTGTCTTTCACCCGGCTCCCAGTTAACAACCTTTGAGCGGTCAACAAGGGTTTTCACACGAGCTTTATGTTGGAACATAGCTACAATCTTATTTCTTTCTTCATCAGTTAGATTAAATGAAGGCATTCTAATGGATAGCCATGGTCTGATTGGGTACACATTATCTAGGAAGTAATGGAACCAATCGTACTGAACACGGTGTCCTTCACCAACAAGTCTTGGTGGACCTTCATTGATATCATCTTCGTAAGCTGCAAGGATATCTCCGCGCTCACCATCTACTTGGTGACAACCTACACAGTTGAACTTATTCAGTACTTGCATACCTTCAGCAACAATTTTCTCATCAGCATCTAATCTCTTAACACCGGCCAATGGAACTTTCTCACTTGAGTTACCAAGAACTGCAGTAGTCATAGTGTAAGCTTCTCTATCCGTAAGCTTAAAGTTAGGCATTCTAGTGATATCTTTGAATGGCTTATCAATACCAATATCCCAACGTCTTGGATTTTTAAGGTGAGCAGTGATCCAACCGTCTCTTGAATGTTCCACATCATGCTGAATACCGAAACCGAACTGAGTTAAAGGCTTAGTTCCCTCTTCGGAAAGATCAGGTCCAATTGGTCCACGACCTTCGAAGCCTTCGATATTGTGACAAGAATAACATCCGTATTTCCCAACAGAGCGATAACCAAGCTCTAGAGTTCTCTCTCTATCACTCATCTTTTCTAGCTTTGCATGTGCTCCAGCTTGAGTATCAAAAGCAGAGAAGTAAGTTACAAGAATTTCATCTCTAAGCTTCTTATCAAGAGGCTCAAATTCAAATTTTTCAAACTTCTCATTCTTTAGGCTGAGTAAGTAAGCAGCGATATCACTTGCTTCCTTATCTGAAAGACGTAGAGAAGGCATGATTGTATCTTCTTGATAGTGGTCTGGTTTTTTCAACCAAGAAACTAGCCAGTCAGGATCAACTTTTGAACCTGTTCCATAAAGGAAAGGACCTGCATACGAGCCAACTTTTGCAGATAGCTCTTCAGCTCCTTGCACACCGTGACATCCCATACAACCAACAGAAGTGATGAGCTCTTTTCCATTCTCAGCATTTCCGCCTTCAAATTTCTTGAATGGACGATAAGGTTTAGATTTTTCCCAAATAAATTCGGCAATTGCGTTAACTTCGGCCACGTTCTTCTTGGCATAAGTTGGGTGATCTTTAGAGTTATTATTTGATTGCTCAAAGAATCTAGGCATCATCGCGTGAGGATTAAATGATTTTGGATCCCATACCCAGTTCTTGAAGAATTGCTTATTAACTTTTGAAGCAATCTTAAGAAGACTTGGCCCTGGCTTGCGCTTATTCTCAAATCCTGGAATTTTGTGACATCCGTAACAACCATATTTCTCAATATTTTGGCGACCTTCATTGAGTACAGTAGCGCCAGGAATAAACTCTACACCTTTGTGACACTTAACACAGCTTGCTTCTGTATGCTGAAGCTTAAGCATTGGTTGAGCAACGCGGTGAGGAGGATGATAGTTATACTTCTCTACCCATTCTTTTCTTTGCTCTTCGTTTTGAGGCGTATGGGCCGTTGAACCAAGGTCATTAACTCTATGTCCTTCACCACCGTGACAAGTAGTACAACCTGTCTGCTTCATTGGGTGTGGGGAATCTGCTCCAACCATAAGGTCTAGATTCGGGTGAGTTTTATGAGGGTTAGGTTGATCCTCATATCCAGCCTGGTCAATGAAAGTGTGACAAGTCATACAACGATCAACTTTTGGCACTTGCTGGAAGTATCTGTCGTCAGTGATTGACTCAATAACAACTTGCTGAATTTTCAAAGTAGGATCAAGGTAATCAACAAATGGAGCATTTCTAATCGCAAAGATTGGACCCATTTCAGTTTGAGCGAGGGCCTTTTTAATTAGACCACGAGTTCCGACAATCTTACTTATATTTTTCTCAACTTCAGTTACCTCAGAGCGAAGATCAGAAACTTTATTCTTAAGTTCTTTCTCTTTAGCTTGATAGCCCTTCATTCTATCTTTAGAAGCTGCAAACTTCTCTTTATAGTCTGTTAGCATTGAGTAGTATTTCTCAACGGTGTCATGACCTTTGTGATGAAGTTGAGCTTGCTCATACTTAAAGTTCGTTGCTGAAACTTTTGAGTTAAGTACACCACTTGTAATCGTCTCTTCTTTTAGAAACTTCTGTAGTTTAAAGATCTCTTTTTCAACTCTGTTGATTTCAGATCTCTTTTCACTTAGACCTTTATTAGCAGCAACGAGTTCTTTCTCAAGCTCAGCGAGCTTCTCTTTATTTATATCTTTATCAGCTAATTCATATTTCTCTTGAAGCTTGGATTGCTTAATTTTAAGCGCTTCAATTTGAACAGCTTTCCATGGACGAATGTAATCATCCAAGAAAACCCAAACTACAATCATTAAAAATAGAATAGATAAGAAAGCAAAAAGCTTATTCAGCTTCTTGGTATCGTATGCCATTCCTGGTTCTAGTTTCTTCATTCTTTATATCCTTAATACTTTTTCTAGCTCAAATTCTTATAAGTTTAGTTCTAGCTCTGGGAGTGCAACGATGTATTTCAAAGAGAAAAGCCAACGAAGTACCATTTTGATTGGTAAACTCACCATGAGTA
This sequence comes from Bacteriovoracaceae bacterium, assembly GCA_048267265.1. Lineage (GTDB taxonomy): Bacteria > Bdellovibrionota > Bacteriovoracia > Bacteriovoracales > Bacteriovoracaceae. Next base: position 18,360 of record JBLWXW010000033.1, read on the forward strand.
GAAGTAATACAACAAAAATGTAGTATCTAATTTGACCAACACTCTCGATCATCTTCTTTCCGTAAGAAGTCATAGCACTTAGAGGAGGAAGAGCTAGGATGTATCCAAGAGAGAGGATAATACCTAAGAATTCTCTAACGATCATATTTGATGGCATTGGAGTATTTAGCCACTTGATCCAAAGGAATTCAGAGAGATTTACGTTATATTCCGCAACAACTTTGTGGAAGTCCCAGAATTCAAATGGTCCGTAGAAAGTCCAGTTCGGACCTCTTAAGAAGGTACCAACCATAATGAGATACATCCAAAGAACAAGCCAACCGAATAGGAATCCCCACATGGCAATAGGTCTTTCTGCAACAGTATAGTATCCATTACCTTTAGGGTTTGTATCAATATAAGGAATCGCAATAAGTCCAACTACAACAACACCAGGAAGAACAACCCCGGCCATCCAAGGGTCAAAGTACACAAGCATTTCTTGCAGACCAAGGAAGTACCACGGAGCTTTTGCTGGGTTAGGTGCCCAAGTTGGGTTAGCGGGCTCTTCTAATGGAGCCTTGAAAACAATTGCCCAAACAACAAGAAAACAAGTTGCTGCAATAATCATAAAGAGTTCAGTGTAAACAAGGTTAGGCCAACACCATACTTTTTCACGGTTCTCAGGAAGCCCTTCAATCGGCCCTAAACCTTCATCAAGTCGATTATCGTTAATCGCCGCTTTATAAAATGTAAACCACTGAAGGAATCCAATAAGTACAATCAAGATAACGATTGGAATGTTATCTGGAAGAGTAATAATTGTGAAAAAGTTAGGATCTGCAGCAAACCACACTGCAACTGGAATGGTAAATACAAGTGACCATGCCAAAAACTTCTTCGTTCCCACTACTCTGTAATACTTCATCATAAAATAAAAAAGTACACAAACTACAGGGAATGAGCGGATCGGGTCCGCAGCCCAGTTAATCAATTCTTTCATGATTTAAAAACCTTATTCCTTAATAGTTCCAATTCTTCCAAGTTTGGCCCCTCTATTAAAGAGGAGCTGAAATCCCACCATCTTTTCTAACTCTCCAAAAGTGAACAGCAATCAATGTTCCAACAACAAGTGGAATGAATACACAGTGAAGAATGTAGAATCTTAATAGGGCCGGCTCACCAACAAAGCGTCCTGCAAGAAGCTGGAAGCGCACATCGTTTTTATCCGAAACCATAACAAAGTCACCAATCTTAGCAAGTGAGGCACCAGGACCACCATGACCAAGAAATGGAGTTGCTTTCGCCATGTTAGCACCAACCGTAATCGCCCAAATGGCCAGCTGATCCCATGGAAGAAGATAACCTGTAAAAGAAAGAAGAAGCGTTAGCACAAGAAGGATAACCCCAACACCCCAGTTAAACTCTCTTGGTGGTTTATATGATCCGGTCATAAACACGCGGAACATATGTAGCCAAGTTGTAATAACCATGGAGTGAGCTCCCCATCTGTGGATTTCACGCATAATTCCCAAAGGCACGTGCTCTCTTAGAGCAACGATATCGTTAAAAGCATATTCTGCAGTTGGACGGTAATAGAACATAAGAAGTACACCAGAAACCGTCAGTGCAAGAAAGATAAAAAATGTAAGTCCACCCATACACCATGTGTATCCAAGTTGAACCCCAGACTTTTTTAATTTAATAGGGTGTAGGTGAAGAAAAACGTTACCAGCAACAACTGCAGCTCTATTTCGTGCATTGTCTGGTGGACCATGGCGGAAAATCGATTTCCATACCTGTGTCTCTCGAACTTTGTCAGCTAAACCTTTTGCGGCCATTTCTTTTATCCTTAATATATATTTCTAAAAATTAAACTGGAATGAATGAGTTTGGATTATCCCACTGCCCTTTCTCTGCACGGAATACTTTTGTTTTATCAACAATAATATTTCCTTCAGCATTTAATCCGATTTTATAGCGCTCTAGTGGACGAGGAGCTGGCCCCTCAAAGTTAACACCGCTCATATAATAACCAGATCCGTGACAAGGACATTTGAATTTAAGTTCAGCAGGTTGCCAGTTAGGAATACAACCAAGGTGAGTACAGATATTTGAAAGAGCAAATAGCTTCCCTTCCATTTTTACCATCCATACACCAAAACCTTTCTTATATCTTTCATCAACACCTTCTTCATAAATATCTGGTGTTCCAGCGATAAATTCCATTTCAGGCTCAAAATTTACGTTAGGATACGAGAAACGAAAGGCCAACGAAGCCATCCCGGCACAAGCAGCACCAAAAGCAATCCAAGCAACACTTAAATAGCTAAAAAATTCTCGACGATTTAGACTCTGTCTAGCTTCACTCATAGTATTTTTCTCCGACCGTTCTCTTCTTTTTTGATGAAAAAGAAGTAACCGGCAAAGTTAAAAAAAATTTCGATGTTTTATTAACATCGTTAGTAACACAAATTAGTTGGAAAATCAGCAGTTTAATTATCTTTTCAAAAGATTAGTTTTTCAATGTTTTTAATACATCCTTCGCACTCTCGACGACTTTCAAACTTTTGTCTGAGTTTACGACACGCTGAATTTCTTGCATCAACACTTTCCACTCATTATTTTTTATGGAGTTCAATAAACTAAGTTTTAACGCGACAACCTGATCTTCATTTAGACTTCCGTTTTGAGCTTTACCTGGTTCGAGCATGAGTAGCTCTCTTAGAACAGGTAGCGCTGTTTGATTTTTATAATTAACGAGTGCTGACGCAACGGTAAAACGTAGCACAACATTGTCAGAGCCTAGTAGAGCGACAAGCTCAGGCTCTGCCTGAGGTACACGATGAGTTGCAAGAGCTAATGTTGCGGCCTGCACCATACCGATATCTTCTTTTTGCTTTAATAACTCTAAAACTTCATTCCACTTCGTGTAGGCTACACCCTGCGGCATATTCCCTAGAGCAACGACTGCGTGAAAACGCACCTTGTCATCAGAGTCTGCAATGGCCTTCTCTAAGAGAGTGACACTATCATTAGTTTGCAGTGCGCCAGCAGCAACTACTGAAAACTGACGAGTACGAGGGTCTTGCGCCTTGTCATAAATTTCCGTTAAATTTTCTACAAGCCAAGGAATATCTTCCTGAGGAATTTGAGAACTTGAAATAAGTTTTGATAATTCAAAAGCAGCAACCCATCGATTTCCAAATGTTTTAGTGTGCATCTCACGTACAAGGTCTTTGTACGAGCGCTCAGCAGAAAGCAGCTTGGTCACTCCAAATACTACGACGGCCCCCACTAGAACGATTGCAATAGGAACAACAATTCCATTAGCAATAGGATTCTCCAATAACTTTTTTTTACTAGCTCCGGTGGCCATACAAAACCTTTGATAACAATCTAGGAATAGAAAATAAGGAATAAGCTCTTTAAAAAGAGACCTTCCTACAGTATACCCTACGGGTACTGTACTCAATTTGCTCAATATCGATATGTAGTAGCAAAATGACCTAACTCTGACAATAAATTAGGAATACAAACTATGGCCTATTTACTGAGATTTCTCATTGTTCTAATGGTGTTTGCCATTTGTCTTACTGCCGGTGTTGCACTGGGATGGGTAACCCTTTCTTTCGGCCATATTCAATTAGCACTTGTCAGCTTTCTTTACACGATCTTCGCGCAAGCATTTGTAATGTTCTATTTTATCGGTGTTGCTCGCTTAATGAATAATGTTTACCAAGCACTAAGCAGCGAGAATAATCTGCATGAATTATTCGATAATCCACCTGAAGATCTTGAGCCTTATAGAAAGAAAGTAATCAAGTTTGTACAAGACTCTGATCGCTGTAAGCGACAAACCATTCCATGGACTATGCTTATGCTCGTTCTTGGATCTATTGCGTTTCTACTTGGTGGCGCTCATGACACAGCTCTTGTCTCAAAAATTGTTCACTCTGGTGTGGTTTATGGATTTATGGCCGCAATGTTCATTGGATTTTTCAGACAATGGCATTACTTGAAAGTAAGCCATGTGGCCCTCAGAAAAGTCAAAGGTCTCTTTGAGATTCCTGACGGCCAAATGTAAAAATACAAATTAATAATATATGGCTAAACTAACGCTGAGTCGGCTTGGATTTCCATATCTTGTATCATCAAAAAGATAAGCATACTCGGCCACAAGACCCAAATTCACAGTAGATGTCCTAAAGAATTTTACTCCACCATTAACCGAAGCAACCCAGCCGCTAGCTTCTTCGTCTTTATTTGAGCAACTAAAGCCAAAAAGATCTTCATCACAGCCGTTTGAGTCTGAAGTACCATAACCAATACCAAGTCCTACAAAAGGACTGGTTTTCGTTAAGCTCAAGTAATAATCAAGGCCCATTTGAATTGTTCCAAAGTCTGCAGAGCTATCGCTAAAGCTTGTGCCATCAAAAGCAAGATTTACCGAAAAATTAGGATCTAATCCCCATTCATAGCCTAACTTCCATAAAATACCACTTTTTGAAATATTAGAGTTATTCAACCAACTTGGTCCAAAAGCAAAAATCCACTGGCGAGTAACTTCAAAGCGATTTGTATTCTTATTGCGTTCAGCATCGGTGATATTATTAACCTTGGCCGTATCTTCAACGGACTCTCCAGTTAACATAGAAGAAACAAGTCTCTCCGCTACGCGATCAATATCACTTAGCTCTCTTGATTTCATACGTGCCGTTTTAACAACTCTTCCCTTCTCAACTCTAGATATTTTTAAGAAGTATGTATTGGAGAGCTTTAAGAGCTTAGGGCGCAAGATAATATCAGCGCTGGAATTATTTCTAATAAGATCAAATCCAGATTCATTTTGCACGGATGATTTTACAAATTCATCGATTGCCTCTTTTTCCGAAGCTCCAAGTTCTTGACCTGTAACTGACTCAACAAATACTGTAGCTGAAAATGCTGTATTCACAGTAAAGAGTAATAAAAATAAAACCTTTTTTAACATAATAGACTCCTAGGGGATATTAGGCCTCAATTGTAATTGCAATAAGATGGATAAGTCTAGAAGACTGTTTTATATTACAAACTTTAGTTTGACATACCATACGCAACTCACTATTTTAGCTGCGTTTAACAACCTCAGGAGATTTTATGAAAAATATTTTATTGAGCGTATTAGCTCTTAGCTCTTTAAGCACTGCTGCGTATGATTATTGCGCTAAATTCGAAGACAATAACCACGAAGTGAAAGTGAGAGCACTAGCTACAAGGTTGGCCTACGACTGGGCAGAGTTTTGTGATCATGATCGTATTATGGATGTTCAGCATGAAGTTCGACGCTATTATTACAGAGATACTGATCAGTTTGAAGATCATAATGTTTATACACTTCACTACAATGAATATAGTTGTGAGTACCATTACAATTTAGTGCGTGAGAACTGGATCAAAGATAAGGACTACTGTTACAATACTTGGTAATTAGATATTCTTCACCCAGATGAAAACTTTATTTTGCCCGGGAGGATTTCTCCCGGTTCTTGTTCTCGACTCATAAAGAATAGCCTCGTCCATATCAACCACTTGGGCCAAAAACTCTTTTAGATATAAGCGTGGAACATAGATATTATAATAAATCCCACCAGGTACACTCTTGCCCGGTTTTACATTATCCACTTGAGTAACCTTATATTTATCTAAAAGAATATTCAAATCCTCTTTGGACTTCTTCGTGTCTACTGATCTTAGAAGAACACGATAAACCTTTGTACTACCGTATCGACTATCCCGATAGCCACGCTTTCGCTCTTCTTCATAATCTGACTGCTCTAGATCAACAACATCAAAATCCTTAGGAAGAGCATCCCAACTAGTAAGGATAACATCTGATTCTTCTTCATAGCGAATTTCATCATCTAGCGCCAAAGCATCAAACTGACTTTCCTGTTTTGTTTCAACTTCATCAATTTCCGAGGCACCTAATTCAAAGTTATCGCTAGAACTGGTTTGATCTTCTTTGAACGAAAGAGTTGTATCCAGCCACTTGAGTTGTGGTTCATAAACACTAATCTTTTCAATTATTTCTTTTTCCCATTGGATATTTAATTTTTGAATTGCAAAAACGAGTATAACTCCGGTCAAGAGAAAAATAATAATGTCTCTAAAAACTCTCAACTGTCTTCTAAAGGATAGATTTGTTTTTATTCGTGAGAAATCAAAACCTGGATGAAACAGATCCCTTTGCATTTTAAGAGATAGCTTTACCCATTCTGGATAGAGAGTGATTTCCATACTCCCTAAGACGGATTCAAGATTATGTTTCTCAGCTTCATCACTCAAGTGATACTCAGATTTAAGTTCAGAATATTTAAGCCCTAAATTAGGACTAATTCTATTTGAGACTTGAAATCTCTCAGACATTTGATCTTCATATTCTGGAAAATACTCAATCATAAAGTCACGTAAGATAACTCCAAGCCTATCGTAAGACAGCTTTGAGCGCTCACTAAGTTCTAAAATCGAAAGATCTTTAGTAATAAAAATATAAAAAAGAAATGAGTTACGTAGCCAAGTAAACCAAGCATTCAATGGGCCAATCTTCGCATAAAGCAGAGCATATTCGAAGCGACCAATAATCTGTGTAAAAGACTGACCAGCAACAAAGAAGGCCGCCCAAAAAGCATTAAACTCGGTCTCATACCTTCCTTGCCAAGTAAGAGCATCATAGTTGAGTCCCAACCATGCCTCAAACTTCTCAAGGTCTTCTTTATTGAAAATAACTACTTCACTCATTCAGTTTTATACCTCAATAAGAATTGCTATTCCTTGTCCGCCACCAATACATGCAGAAGCAATTCCTCTTTTTAGTCCTTTGGCCTTGAGTTGGCGAGCAAGACTTAATGTAATTCTATTTCCAGAGGCTCCAAGTGGGTGTCCAAGAGCAATAGCTCCACCCCAGATATTTAATTTATTAAGATCAATCCCCAGTTCTTTTTGACAAGCTAGGGTTTGAGCCGCAAATGCTTCATTGATTTCAATGAGATCAATATCTTCTATCTTTAAGTTATTACGCTTTAAGATTTTTTGGATGGCCGGAACAGGTCCAATTCCCATAATCTTTGGATCAACTCCCATTACTTCGCCATCCAAAATTCTGGCCAATGGAGTAAGACCTTTTTCTTTAACAAAATCTTCGTCAGCGATCAAAGTAGCAGAAGCTCCATCAACAATCCCAGAAGCAGTCGCAGCAGTAACCACTCCGTCTTTCTTAAATGAAGGTCTTAATTTCGCCATCCCCTCTACGCTTGAGTCACCTCTTAGATGTTCATCTTTATCTACCACACCCTTTCTTGTTTCAAATGGAGCGATTTCATCCTTAAAGTGACCTTCTTTATAAGCGGCCTCCGCCTTAAGGTGAGAGTTAACAGCGAACTCTTCACACTCTTCTCGAGTAATTTTATATTTTTCAGCTAAGTTCTCCGCAGTGATTCCCATCGGACAACCACCATACTGGTCAGTCAGAGAGTCCATCAGCATATCAACAGTTTTTAATGAACCATACTTTGTTCCAAATCGACTTCCATAAACAAGATGAGGAATACTCGACATATTTTCAGTACCCGCAGCAATCATCGCGCGGCCTTCTCCAAGTAGAATCATTCTCACAGCATCCAAAATCGATTGGGCCCCAGATCCACAAAGTCTATTTACACAGTGACCTGGAGTCTCTTGAGATGCACCACTCTTAAGAGCAAGGTGTCTTCCCCCATACATAGTATCAGTCGTAGTTGTTACCACATTACCTAAAATGAATTGATCAATATCAGTTCCCTCAAGTTTCAATTCTGACAAAGTTGCTTTTGTTGCATGAACGGCCAGGTCAACTGGAGTTACATCCATAAGACTGCCGCCAAACTTACCAAATGGAGTACGTTTACCATGAACGAGATAGATATTTCGGTTACTTAGCATGCTATTTAGCGTCATATTTTGCCTCCTTGAAGGTTACCCTTTAAAAATTGTACTCTAATAATAGGATGCCAGGAGGGCATTTACAAAGAAATAGAGGAAGCTTTCAATGAATGATATTTCCCAAGTCCGCGCCGAACGCTACAAGGTTAATGAGCAGAAGAGGCACAGCTCCGAGATCAAGAAGCTTCGCTCGGAAAATAATCGTACATATGACAAAGAAGCCAAGCGTTATGAAGATATGCTGGGCCGAATGAGAAAAGATTACGAAACTAAAGTCAATAATCTCGAAAGTGAGCTTGAGCAAAAGCTTGTAGGAATCCGATCAAAGCATGAAATGCGTCTTCAGGATGAAAATAAACGTCTCGACGAAGAACTTAAAAATCTGAAGTTAACTCATCAAGACCAAGTCTCAGAGGTTGAAGAATCTCAAAATAACGAACTAGAAGAAATGAAAGAAAGCCATAGAAATACTCTGCAAAATGCCAGAGAGAAATTCATTAGAGCACAAGCTAAATGGAAAGCAACCACCTAAAGTAGGAATTGAACATGACTGACAATGTAGAAGGTAACGTATTCATTAATGGTAGAGCTCAAATTCTTGAGATGTTTCAATACTTAAGTCCAGAAGAGCGTGAGAGACTACTTAAGCAAATTAAAGTTAAAAATCCTCAGCTCGCAGCTGAAATTATTGAGACTTCGATTAAGTTTCAAAATATTCTGAATCTTAAAGATGATGAAATCACACGTGTGATAAGCTACGTTAAAGCGCCAATTCTTGGCGTTGCCTTAAAGTCACTAAAAGTAAATGAGCAAAGAAGAATCCTCTCCCTATGCTCAAGAGAATATGCAGAAGAAGCCTATAGAGTTATGTCCACTCGCCTTGCTAATGAGAGTAGAGATATCGAAAGGGCATGTGCAAAAATCAAGGCCATTATGGCCGCATTATCTAAGAAAAGACTTATCAATCTATAAGAGGGCTATAGCCCTCTTCTTACCTTATATTCTTTAACCACTTTTTGATATTCAGTAATCTCGCTTGAAGATAGCGTTCTCTTTGCAGCTGATTGCATTTCATCAATTACACGATGCTCTCTCAGAACATCTACTGTATTTCTTAAGCGATCAGTGAGGGTTAACATAATATTTGTAACCCATTCAGGACACATCTTAAGAACTTTTTTAATATCCGCTTTCTGAATAACCATCAAAGAACTATCCATAAGGGCGATGGCAGTAGCATTTCTCTTATCTTCACTGAACATACTTAGCTCACCAATAAAGTCTTTAGCACCTACAGTATTTAAGAGAGTTAACTTATCATTATCCTCTAGAAAAATTCCAATCTCTCCGCTAGCTACAATATAGAGTAAAGAGGAAGCTTCCCCTTGTGCAAAGAGCACTTGTCCTCTTTTAAACTGAACTGGTTTATCAAAGCTATGATTGCCATCGAGTTCTAAATCGCTCATCAATTCCTCCAGCGTAAATTGTACCGTATCGCAGTCCTAATGTTGAAATCTCAAATGTTTCAATACCCAAGAAATTTCCAACTTTCTCACCAAGCCGTGCCCCCCCAACAATAGAGCGAGCTCTTTTCCCTAAAAAGGGATATTTAGTCGTTAGTATTTCTGGCGTTGCCTGATTAATCTTTTCTTTAAATTCTAAAAATTCAGTGAAACTAATTTTTGTACCGTTCACTTCATTCGCATCAAATTCCTTAAGTCCTTTAATCATTCCACCAAGGCTAGTCATTGATCCTGCAACACAAAAAAGATGTTTAGTTGCAAAATCATTTAATCTACTCTCCTTAATCACAGAATCCATTTTAGAATCAAAACTCCCCTCTGTGATCCAATCAGTTGCCCGAACACTTCCAAAAGGAAGGCTAATTGAATCTTTAATATCAAACGGATTTGTCTTAACTTTAATAAACTCTGTAGATGCCCCACCAATATCCATGATTGTTAGTTCATCAATATCAGAATCACTTCCAGTAATAACTCCATAGGCGGTATAGAAGGCCTCACCTTCTCCATTTATAAGAATAACCTTAAGGTCGAGCTCTTTCTCAACCCTTTCATAGAATTCTCTTGCATTTGAAGCTACACGAGAAGCCTCAGTTGCTGTCATTACAACTCTCTTTCTATCAATCCCGTGTTTATCAATAAGCTCTACATATTCACTTAATGCCGAGAATGTATCTTCCATTGATATATCGAGGAAGGATTTATTCTTATCAAGCTCACGCCCTAGTCCAGTTACGCGGCTTTCATTTTCAACTTCATTAAGTTTTCCATCGACTATCTCTCCTATAAGGAGAAGCGTAGTATTTGAGCCAATATCAATAGATGCTCTCATCATGACAAATTATCCTTTCACAATATTAGAAATATTATCAGGAGTAATATCTGTAACAATTCCATTTTCACAAATTATTCCTGTAATGAAGTCATGATCTGTAACATCAAAGCTTGGGTTCAATGCTTTTGACTCATTAGGGGCGATTCTCTTATCCATTGCGCACAGAACCTCTTCCTCCGGACGAAGCTCTATCTCAATCTTATCCCCAGTATCTAACTCTAAGTCAAAAGTTGAAGTAGGAGCAACAACATAAAAAGGAACACCATAGTGTTTTGCAACAATCGACAAAGTAGAACTTCCTACTTTATTGGCCGTATCACCATTATTTACAATTCGATCCGCACCAATAAAAATTGCATCAACAAGGCCATTCTTCATGAGATAGGAAAAGGCTCCCTCGACTGTTATTGAATGATTGATCCCACCAGTGGCCAATTCATAGGCAGTCAGTCTTCCTCCTTGTAAATAAGGACGAGTTTCAGAAGCGTAAACATGGTTAATGCGCCCCTCAGTTTGCAGGTATTCAATTACCCCCAAAGCTGTTCCCATTGGTCCACATGCGAGATATCCCGTATTACAAAGGGTCATAATATTTAACTTTTTATCACCATATTTCTTTGTAAGTTCATTAGCTGCTGTTTTTGCCATCGAAAGATTATGCTCATGAAGTAAATCCATTTGTTCTAAGGAAAATTTCTCAAACTTTTCAAAGATTTCATGGACAGGAATTCCTTCTTTGATAAGAGCTGTACCTAGTTCAATTGCTCTATCCACTTCATAGGCTAGATTTACGGCCGTTGGTCTTGCTGTTTTTAAATACTCACCAGCTTTCTTTAGACCATCTAGTGAAATACTTTCATTATTCTTAACCCAAAGAACCATTCCAAACAAAGCGGTAAAGCCTATTAATGGGGCTCCACGAACAATCATATCTTTAATCGCCATATGAGTTTCTTCAATATTCTTAATATCGTGATATAAAACCTCATGAGGCAATTTTCTTTGATCTATCAGCTTTAAAACTCTATCTTCCCATATAAGAGGGGCCGTCTTCTTCATTTCAAAAATCCTTTTAGTAGCTTCTTAATTTGTTTGCCACTTTCACCTTTTATATATTTGTCCACATTCTCATCAATTACTTTTTCAACTTTCTTCTTACCCTCTTTTCCTTTGAGGTGCTCTGAAAATTTGGAGACCGTATAATCCCGATCCACAACAATATTTCGCCCTGGTCCTCTTAAGGCTATAGGAATAGATTTCATTGCTAGCTTCTTAGACAGATATGAGCTTATTCCTACTTTGTCATGGACATGCCCCGTTACGAGGCTCTCCTGATCTGATTCCAAAAATATTTTTCCTGAAGTTTCTATATTTAAAGAATCATCACTCGATTGATACTTAGTCTTTTTTATATTTAGTACACCATCTTTCGCGACAGCATCAAAAATAACATTCTTATAGTTATTCGATATTTTGGAATCTTTTAGTTTGATATCATTTCCCAAAATTGGAATTGATTTAATTTCGTCTTTAATTGCTGAGAATTCATTATTCAAATTAATTCCGACCAACTCTCCCCTCTCGCTTTTTAAATTAATCTTAAAATCATAGATCGCCTTTTCATCTTTTATTGAAAAAGGTCCAAAAATTTTCCCATTAAAATCACCGATTAAAAACGGTTCATCTTCCCTAAGAAAAGGACTAAGAATGCTACTTGAAAAGTTCCTTAATGTTGCTTTCCATTTCGTATTAACGCCATCCTCATATAATTTTGCTTCACCAACAACAGTAAGTTTCCCAGAACCAAATTCAATATTCAGATCTTCAATCTTCGAAGCTCCTTTATTTGTTACAACCTTTGCTTCCATGGAGAAAGCCTTATCATCAAGTTTGCTATTAATAAGATCAGCATTTACACTGCTATTTGGAAGAATAAAAAAGAGAGGCAGCAGTAATTCATTTGAAGCCTTTTCTTCATTAGTATTTCTCAATAAGATTTTACGAAGTGAATCCGACTTAAGTTTTAGATCGGCCATTTTAATTGTTGTATTTAAAGACTTAATTCTTCTATCAAGATCAGTATCATCATTTAAAGTATAAATTAAATTTGACTCCCATGTGATACTCCCTCCATAAAGATTTATACGACCTTTTACATCTGCATTATCTTCATCCAGCTTAATATCAATATTTGATGAATAATCAGATTCGGTAAGCTTACCCTTTAAATCTCTTATATGAGCTTCGATTTCTGGAAAATGTCCTTTTCTGTTTGAGCGAATATTTCCACTTACAACAAGCTCTCCCGTTTTTACATCTAGTGGAAATTTTAAATAAGCCAAAAGAGGGTTCAACTCTGACAAGAATATATTTGCATTAAAGTCCTTTAACTCAACTTCATTTTTATTCAAGCTAAGGGTATGCTTCAAATTTGATTTTTCCCCACGTATGGAGTTCTTTACAAATATCTCTCCACTTTCAAGTATCTCAGCATCGAAAGATCCACTTAGCATGGGAATTAAGTCATTTGCACCTTTAAAGCCTATTGATTCAAATTTATATGTCGATTTAATTGGTAATATTTTGGTATTTACATACTCTGACAGATTTACTGAACCCACGATAAAGGCATGAAACTTAAGAATATCGCTACTCTCCATCGGTAGAAAAAAGTCCGACTTCAATTCAAAAGCAGCATTAGAGTTAATTCCGACATTTTTCAATACAAACTTAGAGATAAGGGTTTTCTGAATCTCCTGCTCTCCTTTATCTTTATAATTCAATTCAGAGTCATGAAGCCTTAAGGCAAAAGTAGAATTCGCTAAAAAAGCAGGAATCACCAATTCTTTTGGGTTTTCAATATCTATAAACTCATTGGCCGTATTCTCATGAAGTGCTCTTGCCCAATTTGACTTTTGCTTGCTTTCATCAATGTGGATAATAGGGTTACTTATATCAACTTCGATATTACCCCCACCAAGAATTATAGATAAGAGCGGAACACTAACTGAAATATTTTTCACCTCTAACAAAGGTACTTTATCCTTAGATGAAAATTTCAAAAGATTTGATTTTAAATGGATCGACTGCCCAAGTTCAAGGGATAGTTCCCCCATCTCTGCTTTTGCATTAGGAAAATGCTTTTCAATTCTATGAAGAAGATTGACTCGAATTTCATTTGTATCCAAGTGAGTTGATACATATATATAAGAGCCTATGGTTAAAATTACAATAAGTCCTATTATTGTAATCAGTAATGTTTTCATTGATTTTGTCACAAAAAATCCTTTTCTATAATGACATTGAGTAATCAAATATTAGTTTAAAACTAATGGTGCAAATTTAACCATAAACTTCTTCTTCGCTCCATCTCTAAACTTAATCACAACTTTTTCATCTTGCCCCACTCCTTGGGTTTCTAGAACAAGACCATCCCCATAGAGAGAGTGTGTTACTTTTGCTCCCTTTGGAAATTTTGATTTAATCACATCTGGCTTGAGTGCTTTACTTGAACCTGTATCTACTCTATAGACAACTTCTCCGTCTTCATAACTGGTGTCTTGGTTGAAATCATCAAATTCATCATTATCCCAAGAGTAACCTGATTCAGAAGTTTCATCTCCATATTGTCCGATTTTCGTCCACTCATAAAACTTATTAGGGATTTCATGGATGAATCGGCTTGGACCGTTGAATTTCAATTGTCCAAATAGCATTCTTCCCTGAGCAAATGTTATATAGAGCTTTTTCATTGCTCGTGTCATGGCCACATAGAAAAGCCTACGCTCCTCTTCTTCGGCCTGACCGCCCATTTCTAAGCTTCTATAGCTTGGAAATACGTTCTCTTCGACACCTGCAACAAATACATAATTAAATTCAAGACCTTTTGCACCGTGAACAGTCATCAACGCAACTTCCCCTTGTGGAAGCTCACGGTCCTCCTCACTACTTTGGTCTAAAGTAATTGTTTCAAGAAAGCCTAATAGTGTAGGGGCCTTTTCAGACTCTTCAAATTGTTTAATCGCGCTTCCTAACTCCTCTAAGTTCTCCATCCTTGCTAGAGACTCATAATCCTTAGAAGCTTTCAAATGGTCCCAGTACCCTGATTCATGAAGAATTTTCTCATAGATAACGCTAGGTTTAACACCATTTTGATCAAGACTACGTGTATCTTGAATCAATGTTGCAAGTCCAGAAAGTGCACTCTTTATTTTTGCCGATAACCTTAAATGTTTATATTCTGTAGGGTTATCCACAATATTTTCCACGGCCTCAAAGAGACTAATCGAATCCTTTATAGCTTCCCCTTCCATTTTTCGAAGAGAGGTTGCCCCGATTCCTCTTGTAGGAACATTAATAACTCGACTTAATGCCAATGAATCTTTTCCATTTACAACAATTCTTAAGTAAGCGAGCAGGTCCTTAACTTCTTTCCTCTCGTAGAACTTAACACCACCAACTACACGATAAGGGATATTTGATTTACGTAGATAGTCTTCAAGTAGACGAGATTGTGAATTTGTTCTGTAAAATATGGCCACATCTTTAAACTCTATTCCCTGTGAATTGAGTTCAAGAATTTTCCCAGCAATAAACTCGCCTTCCTTCTTATCGTTGTGGCATTCGCAAACATGGATATTGTCTCCCTCAGGGTTCGAGGTCCACATCTCCTTTCCTTTTCTCATCGTATTACGGGCAATAACGTGCGAAGCGGCTTCAATAATATTCTTACTTGAGCGATAGTTTTGTTCGAGCTTTAAAAGTTTGGCCTCAGGATAATTTTTTTCAAAATCTAGAATATTGTTAATATCAGCACCACGCCAAGAGTAGATCGATTGATCTTCATCACCGACTACACAAATATTTTCAGTTTTAGCACTTAAGTACCTAAGTAGATCAAATTGTGCTCTATTCGTATCTTGATACTCGTCTACCAATAAATACTTATATCTCTCTTGGTATCTATTTAATACTTCAGGAAATTGTTCAAAGAGCTGTAACACTCCTGTAATTAAACCACCAAAATCAACTGCGTTGGCGCGATGAAGCTCTCGCTCATATTCTTCATAATAATCATAGAACTCGTCATCTTTGTCTGGAGCAAAGTAGTCATTTTTTCGACCTGGGTAGTAACCATGATTCTTAATATCATCCATGAAGTACAGTACATCATAGGGGTTAACCTCTTTAGTACTAATTCCTCTTCGTCCCAAAATAGCTTTAACGACAGAGCGACTCTCCGCTGTATCATAGATCGTAAAATTTTTTGATAATCCCAGATACTGAGACTCTTGTCTTAGAACTCTAGAACAAAAGGCATGAAAAGTTGTAATTTGTAGTGCACCAAGATCTTCTTGAACCTCACTCGCAACCCTTTCTCTCATTTCTCGAGCAGCTTTATTTGAAAAAGTCAGGGCCAGTAATCGGTAAGGACTTACTCTCTTCTGTGTTAGAAGATAAGAGATTCTTGTAACAAGTGTCTTTGTTTTTCCTGAACCAGCTCCAGCAAGGACCATTAATGGCCCTTCCGTGGTTTCTACTGCTTTCCTTTGTGCTTCATTTAATGAGTTTAAGTTCACCATTTATTCAACCGTAACTGATTTCGCCAAGTTCCTAGGTTTATCAATATCTGTCCCTTTAAACTTGGCCATATAATAAGATAGTAATTGATTCACTACATTTACATAGAGTGGAGCCAGTTCTTCAAGTCCATCAAAGTCTAGTTCAATAAAGTAATCTGAAAGATTTTTCAGCCCTTCATCACCTTTAGGTCCAATGGCAAGAATAATTCCGTTACGAGCTTTAATCTCTTGGATATTTGAAATAGTTTTATCTTTTAGCTCTGGTCCAACAATGGCGATATTTACCATTTCTTCATCAATAAGTGCAATAGGACCGTGCTTTAGTTCACCAGATGCATAACCTTCTGCGTGCACATATGCGATTTCTTTAAGTTTTAGTGCACCTTCGAGGGCGATGGGATAATAAACATTTCTTCCTGTGAAGAAATAACCTTTCTTATTATATACTTCTTCCGCAATTTTCTTAATGATATCAACCTCATCAAGAACCTTATCAATTCTATCGGCAAGAAGTGCGAACTTATCTGAAAGTTTTTTACGTGCATTTTGATCGTGGTACTCTTCACTTATACCAAATGAAAGTAGCCTTCCTACTAGGGCCATTTGAGTAAATGCTTTAGTAGAGGCTACACCGATTTCAACCCCTGCTCTAATGAGAAGGTTGTCATCACACTGACGATATAATGAACTTCCCTCAACATTTACCAAGCTAAGAGTTGGGATTCCAAGACGATTACACTCTTCTTGAGAAGCGAGAGTATCGGCAGTCTCTCCAGACTGACTAACAAATAGACCAACATCGCCTTTAGATACAATTGGGTTTCTATATCTAAACTCGCTTCCTAATTCAAAAGAGCAAGGAATGCGGTTATATTGCTCAAGAAAATCGCGCACCACAAGACCAGCATAGTAAGCTGTCCCACAAGCACACAGATGAACTCGTTGTGGTTTATAGGCAACGACCTTATCAAGATGCTCTTGACCATCTCCACTAAAATAGAAAGACGTTAATGAACGAATAAGCCCAGGCTGTTCATAGATTTCTTTAAGCATATAGTGCTCAAACTCACCCTTATCCGTTTCATCTAAACTCTTTGTCTGCTTCTTCACTTGGAATCGAGTAGATTCTGATCCATCGAGCTCGTAGAAGGTAATCAAATCTTTATAAGATCCACTTAAGTGACAAAGGACTCTATCTTCAGGAAAGAATATCTCATCTGCTGCCCCAATAAGTGCATAGGGGTCAGAGCTTACCATCGCTGAGTGAGAGCTTAGCCTTGTTCCACAAACGAGGGGGGCCGATTGACGAATAGAGAAGATCTCTCCCGTCTTTTCTTCTAGGAATACAAAGGCACTATTTCCTTCGATTCGAGAGAAGGCCTTGATGATCGCATCTTTAAGTGGCATTTCTTTATAATAATGACTTACAAGTATTACGAATACTTCAGAGTCCGTTTCAGACTTAAAGCTATACCCTTCTTTCTTAAGCTCACCTCTTATGACATCAGCATTTTCCACAATTCCATTGTGAACCATGGTAAGACCTTCGCCTTGATGGGGGTGTGAATTATAATCAGTAACACTCCCATGAGTTGCCCAACGGGTATGACCGATGGCCGATTGTGCATGTAGGTTTTCAGACTTTAGAACATTTACTAAATTTTCGAGTTTTCCCGTCTTCTTATATGTTCTAATCTCTCCTTCTTGAAGAAAACTTACTCCAGCAGAGTCGTATCCGCGATACTCCAGTCGTCTCAATCCCTCAAGAACAACTTCTACTGACTCACTTGGACCCATGTGACCAACGATGCCGCACATAATCAAACCACCTTTATAGTTAAAATAAATATCCTATAAAGATACCACTACAATAGGCGATCTCACAAAACTTATGCGATGCAAGCTTAGTCTTTTTTAATGGCCCATTTCCCCCTTAAGAACTTCTTGGCCATATTCTCTTTGGTTACTTGCCTTCCTCGAGAAATAGCAAATCCTTCATCAGGAATGTCATTACTAATTGTACTTCCTGAAGCTACAAAAACAGATTCTCCAATATTAACTGGGGCGATCATCTGTGTATCCGAACCTATGAAAGAATTCTTTCCTATTTTAGTCAGGTGTTTTTCAGCACCATCATAATTACAAGTAATGAAGCCGCACCCAATATTCACATTCTCACCAATTTCAGCATCACCAACATAGCTTAGATGAGAAACTCCTACCTTTGCTCCAAGTTTTGCTTTTTTGATCTCCACAAAGTTACCAATCTTAGCCGCTTCGCCAATATCAGCCCCAGGTCTAAGTCTCGCATAAGGACCAATAGCACACTTTTGCGCTACGTTAGCTCCTTCTAAGTAGGAGTACGCTTTAATTGTTGTTTCATCTGCAATTCGGCTATCTTTAATAATTGTGCCTGGCTCAATCATGCACTCACTTCCAACTTCAGTTGAACCATGAAGGTAACAACCGGGATAGATCGTTGTTCCTTTCCCAATCTGAACAGAGGCTTCAATATAAGTATTTTCTGAATCTAAAATATGGACACCTTCATTTTGGTGAAATTGATTAATTTTTCGCTTAAGCACCTTTAGTGACTCTTCTAATTGAACCGGATTATTTACCCCTAAAAAAGCTCCAGCATCTTCAAAACACTCTACTCCTACATTCAGTCCAGCTTTAAATATATCCGTAAGATAGAACTCTCCGGCCTCATTATTGCTATCGATTTTAGAGAGTTGTTCAATTACATAAGAAGTCTTTGCTATATAAAGACCAGAGTTAACTTCATTTATTTTTCTTTGATCATCATTAGCATCTTTTTCTTCTACTATTGAAAACCCTTTCTGGTCACGAATGATCCTTCCATATCCAAATGGCTTATCTACTTTGAAGGACGCGGCAATGGCATCCCAATTATTATTTTTCAATGTTTTCCACAATTGAGCCAATTCTTCTTTTCCTAGCAGTGGAGTATCCGCACAAAGAACCATCGTATAGTCTGTGTCCTTGGCCCAAGAACATCCTTCATAGTAACTTTTTAGAGCATCGGCAGTACCAAGCTGTTCTTTCTGAATAGGAAAGGACATCTTTATATAGCCTCTCTCTTCAATATAGCTTTGAACATCTTCTTTCTGATGCCCTACAACTATTCCAAACTCAGAATCAATTTCATTTTCTTTTGCAAAGGAGATTGCCGCGGCCAAGGGATAGTCTACAAGTTTCAGTCCCATCAAAGGAACAAGTGGCTTAGCGACTTTTTTTCCTATTCTTTTTCCAAGACCTGCAGCTAAAACCGCCACACCAATTTTGTCAGACTTTCCCATAACTATTCCCTAGTAAAATGCTTCACTATTTTAAAGTGCGATAAATACATAACATTCGTATGATTCTATAAATTTAGTATAAAATATATACCGACTTACTCAGTTTAACTTTACCAATCTTTTTTTAAATTTCATCACAAAATGCATAAAAAGTTTAAAGAATAGCTGTCTTATGCCCGAACAATAAGAGTGCACGGACTAAGCACATGTATGCTGTTTTGGAGGACATATTATGGTTACGAATTATGAGGGCGATAACATCGAGTTTAAAGACAATCTCCCTTTACTCCCGATTAGAGATATCGTTGTTTACCCCTTTATGATCCTACCTCTTTTTGTAGGTAGAGAATCATCAATTCAAGCGGTTGAACATGCGCTTAATCACAGTGATAGACTGATTCTTTTAGCAAGTCAGAAAGACATATCTGCTGAGCATCCAGAACCGAGCGAGATTTATGACCTTGGTACTGTTGCGATGATCATGAGAATGAGAAAGCTACCTGATGGAAGAATAAAAATTCTTGTTCAAGGTTTAAGTAAAGCTCGCATCATTGACTTCGAAAGTGAAAATCCATTTTTCATGACAAAGCTTGAAAAAGTAGAAGATGCTACTGCTGACCATGATGTAATTGCAACGAATGCACTCATGAGAAATATAAGAGAACAACTTGAAAGAGTTATCACTCTTGGAAAAGTTCTTTCACCTGATATCCTTACCGTTCTAGAAGATATTCAAGAGCCTGGGCGTCTAGCAGACCTTGTTGCTTCTAACTTAAACCTCCATGTTGCAGAAGCACAAATGATTCTTGAAACTTTCGATCCAATTGAAAGACTGCATAAAATTAATGAAATTCTCTCAAGAGAACTAGAAATTTTAGCAATGCAGGCCAAACTCAAAAATAATACAAAAGATGAAATCAATAAAACACAGAAAGAATATTTTCTTAGAGAACAAATAAAGGCCATTAAGTCTGAACTCGGCGAAGATGCTGACCAAGGCGGAGATGATGAGTTCGAAGAAATTAAAAAGAAACTTCTTGCAGCAACAATGCCAGAAGAGGTTGAAAAAGAAGCTCTCAAGCAACTTACTCGCCTAGAGAAGA
>JBLWXW010000034.1:0-37901 GCA_048267265.1 Bacteriovoracaceae bacterium
CAACAAAACCCTCAAAGAAATCACTATCACCATCAATTCGCGTCAGAAAGTCATCATCAAGGTAATAGGGAATATTAACAATCGTCTTCCCTAATTTTTCTTCACAATTCCATTTATTGAGAACTCTAATCTCAAAGAAGCTATCGTAATTTCTTTGCTGCTTTTCTAAATAGAAAGATTCAAATTCCTTTAACGTTTTTGTGCGCTTATGTTGCTCAAATTCAAGGTTGCAAACATAGCTTGAGTTTGTCGCCATACACAGATTTACCACTTCATCTTTATGAGAGCTCAGTTCTTCTTGGGTACAGAAGTCTATCGCTTCACAGGAGTGAGCTACAAATTTCTGATAATCTAGGAAAGTCCGTACATCACGCTTCTTTCTTTCATTTAAATTAGCTAAATTACACTGGAGATAATTCCAACGGGATGAATTATCGAGTAATCGATTATATTTCCTAAGAAGATCATTCACCTCTTCTTCAACTAAATCGACTTCAAGAACTAAGTCTGCCTTTTGGTTGGCCAAGAATGAAAACCAGGTCCTCTCACCCACCATATTTATCCACTTTTGATCCCATTTACTTAATTGCTCTTTAAGTTCACTATTACCTAAAATAAGAGGATCACTTGGAGAAGTTCCCTGTTCAGCAAGCCCAGTCATAGGGCGAAAAATTCTATTGGTAGTACGATTTGGGTGACCATTATAAAGGTTAATGAATTGATCAATTTCATCACCTCTTTTCTTCACAGCACTATAGGCTTCAGTTGTAGTAAATGACTGAGAGTCATCACATTGAAGCTCTTGAATAGAAAAACTACTTCTCTGAGTTGCTGAAACAGTAGGCCCCTTTATCCCACAAGAAGCATAAAAGGCCGCAGTCACGAACACAATGAATGAGAAAGTAATCTTGTTAATATGCACTCCAGTTGTATAAAGTTTAGACGGCCCAAATTCTCAGATACTGCTCTAATGAGTATCTAGAGGCATTTATTCTTTATCTTCTATAAGTAATGCAACCCTTGGGCCACCGGTAATCTCTACAGAGTTTGACTTGTCAAACTCCTGTTCATACTTTATAAATAACACTATGTATTACACTGCTGTGAGCGACTCACCTATTGAAGCAAGCTCCCCTTACTCATTGATTGATATGAAGAAAGTTGAACAGAGAAAATTATTTCTTATCTTCTTGGTTTCAAGTCTATTTCTTCACCTTGGCGCTCTCCTCTATCAAAATAAAGAGGCCATCCACCTGAGCGCAGCTCCTATCTCGGATGCTCCCATATCAATGAGAATTAATATCAGAAAACCTGTGGTTATTCCTAAGGTCCAGCCTGTAAAAAAAGTTGTTAAAAAAGATCCTTTTAAAAAGCGTGAAATTGAAAAAGAAGTCATCAAGGAAGCTCCTAAGAAAGTTGTTGAACAACCTATTCCAGTGACTCCCCAAACCACAACGAAGAGCTTCGACTCTGTTATTGCGAACTATTCTCAGCCTCGCTACCCGCGTATGGCCATCCGTCGTGGACTCACTGGAATAGTAACTCTCACTCTTTGGATCAGGGGCAATGGTAATGTTGATAAAGTGGAATTAACCAAAAGCTCTGGTCACAAGAGCCTTGACCAGTCCGCATTGGATGCGGTTAAATCGTGGAAATTCAAAAATATAGCCTCGACCATGGGTCATATCTTCAAAGTTGAAAAACGTATTGTTTACAGAATCAACTAATTGTTTGACATAGCAAACTCCAGTTACTAAAACGTCCTATACTCACTAAAAGACTACTAAAGTCAAATGGGACCAAAATGGTAGAACAGCTATTTTCTAAATTTAGCGATATCTTTATTCAATGGACTTCTCCATTAGTAGAGCTCACGACTGCTCCATCACAAAGACTTTATTGGCCTTTTCTTCTCCTCTCTCTACTGGTCGCGACACTTTATACTACTCTTCTTCAAAAGAATCTGCGTCTCAAAGATCAACTGCGCATGGTCTTTTCTCGTAAAGGATTCTTTCATCAAAGCTCTCTCTTAGACTTAAAACTCTTGGCCTTTAATACGGCCTTGAAAGTTTTTATCTTTCCCCTTTTTATCTTTTCCATGTTTAGTGTAAGTACGCAGGTTATCCAGTGGGGCCATAAGCTATTTCCGGGCTTTACCCCAATGTCCTTCTCTTCATTAACAAATTTAACAAATTTAACAAATTTAACAAAGAGTATCTTGGCCACGGCCATGGCCTTTTTGATAAGTGACTTTCTTCGCTTCTTCTTTCACTACCTCATGCATAGAATACCTGCCTTAAGAAATATTCATCGCACACATCATACGGCCAAGGTTCTTACCCCCTTTACTCTCTTTCGAGTTCACCCCCTTGAAGCCCTTATTGGAACAATGAGAGGAGTTCTTACTCAAGGAATCTTTGTTGGTCTTTATGTCTTTCTGCTGGGAGGAAAGATCTCACTCCTAGATATTTTAGGGGTAAATGCCTTTGGCCTTCTCTTCAATGCCTTCGGCTCAAACCTGCGACATATGCCCATTCCGATAAGTTTTGGAATTTTTGAATATATTTTTATCTCCCCGCGAATGCACCAGATCCATCACTCCTCTAAGGGAGTTCATCAGAACAAGAATCATGGGGTGGCCCTCAGTATTTGGGATATGCTCTTTGGAACTTTCTATCGTCCTTCCCGTGAGGATATGAGCTCTATTCAATATGGAATCACCTCCCAAAGTAATGCTTACTTCGAAATAGAGGCAACGCAATTTCGCGCTGCCCTCTTGCAACCCATAAATCTAAATAAATTCACCAATAAACTGAAAGGAGTACAAAATGAAAAAAGTATTGATTGCACTATTCGTGCTTAGTACCTCGGCCTATGCTGCATCTGATCTAGTGAAGGAGTTCACCAAAAGAAGAGCGATCGTTCAGACAACTACCACTAAAGGAATATATAATTTTCTAACTTTCTTGGAAAAAGACCCTGCAAACCTTAAAGAATTAGAACTTCTTAATGATAAAGGTAAATTTGCAGCTCGTTTTATCAATAATGATGAAGTATGCTTTGGAGACACTCAGACAGGTGGACTGAACTGTTACAATGCCGCAGGGTTTCAAACATTCTTTGAACAAGGTGATGCAGACTAGTTCTACTCCACAAAGCGAGGCCCATGGTGTATGATCGGGCCTCACTTCATCCCTGGGTGATGTTGAAATTGTTGAACCAGTGGATTTAAAAAAAGGAAGGACTTATTAAAGATTCAAATATTCTTGAAATTAAAGATCTTGAAGTTGATTTTAGAACTGACGATGGAATTAACAATGTTGTTAAGAAAATCTCTTTTGATATTCCTAAAGGCAAAACAGTTGCCCTCGTTGGGGAGTCAGGATCTGGTAAATCGGTAACCTCACTTTCTATCATGAAGCTTATTCCTACTCCTCCGGGAATTCCACCTAGAGGACAAATTCTCTTTGATGATGGAAGGGATATACTAAAGCTTTCAACTGATGAAATGTTCAAAATCAGAGGAAATGAAATTTCCATGATTTTTCAAGAGCCCATGACTTCTTTAAACCCTGTTTTCACAGTGGGATCACAAGTTGAAGAGGCCATCCTTTTACACCAAAATGTTTCTAAGAAAGAAGCTCGCGAAAAAACAATCGACCTCTTTGAGGAAGTTGGAATTCCTGAGCCTAGTAAGCGTGTGGATTACTATCCTCACGAGCTCTCTGGTGGGCAAAAGCAAAGAGTAATGATCGCCATGGCCATTGCCTGCGAACCCAAACTTCTTATTTGTGATGAGCCAACGACAGCACTTGATGTAACCATTCAAAAGCAGGTTCTTGAGCTTATGCTTAAGATTCAAAAGCAACGTGGAATGAGTATGCTCTTCATTACTCACGATCTCGCCGTTGTTGCTGATATCGCTGATGAAGTTGTGGTTATGTTTAGAGGTGACCTTGTTGAACAAGGCCCGAAGATGGATATCTTCAAAAATCCTCAGCATCCTTATACGAAAGGTCTTCTTGCTTGTCGCCCAGACCTTCGTCAAAACCCAAAAAGGCTTTATACTGTTGAGGATTTCCTCAATCCTGATACGGCCATCAAACATGTTGGTAACCTTACTGACGATGAAATCAAGAAGCCTAACCGTGAAGTCACAGATGCTCTTCTAGAGATCAAAGGTATAAAGAAGTATTTTCCTGTTAAAGGCGGCATCTTTGGCAAAGTCGTTGATAACTTCAAGGCCGTTGATGATGTAAGCTTCAAGCTTGGAAAAGGAAAGATTCTTGGTCTTGTTGGTGAATCAGGCTGTGGTAAAACAACACTTGGTCGTACTATCCTTCGTCTTCTTGAGCCAACTGAGGGGCAGATTATTTACGAAGGCGAAGATATCATGAACTATAGCTCTGAAGAGCTTCGTAAGTGGAGAAGAAAAGCACAAATCATTTTTCAAGACCCCTACTCTTCACTAAATCCAAGAATGACAATTGGAGATATTCTAACAGAACCTCTGGTTATCCATGGTATTGGTGGAACTAAGAAGCAACGCTATGACAAGGCCTCTTACTTTCTTGATAAGGTTGGTCTTGCAGGAGATCACCTAAGTCGCTACCCTCATGAGTTCTCAGGTGGTCAAAGACAGAGAATTTGTATTGCTCGTGCTCTAATGCTAGAGCCTAGATTTATCATTTGTGATGAATCTGTATCGGCCCTAGATGTTTCTGTTCAGGCTCAAGTTCTCAACCTACTTCTTGATCTTAAAGAAGAGTTTGACCTCTCTTACCTCTTTATTTCTCACGACCTCAGCGTTGTGAAGTTCTTCTCAGATGAGATTGGAGTTATGAAGAAAGGTCAAATCGTAGAGTTTGGTGATGCTGAAGAAGTTTACCACCACCCTAAGAATGAATATACTCAGAGTCTACTTGAAGCTATCCCTAAGGGACTTCCTGCTGAGTTCTAGTCGATTTATCAAAAATAATTTTTATAAAAAAGCCTCATCTGATGAGGCTTTTTTATTTTTAAGTATCTAAAATTACTTAATTTTTCACGGATGTATAACTTGGTTTACAAAAGTTTGATTGACCAAACATTAGTACCGTTATACAAACTCTCATACTTAAAAACCTAAATTTTTGGAGGAAATAATGAAAAAAATGATTCTTGCATTAGTATCTGTAATGGCACTTTCTAACTCATTCGCTGCTGATCTGGAGCTTGATGGAGAGCGTTGGCTATCAAAGTGGACGGCCTATGTTTGTGATGATGGAAACACTCTTGCGACTGTTGAGCCAGCAGAACTTGCTGATTACAAAGTAGAGTTCACTAAGCTTAGTACAGATCGCTCACTTGATAACGTTCTTATCAAGGCTACTTTTGAAGAAGCTGGAGTGAAGTGTAGCTACTCTTCAATTCTTCTTGCTGATAACTCTGCTTGGACTATTGGTCTTGTTGAATCAAAAGCACTACCAGAAGCTGACTGTGCTCAAGGTAAAGCAGTTCTTGATAATGTACTAGAGTTTAACTCTTACAAGTACCTTCATGGTCGTGCTGCTATCTTCTTCCCATTTTCTAACTCTGACGTAGCTTGTACTGATGGTGTTGGACATGTTGGAATTCACTTCCAAGTAACAGGAAGAGTGCAGTAATTAAATCTAAGATAAGCATTTAGAATTTGGGCCATCAAATGATGGCCCTTTTTTTTAGAATCCAAAAGAAATTTTTCCAGCAACTCTATCCACTCCATAAACATTGGAATACTCCGCTCCTAATTTAAAAAACAGTAGATTGGCCTGGGCCCCTACAAAGTAATGAAGTCCAGAGCTTGAACTTGAAGCTGACTGAGCATCAGTGAAGCTAAAGATATTTGTCCCGCCCGTTGCTGAAACATTAATATCTGTATCACTTGATACGTATCCAACTCCCGCGTAAGGCTCAACGGCGAGAAGATCAAAACTGACTATGACATTAGCACCATAGGAGCTGGATTCGACGGCGATTTCTGAATTCACATCTGTGTTTAAAGTTGAAGCATTATTAATAACATCTGAATATTTTAGTTCGGCCATTGAGTAATGAGCGCGAACGGCCAAATTCATAAAAGGAATGGGAAGAATACTATCGGAGAGAGTCCACTTCACCCCAAGACTTGTTCTCGTCGCCTTTATATCAGCAAGATCCATTTCTGGTAGATAGACGAGCTCCCCTGTTATACCAAAGGGCACAGAAACTTGTGCCAATAGGCCTGCATCATAGAGGGAGCTGACATCTGCACTTGATGATTGCTCTTTAACCAACTCTCCAAGCTTAGGGGAATCTGAAATCTTTCCAATAACCCCAACTTCAAAACCAAACACACTACCAAGAGGCTTTGCCCCGGAAACTGTAGTGTGAACAAAGTTACCAGAGAATTCCTTTGAAATATTGTCTACGTCCTGTTGAGTGAGGTCATCAAGTTGTAAATCTCCCGCATAAACATCATAAATATAGAGAGGCGCAGAAAATAACAATCCGCCTAAGAGTAACTTTTTCATAATCCTTATCTCCTTCATTAGCGCCACTGTGTTTAAATGACAGCTCATGTATTCTCTCCATTTCTAAAATCCAATTCAACAATGTCTTTGAATTGAATAGAAATGAGAAGGACTTAAGGGGATAGGTAATTGAAAGTATAGGAGGAAAAAGAAAGTTTATTGAAGGGTTACAGCTAGGGCCCATGAGGCCCTAATTGTGCACAATTTCTGTGGCGACCTAGAAGCCAATAGCAAGTTTTCCAGTAATTCTATCGACGCCATAAACATTAGAGTATTCAGCACCTAACTTAATCACGAGAAGATTAACCTCAGCACCAGCAAAGTAGTGAAGGCCTGAGCTACTGGAGCTGGCCGCTTGTGCAGCAGAGAAATTGAAAATCGTAGTTCCACCTGCGGCGTCTACATTTACATCTGTATCACTAGTCACATAACCAAATCCCGCATAAGGTTCAACAACCATTAAATCTAAACTGGCCGATAAGTTTGCCCCATAGGATTTACTCTTAATCCCAATATTAGAATTAACATCCGTATTTCCAGTTGATGAATTATTGATAACGTCACTATAAGAAATTTCACCTGTTGAGTAGTGGGCCCTAATCGCTAGGTTAAATGGAATAACCAAGAAGCCATCGCTCATATTCCATTTCACGGCCATACTCGTTCTTTGCACAGACAAACTTCCAAGATCCATTTCAGGAAGAGTGACCAATTCAGCAGAGATCCCAAAAGGTATAGCAACTTGGGCCATCAATCCTGCATCATAAATACTACTGATTTCCGTAGAGGGAGACTGCTCTTTCACTAGTCTCTCAATATTAGGAGAAGTCGTTTGCCTACCAATAATACCTACCTGAAACCCTAAAATTTTACTACTGCTTGCACCAGTAACCGTTGTATGGACAAAGTTAGCAGAGAACTCTTCAGCAATACTATCTACATCAGCCTGTGAGAGGTTATCCAGCTCAAAGTCTGCGGCATAGAGACCTGAAGAAAATAAAGAAAATGCAGAAAATAGGGCCCCCCCTAGAAATAACTTTTTCACAAAACTCCCCCTTGAGTTCTTTTCCTTGCTTGGAAAATAAGATGAAACTATTGTCACCTCATTTTAGAAAAAGTTCAATTGAGAGAATAGATCAACTAATCGTTAATTTCTATTTTGTTGAAAGCGATAGTCGAGAAGTCCAGTTTTAAGAAATTGAATGAGGTCTGTACGTTCTTGATCAGTCAGACGAATTCCTCTACGGACTTCACCAATAGAAATCAAGTTAACTCGAAGCTTATTTCTTTTAGGATCACGATCTATGACAAAGTTATCGCTATAGTTACTTAAATCGACTTGAGATAGAGTAAAGTCTTCAAGGCTTTGCTTTGGATTATTATAATGATCTACGGCCTCTTCAATCGTAGCAAAAGCGCCATTGTGCATATAAGGGGCAGTAAGCGCTAAGTTTCTAAGTCCGGGGGTCTTAAATTTAAAGAGATCTCTTTTCTCACCTGTTACTTCATAGCGACCTTCATCAAAGGGAGCTTGAACAACATCAGAGTTAAACTGTGGAGTAGCAACACTTTTAAACAAGAAGTTAGAGAGGTGTGGACCATTATGACATTGCATACACTTCCCTCTTTGTTCAAAAGCAATTAAGCCTCTTTTTTCAGAGTCAGTCATTGCTTTGAGGTCACCTTTTAAGTAGCGATCATAAGGTGTGTCGGCCACATAGAACTGATCTTTTATAAAAGATCCAATGGCCTCACCAACATGGCCAATATTAAATTTAAGCGTATTGGGATAGGCCTTTTTAAAAGCGGGAATATAGCGATCCTTCTTCTCTCCTTCTAAGAGTCTACTCATCACAACTTCCCACGATTCTATATCCGTGGCCGCATCTGCAACTTCGTTATTCTCTCCTCTCATTTCTTCATTATTAATAATGGGAAAGAGTGCCTGAGCAGATACCGACATCGTTAGAACTTGGGCGACTTCTTTTAGCTGGGGATTTTTACCATTGAGTGCCGCTTCTGGAGTTTGCAGCTCACCAGTTTGAGAGTTTCTATAAACCCTTCCATCCCAAAACATATGTTCAATTTCCGGAAAACCAATATTTAAAAGTGATTGCGAGTGTCTTCTACTCAGGTGACCGTTAGCTTGTTTACGATAGGGACCAGAGCCACTGCCTCCGGTACCAATAGGAAAGGCCAGTCCATCTCCTGTTCCATACATCGGATGATGGCAAGTCATGCATGCTATATCCTTGGGTCCAGAAAGAAGTGTTTCAGCAAAGAGCATCCCTCCTAATTTAACGAGGGCCCTGCTCGATCTTGCAGGCCTTTGCAGGGCAGATAATTGATTGTCTTTAATAATCTTAGTTAGTCTTTCATCTAAATCAGCAAAGCTATCGGGAACAAGAATAATAAATACAAAGAGGGTCAATGCTTTAAAAATATTTTTCATAATTCAAACCTTGCCAAGCCATTTTAGTTTGGATAAACATACCAGTGTTTGATTTACCAAACTATTTATTGAATGTACACACTACACCACATAAAAGGAGTATTAAATGTTACGTAATAGCCTGATTTTAATCAGTATTCTAAGTAGTACGGCAGCTACCGCTTTTCCTGTACCTTACAAAAGAAATGTTGAACTTGAAACTCAAATCGTTAAGAACTACGCCGATATGGCCCTTCTTACTTATGAAGATGCACTCATGGGTGCAACTGCTCTTGATAACTCAGTGAAATCCCTTATGGCCACGGCCGCCACAGGTGATCTTGTTAAAGCAAGCACAGCAATGGAAGTAGCTAAAGCAACTTGGACTAATGAAGCTCGTATGCCTTATGGTCAAACTGAAATCTTTCGCTTCTACAACGGACCAATTGATTTTGAACCTATTAATGATGGTGTTACTTCTTACCTTGATTCAATTAACTTTGAAGGTGTTGAAGGGCTTCTCAATGCATGGCCTCTTGATGAAGCTTATATTGATTATGTAGTGGGCGCACCTAATACAGGTCTTATCAATGATCGCTCAGTCTCTCTTACTCAAGATACTATTGTTTCAATGAATGAGCTCAATGGAGAAAAAAATATCTCTACAGGTTACCATGCTGTTGAGTTCCTTCTTTGGGGACAAGATCGTGACCTTAACTCGGCAGGAAAAAGAGAAGTTACAGACTATATCGATGGTGCTGCTGCCAATGCAGACAGAAGAAGAGAGTATCTAGGACTTCTCTCTTCAACTATTGTTGAGCACCTTCAAAAAGTTACGACGCAGTGGGCCACTAATGCCACAAACTATAGAAAAGAATTTGAAGCCAGAGACTCAAGAGAAGTTCTTGGTTTCCTTTTCACTTCAATGATCTCTATGGCCGGTGACGAGCTTAAGTCAGAGAGAATTGAAAATGCTCTTTTACTTGAGGATCAAGAAGAAGAACATAGCTGCTTCTCTGATACTACAGTTAACGATATCTACACTAACGCTCTTGGGGTTAAGAATGTTTACTTTGGTCAATATGAAGCCTTTAATATGAGAGTTTCTCTTGATGGTGCCGGTGTTGATGAGCTTGTTGAATTTGTTAACCCTGCTCTAAACGCAGATATCAAAGCTGCTTTTGATGAAGTATTCGCAGGAATCAATGCATTCTACGCTCAAGACGCTGCTGGAAATGTTGAAGTTGGAAATATCATTCTTCCCTTTGACGTGGCCATCGTAAGTCAGCAGGCGAAAGTACAAAAAATCATTGATGACCTTGATCATCTAGACGAGCTTCTTCGTGATGCAGCGACAGAGCTTGGTCTTATTTTAGAAATCTAAGAAATTAGAACGAGGTCATATCAGCGTGAGCAAAGTTAATCGACTCCTATTCATTACAATTGTTGGAATCATCTCATTCTCAACACCTGCAAAAGTATTGACGGGAAGATTTCCAAAAAACTTTGCTCACCTTAGAGAAGACCTCTCTAAGAAAGAAGTGGCCAGAATTAAAGCTGGCCTTTCTCTCTTTGCAAAGCCTTGGGTAAAGGCACCTTCATCCACCCATTTAAGAAATGGACTCGGTCCCAACTTCAATGCTGTCAGCTGTATGAGCTGCCACCTTGGATTTGGTAGAGGTGCTCCTGCAGGAGTCATTCACCCTCTGGACCCTTCCCTACTATTCAAAGTTATGGGAAGTGAAAGTCCTTACGGTTCTCAAATTCAAGATCAATCCATTCAAGGAGTGACTCCAGAAGCGAGAGTTGTAACTCGCTGGGAGCAACTTCCAAATGGGCTAACTAAGCCTCACTATCTGTTATCACAAGAACAATTTGGCCCCTTAAGAGAAGATCAATTCCTCTCGCCAAGAATAGCTCCTCACCTTGCAGGACTCGGCTATCTTGATCAAATTTCTGATAACGAAATTTTAAAAAATCAAACCAACGGTGGAAAAGCTCATATGATCAATGGCAGGGTTGGCCGCTTTGGCTGGAAGGCCGACAAGATCGATCTTCGCCATCAAGTTGCTGCTGCTTTTCAGGGTGATCTAGGTATTACCAGCTCTCAATTTCCAGAGCAGCCCTGTACTTCTGAACAGCATGAGTGTCTTGACTCTCCTAGTGGAGTAGAAGAAGGCCATCAATTTGAAATTAGCGAAAAACATCTGAACTTTGTTGTTGAGCTTATGGCGGGAATAGAAAAACCAAAGCGACAGAGAGAGCGTCTTGATATCAATTCAATAAATCGTGGCGAGAAAATATTCAATTCCATCAATTGCCAAAGCTGCCATCGAGCTGACTACGAGCTTGAAGATGGAACTCTTTTTTCTCCCTACACAGATTTACTTCTTCACGACATGGGAGATGAACTTGCTGATACAAAGATTAGTGTTGACCCTCTTGCACGCCAATGGAGAACTCCACCTCTATGGGGCTTGGGCTCGCAGAAACTTGTAAATGGGCATTTACGACTTCTTCATGATGGCAGGGCCAATGGTGTTGAAGAAGCGATCCTTTGGCACGGTGGCGAGGCAAATGAATCAAGATTGAAATATGGCCTGCTTTCAATTAATGATAAGGCCGATTTGATTAATTTTATTCTCTCTTTATAAGTTATTATAGTTACTTAGCTTTTGAATTAATCCTCAAATTATTTAGACAATATCCGATAAGAATACATTGGTACTATAAATAAACGAGGGGAATTATCCATGCGAAAGGCACTCATCACTCTAACTCTTTTTGGGCTCTATTCATGTTCGAGTATGAATCCACAAAGAGACCCATCATCAATTGGACCTCAACTCGGTGGAGATTACCTTGGGGTTTCTCAATATAAATGGGGACACAAGGGTCCTAACAAAGCGGCCACTCGAATCTACCTTCAAGAAATTGTCCATGAGCCAGGAAGTTACCATGCCGTACTTCTTGAATATGTGAATCTTTTGAGAATGGCTCCTCAATATATTGCTGCCAATAAACTACCTATCGCAAGTAAAGCGATTGGATACCTCAAACATATCACTGAAAAGATTGCGACCTATAAAGTTGTACCTAACCTTGAAAAAGAAGGTGTCTACAATATGTATGAGCTCCATGTGGTTAATGGAAATATTGAACCAAAGATCGTTGAAAATCCTCGACAACTTATTCTTGCGAAGAATGCCAATGCTAAGAAGCCTCTAGAGGGCGCAATTATTTCAAGCAATGGAAAAGATGGACAGCCAAAAGAAATCTTCTTTCCAATGAAAGATGATAAAAAAGACAATGGAGTTCAATACCACTTGGCCAACTTTGTTTACGAAAAGGTTGGACTAGAGTCGACATGGCGAAAGGATTATCTACCAGGACCTTACCTAGCTTCTTATGGAAGAAGAGATGATGTTGTTCTTAATCTCTCCATTAATGGAAAAGAAGATCATGCCTCTTTTGTAATTGCACCCAAGTTTAAAGATAAGTCTCCTCGCCAAAGACGAAAAATGTTCACGAATCCAAAGTCAGCATTTCTTAAGGGTGAGTTCTCAGTTTCAGAACCCATTGATGGAATGTTTCTCTTTAAGGCCGTTAAAAGTGAGAAGGCGACAACAAGTGAAGTAAAAAATAGAATTGGACTTTTCATCGATGTATTTGATGCTACAAAGGCCCTCAATCAAGATGTTGTCGAGTTCACACTAATCAACCCAGAAGATCCTACAGACTTCCTCATGTACTACGAGGACCCTGAAAATGGCGAAGGTGGCCGATAAGGCCCTCCTCTATTTATGAATAGAATAGGCCCTAGAATAAGGGCCTTTTTACATACCTAAACAGCTGAAATCTCGATATTCTCCCAAAAAAACCTCTTTACAAGTTTGATGCTATTCACATTTGTTTGACATAACAAACAAGCGCTTATATTACTTCCTTAATCATTAACCTAATTAAGGAGAATACCTTTGAAGAATGTACTCATTAGCTTCATTTTAGCGTCAATTTTCTCAACATCACTTCTTGCAAAAGAGCTTGTTGTTTATTCGGTATATCCGGCCTCAACTCTTGACGCTGTTTTTCAACCATTCACAGCAAAGACAGGAATCACGGTAAGAGTTGTAGAGGGAAAGAGTAATGAACTTATTGATCAAATGATTGCTGAAGGTGAAGCAACTCCAGCTGACCTTCACCTAGATAAAGATCTTGTATTTCATGGCATTGCTACTCAAAAAGGAATCTATCGTCCTTTCGATTCAAAAATCATTGAATCAATTGCTCCTAGTAACTTCATCGAATCAAATAAGAATTGGGTAACTCTTTTCTACCGTTCACGTTTAATCATGTTCAATAAGAATGTTGTTGCTCCTACAGAAGTACCTACTTACGAAAGTCTTGCTGATGCAAAGTGGGAAGGTAGACTTTGTATGAGAACTTCAAAGAGTAACTACAACCAGGCCCTTGCTGCTTACCTATTCGCTCACTTTGGAAAAGAAAAAGCGCGTAATATTCTTGCTGGTTGGGTTAAGAATCTTGCTCAACCTGTTTTCACAAGTGATAGAGCTCTCATCACTGCCATTTCTGAAGGAAAGTGTGATGTTGGTCTTGCAAACTCTTACTACCTAATGCCTTTCATCGAAAAAGATCCATCATTTCCAGTAAGCATGGTTTTCCCTTCACAAGGAACTACAAAAGCTCACGTCAATGGAATTGGAATGGGAATTGTTAAGCATACTAAAAATGTTGCTGAAGCTACAATGCTCATGGAGTATATGCTTTCAAAAGAAGTTCAAGCTCCAGTAGCTGATGCTTTTGACCAATACCCAGTAAACCCTAAGGCCCAACTTGGAACTCTTCTCAATAGCTTTGGAGCTTTCAATGTTGATTCAACTAATATTGGAGTTATCAGTAACTTAGTTGAAGTTGGCTCAAGCCTTATGCAAGAAGTTGCATACCCATAAGCTATCAAAAATATTTCGATCTAGGCCTCCTAATAGGAGGCCTTTTTTTTTCACGATAGACGAAGTCCAGCAAATGAATACAATAGGAGCATGAAGCTCAGAGTTCTCCTGTTATTCGTTTTTTGCACCCAAGTCCATGCTCTAACTATTCAATGGTTTGGAACAACCTGCGTAGCTCTTTCAGCACAAGGAAAGACCGTACTTTTTGACCCCTTCTTTGATCGTCCGAATCTCCTAGAGACTCTATCCCCCTTCTCTTATGATCCTGACCCTAAAGTTACAAAGAAATGGCTAGCATCACTTCCGCCAGGACATGAGGTCGTAGCGATACTAAGTAGTCATTCTCATTATGACCATATTCTTGACGGGCCCAATGTCATGAAGCTTACTAAGGCCCATTTCTACGGCTCCCCTACCGCTCTAGAAATTATTAAAGAAAAAGATATTGAAAACAGTCGTCTCCACTCTATAAAGCACAGAGAAAGCATTGAAGTAGAAGGTTTTAAAATTACACCTTACCCTGGAGTTCATCCCCCTCACTTTCTCTCCTTTACTCTTGCTTCAGGAAAGCTAGAGCATCCCCTTAATAAGCCTGCTTCTATTTTTAGTTATAAAATGGGTGAAGTTTATAACTTTGTAATTGAACACGCCGAAGGAAGAGTTCTTTTTCATCCCTCTGCCTATTTCTCTGAGCAAACACCAGTAGAGAAGACAGACCTTCTTATCCTAGGAGTGGCCAATCGAAGAAGCTCTAAGGAGCTCATTGAAAAAGTGATTCGTCCAAGTGCACCGAATTTTCTCATTAGTACTCATCACGATGACCTCTTTGAAGAGTTATCCCTAAAAAAGCCTTCCGTTCTTTTTCCTGATGATTTTAACGAGTGGAGCACTCAGTTGAAGAATATGGCCCCTAGAGTTAAGCATATACAACTTAAGTATGGAGAAAAACTCTCTCTTCCCACGAAAAGCCTGACCATTAAAGTTAAGTAGAGGTAAAAGATTTCCCCTAAGATTAGCTCAGGAATAACCCTATAATTAAAGAGTATTTAAATTGCGGAGGATTTGCTTGAAATCGTTACTAAATGGACTCTTACTTTTAACTTTATCAACTTCTACTTTTGGTGCTAGCTATAACTCACTTAGCTCTTGTGCTAAACAGGAATATATTTGGAATAAAATTAAGTCCACTGAATACAAGGAACTCCCCAAGTTTAGTAAATTTGGAGTCATGCAATTAATGGGAATGACCCTTCAAGAGCTAAGCAAGAAGGAAAATTACCATGATGATTTTGCACCCAAGAATTGGAAGAAGTATCTCCATGAAAGAGGTGTTGTTGCAAAGGTTAAATTTGTTTCAACTGGAAAGCATAATTACACCGGTGCTTTTCAAGGACATGAGTGTGGAATTATTCGCCTCTCCCTTACGTTTAGACCAACCAAGAGTCGAGACGTTGCTCCAGGGCTTGCCCTAAAGCTTCTTCGAGATGGTCATGAAAGTGCAAATCTTTCAGCACTCTATCGCCTAGAGGGTCAAAAGAAGAATTATAATTTCTTTGAAAACCCTCTTTCCAATATTGTTCCCATAGCAGGAGGCATAGGACCTAAACTTGTTCACAGTCTTTTTAAAAGAGTGAGTGACTACCCAGAAGAAATTCTACTTAATCATATGGCCGAACTTGATGAGCATGGAAAAAAAGTAGATAAGCTTGTAGCTCCTCGCCAACTCTTCTTTGTTCCTAACTCTGGTCTTAAATTCTCATCTTCAAAACATGATATTAGAAAAGATATTCTCACCATCGAAGAAGGCACAACTCTCTATGATGTCTATGCCTATACAGATGCTAAATTCGATTACTTTGATTATGAGCCGGAAGATATTGAGAAGTTCCTAGGAAAAGCTGAGAAGATTGGCCATATTTCAACAACTTCTGAGTTTACGGCCTCCTCATTTGGGGACACAGGAATCTTCTTTAGACACGAACTAAGATAGAAACCTATTCTTAGACATTTCTGTCTCACCTCGTTATGATTGACTCTGAAAAGCAACTTTTCTGGAGTCACTTTCTTATGAATAAGAATTTTATCATTCTCTTGGCCCTTTCCATGGCCTTCTTTTCAAGCTGCAACCCGAGTTCAGATGATAAGTCTGAACTCAGACTCTTTGAAGTCAAATCATCTGATTTTGATCAAGTGATAAATGATAAACCTCTTCCTGCGGCTCCTAACCTCAACCAAGACAAGACCATACTCAATCGCGACTACCCTATTGAGATCGCGATCTACAACGATGGAAAGTGGTACTATGATCTCCCCAATCTAGATACTGGAATAGGAACTTGGGAGTTCAAAGAAGGGAAACTGAAGCTATTTGCAAAGCGCAGCCTTTTCGATATGCATATTGATGTTGTCGCTACCGAAGAAGGAGCAAACACCATGGCCATTAAATTCTCTGATCGCTTCGGACCAAAAGTGCTTAACGTTGAAAAAATTAATTTGGATCTATAAAAAAGGCCACTTTAAAAGTGGCCCTCGTATTTTAAATAACGTCTTTATATTCTTCATCGTAATCATCCCAAGCCGATTCGTAATCTAAGATCACAGGTCTTTCACCTTTACTGCGGTGAAGTTTATTCTTAAGCTTGGCATGTTTCTTATCTAGTTGCTTCTCAAGTTTTGCAACAACGAGATCCATACTCTTATAGAGGCTATCTGAATTGGCCGAAGCATGGAATGAACACTTTGGTCCGAGAAGTTCGATCTCCGCGAAATGAAGATGATCTTCAACATAACAATTCCACTTAATGTGGATTTTCCCCTCCATATACTTTTTGAGTTTCTGTGACTTCTCTTGAATCCTCTCATCAAGTGACGGTGTGTGCTCTAGATGCTGGAAGGAAACTGTGATTTTCATAAAGGTATCTCCCTGTGTATGTATGAAAATAGCTCCGCTTTTACACGGAGTTTATTTATTTTTGCGTAAATACTGTTTCGTAACTTTTGCTCGATTTACTTAACTTTTCTTTTAGAAGATGAGGCGATTCCCAGCATTTCTCGGTACTTGGCCACAGTTCTTCTTGCCACCTTCACATCGTCGCGAGAGAGAAGTTCTGCAATTTTTTGGTCAGATAAAGGCTTCTTGGCCGGCTCGTTGGCCACTAGCTCTTTGATCTTAAGTTTGAGCACTTCACTGGAGACATCGATTCCCCCATTCTTTCCACCAACACCGGTATTAAAGAAGTACTTCAATTCAAAAAGGCCAATGGGCGTGTGCATATACTTATTATTAGTCACACGAGAAACAGTTGACTCGTGCATTCCAATTTCATTGGCAATATCTTTTAGGATCATAGGCTTAAGAAACCTTGCTCCCCTTTTAAAGAAGTCTTGCTGTTGGGCCACAATGGCCTGGGCAACACGGTAAATCGTTCTCTGTCTTTGTTGAATAGACTTAATCAACCAAAGAGCATTTCTTAGCTTCTCTTGAACATACTCTTGAGCCTCTTTATTATCAGTCTGAGCAAGCATCTTCTGATAGAGCTGACTTACTCTAAGACGAGGAACACCTTCATCGTTAACTTTAACAACAAATTCATCCCCAACTTTCACCACATAAATATCAGGTACTACGTAATGGATCTCTCCAGGAGAAACAAGACGTCCAGGTTTAGGGTGAAAATTCTTTAGAAGTTCTAGTGAACTTAAAACTTGTTCACGCTCTACGCCGATGGCCTTTGCGATTTTTTCATAATCTTTTGTTTCGAGATCTTTTAAGTGTTCACGAATAATTTTTTCGAGAAGTGGACTTCGCTCTTCCGCAATTCTTGCCTGAGAAAGGAGACAATCGGTCAGTGTTTCACATGCACAACCAACAGGATCTAGAGACTTTACCATTTGCCAGATATCTTCCGCTTCTTCACGGTCCATATCTGTAGTGGCCATAACTTCTTCAAAAGGAATCGAGAGGTATCCATCGTCATTAATACTATGAATAATCTCAAGAGCGAATTTCATATCTTGGTCGCTCAACTCTTCCATTCTCAACTGCCACTCAAGATGTTCAGTTAGAGACATTCCCTTGGTTACAATATTTTCATAATTAGGCATCTCATCAAAGTCTTGAGTCGCCATATTGGGAGGGTTACTCGAAGAGGATGAGTTATAGGTTTCAATATAAGACTGCCAATCAAAGTCGTCCTGATTAACTGGACCACTTTCTTGAAAGTTTTCAGATGTGGCCTCTTGATTTTGCATCTCAAGACGCTCTTCTTTGGCCGAAGCTTCCCCACCATCAAGCTCTTCTAGCATTGGGTTTTCAACCATCTCTTCAGCAATAACATTAGTCATTTCAAGATGGGTCAGAGTCAATAACTTGATCGCCTGCTGCAATTGCGGCGTCATCATCAAACTTTGAGTCTGCTTTAAACTTTGGGACATTTTGATGGCCATAGGCACCTCTATTTAATTCTTACAAAATGTAATTCATAAGAAACTACATTTTAAATTCTTCACCTAAATAGAACTTCCTTGCTCTTTCATTATTTACAATTTCATCTGGCGTTCCATCTACCAGAAGTTCACCAGAGTTCATGATATAAGCACGATCAACAATCCCTAAGGTTTCCCTAACATTATGATCAGTAATCAAAACTCCAATATTCCTCTGCTTCAGTCCCCGAATAATTCCCTGAATGTCACTCACCGCAAGTGGGTCGACCCCAGCAAACGGCTCATCCAGTAAAATAAACTTCGGCTCTAAGGCCAAGGCGCGAGCAATTTCAACTCGCCTTCTTTCTCCCCCAGAGAGGTCTCCCCCTTTTGAGGTTCTGATATGATCTAAGCCGAAATCCTCAATAAGTGAATTCAGCAAATTTCTCTTCTTCGTTGTAGGGAGCGCTCTATTTTCAAGGACCGCATAAATATTGGCCTCAACACTCAAGTCCCTAAACACACTAGCTTCCTGAGGAAGATAACCCACACCTTTCAAGGCACGGATGTGAATAGGAAATTCCGTTAGATCTTCACCAGAGAGTTCGATTCCTCCATCTCCCTCATCAGGTCTAACTAAACCTACCATCATATAAAAAGAAGTCGTCTTTCCTGCACCATTAGGGCCCAGTAATCCTACAACTTCTCCTTGGCTAACTTCTAAGCTGACACCTTTGACAACCGTACGCCCACCGTAAGTTTTTCTTAAATTCTTCGCTCTCAAAAATTTAACTTCTTCCATGTTCACTCTGTGTTAAAACCTTTCACACTTAAAGACCAACCATGACCTTTTAGCTTTTTATTTAATTAAATTTCCTATCAAGTATCACTTTTTCTACTTACCTACTTATCGACATCAGTCGGCAATACTTGAGTTTTTTATTCCAGTTTTTATGCAAGGCCCTTGCCTACTTTAGAAGGAGGACTTAAGTAATTGAAATCTTTTGACTTATTCCACCTGAAACTTGGTATTTGCATCATCCACTTCCACCACTTCTGTGCTCTGCCTGAGGACTATTTTATTTCCCTTTATCACATCTCCGAGCTGATAAACTTTGGGATATCCGGTAAGAATCACTCTATCCTCACTAGGGAGTCCTTCAAGCTTTTCTGAGAAAGCACGACGCTCTATGGCCTTATTATTTTGAACTAACTTCTCTTTCAATTTCACATCATCGTAGAGTGCGTAGTACTTCACCTTCTTATTATAATTTTCTAAGAAGATTTCCCCACGTCTACTTGAGGCATCGAGATTCCCTTTTTTCATACGAACATTATGATAGAGATCTGCCTTATTGATATTCATATCCAAGAGCAACTCATTACACCAAAAATATAGAGAATCTTCATAAACGCGAATGCGCTTCACTTTTCCCGCGACATTACCTACGTAGCGAGACTTATTGGCCTCAGGCCATAGAAAGGATTCATCCGAATCGATAAAGATCCAATCCTTTTCATCTGGAAAATAGCGCTTCGTTTTTACATTTCCAATTAATTGCACTCGATCTTCGAGTTGTTCATAAATCATTTGATCGGAGTTTGCCTGGGTTTCACCCGTCTTCACATCTACAGATCCATTGAGAACCAACTTCTCGATAGCCTGATCATAGATTCCGCGATCACCTTTATAGAAAACCTTCTCTCCACTTTCCAAAAAAACATGCCCATCTGGATTAAAGAAGAAAGTTTTCTTAGAGCTATTATTAGAAACCAGCTCAACGGCCTTCAAGGCGAAGTGAGGCTTAGATTCTTTTAAGAGAAAGTAGTCAATATTCTTAAAGTATGTTTCTTGAGTATTCTTAACGGTATCATCAATATTCTCATAGTCTTGGAAAACTCCCCCATCCCATTCACTAGAAAAAGAGAAAGTAATCAATACTAAAGTCATTAGGGCAAAGATAATATTAATGAAGGTCTGCTTCCGAGCGAACATGGAGCTATTCTATCACCTTCAATATCACAAATCCTCCTTTTTCTAGAGAGTTAGCAAAAATCGAAGCAAAATAACGCTTAACATCACCCTTTACGATCCCCGAGTATTTTTGTCATAATCACCCCCTATTTTTAATGCCCCAATTAAACACGACGCAAAGGATTATTTAGTGTCCACCACCACGACATTGCAACAGGTTCTCGATGCCAAGGTAAAACTCACTCCAATGATGGAGCAATATAGCTCGATTAAGGAAAATTACAGTGATCATCTTCTTCTCTTTAGAATGGGAGACTTTTATGAAGTCTTCTTTGAAGATGCCGTTAGGGCCAGCAAGCTTTTAAATATCACTCTAACCCACAGAGGAAAGATCGGTGACTTTCCCATTCCTATGGCCGGAATTCCTCATCACGCTGCTGCTGTTTATATTGATCGCCTTTCCAATATGGGACTTAAGGTTGCTATCTGCGAACAAATTCAAGATCCAAAAGATGCCAAAGGGATTGTAAAGAGGGCCGTGACTCAGGTGGTGAGTCCTGGGATGCCCTTTGATTTAGATAAAACAGATTCTGGTGAACAGCGCTTTATGGCCTCTTCACTTAAGACAGTCATTAACGGTGAAGAAAAGTATCTTCTTGTTGTTCTTGATTTTACGACAGGTGAATTTGATGGACTTATTCTTGATGATCTTGAGGCCTTAATTAATAAGCTTCGCCTCTACTCTCCCCGTGAACTTATGACCTATATGGGTCAGTGGGATGAGTGCGAGCAGATGAAATCCTGCCTTGAACATCTGGGTATTCTTACCACTTATCTTTCTGAAGAATACTACGATCCAAAGTATACCGAGATCTACACTGAAAAGATTATTCCAGGTCACAAAAGAGATAAGACACTTAAGGCCCATAGAGAAATTCTTGGACCCATCGGGGCCCTTGCTTACTATGTAACATCAACTCAAAACCTTGATGAATTCTTTCACATTCGCCCCTTTCGCGTAGTAAACGAGCAAGGAGAGATGAAGGTTACTCTTAGTACTCTTCAGGGACTTGAGATTCTTCCACGAACTCGGGAAACCTATAGAGAGTCTCTCTTGGGTTATATGGATAAAACTCAGACGGCCATGGGTTCAAGAAAGCTCAAGCAGCTCTTTGCGACTCCTCTCTATGACCTTACAGAGATTAGTGCCCGCCAAGATGTAATCAAGTATTTCTTGGCCAATCAAGACCGACTCATCGAAACACGTGAACAACTCTCTGACGTGAGAGATCTTGAGCGCATCTTGGCCAAGGTCTCCACCAATAAAGTAAATGCCGGAGACCTTCTCAATACAGCACGTGCAATTGATGTCCATCACGAACTTTCAAAACTTCACAAAGCAAGCATTGTAGAGAAGCAATTAAATAAGAATTTAAAGGCCTCAATTACAAAAGAGCTTGTAAAGCTTGCTAAGCAAATCAACGACACGATCAATGATGAAATTGGGGCTTCACTTGATAAGGGAAATCTTATTAAGCCTGGATGTAATCCCAAACGCGACAAGCTCGCAAAGCTTTCTCAAAATGCCTCATCAGAGCTTACACTTTTAGAGGAGCGCTACCGAGAAGAAACGGGTATTGCAAAGCTTCGTATTAAATCAAATAATGTCGCGGGATACTTCATTGAAGTCTCAAAGAGCTTCACCAAACAAGTACCAGAGCACTTTCAAAGAAGACAAACTCTAGTTAATAGTGAGCGCTACACCACTGATGAACTCAATGAATTTGAAAAGGAAATCATTAGTGCAGGCGAAAAACTTGAGCGCATGGAAAGAGAAATATTCAAAGATATCGTCTCTCAAGTGGCCACCCTATCCTCAGATCTGCAAGACCTCTCGGATGGTCTTTCTTTAACGGACTCTCTTCAATCCCTCGCTTGGATGGCCCTACAGGATAACTTATCTTGTCCTGAGTTTATTAAAGGCGACCATCCAGAAGTTCATATTGAACAAGCATGGCACCCCCTGATTAAGAATGCTCTCAAAGACCAATTTGTTTGCCACGACCTCAACCTCAATGAAGATATCTTCTTTGGTCTTATTACAGGTCCTAACATGGCCGGAAAGACAACGGTGATGCGTGAAGTGGCCATAATTCAAACCTTGGCCCAAATTGGATCTTTCGTTCCAGCGGCCAAAGCAAGTATTGGCCTTTGTGACTTTCTCTTCAGCCGCTTAGGGGCCAGTGATGATATTCTTAAGGGTCAATCGACCTTTATGGTAGAAATGGCCGAAACAGCAGAGATCATTCGCCACGCCACCCATAAGTCATTAGTCATTCTTGATGAAGTGGGACGTGGAACATCAACATACGATGGCCTGAGTATCGCTTGGGCACTTTGTGAACATCTCATTCACAATACTCAATGTATTACTCTCTTTGCGACTCACTATCATGAACTCATTGATGTGATTGATGATCTTCCTCAAGCAAAGAATCTTACAGTAGAAACTCAAAATAAAGATGGTGATGTTCAATTTCTTTATCGCCTTATTGAAAAGGGAGCGAGTCAAAGTTTTGGTATCTATGTGGCCAAACTTGCTGGACTTCCTCCGTCACTTCTTCATCGTGCAGAGGAAATTCTAAGTGGTCTTGAAGAAGATAGTGCAAATATTCCAGCTCCAACTCAAAGGGC
Source organism: Bacteriovoracaceae bacterium (assembly GCA_048267265.1). Taxonomy (GTDB): domain Bacteria; phylum Bdellovibrionota; class Bacteriovoracia; order Bacteriovoracales; family Bacteriovoracaceae. The sequence goes on from JBLWXW010000034.1 coordinate 23,026, forward strand.
AAGGCCTCAAGTTCAACAACTGAGCTTCTTCCCAGAAGGGCAGGCGACACCTGAAATTCCCAAATACTTAAAAGACCTAGAAGATGAATTTAAGAATTTAGACATCAACAATATGACACCGTTACAAATGATGAATAAGGTTCAGTCCTTAAAGGAGTTAATCCAATGAAAAGACTTATTGCAATCCTTTCCCTAGTTTTCACATGTGTATCTCAGGCAGCATTAAATGATGCTTATTCTATGGTTCAAATTTCGAGAGGAACTTGGCGAGTTCAATGCCAAGACCAAAGAATCATGCAAGTGAGCACAAGAGAAATTCTTAACCAACAACTTTGTGGCACAACGAGCACTAACCCTCAAGCTTGTTTTGATGCCACTATTGCTGGACTCAAAACATTTGAATTTGATGAACTCAATGAAATTCAAGAAATTAATCGCGCCTGTGCACAAGGTGATCGCTATACAGCTGATTGTGTTACGAGCGCAAAGAGTGGACTAAAATCTTTTGAATACGATGATCGTTCAGAAGGAATTGAAATCGTTCAAGCCTGTACTCAAGGAATCAGAAGAGGTCGCAATAATACGACTCTCGTACAATGTATGGCCAGCTCAACTCGTGGGCTTAAGTCTTTTGAATTTGATGATAGAGAAGAAATCATTGAGATTGTTATTGCCTGTGCAATGGGAAATCGCCAGACCTTCCAGTGCGTAGATAGAACAACGGCATCCCTTCGCTCTTTTGATTTTGATGATCTAGAGGAGATTTTAGAAATTATCCGCTCATGCTACTAAAGAGAGCGAGCAAGTTTACGAATCCCTTCCCCCTCTAGCCGACAATTCATCCAATCAGGATCGATGTCGGCCCCAAGGGTTTTATAAAATTCAATGGCAGGTTCATTCCAATCAAGGACTTGCCATTCAAAACGTCCGCACTTTTCCTTAACCGCAAAATCAGCTAAATACCTCATCACCATTTTACCAAGTCCACCCCCACGATATTCAGGGATAACATAGAGGTCTTCCAAGTAAAGAGACTTTCCCTTCCAAGTTGAATAGCGAAAATAAAAGAGGGCCATTCCCACTCTTTGCCCATTCTCCTCCAGAATGATGGAGTCAAAAAGTCCCTCATTAAAATCTAATTCCAATTGTTTAACATTGATTTTGACAGCGTCAGGCTCTTTTTCAAAAATGGCCAACTCTTGAATCATTTCAAGGACAAACGCCAGATCCTCTCTTTGTGTTTTTCTGATACTTAGCTTCTTCATCCCCTCAGTATCACTGATAAATTGCATTTTGACCAATTTAGATGGGTACTTCCTAGGTAAGTGTTGCCTTTGTTCAAATGGCCCTGCATTGAAAATCAAGTTGGCCTGTCACGACCCGAAAAGCAAATATGAATGAAGCTAGAGATTATATTAATTCAGATCACCATACCGCACCTGAGCTTAGCTTAGTAAAAGAGATTGCTCATGAACACCAGATGGAGCCTAATCCACCTGTACATGGTAGCACTAAGAAGAAGTTAACAAAGACAAAGAAGCGCTTCTACGCATTCAACGTAGATCTCTACGCCATTATTATCTTTCATAAGATAGGCCTCTACTCCTATATTAACTTTATAAACAACTCCTTTGAGAATGCTCCCATAAATATAAAGAGAGCACTGCTAGGGAATATTGACCAGATGTATATTAGTACATTTCTATTCACCTACTTTTCCTATTTTCTAGTGAGCTTTTATCTCGGCCATGGGAAAACCATTGGCATGACATTCTTTGATTTAAAAACAGTCGGCCACGAAGGTTCTCCAAGAGAGCTATCTTTTATGGAGTCTTTTATGAGAACCCTAGGTCACACTGTAAATTATCTCTTAATCTTCACACCTTTTCTGATTAATCTCTTCCGTAAAGATAATAAAGGTCTTCCCGACTTCTTCTCCCAAACTGAAATACTAACAGAAAAAGAGTTCTTACACTTTGAGCACAATTACAAGACAGAGCATACTCAAAAAGAAGCTGAAATCATTGCTTTCCCACAGAGTCATCTCTCTAAGAAAGAGAAAATTGAAAATGGCCCCATTGATGAATATACCCATCAATTCGATCTTTTTCAAAATAAGTCTTTCTAGAAATCTAATAGTTATTCCCATCTCCTTATCCATTTCATACAATGGCCTTCTATCGAAAGGAGGTTCTCATGAAATTAGTTATCATATTACTACTGACCCTAAATGTACTCTACGCCAAAACAGATAAACCAGAAGTTGACTTGGCGATTCGTACACTGCAAAAAGAGCTCCTGCCCGCTCAAAAGACAAAAGAATATCTTGATGAAATTCTAAAATTAAAAAAGAAGCACCCTCAATATCTGCCTTTAGAAATAGAGTATATCTATGCCCTCACTGAGAATTACTATGGAGAAATCGCCGAAGATATTTATAAGACTCGTTTTAAAAAAAATAAAAGTAAGACCGATGAGTTCCTCTATCTTTTCTCACAAGTCGCTTCTTGGAGAACTCCACCACCGCTTCAAACTGAAGTTTACAAAAAAGTAGAGAAACTCTTTGATTCAAAGAATAAGAAATCAGACCTCAACTATAATTCAAGGATTACAATACTTAAGAGAAGTCGAAATCTTGAGCAAAGAAAGAGTGCAGCGGCCTATCTTCAAAAGAACTTTCCAAATGATCCACTCTTTAAACGTTTGCACCCTCGTCTTCTAGCAGCAACAGGAGAACTCGATCAATTGATTACCGGATGCCAAGAAGAGATCCTCACTTTGAACGATGACCTTGCTAACTGTAAAGGAATCTTAAGAGCACAAGTAGAAAAGACTCAGTTTCAAAGAGATAATATCAAGAAGCTCATTGATTCAGCAGATTTCAAATTACAAAAAGCAAAAGAGAAGAACTTTTCTTTCTTCAATGAATTCTATAGAATTTGCGAAGAGCTTGAAGAAAAAGAAATGCTAGAAAAGATTGCTCAAAAATTGATATCATTTCAAAGTGACTGGGTTCCCTCTCCTTCCCTAAAAAAACACTTCAATTTAAAAAATTATAAAGAATATCTGCTCTTTCAAAACCTTAGTGAAGCTATTTCAACCCCAGATGTGAAAACAAAAATCAGCCTATTAAAAGAGCAAATTGATGCTGTAGAAGATAATAAAGAGCTTACAAGTTATACCTATCAGAATCTTCTTTCTGCTTACCTTCATCCAACCATAAAAAATGATAGAGAAGCTATCGATGTTCTGGAGGAATGGCTTGAGATAGATAAGGATAATAACTATGCTAAATTAAGGTTAGCAGAACTCTATCTCAAATTAGATAAGAAGCTTGAAAAAGCGCTTGAACTTACCAATGAGGTCATCTCTTTTCATGATGAAAGGATGAGCGAATATAAGAAGTACTACCCGAGTTATACAGAGTTTCTTGAATACTCCGATATCACCCTTGCTGAGAACTACAAGCAAAAAGGAAAAATTCTTCGTAAGATGGATAAATATGAATTGGCAACAGTGGCCCTAAAGAGATCGTTCTCTCTTGTTCCAATTAATGAAACCGCATATTTACTTTATGAAAGTTATAAAGAACTTGATCTAGAGAGAGATCAAGTGCAGTGGGGTCTCATTGCCTTAGTGGATGCCAAAGAAAAACTTCCGAAAGAGGATACTTCTAAACTCTCTAAAGAACTGGTCGCCTTTCTTTCAAAACAAACCGGATTGTCACCAAAGGATATCAATCTAGAAAATCTTGCTGCAAAAAAGAGTTCTCTCTACAACTTAGCGGGAGAGAAAAAAGAGGAAGGGCCAAAACATCCTCTCATTGGAAAAAGCTTAATCCCGCTTCCTTACAATACATTAGATAAGAGGCCCTTTAAGTGGGAGAGCTTAAAAGGAAAGAATGTTCTGCTGAGTTTCTGGGCTACATGGTGTGTTCCTTGTATTCAAGAATTAACTGTTCTTGATAAACTCAAAAGAGACTACAAAGGAAAACCTTTTGAAATTGTTGCTATCTGCACCGATGGTATAACAAAGAAGAAAGATATGAAGAAGATTCTTAAAAAAGCAAAAATCAAAAATCTTCAAATATTAGAAGGTAAGAGCGACTCTATGGATATTTATGGTTTCAACTCTATCCCGACGTCTTTCTATATAAACCCCAAAGGGATGATTATTGATAAAGGTCAGGGGTATTCAGAGAATCTGGAAGAAGAAATCAAAAAGAAGCTTAACCTCTAAGAGAGGTGTCACAGTGCACCCGATGTAATTATTACCCTTATTGCATCAGAGCACCTGACGTTCCATCTGGGTCTTGTTACTTACGGGATAACTTAATTACCCCAAATTAACGAGGCCCCACTAGTGAATACAACAGCAAAAACTTTAGTTCTTACCTTCTCCATTCTTTTCACCCTTAGCTCATTTGCTTTTGATACTTATGAGCCCCAAAAATGTTCACGAGATACATGTATCCTGAGCTCAGAATATCAAATAGGATTTAATAAATCTTTCAATAGAGATGGAGAAGCTTTCTTAAAACTCAATACAAAATCTTCTCTACTTGATATTCCCTTTGAGAAATATTGTTTTCGTGGAGATACTGTAGAGGTAAAAGATATTCTCCATTCTTTAGCGGGAAATACAAATGGCCAATATTCCCAAGGAGGACACTTTTTTATCAATGGCCTTAGCTTTGATAAAAGAGCTCCTCATTCAGATGATATGATGTTCACAATCTCTTATGAATCGGACTATGACCTACATGAAAGTGTAGAAGAATTTATTCTTAGAAAGTGTAAATAGTCTTTCTATTCGTGATGGGCCGGAATATCTTTTTCAACAGGGTTGATCTGATCAACTCCTAGATGAACGACTCGAGTTCCGGCATCACAATTAGGTCGAATATTCTTACCAATGACAACCCCTGAGCGGTCGGCCTTAACCTCTTCTTTCACTTGCCCAAAAACATCGTAAACATAGGCAATGGTTTGACCTTTTCTTACATGGTCAGCAAGTTTGACAATCACATCGATAATTCCGCCAGTTTTTGAATAAATCCAATAAGAGTGATCGCAGATAACGGCATCATCAATATAATCCTTAACCCGTCCTCTAATCATTTTCAAATATCGAAGAGTGTTGAGAATTCCATCAAGAGTTTCATCAATAAGGCTGGCCTGGAATGAATTTGGATTACCGATCTCAATTGTTATAGAAGCAATTCCCTGCTCATTGGCCCATGATCGCAGTGTTCCCTCTTCATCATACTTTGAAACGATGATTTGAGGATTCTGAAGATAGGCCAATGTTCTTGTCTTTTCATTATCCAAATCGGCTCGAATATAAAGAGTATTCACTCTCCCATGACTGGCCGTATGAAGATCGAGAAGGTAATCAAACTTATTTACGATTTTATGGGTGAGTTGATAGGCGTATATCTTACTTGTTGGCCCTTCTGGTGCTCCAGGCATGATACGATTGAGATCCACATTATCAGAGAAGAATCTTTGATTCATCAGATAACCAGGAACATTACTAATAGGAACGAGAACAAGAGTTCCTTTTAGCTTTTTTACATCAATCGACTCAATAAGTTTAAAGATCGTAGAGATACCATTGAGTTCATTACCGTGGAGAGCGGCCGTAATTCCGACAACAGGTCCCTTCTCCATACCTTTCAAAACAACGACAGGAACCTTCCAAGATACTCCCAATGGATTATCAGATAATCCAACGAGAATTCGGTGAACCTTTCCCTTTTCTAATTTAGCTAGAGAGAAGTCTTCTTTCATTTTAATTTTAAGGATTTTCATCAACGGCCTCATAACCTTAGGAGCGCATAATCTCTTTCATTAGAGATTCATCATTATCAAGGGACTGAAATAACTTATAACGAAATGTCCCTTTCTTACTCAGTAAATTTTGCGCCATTTTATCAATGGCGACAATCGTTAAAATGGTTTGGATATAAGCTTCGATAAGATCATCCATTCCCACCCCAAGCATATTAAAATCTTTTCGATCCATGAGCATTAAGCGTGAAGTATCTGAGTCCCATTGATTCTCTCCCTTTTTGACAGAGAGATTTGTCCCCAATACTTCCCAGCTATTCTCTGGAGGATTTCCCTCTAAAGGCTTTAATGCTCGACGAGCGTAGATGGCACAAGGTGAAAAGCCCTTAGGACCCGAGTAGACCATGACTCTAAGGTCAGCGATATAGATTTCTCCTTTCTTATTGGGAATTGTTCCAATATGAAAGTATTTGCCATGTTCACTACTTGAGCTCCACTCATAATGCCCAATTAAGCTTTGGACAATGAATTGATCATAAGGGTAATCCCCCTCCATAAAACGATCGAGCTCTTGCTGATTAGTAATGGTGTAAACACCTTGTCCCGCATTGGAATATGGATTTTTCACAACGGCCTTTCCTCCAAAGCGCTGAATCCAAAGCGGAATCTCAACCTTACTCACATCCTTAATCGTCTCTGGCATGATAATTTTTAACCCAGAGCCCGCTAATTCAGAGTTAAAAAAATCATAGGCTTTATTGGCGAGAAGTTTATTTCTTCCCCCTGCCAAACAGACAAGAGTAGAGTTGAAAATAAATGTCTTACAGGTCGGAGGGATTCTATTCCACGGCTTCTGAGTAACGTAGCGAAAACAGGCCCTAATAGCGATTTCCTCACCATTATGTTTGAAGTACATCTGACTATCACGATAGAAGATCACTTGCTCTTCACCATTAAAATGAGGAATAAGATAAACCTCTTCGTCTGTTAGGTCAGCTATAGTCGAGGCATAACCAGAGGTCTCCATATAATTCTTATCATAAATGACGGCCAAAACGCCCTTAGGTAAGCGTTTTTTTTTCAGTTGAGGGACAAAGGAATTTTCAATTAAATAGCGATACCCTCTATGCTCATCAGAGTCATGTCTCGGAGGCATAGATTTTTGTCCAGATGGACAAGAGTTGGTCTCAAGAACCACCATCTTTCGATTGCCATGCTCAGTAGTCACATAGAAGAGATCAGATCCTCCCCAAAAGAAATGCTTGGTCTGATACTCTAAAACTTCTTTGAGTTTCTCAAGATCAACTTGAGGATTTAAGTGTCCATAGCGCTTTAAGATTCTATCATGAGATAAATTGAAGAAGTGCCCAACCATCGGATGCAGTTGAGAGTTTAGTGCCTTAGGATAGAAGTGATCGTCCACTTCAAAGTTATGCGGTTTAATTAACTCTACCACTCTATTCATATCCTGACTCCATCAACTGAGACCAATTTCTGGTCCTTCATAATCTTTCTTAGTGATACACCATGTATTCGTTTCAAGATCTTCTATTTCACCTAAGACAATCACGTCTTTATTTTTACATATTCTATTCTTACCAACTTCAGGCACCATGACAAAGCCTTTTGCATTCTTAACGATAACTTCAAATAAATCGACATCATCCCCCTCACCAATTGATCGTGGAGCGAGGGCATATTTAGAAAAATACAATTCTATTTCGTAGCGTAAGTCACTGCCTTTGGAATAATTAAAAAAGGGAATATTATTCAATGAGTGGGGGAAGTTCTTTTTATATTTTCGCGCGCTTTTGTGGGCCAAAACATAAGTGCGATTCTTTCCGACCTTAGTCGCCTTCATCGTCGGAAGTATTCCCTCTCTTGTATTACTAATCACAAGATCAATATTTCCCTCTTCGAGGTCGGCCAAAAGAAGGTGCCTCTCATTTTCAACGATATTCACTGTAAATTCATTATGATCAAAAAGAGGTAAAATCGTTTCGTAAATAAAGTATTGGGCCATATTGGGAGTCATCCCAATATCAAGAGAGGTCTTTGGCAATTTAACTTTATTTCTCAATCGGCTGGTCACCTCTCTTGATAGAGAAAATGCCTTTTCAGCATATTCAAGAGCAAGACTTCCCTCAGTGGTTAGAAATAAGGCCCGATTCTTGCGATCAAAGAGTTTGCAATCAAAGAACTCTTCTAGAAGTTTGATTTGATCACTAACAGTTGGTTGAGAAACATGAAGTTTTTCAGCTGCGGCCTTCACCGAACCTTCCTTGGCCACTATATAGAAGTAATAGAAGTGGTTAAAGTTTAAGCGATCCATGATCTCCCCTAAAATGGGTCTTTTATTCAATTAGTTTTAACCTAATGATATTAACAAATAAAACGATTTTTCCAAAGTATATTTTTGAACGAAAATAGATCATGTTCTTGAGGGTAAGAGAACAGAATATTTTAACTTGTGAGGTATATATGAAAACTCAAAAAATGAATGTTGCCGCCCTTCTTTTTCTACTTGGACTTGCAGTAATTAGTGGTCCACAAATGTTAGTTGCTCAGACCTATGCTGATGAGGACGAAGGTATTGTAATTGAGGATGAAGGAGGAATGGACTCATCTTCAATCTCAGATGATTCTGTTGAAGGTGACTCTGAATCTTACCCAGCTGGTGACTCGGACGAATAGTCCTAAACTAGCATCTCCTTCATTTAATTCCGAGGGGGGGAGTTCTTCTCCCCCTTCTTATTTGAAGCTAATTTTTAATTCGCCCTTAATCCGATTAATTCCATCAACTAAGTTTTCAGCATCCGTATCTTTTAATAATGCATGGCCAGTATCGTTTCCAACTCCGATACGTGCTTCAACTTCATCCCCTACTTTAAGGTTGAGTCGCCACTTTTTTACACAGGGTAGCACCTTAAGCTCCTGCTCACCTTCAATAGAAAGAATTCTTCCCTGACCTGGATGAAAGATATAGGCCGCACTAAAACTTTTGACCTCATTGAACTTGATATTTTCCTCATGAAGTTCAATGGCCACAAAGTGATCCCAGAAACTTTCGCCATAACTGAGTTCAAGACAATCCATAATATGACCACCAGGAGGGCGTAAGGCCACCTCTCCAAAGAGCAGCCCATCATCAGTTATATAATACTCCATGTGAGTCATTCCCCACTTAATCCTCAACGCCTTGATAACCTCATCATTTAAGCGGAGAATCTCTTTCTTGATTTCTTCTTCATAGGTAGCAGGCACAATATTACAGTGGCCTAGTATATAGTACTCAGTGATATTGGTGTAGACGATCTTGTGATCTTGAATAAAGGATTCAATACTTCCTTCACTCCCCTTAACAGCACCTTCACAGTAGAGGTCTAGTTTTCGGGCATTTTTCTTGAGGTATTCAAACTCTTCATCGCTCATATCAGCGTAGAATTCTACCCCTCGCCCACCCGAACTATTTCTGGCCTTAACCACAAGAGGTAGTCCAAGCTTAGATATGAGCTCATCTTTGTTTTCAAACTTCCTCATATCAGCAAAGGCCGTCATGGGAATTCCTTTCTCAAAGAGAAAGTCCTTCATCTTCAACTTATCTGTGCACTTTTGAATGAGAGTGTGGGGGTTGCGAACGATCTTTAGCCATTTTCTCGCCAAAGATGCGTACACAACTGGAGCTTCGCTTCCTGCAATGACATGGGTTATTTCTTTTGCGCTAACCTCATTGGATTCTAAGAAGGAGAAGAAGTCTTCCTCCTTCGATAGAAAGGGAGAGATCAACACCTTTTCGGCCTTTAGTTTACTTGATACTTTTTTATGATTCCACAGAATATAGCTAACGCCACGACGTTCAAGGGAGCGACAAAGACCTTGTCGCAACCCCATCACTAGAACTTTCATTTTTTATTAAACTTCATTGATAATTCATTCAGCTGTTCATCAGAAGGAACTGATGGTGCGCCTGCCATGAGGTCTGTCGCCGAAGTTGTTTTTGGAAATGCAATAACATCACGAATAGACTCCGCCCCAGTCATAAGCATCACAACTCGATCAAGTCCGAAGGCCAATCCTCCATGGGGTGGAACACCATAACGTAAGGCCTCTAGGAAGAAGCCAAATTGCTTCTGAGTTTCTTCTTCACTCATTCCAAGAGCTTCAAACATCTTCTTTTGGATATCTTGGCGATGGATACGAATGGACCCCCCACCAAGCTCATAGCCATTACAAACAACATCATAAGCTTCAGCTCTGACTTTTGACCAATTTTCTTCTCCACCGGCCAAGAAGGCATCAACGTCTTCGGCCTTTGGCATAGTGAATGGGTGGTGCATGGCCGCAAAGCGTTTTGCATCTTCATCATATTCAAGAAGTGGGAAGTCATTGACCCATAGGAATCTATAACCCTCTTCAATAAGATTAAGTGATTTCCCAAGATGGCGTCTAAGAGCATCAGCACAGCCATGAACAACAGACTCTTTAGCATCTGCAAAGAAGAGCCAAGTCCCATCTCCATTAAAGCCCGTCTCACTTACAAGGGTGTTATAAAGCTCATCAGAGATAAACTTAGAAATCCCTGCTGAGCGTGTACCTTCGGCAACTTTAAAAAAGGCAACACCTTTTCCACCATGGGGCTTAACCACTTCTACGAAGCCATCGGTATCTTTACGAGAAAAAGTTCCATCACTCGCTGGAACAAAGATTGTTTTAATCATCCCACCATTGTTGGCAGGTCCACTAAGCACAGCAAAGTCAGAATCTTTGAAGAGCTCTGTTACAACTTTGTGCTCAAGACCAAAACGGATATCCGGCTTATCACATCCATAACGATTCATCGCCTCTTGATAGCTCATCACAGGCATCTCGAAATCAGCAGGAAGTCCATAGAGCTTCTTAGCAATCTTTTCAACAAGACGCTTGATATAAGCAGGTGTTGTAAAAGATACTTCAATATCAATTTGAGAAAATTCTGGCTGACGATCGGCACGAAGGTCTTCATCGCGGAAACAACGACAAATTTGAAAATACTTATCTGTCCCCCCAATCATAAGAAGCTGCTTCAGTGTCTGAGGAGACTGAGGAAGAGCATAGACTTCACCAGGATGAACACGAGAAGGAACCACGTAGTCACGCGCTCCTTCAGGAGTTGATTTATAGAGAATTGGAGTTTCCACTTCAATAAAGTCTTCTTCGTGAAGAATATTTCTTACATCAACCGTGGCCTGAGATCTAATTTTTAAAATATTTTGAAGCTTCTCAGTTCTTAGCTCCAGATAGCGATATTTAAGTCTTAAGTTTTCAGTGGCTTCTTTCTCTCCAAAAGGAAGAAAAGGAAGGCTTTCAATATCACAGCCAGAAAGAAGTTCAATTTCTTTAACCATAACTTCGACTTCACCGGTATCCATATTCTTATTTTGAGCTTCCGCTGGGCGCTCTCTCACTTCTCCATGAACCATTAGAGTTGATTCCAGATAGCATTTCTTAAGAATAGAGAGGTCTCCAGAAAACTCGCTAAAGCTCAATTGAGTTAATCCATATTTGTCGCGTAAATCGATGAAGTGAAGACCACCAAGATCTCGGTATTTATTAACCCATCCACATAGGGCCACTTGAGTTCCGACATCTGATTTCTTTAACTCCCCACAGTGGTGAGAGCGCATTAGTCCTAGGGAGCCTAGTTTTGCAGTCATAACGAATTCTCCTCATCATTCATTTCGCAATTCATAAATTCATGCTTATTATGACGCACTTTCACAGCACGTTCTAAGCTTAAATTTTTATCACAAATAAAAGCATACATACACCTTAAAGTAGCGGTTGACCTTGATCGCTTCCCGGTAAAAAATAGTAGCCTATGCAAAAAATTTTCATCGTTACTCTACTTCTCTTATTTTCCTGTCAGCAAGCAGCTTCTGATGCTAAAAGTCATAAAGTCCATGAGGTCATTCGTGCGGGAGAGAGGAAGCTCGACTTCAGAACTTATGAAATCATCAAATTTGCTCTGCCCTCAGGAAGATTAGTTGAGGCCTTTAATGCAGATACTTTGGCCAAGCAAACCCAAGGACTGAGCGGAGTGAGAGAGGGCGAACTCAAAGTTCACCAGGGTATGCTCTTCACTTATCCAAAGATGGATCGCAAACAATTCTGGATGCCCAATACTTATATGAACTTAGATATTTATTTTATGGATGGCGACTATAGAGTTATTCATGTAGACCGCTCTGTACCTGCTCATCCTAGTATGGAAGAGCCAGTGCCGAGATCTTCCATAATATTTGCTCAAAATATCCTAGAAATACCGAGCAGCTCACCCTATGCAGGCCAAATTAAAAAGGGAATGACTCTAAAAGTCATTAACTAGTTCTTCTTACGTGACAATAATTATTTAGTTAGCTAGGATCTAATGAGTGAAAGTCATTATCCTTGCCTCCATTTTTCTTAGCTTCCTCCTAAGTACTACCCAAGCTAAGTCGATTCTTACTTCAGCGCTAGCAGAGGTCGATTACCCTCCTTACTATTTCATTAATTCAAAGACTAATAAACTTGAGGGCTTCTCAATAGAAGTTTGTAATCACTTAGCAAATAAGCTTGGCCATAAATTAAACTATACTCGCCGCCCCTTTGCTCGTGCGGTTCATGATCTTGCCCATGGACGTGTCGATATTATGTGTACACTGTTCAATACTAAAGAGCGCTCTAAGGGCATCCTCTTTAGTAGTATTCCTCACGCTTTTGAAGACATTATGATTTTTTCTTTAAAATCTTCTAATTTGTCCTTAAGTAACCCTGACCCTGAAAATATACGTAGCGCTCGTATTGGTGGTATTAAAAGCTACTACTACGGACCTGAGATTAGTGAAACTGATCAGTATAATATTCTACTGGTTAATGATGAAGAACAACTTCTGAAAGTCTTAATGAAAAAAAGAGTAACCTACATAATTGGCAATAAGGATGCACTCTTAGATAAGGCCCGAGAAATGAAAATTGAAGATAAGATTACTTATCTTAAAAGTCCCATCTATACTGGCCCACTTTTTCTAGGCTTCTCACGAGAAGGACCTAATGGATTCAAGAGGCTTTCTGAATTTACAGATGAGCTTATCCAGTTTAGACAAACTCAAAAATATAGAGATCTTTTGAAGAAGTATGGAGTAAGAGAGCCGCGCTTCTAGCTTTCAGGAAAGAGAATAAGATACTCATCTGAAGCGATATAGCCTAAATGATCACGCACTACTTTCTTTTGATATTGAGAATTCTTTTTAAGTAATTCGATTTCTTTTAATAAGGCCACATTTTCTAGCTCAATTCTTCCCTTCTCATCAAAGCGCTCTTGCAAAACTTCACGCTTGTCATAGAAGTCCATGACCCCACCATTAGAAAAAATTAAACGAACAAAGAGTAGAGCACAGAAAACCCATACACCTTTGATAATATACTCATTTGTTGCAGCTAGCTTTTCTTTCTTAGAGCTTCTCTTTGATTTCCCTTTGGAACCAAGAGATTTTACAGTCGTTACCTTTTTACGAGTACGTGCTGGTACTGGCGCAGTTTTAGCAACTGCTGGGGCCGAAGCACCGTAACTAACAGGAGAAGGTGAACGAGGTGCTCTCTTTCTAATTTCTGTTGTAAACTCTTGCTCCCCTGCTTTGCCTACACTTCGACGGGTAGATGCACTTGAAACAGTTGCTGGCCTTGATACTGGCGCAGCTTTTGACTTGGGAGGATTCCAATCACTTTCAAAAAGATCTTCAGGTGTTGCCGTACCGGTAGCACGAGCAGTTGTTTGTGACCTCTTCGCCTGCTTTGCACGATTTCGTTCAATCGCTTTTCGAAGTCTATCCGAGCCTACGGCCTGGTCACTATTATTTAATCCGCCTGCACTTTGTGAGCGTGGGCGCGGTTGTTCAAAAGAGAATTCCACAAAAACTTCCTGTTTTGGTGTTAACGTCCTGTAATTACTAGTTTAATATCCCACACAAATTTTACAAGTAAAATGTAAGGAAATTTTGATTTTTTTTTATAAAAAACTTCAGATTACTCTACTGATTAAGTCGGGCTTGAACTTCTACCCAAAACTTTCTGAGTAAGGAAAGCTCATAAAAGTAAAGAAGCAGGGCCTTATCAGAAGAGTTCCCCTCATTAAATATTCCGTCTTGCCAAGGGAAATTACCGTCGATAAAGAGCTGAACAAGCTGCTGAAAACGCTCTTCAGAGCTTCTACTGCAGCTCACACTAAAGCCTTTCTCTGTTGCAGAGAATTCATTGATAGAAAATTTTGATTTAAGAAAACTGAAGCTCTTTCTAAAGAATTGATAGGCAATAAAGGGATCTCCAAGTGGCCCCAATTGAATTAGATTTTCATCCCGTTCAATTCCGTGACTCTGAAAGTAAACTTCAAAGCTCAAGTTTTCACAAGAAAGCCACCAGCTAAAGCCGGGATCACTCAAGTTACAAACAATGGCCTCTTGACGAGGGAAGCGTCTGTTGATTAATTGGTCAATTACCGTTTCAGCAAAAGCTTCATCATAGGTGGGAAAGAATCCGACACTGTCTAGAGAGTCCTCTTCAGTTAAGCGCAGCTTCTTCATAAGGGTTTTATCCCCTCTTTCCAAAGCGTCGAGCTCCCACTCCATATCAGATGTGGCCACTCCTCTTAAACAAAAGGTCGAAATTCCCTTTTCAAGTTTATATACAATTCCAGGGCCTTCGAGGTGAGGTTCTTCTCCGACATATTCTTCTTTTAGATTTTCTTCTAGCTCTTCTTCTAGCTCTTTAATCTCTTCTAGCTCATAATTTTCTTCATTACGATGAGAAAAATCAAAAGCGCTATCAAAGAGATTCAATTCAAATTGTTCAGATTTATCTGAAAGATTTGAGATATCTTTCTTAAAGGATTCTTTTCTTAACTGCTCTGTTAGGGCAAGAGTTTCTCTTGCTAAAAAATCAAAATCGAAGTTTTGATCAGTCACTTAAACCACCTTGTTTCATCCGTGAATGGTGTACATGTATTATTGTAGTAAACTCATTCGCAAAATGACAAGTTGAGTCCGAAAAAAAAATGAATTACCAGAGTGCTCT
>JBLWXW010000035.1:0-33726 GCA_048267265.1 Bacteriovoracaceae bacterium
TGAAGAGCAAGGTCTCGTAGATGAAGCACGAAATATTGAAGGTTTAAGGTTGGCCTCCCATTTCTATGGCCGCGTCTATGATAGAAGAGGAAAAGTTGGAGATGATGACAAGCGTGGCAAGTCTCTTACTATGAAAAAAGCTGAAAGAGAGATTCGTTCTAATTTGACTAACTTTGAAGAAAAAGAACTTCAAGAGTGGGAGGAAGCCTATGCTGTTAAAAATGGTGATGATGCTCCACTGAGAAATGTAAGAAGGGATGTCAATTATAGATATGCTCAAATGCAGAAGGATGCACAAACTTTTCAACAAAATGAGTATAAATATACGATGCAATATTGTGGAAATAATATGCTAGGTATGCAAAAGAACCCTTACCAGTGTAACCAATGGATGAGTGGTCAACAGCAAAGATACAAGCAGTACCAGTCGATTATGGGGAATCATACTAATTATATTAATATGAGATCGAATAACTACCAACAATATCTAGGCTATTATCAAACATATATGCACGATAACCAAAATCGAGAACCTAGTTCAACAGGTAATTTTATGACATATGGATCATCTGGACCAATGTCTTCAGGCAACTTTAGTCTGATGGGAACTGGTTTATCTCCAGGAACAAACAATCTGTATAATATGGGTGGAAATAACTTTATGTCGAATTCATTCATGATGAGATAAAAAAAAGCCAGCTTATAGCTGGCTTTTTTATTGTATTTCTGAGTTGATTAAAAACGAATTGCAGTCTTAACCTGAAGTACGTAACTGTTATCAACAGGGTTTTCAGTGGCAGCATTTGTGTAACCAAAGTAATCACCTGTGAAAAGATAACCAACATTAGCCCCAACCATAACCTCTGAGTTCCATTTGTACTCAAAACCAGTATCGAACTCGTATCCAAGATCGTCTGATTGATCATAGTTCGCGGTAAAGGTTTTATTAGTTTGATGATTATAAGAACGAGATCCGGCCTGTGCAGTTTGATCAGCTTTTGCCCAAATCATAGCGATATCCCACTTCCATTTTTCGGACTGGTAGGTTGAACCAAATTTAACATATGTAGCATTATTGATGTAGCTATCATAAATACTATAAGCATTATTATCAGCAACGGCCTGTAGGTTATATCTGAAAAGAAGGTTCGCAATTTGATAGTTTGGATTTAAGTACATAGCATCGAAGCTATTGTCTACGCCATCATCGCCACTAACCATCCCAGCAAGTAAATTGAAAGACCAGCTTCCAGAAGTCTTATAGCTTGTTTCTAAGATGTAAGCTTTTGCTTTGTATTTAGTTACTCCTGCACCAAATAGGTCGCCGAGCTCTCCACTAATAATAGGAACTTCGATACCAATATCAAAGTTTCCAAATGATTTTTTAACATAGAGGTCAGTAAGTTTAACGTCGGCATTATTGAGGTTTTGAGAAGTACCTGTAATATCTGTTGTATAATCTGTAGAGCTATTAGTAGTAGTTTTTTTATTATAAAGAATACCAAAAGCGAGATCCTTTTCGATACTATCGTAGATCAAGCTGATCCCGTAATCTTTTATACGAGTACCTTTTGAAAGACTGTTCCCAGTCGCAACCCTAGTCCAAAATGGTTCGAGGCGAAAGTTTCCGAGCTTTACCTTGATAGTTAAACCATCACGAAGGTAGAAAAAACGATCCCAAATATCTTCACCAGAATTTACAACGGCTCCAAGTCCAAAATGCTGAGCATGACGACCAATTACATAGGTAGCAGTATCAGAGTAAAGCTCAGCATAGAGTTGGTTGATAGTAAGAGCGTCCCCACCATCACTGAAATTATAAGGATAGAGTTGGTTTGAAACTCCTGATTTTTTTGAAACAGTAGAATCGCTACCAATAAAAGCTCCGCGACCATAACCGTTAGAGAGCTCAGCTTTAATCGTAGCAGAATCATTAATTACAATATTAGGCATTAGTCTGAAAACATAGTTTTGCCAGTTTGCATTTTGATTTCCTCCCGTAGGAAGAGCAACTTCTTGTGAGCCTGCGGCTCCAGAATTGTCTACTGTGGATTCAATTCTTCTATATCCATCAACAATAGTTGAGTCGAAACCAAGAACACCATGCCAATCAATGGGAAGTGCAAAGGCTTGAGTAGATAGGGTAAAAATTGTGGCGACAAGTAATGATCTTTTGATCGTCACTGGGAACTCCTTGAGGTTAGATTCAATTGTCGAATCTTCATTAACTTTGATTTTGAATCATAGCGGTATACTATAGAAAATGCCTGCAAATTCGTCAAAAGAACACTGATAACTGGCTAAACAAACTTAGGGATAAAAAACTATGTTAAGAAAAATTGTAATCATTTTTGTTACATTTTTTGCGATTGGCCTATTGGGCGCGGCGCTATTTAGCTATTCAGTTATAGAAGAATTACCACTAGAAGAAATACAACAGGCCAAACCATCGAAAGAAGTAAAAAGTATTCAAGTGCAGGATGGCCTTGATGAAGGCTCTAGGTTACTGACTGATGACTTGAAGACATTTTGGACATGGAATCAATCTGATATTGGTTTTGAGGATGAGCTGAAATTTAAGAAACAAGCAGGTAAAGTAGATGTTGCAGAGGGTTATCTGATCCCAAAGGAAAATATTATTCTCTCACCATTGGAAGAGAATCACTGTGAGCAAGTATATTGTCTTCAACATAGAATGCTATTTCATGAAATACCTTCTCTTCTTTGGAAAGGATTGATCGGAATCGAAGATTATCGCTTTCTTGAACATAAAGGCGTGGACCCTCGATCATTAATGAGAGCAATTTGGCATGATATTAAGGTTCTCAAATTAGAACAGGGAGGTTCAACACTCACACAACAACTCGTAAAAAACTTATTCTATACCTCTGAAAAAAAATTCTCGCGCAAAATAAAGGAGATGGTCGTAAGTTCTTATTTAGAGTTCAAGCTAGATAAAGAGCAAATCTTACAAATGTACTTCAACGAAGTGATGTGGGGAAGTATCCAGGGGGTTAAATTAAAAGGTATTGCTGCAGCCGCAATGGGATACTTTAATAAGAAGCCTATTGAGCTTACGCCGTTTGAGGTGAGCATCCTTATTAGTTTATTGAAGGGTCCATATTTCTATTCTCCTGTGACACACTTGGATAGACTAAAAGAACGAGTACAGATTGTTTATAGCAAACTTAAAGAGCTTAAGCTTTTTCCTGAAAAGGCACAAATTTGGAATGATAAGAAATGGCGTGCATGGGGTGAGGAAGTAGAGAAAAGAAACAAGAATGTATTGATTCGATCACTCTACTACTTAAGCCGAACTGAATATGATAAATCGTTCAAATACTTTGTACTTATTAAGAAAATTGAAGAACTTAAAGTTAAACTGAAAAAAGATTATCCTCAGAAGGATCTTGCGATCAAAAGCTTACTCTTTAAAGTTGATAGAAATGAAGTGGCTAAAAAATTTGAACACTACACAAAGTATGAAAGAGACTGGGACAAGGCTCTAAATCAAGAACGGCATCAAATTGGAAGTACACTTAAGCCAATTCTCTACTGGATACTAGTAAAAAATGGTTTGAGTTTGGAAGAAGAGGTTGAGACGGCACCCATTACAATGAATTTGAAGTCGGGGCCATGGAGCCCTAGGGAAGCTCATAAAGAAGAAAGGCCGCTAATTACCTATGAAGAGGCCTTAGTTAGAAGCTTCAATAGGCCAGTTGTAAGAGCTGCTCAAAATTACGGGTGGGATAAGATGGAAAAAGAACTCCGCCCACTGATCCCACAGCTTCTTACACCATTGGATCAATATCCTGCTCAGTTATTAGGCTCAATTGAAATGAGCTTAGATGAGCTAGGGAGTCTCTATGCAACATTTCTAAAAAGTGCTTGTTATGAACAAGTCGGCACAAGTGTTATCAATGCCTTATCTGACCCAACAGTAACGACTATTCGATATAGAGTTGGAGAAAACCTGGGACAGATGAAATTCTTTGGAAAGACGGGAACTACTAATAACGGAAATGATAATTGGTTTATAGGCTACGACGGAAACGAACTCCTTATGACATGGGTGGGGATTGAGTCCGGAAGAGATAAAGATGAGAAGTTAAATTTATACGGATCTAACTCGGCATTCCTAGTTTTTAGAGACTATTTTATGAATCGTGGAAAATTATTTAATGAAATGGTGTGTCGCTAAAAATCTTCACCTACAAGCTTTAAGAATTGTTGCCAAGTGGGTTATGATCTAGTATATAATTTGTCTCATCATTACCTATAGGGGTGTCGACAAGTGGTTAAGTCAGCAGATTTTGATTCTGCCATGCGAAGGTTCGACTCCTTCCACCCCTACCACCTTTCTACCCAACGAAGGTATCATTAATGAAGAGAATCGTCCTTGTATCTGGAAACTCCAACAAAAACTTAGCTCAGAAAATTTCTGATTTCCTCGATGTCTCACTCGTTGATCCGCAGCTTGTAAAATTCGCCAATGGTGAAATTTTTTGCGAAATGGAAAAAAACGTAAGAGGTGCAGATGTTTTTGTCATCCAATCAATTTGCAACCCGGTTAATGATAACCTCATGGAGTTGCTCATTATGGTGGATGCGCTTAAGAGAGCTTCTGCAAATTCAATTACGGCCGTACTTCCACATTATGGATACTCAAGACAGGATCGAAAGGTTAGTCCTAGAACACCTATCTCAGCGAAGCTTGTTGCTGATCTATTGACCGTAGCAGGAACAACACGAGTCATTACTATGGATGTTCATGCAGGACAAATTCAAGGCTTCTTTGATATTCCATTTGATAATATTTACGCTTCTCCTGTTTTAAGTGAATATATTGCCAGTGAGCTTTTCACAGATAACTCTATCTTTGTTTCACCAGATGCTGGTGGAGTTGAACGTGTGCGCCACTACGCTAAGAAGCTTGGTGGTGATATCGCAATGATCGATAAGCGAAGAACAGGTAAAAATGTGGCCAAGGCCATGAATATTGTTGGAGATGTTAAAGGTAAGGAATGTATCATTATTGATGATATGATAGATACAGCCGGAACTCTTATTGAAGCTTGCAATGCTCTTCGTGAGCATGGGGCTACGAAAGTATTTGCCTGTACAACCCACCCTGTTTTTTCAAACCCAGCACTTGAGAGAATTCAAAACTCAGATGCTTTGGATCGGGTGATTGTAACGGATACCATCCCACTTTCTCCAGAAGGAGAAAAAATCTCAAAAATAAAAGTTCTATCAACAGCAGAACTTCTTTCTAAGGCCATTCATAGAACATTTAATAATGATTCTGTGAGCTCGCTCTTTGTTTAATCGGTGATATTTTGACAAAGTTGGTAGTAGCTCTTGGAAACCCTGGTCGCGAGTATGAAAATACAAGACATAATGTAGGTTGGAAGGCCCTTGAGCAACTTTCCTTTTGGGGTGATCTTTCCTGGAAAGAAAAATTCAAAGGGCAATTCGCACAGAAGTCGATTAAAGGCGAACAGGTGATTTTTCTTATGCCTCAAACGTATATGAACTTAAGTGGTGAAAGTGTACGTCCGGCCATGGACTTCTTTAAAGTTGCTGTAGAAGATCTCGTTGTTATTCATGATGAAATAGATCTTCCTTATGGGACTATTGCCGTTAAGACGGGTGGTGGGCTAGCTGGAAATAATGGACTAAAGTCTATTAATCAGCACTTATCAACAAAAGATTTTCACCGAATAAGAATTGGTGTAGGAAGACCTAAGTTTGGAGATGTATCAGCTCATGTACTTGGGCAGTTTACTGAGGAAGAAAAAATAAATTTAGAAGATTTACATAAATTAGCAGCTGAAGCCATCGAGTGTTACTTGAATAATGGCATAAAGAAAGCTCAAAACACCTTTAGCAAAAGGTCAGTACTTAATTAGTACATTAAAGAGGACAGAGAAATGGCATTAAACTGTGGAATTGTAGGATTACCTAACGTAGGAAAATCAACTCTATTCAAAGCATTGACAGCAGCTCCTGCAGAAGCGGCGAACTATCCATTTTGTACGATTGAGCCAAATGTGGGAATCGTAAATGTATCTGATGAAAGACTAGATAAAATAACTCAGTTCATTAAACCACAAAAAACGATTCCAACAATTGTTGAGTTTGTTGATATCGCGGGGCTTGTAAAAGGAGCCTCAAAAGGTGAAGGACTTGGAAACCAATTTTTAGGGCATATTCGCCAAGTTAATGCAATTGTTCACGTTGTTCGCTGTTTTGATGATGAGAATGTTGTTCATGTTCACGGAACAATTGATCCTGTGGATGATATTACAACGATTAACTTTGAATTAGCTCTAGCTGACCTTGAGGTTGTCGAGAAGAAGCTATTAGCGATTCCAAAGATTCTGAAAGGACAAAACAAAGAAGCTCAAAAATCAGCGAAAGAGCAACAGCCGATACTTGAAGCTTTAAAAGATAAGTTGGAACAAGGTATTAGAGCGGAAAATGCAGGGCTCTCCGAGGAAGATGCTCTGGCCATTAAAGATCTTAATCTAATTACACTAAAGCCCGTACTTTATCTTTGTAACGTAGATGAAGATAGTGTTACTGACGGTAATGAATACACAAAGAAAGTTGAAGAATATGCAGCAAGTGAAGGATCAAATTCTCTGATTATTTGCGGGAAGCTAGAATCTGAAATTGCTTTACTTGAAACTGAAGAAGAGAAGAATGAATTTCTTGAAGCCATTGGTGTAGAAAAGTCTGGCTTGGAGACATTGACTAAAATTGCTTATGACATGCTTGGGCTACGTACTTACTTTACTGCTGGTGAAAAGGAAGTAAGAGCATGGACCTTTAAGGCAGGTTCAAAAGCACCGCAAGCAGCAGGTGTAATTCATACTGATTTTGAGAGAGGATTCATTAAGGCAGAGATTTATCACTGTGAAGATCTCTTTGCACTTACAAGCGAAAGTAAAGTTAAAGAAGCTGGTAAGTTAAGAATTGAGGGTAAAGAATACGAAGTGAAAGATGGTGATATCATCCACTTCAGATTTAATGTTTAAAATTATTCTTTAAAAGAGACTTTGAATGATTCATTGAGTGCTAGATCAAGATGACCAGGATCTTGATCTAGGTATTTGTAAAAGAAGAGATTACGATATATTAGTTTCACATACTTTCTTGTTTCACTGAAAGGAATCAATTCAACATTAAGTAAGATATCGTTGCTAAATGGAATAGTCTTTTGCCATTTAGAAACATTTCCCATTCCAGCGTTGTACGCACTAAGAGTAAGCATAAGATTTCCATCGTAGCGCTTAACTAATCTTTCCAAGAACTTAACACCAATATTGATATTGAGACCAGGGTCAAAGAGCTGACTTGTTTTAAGTCTACGCTTAAACATACGAGCAGTAGCAGGCATAAGTTGCATTAAGCCTCGAGCACCAACGACACTCTTTGCTTTTTTGTTAAAAGCGGACTCTTGTCTAATTAGAGAGAGTATTAACCTGTGATCAATTGGACTATTCTGATCACGAATAATGTTTCCATAAATGGTGGGGAATAAGCTGGAAATAACAGTAGGAGTGAGCTCAATATCACCACGCTTTAGGCCAGTATAGGCTTGCTTAAAGGCAAGTAAGTACTCTTTTTCTTGGCTAAAGAATGAAAGAAGGAAGTTTTTTTGGTTGCCACGAGTTTGGTCGTGATTGTTAGCAAAAAAACTACGAGGTGATGATCTCCTTAACTCACTACCCTGAAGCGAAGTGAGAAAAGTACTTCCAGATTGGGTAAAGAGCTTAAAGAGTTTAATATTGCGTGCTGCTTTTTCAGTAAGGGAAAGATGGTTTAAACCTTTGAAAGTGTCAGACTTAATAATCACATCAGAAGTGTAGTTCGGATTTATATCTCGTAGCTGTTTTAGTGAAAGAATAGAGTAATATCCAAGTGGATTTAAGCTGATAAGTTTAAGATATAGATCCTTCGCAATAACTTTTTCATTGGTTTTGTCATAGATATAAGCGGTCCAAAAACGAATTTGAGGTGTTATGTCGGAGAAGTTATCAACAAAGCGACTTTCCTCAATAAAAGCTTTGGCACGGGATAACTGGTTAGCTTGATAGTAGGTTATTAGTGTTTGAAATTTACTATCAAAGAGATTTTCCTCTTCAGCTACTTTTTCACTAAATTTAAATAGACTTAAAGCTAGGTCTTGTGAATCTTCATCTCGAGCAATTTTTCTTCCGTTATAGAAGAAGAGCTTCCAAGCATCTGAGTTATCAATTTTGTCTTCGTTGTTATTGTAAAAAGAAACAGCTTGCTCTAGCGCAAGAGTTGCAGACTCTTGATCACCTTCGAGAAAAATAGATTTGAATTCTGATATAAGTCTGTTGAATTCACTTGTGAAGTGTTTATTGTCATGCTTATCAAATAAAGAATTTTCTTGAATAAACTGTGTAATTTTTGAGTCTGTTTTCATAAACTCAAGGAAGCTGCTATTAGGCAAGCTTTTATGATTATAGATGTAGTTCTTAATTAAATCAGAGAAGAAAGTTCTATCTTGTAAATTAGATAACTGAATCTTCTTTGTTGTAAGGTTGCGATACCTCTTTGACACAAGAATATAATCATTCGTTAGGATGAAGCCCTTGTCGGAAGGGGAAAGTTGAGAAGTCGAACTTAAGATGTTATCTAGTTTCTCCTGAATACAGATAGTTTTGAAAAGTCGATAATACTTTTTTGAAACTAAATCGAAGCCAGAGCTGATATTAGAGCAATTAATATTACTTTTTTTAGAAAGCTTGGAATAAATATCCCAACCATCTTTAAGAACAGACCTGTAGGGGGCAAGTTCACTTTCCTTAGGTTTAAAGTTACTAAGGGAAACCTTCATCCAGCTCGAGTTTTGATTTCTAAATGCCCAGTAGAAATCCTCAAGATAGCGAGCATTCTTTGCTTCCTTTTTGGAAACTGTTGAAATATCACTTAAAAAAAAGGATTTTTTATTACTTTGAGGATTTGAATAATTTGCAAAAACTAAAGGTGTAGTAAATGCTACAAAAAATGTAAGTTTTAGCAGATTAAACAAAAAGAACTCCTTTCTTTTGCCTTGAATGAATATAAAACTATCGGTTGTAGCGTTCCTGGATAAGCTCTAATCGAGAAGTGATCTCTTGAAGAACAACTTGCTTATCTTCAGGTACAACCATACTTAGATTTCCAAGATAAGATTTAACTTCATCTAAATAGACAAGGTCAGAGTAATGATTCTTATCTATCTGATCAAAAACTTCGTTGATATCGTCGGCGACCTCTTGGAAGTAATCGCCTTTCCTGAAGTAAAGCTTATCATGGCCAGTTCCATTTCTTTTCTCTTTAAGAAATTTTTGCAGCTTATACATAGGCCCGGCGATCTTATGGCTAAAGAAAATACATATGATAAATACAATTAAGAGGAAGCCTAATTGCCAAAGTCCTAGAATCACAAGAAGCCCACTTCGCTTATCTGTTAGCTGAGCAGATGCACTCGTTGAGGACTTTGCTGCAAACTCAATAAAACTTGTTAGGAGATCATAAATAGTAATAGGGTAAATAAGGCTGGAAATAAGAATTAAACCACAGAAAAAGAGGCTAAACTTAATCTGAAACTTAGGGTTTATTAAATAGGTTTTTCTCTTGTAATCTGCCACGTTGGAAGCTCTTTTTCTAAATGGCCCTCATGGCCAAATATTACTCTACCTAACATGTTAAACGGTGCTTTAAATTTGGTCCAGAGGAATCACGCTTTGCATTGTTTTAATGCAGCTTGTTTGCTCAAGTATAGCTTAGTATCTAGGACTTATATTCTTTATTTTCTAGGTGAGTTGGTTTAGAAAGTGAAGATAGATAGGAGTTGAAATGGAAAATACCTTTAAAATGTTAGCAAGTGTTATTAACCCAGCATCTGGAAAATCGTTAAGCGAAGAAGATAGATGGATCAATGCAGAAGTTGATGAAAAAGGTCAGTTAACCATTACCTACTCTAGAGAAGGAATTTCTCCTGAAGAGAAGAGAACAATTGAAAATGACATCGTTTCGGCCCTTAAAGATAGCTACTCTGAAGATAAGATTTTAGTAAAGACAGTTTCTGAAAAGAAAGCTTCTGCTGATGCACCTACTGAGGCACAAGCAAAGCCAACGGCAGCTCATGCAAACTTAAAAGTAGGACATGGTGTTCAAGGAAATAAAAAAAGAATCCCTAATGTAAAAAAAGTAATTGCAGTTTCGAGTTGTAAAGGTGGAGTTGGGAAAAGTACCGTCTCTGTAAATTTAGCTTTATCACTTCAAAAATTAGGGCATAAAGTAGGTATTCTTGATGCCGATATCTATGGGCCATCAATGCCACTTCTGCTGAATAAAAAGGGAGCAAAGCCACAAGCAACAGAGGATAAAAAGATTAAACCTCTAGAAGCTTACGGTATGTCATTTATAAGCTTTGGACTTTTTATTAACGATGAAGATCCTGTTATTTGGCGTGGTCCAATGTTGGGCGGTGTTTTAAACCAATTCTTCTTTGATACGGATTGGGGAAAACTGGATTATTTAATTATTGATCTACCTCCGGGAACTGGGGACACACAATTATCGCTTGTTCAAAATACTGAAGTAGATGGAGTGGTGGTAGTTTCTACTCCTCAGGATGTTGCGATTGCTGATACGATTAAAGGCTTGAAGATGTTTCAACAAGTAAATATTCCAATTACCGGGATGGTTGAAAATATGTCTTACTTTGCACCTGAAGATTCAGATAAAACATATTACATTTTTGGAAAAGATGGCGTGAAGCATGCTGCTGAAGCACAGAAAGTTCCTTTCCTAGGAGGAGTTCCTCTAGAAATGGGGATGAGAGAGTCTTCAGATGAAGGGCTTCCTTATATGGCCAATGATAAGAACAAATCCTTCACTGGCTGGAAATCTTATATGGCAATTGCAGAAAATGTGGTTAAAATCGTAGGTGAAGAAAAAAAGGGAATCTTTAAAAAACTTTTCAAGTAGGGTGCTTTGTCGCTGATTAAGACCATTTCGGATCAAGTACATCTTGGTTTTACCGGAAGAATTAATATTCTTACAAAAGACTCCGGTAAATACCTAGGAAGGGTGGTTCTTAGAGAGGGCATTATCGTGTTCTCACAATTTAAAGAAACAATGGGAAAACCATCTTTATATCATTGCCTAATTGAAGACCTTGAAGAGAATCATCTAAAATTTGCAGTTGAGCCTGAGGTTGTGGGCGATAATGAAGTTATCTTTAGATTAGAGTATGGAGAATTTGTCGACACAGGACAAAAGATATACCAGGCCTATAAGTCTTCAAAGAAATTCAGGCCGCCTGGCCATATACGTTTAATTGTAGACCCAGAGTTTGTTGCGAAGGGTCAGCCTGTAACCTATGTAGAATTTGAGCTTCTTTCTACAATTTCAGATTTTAGTAGAGTTTCAGATATATTTAATGAGTCTAAACTATTAGAATACCAAATCAGTAATGCATTAGTGAGTCTCAGGCGCAAGGGTGCATTAAAAGTTGTCGGCAAAAGAAACTAGGCATAAGGGGTAGTAATGAAATCTCAAGTTCATAATGAAGGTGAATTAAAAGAACTAAAAGTCGAAATTGAAAAAGATGTTGTAGAATCATTAGAGCTAATGGCCAAAAAGTCAGGTATCCCACTTGAAGACCTTGTTGTGATTGCGCTTAAGAGATTTAGAGCATCTCACGGTGATTACATGGGGAAAACACCACTTTCATAAATTTTCTATTTTTGAAAACGTTACGAATAACAGAGTGAGTAATTTAAATCACTCTGCTTATAGTAGTATACCAAAATAATCTACATAAAATGCGATAGCTGCTACCTATTAGACAATAGGTAAAAACTTCTTTTTATTTGTTTAGACTTAAGAGAGCATAGTTGAGCTTAAAAAATATTTAGCTAGCCTCTATAGGTTAAAGAAACTTGAAAAGGAGTTAAGAGATGAGAACAAAGGCGCTCGTGTTAAGTACCTTATTGACCGTTACCGGATGTTCAACAAATTCTTCATATGAAGCAATGGAGTTGAAAAAATGTGATGCTAGGCCGATGAGTTTTTGGTGGCCAAACAAGTTAGATCTTTCACCACTACGTTCGCAATCTGAAAAGTCTAATCCTATGGATAAGCATTTTGACTATGCAAAAGCTTTTAAAAAATTAAACCTTGATGCTGTTAAAGCAGACCTGAGGGAAGTGCTTACTGATTCTCAAGAGTGGTGGCCAGCTGACTGGGGACATTATGGACCATTCTTTATTCGTATGGCATGGCACGGAGCCGGAACTTATAGAGTAACTGATGGTAGAGGTGGGCAAGCTGGTGGACAGCAGCGCTTTGAACCTCTCAACAGTTGGCCCGATAATGTAAGCTTAGACAAAGCGAGAAGACTTCTGTGGCCAATTAAAAAGAAGTACGGAAAGAGTATTTCTTGGGCAGATTTGATGGTTCTTGCTGGGAACGTATCTCTTGAAGATATGGGATTCAAAACATTTGGTTTTGCTGGTGGCCGTACAGATGATTGGGAAGCTGATCATGTTTACTGGGGAGCTGAAGAAAAATGGCTTGGAAATAAGGAAAGATTTAAAGGTGGAAAGCATGAGCTAGAGAAGCGTCTTGCTGCAACCCATATGGGTCTTATTTATGTAAATCCAGAAGGACCAAATGGTAAGCCTGATCCTCTAGAGTCTGCGAAAAGAATCCGAATTGCTTTTGGAAGAATGGCAATGAGTGATGAGGAAACAGCTGCTCTTATTGCTGGGGGACATACATTTGGTAAGGCCCACGGTGCGCATAAGCCAAGTGAATGTCTTGGTGCAGATCCTGCAGCCGCACCAACTGAGCAACAAGGGTTTGGTTGGAAGAATAAGTGTGGAAAAGGACACTCTGAAGATACAATTACATCTGGTCTAGAGGGTGCATGGACAGCAACACCTACAAAGTGGACTATGAACTATCTTGAAAATCTCTATGGTTTTGAGTGGGAGCTTACGGAAAGTCCTGCTGGCGCTCATCAGTGGCGACCTGTTAGCAAAGCAGCTGACAATCTGGTTCCAGATGCACACGTTGAGGGAAAAAGAAATCCTCCAATGATGTTCACCACAGATATTGCAATGAAAGAAGATCCAGGATTTCGTAAGATTACTGAAGGCTTCTTAAAAGATCCGAAAAAGTTTGAGCTAGCGTTTGCTAAGGCATGGTTTAAACTTACTCACAGGGATATGGGACCTCGTGCACGTTATATTGGTAAAGAAATTCCAAAAGAGGTTCTTACTTGGCAAGACCCTGTACCCAAAGTTAACCACAAATTAATATCAAAAGCCGAAGCTAATCGTTTGAAGCAAGTAATCCTAAAATCAGGACTTAGTATTTCTGAACTTGTTAGAACAGCATGGTCATCTGCATCTTCATTCAGAGAAACTGATATGAGAGGGGGTGCAAATGGTGCCAGAATCAGACTCGCTCCTCAGAAGGACTGGGCAATTAATGATCCTGCAGAATTAGAGAGAGTTCTTGGAAAGCTAGAAGAAGTTAAGAAAAAGTTTAATCGTAGTCTGCCTCGCGGAAAAAGAGTATCACTTGCTGATGTCATTGTTCTAGGTGGTGGGGCTGCAATTGAAAAAGCTGCTGCAAAAGCAGGGTTTAAAAATGTAAGGGTTCCATTTGTACCAGGACGAATGGATGCTTCTCAAGAACAAACCGACGTAACGTCATTTTCCTATCTCGAGGGACAAGCTGATGGTTTCAAAAACTACTTCAGTATGGAAAATGATAGATCACCGACTTTTATGCTTGTCGAGAAAGCAGATCTTCTAGGATTAACAATACCTGAAATGACTGTACTTGTTGGTGGAATGAGGGCCATGGATGCAAACTACCAGGGTTCAAAGCACGGTGTACTAACAAATAGACCAGGAGCACTTTCTAATGACTTCTTCGTTAATCTTTTAGATATGTCTACAAAGTGGATGAAATCTGAAGAAACAAAAGGTGTATATGAAGGTGTTGATCGCAAGACTGGAAAGGCGAAGTGGACGGCAACACCAGTTGATCTCGTGTTTGGATCTAACTCTGAGCTACGTGCTGTTGCTGAATACTATGCGGCAAATGATTCACGCAGAACAATGGTAGATGATTTTGTTAAGGCTTGGGTTAAGGTAATGCAAGCAGATCGTTTCGATATTAAATAATACTTAAGGTCCATCCCATTTGGGGTGGGCCTATTTGGAAGAATGATGAAAAGGTTGATACTGTGTAGTTTACTGGTTCTTACTTCGAATGCTCTCAGCAAAACACATATTGTTAAAGCGATGGACTCAAGTAATGGGAAAACCATGGTTTTTGAACCAACGTATATAAAAATAGAAACAGGCGATGAGATTAAGTTTGTGCCAGAAAGTAAGGGGCATAACTCTCAATCCGTTTTCACACCAGAAGGTGCTCGGGGATGGGTGGGGAAAGTTAGTAAAGAAATCACTGTAAAGTTTGAAAAAAGTGGATTCTATATTTATGAATGTATGAATCATGGAGTCATGGGAATGGCCGGTGTTGTAGAGGTTGGAGCAGCGAGTAACAAGAAGGAGGCTGCTGATTACCTCAAAGAAAAGTTAAAAAAGAAAATGGTTATGAATAAAAATCGACTAGATGCGTACTTGAATAAATGAATAATTAGTAGGTTAGACGATAGGTAAATCCTATCGCTTAATAACTAAACAATATGAGAAAGTTTCTCAAAAAAAGTATATTATAAATCCAATTTTTAACGGATAATGCACATCACGTTTTAATAAAAAAATGGAGGAATTATGCAAAACATTATCAACATGGATGCACCAGAGTTTACAGCACAAGCTTACCACAATGGTGACTTTAAAACTGTAACTAACAAAGACCTTGAAGGAAAATGGTCAGTATTTTTCTTCTACCCAGCAGACTTTACATTTGTATGTCCAACTGAACTAGGTGATATGGCGGACAAGTATGAAGAGCTACAAAAAATGGGTGTAGAAGTTTATTCAGTATCTACTGATACACATTTTACCCACAAAGCATGGCATGATACTTCTGAAACAATTAAGAAAATCAACTATCCAATGCTTGCTGACCCAACAGGCGCTTTATCAAGATACTTCGGTGTAATGATCGAAGAAGAAGGTCTCGCATATAGAGGAACTTTCGTAATTAACCCTGAAGGAAAAGTTAAAATTGCAGAAATCCATGACAATGGAATTGGTCGTAACGCTGATGAGCTATTGAGAAAAATTCAAGCTGCTCAATTTGTAGCTTCTCACCCTGATCAAGTTTGTCCAGCAAAATGGACACCAGGTGCTGATACACTTAAGCCAGGACTTGATCTTGTAGGTAAAATTTAAGAATTAAATTTAAAATCGATTTACCGCTAAGGGCCCCACTATGGGGCCCTTTTTTATTTAATAGCTTTAAACTATCGAACCATGTCTAAACAATATGAGATTTTTATTGATAGTTACCGTAATATAATTAAAGAACTAAGCAATGGAGGAAGCCATGTTAGATGCAAATATTATTGAACAATTAAAAGGCGTATATCAGGCACTTGAAAATGAAGTCGTGCTGGAACTTTATAAGACGGACAATGAAAAAGGGCCAGAGCTGAAAGAAATGCTTGAGAGCGTGGCTTCGACTTCAGATAAAATCAAGCTTGTGGAACTGGAGGAAAAATACGCTGCCCCAAAATTTAAGATCTCCTATAAGGGAAAGAATAACGGTGTCTCCTTCGTCGGTGTTCCTGGTGGTCACGAATTTACGTCTTTAATTTTAGGAATTCTAAATAGTGATTTAAAAGGTAAGCTGCCCGATGATGGAATTATAAAAAGAATTAAAAATTTAAAAGGGCCTGTTCATTTGAGAACATTTATATCTCTATCTTGTGAAAACTGCCCTGAAGTCGTACAAGCTTTAAACTTAATTTCAATACTAAACGAAAATATATCTCATGAAATGACAGATGGCGCTTTCTTTCAGGATGAAATTGAAAGACTTAAAATACAAGGTGTACCAAGTGTTATGGATGGCGATGAGTTATTCAGCTCTGGAAAGACTAACTTGGCTGGACTAATAGAGAAACTTGAAACAAAGTATGGCACCAACAGTTCAGAGTCAGAAGATCTTGGAGAATATGATGTTGTGGTTATTGGTGGTGGACCTGCCGGAGCCTCTGCTGCAATTTATACAACTAGAAAGGGTATGAAGACTGCTGTTCTAGCGGAAAGAATCGGGGGCCAAGTTCAAGATACTAAAGGTATTGAAAACTTGATATCAGTTCCTTATATCGAGGGGCCAGAGCTATCAGGCCAACTATCTAAGCATATGGATGAATATGATATAAAAGTTTTAGATAATAGAAGAGTGGAAAAAATTGAAGGCGAAAAAGGTAACTTTACACTTACTTTGAATTCTCCAGAAGCCTTAAAGGCGAAGACAGTTATTGTTGCAACAGGAGCAAAATGGCGTGAACTCAATGTTCCTGGAGAAAAAGAGTATATTGGGCGAGGAGTAGCATTTTGTCCACACTGTGATGGCCCTTACTATAAGGGGAAAGATATTGCTGTTATCGGAGGTGGTAACTCTGGTGTAGAAGCGGCCATTGATCTTGCAGGAATTGTGAAGTCTGTAACACTTATAGAGTTTGCTGAAGATTTAAAAGCTGATCAGGTACTCATTAAAAAACTGCAGTCTCTATCAAACACAAAGGTAATCAAGAATACTAAGACAAATGAAGTCATTGGAAATGGAGAAAAGGTTACTGCTCTAGAGATAGAGAATAGAAACTCTGGTGATAAAACAAAGTTAGAGCTTGATGGAGTATTTGTGCAAATTGGCCTAGTTCCTAATAGTGCCTTCTTAAATGGACTTGTCGAAACAAATCGCTATGGGGAAATTGTTGTTAATGAAAAATGCAAGACTTCCACAGAAGGGATTTACGCAGCAGGTGATGTAACAACTGTTCCGTATAAACAAATCGTAATATCAATGGGGGAAGGCGCTAAAGCCGGCTTAACTGTATTTGAAGATTTGATGATAAATTCCTAAAAATCAATCCTAACACTCTCATTTTAAATGCGAGTGTTAGGATTATAACAGGGATTTAAATCTTTCACTTTTCAAATACATCACTTCAAAATTCGTTATAATTGCATTGTGCTACTTGAAAAAAAGAAAATAAATTTTTTATTGATACTCTTGGTATGTTTTAGAAGTGAAGCTTCTCCAGAACTAGAGATTGAACTAAGTAATCTTGAATCGAAAATTAGCTTATCTGAAAGGTTTAATAAAGATGGAGACATCATCTTAAAATCTACGAATATTAGAATCAATAATTGTGATAGTTATCCCTATTATAATCAAAGTGAAAGCCATACGAATGAGCTTATAGACTCTCTAATTAAAGGAGTATCTGGTCTGAGGCAATGCTTTGATGGAAGAATCGGAGACCCTTCTTTATATTTAAAAGAAAAAATGAATAACTATATCTCACTAATGGGAAATGGAGATATCGAAAAATATATTACCTGTGATTTCGGTAAAGCTAATAGCTGGCTAGCTATTGCAACAGAAAACAAAAACTCTTCTGCTATAGAAAAATATCCAGTGATAAAGAAATATCCAGGAATGATTATTAATACAAATAGAGTCTCTGGTAACTTTCGCCTTGGTATGAGTGATAAAGATATTACAAATACCTATCGGTTTTACGGGGGGAGGCTACCTTTAGAAAGTATTAAATCTGGTGAAATTAATCCCCTTTATAACTATATTACGAATCCAACCTCCTTGGTTATTCATGAAACCCTTCATTGGACTGATACTGTTCACTCGAACAAGGACTATCCAGATATTATCTATCTCACTCAAGCTTGCTGCTTTGAGCAGTCCACTTTAGATAGTGAAACTAAAGAAAAGGCCTGTGCAGCCCTTTTTAACAAAGATATGTATCAGAAGGATAAAGAGGCAAGATTAGAGGCCCAGAGGGCCTATAATGTAAGAGGTTTAGTCAAATCCATCAACTCACTTCTTCATAAAGCGTCTAATAAGCATAGAGCTCACTAAAAGTGACTAAGATTTAAACGGCCGTTAGCTGTCTTTCATGTAAAAAGTGCTTATTTATAATACATATTGAGTGTACACTAAATTAACACGAGTAATAATAAACACTTAGCTCATAAGCGACGAAATTCCCAATATTTAAAAACTGGCATGCGCGTTGCATCTATTACTTCATATAAATGGAGGATAGATATGAGTGCAGCGAAAGCGATTACAAAAACAATTACAATAGGACTTACTATTGTGTCGTTTGTGGCCGTTGCAGAAACGTACTACGACCGTAAGTTTTATACTGCTAATTTCATGGATAAAGTGGAGGAGGTACGAATTGATATCGAACCTTCAGCAGAAAAGAGGGTTGTGGCCTCGAAAGAGAAAGATCTACCTCTCATTCATAAAGTTGAAATGAAAAATGACACCCTGGTAAATGGAGCGTGGATGATTACACGTGTTAGCCAGTTCTTTGATGATAAAGAAGAGGTTGTCTTTGATAAATTTAATAAGTTCCAAGATAGAGATGCCGAAGTTGTTGTTGATTTTAGAATGCTGGAAACAAGTACAGTTAGAATAAATGAAGATATTCAACAAACATATAAGATATCTCTCTTAACTGAGAATGGTACAATTGCTCTTTTTAAAGAATTTGGTGAAGGCTATGAAGTTGTTGAAGCGAGAAGAGTAAAGAAAGAGGAAGTAAAAGAGCAAACAGTTGAAGATAAGATACAAGAAGAGAAGAAGAATAAGTTTGATATTAGAGATGATCTATATCTTGTATCTGCAGTAGATCCTAAAAGAGAAAAGAACCTTGTGAAGGGACAGAAAGTAGAAGGATATGCATATCTTAAGAATGGGGAGCTTATAGTTGAAGGTATTCAGCTTCATATTGGTACTCAGAATCAAACTGAATCTCTAAGTACTGAGATGCGTGTTAAGGCCCATGGAACATTTAATGATCAGAATGGAAGTCAGGGAATTATTACTATAACTTCGAAAGAAGAGATAAAAGTAAGATTCTCAACTGGACCACTTGCAGGGGCACTTTTAAACTTTGCTACATATGATAAAAAACAAGAGTTGGAGCAGAAATATCAAGAGAGTCAAAAGCAAGTTAACGCCGCCATGAATGATGACTCAGAAGAGAGAAGAGAAGTCGGGGGTGGTCTTGAGCAATTGAAAGAAGTTCCTGAAACCAATAACTTTCTTTCAGAAGAAGAAATGGATGACCAGTATCAATCAGGTCCTGAGACTGGATTCGAAGAGGCCGATATTGATTCTGAAAGTCAAGACTATGAAGAGTATGAAGAAGGGTACAAAGAAGAATATAGAGACGAATATAGTGAAGAATATAGCGAAGAGTATACAGACGAATATTCCGAAGAGTATCAAGACAACAACTATGCTCAAGATGCCATTCAAGAGCAAGTATCAAGCCTAAGCACTAAGAAAGGAATGACAAGAGTTCCAGCTAGTGAAAAAACGCCCAAAGGCTTTAAGTTCTAATAAAATAGATCTCTCTTGTAACCCAAAGTATCAACTAACTTAGATAGCGTGACTTTCTGAATCTTGCTATCGAGTAGGAGGACAACTTTGGAAGCTTCTGCAAGTAACTCAAGCTCCACTTTACTCTTAAAGAGATTTTTTAATGAAATAAAGTAAGGATAGAAACTCTCATTATTTAGGAGCTCTAGAAGTTTACTTTGGATATTATGAGGAACACCCTTGTGATCAACATCCTCAACAATAAAGACATAAAGCTCTATATTCTTATATTGGTCTTTGATAAAATCGAGATGGAACCGAAGACCAACTTGTGTATCGTAAAAAAGCCCAACATTTTCAGAGTTTATAAGACTTAATTGTGTTCCTCGCGTTTTAATTAAATTTTTTCTCGCACTCAATATATCGCTATCGGAAATGGTGATATTCGTAAATGCCTTATCAGACTTTTCATTATTTATAAAAGGTGTTTCAAAGAGGTAACGAGCCAGATCTTTTGCAAAAATTCGTTTTATATCAATAGGGAGATGTTCTCTTAAGTGATAGCAAGCAGGAATACTCAAAAGGTTACTATGATGAACACTTTTGTGACCCAACATATCGGTCAAGATTAAAGGCCAACCTTTCTCTTGAGCCTGTGTTACTGAAACACCATAATCCTCACAATGATAGGTGCTTAGAGAAATTAGAACAGGATTTTCAAGTGGGGTCTCTGTCCACTCATCTTGCATTAAGTTTTCATTAATAATGGGTGGATTTTTAAAGCTTAACTTTTGTATAAGATTAACAACACTCTCTTTATAATTCTCATGAATCCTTCGTCCAAATATTTCATCATATTGATCATCAAATTTACCATAAAGATAAAGTCTTACATCGAGATCAAGGAGCTCTAACTCTTTATAGAGCAAAATGAGGAAAGTAATATTCTTTTGAGCACTAAGACGACCAGCAAAAACAAGATCTACATGTTTATCCTTTAAAGTAACTAAGTCATTACTTATCATACGTTTTGTAAGAAGTACGCGAGGGATAACATTAATAGACTCAGGCATATTTTCAAAAAGTACATTATCCCAAAAAGATTTATGCTGGGGTGAAAGTGTCCATATTCGATATTTTCTGCATGGCCATAATCCACTTTGGAAAAAGCTTTTTATATTATTTCCAAAAAGAACAACATCAAGGATATCAGAATATGAGAAGGATTGATTTTCGAAAATATCTAGTTCAGGGTAAAATCTTTGGATAGAGTCAGTTACATTCTCAGAGAAAAAACTTTCGATACGTTCTTTTAAAAAAGTCATGCTTCCGGTACATGGATCAATAGGGTAATCTTCTCTACGAATTTTCATATTTATTAATTTGAATAAGATTCTTTAAAGACTTAGCTTCTAATGCGTCAGTAAACGCATTATCGATATCATTAACTTGATACAGTTTAGAAACGATGGAAGTGAATTTTGATATTTGTTCAGACCAAAATTTAATTGTTTCTTCAAAAATCTTCTTTTCATGATTGGCAACCCAAGTAACCTTAAGGGATTTTCCCGAGTAGTGAAGCTCCTCAAGGTGTGCATTCGAATATTTTCCAACAATAATGACAGCACCATTTGTTTTTGCCATAGCGGGAAGAACCTTTATTGCACCAGGTCCATGATTATCACCTGTACAATCGAAGACAGCATTAAAAGAATTATGAAGATCTTTATTGAGGAGAACCTTAGCATAGTGAAAAGACTTGAGTCCAAGATCACGTGCAATCTTTAAGCGATTTTCTTTCAGCTCTACAACTGTGACATCATGACCGCGAAGATGTAGAGAGAGAGCTGTAAAGATTCCAATAGGTCCTGCTCCAAATACAATACACTTATCCCTTTGTTGAAGTCCAATTAAGAGGGCCTTGTTATAGGCAGAGTCGCCAATA
Organism: Bacteriovoracaceae bacterium; assembly: GCA_048267265.1. Lineage (GTDB taxonomy): Bacteria > Bdellovibrionota > Bacteriovoracia > Bacteriovoracales > Bacteriovoracaceae. Next base: position 21,551 of record JBLWXW010000035.1, read on the forward strand.
AAGGCTACTTCAAAAAGAGCTAGATCTTCATAGGTAAGAGTTTGTGGAACCTTGAGTAAGTCACTCTCTTGAAGCTTTATGAAAGAGGAGATGACACTTTTATTTTGAGCTCCTAGAAGTTGTCGATTACTACATTTGGAAAATTGTGAATCTCTGCAGAAATCACATTCTTCACATGCTACGTGGGCCAAAGATATGACTTTCTCACCTCTTTCAAAGGAAGTGACAGCTTCACCAGTTGCTTCAATAAAACCTACCCATTCGTGGCCAATTCTTGGTGTAGACTCTTTTGATATAATCTGTTTTAAGTCAGATCCACAGACGCCTACAATAATAGGTTTAACGAGAACTTCTGTCTTACTAAGAGAAGCATCTTGATCTTGCTCTGAATAGATAAAGGACTCTTTATCTTGGTCATAGGTGTAACACCAATATTTCATATAGGTATTCTAACGTAAAAATTTAATATTTTGGTAGAAAAAAGAATCCCCTGCAGATGAACTACAGGGGATAGAAAATTACATAATCTTTTTAAATTCTTCAGTAAGAATTGGAACGATCTTGAAAAGATCACCAACAATACCGTAGTCAGCTTTTGTAAAGATTGGAGCATCTGGGTCAGTGTTGATAGCAACAATAACTTTTGATGTTCTCATCCCTGCAAGGTGCTGAATAGCTCCTGAGATACCACAAGCGATGTATAGTGAAGGAGCAACCGTTTTTCCTGTTTGTCCTACTTGCATTGAGTGAGCAGCGTATCCAGAATCAACAGCAGCACGAGAAGCACCAACCGAGGCACCAATTACATCTGCACATTCCTCAAGAATTTTGAAGTTAGCAGCATCTTTCATGGCACGACCACCAGAGATGATGATATTGGCTTCAGTAAGGTCTACTTTTTCAGAAGCACCTTTGATGATTTCTTTAATAGCAGCTCTGATTTCACCTACGTCTACAGACTCCTCTGAAACATTACCAGCTCCAGCTGTGGCAGACTCTGGCATACCTAAAGCATTAGGTCTTACTGTTACAAAGTGTGGCTTTGGACCATTGATTTCAACCTTTGCCATAACTTTACCAGCAAATAGAGGTCTAGTTCCTGCAAATGTACCACCGTCCATTGTAAAGTTAGTAACTTCAGATGCCATACCCGCATCAAGCATTCCTGCAAGTCTTGGCATAAGGTCTTTACCTGCAGAAGTTGCACCGGCCATAACATAGTCATATCCACCTTTGTCGATAAGACTTTTAAGAGCTTTAGAGTATCCTTCTGGAGAATACTGTTCAAGGCCAGCACCTGTTAATTTGTGAATATTAGCAGCACCGTGCTCAGCAAGTGCCTTAACTCCTGCTTCAGGTAGGTCGCCTACAACGGCAACATCAACTTCCTGACCAGCGAGTTTTCCAAGAATTTCTAGGGCAACAGACTTAACTGTATCACCATGAACTTCAGAGTATACTAGTACTTTAGACATTTATTTCTCCTTAAAAAATGGTTTTCCCTAAATTACTTTAGCTTCGTTTCTTAATAGACCAACAACTTCAGCAACAACCGAAGCTTGATTAGCTTCATCCATTGCATCAAATTTCTTCCCTGGTGGCTTTTCTGGAGGGAGTTGGAAGTTGCTATACTTGATTCTTCTGTCATCAGCAGATACACCTACATCTCCAAGACTAAGCTGTTGAAGAGGTTTTCTCTTTGCCTTCATAATTCCTGGAAGAGATGCATAGCGAGGAGTATTTAGTCCTTTATTACAAGCTACAAGAACTGGAGTGTTAACCTCGTAAACTTCAGTTGCTCCACCTTCGATCTCACGCTTTAAAGTAACTTTACCATCGGCATTTTCGAATCCAACAACAACAGAAACAGATGGCATATCAAGCATCTGTGCCACAAGTTGAGGAACCTGAAGGCAGTCATCGTCGATAGCTTGCTTTCCAGTAAAGATAATATCAGGAGTTTTTCCAGACTTTTCAATACCACCCTTAATCGCTTTTGCAATCATGTATGAATCAAGATTATCTTCAGATTCAACAAGTACAGCCTCATCAGCGCCCATTGCTAGTGCTGTTCTTAGGGCTTCTGTATCTTGTACAGAACCTACACGTACAACAGTTACAGTAGAGCCAGCTACAGCAGCTTTTAAAAGTAGAGCTTGCTCTACAGCAAATTCATCATATGGATTCATGATCCACTTGATAGAGTTTGTTTCAATAAATGTTCCGTCTCCGTTTGGAGTTACCTTTGTTTCAGTATCAGGAACTTGTTTAACACAAACAAAAATATTCATATTTCCCTCTCCTTAGTTAATTAGAGTTATTAAAGGGTTGATAAAACTTCTTTCGCAATTACTAGTCTCTGGATTTGCGAAGTCCCCTCGTATATTTGGATTAGTTTCGCATCCCTCATTAATTTCTCAACAGGGTATTCTCTACTATATCCGTAGCCACCGTAAATCTGAACTGCGTCAGTAGCAACCTTCATAAATATATCCGCACTGAAGGCCTTTGCAGAAGAGGCCAATTGAGTATTTTTTTGACCTTGGTCAAGAAGCCAGGCTGATTTATAAACCATTAGACGCGCAGCTTCGATATTCATCGCCATTTCAGCGAGCATAAACTGAATCGCTTGGTGACCAGATAATGGTTTACCGAATTGTGTTCGCTCTGTTGAATACTGTGCTGCGTAGTCAAAAGCACACTGTGCACCTCCAATCGCTGAAGCCGCAACCATTGGGCGAGAGTGATCTAGAGTTTTCATTGCTATTGACCATCCATCGCCTAATGCTCCAAGTAGATTCTCTTTTGGAACTTTAACATTGTTGAATGTGACGCTTCTTGTGTCTGAGCAACAGTGCCCCATTTTCTTTTCAGGTGCACCAATCTCTATCCCTTCAGTACCTTTTTCAATAACAATGGCCGATATACCCTTGTGCTTTAATGAAGGGTCATAGGTTCCATAAACAGTAAATAAATCAGCAAAACCGGCATTAGTGATCCACATTTTTTGACCATTAACTAGATAGTGATCACCGGCATCTTTAATCGTGGTTTTTATTCCGGCAGCATCGCTACCATTTCCAGGCTCAGTTAGGCAGAAAGCAGCTATTTTATAGGACTCAGTAAAAGGAGTTAGAAACCTTTTCTTCTGTTCATCACTTCCACCAATAACAATCGGCAATAGAGCAAGGTCATTGGCCATAATTGCAGTATTCATTCCTAGGCAGCCATAGGATAGGGATTCTGTAATTAGGATTGAATCAAGGGTTGAGAAGCCTGCACCGCCAAACTCTGGAGGAATACAGGTGTTAACAAGACCGAGCTCCCAAGCTTTATTAAGAATATCAAAAGGAAGTTCACCTTTTTGATCATATTCAGAAGCTTTTGGGAGCATTTCGTTTTTTGCAAATTTAAAGGCAAGGTCTTTAATATCTCTTTGTTCAGCAGAAAGATCGAAGTTCATGGTTTACCCTTGAGTAAATTAGTAAATAAAGAAAAGTGAATTCATTATACTGGGAACTAGGATAGGGGGCTATGCGAAAAGGTTCTATAAATTAATGTATAGCAATTAATTAACCTCTAAGGGCCAGGCTTCATTATCAAAATCTGTAGGAAAGTTGAATGTTTTTGTCAGAGATGAATAGATTTTCAACTCTTTAAGAGGGAGAACAATAAAGCTTCGATCGAAGAGTCTAGGGTGTGGAACTTCCAAATTTTCAGTATTTATTATTTGATTGTCCCAAAAGAGAATATCGATATCTACACTTCGAGGGCCTTTATCAATATTGCGAACTCTACCTAAGTACTTTTCAATAGATAAAATATTTTGGATGACTTCTTCGGGCCCTATCTCTGGAGTTTCAAAAGCTAATACTTGATTTAAGAAATCTGGCTGGGATGTATAGTCTACTGCAGGTGATTCATAAATTCGACTTTCTTCGAGAAGATTATAATGTTCGAGGAGAGCTTCCTTTGCCTTAGATAAGTGAGCTTCACGCTGACCTAAGTTGCTTCCGGTTGAAACGATAAGGGCCATTAGTTATTTATCCTCTTTCTTCTCTATTTTATCCTCTTTGCTTTGTTGAATATTCTTTGGCGCATTCATATATTGTGCCTCAAAGGATGGTAAGAGAGTATCTTTTGGAGGTATGGGGTCAGATTTAACGCCACAAGAGTTAAGACAAAGTGAGATAAGAAATACTAATAATAACTTATTAAAATTCAAGTGAGAAACCTACGTTTACTGAGTCGGTTCCTAGGTCGAGACGAGCGAACCAACCAGGAACTAATCTTTTTAGAACAGTGACCCCAGCTACAACTTGATTTTTGTTGAGTGCCTCTACTTGCTCATTTTCAAGCTGTATTTGATCATCAGTTGTTGTGCCATCATCATCAGCACTATAGCTTGCCGATAGAATTTGATAACCGAGATAAGGCTGAATGAAAGAATAGAATGGTGCGGTTATCGTATACTTTACTTTGAGAACAATAGAAGTGAGGGTTGTGTCGAGCCCTGTGGTATCATTAACAGATGGGTAGTCATTAATAACGTTTCTTCCTACACCTAATTCGGTATAGATATTATCATCGATTTGGTAAGCCCATGATGCTGAGAACTGTTGGTAGCGTTTAGAAGCTCCTGAAGTATCTTGCCCTTCAACGAGTGCTAAATAAACAGATACAAGATTATCCGTTTTAATAGCTCGTTTCTTGTTTTCATCAAAATTAAGATCGTCCTCTAAGAGTGTGGTGTCATCAAAAAGCTCATCCTCATCTTCAATCAATGGCTGATTTTCGACTTGTGCTACTTTCTCTTTCTTCAAGTTAAAATAACTATCATCACCACGTATAACTTGAACATCCATGCCGGGTCTTAGCACGCCATTTAATTTGTCTGAATAAACTTTGATGATCTTAATTCCGGCGGAACCATTTGTTGTCTTTGCGACGATGGCCCTGTTTATGAGTTGATTATCCAGGACAAGGGAGATGAAGTCGCCTTTACCATAGCCCCCTGAGTTATTAGTGAGGATGAAGATTCGTCCACTAGCGCTTATTTTTTCAATTTTTTCAGTAACTAAATCAGGAGCTGTGGCTCTAAAGCTATTTGAAGAATCAAGTTCATCGATCAAGCTTTGTGCACAGAGATTAGAGCTTAGTAAAAAAGTAAATGAAAGTAAGACGAGCCATTTAATCATATTCTTATGCTATCTCCTTAAAGATATTCATGTCCAGTCCGGGTAATTGACTAAAACACTCTTTAGATACTTTGCCTTATTTTTATAACTCATAAAAGTACTAGGCAGGAATAGCCTACCATAAATAGCTAATATTATTGATGATTTTGTAACTATTCTATTTTATTAGAATTCATTTAAGCAAGGGTTATGATTAACCGAGAAGACTTATGCTTGAGAAAAACAAGATTAGGAGCGTAAAATGAAATTGTTTCAGTATCTATTATTGGCCGGATTACTTTCGGTTGTATCATGTTCGAAAGGAACATCAGAATCAGAAGAAAAAACCGCAGATTCAGCTGTATTCACAGAAGATGAAGCAGACTTCATCGTTGATGCAGAGGATGAAGATCTAATTATTGAAGAAGAGCCTCTATTGGCAGAGACATCAGAAAGTGAACCTATTCTCTTAGAAGAGCCTATTGCCTCTTCAGAGTCGCCCATTGAACTTGGGTCTGAGGAAGGATCTTACACCGTTAAAAAGGGTGAAACTCTTATGATGGTTGCTTTTAATATTTATGGTGACTACCGTAAATGGAAAGAGCTTTCTCAACTTAATGGTCTACAAGGTGATCGAGTTGCTGCAGGAGCAAATATCAGATATCAAAAACCAGTAACACCATTTGTATGGAGTCCTGAAGGTTTACCTCACTTAATTAAGACAGGTGAAACTTTGGCAACGATCTCTAATGAAAAATATGGTACTGTTCAAAAATGGCGTAGTATTTATGAAAATAATAAGCCTCTAATCAAAGATCCAAATTTGATTTTTGCAGGATTTACGCTTTATTATATTCCTCAAAGGGATCTAGCGTCTGAGTAAGATAATGAAACAAAATATTTTACCTAAAATATATAAACGCCCTCTTGTGAGGGCGTTTTTTTTATGTTTTTCAATTGCACTAACAAGTTGTGCCTTATTTGAAAGAAATGATGAATCCATCATTGTGCCAAGCAATGAGATACCGCAAATGCTTGGAAAAGACTACAGGGACCAACTAGCATCCTTAGCAGAAACATTAATTGAGAACCCCAAGATTAGAGTTGTAAGAACGGATAAAAAGATTAATCAATACCTAACAGAAGTTTTTAATAGAGTTGTTTCAAATAATGAATTACTTCTAAAAAAAGAAAAAGAGTTTAAACCTAACTTTTTTATCATTGATCACAATATGCCTTTTATATTTTCATTACCGAAGAATAATTTTTTTATCTCAAAAGGATTAGTAAAGAAATACTTTAAGAATGAATCATTACTAATTAGTGCACTCGTATTTGAGATAATAAAATCAAAGAGGGAAATTTTCTATAAATCGAGATTAGTACCAACTGGAGTGATGGATATCCAAAGATTAATTTCACTTGTCAGAATTGGCCTTGAAGATAAAATGAAAATATACAAGTGGACTTACTTTGCACTGAGGAGAGCAGAGTATGATGCTGCGGCTTTGCTGAATTGGATACAAATACAAAATAAAAACACTCTTGATTTCAGTTGGATGATTGGAGATGCTCGAGTTGTAACTAGAGAAGAGTTCGAGTTTAAAAATTTTCTTGCGGGAAGAGGAGCTTCAAACTCTGAATTACCAACAGCAAATTCAACAAAAGAATTTTACTACTTCAAAGATAGAATATAAATGACTACAGCAACAGATATTAAAACAGAGAAATTATTGGTAGACTCACTCTTTGCTAAATCTGTAGCAGAGGGCAAAGTTGATAAACTGACGATTCTGGACATAGAAAAGTTAACTGGTGATGCATCCAGTAGGTCTTACTTTAGAATCAAAGGACAAGAAGGCTCTTATGTTGCGTGTTTAGATCAATCACTTACAAGTCTAAAAAATATTGATGGAGTAGACTTTCTTTCAGCACAAAAAGTTCTTGTTAAAGAAGAGGTGGCCGTTCCTGAGATTCTTCATGTCGATTTTAAAAAAGGTTATGTCCTTCAAGAGGACCTAGGTGATATTACTTTTTTGAGAACTCTATCTTTAATAGCAAATAAGAATGAAGAATTTTTACATTATAAAAAAGCTATTGATGAGCTCTTAAAAATTCAGAGAGTTTCAAAGGATAAGTTAAGAGAAACGGTTTTTGATAAAAGGTTTTTCGATACAGATAAATATATGTTCGAAGTTGATTTTACAATTGCACATCTTATAGATGGTCTTTTTGACCTTGGGGTTGATTGTGAACGCAAAGAAAAAATAAGAGATAACTTCAAAATACTGGTTGATGAACTAGCAGAGCAAAGCATGGTTCTAACTCATAGAGACTATCACTCAAGAAACATAATGGTTAAGCAGAATACTTTAAAAGTTATTGATTTTCAGGATATGAGAATGGGAATACCTCAGTACGATTTAGTTTCTTTGCTAGAAGATTGTTATTATAAAGTTGATTCTGAAAATAAATTAAACCTAAAAAGGTACTACTGGGAAAAAGCGAAGGAATATAATATTCTTACAGAAGGTGATAACTATAACTGGGAAAGCTTCCTTACCTTTTATAATAAGATGGCCATTCAAAGAACCTTTAAAGCGCTTGGTAGTTTTGCTTATATTTACAGGCAAAGAGAAGATATTAGATATTTGAAGTATATTGGTCACTCTTTTGAGCAGCTAAAGGGATTTCTATTTTCAGACACAAAATATAAAGAGTTAAGAACACTTTTATCGGAAGTGTATTATGAGTATTGAAACCGTTTTTATTCCTTGCGCTGGTAAAGGGACAAGAATGGGTGAAGTTGGAAAGAAACTTGCCAAGCCCTTGTGGCCACTCTTTGAAGTAACACTACTCGATTTCCAAATACAATATTTTAAGCGACTTGGGTTTAAGAACTTTATTATAAATTCCCATCATCTTGCTGAGCAATTCGAATCATGTAATGAATCTATAAGTATTTTGTATGAGCCCGATTTACTTGGGAGTGGCGGCAGTCTTCATAATCTAAAATTAAAATATCCAGATCTGAAAAAGATATTAATATCAAACCCAGATATTATCTTCAATTTGAGTAGAGAAGATTGGATGGAGTTTCTGGAGACGGCTTCATCAGAAAATAATGATAATACTCTATTGGGATTAGAGTGTTATCCTTTTGAAATCTATAATGAATTGGTCGTGGATGATCGAGGTGCATTTCTAAGGGTTGAGAAATATTCAGACAGAAATTATTTGACCTACTCTGGAATAGGTGTGGTTGATCTAAGCTCTTTTCCTACAATTGAAGGAGAATCGTCTTTCTTTGATACAGTTGTTAATAGCAGTATTAATAAATCAACGGTAGTAAAGCTGGGTAATAAGTCGCAGTACTGGGATTTTGGAACACTAGATTTATATAAGGATAACCTTCTAAAGCTGGTTAATGAAACGGATAGACCATTGCGAGTCCTGCTTGAAGAGATGGGGATCTTTAAGAAGGGAAAAAATTATTACAAAGATAATTGTATTAATTTAGGACGAATTAAATTGAATTTAAATAGGGATGGTGCAGTAAAGGACGTGAGTTTAATTGAATAGATTTACTCGACATATTGTATGGCCTCTGTTGGGCATACTTCACAGCACAGCCCGCATTCAGTGCATGACCAATTCTCAATTATGTAATTCCCCTCAAGGATCTGAATACTATCCTCGGGGCAAATGATGCGACAAACATCGCAAGAAATACATCGAATGTTTACTTCTAGTTTAGCTTCCATTGCTTTATTATAACCTGATGAAGTAAATTTTCATTAGGTATTAATTGTCTCTATGCCTCAAAAAAAGGTAACTGCTTAATGGCCCTAAAGCTTACATATACAAAAAGATCAGCTGTAATAATTAATACATTGTTATTTATTTTGCTTTCTATGTTTTTTCTATCTGTAATGGAGTCCCTCGAAGCAGGGATATCAGCTCTCGATATTAAGGGCTTTATTGGGTTTCTTGATCAAAATACTTTTTTAATTATTGTCGCAGGAATTGCATTCATATCAACCCTCTTTTTGAGTTCAATTGGCCCATCGTTATTTCTACTATTCTGTTTTGTCGCGCTATATAAGTCTATAGTCTATTTTACAATTGATTTTGATAAATTGATTCTTATCTTAACATTCGTATATACAGTTCTTTGCTATAACTTTTATCAGTTCCTAAGACTTGAGTTAAAAGAACCTTTTTATAATCCAAACTTCCCTTTAAATATAATACCTAGCTATAAGAATAAGCTACTTCCCGTTAAATTGAATAAAGATGGAATTGAATACGATGCTCATCTTACTAATTGGGGATTGAATGGATTCTTTTGTAAGTTAGATGGAGAGGGCAGCCCTAAGGGCGTAGTTGAAGTTGAGATAATGATTGAAGGACATTCCTTCTTTGCTGAGGGAGTTATTGTAACTAGGGTTCCGGGTGGAGTTGGTATTAGAGTTCGGAAAAGTCTGATACCTGAGATGGGTTGGACAGACTTTTATGGTATTATTAATGAATTAGGTTATAGACCATATTAGTTTGGTCGACATAAGGAAAGCTATGAAATATTTGAGTCTTGCTTTATTACTTTTAGTTGTTGGTTGTACAAAAGAATCTACTCCAGAAACGGCGCTAGAGGATTTCATTAACTATAGATTCCAATCCAGTCAAAGTAAGGAAGATATTTTAGAAATGACCACGGGTCCTTTATACGACAAGCTTAACGATATGAGCGAAGAGGATCTTGAGAAGTTTATCGATGTTAAGGATCTGAAAAAAAGAAGACTTAAAGTTCTTATTAAAAACTGTGAAGCTGATACCTGTTACTTGACCTATGTACTCAGGTACGTGAAAGGTGCTGAGAATCCAAAAGATTATTCGGTGGAAGTTAAGAAGATTGCTCAAGTAAATAAAGTTGAGGAAAAATGGCTTCTTGCAGATGTTTCAAATGTAAAAACCTATATTGAAGCCAAAAAAGAGTTGAAGATCGAAGGAGAATAATTCGAACTAAAGATTCCTTAATATCTTAGATTAAGAGTCCGATACGTTAATTATGAAAGACGAGTCGGAATTCATTTCAAAATTAATGGAGGAGACAATGGCCGAGAATACATCGAGTTCTCTGTCTGAACCTCTATCCCACAATAATGTATTGAGCCTCCATGATAGACTCTTTAAGGCATACTGCGTAGAAGTTTATAATACTTATATGAGAGTATCTTTTGAACATGGAGAACCTATTGATATTCCACGTGGGCTGGGCTTCTTTCACAACGAAGAGCAAGTTTTTGACCATTGGAAAGAGTATCCAACATTTGAAATGGAGTTTGTTGATTCTACTTTTAGGGAAGTTATATCAGACCACATTTTTCTTAAAGTAGATAAGGCAATAATCTTTAAACACAATGGTAAATCATTTATTGTTTTCTACGATACACAATATGAAGACAGGGTATGGGATCATATACAAGGCTTAACCCCTGCTGCAGTTTTAAAAACGGCATAAAAAAGCCTGCTTGAAAGCAGGCCTTTTCATTTATAATTTATTCTGAATTAATTAAAGACCCATATAGAAATCTTTAAGCATCTTGGCATCATCTTCAAGATTAGGTGAGTTACAGATAATGTAACCTCTACAGTCCTCTTCTTTAAGGGCTTCAATAAGTCCTTTCCAGTTAAAGTCTGATTTCTCAAGATTGATATGCTTTAGATCACCTTTAGAGTTAGAGCTGATACCAGAAATATGGATATGCATATTTCCGAGTGCTTCATCATCAAGCTCTGCTTTAAGGGCAGAAAGAACTTCTTTGAATTCTTCTTTAGTATTGTATTTTCCTGTTCTAGCATAAAGATGACTAAAGTCCATGCAAGGACGACAGCTTGATACATTCTTAGTAAGAGAAATAAGTTCTTCTAGACTACCAAACTGGCTTGTTTTACCTGTAAGTTCTGGACGAAGTTCAATCTCAATATCAAGGCGATTAAGTCTTTCTTCGATAACATTCATTGATTTTTCAACGAGGTCGAATACATCATAGGGCGAATCTTTCATATAGAAAGCCGCGTGGAATGTCATAGACTCAGCTCCGCACAGATCAGAGATCTTTGCTGTTTGGATAATTCTTTCTACTGAAGAATCAATCTTATCTTGCTCTCTAGCATTAAGATTAATGTAGTAAGGACCATGGCTCGTGAGAGGTACACCTAGTTCGTAAGAAATCTTTCTAAGACCACTGCTGACCTCTTCTTTCATTCGTACACCGTGTGCAAACTCTAGTTGCATACAATCTAGACCAAGCTCATGTATTCTTTTAACACCCTCAATAGGGTTGTTTTTCTTTGCGGTGCTGTTGGGTACACCTGCTGTCCCGAATAAAAGTCGGTCAAATCGCATAAAGCCCCCTGCATTAGGATTCCATGTGTGTATAAATAAAAATCATCAAGTCTAATAACAACTAGCTTCTTAGGCCAGAAAGTTGTAGATTTTAGTACTGTGACGAGTCGGATTTATAGCGTTTATGGCCCACAATGTCTATAATGAATCCCGAATCGGGTGAATACTACAAACGCACCGCGCAATGGGGTTGAGATTATTAGGTACTTAGCAGGTTTTACATTAATTTTATTTTGTATAGTTATCTCAGCGGTACTCTCTTTCTTTATGTTTGGCCTTGAGGCAGAGTTACTTGGCCCACTCTTAACCATATCTTTATTATTATTATTAACCTTTATTGGGGACAGGCTTTTTCTCGTTTTTATTAAAGCAAAAGAGGTTGGGCAGAAGTATGAGCAAGTCTATGCTCGGCTTCAGAATATGGCGTGTCGCTTGGAAGTTCCAAATATTAAGCTTTATAAGACGTTCTATTTACCTGCAAATGTATATATCCTTCATCCTTTTTTTGGGCCCCCTGCGTTGATTTTTTCGATGGATTTCTTTGATAGGGCCAGCGACGAAGTTATTGTAAATGTCTTGAGCCGAGCTGT
>JBLWXW010000036.1:0-32561 GCA_048267265.1 Bacteriovoracaceae bacterium
TGTTGTCTTGCTGACAATATGGCTTTTATTAAGCACTACAAATAAGTGTAGTATCCAAAGTTACTAATTCAATATGTTAGCGTGTCTGACTCGAGTATTGCAGTTCGATAACCGGAGACGTCGGGGCACCATTTAAAAAGCCAGAGTTTAACCCACTCTGGCTTTTTTTGTTTTAGTCTAGTTATTTAAGGAACTTCGGATCTTCGTATCTTCTCACTTAATGGTGGACTGCACCGCACTCAAGCCTTCAACTACAAGCATAAAGAACTTTCAATCGGTAGTTTTTGAATGACCTATATCCGTAAGCCCGCTTCTGAAGCCCCTAGCTTAATGTATGTTATGATAGGTTAATTTAAATACTGAGGTGTTAGAATGTCTATTGATAATGAAATCGAATTTGAAAAAATGAAAGAGATAGGAGCAATCGTTGCCAATTGTCTAGAGTATCTGAAATCTGAAGCAAAAGAAGGGATAACTACTTTAGAGCTAGACTACTTGGCAGGGAGATTTCTGAAGAAATATGGAGCAATTTCTGCACCAAAATCTGAATATAATTTTCCGGGAAATGTATGCTTTAGTCATGAACATGAAGTGGCACATGGTATTCCTTCGAGCAAGGTCCTAAAAAATGGTGACCTTCTAAATATTGATGTATCAGCATCAAAAGCCGGATATTTTGCAGATAATGGAGAATCCTTTGTCGTTGGAAATGTAAAGAGTAAGAAGAATACTCTTTGTAAGCATGTTAAAAATGTACTTGATATTGCACTAGACACGGCAAGATCTGGAGTGAAAATAAATAGAGTAGGTTTGGCGGTAGAAAAGTATGCTAAGAGAAATAAACTTACTGTGATTAAGGACTTGGGTGGACATGGTGTTGGAAATAGTCTGCATGAAGAGCCTGGGTTTATCGGAAGTTTTTGCGATCCAAGAGATCAACGTATTTTTACAGAAAACTTAGTTGTTGCTATAGAGCCTTTCCTTTCAAATGGTGCTCACTATGTAGATGAAGCAAGTGATGGTTGGACACTTTTTCATGATAGGTTTTATTCTGTACAGAAAGAGCACACTTTGATGATCAGAAAAGGAAAACCCTACATATTTACTAAGCCTACAATGAGCTTTGCGAGCTAGCTTCTTAAATTACAAACACTTAAAATAGATAATTCAACATAGCATTACTCAGAGTCGCACTCTGAGCAAAGCTATGTTGAATACGCAGATTAGATCTGCTGTGGATTAATGATTCGATTTATCGAATCACCATCCATAGTCTTTACATGGAGGAGTATATTTTCATCTCCTTCTTGGATGGGTAATTTAATATCAATATCAAAGGGAACCATTTTATAAGCACAGAACTCATCTCTTTGTTTTAAGATGGGACTAACCGTGTAGGTTCCATTTTGGTCAGAGTTAATTTTGATCTCATCAATTTCAAAACACGTTGATGGATTGTAGGCCTTGAGTCTAATCGCTGTAGGATCATCTTCAGAGATTTGTATGTCCGTGATATTGGCGTAAATAAGGTTTTCATTTCCATTTACAGGATCTGCGCTCTCAACAATAAGCTTCTCTTCTTGTTGGACCTGGGTACCTTCATTAATCACGACATTATAATTGCCTTCTTCGAGCTCACCGAGATCAATTGTTTTCTCAAAAGGGAGAATGGCCTCAGGGCAATAGGTATTGGTTACGTCGTAGCTTAGAGAAGTTAGCTCAATTTTAATTTCTTTATCAGTGATCTGCTTCTTAACCAGCGGGCTCTTATGGCAAAGATTAGGTAAGGTACCAGTAACTACAATCTGAGAGTTTTCATTAGAATTGAAGCCCTCTGGTGTATAGACCTTTTGTACCGGGATTTCCTTTCTTACAGGTGTTGCTGCATTAACGGCCCCTAAGCTTAAGCCTAGAATAATTGGTGTCATGATTTTCTTGTTCATAGGTAATTCCTCCTTGATAGTTCTTCTTCATATTAGAGAAGCTGGAGGAATATTGAATGAGAGGAGTGTGTATTAAATGTTTAAATATTTACAATATTATTTGCTTGTAGCGTTATTAGAGAATCCTAATATCGGTAGCATTATCTTCATTACACTTAGTTAGTTTGAATGTTGAGAGAACGGCACAGGGCTTCTTTTCTCCTACTTTCATTAATGGGCTCACATATTTGTGAGTAATGAGATATTGAGTACCTTTAAGAGAGAGAGTTTCTTGCAAAATATAAGTTGGAAAGTGACTCATATCAATTGTACGGGGCCACTCTTTCATATCATTAAGAAGTTTAATGATCTCAGTGGTAACCCATGAGGGGCGATCAAAGAGAACCAATGATGTGTAGGAGAGTAACTCTTCAATAGAGTAATTAGTCATTTTAAATGTTTCTACGCAGCGATAGGTAGCGGCAAAAGTATTGAGATCTACAATTTCGACAAAGTCATGTTCATTAATTTTTTCAAAAATAGAGGGGTCGGCAGGGATAAGTCCTTTATGAAGGACTATTGTACGGCTAGAGTCTTTCTTTGATTGTGTAGGATCGAGAACTTCATATTGAGCAATAAGATCTTGGATGAAGTTTAAGTTTGCCTCAGCCTCTTCCTCAGAGAGTTCATCAAAAGGGTGCCTAAAGTTTGCCTCAAGGTGTTTATAATGAACGCCTCTTTTATCCAGTTCTTTGGAGAAGTTTTCAACTAATTGATCATATTTATTTTTTGACATGCTCATTCCAATTTAGAGGTATTTTCTTGCAAGCTTGAGTTGACGATTATCTAAGTCCATCTCTCTTCCATCAATCCAGATCCTTTCGGGGTTGGCCAAAGGCTCAAGAGGATCAGCATTCCACAGAATAAAGGTTGCGGACTGATTCTTCTGTAGGGTCGCAAAACTCTTTTCCAATCCATAAATTTTAGCCGGTGTCGCTGTGATTGCTCTGAAAGCTTCTTTATAAGATAGACCATTGGCCACGGCCATACCGGCAGATTGTCTAATCCTTTGAGGATAGGTTGACCACTCATGAGCAGTTAGAGCGATCTCTACACCTTGTTCAGATAATGCTGCTGCAAGATCATCTCGGTTTTGGATATGGGAGAAGCTATAAACTGTCTGGTTTGTTGCATTGAGTATAACCGGAATTCCCAACTTCTTTAGCTCTTTCCCGTGCATCCATGATTCTGTCCCTCCAAAGAGGATGACATTGAGATTCATTTTTCTTGCCTTCATCTCTTTTACGAAGGTGAGAAGATTGGAGATCTCATCGTAGCTATCGGCCGCCAAAATAAGAGGAAGTTTCCCATCAAGAATAGGTTTAAATGCTTCTAGCTCTTGGGCATCAAATTTTAAGTCTCTAAGGTTACCTTTGTTATAGTTGGAAATATTTCGGTGATAGAAAATTGTTTCATCAACAAACTCCCTAAGAGTTTGCCACATTTTAGAGTAGTGATCACCGAAGGCCTCTTTCTCATGGGAACTCACTGAGCCGAACATGACCTTATTTGATAAGAGGTCCTTTGCTGGATTATCACTTAATTTATAGAAGAAGCCTTTCCCTGATAACATCCCGCCCGCTGGTACGGCCATCGTGTAGATAACACCACCAGAGCGCTCAAGAGCAATACGAGAGGTTTGAGAATTGAAAGAGTAATGGGCATCCAAACTTGGATTAAGCGCACTCCCATTAACAGAGATATTTCTTGTCGTGCCAACTGAAGCGACTTCCATAAGACCTAGGTAAGATGCTGATTCAAATAAGCCTGGCGTAAGAATTTTTCCACTTCCATCAATAAGGGGTAAGTTTTTGGTGACTTTAGAGTTCTTGCTAATCGACTTGATCTTACCATTAGAGATCAGAATATCATGACCTTCGAGTCGCTCGCCATTAGATTTGAGAAGAGATACATTTTGAATGAGAAAGTTCTGATCAGCTCTCTTAGCTTCTGGGGGATGGGCCAAATTGATAAGATCTACAGTTTGATCTTTTCCAGGTGCCATATTTTCTCTTGTTCCAAGTCCAACTTTGCGATTACCAATTTCAAAGTCACTCTTTGGAACAATATTCTTATTTCGATCAAAGACGACATGGCCATCGATGAGAACTTGATCAGGCTTGGCATAAATAGACAGGGGATGGCGATCCCAAATAACGAGGTCTGCATGTTTTCCTTTTTCAAGGGAGCCAACTTGCTTTTCAATACCTAAGGCCCATGCCGGATTTAATGTTATCCAGGCCATGGCCTGTTGTTCATTAATCATGATGCCTAAGTCTTTTCCAGATTTGATTACTTTTGAGACTTCATGGTTTAAGTGACGTATATCTTCTGCTGAGTCAGAGTGAATAATTGTTTTCACTCCATACTTTTCAGTGATAGCAGCATTGGCCGATGTAGCATCATAGGCCTCCATTTTAAAGCCCCACCAATCGGCCCATGTTGAAATTCCTGTGCCGTGTTCGGCAAGTTTTTTGGCGATTTTATAGCCTTCAATAGCATGATGGAAGGAGCGGATATGAAAGCCAAATTTCTTGGCAATATCAAGCATGAGTGACATCTCATCGGCACGATAGCAATGCATATGAACTAAGATTTCTCCATTAATCACATCTTTAAGAGTTTCAAGCTTTGCATTTAATTTGGGAGGGGTAGGGGCATCACCAATTTCTTTTAAGGCCTGAAGCTTAGCTTCTTCATCTAGATCAATATTATCATTGGCTTCACTACGCCTTTGCTTCCAGTGCCTAAGGTCGCGCTCATACTTAATCCATTCTTGATTATATTCAAATGCTTCTTGGTAGGCCTTATTATAGCCGGCCACATTTCCCATACGAGTGGATGGTCCACCTTTGTCTCCGTATACTCTTTTGGGATTTTCTCCACAGGCCATCTTTAGACCTTGGGGGGCTCCTACGAAGCGCATCTCTCTAGCACTAAGGCGTGGGCGCATTTTTGCTGTGAAAGATCTTCCACCAAAAAGATTTGCGGAGCCTGGAAGCACTTGAATGGTTGTTACTCCACTTGATAGGGCACGCCACAAGGAAGGATCTTGAGGCCAGAAGCTATTTTCTGCCCAAACATCTGCTGTATTGGGGGAAATGGCCTCGTTACCATCAGAATGAGCATGCACACCCGGGTGAGGATAAACTCCCATATGTGAGTGAGTATCAATAATCCCTGGAGAGATTACTTTTCCTTGGGCCGAGATAACTTTATCGGTCTTGATGTCTGGTGCATCACCAGCTCCAAGATCTTTAATATTTC
Source organism: Bacteriovoracaceae bacterium (assembly GCA_048267265.1). Lineage (GTDB taxonomy): Bacteria > Bdellovibrionota > Bacteriovoracia > Bacteriovoracales > Bacteriovoracaceae. Next base: position 5,250 of record JBLWXW010000036.1, read on the forward strand.
CATTTTCAAGAAGTATCCACCCTTTATCAATAGAGGGGGAAGACACAAGTATGAGCCTTGCATCTTTTATAAGAATCGACTCTTTGTTTACTTCTCTGACTTCATCACTAGGTTCTTGAGGCAGTACAATTTCTTTTAAGGGAGCGGGTTTGTCTTCTCCACTATTAGACTCAGAACGATTAGAACAAGAGGTGAATAGATTGAAGCATAGCAGTGCAATGATTAAACTCTTCATAGATTTCTTCATAGATTGTAATAACCTTATTTTGGTATTTTTCTTTGATTTGAAGCATGTAATCTACCAAGAAGTCCCTCTATTCCCAACTTCAAATATATTATAAATGCTATCTTTTTAATTGAGGATGCCTTTTGTGCATCGAGTCTCTGAAGAAGTTTTGCTACTTATCGTAGGGGATGTATAAACGTAATAATTTAGATAAGAGAACTTAAGGATAGATAATGAGTGTAAAGATATTTGTAGCAGAACAATTTGATCCCTGGTTTAACTTGGCCACGGAGAATTGGATTTTCAATGATATGGATCCAAGTCATCATGTTCTCTTTCTGTGGAGGAACTCTGAGACTGTTGTTATTGGTAAACACCAAAATCCATGGACAGAGTGTATCACCAGTAAAATGGAAGAAGATGGAGTTAAGCTCACAAGAAGGCAAAGCGGGGGAGGAGCGGTCTACCACGACTTAGGAAATACCAACTTCACTTTTATGTCATCAAAAGAGTCCTATGATAAAGAAACCAATAATAAAATAATTACGAATGCTTTAAAGAAATTTGATATCGATGCTTATCCAAACGGCAGAAATGATATTGAAGTAAATACGAAAGAGGGGGCGAGGAAGATTTCGGGCTCCGCTTTTAAGGTTAATAAAGATAGAAGCTTTCACCATGGAACACTTCTTATTAATACGGATCTAGGTAAACTCGCTACTTACTTAAACCCTGATAAAAAGAAACTCGAATCTAAGGGAATTAAATCAACTCGAGCAAGAGTTGTTAACTTAGTTGAGCTCAATGCCGACTTAAATCATGAAAGCTTAAGTAAGGCCATTATAGAAGAGTTTTGTAACTACTATAGTGCGCAAGCAGAAGTTGAAGTTCTAAACTATGACTTCTTAAAATCAGTACCTAAACTTAATGAATACTATGAGCAATTAAAAGACTGGAATTGGGTTTATGGAAAAACTCCCAAATTCAATCATCAATTTGACTGCCGTTTCCCATGGGGAGGTGTTGAAGTTCACCTCAATTCAAATAAAGGTTTAATTGAAGAGATTACTATTTTTAGTGATTCCTTGAACCCTCCACTAATTGAATCATTCATGGATACTTTAAAAGAAGTTCCCTATAGACCGGATGCTGTTAAGACAGCTCTTGATTCTCTTAAGGAAAGCTTTAAAAACAATCATGAAGAAATAGAAGATTTCTCAAGTTGGCTGATTTCCAATATTAAGTAATACTATTGGGTAATCGTGGCCGAAGAACCTGATACTTGTTTAGAGTCTTCTGACTCTAAAAAATTTGCATTAGAGTTTCTAATTCGCGAGCATTTTGAATCAAGTTCAAGTTGACCTACTCTTGGGCTGCCTGCACTAGCACCTCGCTGACAGAAAGGAAGGTGGTTAAGGGCCAGGGCCCTAAAGTGAGCTTGAATCTTTTCGGAATCACCATCTCTTTTAAGAGGTCCAAAGTAAGCTTTTGATGTTTTACAAAATAATCCACAAGATTTGATCTGCTGATTTAAAACCTTCAGTGCACACTTTATATTATCTTCTGGATCGTGAACGGCACGCCAACCACTTTCTTTAAAGGAACAACTATAAGGACGATTTTCAACAGTTGACCTGGTAAGCTGAAAAAGTCCTGATGAAATCCAGCATGATCTTGCACCTTTGGTGTGCGCAGCTTGAGATGCTGTTTGAGTTTCTGGATTCCATGTTGTTCCATTTGAACACTCTGGGTAATCAGTGGTTGACCTATAGTTACTCTCTTTCTTTGCAAGGGCCGCTAGAAAGTAGGGCCAAAAGAGCTTGCGTTGTTCAGGGGTTGCTGTCCTATAGCCCGGACAGCCAAGTTTTTCTAAATCTATATCGCTTAAGTTTTCATTTTGAATAATTTGATTTGAGCCATCTAGTGCCCATTGAGAATAACTCGATGTCCAACCAGGACCACTTTTAGGAACAGGTATTCTGATTTGACTGGCGTTAACATGAGATAGGTTATTGTCGACGATGACATCATGACAATCATCTGAACTCTCTGGCTCAGTTTGCTCATTAATACATTCGGCCAGCTGACTATTTTCACAACTTTTATGGGAGATATTGTCACTGAAAGCACCCACCTCAACTTTCTTTTTTGGCGATGTGCCTAGGCCAAGTAAGTTCTTTACCTTATCGCAACTAGCAAAGGAGAAAAGAGAAAGTATAAGTAATAAACGTATGGAATACTTCATTACTCTCTATACGGTCTGGCCAAGTAAAATCATTAGCATTAATTAGTAATTACTTGTATTTTTTGGGTTCATTTGAAAAAAACCGGACTTATCAGAAAGTATAGGCAAGAGAGCTAGGCCCTCTTACCAGTGATTCGATTAATACTTAAATTTAACTTTCTTTCCTGTCTCATCTTCAGCCGTAATTTCAACCCATTTTACACTACCAAACATGGTAACTTTCGAATGAAGTTGAATGACATTATAGCTCTTACCTTTGATTCTGATTTCATTGGTAATATTGCAGCCACCATTTTTATTTGTTCCAATGCGAACAGTAACGAGTTCTTGATCAATAATCTTTTTCTTAGAGAATTCATCCATTGACTCAGTCGTAAAGATAACTTCAGATCCTGATACGATAGAGCCATGGGGCTGAAGTGGACCTTTTATAAAGCCAGATGATTCATCTAGAGGCTTCCAGCGGCCGTCTTCTTCATCCATTTTCCAATCAGCAAAGACATTACTTTTAATTTCACAAGTCTGCTCATCGTATTGGACTTTGTAGTGAAGTACATTCTTTGAATTGATGGTTTTTGAAACCTTCAAAATTGTAGCCTCAGAAGCCATTAGAGAAGTAAAAGGGAGTAGTGATAAAAATAGGGGAGTTAGGATTAGTTTTTTCATGAAGTGGTTTTACACCAGAAATGGTCCAATCTTTTATAGAAGGAAAAGTTTTTCCAGGGTGTTTAAAGTTTAGACAGTTGTTCGCTTGCTTATGAATGGGTCCATCTTAGCTACCTAAATATCTGACTATATTACCTGTAGTTGTTATTTGTTTAGTGTGCTACAATCTTGGAGAAATGCAATATATAAGACCTCTAATAACATATTTATTTCTTCTTTCTGCACTTTGCAGTTGCTTCAACTCTGACAGAGTCGTGACTTCTGAGCCTAAATCTAGTGTAAGCTCTACTGGTCATAAAATATCTTTAAGCCCTGGAGATGAAGTGGTTACCGCAGTAACTAAAGACTTCTATCCATTTTACTATAAAACAGCTGATGGCTATAAAGGCGCTTCTGTGGAGGTCGTGGAAGAGCTCTTTCACCGCTTGGGTTATACTTTGACTTTTGTTGAAGCTCCAATGAAACGACTATTGAAAGGCCTCGGGAGCGGAGAGTTTCATATTGCCCCAAATTTAACGGGCACGCCTTCTCGACGATTAGTTGCAAACTTTACCTCAATACCTCATGTCTATGAGTCACATGACCTTATTGTTTTAAAAGAAAGTAAAATAGAATTTGATGGAAATTTGGAAGCTCTTAAAGATTATTCTATTTGTGCAATTTCCGGATGGACTCATGGTCCAGGTTTTGATGATGCAGACTACTTGAATAAAAAGTATAGATTGACGGTTATTCAACAACTACAATCCCTGGTTGCCGGGCGATTTGATATGGCCGTCAATAATCGCGAGCATATCCTTTTTTTGGCCAAGAATCATAAAATTGAAAATAAAATCAAAGTTCTTTCCCCATCAATTTTCGAGCTACCTGTAACCATGGCAATCTCTAAGAGGCTTAAAAATAGTTCGGAGCTTGTAGAGCAGCTTGATCGTGAGCTTATTCAGTTTAAGAAGGAGCAGAAGTATAAGGACATAATGCAATTTTATGGCTTTAGGTCGGAATAATCTGAAAATGATGACTCGTTAGTGTGCGTCATTAGGGTATGGGAGCTCTTTTTACCATTAAAAGTTATGTCAAGATAGACGTTAAGCTGATTTAATTTATAATATTAGCTTATCAATGAAAAAAACATCAATCATACCATCACTATTTGTCTTCCTATTTGGTTCTGCCATGTCTGGGCTGGTTCTCTTCTTCTTATTGGAGAGAGATAATTCTCGCATAGGAATGGAGACTTTCAAGGGTTCTGAAGAGTTAAGAAGCTCTATTCAAGAGCAAATTCTTATATCTAAGAACTTTATTCGTGGTATCGAGAGCATGTTCTATTCAAGTGATTTAGTAACGAGAAAAGAGTTCAATTCTTTTTGCAAGAATTATATTGTTGGTGAAAGTGCTATTAAGCTTGTGGAGTGGCAACCAAGAGTCTTAAGTTCACAAAGGGATGCATTCGAAAAGAGTGCAAGAAGGGATGGGTTAAAAGGGTTCTACTTTTTCGAAGTAGATGAAAATGGTAAGCAAATACCAGCTCTAGAGAGAAAAGAGCATTATCCTGTTTTCTATTCTTATTCACCTGTAGATGACATCGATACTATTGGTCTGGATCTTGCTTTTTCTCCTTTGAGAATGAAGTCAAAGTTTGAGGCCATGAGGCTTGGAGGATCAGTTGCAAGTGAAACATTTGGAGTCATTCTAAAGGGAGTTAAGGAGCGTCGTCTTGGTATGGCCTTTTCCCATGCTATTTTCAATGAGGGCTCCATAAGAAGCAGTGAGACAACAGATTCCTTGAAGGGCTTCCTTGCCGTTGTTATTGATCTTGAGAAAGTATTCACCCTTGTTTCTGAATCAAACCCACTGAGTAATTTTCAATATGTTGTTAAGGATGAAGGTGATGAGCATAAAGTCATTTTCAGTACTCTTGAAGATGGCCTCTATCTTCAAGACTATGCTAAGTATCAATCGCTTGATTTAGGGGGACGAACGTGGGGAGTTTATGTTTATCCGACAAAAAGATTCTTCAGATCTAGGCGCTCGCTTACTCCATGGGTGATTTTTGTTTTACTCATTCTTATTAATTTTGGACTGGCGGCCTATCTTTATCTTAAAAGCTTAAGTGAGGATAAGATTAGATCTTTTGAGAGACAACTTGAACAAAAGCAAAGGCTAGAGTCTATTGGGCTCTTGGCCAGTGGTGTCGCTCATGAGTTCAATAATGTTTTACAGGGTATATTACTGGCCAGCGAAAACCTAAGAGAAACAATTGGTAAAGATTCTAGTCAAAATGAATGTTTAGATATTAATGAAGAGCTATGTTTAAGAGGTCGAGATCTTGTTCGCCAAATTCTTAGTTTTGCAAGAAGAGAAGCAGAAGTCGAAAAAGAAATTATGCCTTCATTGGCCATTAGAAGCACTATAAATTTTTTAAGAAAGTCATTTGGGTCGGGAATTGATTTTAAGTTGAATATAGATGAGAAACTTGACCGACCTATTTTTCTTGGAGTTCACCACTTAACCCAGATTCTTGTTAACCTATGCAGTAATGCAGCTCAAGCAATAGAGGACAAGGGAGTTATTGAAATAACTTATCAAGTTTTTCCTGACTATCGCCTGCTTTCAGTTAAGGATAACGGAATGGGAATGAGTGAAGAGAACCTTAAGAAAGTTTTTGATCCCTTCTTTACTACCAAAAGTGGAAACGAGGGAACAGGCTTAGGTCTCTCTATCATTTATGGAATTGTGAAGTCCTATAATGGAGAGATAAAAGTTAAAAGCACTGTTGGTCTAGGCTCTGAATTTATCATTAGAATTCCGGATAATAAGAAATGATAGAGAAAGCAACAAAGCTTCGAGTTTTAGTTTGTAGAGATGGGGATGAAAAGGCTAACTTAACCTTTCCCATCTATACTTTAAGGCATATCGAATCCCTCATGCCCGAGGTGGTTCTATCAAAATTGAAAGATCGAAATATTAATATCCCAGAAATTCTAAAGAAAGTAGAAGCTACTGGGTTTTCGCCACAGATAATATTTGAAATGACATCTTCCGAGAAGTCATATCGTGTTTGGATAGAGTAGTTATATGGTTTTGTGCGCCTTGTCGGGCAATAAAATTCATCTACAATGAATCTTAGTTGCATACCATAATATTCCTTTAAGTTGTTTTAAAGGAAATGAGATGAAAAAAGTATTACTCTGTTTATTTTTGCTCGTTCATATTGTTGATACTAAGGCCTTTCTACTAGAGCCTTATGTATTTACTAGTTATGGAGAGGCCAGTCACCCTAATGAGAGCGAAAGCCCTACAATGTTCGGACATGGAATAGGAGCATCTCTCTTATTCTCAGTACTTCCTATGATCTATATTGGAGCAAGTGGGGATTATCGTCTCTATAATCAAGCATCAGATGTTAAGTCTCCATATGGAAATAGAACGGGAAAGCGTTTAGCGATTTCTCCGACCCTCGGTGCGAAGATTGGTCCTGTTATGTTCAAGTATTATTACCACTTGGCAGGAGATTATGAACTCGATAATGCAACTGATGCAGGCTCTAATGTGACTTATACTGATGTCTCTGGTCATTCCTTTTGGTTAAGTATCCCTATGGCACCAATGTTGAGAATTGGAGCTTTCTATGAAATGGAAACATTTGAAACTTCTGAAGTCGGAAGTGTAGAGACTGATCTTACAACGAATAGTAATGAATTAGAGTATAACAAATATGGAATTTTTCTATCCATCTTAATCTAGGAGCAAATGATGAAAGGAATCTTAATTTGGAGTTCAATAGCAATCATGACCTTTGCCCTTACAAGTTGTGGGCAAGATGGAGCAGCGATTGCACCCGGTTCTTCAGGGTCAACTATAGAACAAGTAAAGGCAGACTGTAACGGCCAATCTTGTATTTAATCGAAGAGGATACAATGTATAGTAAGTTATTTAAAATTTTTATTTTCTGCCTTTCAACAAATGGATTGGCCAGTGGTCAAAATACCCAAACCCCTAGTGAGTTTTCGAAGTCACTTGCAAAGACTGCACAGAGAATAGAGAGTTTTTCTCAAAAATCTCATAAGTCAGCTGCCGATAGAGCTCAGTATATTAAAGAGCTTTATTATTCCGTTAATGGCTATCCTGACGGCTACGATACTTCACAAAGTCCAGATCCCCATTTAAATCTCTTTAATAATCTATTGGGAGAAAATGGTATTGGAGGAATTCTATTCTCTGCTGGGTATGAAACTTGTGACGCTATCCCTGACTCTGGAACGGCATCAGGATCGACTCAATTGGGAACTCTCAATTTGACTATGGGGACTGCGGTTAAAACAGTTCCCTCGTATTATGCAACGGATAGTGGCGAAACGATGGATAAGAGAATTACGGTCGATACTGGGGGAATTGTTGATGTAACAGTTGAGTTGAAATGTAATGCTGATACAACGATACAAACAGGCTTTGTAAATTTATCTTTTACTCAATACGATGTTGTCTATGAAGGGTATTTTCAACAAAACTCTACAACAGGAGCTGTTGATCTCGATATTTATGTTAAGACAGAAACAGGAGGGGGGAGTGAGTTATTGATTCCTACCCAGTTTTCAACTTCTGATGGTGAAACTTTCACAATGTTTACAGGCTACATTTCTCTCGGTGGTGGAGGCGGAAATGGTGATTACTTAGTTGCAGTAAATGGCGAAACTAATGGCAAGGCCCAAATGGCCTATCTTAATACCACTGATACCTCTGGATCTCCTGTTACCACTGCACCAAATAACTTTGGAAGTTTAACTTCTGCTGGTGGGACTGTTGTAGCTGTTGAGTGTATCGATGTACCTACTGAAACTATTACTACCGGATGCACTAATATTCCTGCTCCAGGTAGTGTCGTTATTGGTGGAACAACCAGTACATGGACCCTTACTTCATTAAAGGCCGTATCTCTCTAGCGGCCTTGCAGCTGACCATGACCACTTACATGGCCATGGTCACTTCTTAATATATCTTTTACACAATAATTTTCATTTCTGTATTTCTTGATTTATAGTTCGCTTCTATTTAACTCTCTTTTAACCCCAAATTAGGAGACTATATGCGACTATTAGGCGTACTAACGGCTTTTTTTACAATATCCACACTCCATGCTGCTTCAATCACTGTTAATCCATTTAAATTAGAGCTTGATATTCAAGAAGGATACTCAGTTGAAGGAGAAGTGGAGCTTGCATGTCGTTACGAGAAATTTGTATTTGGTGACTCGGCCGAATTTGAAACTTTCTTCCAAGCACCTAAGAAGTTAAGTATCAAAACTAAGAAAATGGGGTCTATGAATAAGGTCACCATTTCGAGCAATGAAAAACTATTCTTTGAATATGATAGGGCCTTTAAGTTTGGAAAAGAGTGTCGAGCTAGTTTTAAGGTTTCTTTTATTAGTGACCACTATGCTTTGGGTTATGGTGTAAGACCAAGAGAAGCTGTTCGTTTCCAATTATGGAAAGGTTTTTATGACTATGAAGAGGGTGATCAGATTTACGATATCACTAAGATCGAAAAGTACCTTCATCGTACGACTTATACTTTCACGCAAAAGAGATTTCCTTCTATGATCCATATTCGTATTCTTCAAGATGGAAGAGAAGCTGCTACTAATCCTTGGGTTGAAAAAGCTTATCTAAATCCTGATACTGGAAAACCCTATACTCCTAAAAGGTAATATAAGAGGTAATATGCACAAATCATTCGATCCCAATTCTCCTGCATCTGAAGAAATTAACTTCACTCAATTTCTAGATGTCGATATGAGAATTGGAGAGGTTGTTGAGGTTGATGACTTCCCTGAGGCCCGAAACCCAAGCTTCAAACTCAAAATTGATTTTGGCCCAGGAATTGGGATCAAGAAGTCATCTGCCCAGATTACGGTTCATTACTCTAAGGAAGACCTTTTGGGTAAGAAAGTTGTTGCCGTTGTAAACTTTCCTCCAAGACAAATTGGGAAGTTTATGTCAGAAGTTCTTGTTATGGGATTTTCAGACTCCAATGATGATATTGTTCTCTTTAATTTAGATAAAGAAGTCCCCAATGGATCTAGGCTTCACTAAAGCCTAGGAAAAACGGCCGATTTCAGAGATGAAGTGCTCACTATATTTCTCGCATTTGCTGGAGCCCACTCCGTTAACCATTAAGAATTCATCGCGATTTCGTGGCATAATCTGACACATGTCATGGAGTGATTTATCGCTGAATATCATAAATGGTGGAACACCATTTTCCTTAGCAAGCTCAGTTCGAATTCCCCTTAGGGCTTCAAAGAGATCTTCTCTCCCATGAGTGGCCGCAATGTCTTTTGTTGATCTCTTGGATGGTGAAGAAGCTTTAAACTTTTGTTCACGCATCATAAAAGGAGATTCACCTTTAAGAAGCTCCTTACTCTTTGGAGTAAAACCGAGATTTCTATATTCCCAATTTTTAATACATACATATCCTTGACCAAGTAATTGGCGAATAAGGGTATTCCAAAAAGTTTTAGGGCGATCCTTTCCTATAGCATAGCAAGTGAGCTGATCATGTTTTCGTTCTTTAATCTTTGCGTTTTCACTACCGCGAAGAATATCAATAATATGGCCAGCTCCAAACATTTCTCCTGTTCGATAAATGGCCGAAAGAAGCATTTGAGATTCAACCAGCGCATCAAAGCGCTCTGCAGGCTCAAGACAGCTATCACAGTTCCCACAGGGCCCATCAAGAGTTTCACCGAAATAGCTCAATAAGTATTGGCGTCGACATTGGATATCTTCACAAAGTGAAAGCATAGAATCGAGCTTTCCACGAGCGACTTTCTTATAGGCATCACCTGCATCGGAGTTCTCTAGCATCTGAGAGAGTTTAATAACATCTTGAAGCCCGTAAATCATCCATGCTGTAGAGGGATTACCATCTCTTCCCGCTCTACCTGTTTCTTGATAGTAACCCTCAATACTTTTGGGAAGATCTAGGTGAGCAACAAAGCGAACATTGGGTTTATCAATTCCCATACCAAAAGCAATAGTGGCAACAATGATAATATTTTCTCTTTCGTTAAAGAGCTTTTGAATATTGGAGCGTTGATCTGGGGCCATTCCTGCGTGGTAAGCGTAGGCATTAAATCCAGCTTTCTTTAACTCTGCAGCGATTTTTTCTACTTTCTTTCGAGACAGACAATATACAATTCCTGTCTCATCGCTATGATTACTTTTGATAAATTCTTTAAGTTGCTTAACTTCATCAACCCTATCAGTGATCTTATAGGAGATATTTGGACGATCAAAAGAAGAGATGAAAACTTTTGGATCATTAAGCTTAAGCTGAAAGCTAATATCATTTCTTGTCTTTTCATCGGCCGTGGCCGTAAGGGCAAGAATGGGAACTTCAGGAAATTTCTGTTTAAGAATTCCCAGTTGCATATAATCACTTCTAAATTCATGTCCCCATTGTGAGACACAATGAGCTTCATCAATGGCGATAAGTGAAATTTCAACTTTGTCGAGTATCGGGTTAAGTACTCCGGCCAGAAGTCCTTCTGGTGAGATATAGACAAGCTTGGCCTCACCTGAAATAAGGGAGCTTAAGGCCTCTTCACGTTCTTCATAGTTTTGAGATGAATTGAGAAAGCGGCCCTTGATTCCATTTTGCTCAAGATTGAGCACTTGGTCATGCATCAATGAGATAAGAGGGGAGATAACGATTGTTATTCCGTTAAGAAAGAGTGCAGGTACTTGGTAACATACTGATTTTCCACCACCTGTTGGCATGATGGCCAGTGTATCTTGGCCGTTAATGACGGAGTGGATTATTTCTTCCTGATCAAAGCGAAAACTTTGATGGCCGAACTTATCTTTAAGAATAGAGAGGAGCTTTTGATTTGTTGTCATAGGGGATTAGACTACCCAATTGAGAGCTATTTATCAAAGAGTCGTTTCAGATTTTGTCATGCGTGCAAACCTAGGAATCAGGGCCACGCTAATGATAATTAGCCCAGCTCCAATCAATCCTAGACTATCTAGTGTTTCGCCAAAGAAGATAAGGCCAAAGGTTGCAGAAAAAACCGACTCAAGTAAGAAGATCAAGCTTACAATATGGGCCGGAGTTCCTTTTTGTGCATAGATTTGAATAGAGAATGCAATAAGTGAACTGAGAATACTTAAAATAAAAAAGCCCATGAGAGCAGAGGGAAATTGCAATGCTTGCGAAGTATAGAGAGGAGTTAGGTCTGGAGCACCACTGGCAATGAATGAAGTGATAAAGCCAAGAACACCCATAACAACACATTGCTGGAAGTTAAAGTTTAGACTATCTTGATATTGTCCATATCGGTCTACAGCTAAAATATGAAGAGAAAAAAAGAGCGCCGATACAATAATATAAAGATCACCTTTATTTAGCCCTGAGATTTTAAGTCCACATAGAAAGGCCACGCCAATTAAAGCAATAAAGACCAAGAGCCAGTAAGTTTTACGATACTTCTCCTTGAAGAATATCATCCCTAATATGGGAGTAATGATGGCGTAGAAAGTTGTGAGAAAACCACTCTTGGCCAAAGTCGTTTGACCAATACCAATTGTTTGAACTTGAAGACCTAGCCACAAGAGGACGCCACAGATGAGAGTTTCTTTATTAAAGTAAAGTGCTCGTCTAAATATTAAGAGGATAAGAGCAATTACTCCTGCAAAGACGTAGCGCAGGCCATGTGACCACATGGCATCGTATGAGAGGAAGGTCCAACGGGTTCCAACAAAACCCAGTCCCCAAAAGCAGGTGGCCATGGCCAAAAGAAGCAATTTCATGGGCCTAAAGTAATGGATACCACCTGATATTGGCAAGATAGAACGTTATAAACACTATAAAAGATTCAACACTCACCATTGCATTGCCTACTTTGTTATATAATTCATCAATCAAACTGGAGGCAAATATCAAATATTTAATTGGTCTATCTTTATTATTTCTTTTAAGTTCAACTCATGCAGTGATTTATGGGGAAAATAATATTTTAGAGATGCAGGATGTTGCCGACCCTATTATTGCCAAGCAAGGCAGTAGCGTCGCCGGAGTTTTTACAACCTTTGGTTCAATTGATCGGATGCTTGAACTTCTCTATAAGAATCCACGAAGTCTTGTTGATCGAATGACTTGTGAGGATGAGCTTTTTACCAATCAGCCCATTAGTCCTGTAGCAACAGCTTTCTTAATTGCCCCAAATAAAGTTATGACAGTTGGTCATGCGGTTACTTCTTCTCGAAAGTGTCGTGAGAACACCGTGTTTATTTTCAATTTTGAATGGAATAGTAAGACAGAGTCTATTGAGACTATCAATAGGGAGGACGTCTATAGATGTGGGCGTATTCTTAAGTTTGGCTATAGTGAAATTGATTATTCAATTATTGAACTTGAGCGCAATGTAGAGGGTGTAGAACCTCTCGAACTTGATTTTAGTGGTCATATTGAAAAAGGTGATGAGATCTATACTATAGGTCACTCCCTTCAGCTTCCCAAGAAGTTTACGACAGGTTTTATTCGCTCACGTATAGGTATTTCTGAAAATTACTATAGTGCTGAAATCGATACCTTTCGTGGAAACTCTGGTTCCCCAGTATTTTCTTCGAAGACGAATAAAGTTATAGGGATTCTTAAAGACGGGGAGTATGACTTTGAATGGGATGAAGAAAATTTTTGTAATTATATAAAGGTTTGTGAATCTGGCTCTTGTAGAGGCGAGGCCATTACAAGAATAGACAGACTTAGAGATTTTATTGATCTCTAAGTACCTGAAAGTGACCTTTTATATATACTTATTTGGGATTATAATAAATAGTATATATTGGTATCACAAAGGGGGCCAATATGCTTAAAGAAATCTCTGCTCTACGAGAGGATAATGTCATTGCATTTGAAGTCAGTGGAAAACTCTCAAAAGAAGATTACTTAAATATCTTCCATCCCTTAATCGATGCTGCCGCAAAGGATGGTAAAAAAATCAGGGCCCTTATTCACTTCTCTCCACATTTTGAAGGATTTTCTCTTGGTGCTGCATGGGAAGATTTTAAATTAGGCGTCCACCATTGGCATTCTTTTGAAAAACTTTGTGTCGTTACTGATAAGGCGTATATCACTAATTCAGTGAAGTTTTTTTCGGCCCTTATGCCTGGGGAGATTAGGGTGTATCCAGAAAATGAGCGTGATGAAGCTTGTGACTGGTTTCGTAATTAGAGAGTGAATGAAAAATTCATTCACTCTCAGGTAGGTATTTAATTAGAATTGAAGTTCACCTTCTCCTGTGAAAGAGAAGTGACATGCTAGTTGTGGCTCGCCCGCATGATGGTGGCACATGGAGTAGATGGCTTCAGGTGCTCCATTTTTTAGGTATTCGAATTTAACCCAAACTTCACCTTCTTCACCTTTGTGTCCGTGTCCGTGTCCATGATCATGCCCTCCATCTTCGTTTTTCCATGCTTTGATAGAGAGAAGATCGTCAAGAGTGATTCCTAGATTAGGTGCTACTTTACGAAATGCATCTGCTGAAGAAAGGAAACCTTGGTAGAAGTCACCGAAATTGATCGATTTGTGATCGACATGTCCACTTTCATGACAAGCTACACTTTGACCATGTAGGTGACATCCATAAGCAAGAACTTCTTCGCTATCAGTAGCGTCATTGTGATATAGAATTTCGGCATCCATATGTACATCATCATTAAAGACTTGGAATGCTTCAATATCTTCGCTATCAATTTCAAAAACGGCAAGACCAATGGCCTGTTTTGCTGCTTCGATAACTTGCTCTCCAGTGAATGCTGAAGCCGAAGATGAAAGTAGTAATGCAATAATAAGACTGTTTAATTTCATAATTCCTCCTTAGGATATTGTTAGAAATTCATATTTAGTGAAAGGTTAAATGTTCTTCCTCTATTGGGTCCCCATGTATGGAGTCCATCATAGTGAGCGTGATTAAAGTGCCAATGCCAAGTGGCCGGAGAGTCGTTTCTTGATGTTTGAGTGTAATCAAAAAGATTTTCAACTTCGAAAGTGACTTTCAGATCTTTTAATATTTTGTAATAGATAGACATATCAACAGTTGCAAAGGTTGGCGCCTTTTGTCCTTTTTTCACCAATGAGGGAGATAGTGAAGGCTCCGCGCTTTCGTCTCTATTTTGGTAGTGATTTCGATACTGTCCATAGGGGGCCAGATTACGACTAGGTATAATATTAACTTGAGTTTGCTGACCCCAGTTCTCATGAGAGTATGTTGACTTGAGCATTATTCTCTTTTCTATGGCCGCGTTGGGAAGTCTTTGCTTGTAACCTTCAGAGTAGTGGAAAAGTTCAAATGAACTTTCCAGTAGCCAGTCGTGGTCAATTTCGTAACCAAGTAGAAGATCTGCAACCGTAATATTATAGTTACGGTTGTCATTGAGATAGACGATAGGTTGATTATATCTTTCAAGGCCATAGGCCATATTCTCTAGGTGGGTATAATGGGCTCCAAAAGTCGCGTAGTAATTAGGAGTGTTGTAACTAAGAGAGTATACGAGAGAGTGAGAGCGCTCTAGCTCTTTAATATCTAGCTCATAACCACTTTCATTATTACCATGTTGAGATTCAAAAAATGTGAGAGGTGCTCTATAGCCGAGTCCATAAGAAAACCTTTGAGTAAGGTGATCGTTGAAATTGTGCATGAGTTGAAAGCGTGGAGCAAAAACTGTTTTATCGATCTTGTTTGATAACTCTAACCATTTGAGGCTTATATGATCAACTCTTAGGGCGAGGTCAAACTCCCAATTATCAAAGAATTTTGTATAGCTAATATGTCCCGCAGTCGATAAATAATCGAAATTATCCTTAGGTAAGTTTTGAACGTTAAAGAGTGTTAGTGACTCTGATCTTAGACGCTGATCTTTTATAAAGAGCCCTGTTCTTAAAACACCATCTGCACCAACTTCTTTTTCTAAACTTAGATCGGCGACAAAAATATTATCATTATTAGCATAGTCAAAACCATGCATGTAAATAGATGATTGTTCTTGATTAGCATGACCAAGGTTGAGGTGAATTGCTGTCGTTTCGGACAAGTTAAATTTACTATTAAGGGCAATCTCTTTACGTTTTACTTCAATCCAGTCTGTTACTTTGTCTGGATCACCTATAAAGGGGCGATTTACATTACCATCAATAAAGTCGGATTCATTTGCAGCTAAGGGACGTACCGTATCTGGTTTACTTGGATTGACATAACCACCAAGCATTTCTAATTCAGATAATCCAACACGCAGTGAAAGATCAAACTTATTGATGAGTAGTCTAGACTTTGCCATTATATTTTTTAGGCTTCGTTGTGGGATCTCTGAAATCGCATTTTCATCTTTATCCCACGTTTCTGTACGGGCAAATTGTCCAGAGATATAAAATCCCCACTTTCGAGACTCCGATGTCAAACCAGAGAGAAATTGAGCATTCTTAGATTTTCCTTCGAGGTCGTCATCTACACCATAGGAGAGTCCAAGTGTTGATTGAAAATCTAAAGGGTCATGGGTAATGAGGTTGAGTGTTCCACCAATGGCCTCTGGGTTCGTAAGAGAAGCACCGGTTCCTCTCATGACTTGGATATCTTTTAAAGAGGTTACGGGAATATTATCGACGCCATAGAAACTTGATACAGCAGAGTGGAGGGGAATACCGTCGATTAAAATGGAAGTATGTTCACCCTTAAGCCCATTTATCGTAAGTCTCTTCGCTCCACAGTTGGCACAGTAGGTTTGGGCTTCAACACCTATTTGATCATCAAGAACATCAGTAAGGTTTTGATTGAGATTATCTCTTAGTTTTGACCTCGCGACATTTTCAGTCTTAAAAGTTTGATAAGGGGAGAGTGTGGTCGAGTCATCTCTATGTTCCCTTTTTTCATGCTCTCCAATAACAATAATGTCGCTATCATTCGCAGCACTTACTGAGCTTCCTAAAAATATAAATGA
Source organism: Bacteriovoracaceae bacterium (assembly GCA_048267265.1). Lineage (GTDB taxonomy): Bacteria > Bdellovibrionota > Bacteriovoracia > Bacteriovoracales > Bacteriovoracaceae. The sequence goes on from JBLWXW010000036.1 coordinate 21,379, forward strand.
GAAAATGAGAAGGAAATTCATTCTTTTAGGACTCCATTAAAGGAATAATTGAGACATCCTCCAGCATCATAGTGACCAATATGTTTTGCCCTAAAGACAATGCGGTCAATTTGGTCGAGTAAAGTCTCATCTAGAGAATTTTCCCCTTCAGCAATAAGATCTAGCACTCTAGTGAATTCAGATAACTGAAACTCAGTCTTAAGTTGAATCTCAATATAGAATCTAAGCTCTCCACTATTGATATAATCATCTAGAGACTCAACTTGCCCTTGTTGATTATTGGTGAGAAGAATTCCTATAAATGAATTTTTATTTTCGTTAAATATAATCGTTGTTGAGGGAAGCTCACTTCCATGTAGAAGATAATTAAGCTCGGCCTTCCATTGAAGTTGACCTTTTTCAATAGGAGTAAAGCTTAGGTCACATGATGCACCAAAGAAATCATTTCCTTTGTAATATAATGAGAAGTCGGACTGACCATCATTATCACCTCGCTGGCCCTGATTTCCGCTATCAATAAGATATGAAACGGCCGGATCAGGGTTTTGTGAGCAAGAAAAAAATCCGGTTAATATAATAAAGACTATTAATGTTTTCATAATTTCCTTATTTTGTAATTGCAAGTGAGTTGCATATATGATTAATTATCTTATGAAGAAAAGTATTGCAAGGGCCTTGTATATATTTTCCTTTATCCTTCGGTTCCTCTTCCCCGTAATGTCTTATGGGGAAGAGGTTATCTATTTAAAGGAAGTAGGAAGTCCCAATACTCAAAATTTTTGCGTGAAATCATGCGCAAGTGAGCGCATGTTTATCTTTGTTGCACCAGAGTGCTCTGCCTGTAGGCGACAGGTAAAAGATCTTAGCTGCTTAAATACTCCTGTAAGTTTTATTTCCCTCTATGGAAATGAAAAGGAGCTTATAAGAGAGAAGAGAAGACTTAAGGTCGATGAACAGTGGTATTTAGGAAGTAAAGAGTTTATTTCAAAATACGATTTGGACTCTAAAATGACGCCTCAGATTTTATTGGCAATAGGAAGTAATCAAAAAATAATGAAGGGATTTCATCCCTGTGAGGAAATATTGAGGGAGATAGAGAGGGTCAAGAGTTTACCTTGACCCAGGTTTTATTATTTCTTTGTTAGGGTATCAAAACTTGCAACGGGATGGTCGATGATTCGTCCATTGCCGTCTTTGATATAGGTGTGACCACCAAGAATTCCTAACGTTTTGCTATCCATATTTACGATTTGAGGAAAGCCTTTATTTTCATTCAGAAATTTTCCTATATGGGTCCACTTTGCGGAAGCGACATCAAATTCATAAATATCATCAACATAGTCTAGGTCATAGGTGGCCTTATTTCTTAAAACCATACCACCAATGAGGTAGAGCTTATTATCGATGGCACCTACACCAGGGGCAAAAGTCGCATAAGGAAGCTTTGCAACTTCTTTGAAACTTTCTGTACTAGGATTAAACTTAGTAACGTTATCAATCCAGTCAAAGTGACTTGCCCCTTCAGATATTCCTCCCATCATATAAATTTCACCTTTATAGACAGTGGCATTAAAGGCACGCCTTAAAGGTTTTGAGAGTTTTGTCTTAAGAGTACTTACACTTTGATTACTGAGATCAAAGCGATCAATAACTTCATGAAAGCGACCATTTTTATCACCGTCATATTGAGGAGTGCTATCCCATCCTCCAATTAAGTAAACATATCCATTAACGGCCACCGCAACATTAGAAGAGCGAGGTTTAGGAAGTTTAGTTGGGAGAACTTCCCAAGTATTCGTAGTGATATTATACCTTTCGATACTATCAAGAGATTTCCAGCCTGGATTATGGGTTGAGCTAAAAGCAAAGCCTCCAAAGACATAAATAAAGTTCTCATGGGCGACCATTTGAAATCCATGCTTAGGGATATTCATGGAAGCACCTTGAGTCCATTTCTTAGTTTTCGAGTCATATATATCTACACGATCAAGAAATGATTCTTGAGGATATGTATGCTCTGGCCCTTGATGGCCGCCGATAATATAGACTTTTCCCTGGTACTCAATGGCACCAAAAGAGGAGCGCTCTGGTGCAGGAAAGGAGGGGAGGCTTCCCGTTTTAATTTCATCAACTCCACTAAAGCTAGGTACATATTCTGATACTCCAACTTGGTTGATGTAGCTTCTAGGCGTAGAGTTACGAGATGGATTGAAGACATCATTCTTTGATAGGTGAAAGATTCCAATTTCAAATGATCCACGGGATTGATCTTCTTCAAAACGAGTGAAGTAAATGGAGTCATCAGGAGCAAAGATGGGAGTGTATTCAATTTCACGATCAAATGTAATTTGCTTAGATTCTTCATTCCAACGATCGTAGAGATGGATATCCCATTGACCAACTTGTTTACTTACATAAGTTACATAACGGTCATCAGCAGAGAGACTAGGGAACATAGCATGACCATCCTTAGGTGTGATCAGCTTCTTTGTTTTGGTCTCCACTTCATATTCGATGAGCTCTTTTGGAGATAGCTTTGTCGTATTATCTTTTGTACGGTGATAGACAATATACTTGCCTTGGGATGATACGGCCGGTGCGTAGCAATCATAATCGGATTCAATATATTGAATCGTCGGACGATAGGTCTTAATGACTTCTCCATCTACTGTTACTGTTGAATAAGGACCCTTCTTACGTTCTGCCTGCAGGTCGATAATTCCAATATTTTGTTTTTGATTCTTTGGATTTGGTCCACTAAAGACGAGGTAGCGAGCATTTCCAGAAAACTCTGAATGAATATACTGATTGGCCTTAGGTGTCCAAACTTCTAAAACGTTAGTTTCTAGAGATTTAATAACAATCTCAACTTCAACTTTTGTTCCTGGGATAATGACTCCACGAGTATAGGCCACTTCATTTCCAAGAGGTGACAACTCGGGGTGATAAGTATCCACACCTTTTTTTGAAATAACTTTTTCGATGTAGGTTTGAGTTTGTTGGTTAAAAGTTCTAACGATGACTTCTCGCGCTTCACCAACTTGTCTGAGGTAGGCCGTCTTTAGGTTAGCTTTTGGATAACTTGATATGGATAGAAGACCAATCACAGCTAGTGCCATTGATTTAATCATGATTACTCCCTCTTTTTTAATTAGCTTAGCGTAAACCATATAAAAGTTTGAGTAATCAAACAAGCATATTAATCATCATAAAATCAGGTAGATGAGGATTTTTTTGGGTTTATTTTATTTGGATTTCTATGTGGGGTGAGTCAATATAGAACTATGGAAAAAAGAGAAGTACTTATTAGAGAGATTGAGCAAAAGGATAACCCTCAAATGGCCTTGGTTATTAGGGAAGTGATGCCAGAGTTTGGAGCGACAGGTGAGGGTTTTGCTATCGTTGATCCTGAAGTAGACCAAATGTATGAAACTTATGCAGGTGAAGGCTCAATCTATTACGTTCTTATTCTAGAAGAAGAGGTTGTTGGAGGGGTAGGCATCGCACCACTTGAAGGAGCAGACAAAGAAGAGAGAATTTGTGAACTTCAAAAAATGTACTTCCTTCCTAAGCTTCGTGGCATGGGTCTTGGTCAAAAACTTATGGATCTCTGTTTAAACTTTGCCAAAAGCAAAGGTTATAAGGCCTGCTATATTGAAACCCTAACAGGAATGGATGCGGCGAAAGGTCTATATCTTAAAAATGGCTTTAAACCATTAAAGGGGCCTTTGGGCAATACCGGACATTTCAAATGCGATGCCTGGTACCGCCTCGATTTTATTTAAATAGTCTGTCTTAATATTCTCTTCATTGTTGGATCGGGCTCTAACTCTAGTGCTTTTTTCAATGTTTCTTTGGCCAACGTTATTTCCCCGATATCTTTATAGAGAACGCTCAGGCATGCCCAAGCGCGACCAAAATAGGGATTATATTTCACACACTTCTTTAAGTGAATCATGGCATAGACAGAATCCTTTTCTACCCAATAGTAGTGAGTACCTAGAGTAAAGTGAGCGAGAGCATTCTTTGGAGATCGCTTAAGAAGCTTCTTGATTTTTACTTCACCGGGGTCATCTCTTTGATCTGTGAAGAGCTCTTTGGCCTCTAGTAAATCAAGAAAGTTCATGGCCTCAATATTCTCTGGTTCAATAAGGAAAACCTTAGAAAGCAATGTCCTCACTTTGGTTGATGGTGCATCAGACTCCATAAGAACTTTGATATAAAAGAGTAAGAAGTTCACATTCTCATTTTGCTTAGGCTTCTCCTTCAGAATCGTAGCACAACTATTGAGAACAAAGCCTAATCTGCCTTCTCGATATTTTTTCTTAAGTGAACTTATGAGGTGGCCATCAGTGCCTTTATCTTGCTTAGTGGCCAAAACTGTTTTGCAGTAAGGACATATTCCGACAGAGCTTACAGAAGGAGCGCCACAATTTGGGCAAACAATTTCAAAACTCATACTTTACCTCCACAGCTATGACAGAACTTATGCTGCTCGGTGATCTTCTCACCACAATGATGGCAAAACTTACTACCGGCCGCTTGGGCTATTCTGCGCTTTTTCTGTGGTTGGACTGGAGCTTGATTGGCCTCACTTCCTTCCATCCCGAACATATTCTTACCCATCATTAGCCCCATCATCATTTGCAGGGGATCATTACTCGTTCCATCATTAATAGCATCAAGACTATTGGCCGCTTGATACATGAGAAAGCGTCTTTGATCACCAATGACATCCATGGCAATTTTCTTTTCCAGTGCATCTAGCACTTCCTTAGGTGGGAGCAGAGATTGGATTTGGATATCTTTTATCTGTAGACCGTATTTTTTAATTTCTTTGGTTACAAGCTTTTCTAGAAGTTTAGAGACATCATTTTGCATTTTATTGAGATCTTTAATATTTGTGATAATTTTGAGTGCCTCTGGAAGATTCTCAATAAGTTGTCCTTGTACAAAGTCTTCAACCTCAGAAATGTCGAGAACATTTTGACTTCCTATTAAATTCTCGTACATAGCACGTGGGTTTTTTGAAGCGACGTTATAGGTTCCAAAGGCGCGAATAGGAATCGTCCCCATTCTATCAAATTCACTCATTACAGGATTCTGAGTGCCCCACTTTCTTGAAGTATGAAGATTGCCAGAGAAGAACCAAATTTCACATCGAAGGGGAGACTTGAATCCAAACTTCCAATTGGCCATCTCTGTTATGATGGGAAGGTTACCTGTCTTAATTCTGTGGGTTCCTGGCGCCAGAACATCGGCCACTTGACCTTGATAAATGAAGATGGCCCTTTGGTTGGGACGTACCACAACCGTTGTCCCATCAAAAAGATCAGCAGACCCTGAATGTGGAATTTTTGCCGCTAACAGTCCACCTGAAGGATCTTCAAATTCATATATGCCTCTAAAGAGATTTGTTTGTTTCATAGTCATCCATTTTGGTAAAATACTAATGATTTACATTATAACTCGTGCTTAAAAATAGGAAAGGGCCAGGTTGGGGATGACACGACCTTGTGCGCAAGAGTAGGATTTCCTTTTGAGCTTTCAAAGGAGCAAATATGTCTGATCAACCCCACTGCCCGAAGTGTAGTTATGAGTACCCTTATCCTGATGGAGATATGTGGCTTTGTCCTGATTGTCAGTATCAATGGAATGAAGAAACTCTCGCGGCCGAAGCGGCAGCTGCTTCAGAAATTAAAGACTCAAATGGAAATATTCTTCAAGATGGCGACACCGTTACTGTTATAAAAGATCTGAAAATAAAAGGAAGTTCAAACTCCGTAAAAGTCGGAACTAAAGTTAAGAATATTAGACTTCGCCCGGATGCTGGTGATGGGCATGATATTGCCTGTAAAATTGAAGGTATCGGAGCAATGAATCTTAAAAGTGAATTTGTAAAAAAAGCATAATGTATACGCTAAGGCCCTACCAACAACAGGCCGTAGATCAAACTCTACGCTACTTTAAAAAAAAGCGTGATCCTGCTCTAATTGTTCTTCCAACAGGAGCAGGAAAGAGTCTTGTGGTGGCCGAACTTGCTCGTGTGGCCAAGGGGAGAGTTCTCGTTCTCGCCCATGTGAAAGAACTTGTTGAACAGAATCATGCCAAGTACTCAAGTTATGGACTAGATGCAGGTATTTATTCGGCAGGACTTAATCGAAAAGATACTTCTGAAAAAGTTATTTTTGGCAGTATTCAATCTGTTGCAAGAGCATCAAAAGATTTTTTCAAAGATTTTACTCTACTTATTGTAGATGAATGTCATCGTATTAATACAGAAGATGATACTCAATATGCCCAGGTCATAAAAACTCTACAAGAGTTTAATCCACATATTTGTATTCTGGGTCTAACGGCCACTCCCTACCGTTTAGGGTATGGCTGGATTTATGAGTATAACCATCAAGGTGAATTAAAATCTCAAAGGAGTCGCTTCTTTAAGCGCTGTGTATTTGAGCTGCCTCTTGATTATATGATTAAGAATAAGTTCCTTACTCAGCCTGTAAAAATTGATATTCCTGTGACCTGTTATGATTTTTCTGAACTTAGTGAGCTCGATCGTATGTATACGACTGCAGAAGTTGAGGAATTGTTAACCAAGCAAAAGAGATTAACACCTCTGATTATTAAAAATATTATAGATATTGTTGATCGCTATGATCGAAAAGGTGTCATGATCTTTAGTTCATCAGTAAAACACGCTGAAGAAATTATGAGCTACCTGCCAGATGGTGAAGCAAAGGTTGTTCTTGGTGATACTGAGACAGTTGAGCGTGATGAAATCATTAACGAATTCAAAGATAAGAAATTCAAATATCTTGTTAATGTCTCAGTCTTAACCACAGGTTTCGATGCTCCTCATGTGGATGTTATCGCCATACTACGTCCCACCGAATCAGTGAGTCTTTATCAACAAATTGTTGGTCGAGGTCTTCGCTTAGAAGAAGGAAAAGAGGATTGTTTTATTCTCGACTATACGGGGATGGGTCATGATATTTATTCCCCTGAAGTTAGTGACAAAAGACCTTCAAAAGAATGTGTTGCTGTACAAATCCCTTGCCCAGAGTGTGGATTTGAAAATGACTTCTGGGGTCTTGTTGACTACGAAGGAAATGTGACTGAACACTTTGGACGTAAATGTCGAGGGGCCGTTCTCGATGAAGAAACTCTAGACTATATCCCCTGTGGTTATCGTTTTCGTTTTAAAATATGTAATGTCTGTGGCCATGAAAATGATATTACGGCCCGTGAGTGCACTCACTGTAAAGAAGTTCTCATCGATGCCGATTCAAAACTTAAGCAGGCCAAACTTTCAAAGAATGCTCATATCCTAAAACCAGATTCTGTTGAGTTTATTGAACAATTTGATAAGAAAGGGAATCCCTACCTTCAAGTTCGCTACTATGATTATGATGCGAAATATCTTAGTGAAGTATTCTATTTAAATAATAGTATGGCCGTTAAAAAATTTAATATTAATTTTATGCGCTCCCATATGCGAAGGCCTGAATTTAATCTTGAGATCTCCTCTCCTGATGAAGTCATTCGCATCCAACCCCTTTTAAGAACACCGGCCTTTGTGATTGCTCGAAAGCAAGATAAGTACTGGCGAATAACTGAGAAAATATTCACTGAAGAGTTGTAAGTACCTGTAACTTAAGGGGGTTTCTAGCTAGGAAAAGATTACAAATAACTCCCATTTTATTTAATCAACAGATATATTACGGCAATTTTTAAACGAAGGGATCTTATGAAATGGCCATTAATTGCTTTGGTAGGGCTAACTCTTATGAGTTGTGGCTCTAGCAAAAAAGACGCACCTGTTGGTAACACAATTCACTTAGAAAATGATGAAGAGCTACAAAATGCAATTGCTACTAGTAAAGTATTTTGTATGGAAAACTACTGTCCTAGTAACGTTGGGAAATTACTTTTTTGGTCTAAAAGTAAAACAGATGATGGTTATGATTTTGGAGTTTGCTCTGGAACTTTGATTGACTCTAATACTCTTATCACAAATAGACACTGTGTTCCCGAAGATTTAAATACGGGTGATGATTGTTCTGATCGCTTAATTGTTCAATTTCCATCTGATGACTCTTTAGGAACCTCTTCTGAAAATATTAAGTGCTCATATGTAGCGAAAGCATATTCGAAAGATGCCGGTGGACCTGATATTGCAATTTTAAAAGTGAGGTCTTCAAAATATTTTAGAAAGAGTACAAAGCGTAAGGCCCATCAAATGACAACTTCAGCGGTTCACGCTTATACCATGAATCCTGGTAAGGGAAGGGATGGTTTTTCAGGTTATATTTATAGAAAAATGTGTACCATCGCTGAACAGAGTATTCTTACTGGCCGAATGATGCCTGATAGTTCAGATGCCGTTATCTATGGATCTAATTGCGATATCATCAGTGGAAATTCTGGTTCAGGTGTTTTTGACTCCAATGGAGATCTTATTGGACTTATTCATTCTCGTATCGATCGCTACGATGTGAAAGCGGAATTTAGTAAAGTGGGAATTAAGTCAAAATTAAATGATTATATGGGAATTATGGTAAATATTGGTTGTGCTGAAAGTTATTTTGCTGATGGAACAGGTGATTGTGTCCAAAGATATATTGAAACAAAAGAAGATCTTAATAACTATATCGCTCAAGAGAAAAGACGATCAATTTTCAGAACTCTAGATGATACTGATATTCTTGCCTATATTGGCGATGGATTAAAAGTAGAATTCGCAAGAGATAATTCTTATAACTCTTACTCTATGAATAGATTTAGTGAATTTGAAACTTTATTAGGAACGATGTTCTCTGATGCTTCTGGTGAAGTTGAAGGGAAGTATGTATGGGCCTTGGTTAAATAGCCCATACTCTTTTTAATTACTGAACTTTGTCGAGAAGAGGAAGAAGCTTGAGCAATTCCTCTTTTGACGCATTATCTGCCTTATTGGCATTATTCTCATATTTCTCATAGAGATTACGATAGAATAATGAATCATGCTTTACGAGAGCATTGAATGTGTAATCTGAAGGCGCTCCTCCAACAGGTCTTGCTGATGGAATCTGTGCATAGAAAACATAATCCATTCTCTTAATTCCTAATTCTTTCATTACCTTCTTATTCTTAAGAGAATCAATATAGCTATGAAAAGCAGGTCTTGGTTGAAAGTCTTCTTTGTCATGTGAGGCCGTAAAAGCAAAGGCTTCTGCTGCTTCACCAAGTCCGCTGGCGAGCCTTAGAGGAATCGCCAAATTATTAAGATCAAGAGTTCTGTTAAGAGCTGTACGTTTATGATTTCCAACAATTCCTGCTAGGCTAAGACCCTTGGCTGTTTCTGTTGTACAGTTAAATTCAAGCGTTATATCAAGGTCTTGAGTTCTAAAGAGAATATGACTTGGCTCTAAGAAGTCACGAAACTTTTGTAATTTGCTCTTATCCATTCCATATACAATGAAGGTATAGGTTGGACGATAGTTGTTTTGTCCTTGAACAAGATTTGAAAAATAATTGGTTAGAGAAGTATTTCCTGAGAGGATGTCTTTGCCATTAACGACATAGGCATTTGATACTTCTGCTCTTAGAGAAAGATCTTCTTTTACTTCACCTAGTCCTGCTACGAAGTGGCCGTTAACAGAACCAAAAGAATCTCCTTGGCGACCAGAGAGGGTAACAAGAAATACTGACTCACCAGGTTTGGCTTCATATCCCTTCTTATTATAAACAACCTTTCTAAAGGTATTCTGTGATTTACTTATAGAGTTCTTATAAACGCTCTTTTTTATGAATTTATAAGCATCTTGATTGATTTGTGAATCATAAGGAGATTTCTTAGGCATTGTTGCACTAAAGAGACCTGAAGGAGTTAGGGCCTGCATAATGAAAATATCACTTTCATAGTGGCCTTCTGCTATGATCTTTTGACCAATAAATGACTTCTTTGATATTTCGTCAAATGAGTAGTGATTAAGCTCTTTTGTATATCCAAACTCAACGACTTGACCGTTAATCTTGTACTGATCAAGTCCCTCATCATATTGAAGAACTCCTTCTAAGGAAGATGGTCCTGGAATATTGGTTGGAGTTTGTGATAACTCAAAAGTATTGCCCTTGATACTTCCTTTGAATTCATAAGCATAAGGGTTACCGTCAGATTGCTTTACATATACTGGGTTCGCTAATGAGGGGAGAGACTTCTTAATGATTTCAGATGTTGATACTTCATATTCTCTATCAGGGGCCTGAATCTTAAATTCTCCACTTCCCATATCAATAAGGTGGCCTGTTACAAAGTCTGCTGACCATAGTGGTTGCGCCATTGTCATTGCGGCCAGTAAGAATGATGCCTTCAAATTGAACTTCATAGAGTAATCCCTGTTAAATAAATTGATTTTCTCTATTGTCGCCAAAAAGGGCGTTAACTTCTATAAAGGCCTTACTTGTTACAGGGGATGTTGAGAAACTGACCCCAAAGCCCTTAGGCTTGGGGGTCAAGCTATTGAAATTACTTGATACGTTTAAGGGTGATTTTGGCCGCTTGAGGAGCAAAGGCGATATTTTGAAGATCTAAGTCCCCCACACCTTGAAGACCTGGATGGAAAGTTACGAATCCTTCACCAGAATCTGTTCTTACTCCGGCATTGCCAAAGGCAGGAATGAAGGACTGAAGCTCATTATTAACTTCACTTCCAGCATCAAAAACACCTAATAGTCTCGAGTAACTCTGGCCCTTCTTTAGGTATAGAGATAAGGGGGCAAGACTAGAGGCAAAGGCATCATTTGTTCTTGCGAGCATTGTTGCAATCGAAATTTTTGACTTAGGACTTGCTTCAAATATTATTGAATTTTTTTGACCTGGCATAGTTAAGCCAGAAAGAGTTACTAAGCGAAATGATTTACTCTCTACTTCACTTTGTAGGTTTGCAGTCATCCCATCTTCGGCCAATTCATATAAACCTTTACTAGAGGGGCTGCCTAGTTCAAAGAGTTTAAAGCTGCCATCATGAACAATAACAGCTGCTGGAGTTAGTGGTTGACCTTTTGTGAGGTTTTTAATGGTTATTTCATACTTTGCCATTTGAGCAGAAAAGGCAGAAGGGGCCTTCTCCCCAAATCTTGGTCCACTCCAAAGTATACACCTGAACATTTATACATAATAATTTAAACCACTTGAA
>JBLWXW010000037.1:0-32223 GCA_048267265.1 Bacteriovoracaceae bacterium
CTTCATTTCCATCTCATTGATTTGATTGCCTATAACACGAATCATCCTCTCATTGGACTTTAGGAGCACTTTCGTCGGATTATTGGATTGGTGAAGTTCTTCGACATCTTTTTCTAGAGTTTTCAGATTAATAACTCTTTCTCCATAGAGCTCAACTTCAACAGCAAGCCTTACTTTTGAACTTCCTATGATTTTAGTATTGATCTTAACCACATTTTGAACCTGAGGAAGAGATTCAATGAAGCTTTTGATTTCTGATTCTTGTGAAATAGAGACACGCTTTCCAATGAGAAGCTTTCCATTCGTTATACCTAAAGATATGGCAAGAAAGGCCATGAGAAAGGAGATGACGATTGAGATAATGGAGTCAAAGTAGTTTTGACCAGTAAACTGTCCAAGGCCTAGGCCAATGAGGGCAAGGATAACACCGAGGACGGCCACTCCATCCTCAAGAAGTACCGCCAAAATCGTTGGGTCATCACTTTCTTTAAAGTATTCAAGAATAGTCATATTTCCCTTATGAGCATTGACTTCTCTTAATGCACCTTTAAATACAGCGAACTCAATGGCAAAAGAGATAATAAGTATGCCCACAGCAATCCAACTAATGGGACCCGCTTCATGATGATCGCTTAGAAGAGAGTGCATCCCATGATAGAAAGTGACTCCAAAGCCAATAAAGAAAATACCTACCGCAGATACGAGATTCCAAACATAGCGAGCATTACCCATTCCGGTTGAATAGTGTTCACTTGCTTTTGCTTGAGACTGCTTAATTCCGATTAAAAGAAGAATCTGATTGAAGGTATCGGCCAAGGAGTGGACGGCTTCGGCCATAATAGACGGACTTGCTGTAAGGAAGAAGCCTACAAATTTTAAAATAGTGATAACCCCATTACCACCTATGGCCTGAATAATTACTTTTGTTCCACCTGATGCGGCCATATAATTCTCCTAACTGATATTAATATTTTTAAAGTCTCTGGCCATCAGTGTTTTTCGACCTTCTTTTTGGGCCTCATCTAGAGCAAAGTTAACAAGAACTCTCATGAAGTCAGATAGCTCATCTGCTACATCACCAGAAGTATTCATACCTGACTTCGCTTTAACATAGGCCTTGAGCTTACTAACGACGACAAGTGTATCCATGGGAAGGTTAGAGTTTGAAGAGCTTAATGAGGAAGACGAGGATGTACTTGAAACAATTCGTCTTCTATTAGGTCTTTGATCCTCTTCACTATGAGAAGGTGAGAATTCTTCTTCTGCATAGGCGCTTTTGTGGCCCATTACCGAATCGTGAACGGCCCAGCAGTCGACACTACAGAAGGCCTGCTTTCGACAGGTTGAAATGGAGCATTTTTGATAAGCACGTTTAAATCCAATTTCATTTTTACAGACTGCACACTTCTTCCAGAAGTCCGACATATGAGATCCTTGGTTATTTTTTATTGGGCTTTATTTTCCCCAATTTATTCGCATTTTACAATGATTATTGAGTGAGAAGGAGGTTCCATAGGGGAACAGTTAGAAGAGAGAGCGGTATGCTTATTCCTACCATAAGATTAGCAAGCTCTGGTTCCAGATCAAACTCTGAACAGATTACAGATGCTGTTATCATACTGGCCATAGCACTCTCTAGAATAGTGATAATCGTCATTTCCGAATAAGGGCCTATAATTAAAAAATAAAGAAGGGTGAAAATTAGAGGTGCAATAATAAGCTTAAAGCCTATTCCTAGAAATAAAGAAGGAAAGTGCTTCTTTAAGGTTGCAGGATTAATTTTTAAACCAAAACCTACAGCAAAAAGGGCAAGAGGTCCTAGAGTCTTTGCAATTGGTGTTGCAACTTCATTGACTATTTGAGGAGGGTAGATTTTTAACGCTGAAAGAATTCCCGTTGATATAAGTATAATGAATGGAGGGAATTTAAGGATTCCAACGAGGTTATGTTTTAAGAAGTTGGTTTGTTGATAAGCACTATGTTGTCCTTTGGAATAAATATTCCCAATGAAGAGACCAAGAGTCGAAAAGGTAAGAAAAGTTCCAAGTTGATCTGCAATAATAGCAAATTTAATAGAGCCTGGACCTTTTAAAGCCTCAAGAAGAGGAAATCCAACAAAGGAAGTATTGGCCAGGCCTGCAGTGAGAATTAGAGCTGCAGTTCTTTCGCGGGACCAACGAAGTCTCTTTCCAAGATTGTAAAAGAGGATATAGCTCATGATTAACATGAGCCAAGGCATACTGATAGGGATTAGAATTTCAAAACTTAATTTTAGAGTTCTGATAAGTTCAGGAATCTTTAAAATAATTACAGCTGGTAAAGATATATAGAGAACAAAAGCATTAATAACTTTAGCGCTATCTTTAGGAAATTTAGAATAAAACTGACAAATGTAGCCTAGTATGAGGCACATGATAATTAATGAAAATTGCTCCATAAGTTTAAGTTATCACATAATGATTCTTTTGGGGGCCTATAAAAGAAATTCGGTTTGACAAGGATATGTGGCAAAAATGAAAGATGTCTACTTTGCTGATGACTGAGATTCCCTTTAATTTAAGTAGTTTAGCATAACCTCTTAAGAGTGAAATTTAATCCCTTTATACTAAATATAGTTAATGAGTTTACCGATGAGAGACTGTATTCCATTGGAATAAGTTCATGCATTTAGTAAGGAAAATGGGAAATGATTAAGCTCCTCATGCTATTTGGTCTAGTATTTTTAGTGAGCTGCTCTGATCCACCAGAGCAAACATCAGTGAATACGAGCTTTGTATTCACAAGTGGATTAAGTGCTCTTGAGACCCAAACGGGGGGGATTATCCTCTATGGGAAGAATAAAGATAATCCTAGCGATGCATTCACTATGGTTATTGATGGGGATGCCAAGAGTATTGAAATTAATAACGGTGCCTGGGAGTTTATGGCCGTAAGCTGGACCGGATATAACGCTAATCTTGGAACTTATGGTAACCCTTTTGAGGGAGTTGTCCGTTGTTCAAAAATCCCTAATCAAGTATTCACTGGTGGAGATACAGAGTTATCTTTTGTTCTTGATGAAGGGACTTGTCGTGACTCAGATTTTGGATTGGCCGAGACTAGAGATAGTACAGGGCCAAAGCTTTCAAAATTCTATAGTTGTACTAATGAAGAAGCTTTTAGTGAGCATCAAGATTATGATGGAATTCGTTGTTTCAATTCTATTGGAAATTCTTTTCAAGTGGTTCTTATGTCTCGTTCTCTCGATGGGGGGATGGAGGATACTTACAAGAGTCGCTGTATTGCTAATAATCACGCAGGGAAGACAACAGGTGAGATGAACTCCGTACAAGCTCATCAACTAAGGCTTCCTATTTTCTTTCCTGATTACCCAGGTCCGTTGTGGAGTGTAAGGGTATTTGAAGATGGTGGATGCAATACTCAGAATTCAAGCTCCATTTTTGTTCATCCCTATGCTGGCGAAACGATTGGAAGAAAGGCAAAGGTTGATACATATGATGAAGATACTCATAATACTTTCCTAGTCTATACTCCTGTATGTGGCTCTGTTCCTGGTCAGCAGGCCACACCATTTACAAGTCACTTGGAATATTATGATGAATGGGATGGTGTAAATGTATCTGAACAGTATAAAGTGATTTGTACGAAAGAACAGATGGCAAACTTTATGACTTCTAATTCAGCGCTAAATTATAAGTTGGGGCGAAGTATTGATTTTGGAGGAAGCACTTATAGCGAAGATATCATTGGGGGAGTTTTTACTGGTACTTTTATCGGCTCTGGGCATACACTCTCAAATTTCAATATTAGTGCGATAAGTACAAATAATGGACTTTTTTCAGAGATAAGCTCTGGAGCAGTTGTTAAAGGTCTTAATATTGATGGCGTTACCATTAACTGTACTGGTGCAACTAATGTGGGAGCTTTTGCAGGTAAAGTCACTTCAGGCCATATCTCTAATATTAATGTCTCTAATATTGATATCGATGTAAATGGATGCTCCTATGTCGGTGGAATGGTTGGATATGCTGATGGACTATATGGTGGTCCTGATTCTGAAATTCAAAAACTCAATGTGAATAATCTCACTATGGATATCTCAGGTGAGGCAACCGCTAATCTTGGTGGTGGTTTTGGCTACTATTCTGGAGATTTACAGAACTCAAAATATTCAAATATATCGATTCAGCAAAGTTCTGCACCTGTGACACCAGTAGTTCATTATGGTGGTGTTTTTGGTCAAAGTGAGTTTGGAAGCTTTATTCGAGATATCGTCGCAACAGGCATTTCAATGGGATCATCAGCAGCCCCCATTGATAATGTGGATAGTATTGGTGGAGTCTTTGGATTGGCCAGTGAAGTGAGTGAAATAAGAAGTATTCAATCTGTTGCCAGTATCTTTACTGGAGCTAATTCGGTAAGAACAGGTGGTGTATTTGGAGCTCTTAGTAACTCTGGAAATGAAGTTTCAAATATTCTTTCAAGTTCGAATATTCAAGCTACAGGAGAATATGTCGGAGGAATCATGGGTTACTCCACAGGTAATGGAAGTGTACGAGTACTCAGAAGCTTTGGTAGTATTTCTTGTAATAATTATTGTGGTGGAATTGTTGGATCGAGTATAAATTCAGATTATCGCATGCTCTATTCTGGTGCACAGTTATCGCCTTCTGTAACTACATCTATTACTAAAGTTGGAGGTATTGCTGGTCTAACTTCTGGAAATGATAAATTCTCTGGAGCACAGAATGATGGGGATATTCTCTTTCCTTATAATGGTTCTACTCCTAATGACTATATCGGAGGAATTATTGGATACCATGGAGGAACGGGTTATCTAAATTACCTAATCAACCATGGTGATATTCAAGGAGCAGGTGTTGGGATTGGTGGTATTGTTGGATATATTGCAGATGATACGAGTGCCTCTTTAGGAGCTTTTTTAAACTCAGGGACAATCACTAATGATACAGGCTCAAGTTATCATTTGGTAGGCGGCTTTACAGATTCTGGATCGATTGGCCTTTATGATGCAGGAGCTATGGGACTTTACTCTGCGACAGGTGCTGCAGATGCACTTAATACGGAAACTTCGAGCACAGAAATGAGTTCAATCAACCTTGCTGACACTTCTACTTTACCGGGCTTTAGTCCTGAAGTTGTAGAGGGCAATGGTACAGACCCCTTGGAGCTGAAGGCCGTTTATAGATTGAAGTCAATTGGTGGAGGAGAGCGTTTAGGCAATAGATTAGATCCCTTCCTTATTTCAAGTGCAACTCAGTGGAATATGATTGAGGATGAACCTATTTTTATGGATGGATATTTTGAGCTTGTAAGTGAAATCGACTTCTCTGGTGTAACATTCAAGTCGATTGGAAGTACTCTTTTTCCTTTTAAGGGTAGCTTTAGAGGAAATAATTTTGGTTTGAATAATATTGACATAAATTATGCTCAAAGTGTGGAGGCCAATTATACAGGAACAGTCTCTATTAATGTTGGAACAAATGCTGTTACTGGAACAAGTACAAGTTTTTCAACTGAGTTGACCACTGGAGAAGGGATCGAAATTGGTGGCCAACCTTTCAAGGTCTCTCAGATTATTTCTGATACCTCACTAATCGTCGAAGAGTTTTCTCCACTAAACCTAGTAAGTGAAAACTTTAAACCTTTTCAAGATCGTAATGTCGGTATTTTTGCGGCCACTAAACATGCCATGATTAATACCATGTTTGATGAGGGAGATGAGTATGAAGGTAAGCTCTATATTCGAAACCTAAACTTGGATGTGACAGCAACCATCGGTGAAACTCATGTAGGTGGGCTTGTTGGTCATATGACGGGCCATAATTCACTTCGAAAAATTGAGATGAGTAATGCCAATATCAATGTTGTGCCTACAGGGACAGATGGAGCGTATGTTGGAGGGCTAGTGGGCTTATATGACCTAAAATCCGATTGGGGCAATTACTGGAGCTATCTTGATGTTTTCGACTCAACGATTACGGGAAGTGGTGGAGGTTCGACTTATGTCGGGGGAGTGCTAGGGCAATTAAATGCAGTAGCTGAGACTTCTGGTGGAGCTTATCATGAGTTTAGAACTTTGAGAGTTCGTGATACAAGTATTTCTGGCTTTGGAACAGGAGGAATTGCCTATAGTGTTCTTACTGATACCATGACGAGCTTAAGTTTTGAAGAGCTTCTTGTTAGCTCTACAACAGGAAGCTCAATATCTTCTTCTAGTGCGAATGCAGGTGGTTTATTTGGTAAAACGGATGCAGCAGAAATTAGGCAATTTGCAGTGAAGGGTTATGATATATCATCTGATGGTTATACTGATGTCGGTGGTGCGGTTGGTGCGGCTTACGGAAGTGAGATCAGCGGTGGTTATGTTTCAAGTAAGGTAAGTACGGCCAGTGGAAATGTTGGATGTATGGCCGGTGCAGGCTTTAATTCTGCCAATAATGGACAAAACCTTTCCGTTGAAAATAGTTATGCCTATTGCTCGGAAGTTATCAATGTATCCGGTTCAGGTAATCCAGAGTCTTATTTTGTAGCTGATACTATGGGTTTAAATACACCTGTTGATAATAATGTATTCTATATTGGACCTTTTGATGAAGCCATTTCAGGGGTTAATTATATCTCTGAAGGACAGCTCTTTGATGAAGGTTATATGTCGGTTAACTTTCCTAACTTTCAAAATGGAGATCCATGGTTTTGGCCAGATTCAGGGATAGGTCAGCCGGTTACGGTAATGGAATTCTATCCTCAGTACTTCTTTGAATAAAAAATAGATGAATAAGTTGCTGCATGAGGCTAGAGCATTAATATTCAATAAAATTTAGACGATCCCTTGCCCCTCTAGTTAGAATACTAGCTAGAGGTATTTATGAAATTATTAATTCTTTTAGCTGCCCTATGCAGCTCTGCATTTGCTCAATTTACTCCTTTCACCGCGGTCAATACATCTCAGTCCGAGAGTGGTCGTGATTGGTTTGAAATTAATACAGATCGTGTTCGTCTTATTTTTCCAGAGGATCGAAAGGGCGAAGCTCAAGATGTTGCAAACTTAATCAATTATTATTCGGACTATGTAGGGGATACTTATAAGATCAATCCGCCTGATAAATTTCCTCTTGTTCTAAGACCAGGCATGGCCCTACCCAATGGGTTTGTTACTCTCGCTCCAAGAAGAAGTGAATGGTTTACTCATGAAACCTATATTCCTTTTGTAGGTGGGCTTGGCTTCTATGATGCACTTTCTATTCACGAGTATCGCCACATTATTCAATATGACTTTTCTCTGCGAAGTACAAATCGCTTTGCGTATTTTGTTTTAGGAGAGTCTGGTCTCGCTATAATGAATTTCATAGGGCTTCCTAATTGGTACTTTGAGGGAGATGCGGTTTGGGCGGAAACCTATCATACGCAAGGGGGACGAGGGCGCTCTCCTCGCTTCAGTGCTCGACTTAAAGCAATGATTCTCTCTGGAATTATTCCCACCTATGATGAGTTAATCGGAAAGAGTTACAATACTGATCTTCCGAATCACTATGTCTATGGTTATTACTTTATTGCTCGAGGTTATGAAAAGTATGGGGAAGACTTTTGGGAGAAGGTTGTTGATTATGTAACGAAGTTCGCCATAAATCCTTATCGTATTTACCATGCATTTGAGCGCTATGCTGGAATTGATTTTGATGTCTTTGTACGTGAAACTTTTGAAGAGTTACGAATTCGTTGGGAGCGCGAAGGAGATAAACTCGATCAGGCCACTTCTAGAGATTATACACGTGTCATTCATCCCATGATGGATGGTGCAGATTTATATTTTCTTAAAAAAGGACTTAATGAATATTGGGGCCTTTACAAAAAAGGTGTTAGCGAGGCTATTGATAATTTTCCAATTCGACCTGACTACTCGAAAACAGATTTGAAAGCGGGGCGCTTTGTCTACACTCAGGTCCTGCCTGATTTACGTTACGGGTATCGTGGATACAGTGACCTCTTTGTCTATAACTTAAAGTCTCAGGATACAGAGCAATGGTCTGAGGATAAGCGAATCTATCATCCTCAATGGTCTCCTTCCGGCAATATGCTTGCTTTTGTTGAGTATAAAGAAAATGGTAAATGGGCGATTGGTCTTAAGAGCGCTGCGAGTGATCCAACTCGCTATATTGAGTTTAAAGAAGTTAAACCTTTCGAAATTGCTTGGTCTGGAGAAGAGGTTCTCTTCGTTCTTGTTCAAGATAAACTAGGAAAGAGGGCCGTTCATAAATTGAATCTTCGAACTAGAGCGATGACGAATATTATCTCCCCGACGAGAAATAACCTCTACGCTCTAAGGGCAGACGGAGATGACCTCTACTTTGAAGGAGACTGGAAGGGGAGAGTACAGATTTTTAAATTTAATTCGCAACTCTTTCAATGTAGTGATGAAGTGGTTGCGGCTTACACTCCGATTGCTGCTAATGGTGAGCTCTACTATACTGTGGAAATGGCCAATGGTCAGCGACTTAAGAAGAGGAGAAGTTCTCAATGTAGTGCGCTTTCCTTGAGTGATTTCTTAGGGAAAGAGAGGCTAACAGGAAGCTCTCCAACCGACAGTTTAACAAAGACGACTTCACTTGAAATTGAAGATAAAATTTTTACTCCTCAGCATGAAATTACTGAATATAGTGAAACTACTGGTGGAATGTCCCCCCATTCATGGAGCTTCATTGGAAGTGATGGCTTCCAGCTTTCTGTGACGGGAAATAACTATCTTGGAACACTGGCTTGGACTGCGGCCATTGGTTACGATGGAGAGCAGTCTAAGCCTTTCGCAAACTTTGCGATGAGCTACTCTAAGTTCTTCCCTGTCTTCTCCCTATACTCATCTTTAAGGCAGCGAGAATATGATTACTTGGGCTCTAATGGGCCAGATATTGATTGGACAGAGAAAGAGGCAGGACTGAAAGTGACACTACCTTTTCAATGGGTAGAGGGCTTTTATTCTTATGATCTGCAACTTGTTGTAGATTCTGGTTTAATTGATGCCAGTAGTGAGAGCACGCGAGTTAGTGATGATCAGCTGACCTATCATAGTGCTCAATTTACTTGGGCCATGGCCAAAGAAAAAACACTCAGACAAATTTATTCACCACTGGCCCTATCTCTTAGAGGTTTCTATCGAACGGCCACTTCTAAAAATGGCCCAAGCTTTGATTCCGATATTACCTTTGCGCGAGCGAATTTCTTTATGCCTGGTCTCTTTGAAAATCACGGTGTGAAGCTATCGGCCACTTATCAAGGACAAACAAAGGGATTACTGAATTATCGTCATGAGCCTGTTGAGATATCGGTTTCAGAGTATACTTTGAGTAGGGGCTATAACTATAGCTATGTAGATAGCTTTACCAAGTTTTCCTTTGATTATGCCCTCCCCGTAATGGACCCAGACTTTGATCTGGCCGGTTGGGCCTATATCCGAAGAATCTATGCTACACCTTTCTATGATCTCACTAATTATGAAATTCTTGGGTCTTCGGGATCACTTACGAGTTACGGCCTAGAGGCCTATATGGAGTCGACCCTTTTAAGACGTATACCTCTCACTTTAGGGGCACGTTATAGCTATAGAGAAGACTATGAAGACTTCGCTTGGGACTTTATTATTGGTACGAATTTTTCTTATTAATGATGAGTTATTTTAGATGAGAGCGAAGTGAAAAAAATCGACGATATCAAACTCCCTTTTTCAATCGTCGATTTTATCTTGCGTGGTAACAATGTCTCCGTGTTCTTATTCTATGGTGCAATCCTTCGGATTCAAAGACATTCTTTTCTTACATTGTCTCACGGCTTTTTAAATAAGATTGCGTTACGGATTAGTTAAGTCACTGTTTATACGAAAAGGTTAAATCTTTTCAAAATGTAAGTTTTTATGATTTCAATAGGTAAGCTCGTTTACCAGATAGAATGTCTCGGAAAATGTCCGAGTACTTTTTTAATAATTTTGATTCAGATTTTTTTAATCTTACAATCTCTTGAACTGTAGCGTTAACGCTAGCTTTGACGTCTTTTATCATAAACTTACGAAGCGCTCCCGCCATGAATGATTTTGGATCTACATGGGCCTGATAAACCATCAGGCAACCTTCATCTTTTGGCAGTGGAGTGAATGTCGCGGAGCCCTTGAGATCGTCCGCGCTATCACTTTCTACCATAAACCAATGCACGCTATATGTTGCTTTATCATGATTTCCTTTAAAGTAGTGAGCATTGATATAGTCGCTATCAGAAATAGGCCACGGCATATCCATGACATATCTAACATCCACTTGTAGCCCATTTTCACTGGTCTTATAGGCCACGACCTCTGACTTAAGAAGATTAGGGATATATTTATTTTGATAATCAAACGCCGCAAAGATGGCAGCGGCCTCTAGTGACGTTGCTGGAATATAGGCCTTAACGGATACTTTGGGCCATACCTTATCTTTAATCTTCTCTGTCGTTACAATCGGTCCATTTTTCTTGATATTACTCAGAGAGGATTCATCTGATTGTTGAGCAAGGCCTGTGAAGCTCAATAATAATGCGGCAATAGAGGTACATAATAATTTCATCGTATAACCTTTTATCCCTGTAGTTTACGGCGTGGCCATTTACAAGGCTTAGTATTTACTATAGCTTGGTGCGGTATTCTTTTAGTAATTATAGGTATCTGGTGACCTTATGAAAAATAATAATGTCGAATCACTTCGCCTTTTTGAAAATAATTTTCTCGAGTCCCTGACTCATGTTAATCCGATCATGCCTTTGATTGTTTGGTCTCCCTTTGTCGCCTATATGTATTATATTGGAGTGGCCGAGCGCAACCTCCCTTTGGGAGAAGTTGCAGTTGTTAGTTTGGTTGGACTCCTTCTGTGGACGCTTACAGAATATGTGCTTCATCGTTGGGCCTTTCACTTTCCGGCGAAATCAAAATTTGGTCAGCGTATTGTTTTTCTCTTTCATGGAAATCATCACGATGTACCCAATGACAAAACTAGATTAGTATTTCCACCAGTACCGGCCATGATTATCATGTTTCTACTGTGGCAATTCTTTGCGCTCTTTGTCCCTGCAAGATTTATTGAAGTCTTTATGGGAAGCTTCACTATTGGTTATCTTTGTTATGACTATATTCACTATGCTACTCACCATTTTCCTATGACATCGACTGTAGGGAAGTACTTAAGAAAGTATCACCTTCAGCATCACTATCAAGGAAAATCCGCCAAGTATGGTGTGTCTAATCCTCTTTGGGATTATGTTTTTGGTACAGTGGATGGTCCTGCTAAAAAATCTTAAGGGTTTATATCAATGAAATTTTTTATGATCACGATCTTCCTTCTTTGGGGGAATCTTTGCGTTGCTGAAGCCCAACAAGGGCCATCTCAATCATTATCTAATGAATCAGTTTCAACAGAACTTTGGAAAGATACAACTGAAGCATTTACTCTCTTGTTCAAGGGAAGTTATATGCAATTCACTACGGCCAATAATCTCTATCATGCCGCTTGGGGAGTCCCTCTAACTTGGTATGGGTTTGAGCATGATGATCGCATCAAGGCCCGTTACGGTGGAACTGAGATAGCTAACCTTGTTGATAATGTTGGTGATGCTGGAGTTATTTTTAACTTTCCTGTGCTTCATGGCGCTTTTTATTATTGGGGTAAGAAGACGGGAAATAATCATCATGTACAATTTGCTAAAGAATACTTTGCCTCTATGTATTTGGCCTTGGCCGAAACAGGTCTTCTCAGTTATATCCATGTTCATGAACGCCCAGAAGTAGGGAATCAATCTTTTTGGGAAACTGAATTTCGTGGAAAATCTTCATGGCCTTCTGGTCATGTGGTCCCTTATATGACTCTCTTTTTCAAGACTCTTCAATTCTATGGACCAAAGTGGGCCGCTCTGCCACTGGCCCTTTCGGTTATGTCTTCAATGCAGAGAATTCAGGATCAAAAGCATTGGCTCTCTGATATTACGGCCTCTTTTCTCTTATCGGCTTGGGCCAGTGAAGGGGTGAGAAAAGCAGCTGGCTACGATAAGAATCACTCTTTTTATAAGTGGGTCTTTGAGCACGACGCCTCACTTGGATTTATTCGTCGAGAAGATGGAAGTTTAGCTCCAAGACTAACTTGGACATATTAAAGTCCAAGGGCCTTCTCTATACGCTCTAGGCGATCTTTTAAGTTTTGATTTTCTTTCTCAAGGGAATCAATTTTTTCTTCCAGTTGATCGTTGCGCTCTTGGAGTGAAGCGATGTTTCTAGTGTTCTCTTGAACCTCACCTTGCATCGCTTGAAAGAGCTTTTGGTTCTTTTCAATTTCGATTTGCTGCTCTTTTAAGGCGGCTATCGATAGGATAGGGAGATAGCGATACTTCACCTGGAGATAATCCGATTCATCTTTTTGAATGACCAACTCTGGGAAGGCCTCTTTCATTTCTTGGGCAAGAATCCCGATTTGTTTCGAATTATCACTTCCATATTCTTTCTTATAATTATCATTCCAGAAAAAAGATACCGTTCTCAGTGACTTTAATCTTTTGCTGACATCTTTAAGGTCAGTGATTTCCTTCTTTAGTCTTATATCAGAGCTCAATCCATTTCCTGTATCTGCAATTCTATACTTTGTACCCATTCGACAAAGATAGAGTCCATCAGAGCGATCGTAGAAGAGTCCTCCTGCATTTGTTCCCTCATCAATGCAGCCAAAATCTGCTGACTCATGATTGTTAAAATAGAATATATCGATTCCAGCATTTTCAGTCTCACTACCAATAAATCCTGAACTCATTTCGATACCATTACTATTAATTCTTACAGACTCCGTTGCAGCGGTGGTTAAACCGCCAAAGAGAAAGCGAAAGGATCCACTAGCGCTTGCCGAGTTTAAATATAAGTTATTATCAACACCAAAGAGCCCGTTGGCATCAAGATGAATATCTGGGCCAATACTTACATCTCCACCACCTTCATTAAAGAACATATTTCCACCGATATCTAAGTCGGCCGCTGGATTATTATTACCTATTCCAACCTGACCAGTGTCTGAAATGGTCATAACATCAGTACTTGCTAAGGAGCCATTGGGAATCGTTCTAAAGCCGATCTTAAAGCCAGAGCCTGTAGGGGAGTGATCCTCTGTGGCCTCAACATTTAAAAAGTCACTGAGGTCAAAGGTACCATCACCTAGGTCAGTCTCAACCCTAAAGCTACCAATCATTTCCCCATTGAGTACTCCTGAACCATTATTATCTCTTTTCAAGGTAATATCGACAGGTCCATTATTATTTTGGAAAATGGCATTTCCATTTTCAAGCTTAAGTCTTGCTTGGCCATTTGTATAAGATGTAATGGAGTCTGAATTAGTCGTGGTTCCATCAGGAAGTGCACTTGCTCCAAGAGCAATACCAGTAGAAGCACTTGCTCTTTCACTAGGGGCTTCAAGACCACTTGTATAAACCCAAGGAGTTTCTATATAGCCTCCATCACTTGATGTGGAATTAGCCTGTGCCGTACTTTGGGCACCTGTCCCTGTTGGAGTACCTACTCTTAAGGTGCTTCTTACATCTAGAGTTCGTGTTGGTGTTGTGGTTCCAATTCCTACATTTCCAGTGGAATCGACTCTGATGGCCGATGTACCTGAACTTGAGCTGGTGCTACCAGATCTGAAATCTAAGTAAGTTCCTGCAAGAACAGTTTCTCCATCTCGAGTTCCTGTTTCCCCCCAAAGTTCAAGCCATGAGGGGCTATTTAGTGCAGAAGTATTTGAATAGATGTTGATTCTACGATCGCTTCCAGATCCTATAATATCACCAGATAGATCGGTATCATGGGTTAGAGTTATATCCCCTTGTACTTCTAGTTTTGAACTTGGGCTTGCTGTACCAATACCTACATTCCC
The DNA here is from genome assembly GCA_048267265.1 of Bacteriovoracaceae bacterium. GTDB lineage: Bacteria > Bdellovibrionota > Bacteriovoracia > Bacteriovoracales > Bacteriovoracaceae. The sequence continues at coordinate 13,944 of JBLWXW010000037.1, forward strand.
ACCACTGATGACAAGTTGATTTGTTCCTGCAACGAGCCCATTGGCCGCGAGGTTGAGTGTTCCTGTCATGGTATCACCAGTTACATTCACATAATTACTATTGGCCGCAGATAAGTCTGCTTTTAGGGCCAAGGCGTCGAAGACTGCGTCTTCTGAAGGTGCCGTTGCTGTGGTACCGTTCGTAATATTCTGAGTAACGACCGCTGCACGGGCACGAGCATCCGTGAAGTAGAGATTTGAATTCTCTGTTACGATTGATGTATCTAATGTTTGCCAGGATTTATCCCCTCTATAATATTGTGAAGTTGTTCCTGCTGCTAGGCTATCTTCTTTTAAGGCAAGGGCATCAAAGACAGCATCTTCTGACGGAGCAGTAAGCGTTACTCCATTGGTGATATTCTGGGTTACTGCTGCGGCCTGGGCACGGGCATTTGTGAAGTAGAGATTTGTATTTTCAGCTACAACAGATGAGTCGAGAGTCTGCCAAGTCTTATCTCCTCTGTAATACTGCGACGTTGTGCCTGCCGCTAGGGACCCTTCTTTATTATTAAATGTATTCCAATCTGTAGAGGAGAGGTAGCCATTTGTAGATGTTGAAGCTTGAGATAGGGAAATATCAGGAGTTGCACCTCCACTAGAACTTAAGGGGGCACTCGCAGTTACAGAAGTCACTGTTCCTACGGTTGGAGTCGTCCATGAGAGGATTCCCGATCCATTGGTTCTCAAGACATCTCCAGGATTTCCTTGCCCTCCAGGAAATGTTAAAGCTGTATTTGATGTTAAATTTGGGGCGAGAAGATCTATATAGTTACTTTGATCAACGGAATCATAAATTCTAACAGCACCCACTGTTGCTGTCGTAGTTGAAGTTAATGTGTCTTGCTTGGTGGCAAGGGCATCAAAAACGGCATCTTCCGAAGGAGAAGTATCCGTTACAGTATCGGTTATTGTCTGTGTCACCACTGCATTTTGGGCCCTCGCATCGGTGAAGTAGAGATTCGAGTTCTCGACCACATTATCTGTATCAAGAGTTTGCCATGACTTATCTCCACGAAAGTATTGGGACGTGGTTCCTGTGCTAATGCTATCTTCTTTTAAGTCGAGGGCATCATGAATAGCATCTTCAGAGGGGGAGTTTGTCGTTACACCGTCTGTAATCGTTTGTGTAACCACTGCGCCTTGAGCTCTTGCTGTCGTGAAATAGAGATTTGTATTTTCAGCTACAACAGATGAGTCGAGAGTCTGCCAAGTCTTATCTCCTCGGTAGTACTGAGAAGTTGTACCCGTCGCTAGCGCACCTTCTTTATTATTAAAAGTATTCCAGTCAGCAGAGGAGAGGTAGCCATTTGTGGATGTCGAAGCTTGAGATAGGGAAATATCTGGAGTCGCTCCTCCACTAGAGCTTAAGGGGGCGCTTGCGGTTACTGAAGTCACTGTTCCATTCGTTGGAGTTATCCAAGAGAGAATACCTGCTCCATTTGTGGAGAGAATGTCTCCCGAGCTTCCTGTTGTTGAAGGTAGAGTTAAGTTGCCATTTGTTGAGATATCCGGACTGAGAAGCTCTATATAATGACTCTGATCTACACTATCATAGATACGTACACTCCCTACAATGGCGTTGGTTGTATCTGTTAGAGTATTTTGCTTGGTTGATAGGGCGTCATAGACAGCATCCTCACTTGGGGACATATCGGTGACACCATCAGTGATAAGGGTGGAGACCACTGCCGCCTTTGCACGAGCATCGGTAAAGTAAAGATTTGAATTCTCTGTAACGACACTTGAGTCAAGAGTTTGCCACGTTTTATCCCCTCTAAAATATTGGCCAGTTGTCCCTGCGCTTATCGAACCCTCTTTTGCAGCGAGAGTATTGTAGTCTGCACTTGAGAGAATTCCATCACTCGATCCACTAGCATAGGGCAGTCTAGAAGTGGCCATTGTTCCAGAGGTAATTTTACTTGTATCTAAATTTGGAATAATACTCGTTTGCAAAAGAGCGCTTCCATCAAGTTGAGGAATTTGTCCTGCTGAAGTTCCCACATCAATATCAAGAGTGGCATCTCCTGAGGTTGCACCACCACTGAGTCCTATCCCTGCTGTTACAGATGAGATATCACCTGTTCCTACTGTATTATCATCACTGGCGCACTCCCATCCCGGAGTTGCGGAGTTATACTTTAGAACTTCACCGTCGTTACAGGCACTATTATTGGGTCGATAATCAATGTAAATGCTAGTGTCATTGGCCAGCATGGACCAGTTGTAATCGCCACTTTGGGGACTCACGGGACCATTTCGCCCATTGAAGCTCGTGACATTACTTCCGTTATCAACCTTATCCCAACGGCCGGCCACATCATTCCAAACTACCCAGTCGCCTATAAGCCAAGAGTCTGTTCCTGGTCCACCAAGGAGATCGGTTGAGCCATTCGTGTTGACGATATAGTACTGCCCTAAACTTCCCCCTGCGGAGAGATTAGGTGAGTTGGTATTGGCATTCCAATTTCCAGCAAAGGTTAATCCATTTAAATCTCCGGGCTCCCAACTGCTGCCGTTGTAGCGCAATACTTGTCCGGTTCCTGCTCCCATGGCACTAATTTTTGAACCTGTAACTTGTCCATCTCCAATCTTAGCTGTTGATACAGAAGAGTCGGGAAGGTTGAATGTTACTTGAATGACTGCTGCACCCTGAGCACTATTTAGGGTAAGGGATAGTAGTGTATTAAGGGCGATTGAGAGTTGGGTAGATGAGCTTAGAATGAGCTGGTTCGCGCTTTGTGAAACAATAGAAAGAACTGAATCACTTAGACCATCTCCCAATTTTACATGAGTGACGCTACCGAGCTCGGATCCCGTTACTATAATTTGATCGTTATTGAGCTGAACCTGAGTAACTGTAATATCACTTGAATTATTGTTGTCATTATTTTTGGCCGCTTCTCGGCTCGCCTCATCTGAAGAACTTAGGTTCAGGGAAACGCTTCCTTTCTCATTGGGAAGTAAGCAAGAGTTTAGAAATAAACTCAAAGAGGTTAATAGGATTGTTTTTATAATAACTTTCATAATTTCTAGCTTTTAGGCTATCATCAGACTTATCGGTGTCCCATTATTTGAGTAAATCTAATTGCTTAGAGCTGTTGAAAAATAGAAATTATTTCCTAATTGGCAGAAAAAATAGGCGTTTTTCTTAAAGCCAGTTACGTGATTTGTAGTCGTTATAGGTGAGCTTGATTGTCTCTTTTAAATCCCATTGATAATTCATACCAAGTTGATCAATTGATCGCTGAGCACTTACACTCCAGTACTTAGGTCCTAGTTCATGGATCTTATCGGGAGTGAGACGAAAGTCGATGGGAAAAATCTTTTGAAGTCCATACATCCCGTGGGCCAGTGCAGAGATAATGGTCATGGGAATGGGAAGAGTGATGGTAGAGACATTCATCTCCTCTTTGATGGCCTCAATAATTTCTTTAAATGTTACTGTCTTAGGGTAAGCGGGAAAGTAGATTCGAATCCTTTCTTGGTCTTGGTCTTGGTCTTGGTTTGTACACTTGATCATAAGATCAACTAGGTCATGAACACAGACAAAGCTATACACCTTATTCATTCCTTCTAGACCTGTGCCTAAAATAATCCGCGACTTTACCATTTTAAAAACATCGAGTACGGCAGGATCTTTTGGACCAATGACCATGGGTGGCCTAACAATGGTTAGTTTCCACTCAGGAGCGAGGTTATCCGATAAATACTCTTCGGCCTTTTTCTTAGACTTTCCATAGAGGGACGGAGGAAGCAGTGGTGTCTCTTCCGTATGGGGGATTCCTTCTGAAGAAGGACCTACTGCTGCAAGTGAGCTTGTAAAAATAAAATGAAGCTTAGTAAAGCGCTCTTTAAGCGCCATTTCTAAATCCACAGTCCCTTGGAAATTAATTTCATCAAAAATATTCTTATTAAATGAGTGAACAATTCCAGCTGTGTGAATAACAGTATTGAGATCTTCGGGCAGCTTACTTACCCAGGACTTAATGCTCTCATTTGATAGATCACCTTGAATAACTTTGAAGTCGTAGTCAATTCCCTTGGGACTTCTTATGAGTCCATAAACTTCGTGACCTTCACTTGCGAGTCGAGTTGATAAATGTCCACCAACAAAGCCAGAAGCTCCAGTTACTAAGATTTTCATAGGTCTTTTTTGTAAATTCGATAAGTCTTATAAGCATCAAAGCCCATTTTCTGAAGGGGCTTATTCATCATGATATTATCTTCAAGAATCCAGCTCGCTTCACATTCTTTATATCCATGCTCCATACAAGCAAGTTGAGCTTTGTAGTAGAGAAGGGTTTCGATACCAAGTTTTCTAAATTTTTGCTTAACACCCATCAAAGGAACTCTTACGCGATCCACTCTCTTCTTAAAGGTAAGAAGTTTGTAAAGACCTGTGGGAAGAAGGTTTCCATTGGGGATTGTTTTCATAACTTGATTCATATCGGGAAGACAGGCTATGAAGCCGGCCGTTTCACCATCGACTTCAACAAAGAGCAGAAGCCTTTCGTCCACAATCATCTTAAGGTCTTTGGCCATGTGGAGAAATTCTTTTTCTGTATAGGGGACAAAACCCCAATTATTTTCCCAGGCATCATTGTAGATTTCGAGAAGTCTTTGAACTTCATTATTAAAGTCTTTCTTATTAATGCGACGATAAGTAATTTTATTTCTCTTCTCTGCACGATCAGAGATTTTAACAATGGTTGAGTTCATCTCGAAAGGGAACTTCACCCGATAGGCGAGTAGGTCCATTTCTTTAACATAGTTATTGTTATCCATATGCTTAACATAGTAAGTAGGATTATAAGTCATCATAAGTTGTGGTGGATCGTTGAACCCATCAACCAATAGACCACTTTCGTAGTTAGAGCTTGGATTAAAAGGACCCAGGATTTGTGAAAGACCACGGTCACGACACCATTTCTCAGCTGTATCGAGCAATTGCTTAGCTACTTCAGAATCTTTAATACACTCATAGAAGCCAAAGAAGCCTACATTGGATTTATGGAAATCATTATATTTCTTAGGGTGAACCGCCATGATTCTTCCCACCACGGCCTTATCTTTCTTGGCGATAAACATTTGAGTATCCGCCGTTTCATAGAAGGGGTGCTTAGGGCTAAGGAGATCTTTAATGGCAAGCTTTAGCTGAGGCACCCAGTAGGGGTCATTCTTATAGATTGTCCATTGAAGATTGATAAAGGCCTTTTTTTCAAGGCCTGATGTGACGGGTTTAACTTCTATTTTTTCCATAAGGGAAATTTATTGAAAAGTACCTGGAATATCAAACTCTTTCTTTGCTTGAGAGAGAACTTCAAGAACTTTTGTAAGTTCTGAGCTTGAATGAGAGGCCATATAACTTGTTCTGATGAGAGCTTCACCTTTAGGGACTGCTGGAGGTAGAACTGGAGTTGCGAATACTCCATTTTCTTTAAGGTAGTTCGTTACCTGAAGCGCCTTCATCTCATCACCAATGAAGATTGGGATGATTGGAGTAGCTGATTCGTAAGTGAAGAATCCAATTTCTTGGAATCCTTTTCTCATCATATTAACATTTTCCCATAGGCGAGTGTGAAGAGTGTCGTCTTCTTCAATAACATCAAGACAAGCACTTACCGTTGCTACGGCAGATGGTGGCATAGATGCAGAGAACATGAAACTTCTTGCATTCATTCTGATATATTCAATGAGGTCACTACTTCCAGAGATCACTCCACCAATAGAGGCGAATGATTTTGAGAATGTCCCCATATTAAGATCTACTTTTTCAGTAACATCAAAGTAGTCCATCGTTCCACGACCTTTATGACCCATTACTCCGATACCGTGAGCATCATCAACGTAGATATGAGCTCCGTATTTTTCACAAAGGGCAACCATTTCAGGAAGCTTGGCCACTTCACCAGTCATTGAGAAAACACCATCAACAACAACCCAAACATTTTTAAAGCGACTCACATTTTCTTCAAGAACTTGCTCGAGGGACTCAAGGTTATTGTGCTTGAATTTGAAAGTGGCTCCAAGAGAAAGTCTTGAGGCATCAATTAAGGAAGCATGGTTTTCCGTATCATAAACTAGACAGTCTTTAGGACCGCTGATGGCAGAGATAGTACCGAGGTTAGTCTGCATACCAGTTGAGAATACAAGGGCCTTTTCGTGACCTAGATATTTGGCCAGTCTTTCTTCGAGTTCTTCGTGAATAGATAAGTTACCATTGAGAAAACGTGAGCCAGTACAACCTGTACCGAATTGATCAATTGCTCTCTTTGCTGATTCAATCACATGAGGATGGTGAGTAAGTCCAAGATAGTTATTAGAACCAATCATGATCTGCTCTTTACCATCAACTTGAACAACGGTTCCCTCTGAGTCCCCAATAGATCTAAAGAAAGGGTAGAGGTCGTGGGCCTTGAGAAGGTTGGCCTTTTGAACAAGTTTATAGCCGCGTAGTGATTCAATATTCATAGGTACTCGCTTTGTACTGTTGTTGTCTTTATTTTTGTCTTTGTTACTTTGAGTATGCTTATTCTTTTTCTTGAGATTATTCATGATGGCTTCCTATGTAAGGTCTTAATTTTAAAGGACCAAGGAAGTAAAAGAAATATCTCGTCTATATAAAATTGTGCAGAGTAACATACTCCTTGTTAGACATCTAAGTCAACTATCTAATGTTGTACTGAAAAAAGGTAAGCCTCAGCTAATTTATTGAGATTAGTGCGACAGAACTTACTTATTTAGGATTTGGAGAAATTAGTTATCTTCTTGTTTTTTCTTACGCTCTAGCATGGTCTTTCTCATCTCTTCAGCTCGTGCTTCCGAGTTGATTATTTTAAAGAGCTCTTCTTCGTTGTCTTGGGAGAGACCTGAAAAGGCCATTCCTACTTTCATAAACTCTTCATCTGAGCCTTTTGGGGGATCCGCCGGCCATAGTCCAGCAATAGTGGCAATGGGAATGTCAAACTTGTGTGAGTTAAGACCTAGTCGACATCCTCTGAACTCTTTGCCCTTTGGATATTCGTCTTGTTGATCTTTTGGAATGATAAAGGATGTTCCACCAGCGCTTATATCAAGAGCATCCTGAAGAATTTCCTCAGTAAGTCTGAACTGGATTCGAACCTGTGAACTTGCTTGCAGGCGGTAATTTGAGCGTTGTTGAGTTTTGAAAAGGGTGCTACTGAGCTTGAGTTGATAGGCCTTTGTACTCTTGTCTTGAGTAAAGTCGGCCGTTCCGAAGAATTGAAACTTTCCAGATCCAACTTTAAAGAAAACAGACTTTCCCAAAAGCTTTGAGCTGAAAAGTTTAGAGAGAAGTCCACCTTGGGGCTCAAGGACGGTGGCCAAAGTTTTAGAATCAACTTCAGTAGGTAGATAGGTCTCTACCTCTTCTTCACTCTTTCCCTGCTCCCAAAGTTTTACTTCAACCTTGTCGTCTATGGCCTTCTTTAAGACTCCTAGAGTTTCGCTTTGCTTTACTTCCGTAAAGTAGTGACGTTTATTTGGATCTTGCTTTAGTCCCGCCATGAATTCCTATTTAATATTGATGAGATAACTTACTGTAAACTCAGCTCTATAAAGTCTATTTTATTCAATTTTCGTCGCGACACAAAGAGTTATTTTGCGAATATCTTAAGACAATCGAAGTAGGAAAGGCTTTTGGTATGACAATACGGGCCCGTCATGGCAGATTAGGCGATGCTTTATACAGAATTGAGCACAAATTAAATTAAAGAGGTTTATAGATGAAAGAAGCAGCTCCACAGACCATTCACCTTAGTGATTATCAAGTTCTCCCTTATAAGATCGAAGAAGTTCATCTTACTTTTGAGCTTCACTCAACCAAGACGGTCGTTACTTCAAAGATGCAGGTAAGAAAGAATCCTGACTCTAAGTCTGTGGAGAAGAAACTTGCTCTTAATGGTGAGGAACTTACTTTTATCTCTGCTGCTATTGATGGAGCTGAACTTTCAAAAGATCAATACTCTTTGGACAGCGAAGGGCTTACGCTTAATGATGTTCCAGATAACTTTGAATTGCTTATCGTTAATGAGATTAACCCCGAGGCCAATAAGGCCCTTGATGGTCTTTATAAGTCGGGAACTATTTTCTGCACCCAAAATGAGCCAGAAGGTTTTAGAAGGATCACTTATTATCTAGATCGTCCTGATAATATGGCAAAATTTACGACTAAGATTATCGCTAATAAAGAGCAGTATCCCGTTCTTCTTTCAAACGGTAACCCCATTGCTGAAGGAGATCTTGAAGGTGGACTTCATTTTGTAGAGTGGGAAGACCCCTTTGTGAAGCCTGCTTATCTCTATGCTCTTGTTGCGGGAGACCTTGGACTTGTACAGGATTCTTATACAACAATGACAGGTCGTAAGATTGACCTTCGCATTTATTGTGACAAAGGAAATGAATCAAAATGTGATCACGCCATGGAATCTTTAAAGAAGTCCATGAAGTGGGATGAAGACACTTTTGGTCTTGAGTATGATCTTGATATCTATATGATCGTTGCCGTAGATTCCTTCAATATGGGGGCCATGGAGAATAAAGGTTTAAATATCTTTAACTCTGTATACGTTCTTGCTGATGAAAAAACAGCAACAGATGGAAACTTCCTGGGAATTGAATCTGTTGTGGGTCATGAGTACTTTCACAACTGGACCGGAAATAGAATTACCTGTCGTGATTGGTTCCAACTTACTCTCAAAGAAGGACTAACGGTTTATAGAGACCAAGAATTTTCATCAGACCTCAACTCTCGTATTGTTCAAAGAATTCAAGATGTAGAAAGGCTTAAGACTTTTCAATTTGTTGAAGATGCAGGTCCTACCGCTCACCCTATTAAACCTTCAAGTTATATTGAAATTAATAACTTCTATACCGCAACTATTTATGAAAAAGGTGCTGAAGTTATCCGTATGGTGAGAACTCTTCTTGGTAAGGATGGCTTTAGAAGGGGAATGGATAAGTACTTTGAACTCTTTGATGGTCAGGCCGTTACCACAGAAGACTTTCTTCATGCCATGAGTGTAGGCAATGGTAACTACGATTTTACTCAATTTAAGAACTGGTACAATCAAGCGGGAACTCCAACACTTAAGGCATCTTGGGAGTATGATGAAAGTGAGAAGGTTTTAACTTTAAATACATCACAAAGCTGTCGTCCAACGGCCGAAAGTGATCATAAGGCCCCTTACTTCTTTCCCTTTGCGGTTGGACTCATTGATAGTAAAGGTAATGATATAAAACTTGAGCTTGCGGATACCACTGGTCAGCCTCAAGCTCAAGAAGGAATCCTTCATATAACGAAGAGCGAGCAGACTTTTGTATTTAAAAATGTTTCAGAAAAACCTGTTGTTAGCTTGAATCGTGGCTTTAGCGCCCCTGTAAAATTGGAAGCTCCTTATCATTTGAAAGATTACTACTTTATGATGGCCAATGACTCTGATCTTTATAATCGCTATGAGGCGGTTCAAAGTTCAGTTTATCGTCTAGTATCGCAGATGAATGCTGATCTAAAGGAAGGTCGTGAGGTGACTCTTGATGAAACCTTTGTGGATGCTTACGGTAAACTTCTCGCCGATACGTCTCTTGATCCTGCGATTAAGGCCATGTTGATTAAGATTCCTTCAACGACTCTTCTTCAGCAGGGTCATAATCCGATTTCATTTGAAAGAATGATTAAGGCAAGAAAAGTTGTAGTCAATACTCTTGCTCATAAGTTTCAAGATCTCTACGCCGAGATTTATAAAGATAATGCTACTGAGGGGGCATATAGTTTAGATCCTCTCTCCATTGGTAAGAGAAGTTTAAGAACTTCATGCCTTGGATTCCTTGGAGCTCTTGGTGATAGTGGCGATGGCAGTAAGTATGTTGATTTGATATCATCTCACTATGCTAATGCCACGAATATGACAGATGAAATAGGTGGACTTCAAATCTTAAGTAAGGTTGGTGGTGCGGCTTTTGAGGAAGCTTCAGCAAGCTTTTATAAGAAGTGGGCCCATGAAACACTTGTAATGCAAAAATGGCTTACAGTTCAGGGAGAAATTTCTGATGATAAAACTCTAGAGCGTATTGAAAAGCTTGAAGGGGATGCTATTTACAATAAGAATGTTCCGAATCTTGTGCGCGCACTTATTGGTGCCTTCTCTCGTAATCTAGGTCAACTCCACCACGAAAGTGGAAGAGGCTATAAGTTCATGGCCGATAAAGTTCTTGAGATGGATAAAATTAATCCACAGGTGGCCTCTCGTTTGGCATCTGCATTCAAAGATTTTAAACGCCTTGAAAGTGCACAAAAAGATTTAATGGAGGCCGAACTTAAGCGTATCGTTGAGACCGATGGCCTCTCTAAGAATGTCTACGAGATCACTTCTAAGACTCTTAATTCTTAATTAGAATAGTTGTGAATAATTGGCGGCCGTAGTAATGGCCTTTACCCTTAGGGGATAGGGAATAAACGGCGCCAAGGCCTCGCCAAGCTTGATATCACTCTTACTTAACCCATTAAAGATGAAGGATGAATCTGATCTAGGTTCATCCTCTTTATAAATCATAACTTCCAGAGAGGGGTGAGTGTGTACAATTTGTACCTCTTCAATGACCAAGCCTCTTTTTCTAGCATTAAAACAAAGTCTTGAGATTTCAGTGCGTAGCTCTTTCATAGAAGCACCTTGATAGGGACCTCCATGGTGAAGCTTGGAGACGATATTCTCTTTTTGAGAGTTTAATATCTTAATTTGAGTCACTTCGTGGGGATAGACATTGATCCAACTTTCATTAATAAGCTTCCAATCATAGTCTTCATTTTCTTTGATTACTTGCTTATTAAAATACGAAGTCTTTTGCTGAATAAATTTAATGGCTTCATAGTCCAAGGCCCTAAAGGTTGATCCTGGTTTAAATTTAATTTCTGTATCACGAAGAAATTTTAAACGAAGTGCTAGTGGTGGACGCTTTCCTTCCCATCGCAGAAAGAATTTCTGCCAAAACTCAGTTTGAATGAGTAGGGTTGGTAGTTTGAAAAAATCAGTGATTAGACTCCAATACATATGCGTCTCCCTTATGGGAAACAAATCGGTAATTTAAGAGATTGGGATTATTTTTGAGGGAAATTGTTTGGGGAGGGGAAGAAATTGCTTTTTTGGTTATTGGTTATTGGTTATCGGTTAACGGTGACAGTCACCGTTAACCACTAACTACTAACAATTAACCATTAATCGTTTTCCCTTCCGACTTAAGATCTTTAATCGCCTGAATAATTCTCTCGGTCATTGCATTTTCAGCTTTTTTCGACCAAGCACGAGGATCGTAGTGTGATTTAGACCCCACTTCGCCTTCAATCTTGAGAACTTTGTCGTAATTTGTGAACATATGTTCAACCACAGGACGAGTGTAGGCATATTGCGTGTCTGTATCAATATTCATCTTCACTACACCGTAGCCTAAGGTTTCATGGATTTCAGAGAGCTCAGATCCTGAGCCTCCGTGAAAGACTAGCCAATGAGTATGATCGGCTCCAAGCTCATTCATAACAGCATCCTGGCCATTCTTTAGGATCTCTGGTCTTAGCTTAACATTTCCTGGTTTATAAACGCCGTGAACATTTCCAAATGTGGCCGCATACATAAAAGGACCGATTGGACGAAGTGTTTTCGCGACTTCTACCATCTCTTCTGGAGAGGTATAGAGCTTATCCGCTGGAGCATCTTCGTTATTCACACCATCTTCTTCTCCACCAACAATTCCTGTTTCAATCTCAAGAATGACTCCAATTTTAGTTAAGCGAGTGTGAAGCTCTTTTGAGATGGCCAGGTTTTCATTAAGGGGAAGAACTGAGCCATCAAACATATGTGAGTTAAATAGGGGAAGTTCGCCATTAGCAACGCGCTTCTCACTTTCCACAATTAATGGCTTCATAAAACTATCTACATACTCAGGATGGCAGTGATCAGTGTGCAGAGCAATCATAACGTCATACTTTTGCGCCATAAGATGAACGTGTTGAGCAATGGAGATCGCTCCAAGGGCCATATCTCCTACGGCCTGACCTGAAGCAAATTTACCGCCTCCTGTTGAGACTTGGATGATTCCATCTGCTTTCATATCAGCAAAGGCCTTTAGCGCAGCATTGGCAGTAGAAGTTGAGGTAACATTGATTGCTGGGAAGGCATATCCGCCAGCTTTGGCCTTGTTGAGCATGTCACAATATTGTTCGTAGGTTGCGATAGGCATAGAAATTCATCCTTTTTAAGTAAGTTTTTGGACTTTAAATTCAAAAGTTTAGGGCATCATACCTTCAATAGAGGTTATTTTTCATTTTGCACAGCAAAGCATAATGTCATCTAAACTTCATATCTTTGAGGCGAAAACCTCTAAATTACAACAATTTGTGGCATTTTTTGAAAATCCTACTTATTTAGGGGAGGGAAAAATATTCCTAAATGATTAAAAATAAAAGCTTTTTGATCTATCTCTAAATTCTTTTATCAATTGCCCGATAATAAGATCGTATGAGAACAAAAAATTTGGTCCTATTAACATTATTATCCCTCATTTTGGCATCATCATGTATGCCGGATTCCTTTACGAAGTTTAAGGAAGAGGAGCCTAAGACGTCAGTTTCTAGCTCTGGTGGCTCTACCGACAATGATGACGACGATACTGAGTCAGGTGACGAGAGTGATATCGTCTATACGATTGACTCCGTATTTATTCTTCAAGAGGCCGGAGATGTCGTTTTCTTTGAAACAGATAGCGATGACTCTTTTGTAATTGGAGATAATATAAATGTTTCTGCCGATGTATTAGGTATTGGAGCGATTGATGATGTTGGTACTATCCAAGGAATTTATTCTGTAGAAGATGGAGAAGAAGTTGTAACGGTTTTAGTTGTAAGCCTTGATGGATCTGCAGTTATCGGACCGAGTACTTATATTTCTTCTGGAAGCTATTTTGATAATTGTGTCGCTGGATATGGTCAATGTGCTGCTGGATCGACAGGAGCAGGGGCGATCACTTCAGATGCTATTTTCTATATTCCCATGACGGCCGTACCTTCTGGAAGTACATATAACTTCAATAAGGCAATCACGGTTACAGGAACAAGTAGCTCGGGATATTCAACGGCTAACTTAGGTTTCGAATATACCCTAAGTCAAACAGTTACTGGTCTTGGAATGGCGACAAATACTTCAGGTGTGCAAACAGATGATAGACTTGTTTCTCCCTATGGTCCATTCCTTCCCAATTCAAATCTAAACTTTACAGGCGAAGAGGACAGTGTTCTTACGATTACGGTTTCTGTAGCTGAAGGCTTCTATGGTAATGAACTTAACGAAGAGGAAACAGCGACAGTTAACTTCCTTGGCTCTACGGTTATTCCAGGTGAGGAGGTAGCAAGCTCTGAAGTTGTAGCTTTAAGTTACCCAATGCTTGATACGCAAAGAATCGCCCTTAAAGTAGAGAATATTTCGGGTTATTCAGTAGGGGATACCATTCTTTCTTGTCGCCTTAATAGTATTGCCAATTGTACTGAAGCAAGTGGTTATGTTGTGGGTAGAGCTCAAGTAACAGGAATTAATACTGACCTAAAAGTAATCTATGCTACAGCAGAGGGTTATAATGGTGGGGCCGATAATTCTACCTTTCCTCGCTCCAACTATGTAATGAACTCTACGGTCTCTTCTGTTCAAAGTGAGAGGGCCCAAATTGTTTTTTCCACTTCTGATACGGGTATTACACTCGCTCCACAGTGGAAGAATAACGGAGCGGTTGTCGCTGCACCGGCCAACACGATTTACTCGATTTCAATGGGAACAAATATTGGTGGAATTTCTCTAAGTTCTACGACAGGAAATATCTCTATCAATGGTCTACAAAATACAGTAGGTAATTCGGTAACGATTACTGCGATTGATAGTGTAACAAATGAAGATATTGCTTCTTTTAATATTGATATTAACTCAATTGGATCCCCAACTTCAATTAAAGTCGTTGATGGTACTAATGAATATCTGGCCAACCCTGGGGACCCCTTTGAATTTCAAGTGGCCATTAGTGATTCGGATAGTGTGAATATTAACTCAACAGTACCTGCGGCATTTCCATCAGAAGATGCATTTGGACTGGGTTATATTTACTATACTTTCGATGCAAGCTTACCAACTGGTGCGACATTTACTAATTCACTTTCTGCAAATAGAGTGGGGACTTTAGACTTTTCCCCTGGAACCTATATTGCTGGAACGGTCTATACCGTTGAAGGTTTTCACCCAGCTCTTTCTGGGGCAACGTCATTTGACGACCTTGAGATTGAATTGAAGAGTGGAACTGATTTTGCTTCTATCTTCTATCCTCAAGTGAGTGGAGAAAAACTGATTCTTAAAGTTAATTCTACTGCTGCATTCAATGTTGGAGATACCATTTCAAATAATGATAACTCCAGAGCAACGGTTAACTTTATTAATGAAGATCAAGGGCGACTCTTTGTCACTATGGCCGCCACTCCAACAAAGGCCAATCGTCAATTTAAGGCCGATGATACTCTTGATAAAACCTCTACCTATGTAACGAGTAGAGCGACAGTTGAAGAAGTTATTCATGTTTTCGATGTTACTAATACGACACTAAGTAAATCACCTGCTTTCTTTAATGATTTAGGTAACGAAGATACATTAAAAGCTGGTGAAACATTAACTTGGGCCGTTACTCCAAGTCTACCTGCAGATCTTCAACTCGATGTTAACGGTAACTTAAGCGTAGTAGGAGCTCCTGCTTCATTAAGTGTTCTTTCTGAAACAGTCTATACGATTCAAGGAACCAATAATATCAGTGATTCTACTCAAGTTTCTTATAAAATGGCCATTGCAAAAAGTCCGGCCAATGCTTCTGTTGCGAGATATCAGATTTTAAAACTCTCTGCAAATGGAAAGAAATTCTATAGAGGGACACGTATATCAACTCCTGATGACGGAGATAGTTCAACTATTGAGCCTTCTGGGCGTGTCCTTATGACATTAGACACTGATGCTATTAATGGAACAGACACTCTTCTTGTTGAAGGAAACGGAGTATTTTTAGATGGAGTAGGAATAGATAATACTCCTTCTTTCTATGCTAGTGAAGCAACCGTTGTTCCTCATGTCTTTATGTATATCAAAGATCCAACTCAACTTGCAGTAACCGATAATATTACGGGCTCAAGTGGAGCAACTGGAGTTGTCGTTGATAAGAATAATGCCTCTGGTGTTGCTTATGTAAGAGTTACAAGCGGAAGTTTCTCAACTGGAGAGACGGTCACGGGATCTGGATCACCAACAACTATTGATAATGTTGAGACCAATCACTTTATCACTCATGTTTTTGAAATGAGTGCTGTTGGGAACTTTGATGTTGGTGAACTCATTACTGGGGCCACTGCAGATGATGTGGCCGTTGTTGTGGCCGTGGATAGTCCTTATATTTTTGTAAGACAGGTTAAGCCTTCTTCAAGTGCAGGTACAGGTAGTTTTTCTCAGGGAGATACGATTACTGATGCAAATAGTGTTTCTCGTACACTCGATGGAGTCGTTGGTCCTAATATTACGATCTCTGTTACGGGGGGAACTGCTGGAGCTCATAACTCTTCCGGTACAGAAGCTGAAAATAATGAATTCTTCTATGAAGGTCAGCCGATTACTTGTTATAACGCGGCCGATACTTATATGGCCTCTGGTTTTGCCGTGGCCGGAACTGACTTTCTTGGTAGCAATAAAGTTGTGATGCAAGTTGAAGACTTCGATAGCCACTGCTACTTTGCAGGAAATAACTATATCGATGATATTTCTGCCGGTCCACAAACGAACCAAACTGGAACAGATGCCAATGAGATTACAGGAATTTCTTCTGCAAACTTAATGGTGGGGTATGTTGGAGATAGCTTCTTCCTCGATACCTTTGTTCAAGGTGAGATTACTTCTGCAAGTATTCAACCGGAAGTTCTTCCATCGGGTCTTATTTTTAATACGACATCAGGAGAAATCTCTGGAGTTCCGACTTCTCCAGCTACAGTTGAGAATTATACCATTACTTTCTACTCTTCTGATGGCCAGAGTATTTCTTATGACTTTGATCTTGTGATCTATAATCAATTCGAAGTTTCTCAGCTAACGGATAGTGCTTCATCTTTTCTTATGCATAAAGAGGGGCAAGGTTATGGCGCGACTTACTGTCGAGTGATTACTCCACAAGTGATTGATGATAATGCTGATAGCCGTTATAACCAATATATTTATGGATTTAATGATGTGCTTTGTCGCCTAGAAGGTGGGGAAGGGGATCTCTATAATAGCGGAGTTTCATTTAATATTACCGCTGGTGCAGGGATGTGTGAGTATGTGACTTATACACCATTCTCCTATAAGCCTTTCCTTCCAGGGAAAACAGAGCGCTATATTGTTAAGTACGAAGATTTCGGTGATGCTGGTTCATGTGGTAGTGGAGATATTGTTGAAACCACAGATGGAAATGCAACCAATGCTGTGTGGGGACCAAATAGTAATCTGAGATTAGTTGTTCCAGCAACTCTAAATTCTGGTGGTGGAGCACCTGCTACTGCTGCTCAATTGGGGGCTGCGGGTGCTACTGATCCAAGTTTTGGATCTGATGCATATTGCCTCGATGGAGATTGTATCAAACTTGAAAGTGCTGATGACTTATGTCGCTTTGACTATTCTCGTGGAAACTCGAATTGGCCAAATCTTGACGAAGGTACTGTAACCGTTGCTACAGTTAACTGTAGTTATGAAGAAGATGAAGATGCTGACACGGGTGATGTAACGACTCATTGTAATTGTACAGCATCGGAAACGGTGATCAATTGTGGTGGCGACTCAAACAATAATATGGGTGGACCTAAGTCGGTTTGGAGTGCAGATAATACAGATGAGGCCATTGTATATGACTCAAACTCTGGACTAGAGAAAATTGAAGAGATTACGAACCCTCGTGACCTACAAACTAAGAATAGTTTTGTGGCCAATTACCTCTCTATTGATTCTTGGACTACTGCTGGTCAGTGTTATGAAAATAATTTCCATGTGAACGCTTACTCAGCTGTTGGAGTTCTTGAAGATAATGTCGCGGCTTGGAATAGTTATGTTCAACCCCTTGATCCTCTTGGTAGCGCTGGTGTTACTGGTGTAGTTGATTACGATAACTTCTATACATTTAATTGTCTGGATGCGGCCTATAACGTGAAAGCAAGGATTCGTGTTCAGGTTAGGGATTGGGATAGAGAGTTTACTCCAGAGCTCGCTGCTCTTGAAAGAGTGACTTCCAACTCAATGATGGATGACTCAAGTTTTGATTCTATTTATGATTTAGATGGCTTCTTTACAGGCAAGCCAGCTGCCAATATTCCTCAATATAATACTTGTGGAGCAGCGGCAGAGACGACTTACACTGTAACCCAGACGCTAACGGTTGAAATGGGATCATCCACTGCAACTTTCTCTGCGGCGGTGTCAAATGCACAGGCCTTCCCCGCAGGTTCTGTACTCTTGTTAACTTTTTCTGATGGATCTTCAGATTACTACTTAGCAGGATCGGGCCTCTTAAATGGTAATACCGAAGTCGAGCTAGCGACAATTCCAGCCTTTGGTGATACAGGTGTAACTGTTGAAGTGGTAAGGAAAGTGCCATTCCCATTAAAGTAATTATTTTAGACGCTTAAAGCGTACTATCCCTATATTCTTAAGAAGAGCGAGGCCTCGCAGCCTCGCTTTTTTTTTACCATTTAAGGCCAAAGACACGCAGTGTCTAAATTGACCTCAATCTCTAACTCCGATAGGTTATATATCTAAATATTTATTAAAAAATTAATGATTCCAAAGGATCTATATGTTGGATAAAGTGGCCAAGAAATTCACTATTAAAAATACGGATAAGAATACTCTCAAGACATGGTATGGTCTCTTGAGCTTGGGTCGTAAGCTCGATGAGCGGGCGCCTAACTATCTTAAACAGGCGATTGGTTGGTCTTATCATGCACCTTGTGCTGGACATGATGCGATTCAATTGGCCATTGGTCAGGTTTTCACACTCGGGGAAGATCATCTCTTTCCTTACTACCGTGATATGATGACTTCTCTTTCTGCAGGACTTACTCCTGAAGAAAGAGAAGTCATCATATCACGGTAGTAAGGAAAGAGATGAGCTTCACCGAGGGTGGAGATCATCTCTTTCC
>JBLWXW010000038.1:0-29510 GCA_048267265.1 Bacteriovoracaceae bacterium
TGCCCCCCTAAAAAGACTTACAGTCTTTCAAAATGTAGGCTTTGGAACGATCTATGTTCAAGTGATCAAGTCACTTGAGCATAGATCGTTCCAAAGCCTTCATTTTGAAAGACTTACAGTCTTTCAAAATGAAGGCTTTGGAACGATCTATGTTCAAGTGATCAAGTCACTTGAGGACTTCGATATCGAAAGTGCAAATGGTTTTGAAGAAGAGGAAGGAAATAGCACACCTTCTGAAGAAGAATTAGAACAACAATTAAATCAGGCCATGGCGCTAGAAGAATCTGAAAATCAGGATGAGACATTAGAGATTCAAATGCCAAATACAACAGAAGAATTGCAAGAGACAACAGGAGCTGAGGGACAGACCCTTCAGTAATAGAGGCAAACTATGGACAACATGGAAAATGTGGAAAACCACGACACCATTAACGATGAGACAACTACCCCAGAAAATCATATTGAGGAATCGGCTGAAATTGAAAGTGAAAGCCTAGACGCCTCACAACAACAGGAAAGTAATGAGGGTGAAGAAGCCGAAGTCGCTTTAGAGGCATCATCTGAAGAGGATGCTCTTGAAGAGTGGGAGCTTCACCCTCGTTTACCTTCTGAGGAAGACTTACTTTACCCTGGTCAGGAAATGCTCGAACTTGAAGCAAACTTTCTTGATGATGAGAAACAAGAGGACTCTCTCTGGCAGGCCCGTACAGGATTAAATTTCGATACTCTTTGTGGGGCCATTGAAACCATTATCTTTATGAGCGATCGCCCTGTTCCCATCAATAAGATCAAAGGTCTAATTGATGAAGATATGCCTCTGCGTGTGATTCACCAATCATTGATGAGACTTCAAGAAGAGTATGAAAGTCGTCATCACGGCCTACGTCTTGTTGAAGTGGCCGAAGGATACCAGTATAGAACGAAAGCAACTTACTCGAAGTATGTGCAAGACCTCTTTAAGGTTAACAGTCTCGTTCTTTCTCCAACGGCACTTGAAGTATTGGCCATTATTGCTTATAAGCAGCCTGTTGCTAAAACAGAGGTTGATAAGATTCGTGGTGTAGACTCCGGTCACATTGTTCGTGGACTCATGGATAAGAGACTTGTAAAAGTAGTAGGTCGCTCTGATGAAATGGGAAGACCTGTTCTTTATGGAACGACTCCTGAGTTCCTCGAAGTATTTAACCTTGCTAATATTGATGAGCTACCTCCTGAACATGATCTTGAAGATGCCATCGAAAATAATGTTGGAAAGATTTCAGATATTAAGACTATTGTTCACGATGGTGATAAAGCACAATTTGTATTTGATGATATGGATGAGCTAGAAGATCTTGCTAGCTCTATTAAGGAAATTGCTTCTGATACAGACTTCACTTCAGCTCTTAAAGATCAGGAAAAGAACAAGCTTAAGGCTGCTAAGGGTGAAGTAAGTGGTGAAGAGCAAACGGAAGAAGTCGAATCCGATGGACCTCGTACGGCCTTTGATATTCTTGAAGAGTATGTTTCAAAGCAGCTCATCATCAATGTTAATAAAGAGTCACATGAGTCTGAAATGATGTCGATGTCTGCTGACCCAATTGTGATTTCTGATCTCACTGCTGGACCTTTCAATATTCCTGAAGAAATTGAGGAAGATGAAGAAGATTTCCAAATGATCGATCTCGATACAGGTCTTCCTATAGAAGATATGGAATTTGATATCGAAGTTGAGCTCTCAGAAGAAGACAGTGATGAGGAAATTGAATACCTACAGGGTGAAGATCTTATTGGAGATGCTGATACTGAAGCTGAAGAACTCTCTCGTGCCCTAGATAGTGCATTTGAAAGATTAACAGGTGAGAAGCTTGAAGCATCTGACCTTTCAGATAATGAAGAAGTAGAAGAAATTAAAGATGAGCTCGCACTGAGAGATTCATCAATCGATGAGAAAGAAGAGGATCTCGATAATCTAGCTAAGGATATCTCTGATAAGGCCCGTGACTTGGATATTGACCTTGATTTCTTAAACGATCAATTACAAGACTAATATAATTCTAATTACTTAGGTCTCTGCGAGAAGGTATATATTACTTTAACGTATTGACCTAGGTCGTTAATTTAAGTAGATTCCCGATATTCTTATTAACACTTAAACCGTCGTGATGACAGATTGGAGTGACTTCATGAAAAGTTCTAATCATTTAATTCGCCTACAAAAAGTAATAGCAGATGCCGGTATCACTTCTCGCCGTAAAGCAGAGGATATGATTCTTCAAGGCCGTGTCCAAGTTAATGGAGAGAAAATCAGAGTTCTTGGAACAAAGATTGATCCCAATATTGATGCCGTAGTTGTTGATGGTGACCCTGTAGATGTAGGTCGTAAAGAAAATATCTATGTAGTATTAAATAAGCCTCGCGGAGTAATCACTTCTTTAAGTGACCCTGAGGGAAGAAAGACAGTAATGGATCTCGTTCAAGATGTTACTGAAAGAATTTATCCTATTGGTCGTCTGGATTACCTTTCTGAAGGCCTTCTGCTGATGACCAATGATGGAGAACTGGCAAACTCCATTATGCACCCAAGTGAAGGGGTTACAAAAGTATATGAAGTTAAGGTTTTTGGTGCCATTACCCCTGATATCCTTAAAAAGCTTCGTGGTGGATATCAATCAGAGGTTGGCTTTCTTAAGCCAAAGGCCGTTCGTGTAATCAAGCAACTCCAAGCTAAAACATGGCTTGAGTTTAGACTTACAGATGGTAAGAACCGTGAGATTAGACGACTTTGTGAAGCCTATGGATTAACTGTTGATAAGCTAAAGCGTGTGGCTATCGGTGGTCTAACGGTTGAAGGGATTACTCCTGGTGGATACCGTACAGTTTCAAAGAAGCAGCTTATGAACTTAATTGGTATTGATAAAAACGGCCGAATTGTTAACGACCTTGAATATCAATCATCAAAGAAATCAATTAACCTTCGTCTTAAAGGCGTTCAAAACTGTACTGCCGCTGATGATAAGGCCTTTGTTAAGTTTAGAAAGGATACTTACTTTCAAGCGATTAAAGACCTTGAGGAGAAAAAGGCCAGAGAGGCCAAAGAGAAAAGAACTGCTGAATATCTTGAAAGAGAAGAGCGTCACCAGCAACGTCAACTTAAGAAGAAAAAGAGACTTGCTAAGAAAGAAGAGCAGAAAAAGTCAGTACACGCTCAAATCATTAAATGGTAATAAAAAAAGGCCTTCATTAAGAAGGCCTTTTTTATGCATATATTTATTTTTTTAGTTATCGTAGTTGATTACTTTTGATGAACTCACCTGATCTTGAAGAACATCCATTGAAAATTCTAGTGCTTGCTGAGCATATGGAATTTCGCTCTTATCCATTTCACTAACAAAATTTGCTTGCTTAATAAGTGAAGCACAGACCCTCATAATTTCCGCTGACGAATCGAAGAACTCGCCTTCTGATTCTGTGGTCAGGTTATGGTTGAGAAGCATATTTAATGTCTTTAAGGCCCTCATTTGAGCTGCTGAAAGTTCAGTAGCATCAATTTCAATATAAAGTTTTTCTTTTTTTGATGTATCTCTTGGTCCTTTAAAGTTCATAAGTTTTACCTCGATCTAAATTTATTGTGGCGACGGCTTAAGTGCCAATTACAGATCTTATCGTCATAAAAATGAATGATTTTAGGAATTTATGTCGGAGTAAAATTCTAAGAAATAATTCTACAATTAGGCTGGACATAAAGACTCAGATACTATAGTCTACCCAATACCAAATCTAATAAAGATTTCAATAGTTTAACGCGGGATGGAGCAGTCTGGTAGCTCGTCGGGCTCATAACCCGAAGGTCGTAGGTTCGAATCCTGCTCCCGCAACCAAAACACTCAACAAATCCAGACATTTACCAGATTCCAGACACATAATTTTTAAACCGATATTTTTCCATGGCCAAGAAATGGCCAAAACCTCCAAATTTTTTCAAATTTATTTGCAGGATACTCTTTTGTTGGATGGAGCTAAAAGCTTTATATGAAAAAGAGACAAGCGAAGCCAATACAATTACCGAGTGGTAGTTGGAGAATTAGGCCAATTGATGAAAATGGAAAAAGAAAGAACTTCACTTTTAGATCTTATGAAGAAGCAGTTGTCGCCTTAAAGAAGTATCAAATTGAAACTGAAGAGATATTGAGTGGATATAGGTCTCCACGTATTCAAGAGAAAAGTTTTTCAGATTTATGTGATTATTGGCTTTTGTACAAGACTAGTCAGAAGCGAACAAGGAAGGATGATGAAAGTATTATTAGCTGTCATCTAAGACCTGCTTTTGGAAAGCTCCAACTTCAGGAGATTTCAATAAGTCATATAGATGTTTTTAAGGCTAGTAAAAGCAACTTGGCTCCAAAGACGATAGGTAATATTTTAACCTTGTTAATTTCTATGCTGAGATTAGCTGTTGAGATGGGGTGGCTGATAAAAATTCCGAATATAAAAAAGCCAAAAGTTAATAAAGTTGAAAAAAACTTTAGATATCTAAAGTCTGATGGTGAAATAAATCGGTTTCTTATTGCGGCTAAGAGTCATGGGGAAATGACTTATGCTTTATATTTTACGGCAATTATGACAGGGATGAGGCAAGGAGAATTAGCTGCTCTTACATTTGATAAGATAAATTTTGATACTAGAAGAATTATGGTCGATTCTAGCTTTAGTGGGCCTACCAAGTCTGGTGATACAAGGCATGTTTTGATCGTTGATGAATTACTCGAATTCTTAAAAGTTTGGAGAATTAAGTGTGGGTCTCGATTAGTGTTTCCTAATGAGCGAGGGAATATGCATTGCTCGGGAGCTAGAATATTTGGCAAGACACTTAAAAGCATCCTAGATAATGCAGGTTTTCAGAATGTAGTGATTAATGGAAAGGAGTTGAAGTATATAAACTTCCACTCTTTAAGACATACTTTTGCTTCTCACTGGGTTATGAAAAACGGTTGTATCTATAAGCTTAAAGATATCTTAGGCCATAAAGACATATCAATGACTATGAGGTATGCACATCTTGCTCCAGAGGCATATGAAAGCGACTATGGGAGATTTGGGGATAAGTTTGGACTTAAGGAAAGTAAGTTACTTTCACTTCAAAAAGCTTACTGAATAAAAATTAAAAAAATTTGCAGGATAAAAACCTAGTTCAGGCTGATATTTACTCTTTATCAAGATCAATAATGTTGAAAAGGAGTAAGAATGCAGCATGATTATCTAACATATTCAGAAGTATCAAGGCTTTTGAATATCAAAATTGGAACCCTATATAGTCTCGTATCTAAAAGACAAATTCCCCATATAAGACTGGGGCATAGAACTGTTCGCTTTTCAAAATCTGAAATACTGAGGTGGATTGAGAGATCTCAGGTGTCCACTATATCTTCTGAAGAAATGAGCCAATACTGTGAGTGAACTTATCTTAAGAGTTAAACTTGGGTCACCTTATGTCGTTAGCGTGGAATTAATGGGTCAAAATAGTGTTAGATAAACTTCATCTTCGAACAGATAAACCACTTGAAAGAGGATGGAAAGAGTTATTCACTTCAGGATACTCTATAAACTCTACTTACCATAGTCAGTATTGTCGCTGTTTTAACATACGTAAGAATGGAGAGCATCTATTAACGATTTTAACTGAACCAAGGGGGAATGTTAAAAACCTTAAGCGAGTAATGATTCAGTTGAATCCAAGTCGATGGAATAATTTTAAGGATTTAAAGAACTTTTTAAAACCAATAACAGATATTAATTATCTACAAAATACAAGAATTGACGTTGCTGTTGACTTAAGATTGCCTCTTGAAGAAGTTTTGATGCAAACGAGGGTGAAGTATAAACGAGCAAATTCCTGTTACTATAATGGTACACCCGATGATTCGGTGGACGTTAGAGGTGGTGAGGTTAGAGGTGTGTATTATGGAACCGGACAAGAAGTTATATGTATTTATGATAAGTCATTTGCACTGGGGGCAAGGAAGCATCAATATTCGAGAGTAAAGGGAAGGGTTATTGGAAGGCATACCAGAGTGGAGGTAAGGCATTCGAAAAGGAAGATAAAGATAAGAAATTTTTCTGATTTACCTAGTTTAATTTCTACAGATCCATTCATAAGTATAGAAACAATAAAGCTTAATGATGAGTATAAGGAATCGAAGAAGTATGAACGTCTCAAAGAAAAATTAGAGCATTGGTATCTTCAAAGAACATATTCATACTTCAATAATTCTAATAACTTAAAAAGAGATTATAAAGGCTACTTCATTGAGTCAGCCTTAAAAAAGGAAATTCAAGTGATTGTTTCAGATAATTTTAAAAGCTATTTTCAAATCTAGGGTGTTACAAATAACACCTTTTTTTTGAAGTAAGGATAATCTATGGAATGGTTAAAAGATGTGAATAAGCAGTCTGGTCTTACTGAAGATGTCGTAAGAATTACAATAAAACATATCTTAGATGGTGGAGGAATTAGAAGTCTTGCTAGTAAACTTGGTGTGTCTAGAAAAACGATCTACTATTGGAGAAGAAAGTATCCTCAATATGACTTAGAAATTGAAATTGCTGAAGGTCGATTATTATTTATGTATGAAAGAATCTATTTTGCACTTGCTGTTGGAATGGATATTTCTAAGGAGTATCCAGGTTTTGAGCAAGTAAAGGTATCTCAAATTAAGTATCAGCTTAAAAGGCTTTATCCTCAGATATACAACCCAAGATCCAGTAAGTTTAAGAATTCTTAATTCATTTTTATAAAGAAAAAGTCCGATACAATAAGTAGTAAATTAAAATTATTTTCAAATTGCTTTGGAGTTAGAAGTTGGTAGACATAAACTTTTATAATATTCGTTCGCTTAAAGGGAGTCAGCAAGAGGGATTTGAGGAGTTGGTATGCCAGCTTGCTCATCTTCTTAAACCTGATGGAGGAAAGTATTTTGTTAGAAAAGATGGAGCAGGGGGAGATGCTGGTATTGAATGCTATTGGAGCCTTGAGGATGGCTCAGAGTATGGGTGGCAAGCAAAGTATTTTCCTGATTCCTTGGGGAGTTCTCAATGGGCCCAAATTGATAAATCGGTCAGGACTGCACTAGATAAGCATCCTAAGCTAAGAAAATATTATGTTTGTTTACCGAGGGACTGGAACGATAATAGGACAGAGAAAAAAGGTAAGAGGGTTAAAACTGCTTGGGATAAGTGGTGTGAATATGTGAAAAAATGGGAGCAGCTTGCTAGTAAAAAAGGTCTAAGTGTAAAATTTGAATATTGGTGCAAGCATGAAATGACAACATTTCTTACATCAGATAATCCTCAATTGTCGGGAAGAGCACTTTATTGGTTTAATGAGCCTGTTTTGAATAACTCTTCGTTGTATAAAATAGCTAATATCGCAAGAGATGCTCTTGGTGATAGGTTTTCTGAAGAGCTACATCTTGATTTACCTATATCTAAAATTTTTGATGGTGTTGGGATAAATGGTTCTTGGGCAGATGTATTAAGAGAGAAAGAAGAGCTTATCTCGAATACTAAAGATAAATATTTAGATGAAATCATTAGAAATACTGAAGTTGAAACCACGCTACCTCAATGGGGAAACCTTTTAAGTCTTTTGGATACTTTGTTGTATCCATTATCTATGTATAATATGCCAAATAAATTTCTTGAATTCGTGGATGGTGTTCTAGAGTCATTAGAGTTATCTGAAGAATTAGTTGAAAAATGTCTTAAGTCTTTAAATGATCAGCTTGAAAGAGATGTTGTTGATAAGGAATTATTTTCTGAAAGTATTGGAGTGATAAATAGAGTTTCTGAAGAATTAGATGGGTTAGCTTCATTCTTTGAAAGTCGTTTTATAAAATCTGCAATAAGAAAATCGATAATTGTATTAGGTGAAGCTGGAATAGGAAAGTCTCACTTATTATGTGACTTAACTTTCAAACGATTGTCAGACTCAATGCCAACATTATTTGTATTGGGAAATCATTATGAAGGAGGGAATGTTGTTAGTTATCTAGGGCGATCTCTCGATCTTGCAAATTATCCTCGAAGCCAGGTCTTAGGTGCAATGGATGCATGCGGAGAAGCTTTTGGAACAAGGTTTTTAGTAGTTATAGATGCTATAAATGAAGGACGCTGTAAGGAGGATTGGTACAGTCAGATAATTCCATTTTACACCGAAGTTTCAAATTATAAAAATATTGCGATAGTAATTAGTTGTCGTAGTACATTTAAAGACTATTTAATACCAGATACATTAGGGAAGGATACTTATGTAGAGGTTGAGCATAAAGGTTTTTCTGGGCATGAACATAGAGCAGCTTCAATTTATCTTTCGAAACATGGAATAATTCCTCCTAGTGTACCAATTGTATCTCCGGAATTTACTAACCCCCTATTCTTAAAAACATGTTGTGATGCAATTAAAGAAGGTGGCGGTAACTCATTCCCTAAGGGGATCAATGGAATTTCAGCACTTTTCAACTTCTATATAGATAGTATTTCTAAAATTATAAATAGGAAGAAAAAATATTTATCTGGGGAAAATATTGTTAATAAAAGCTTAGATTCATTTGTCAGGTCCTTATACCCTGATCGTTTTTATGGAATTCCTGTAGATGAAGCAAGAGCGATAATTGATGGGCATGACTTTAAAAGAGGCAGTGGGGCTGAGACACTATTTGAGCTTCTTATAGATGAAGGGGTTTTAGCCTTAGACATAATTCCCGATCCTAAAAAAGAGAATAGTAGAGGGATAGAAGCGATAAGATTTACGTATGAACGATTTAGTGATCATTTTGCAGCTCTCTATATAATTGATCTTCATACTGAAGATCAAGATATAATGAAGCTATTCGAAGAAGAAGGCTTTATGGGGACTCTAATTAATGATCATAAGTTATTCTCCTATAGTGGCATTATTGAGTCTCTTGGTATTATTATCCCAGAAATGTTTAAGAAGGAATTTATTGATTATATTGATACTGAAGATAATTACTATAAATATCTTTATGATCATACTTTTTTAAATGTTGTGAAATGGCGATCTCATGAGAGCTTTACTCAAAGAACATTAGAGCTTTTAAATGAAGCTCGACCTTTTTATTTTAGAGATAAAAGAATTGAAATTTTACTTTCATTTTCAACTGAACCTGAGCATCCATGGAATGCTGATTTTCTAGATAGGAACCTGAAAAGAAAAAATATGTCTGAAAGGGACTTTTCTTGGTCAGTTCCTATTTCAGTCGAGGATGAGTCCGAGGAATATCTTGGAGAGCTTTCAACGCTCAGGGCCATTATTGATTGGTCATTTTTTACAGACCTTTCAGATATAGATTTTGATCGAAAGAGGCTGACATCGATAGTTTTAGCTTGGATGACTACAACATCGAATCGTACTATTCGTGATCAAGCTACAAAGTCGCTTGCAAAAGTTCTTATTTCTGAACCTGATCTAATATTAATTCTTTTGAGAAGCTTTAAAGATGTTGATGATCTGTACCTTCAAGAGAGAATATATGCGGCTTCTTATTCATCCCTTTGCTTTATTGATGATGATTCTATTTTAGCTGATGTTTCTTCTTATATTTATAAAGAAATTTTTGAGGGAGGGGAGCCGTATCCTAATATCCTTTTGAGAGATTACGCTAGAGGAGTCATTGAACTTAGTAGTTCTAAGGGGGCTTTGAATGGTAAAGAAGTTGATATTGAATTATGTAGACCTCCTTACCGTAGTAGTTGGCCTATTGAAAATCCATCTAAAGCAGAATTAGAAGAGATAACTGGAGATACTTATAAGTCCTCTATAAGAAACTCTATTATGGGGTTTCCTGGAGACTTTGGTAATTATTCAATGTCATGTGTTCATCGATGGTCTCCGACTACATTAGACAAGAAGAAGGCGCAGTCAGGATTAGAGATATACAAAGAGTTTTTTAAGAAATTAGAAGGGGATTCAAGAGTTGAATTTGAAAAGTATTTAATACAGGTTGAGTCAAAACCAGTTAGTTATAACAAAAGAACTTTGACGATATTGAAACAACTTTCTGATAAAGAGCTGGATAGTATACTTGATAATATCGACGATAAAGATGAGGAAGACGATTACATAGAATGGGCTGATTTGAAAAGTCGATTAGAAGATCAACTTGACCCTATTTTGAAGGAAGAACTCCGGTGGATAAGCGGATTGAGTGTAAGCGATTCTCTAGCCACAGTAAGTAAAAAGTGGATGCAAAGATGGGTTTGCAAAAGAGCATATAGTTTAGGATGGAAAAAAGAATATTTCGAGAAGTATGAGGATCGCTACTGTCAGAGGGGGCGAGGATCAGAGAAGAGTATTGAACGTGTTGGTAAAAAGTATCAATGGATAGCTTTTAGGGAACTCTTGGCAAGGTTGTCTGATAATCTATACTGGATTGATAGAGGGTATTCAGATGTAGAAGATTCTGTGTATTATGGACCTTGGCAGGTAAATGAACGTGATATCGATCCAACTTTATTATTGAGAAAAACATATTATGATTCATGGAGTGACTCCTCTGAAAAACTTTGGTGGAGACCTTATGTTTTTGAATTTAGTGAAAGGACAATTGAGGAACAAGTAAGATGGGTATGGGATCAAGAAAACATACCTTCTTTTGAGCAAATATTGAATGTAACTTCTGAAGAAGGGCAAAAGTTTTTATCTTTAAGTGGCTTCTCCAAAAATAAAGTTTCTACGGAAGTTGGTAATGAAGCAATTGCAGATCAAGATGCTTGGTATAGAATTAATTCAATAGTAATCAATAAGTCTGATCTTTCTAAACTTCAAGAGAAAGTAATTAAAAAGATTGATCTTGTAGACCCTCATACAATTAGTGTGAGCTCTACTGATCATCAAGCCTTCTTTAAAGAATATCCTTGGCATCCTTCATGTAAGGATATGCATGATTTGATAGGAGTTGAAGAACATTGGTTTAATAAGTTTGGTATTAAGTACTTAGTGCCAGTATGTAAATATGATTGGGAGACCGGAAACCTCGACAAATCAATAGAATCTAGTATTTACTTTTATCTTCCAAGTAAGACATTGATTGAAGAATTTTCTTTAAGTAATAACTTGGGGGAGGAAGGGGAGTGGAAAAATCCTGATGGGGAGGTACTCTTTCTAGACCCAAGTGTAAAAAAATCTGGACCAAGCTATGCGTTGGTGGATCAAGCATCATTTGATACATGGTTAGAACTGAATGAATATGAATTAGTTTGGCTTATTGGAGGAGAAAAGCAGTTGTTTGGAAGAAACTCGGATAAGTTCTATGGTCGTTTGATTTATAATATATTTATATCCTATTCAAATGGGGAGTTTAAAACCGAAATATGGTTTTCAAAGCATGACCCAAGTGCTTAGGAAAACTTATAGCCACTCAATATTATTTAATATCTTTTGTATTTCATCCTCATTTTCTAAAGATGAATTTTCAGCTTTTAGAAACTCTCTTCTATGACAGTTATTAGAACTTTGAAGAACTAGATTAATATAGTCGAGTATATAGTCATTTGTAGGATCAAATAATGAATGGCCTTCTATATATTCAATCAATTCGATGTTTGGTTTCAATCCATTCTTCGTATTTTGAATTTTAAAAGAGGGATACTTTACATAGAATAACTTTAAATAATTAAAGATTGTTCTTGTTGATATATTTTTAAAGTATGAATAAAGTGAAACACTTCCATTTTTAAATGTATCGCTAGCATTGTTAATATCAGGCCTGTTATTAAGAAATTGCTCAATATTTAGGAATTCATTTTTTGAAATTTCTCTTAGCTTTTCACTCTCAAATTTACACTCATCCTCTAGAGCGCTATAGAAGTCTTCTATTGAGATATTTTCTTCTTGAAGTAGAGCTAGATAGTACCTCAGCTTTAAAACGGAGATTGAGACTTCTTTGACATCTTTATCTAATATAGATGTTGCCTTCTTTATTTGTGTAAAGGCTTCTCTTAATTTTTTATTTTGCTTTTCAATTTTCTCTAACGCTTTATTGCGTGTTTCTTCTGGTAGGAGAAGATCATGATACTTATCGAAATTGTCTCTATTATTCATCCTTAGCTCCGTGGCCAATTTGTGGCCAGAAGACTAGGATAAATAATCACATTAAGCAAGCTTATCAAGATCTAGAAGGAATAAACTATTGAAAACTCATTGTTTACTAAATCACTTAGGTAAGAGAAGGAAAGAGAAACCTTCTCATAACCCGAAGGTCGTAGGTTCGAATCCTGCTCCCGCAACCAAACTTCCTTTATCGCAAAATCCACTAAATTTAAAAAACACTCATCGATGCAATGGCAGGATTAGAACCTAGGTTCGCTGAATGCTCAGGCCGCATTCAGTACTCCCGCAACCAAACTTCCTTTATCGCAAAATCCACCAAATTTAAAAAACACTCATCGATGCAATGGCAGGACTAGAGCTGTGTTTTAGAAAACTGTGAAGGATCGTGAAAGTAGGATTACTCTACTTAATAGAGTAACCCTACTTTATTTAATTATAGATTAAGTAATTCTTTGATATCAATCTGAGGCTTATCTTGAACCCCAAGATCAGACCTTTCAAGTTCTCTTAGGTCATAGCCCATGAACTTTGAGTAATCTCTATCGATTTGATTGCGAAGTGGTTGTTCAGCACGATACCAATCCCACTTATCACTACTTTGATCACATGAATCAAGGTCACTTCCACTTAGTCCCCAACGAAGTTCAATACAGTGGTAAGGATCAAAAGAAAGCTTAAATAGGTTATCTAAAGATTCTTTCAAGTTCGTCTGATAAGTTTGACCATTAGATTTCTTGAATGAATATTTACAACTTTGAGTTTTCTCAGCGAATACCTGGGCCAAATCATTTTGAAGGTCTGGGCCATTATAGTCCAGCTCAAGTGAAGAGTTTAAACCTGGAGTGAGGTATTCATTTACTGTGTTGTAGATTTCTCTTACTGATGCCTTGAGGCGGGCGTCACGTGAAGGAGTCGAATATGTTTCCCATTCACCATCTGTTCCGTAAATATTCTCAGGAAGCTCACTCGGGTGTTTCGTATCATCTAGACCCGATTCAATGGCCTTGTCTACAGAAGCTACACGATCTATGAAATCACGACAGAGATCATCAAGAGCAACTTCGAACTCTTCAATTGGATTAATACTAAGTCCATCTAAAGATAGTCTAGCGCGAACAAAGTGGTAGAAGTCCATACTTGTTCCATTGAAATCATAGCGAGCATTTCTGATACTAACATTTGGATTCTCAGGATATCCATAATACTGCTCAAGACCAAAATCCTCTAAATCACTATTTGGAGTAGGGATGTAGTTTCCATTTGAGTAGTAGTAAGGTCTCCAGTTAACAAATCCTGCTCCACGAGTTACGGGACTTCTAGAGAACTTCTCTCCGTATGAAATATAAGTAAGAGAGTTATCTGGGTGAGCATCGATAAGATAGATTTTTCCAGAGTCTGTTACGTCGGCCACTAGACCGATATGTCCCGCTGGATCGTAGAGAACTGTCCCTGGCTTTAAGGCTTCACGATTTAGCTTAATAGAGTAAGTATCTCTGAAAACACTTCCTGTATCGAAACGTGAAGCATCTACTCTAAATGAAGCGGTAGAAACAGATCCAACTACTTGATCTAGGATAGTATTAATATTTTCTCCACCTTGAATCTTTTTGAGAGAAGTGATTTTATTTCCAGATCTAGAATAACGTAGATCTTTCCCAGCATTCTTGAGTAGATCTTTAAGCTTCTTCTCAAGGTCTTTATAAGCATTTTTTACTTCTCTGGGGCGATTCCAAAAGCTATATCTCTCATACTCCGCTTTAGCTTTATAGTAAGCGGCTCTTGTTTGCTCAATTTCTGGAGAGTAGAAAGTTACACCATTAGGAAAAACAAATGGTAAGTTTCTCATGAAGGCAAAGTAGCCTCTTAGAATATAGGGAAGGTCTGCACAGTCACTAAAGATCTCGCTCATTCCGGCAGGGTTCTTTTTAGCAAAGAGTGGATTGGCCACCTGGCTGCGAAGACATTGGTCTGTAGTAACACATTTTCTGGCCTTAACGGCCTTACCAATAGTTGCAATAAACTCCGAGAAAAGCTCTTCCTCAGTGTTATTCCACTGACGAGAGATTTCCCATTTTACTCCTGCTGCTTGGATAGTAGGTGCTAGACACAGAAGTACGACAAGGCACTTCAGATTTAAATGATTAATCATATTTTCCCCTCAAAAATTATTTAATTAGGGATAGATATCTATAGATTGTGATGTGAGCAAGATCTAGTATAAAAATGACAGATGCGAGCGTACTGATACTGAAATTTATTCAATATCAGTACGGCATAAATAGTTGGAAGTATTAGTTTAGTACTTTAATCTCAACTCTGCGGTTGAGTTTTCTTCCTTCAAAGGTTGAGTTAGATGCCATCGGATCTTCTTGGCCATAGCCTTTGGCCTCAAGTCTTCTAGGTGGAATACCATGCTCTTTAATTAGATATTGTCTCACAGCATTTGATCGACTTTCGGAAAGAATCTTATTGAATGCAGTTGTTCCTGTTGTGTCTGTGTGACCTTGGATCTCAACTCGCATATCTTCATTTCTCTTAAGAGAGGCCGCTAGCTTATCAATATCAGAAGTAAAGTTAGGAAGGATATTAGACTTATTTAAAGTGAACTTAACATCAAGAGTAATTCTCTCTTTTACCTCAATTGAACAACCTAGGGAATTTACCTTATGTCCTTGGGGAGTATTTGGGCAATGGTCAGCTTTATTTGAAATAGAATCTTTATCGTCATCCATGAAGCTAACTACTTTTTTCACTTCTTTCTTTGGAGCGGCCATAGTTTGTTCTTTGGCATTTTTTCTCCAGTAGGGTCTACCAAACTCATGCCAGATCTTTTCATTTGGATAAGGAGAGTAGTCATACTCCTTTCTTGAGTTAACATTCTTAAATCCGTCAGAGTGGCGTGTTGGGGTTTCAATCTTTGCAAGAGAGCTAAGAGAAAATAGGGTTGATGCTGCAAGAGCGATAATACATTTATTCATAAAAACTCCTTTTGAGCTTATTGTTATGAAAGAGATGGAGCTTGTAAATATGCTTTGAGAGAGAATATGTTAGGTGTGACATAAAACTCTATTTCCAGGCTAAACGTGAGAATATGATTAAAACTTCAAATAATATATCTTTTCTCTTGTTCGCAGATTCCTTTGTTGGACTTTTTAAGGCCAAAGAGTGGCACATGGTGTAGTCTAGGGCCAAATGAAGAAAAAACATGATGATTTGAGGAAGCATATGGCAGATGAAAAAAAAGTTATTCTATCCGGCTCAACAGTAACTGGAGATTTGACTCTGGGAAATTATATTGGAGCAATGAATAACTGGAAGAGTTTGCAGGAGCAATATAACTGTTATTACTTTATTGCAGATCTTCACGCTCTAACAGTAACTCAAGATCCAAAACTTCTAAAAGAGCGCTGCTTTAGCTTCTTCGCTCAGTATTTGGCCCTTGGTCTCGACCCTGAGAAGAATACTATTTTTGTTCAATCTCATATTCATGAACATGCCGAGCTAGCTTGGATTTTAACCTGCTTAACTCCAATGGGTTATTTAAATAGAATGACTCAGTTTAAAGAGAAATCTCAAAAAAATGTTAAGAATATAAATGCAGGGCTTTTCACTTATCCAGTGCTTATGTCAGCAGATATTCTTTTGTATCAAGCGGATCTGGTTCCAGTTGGTGAAGATCAACGTCAGCACTTAGAGCTATGTAGAGATATTGTGACCTTCTTTGACAATCGTTATGGAGAAGGAAAGTTAAAAATGCCTGAGGCTTATATTGGAAAACAAGGGGCAAGAGTCATGGCCCTTCAAGACCCTAGTAAGAAGATGAGTAAGTCTGACGATAATGAGAAGAACTATGTCTCGATTATCGATTCTCCCAAAAAGATTCAAAAGAAAATCAAATCTGCTCAGACTGATTCAGATACTATAATAACTTTTGATAAAGAAAATAAGCCCGGCCTAGCTAACTTGCTAACCATATATTCTGTACTTGCTGATAAGTCGATTGAGAGTATTGTCGCTGATTACGAGGGTAAGATGTATGGACACCTTAAAGTGGATTTGGCCGATCTTGTTGTAGAAACACTGAATCCTATACGTGAAAAATATGAAGAGCTTATGAAAGATAAAGGTCATCTTGAAGAGTTAATGAGCAAGGGGGCTGAGAAAGCCCGCGAAAGGGCCGAGAGTACGCTGAAGCTAGTCTATGATACAACCGGCCTCATTTATAGAAAGTAGAGGGATATTTTTATACACTGAAAGTTAATTGCACGAGGGTTAGATGAAGAAGCAATATGATGTGTATCCATTGGATAAAATTGATAGAGAAATTCTACGCAAGCTACTCGAGGACTCAAGGAAGTCCTATCAAGAAGTCGCTCGCGAGTTAGTCGTTTCCGGTGGAACAATTCACGTGCGCACAGGTAAGATGAAGGAAGCAGGGGTTATTAAAGGCTCAAGACTTGTCATTGATTATAAATTGCTTGGAATGGAAGTTACGGCGTTTGTTGGAATTAATTTAGCAAGTGCAGGTGATTATCAAGTTGTCTTACCAAAGCTTAGAGAATTCCCCGAGGTTACAGAAGTTCACTATACAACGGGTCAGTATTCGCTCTTTGTAAAAATAGTAACAAGTAATACGAGAGAGCTTCATCTCTTCTTAATTGAAAAACTTCAATCGATTAAAGAAGTTCATTCAACAGAAACCCTCATTTCACTAGATAATCCAATTTCAAGAGATCCAAGTATTCCTGAAGTAGAAGAGTAAATTATTTATTGTAAGGATGTCCTACATGAATGGTTTCTGCTCTGTAGATCTGTTCTATAAGTATAAGGCGTGCCATTTTATGGGGAAAGGTTAGGGGAGAAAGGCTAATTTCCCCATGGCAAAAATCATATATTTTTTGACCATGCCCTGATGCGCCACCTATGACGAGAATGGTTTGTGAATTATTCTCTAAAAGCTTAAATAACCACTTTGAAAATGAAATACTGTCTCTCTTGTCGCCACGCTCTGTTAAGAGAATGACTTTTGATTTTCCATTTTTTTCAATTTGATTTATTTTTTTGAGAACTTCTTCAGACTCACGATCTAGATTTTCTTCGTGAGATTTTACTTCATGGATTTTGAATGAGATATCCTTGAGGCGCTTTAAATACTCTGCCTCAAGGGACTCATAGGCCTTATCTTTTAATTTACCTACTGTTATGAGATGAAGAGACTTCATTTAACTTAATTGAAGCTTAGAAGAAGTCTCTATCTTTTTTATCAGAAGCATTTTCAGCGGCTTCTGCATCATCGCTTGAGAAGTAGTAATCATTTGGTATTTTAACTGACACAGCATCAGTCCAAACTGATTCTAGCTCGTAAACATCGCGAGCAGATTCTTGAAAGATATGAACGATAATATCTCCACCATCTAGAAGAATCCAATCAGAATCAGCAACACCTTCTTTAGAGATGAATTCCATCCCATTTCTTGAAAGGTGGTTTTGAATGGCCCCGGCCATTGATTTGGCTTGCGTAGAGTTACTAGCACTCGCCAAAACATAGTAATCGGAAAGTGATGATGACTTCGATACATTGAAAACTTTAAGGTTAATTCCCTTTAGGTTACCTAAGAGCCAAGCAGCTGCCATGGCCATATTAAGTGGGAATTCAAAGCTTTCATCTTTTATGATTTTATCAACTTCTACAGCTACAAATTCTTGTGACATTTATTTATCCTTTTCTTACTCTTGAATTAATCGAAAGAGGAGTCCTTTTAAGTTATCCATCGAGTCTCCTGAAACAGCAGAGATGGTGAGGACTTTCTTATCGAGTTGCTCTTCAAAGAAAGTTTTATATTTTTCAATTTCCTCGTCAGTCATAGCATCTATTTTTGTAAGACAAACAAGTTCTTTCTTATTTAAGAGTTCTTCTTTATATTTTCCGAGTTCTTCTCGAATTACTACATATTGCTCAAATGCTTCAAACTCATCCAAGCACCATGAAACATCGACCAAGTGAATAAAGGCCTTTGTTCGCTCGATATGCTTTAAGAATTTAATTCCCAGCCCTTTCCCCTCAGATGCATCTTCAATAAGACCTGGGATATCTGCGATGACTAGAGATTGCTGATCACCAACTTTAACAACTCCAAGATTTGGCTCCAGAGTAGTGAAAGGATAATCTGCAATTTTTGGTTTAGCAGCAGAGAGTACGGAGATTAAAGTAGATTTTCCTGCATTAGGCATTCCAACAAGAGCGATATCAGCAAGAAGTTTAAGCTCAAGCTCTACATCTATACTTACACCCTCTTTTCCTGGAGTTGCTCTTGAGGGAACTTGATTTGTGGCCGATTTAAAGTTGATATTTCCAAGGCCACCCATTCCGCCTTCAGCAAGAAGAACCTTCGTTTCATTATCTGTTATGTCGGCCAAGATTTCTCCAGATTCAGCATGGCGAACTAATGTACCAACGGGGACTCTAATAACGAGGTCCTCACCAGTTTTACCATTTCGACAGCTTCCACCACCTGGCTCACCATTTTCGGCCTTATAATTCTTGCGTCCTCTAAAGTTAACAAGGGTATTTAAACCTTCATGGCCTTGAAAATAGATATCGCCACCATTTCCGCCATCTCCACCATCAGGACCACCGCGAGGAACAAATTTTTCTCTACGAAAACTTACGCAGCCATCGCCACCATTTCCCGATCGTATTGTAATGTTAACTTCATCAATAAATCGCATGTATCATTACGGCCTGCTATAAGTACCTATCTTCGGCATCGGATCAAAATTTTTGTTCAGTCACGTACTGTTTGTACGCTCCTTCTCAAAAACTTTACTCTTCCTTGAACCTAGGTACTTCTATCAAGCCTTTCCTTTTAGCTAATTCTTTTTGTTTTCGTATGTTTAGCATAAAAAAAGGGGAATTCGATAGAATTCCCCTTCTTTATTGAAATAATTTTATGGGTAATTAAGCTTCTACAACAGAAACAAGCTTAGTTGTTTTGTTGTACCAAGAGAATTCTACTTTCCCTTCAGCTGTTGCGAAAAGAGTAAAGTCTTTTCCCATACCTACATTTGTTCCTGCATGAAACTTAGTTCCACACTGACGAACGATGATGTTTCCTGGAACAACTTTTTGTCCACCAAACATTTTTACACCACGCATTTTTGGGTTTGAGTCTCTACCGTTACTGGTTGAACCACCGGCTTTTTTGTGTGCCATATCTTAATCCTTGTTTATTAAAAATTAATTTCTATTATTTTAAGTATTTTTTTGCAGCTGCTGAATCAGCATCAATCTTAGCAGTATTTCCACTTCCATCTTGAATCTCTGTGATCAGAAGTGAAGTGTAGTGTTGACGGTGACCATTCTTACGCTTGTAAGCACCTGGCTTTCTTTTGAAAACAAGGATCTTTTTTGATCTGTCATGCTTGATTACTTTAGCAACAACTTTTGCACCTGATACCGTTGGTTTACCGATAACAGCGTTATCTCCACCTACAAAAAGAACTTGATCAAGTTCAACAGTTGAACCTGCTTCGTCAGTTAGTTTTTGCACGTCAAGAACATCTCCAGCTTCTACACGGTACTGATGTCCACTAATTTCTACTACTCCGTACATGCCTTCTCCTTATGTTGGACAAAATGGGGCGGTCATTTCTTCATCTAAGAATTTGAACGGTTTCCCGCTCGACACTTAAATTTCCCCAAGTTTAGTCAATAGAACGGAGATTTTTAGTCATTTTTGGGCCCTTTGTCAATCTCGTAATTGAACTAGGGCTTGATTAGGCAAAGTTTTCCTTATTTTTACCTATTTTTGCCGAGGTGAGTCGTATTTAAACCTTTATATAAGGCAATTTGGTCATATTCCGATCAGTTTAGGAATGAGGAGGAGATATGGAAAATAAACAAAATTCTTTTTACCAGTACCACGCTGATTTGGATTTTCCTATCTTTGTTCAAGTTGTAGATGGACTTGAAGGAAAGGATGAAGGAAATTTAGCATCACTATTAAAGCAAATGAAATTCAGAGAGCTTTCTGGGCATGAGATAGACTCCGTTGACAAGACTCTATCTGAAAATCCTCAAGCAAGAATGCTTACTCTAAAGGTGGCATCTTTCAAATTAGCTAATCAAATTAATACAGTGGCTTCATCTGATAGATATGGGCATGAATCTGTTGTCCCTAAAACCGGATATAAAGTTTATCGCTATAAAGGAATGGCCCTAATGGTTTATTCATTTGCAGCTCCAGCTTGGGAGTGCGGAGTAACCGCAAACTTCTGTGTTGGTGAAAATGGAATTATGGCCGCAAGGGGCATCCTAAATCGTTACTTGACTTGGTCAATGTCAGCACTTGGTGTGATTGGTTTTTGGGCGGTTCCTGTAGATGAAGGCTTTGTGGTTCTCAACCAAAAAGAGTCCATGGGTGAAGTGGTCTTTGTGGATGTACTTAATCAGAAGATGATGAGCATGGATGGCGTAAGAGATATTTCTGGTGGACTTGAGATTTTGCGCCTCGATAGCGGGTTAAGAGACAGAAGCCAAACGATGAGGTCAACGGAGTTACTGAGTTTTCTTTCTGTGAAGACAAGTTACTTAGATCCTGAGGGAGTCAGTACTCCTGTACGACAAATGTTGAATCAGCTATCAAAAATGGCGCTAGGGAAGGTATATCCACGCAGTAGCTTTCAGCCGCGAACAGATATGGATCTAGTCGCTTAATAAGCTAATCTTACTTGCAATATACCTGCCGGTGTATCATGATCTTACTATGGTAGTAGATTTTGATCCCAATATATTTTCTGTAGGTCCCATACATATTCGTTGGTATGGGATGATGTATGTAATCGGCTTTGTTCTTGCAAATTTTCTTTTAAAGAAGTTAGTTGCACGAGGATTCTTTAAAGTTCCGAAAGAGAAAGTTGATACATTAATTAGTATTATGTTCATTTGTATGTTTTTGGGTGCGAGAATCTTCTATGTATTCATTTACAATTGGGAATATTATCAACATCACATAATGGAACTCTTCTCCGTTTGGAATGGGGGATTGAGTTTTCATGGTGCCCTTGCAGGACTTCTTGTTGGCGGATTAATCTTCGCGAAGAGGGAAGGTATTTCATGGGCACAGGTTATGGATAATGTTGCTCTGGCCGGAGCTCCAGGACTTTTCTTTGGCCGTATGGGGAACTTTATTAATGGGGAACTTTACGGAAGAATTACAGGAACGGAATATGGACTTATTTTTCCTGCAGGAGGTCCTTATCCTCGTCACCCTTCTCAGCTTTATGAAGGCTTCTTAGAAGGAATCGTTCTCTCTCTTATTCTCTGGTTTCTACTCCCTAGAGTTAAGCACTACGGATACCTCGCCTCCACTTTCTTAATTGGTTACGGTGTGTTCAGATATATTGTTGAGTTCTTTAGAGAAGCTGACTCTCAATTAGGATACTACTTCGGTGGAACGACAACGATGGGCCAGATCCTATGTCTGATAATGATTTTGATTGGTATATCGGCTTTGGTTCTTGTTAGAAAAAAGAAGTTAGAAAACTAATCATAAAAGTCTACGGCCTTCTTCAGTAAAGTTGGATTTTCTTTGAGCCCCGACGGAAGTTCGACTTTCTCCGTTTGTAGATACATAGGAAAACAGGTAATCGTGCACTGACCTTGGTAGGTATAGCGAATACCATTTCTATTCTTCCAAACATAAACCGCAGCATTTCCTTTCTTAGAGTATATATCTTGCTTTTGAAAGCGGTTGATCAAACTTTGATGAAAGATATCGTGAAGAAAGTAGGAGGGAAGTCTTGCAAAATAACCAATCGATTTTCCTTCAAAGATAGTTACGAAAACAGGGAATTTATATCTTATTTGAGAAACATAGAATTTTATTATCTTTGCTCCTTGCTCATTAAAGACCAGAAGACCTTTTCCATGTTTTTTAGAAATCTCTTCAAGTGAATTGTCGGGAGCAAAATCCGATAGCTCATCTAATGAAAAATTATAATTGGCAGGATCAACTTTTCCGAATGAAGTACTCGGGTAATAGCACAGCATCAGGCACACGAATGTACTCAAACGGATAATAATAGTGAGAAAATTAATCGAGCTTATATTTTGCATACTGTTATCTTAAGAGTTTAGTTACAATAACTCCCTATATTGTACTTTAAATATTTAATGAGAAGCAAAGAGGCGTTCAAGGGGTAATTCATGCAGGAAGCATCTAAGAAAGAGGCCAAGAGGATTGGTTATGCAATGGTGGGAGGTCTAGTTATTGGACTGGCCATTCATGCTCTAGGGCAAGGAGAGTGGGTTAGTTATATTAAACCACTTGGAGATATCTTTATTCGTCTTCTCAAAATGG
Organism: Bacteriovoracaceae bacterium; assembly: GCA_048267265.1. Lineage (GTDB taxonomy): Bacteria > Bdellovibrionota > Bacteriovoracia > Bacteriovoracales > Bacteriovoracaceae. The sequence continues at coordinate 22,471 of JBLWXW010000038.1, forward strand.
TTATTGTCCCACTTGTTTTTTCTTCTATCTTCATGTCCATGACCAATTTAGGTACTCCAGAGGCCCTAGGGTCAATGGGAAGGAAGGCCGTTGCGTATTATTTTGTTACCACGGTAATTGCTGTTCTCATTGGGTTAATTCTTGTGAATATTATTAACCCAGGAGTAGGCGCTGATTTAGGTACAGCAGGTCTTCATGCCCTTGATGGAGATATGGCCACGGCCGTTGCTGAGAAAAAAGGCCTTTATCAAACCATTCTTGAAGTTCTTATCAATGCTGTGCCAACAAATCCTGCTGAAGCCTTGGCCGGTGCAAATATTCTACAAATTATTGTTTTTGCCATTTTTATGGGAATTGTTGCTCTCTATACAAAAGAGAAGGCCGAGCCAGTGGTAAAAATTATGGCCGGACTTGAGGAGATGACTTTAAAGCTTACTCACGGAATTATGAAGTTTGCACCCATTGGTATCTTTGTTCTTATGATGGATGTTATGGCCAAAAGTGGAACAGATGCCATTATTTCGTTAAGTAAGTATATTCTCACCGTAGTTGTGGGACTTACATGTCACGCAATCTTTCTTCTTTTTGTTGCTTCATTTCGCTTGAAGCAATCTCCTATGGAGATCATCAAGGGAGTTTCGGCTCCTCTTCTCACTGCATTCTCGACTTCATCTTCAGCCGCAACCCTTCCCATCACGATGACAGCTGTTGAGGAAAACCTTGGAGTTAGAAGGGATACGGCGAAGTTTGTTCTTCCTCTTGGGGCTACAATTAATATGGATGGAACGGCACTCTATGAATCTGTAGCTGCGATCTTCATTGCTCAAGCCTACTCAATTCACCTCACTATTGGACAACAGGTTGTAATTTTTATGACAGCATCTCTTGCTGCTATTGGAGCTGCAGCAATTCCTGGAGCAGGACTCATTACTATGTCGATTGTTCTGGGTGCAGTTGGTCTTCCGCTTGAAGGGATTGGACTTATTCTCGCTGTGGATAGACTTTTAGATATGTTTAGAACTACAGTTAATGTTTTTGGTGATGCTGTGGGGACAATTGTTGTAGATTCACTCCTGAAAGCCGACGAAATTGGTCAAGCGGAAGAAGTTAACCAAGAAATGACCAATTAATTATCGTAATTCTAAATGGTTGGGCGTATTGTGAAGTGTTCATAATATGCCATTGACCCGGATTATGGAAAAAGAGAAAATAGAGCACGCTCAAAAATACACAATTTTGAGTTAGAGGAGTTTCTTTAGTGTTTAAAACGATTAAGACTAAGAGTTGGAAAAATATCCAACTAGTCACATTGCTCACTTTTGGCATGGCCTTAAATTCATGTTCTCATTTGGGGTCACCATCTGGCCAGGACTCTACAAGCACTTTAGCTGAAGGTAGTGAACCCAAGAAAGAAGAAATTGTAGTTACTTCAGAGTTGAGAAGAAAGGCGATAGAAGCTGCTCGTTTAGCTGAAGAAAATGATAATAATTCTGTAATTATTGGTAGCTCAAGCATTGATAAGCCTCATGATTATGGAAAGAAAACCTACTATCTCTATGGTGCGGATCATTTAGGTCTTGAAAATTACTACTTTGATATTCCTGTTGTTTATAATGCCGCTGTTAAGAAATGGATTAGTTATTTCTTAAATCGTGGACGTGGATTTTTTGAGCGCTACTCTGCTCGTGCTGGAAGGTATGCTCCTATTTTAGGAAAAATACTTGAAGAGCATGGGCTACCTCGCGACCTTATCTTTTTGGCCATGGCCGAAAGTGGTTTTCAAAATAAAGCAAAATCATGGGCAAGAGCAGTTGGTCCTTGGCAGTTTATGCCCTACACGGGAAAGAGGTTTGGACTCCATATTGATTGGTATATTGATGAAAGAAGAGATCCGATAAAGGCAACGATAGCAGCTTCTCGCTACTTGAAGAAACTCTATTCAGAGTTTGGTTCATGGGAGCTCGCTGCTGCTGCTTATAATGCGGGAGAGGGGAAGATTGCTCGTGCAATTCGTCGCTATAAAACAGAGAGCTTTTGGAATATTAGAAAAGGTCGTTATTTAAAGCCTGAAACAAAGAATTATGTTCCTAAGATTATGGCGTTGGCGATTATTGGTAAAAACCTAAAAACTTTTGGTTTTGAAGATATCGACTTTCATGAGCCACTGGACTTTGAAGAAATTGAAATTGCACCGGCAACAGATCTTTATAAAGTTTCACAGAGCTTAGGAATTGATTTTGAAGAAGTTCAAAGATTGAACCCCGAAATTCTTCGTTGGTTTACTCCACCACAAAGCCCAACTTACAAATTAAGAGTTCCTGTGGGAAAAGCTAAAACATTTGCAGAGTGCTGTTCTGATAAGAGTGCACTGATTGCAACTGATTTTATGACCTATAAAATACGAGGACGTCGCTCAGTACTTAATGATGTTTCTAAGAAGTTTAAAATTAAAGATAAGACAGTTCTTACATGGCTTAATGATACTAAACCATATAGTCGTCTCAAAAGAGGCCAGCGAGTAATTCTGCCATTTAAAAATGGTCATAATATAAGAAAGAATAACCTCTATGCAGATCTCTATGAGAGACCCCGTAAGGCCGTACGAAAAAGAAGAGCTTGGACTAAGCGAATTAGAAGAGCTCTTAAGAGAGGAAGAAAGATTGCAAGCCCGTCTTCATATTATACCGTACGTAAGGGAGATTCTTTATGGACTGTATCAAAAAAGACAGGGACGAATTTAGATACACTTATCGTATCTAATTACCATATCTTGAAAAGCCGTCGAATTCGCGTTGGCGATAAGCTTGTGGTGCGCTAGCACTTAGAGTCGTTCAACTAATTCGAAGTCACTCAGATTTTTACTGACAACAAGGCCGGACCTTAGGTACTATCGTGCTCAAGCATAGTATTTAAAGGGAGTTCGGCCGTTATGTCATCAGGTTTCAATTTACTTAGCCTTAAAAAAGAAGACAATCAGACTCAAAAAAAATTATATAAGAGACACTTGGTCATTGGTGAGGATGTTTTCAGTGTTGCCCTTTATAATGTGCTTTTATCGAAGTTTGGTGAAAATGAAGTTGGCTGGGTTTGCTCACACGAACTAACTGCTAATGATGTTGCTCTTCTTGGTCCTTCGACTCTTAGAGGAAATACAAATCTAGAAAAATTAAAATCCTATTTTCCTGATAGAGAATTGGCCTTAAATGAGTTGCCCTCACTCTTCTATAAAGACATGAAATGGAAAGATTTTGGTGGACGTGCAAAGTCTGAGAAGCTTTTGTGGAGTGAAGAGTATTTTACTGCTGCTCGCTGTGATATTGAGCTTTCAGACTATTTAGAGTGCTTAAAGGATGATGACTTCTTAGAGCGAGTGAACTCAAAACGCATGGACTTTAAAGTGAAGTCTATGTCTCATATAACTCCTGATGATTTAGCAGAGCCTTCTAACTTTGAGGTTGTAGTTGCTAGTGGGGAGCTTATTCGTTGTGAAAATCTCTATTGGGGAATGGGGCCAAGCGAGTATTTAAACCTATATTTGAATAAGAATGAGCTAAGTAATGAGTTTATTGAGTTTTGTGAATCAACTCAAACGCCTACTGCTCTTTATATGCGCTATGATTTTGAAAAACCTATTACAGATATGAAAGAGACACTCTTTATTCCTCTTTCGTATACCCATGAATGGGGTCACTTTGTAGGAGAGTTTTCTGAATATGAAGTAACCATTGAAAGAAATACTGCTGAAGCTTCCGAAAATGAAGAAGATGAGGAAGATGATTTCGAACCTAGATCTTTAATTAAGAAAATTCAACGTGCTGAATTCGTAACTTTTATGGATATTGGGCATACTTCTGAAGATGATATTTCAAAAAAAATCAGACTTTTTAAGAAAAATTTAGAAAAAATTTTTGGTGAAAATGCAGGCGATTTTCTATCAGAATTCATTAAGCTAGACTCTCTTTCGGGGTGTCTGAATATTGACGATAAACTTGGTGAAAGGGCGCTGGAAAATAACCGAAAGTTAAAATTCTACGGATATAATGCACCTCTTGAGCATTTTAGTAGTGATGCAAAATCATGCGAAGATTCTATAGAACATACGTCCTTTTTGGCTAGGGCGTTAAGTAGACACCAGGAAATTATCCACTCCCTATAAAGGGAGTCGCTTTGTTTGCGTAATATTTTTTTTCTATCTTGAGTTCACAAACTGTTGACTTTTATCTGACTGCCCACCAAAATTTAAATAACTTATACAATTAATACGTTTTAATGTTGATAATTTTATTACGTTAAAAAGATTAGTATTTTTCTTTTTCAAGGAGAGAATGAGATGAAAAAGCAAATCGTACTTGCAACAATTGCAACGCTCGCGACATCAAGCGCATGGGCAACAAAATCAAGAATGAATGCTCTTGGTCAATACCAAGATCGTGGTTCATTCTACATCCAAGATACTCGTAACGTTTTCCGTAACGCTGCTCGTATCAACCAAACAAATAACTACATTGTAACTGAGTGGGGAGATGCTACTCAAAGTACAAACCCAAAAGCTGAAGGTGGATTCTTCAAGAACGCTGGTGCTTTCAACTATGGTGTATACCTTGGTTCAGATATCAATGACTATGATGCAAGAACAACTGGATTTGCTGGTACTGCAGTAACACTTCCAGCTGGACTTAAGGCTCGTTCAAATGACCTAGATCTTTTCTTTGGTGGAGATATGGGTGTTGAGTGGGGTGCAAGACTTCACTATGCTAACGGGAAAAACGAAGCAACAACTGAGCAAAAGCAATCTACTCTAGGTCTTGGACTTGGTATGGTTATGGGTGACCTTAACGCTTATATCAACTACATGATCAACTCTGAGCACGAAGGTTCAACTGCTCAAACAACTGATAAGCTAGAAGATGATGGATCAATGAATATCGGTCTTGGTTACAAGATGAATGATTTCACTTTCTTCGCAGACTACAACAAGCAAGCTCTTAAGCTTACAACTGGTGCAACTCCATCAAGTGTTGAGTCAAGCCGTTCAGTACTAAATGTTGGTGCTGGTTACATTAAAGAAGTTTCTTCAACTTCAAGAATGTTCGCTGATGTTGCTTTCAGAATGACTACTGACGAAGACAAAGCTGCTGCTTCTACAACTGAAAAAGATTATACAGAGCTTCCACTTACAGTTGGATTTGAAACAGATGCTACTTCATGGCTTACACTTAGAGGGTCAATCTCTCAAAATGTATTCCTTAACAGCACAAAAACAAAAGTTACTGGAGCTGCTGAAACAAAAGCTACTCAAGATGACACTACTTCAGTTCAAGCTGGTGCGACTCTTAACTTCGGTAAACTAATGATCGATGGTATGATCGGTACAAACGGAACTGCAGGTACTGCTAACAGTGGTAATGCTGGTGTTCTTGATACTGACAGACTTCTTACTCAAGTTGCTGTTCACTACTGGTTCTAATTTAGAATTAATTAATGAAGACCTGGCTTAGGCCAGGTCTTTTTTTGTCTGTCATGAAAATTTATATTGTTTAAGATACTGCGAGGGAAGTTTCGAGTATCAAGGAGAGAGGACAATGAAAATGAATACAAAAGGGTGGTTATCACTACTACTTTTAGGATCGATGGTTCCTGCAAATGCCACGATCGCACGCCTTCAGGCCCTAGGAATGGATGAAACAGATAACGAAGGGTCTTACTATATTGAAGATAATAGAAATATATTCCTAAATGCTGGGAATATTCACAAATATGCCGACAGCCTTGTTGTTGAATGGGGTTCTGACGGGAAAAACTTTGGTGGGAGTACACTTCAAACTGATGAAACAACAGATCCTAAGGCCAAGGGTGGTTTCTTAAAGTCGCACGGTGATTGGACGTACGGTCTTTACTTAGGAAATGAGTCTAACACATCAGCTCTTTTAAGGGGTGTTGCTACTGGTGCTCAAGCTGGTTCAACTAATATCGCTGCTGGAACAATGCTAGATGGTTCTGATAATCAACTAGATGTATTCTTTGGTTCTAAAGCTTCTGCTTTTGACTGGGGTGTGAATCTCGTTTATACAGCAGATGATAATGATGCTAACAAGCAAGAGGATCATGGTTATGCAGCTAGATTTGGTATGACAGCTGAGCGTTGGGATGCTTTTGTTAACTTATCTGTTGGCTCTAACTCAAAGAGAACTGATACTGTAACAGCTGCTAATAACGAAGCTGGAACAACTACTCTTGTTCATGAATTTGATGGAAAATTTGGTATTCATATTGGTGGTGGGTACGAAATCAGTGATGGGCTAAAAGTTTACGGTATGGCGAAGAAATTTGACTGGGAACAGAAAGATTCTGGTGGTCAGACAACTGGTCTAACTCCAAGTGCGGCGACTGCAGGAAAGAATCCAAATGGAAGAGGTCAACTTGGAACTGTTGAAGGTGGATTCTTAACTTACGCCGTAGGTGTTGGTAGAACTCATGATTTCGGAGATTCAAAGTTCTTTGTAAATGCTGAGTACCGTCACAAGTCAATTGAAGTTAAGTTCACAAATAAGGCCGAAGCGGAAAATGTATATGTTCCTCTAACTATCGGTTTTGAAACAAAAGCTACTGAATGGCTAACATTCCGTGGTTCTGTGAGCCAATATCTGTACGGATATAGAAAGAATAATAACTATTCTTCTCTAAGTGTTATCGGTGAAGTTGCTGCTGGTGCTCAGTTTGGTGATGATACTAGTAACAAAAAAGTTACATTTGATAATACAACAGATGTTAACGCAGGTATGAGTCTTACATTTGGTCGTCTTGTAATCGATGGACTTGTTGGATTTAATGGTACTTCAGGTCAGCTTGGAAATAATACAACAACGACATCAAGTGATGATGAAGCTGGGGTATTTGACATGGATAGACTTATGTCACGTGTAGCTGCTACTTATAGCTTCTAATGGATTAGATTTTTAAATTCACGGATGATTATATTGAGGGCCTGACTTATGTCAGGCCTTCTTATTTTTGGAGGTGACGAAAAGCTTCGTAGCCTG
>JBLWXW010000039.1:0-6857 GCA_048267265.1 Bacteriovoracaceae bacterium
CACATTGTCATAGTAATAGCCGCTGTTAGCGTCGTCTTACCATGGTCAACGTGACCAATCGTACCGATGTTTACGTGAGGTTTACTTCTGTCAAATTTTTCCTTAGCCATTATTCGACTCCTTAAACTAAATAATAATAACCAAAATTATCTTGGTAGATTTTTATATTAAATTACTCATAGAGCTTCTTTTAAAGCCCAAAGTATCCATTATTTCCTATACCAAAGCAAGATAAAACTCAGCTAGGAAGCTTCTTCTACGTCAAACTTCCAAACTTAATCCATTTATCGTTTTACCGAAGCAATGGTTTGGGCAAATTTCTGGAGCTTGCGGCGGGAATTGAACCCGCGGCCTCTCCCTTACCAAGGGAACGCTCTACCCCTGAGCTACGCAAGCCAGTATTTTGCAGTACTCCATAGTAAACAAATTAATCTGTCTTTTGCCGTAGCTTTAACATTTCGATTTAATCGATTATTACTGAGAGTATAATTTTTTCATTATTTAATGAACTTGGCACTCTATGTAAATACAAAAAGGCCCCAAGGGATGATTTATTTTAATTTTTTTTGTGTTTTGAACAAAAGGCAAAAAAAAACCTCACACGAAGTGAGGTTTTTTATGGAGCGGGCGACGCGATTCGAACGCGCGACATCCAGCTTGGAAGGCTGGCACTCTACCAACTGAGCTACACCCGCATAGATTCATTCATTTGATGGTGGCGAGAGATGGATTCGAACCATCGAAGGGATACCCCGTCAGATTTACAGTCTGATGCCTTTGGCCACTCGGCAACCTCGCCTAGATGGAGCTGGTGATAGGATTTGAACCTACGACCACCGGTTTACAAAACCGATGCTCTACCAACTGAGCTACACCAGCACGCAATCTATGTAGGGAGAAGTTTTAATAGATATCTGATTTAAAATCAAGCTTTTTCTTCTCTTTATTTAATTTTTTTTAAAGAAATTTTTCCATAGAGATAGCAGCAGCTACAGAAACATTCAGACTTCTAATGCTTCCCTTAGCAGGTAAAGCTACAAAGCTCTCTAATACTCGCCTTGTAGCGTTTGATAGACCTGTATCCTCAGCTCCCATTACTAAGCAAGTCTTGAGACTTGCCTTAACACTCTCTGATGATGTTGTTGCCTCTTCGGCGAGACCTAGGCAATCAACTTTCTTCTCTTTAATTTTATTTAATGCCTTAGGTAGTCCCGAGCAATTTATCAATCTCGTGTGCTCAGTAGCTCCGCTAGCAATTCGATAATAGCTAGGTGGAAAATTCAATGGACCTTTTTTTGAAATAAGAACGAAGTCAAGATCATAAAACGCTGCCGTTCTCATGATGGCCGCAAGATTATGAATATCTGTGACTTGATCAAGTGCCATCATCTTCAATGAATCATTCTTATCGATAAAGTCATATATGGCCGCAATGCTCTCTTCTTCTAGTTTTCCTGAAACTAGAAAAATATTTGACGGTACTCTTTGGTCTTTAAAACCTCTTTCACGTAATTGAAACTTACCTTCTTCCTGAAGTTTATGATTGCTTAGAGGGTTTTGCTTAACTGCTTCTGGAAGTTTTTGGTTTCCAAAATGTATTTTGCGTAAATCCTTAATTGACTCATCTGTCCCATAGAGAAACCACTGCTTTCGCTTTGGGTTATTGATGGCCTCAGCGATAGAGTGAAGACCAAAAATTAAATCTGTGTTTGAAATTTCAAAACTCATTATAGCTCACTCATTATTTCTGTTAATTTTTTTACAAGGTCTTCACGTTTCACAAAATGTTTCTCATTAGTTTTTCGTATTACGATTTCAAGCTCACCTTTTTCTTTGAAGTCTCGCTCTCCCATCACTACGCGAATAGGCAGACCCAGTAAGTCTGAATCTTTGAATTTGAAGCCTGGTCCGGCCTTCCTGTCATCATAAAGCGTATCAAATCCCGCTTTTTTTAACTCTTCATAGATTTCATCGCCTACTTTCTTATACTCTTCAGACTTAGCGATAGTCGCAAAATAAAGGTCAAAAGGAGCAATTTCCTTGGGCCAAATAATTCCATTTTCATCATGGTTTTGTTCAATTGCAGCAGCAACAACTCTAGAAATTCCAATTCCATAGCATCCCATTAATGGGGCCATTGTTTTGCCATTTTGATCTAGAATCTTTACATCTAATGCTTTTGTATATTTATCTCCGAGCTGAAAAATATGCCCTACTTCAATACCTTTTTTCTCTTGAACAACACCCTTCGAATCCGGAGTTCTATCTCCTTTTCTCGCTAATCTAAGATCTACAACTTCATACTCTCCTGCGTCTCTTTTAAAGTTAAACCCAGTAAAGTGATAGTCCTTTTTATTTGCTCCTGTAGAATAATAGGCATCTAGATTGATGGCCTTATCTACAAGTACTCTTAGTTTCACAGGTATATTAGCTGCGCCAATAAATCCTTTTGTGAAACCTAAAGTTTTCAGTTTCATCTCTTCTGTTGGTATTACTTCGTCAGCGCTTAAGAAGTTCTTAAGTTTAAGATCGTTTAATTCATCGTCACCAAGGAGTTGAATGAGTACAATTTCTTCATCTTCTTCATTTTTAATTGAATACAAGAGAGACTTAATTGACTGATGCTGTGGAACTTTTAGAAAGTTACAAACATCTTCAATCGTTGCCATATTAGGTGTTTCTATTTCTTTTAACTCTTGTTCAGTTGTATCAAAACTTAGCTCTTCACGAAGTGTATCGGCCTTTTCAATATTTGCCGCATATCCTGTTTCTGCACAATAGATAATGGTATCTTCACCTGTTTCGGCAATAACTTGAAACTCATGAGTCTTCGACTCTTTATCACCCATATCTCCTGCGTCTGCTTCAACCGCTGCAAACTCCAAGCCCATTCGGTTGAACGCATTTTCATAAGCTTTATAGATAGCATCATACCCTTCGTCGAGACATGCTTTATCCATGTGGAATGTATAAGCATCTTTCATCGTAAACTCACGAGCACGCATCAAACCAAACCTTGGTCTTATTTCGTCACGGAATTTAGTATTAATTTGGTACACACTTTGAGGAAGTTGTTTATAAGACTTAACTGTCTTTCTAAACACATCAGTTACAGACTCTTCATTGGTAGGGCTGATACAAAGATCACGATCACCTTTATCTTTGAACTTAAGCATAAGGCCACCCATCTTGTCCCAGCGTCCTGACTCTTGCCAAAGCTCCCCTGGAGTTACAACACTCATAAGAATTTCTTGAGAACCTGTAGCATCCATTTCTTCGCGAACAATTTTCTCTACTTTTTTGATTACTTTGTAGCCAAAAGGCATATAGGTATAAAGGCCGGAACCTGATTTATGAATTAAACCTGCTCTAATCATTAACTGATGACTTGGAATTTCAGCTTCTGCTGGAACTTCCTTATATGTTTGCCATATACTTCTCGTGAGTTTCATATGAGACCTACCTTAACTACCCGAATATGGGTTTAATTGATGCTACTAAGCATCTTAAATCATTTTGTCTAAATGTATGCAAGATTTATTCTAATGAAAAGAGGGTGAAAGAGCTCTAGGGAGCTCAAAAGCTTGAATCGCTTCTTTTTCTAGAGCGCTGGCCGAAACAATTTGATAAGCACCTTGCGTCTCAAGGAGCTTACGGCATAATAAGTTATGTAGATTGTGACCAGACTTGTAAGTTGTAATTTTACCAGCAATCTCATAACCAAGAAGACTGATATCACCAACTGTATCTAAGATTTTGTGACGAATAAATTCGTCATTGAAGCGTAGTCCATCCTGATTCATTACTTTAAAATCATCCAGAACTACGGCGTTATCAAGAGACCCACCCTTGGCAAGTCCTTTGCGCTTAAGCATATCTACATCGCGAAGCATACCAAAAGTACGTGCACGAGCAATTTCAGATATATAGTTTTCACAAGTAAATTCAAAAACTTTTCTTTGAGTTTTAATAATCGGGTGCTGAAATACGATTGTTGAGTCAATAACCAATTTAGAGCTTGGTTCAATCATTGCCCACTTATCACCTACTTCGACCTTTACTGGCTCAAGAACAACTAGGAACTCTTTTGATTTATTAAGTGTAGCAATTCCCGTTTCCTTCAACAGGAAAACAAAGGATGCGCCTGATCCGTCCATAATAGGAACTTCTGGACCATCAATTTCAATGAATACGTTATTTATTCCAAGACCGTAAAGAACAGAGAGAAGATGCTCAACCGTGTGAACAGCATTCAGCCCACCACCAATGGTTGTATTATTTTCGGTAGCACCTACGGTTTGAGAGTCTGCTTTAAGAATTTCTGCATTAGGGATATCTGTTCTCTTAAATTGAATACCAAAGTCGGCCTCCGCAGGGTGTAAAGTCATGGTGACTTTCTTTCCCGAGTGGATTCCTATTCCCGTTACATCTACTTTTTTTGCAATGGTTCTTTGATAAAACATCAATCAGCGCCTTAATATTTCCAAACAGTTAATATTACTATAAGGTTATTCTTAATTTTGGCAACACACAATAACAGTATAAACTAATAAACTATCTGCTTATTACTACTGGAATTATTTGCCCAAAGTACTAAGATTTTGTAAGTCCTTCTAACTATCAAATTTTACACTTTTAAGCACGTTCATTTTGGAAATGGTGTAAATACTTCAAATTTCAATAACTTCGACAGCTCTTGACCAGGATTTGAAACCTCTGAGAGAATGGTAAATGCCCAATTATAGCGGCAATTCAATAAATTTAACTTAATAAAAACAAGGCTTTAGCGATGAGTGCAGATTCAATTTGGTTTAATAAAAATATAACTGTCGAAGATATTAATAACCGTGGTCAGGGAACCATCGTCTCCTATATCGAAATCATTGTTACAGAGTGCGGTCCCGATTACCTTGTGGGAACGATGCCAGTTGATGAGAGAACGATTCAACCCGCACAAATTCTTCATGGTGGAAGTAGCTGTGTTCTGGCAGAAAGTCTTGGCTCTATTGCCGCCAATATGGTTTTAGACGGTAGTAAGTTCATGGCCGTAGGTCAATCCATTACAGCTTCTCATATTAGACCTGGCATCAAGGGAACTACTGTAACCGGTAAGGCGTATCCTATTCACATTGGTAGAAAGTCTCAGGTTTGGGAAATCGAAATTACAAATGAAGAAAATAAACTCGTTTGTAAAAGCTCATTAACAATGGCGATTGTTGAAAAGCCAAAGAAATAATCTAGCTTTTTTTCACTATATATAAATTGTGTAGTGCTAATGATTTAGAAAAAACAGAGGTAAGAAAATCTAACAATCTACCAACTCTTCTCAGTATTGGTCTTCTTCTTAGTAAAAAAGAGAATGCTCCTAGCTCGACTTTCTCTTCAATTATTAAGTCCGACTCAAGCTTATACATCTCTCTATTTGTTTTTGATAGAAATGCTGAAAGCCAAGAGTTACTACTTGCAACAATAAGGCTTCTGCCTTTATCCATACTTCTTTCTGAGTTAAAGAATTGGATATGATCAATTTCATATTCTTTTATAACTTTACGTATTTCCTCTATCCAGTATGGGTCATCTGTATAAAAGGACTTCCCATTATATAAAACAATTCCCTTCCTTATCTTCGAAACGAGCTCTTTTGTTTCAGTAAATGATTCATAGAAACTAAGGAGACTTTCTCTCTTAAAGGCATGGTCTAAATTCTGAGCATAATTAAAAAGTGGCAATAACTCTTTTAATGAATAGCTCTCACTCCTTTCGCTACATGTTTCAATGAGATCTCTTAGAGGTTTTGTATACTCCGTATACTTTGAACTGCACTCTGCTAGAGCTTTTTTCAAGAGAATATCTAAAGCCTCTTTTTCCAATATGAATGGACTTAAGAGTTTTGCATAACCATCAGGAATCACTACACATACAGAGAGAGGTACTTTTGCTTTATTGAGGAAATCTAATGTTTCGCTTATATTCAACAGGCTCGGAAGCGTTAAGACATAATAAAATCCAATTGATGAAATGGCTGAGCTAGACTGTATAAAATTTAAGTTTTTTACAAATTGATTCCATGCCAGACCATCTCTAATAAACTCTCCACTTTCTCCGTACGAATCAAAGCTTATCTTAAATTCGACACATTTAAACTGTTCAAATAAAGGGATTAAACTCTCTATCACCTTTAAAGGATAGCTTAAGTTTGTACTGTAAATGAGTTTAATCCTAGAGGCCGCGCCATGATCACATAATTTTTTCAACAACTCTTTGTGCTTAGGCTGAATAAGGCTTTCGCCCGAGGCAAAATAAAGTGTTTTTTCATTTGATGATTCTTTCAAAGCAAGCTCTTTGAATTCGGCTTCTTTGTTACCTATCTTATTTGCACCTTCCATTCCTACTCCCATAAGCTTATCTTTCGCTTCTATCACAGAGGAGAACTCTGCACTACATGTCCGACAAGAAAGGTTACATAGGTTAGATATTCTATAATCGAGATAATGAGGGCCACCTTCGTAGCGACCATCACTATTTGTAAGCTTTATTAATTCTTCAGAATTAATTACTTGAAACTTTTTAAAATACTCTTCATCTTCAACTTTTGCATATTTACAAAAACCACACTCACTGGGAAACCTTCCTTCAATAAAGCTTTTCCGAGCATTCATCATTTCCTTAGAATTCCAATACTCTTTAAAACTATACATTTCAGAACTAGGGAATGGCTTCGCCTGACAACAAAGCCCTCTCTGATCGTTGGGACCGATATAAGAATGTATCCAAGGTGCGAAGCATTTAATTTTGGGCATGGAAGTATTCTACCCTAAAATATATTAGATTAGATGATTTTTACCTTTTTCGCTTAA
>JBLWXW010000039.1:6867-28067 GCA_048267265.1 Bacteriovoracaceae bacterium
CTTCTTTAAGAAGATAAGGCTCAAAAACGTCCTCAATCGTTGAACGGTCCTCGCCAAGAGTTGCACAAAGTGCTTCAATTCCCACAGGACCACCACCATAATACTCAAGAATAACTTGAAGAATTTTACGATCCATTCTATCTAATCCATGCTCATCAATCTCCATCAGTCCGAGAGATTTAAGAACTTGCTCTTCAGAGATATGTGAAGCGCCATCAACTAAGGCAAAATCTCTAACACGCCTAAGAACTCTGTTTGCAATTCGAGGTGTACCTCGTGAGCATCGAGCAATATGATTCTCAGCTTCCTTATCAATTTTCATTTCAAGCTTGGCAGCATTATTATTAACGATTTTTGCTAGGTCATCGGCTTCATAATAGTCGAAGTGAAGATTACCCATAAAACGAGTTCTTAATGGATTACTAAGTAGTCCGGCCTTAGTTGTTGCTCCAACCAAAGTAAAAGGGGAAACATCTATTTGCATAGTACGAGCACTTGGCCCTTGCCCAATTACAATATCGAGTCGAAAGTCTTCCATTGCAGAGTAAAGAATTTCTTCAACAGAAATGTGCATTCTATGGATTTCATCAATAAAGAGTACATCTCTAGGTTGCAAATTAGTAAGAATCGCAGCGAGGTCACCCTTCTTTTCAATAGCTGGTCCTGATATCAGATGAAGCTCACTACCCAAGCTCTGAGCGATAAGCATTGCAAGAGACGTTTTTCCAAGTCCGGGAGGCCCTGAGAGCAAGCAATGATCCATTGCTTGATTTCTTATATTAGCTGACTCAACCATTACCTTGATATTATCGACAACTTTCTTTTGGCCTATATACTCATCGAAGCCCTGTGGCCTCAGTCTATTTTCATACTGACCTTCATTAGTAGCATTTCCACCTGAAAGAAAACGATTAATTTCCATATTAAACCTCTTTCAATACGAGATGAACCAGTTGTTCCGCTTTCTTTATATCTTTCTCCGCAAGAATCTTTTGCGCCATTGGAAGAACTATATCTTCTTTGAAGCCAAGCTCTTTACAGGCCATCAGTGTTTCTTCAAGAATTGGTCCGCCAAGGGTCGTATTCATTGTACTTAGATTCATTTGATGATTCTCAATATGAGCTGTTGGAGCTGGGGCATGGATTGTCATAGTATGGTTTTGTCCAGAATACATGAGAACCTTTTGAATTTTATCTCCAAGATCTAAGCAGATCTGTGCAGCTGCTTTTGCACCTACACCTGGTGCCTTGGTTAAGACCTTTTTATTCTCAAGCTGAACTGATTGAATAATGGTATCAGCGCCCAATGCCGACAGAAGGCTGTAAGCTGACTTAGGACCTACTCCTTTAACTGAGTTCAATAATTCAAATAACTTTTTTTCTCTTAAAGTTTCAAATCCAAATAGTTCTTGTCCGCTATCTTTAAAAATATGAGAAATAAAAACCTCTGCAATTGAGCCCTCTACGAGAAGACCAGTCATGTAGATCTGGTAGCCAATTCCATCTTTTGTTTTGATAATTAACTCTTTTCCATCACTGAAAAGAACCTCTCCTACGAGATAACCAATCATTATTTCTCCAAATGTTTAAATGCTTGCTTTAACGTAGAGCCCCTACTTGATTTAGCATGACCCTTCGAAGTAACAGGTGCGTTTCTCATGAGAGCATGACAAACAGCAATCGCGAGAGCATCTGACTCATCATGGCGTTTAAAGTCAATCTCAACGCCAAAGATCATCTTTAAACTCTTTTCGACGCCTTCTTTGGCCGTGTGACCATGCCCTGTTACGGAATTTTTTATTAGATTCGGTGAATATTCAAAAACTTTACCTTGATGAGTTTCCATAAATCCGGCGATCATGGCCCCTCTTGCTTGTGCAAGTTTTGATAGAGCAGGAATTGATTTAACATAAATCAATGATTCAAAGGCTACTTCAAATGGATCATACTTTTGAGCTAGTTCAGCACAAGATGTATAAATTAAACCCAACCTATCTATAAAGTTATCCACCTTATCATAGGACATAACACCTGAATCAATGTATTTTATTTTTCTTCCTTGAATCTCGATAACGCCATAACCAGCTTTTCGAGAACCGGGATCTATTCCAATGAATCTCATAATGAATATTCTAACTTGAATAGACTTGCACCGTCTATTAAAGCTTCACCGCTTCGCTACAATTAAATACCTGCAGTGAAAACCAATCAATCCTCTGAGTGGGGCCGTAATAATATCCATTATTTGTGAGATAAAGCTAAATTTTGATCTGCGCAGCAGATAATGAAATAAACCAAGTCGCTCTTTTCTAATCAAAAAATTCTCGTTCAGCCTTATCTGCTCAATAAAGGACTGTGCATCATATTTACCCTTTTGATCTTTATTTAATACACGAGACAAGAAGCTTCGGTCACTTACTATAACAGTGCTCGAGACCAAAGTTTGATCTTCAATAATCTCTCTTAAAGTCTCAACGCTTGGAAATAGAATCGCTTTCTCATCAAAGCTCTTCCAATATAATTCATCCGTACTGAGTGGCTTTTCAGAAGCCTTCTTATCATAATTTCTAGTTATTATTTCTTTCGTTACATTAAATCTATGATAATAAGTTGGAAGATCGATCCTTTTAAACTTTCGATCTACTACCTCAGCAAAGAATAATGCTTCACGAACTTTTATATCAGAGTATCTGCCCCTATCCACAGTTGGAGCCTGCTCAATTACAGATAGGAGTATTTTCTTTAACCCCATTAAGTGAATCGATTGTTTTGCATCAATATATTGAATTACTTTTTTGCATTGATTAATAAGCTCTCTTGCTTCTAGCAAATAAGGACTTAGAAGCATTTGATAAAAGCCACCCTCTACGATTAAGTGAACTTCTGCATATATTTTCTCCTCAACAACGAAGTCTATTATCTCTTCATAGTCGAGAAGAAAAGGTAGCGTTAAGGTGATATCAAAGGAATCTAATTTAAAGAGTGATTCTTTTTTAATTTTGGACACATTTCGTTTGAATTTTTCCCAAGAAAGCCCATCTCTTACAAACTCACCAGTTTCCCCAGCTCCATCGATACTCACATTTAAAGTAATTTCTTTAAAACTAGAAAGCATCTTCCTGTGCTTCTCAACTAAAGAAAGCGGAAACTGAAGATTCGTATTGTATACCAGTTCAATATGCTCTGCCTCACCACTTTTATAAATCGAATCAAGTAACTCCCAATGAGATTTCTGCAAAAAGGCTTCGCCATTTGCATAATAGAGTTTCTTTGTCTCATTCGTGATAAGTGACTTCTGCTCTTCAATTCTATCGTCTAAATGCTGATCAATACTTTCTGGCTCAAGAACTGCTGCAATTTTTGATGAATAAATAGGACTGCAAGTCCTACAGGAGAGATTACAAGTATTATTACCCCTATAATCTAAAGAGTAAGGAAGACCTTCGTAATCCCCATCCTCATTCGTTTTATTTAATATGTCTTTTGTATCTTCTTCGTTGAGCTGATAATTGAGAATAGGCAAATTTGAATGCATATCTCCGCTTATACAAACAGAACAGTACTCTGGAGGAAGTTCACCTTGGAGCATTTTTCTGCGGATCTCTTTCAACTCCTGTGAGTTCCAATATTCTTCGAAGTTTTTTGAATCTTTTTTAAATGATTTAGCTTCACAGCAAAGACCTCTTTGCCCATCGGGTCCGAGATAGCTGTGAATCCAGGGGGCGAAACATGTAAGGTTCTTTAGTTGATCCATTAGATAATGGTACCATAAAACCTATTTTTAAGACTCTCCACCTTTCACTTTCACAAATTGTCCGACATAGAAAAGAAAAGATCCACCTACAAGTTGAATTAACTCCATCTGCCCATAGTCTCCCTTACTCAGTCCTGCAAAGAGGCATAAACCAACACTGGCAAAACCAATTAATTGCATCCCTAAACCGATATAGAAAAACATAAAAGCTCCTCATTTGTGTCTCTATGATTAGTCGGGCCTTAACATACTTTATCTACCTATTATTTCAACTAAAAAAACAGTGATTTTGTTCACTTCTCCCCTACGCTTTGGCTAGATAATCGATATTCCATCGACTATCATATGGCCCTAACTTCACATCAAAGGATCTATCGATGGCGACACTTCTCAAGGCGAAGCCTATTGCTTCACGAATTTGTGAGCAACTTAATGTCGAATGTGAACGCATTAAATCACAAGGTGTTACCCCCTACTTAAAAGTAATCCTTGTCGGTGACCATCCTCCAAGTGTTATCTATACTCGTAACAAGAAAATATTTATGGAAGATATGGGAGCGAAGTGCGACATCATCAATCTTCCAGCAGATGTAAAGGAAGAAGACTTTCTTGCTAGTGTCGCGGAAATTGCAGACAACTCTGAAGTCCACGGCCTCTTTGTTCAGTTACCACTTCCTCAGCACTTACAACATATCGACGTAGGTCAGCTTGTTCCACCAGAGAAGGATGTGGATGGTTTTCATGCACAGAATCTCTACCAAATTCTAAAAGGTGACACGGGTGATAACGCATTGGTTTCATGTACACCGAAGGGTGTTATAACAATGCTCCAAGATGCAAAAGTCGATTTAAGTGGAAAGAATGTAGTCATTATCGGCAGAAGCTTAATTGTTGGTAAGCCTTTATCTATGCTCATGACCAACCACAATGCGACCGTAACGCTATGCCACTCTAAAACAAAGAACTTAAAAGAAGTTTGCCAAGAAGCTGATATTCTTGTCGCCGCAATTGGACGAGCCAAGTATGTTGATGCTAGTTTTATCAATCCTAATAAAAAACAAATTATCATCGATGTTGGAATCAATCACGATGAAAATGGAAAACTCTGTGGCGATGTTGATTTCGATGCCGTTGTTGAGAAATGTAACATGATTACTCCTGTGCCAGGAGGAGTTGGGAAGATGACCATCCTAAGCCTAGGTCAAAATCTTCTCCAAGCCGCTAAGCAATTAGGGAATATAAGGTAAGGACAAACCAAGGATTTTAAATGACTGATTTATTAAAGACAGGTCTTCATGCAGAACACATGGCCCTGAATGCAAAGATGGCCCCTTTCGCTGGCTTTGATATGCCACTCCAGTACTCTTCAGTAAAAGAAGAGATCATCGCCGTAAGAGAAAACGTTGGCGTTTTTGACGTAAGCCATATGGGTGAATTCTTCGTAGAGGGAGATGAGGCCGTTAAGTTTGTTGACTACATGCTTACTAATGATTTTGCCGGTGCAGATGTAGGCAAGGCCGTCTACAGTCCTCTTTGTAGAGAAAACGGAACAATTATTGATGATCTTATAGCTTATAAGCTCGAGAGTAACAAAGTTCTTATATGCGTAAATGCGGCCAATATTGACAAAGACTACTCTTGGCTTGAATCACATGTTGGAAAGTTCAACTGCAGCCTCTCAAATCATTCAAATAATTATCAACTTCTGGCCCTACAAGGTCCAAAAAGTGAATCTATATTAAAAGAATGTGGTGTTTTCCCTGAAGGTGAGTTTGTTTACTATAGTGCAAAAGAATTCAAATCATCACTTGGAACAGTGATACTAGCAAGAACTGGCTACACAGGTGAAGATGGATTTGAAATTTTCGGAAACCTTGAGCTTATTCAAACACTTTGGAAAAGGTTTATGGAACTGGGGGTAACACCATGTGGTTTAGCTGCTCGTGACGTTTTAAGATTAGAAGTGGCTTACCCTCTCTACGGTCATGAACTTTCAGATGAATGGACGCCACTTGATGCAGCTCTAGCATGGACAGTAAAGAAAGAGAAAGAGGCTTTCATTGGTAAAGACTTTCTTGCTGACTACAAACCAAAATTTAGACTCATTAAACTCTCTCTAGAAAAGGGCATCCCACGCGAAGGCTTTGAAGTTCTCGATGGAAATAATGAAGTTATTGGAAAAATTACATCAGGAACAATGTCTGTAACTCTTGGAAAAGGTGTTGGACTTGCTCTAGTAGAAAAGGCAAAATTTCCAAAAGATAAAGTATTTAAAATTCAAGTTAGAAAAAATATTATCGACGCTGAATTTCATTCAAAAGCGTTTATTTCAGGAGGACATAAGTAATGGCATCTCAAATCCCAAACAACCTAAAATATACAAAAGATCACGAATGGGCCCTTATTGAAGGCGACGTTGTTACTGTTGGAATTACAGACTTCGCTCAATCTCAACTCGGAGACGTTGTATTTGTTGAACTACCAGAAGTAGGAACAACACTTGGTCACGGCGACAGCTTTGGCGTAGTAGAATCAATCAAGTCAGTAAGTGATCTCTACTCTCCTGTTGCAGGGGAAGTTATCGAAAAAAATGACGACTTAGAAGCTTCTCCTGAGAACTGCAATGAGTCTCCTTACGAAAGCTGGATGATCAAAGTTAAACTATCTGGACAAGATGGAATGGATGAACTTATGAGTCCAGAAGATTATGCAGGAGCTTGCGAAGAGTAACCAAAATCACTTTACCCAGAGGGTACTGGGCCAAACTTACCGAGTCCGTTCCCTCTGTAATTTATACAAGTCAAGAGTTTAAATTCAAAATAAATCGATAGAGCTCTAGTCCTTCATCTAATTATTTTTTATATCTATTCATTTTTCTTCAACTTCACATCTTCCAATTTTAATTGCGATTCTTTTTTACCTAATCACCTAAAATTTACTTTACGATCTAAACAAAAGGGCTGATACTCCTGCATTATCAAAACGGCGAATTTAACTATAAGGTTAATTTAAAGATGCTTCAAAACCAAGAACTCGTTCAACTTCTCAACACTGCGATCGTAAAGACTAAAGAAAAGAAAATCGATAGCTCTTATGAAGAGAGACTCTCAAGTACTTGTGACAACCCTGCAATCAATGCACTTGCGGTAGCCATTCAGCACCTTTCTGAGTCTGAAAATATTAGTCGTGACCAAGCGGCCATGCAAATTGTTGAGACTGTTCGTGAACTTGATTCTATCTGGTCTGACTACGTTATGATGGAAGGGCTTAGTAAGCTTAAAGATCTTCTTAAGAACTCTAATCTTCAGTAAACTTAACTCTTAACTCTTAACTCTTAACTCTTAACTCTTAACTCTTAACTACAAATCCCCATTGAATTCTAGCTTGTCCATTTTTAACCATTCCTTTTGGTGGATTAGGAAATGGTCCTGCTTGATTAAAACTTTCAATCGCAGCTTCATCTAGCTCTCGCACTCCACTAGATCCTTTAACATTAACTCTTACAACTCTTCCTCTATGATCAAGAGTTACCTCTAAAGAAGTAATCTTATTTTCGCTTGCAGGCATTCTTCTACCCGACTTCCATAGAGCTGAGGCCTTCTTTTGAATAGAGTTACCCCAATATTGCTCAAGTCTTTGCTTAATTCTATGGTAGAAGCCATAGTACTTATATTCGACGGTATTGAGCCTCGTCATATCGCCCAATGGAACTTCTTCAACAAAATCATTATTTGCAGATAGACCTGAGGTCTTCGCCCTACCATTTCTTAAGCCTAATGCCGCTAATGAAGGTGCAGGCTTTTTCTTTGCGATCTTGTCTGGATTTACCTTAGAGGCAGCAAGGTCAGAGAAAGAAACTTTCTTTTTAAATCGTGACTTCTTTTCATACTTCTTACTTGCAACTTTTTTATTATGCTTCTTTGCTTTTGTAGGCTTTGCCACTTTCTGAGGGACTTTGGTCTTTACCGGGGTCTGAGTCTTCATCCCATGTTTAGAGCCTTGTCCGGCCTTCTTAAAGGCTCCTACATTACGTGCAGAGCTCTCTCTTAAGAAGGTTTGTGTCTTCTTACCTAGGTATTTGGCGTCCTTAGCTCTCTCCTTAATATCTGACTCTTCAGAAGTCACAATCTGCTTAGGTTTTGACTGCTTACGCAGCACTACCCTAAGCTTTTGTTCTTTTTTTTGTGTAGAGCTTGAAGCGCTGACTTTTTGGCTACCTTTGTCCATCCAAGATACACCTAGGATAACAAAGTGAGCGAATATAGATATAAATAGGCTCAAAAAAATGAACTTCTTCGCTTTCTCAATATTCTTGTCGTAACTTTTGCTCATTGGTCTCCGCTTTTACCAAGGTCTTGTCATAACCTATCGTCATTTACAAAGCGGAGTTTAAGCGTTTTTCTTATTAAATTTGCTTGAGTAATATTCTCGGATTACTGATTTAAGTAATAATCGTCTTCTTCAAGTATTGGACCAGTATTCTCTTCAATTGATCGCTCTTCTGTTTGATCACTCTGGGCACCGGGCTCTGTTCCCTCTACAAATGATTCAAGGAAAGCGCCTTCACTACCTGCACTGACAGGCCTACCAGAGTCTTTATCGATATAAACATTAACAATCCCCATCGGTACTTTAAAGTCTGATTCGCCGTACTTCTTAACTCCGGCCCTCATGAACTCTGTCCAAGCTGGGAGCGCAGACTTTGCACCTGTTTCACCCCAACCAAGAGTTTGGTTTTCGTCAAAGCCAGTCCATACTCCTGTTACAAGATTCTGACTAAATCCAAGAAACCATGCATCAACATAATTGTTTGTCGTTCCTGTCTTACCACCTAGATAGGTAGATACACTCTTTGCTCTTCTTCCTGTTCCATGTAGTACAACTCCCCTTAGTAGATTAGTCATAACGTAGGAAAGTCTTCTATCGTATACCTGCACTTCATCCAAACTCTCAAGAAATGGGTTTGGCTTCTCTTTTTCAACTTCTTCTACTGGTGTTCCTTCAGCGGCCAATAGATCATCAGTCGGAGTTTCTTCTTTCGGTGCTTCTATTACTGGCGTCTCACCTTCAGGCGTTTTTAAATCCTCATAATCTTCATTAAATACAACAGGATTACCATCTCTATCTTTTATTGAAAGAATTGAGTGAGGAATTACTTTTTGACCACCATTGGGAAACAAGCCATATGTTGTAACAATATCTACTAGAGTTACTCCAAATGATCCTAACGATAGAGATAGGTCGTGAGCAAGAGTTGCATTAAAGCCAATTCTCTCGACAAAGTTAAGAATTTTATCGACTCCAAGATCATAGGCCATTTTAACAGTTGGGACATTTCTTGAATGCTCCAAACTCTCTCTTACTGTAACTGGTCCCTTAAAGATCCCATCATAGTTTCTTGGTTTCCAATCTAACGAAGCATCTACTCCACCCAATGTTTCAGGGCTATCCATTATAATGGTTGAAGGTGTATATCCATTCTCTAATGCAGCAGCAAAGAGGATAGGCTTAAATGCTGAACCTGGTTGGCGTTTAGACTGTAACGCCCTATTAAACTGACTCTTTGCAAAATCTTTACCTCCAACAAGGGCGATGATATTTCCTGTTTTAGGCTCAATAGACACAAGAGCACCTTCCGCGTCCGCTTCTTGCTCTAGTAAGAGCTTCATATACCTTTGTTTGTATATGATCTCTTTTTGTTTCTTAGATTTTTTGGCAATGTATTTTGAAAATTGATCTGTTACCAAGTCATTAATTTTCATATCGAAGTTATCAATTTTTACTTTAATTACATCACCGACACTTATTAATTCGCTTGGTTTAACCAAGTAAGACCAGTAATGCCTCTCTTCACTTATCTTTCTCTCATGGGCCCATCGAAAGCCTGAGTAAGGAATAACTCCATATTGACCACCTATATTTACATAAACGGCCCTTGCCCAGTTATCAACATATTCGACAACGGCATTAAACTCATCACCCTTCTTAAGAAAACTTGAAAACTTAGCTTCTTTATTTAACCCTGGAAAAATTCTTTTATCTGGAACAGATTCTCTAAACTCAGATAGAATTTTTTTAGATTTCTCAATCTCATTTTCATCGATTGTTACTTCATATTCTTTTTCTGACTCTTCATTAAGTGTGAAAAAGGTAGACTGATCTTTATAGAACTCAGTTAGAAGCTCCATTTGATAATTATCCCACTCTTCTTTCTTAAGTTGTTTTATAGGTCCTTTATAACCTTGTCTCTTATCTACAGCTTTAACATTCTTTTTAACCTGCTCCTCAGCAACTTTCTGCAGCTCATAATCAAGCGTAGTTTGAACTTCATACCCTCCAGTCAAGAACTCATCTTCTCCAACAAGTGAAACAACTCTTTGGCGCACCCAATCTGTGAAATATCCGGCCTTAAAAGGAATTGGCTTTCTAATATGGAACTTGATCTTTTCTTTAAGAGCAGCTTCATACTCTTCAGTAGAAATCTTACCTGTAGCATGCATCCTTCCAAGAACATAAGCCTGTCTGATCTTCGCTCTCTTGGGATTTATATAGGGCGAATATCTTCCAGGAGCAACAAGTAGACCTGCTACAATAGATGCCTCAGCAATTGTCGCTTCAGTGAGGTCTTTCTCGAAGTATCCTCTAAATGCTGCTTTCACTCCGTAGTAGCCCCCACCGAGATAAACCTGATTGAGGTATAAAAATAGAATCTCATCTTTTGTTAGTTTCTCCTCAATTCTTTGAGCTAAAATAAAGTCTTTTATTTTTCTTGATAACGACCTTTCACTTGTAAGAAGTAATGATTTTGCCACCTGTTGGGTAATTGTACTTCCCCCCTGAACGACTCTACCGGCCTTTAAGTTTGCTAGCGTTGCTCTAAAAATACCCCAGTAATCAACCCCAGTGTGCTCATAGAATGAATCATCTTCCGCGGACAAGAATGCATTAACAACTCTTTTAGGGATTTCCTCCATTTGAGCAATTTCACGCTTCTCTTTTCCCAACTGAGCTAAGACAGTTCCATCCTTTGCAAGAATTGTAGATGGAACGGCAGGACTGTAATCATTCAAAGTACTAATTTTTGGTAAATCGAAAGAAAAGTATATAAAGATGGAGACTGCTACAATCCCACCCATTACACCTAAGCTGACAATTGCAATAACGATTTTTGTAAGTATAGACTTCATAATTAACTCAGTTTTTAATTTGATTTTGTTTCACTTTCTTTTGTTTTTGAAAGTATCCATTCGCTTATTTTATTTCTTGATAATTGCTTGCTTCTATAAAGAAGATCTGCAACCCCACTCAAATCATCAATTGGATATTTTCCAAGTGGATAAGTAATCATTATTTTATCTTCAATTTTTAAATCTTTAGTGAGCTGAGCTGCTTTTTGATAGTGTCCGTTTAAGAGCCCTTTCCCTTTCTTCCAGTTAATTCCATCGACAAGGAGATCCACAATCATAATTTTACCAATCCCTAACTCTTTTAAAATTTTCTTACTGATTCTCTCTGTATAAAAGGCTGGACGATAAGCAAGTGAGCGCACACTGAGTAGGTCAACATTGGCCATCAATGTATCTTTTAAATCACCGCGTTTAAGGAAGCGAACAGTTTTATCTGTTCTAGAATATACGGGAATTACAAGAGTTAATTTACCTTGCTCAATCTTCTTTCCGACTAAATCATCAATCAAGAACTCTTCAACAAGATTTAACCACTCCTTTGTATAAATCTCCGCATCTTTGGCCTTTTTAGTGAATTTAAAAAGTTTCCATTCAATATAATCTGGCTTATACCCGAAAGCATAGTAAGCCGCTAAAACTGCACCTAGCCCATGGCCGATAATAACATGAGGGGTTTCCCCGCGAAGATGAAGCTCCTTTAAAAGAGAAAGATAACTTAGCGTACGATAACCACCAGGGCCTAACATGAGGGCCATCGGTAATTCGTTTTCTATTTTCTTTTTTACTTTATTAGGCGCTTCACTTGAGGTGGGACCATACTCATTTTCATGAGGGGCACCTTCTTCGATTTTTGGAACAACCCTATCATTCTCGACATTCCAATCTACAACCATGGAACCTGTGACATCGTTATAATCTTGATTCTTTTGGCTTGCACATGAAACTAAAAAAATCATTAATAATAGAATTTGATATATTTGATTATTCCTCAATCAGCTCTTCTTCCTTGAGAGTTTCCGAAAGCTTCGATATCTTCTTTTCAACTTTCTCTAGTTGCTTTTTACAGTCCTTATATAGCATGACACCTTTTTCAAACATTTCAAGGCTCTGCTCAAGATCTAAATCTTTTGACTCAAGCTCTCCAACAATTAACTCAAGGTTATTGAGTGAGTCTTCAAACTTCTCATTTTTTGAAGTGGCCATAGAAATCTCCAACGCGGTGTCACATAAATGACGAATTAAAGGATCGCTCCCCATTAAGACTAAGAAAAATATGCCCTAACTCTAGGGAAATGTACACAATTCCAGCTTGTTACGCAGGGGGATATTTTTGCCCGTGTGAAGCTATTGGCACCATTTGATACAGTTAAGGAAGAAACTAACAACACCAGGAGGGTGTCGTTGAAAGAATTATGGGTTCCCCTTTCAGGAGCAAAGGCACAACAGAGACGCGTTGAAACTATTGCCAACAATGTCGCCAATGCCAATACCACTGCATTCAAACGGGATCAAACTATTTTCAAAGAGCATTTAACTGCTTACGAAAAAGGTACTGATATAGATCTCCCTAACAAGGAGTGGGCTCCAGAGGATTTCTACAGAAGCTATGGTGCAGAAAAGGCCCATGTAAAGGTTGATGGAACATACACAAAACTAACTCAAGGTCAGATAAGTCCGACTAATAACCCTTTTGATGTTGCACTAGAAGGTAAAGGGTTTATTGAAGTTCTCACTCCTAATGGAATTCGATTTACAAGAAAAGGAAATCTCTATCTAAATAATACAGGAGAGCTTGTTACTGATGGTGGAAACCGAGTTTTATCTTCACTTAAACTTCCAGAAGAGCAAGAGGGTCTGCAGACTACTCTTTCTCAAGCTCCAGACCCTAAAGATAGAACCATCAAATTAGGAAGTGGTCCAGTATCTATAAATCAAAAAGGTGAGATCTTTCAAAATGGAAACCTCCTTGGACAAATGAGCGTTGTAGAGTTCAAAAACCCTACAGAGCTTCAAAAGGAAGGTAATAGTGTTTTTGTAAACAAAAGCGCTGATAACCGTAAATTAACTACTGAAACAATTGTTCATCAAGGCTCACTAGAGCTCTCAAATGTTAACCCTATAGAGGAAATGAGTAAGCTCATTCAAGCACATAGGCAACTTGAGAGTATTCAGCGAGTTATTAAAACATACGATAATATGGCCGGAAAGGCCTATAATGAAATTGCAAAGTTCTAGGAAGGAATCTATGCGTCTCTTGATAATTATGGCTTCATTTACTATCTCATTATCTTCTCATGCCATTATGAGAGCACTTAACACTGCTGCAACAGGAATGGCCGCACAAGAAGCACATGTTGATACCATTTCAAATAATATTGCTAACGTGAATACTACGGCCTTCAAAAAGCAAAGAGCCGAATTTGAAAGCCTTCACTACCAAACAATCAAGGAAGCTGGTAGTAGAACTGGCGCAGACACTATTCACAATGTTGGAGTACAGGTAGGGAGTGGAGCAAGAGTTACTGGAACAGCTCGAGAGTTCTCTCAAGGAGTATCTCAAATCACGAATAATCCTTTCGATCTTATGATCAATGGAGATGGCTTCTTTGCAGTGCTTGGTCCCAACCAACAGATCCTCTACACAAGAGATGGCAGTTTTAATATCAACAACCAAGGAGTCCTTGTGAACAAACAAGGCTATATTCTTATGCCTAACCTACAATTTCCTCCTAACACAAATACTGTTAATATTACAGATGGAGGTGTTGTTGAGGCCTTTATTAAAAATCAACTTGAACCCGTAAATGTTGGTCAAATCCCACTTTATACATTTGTAAACAATGCTGGATTAAAGGCAATTGGAGGAAATAACTTTATTCCTTCTCAGGCAAGTGGCGCTCCTATTCAAAATATTGCTGGTCAGTCTAATGCAGGAGCTATCCAACAAGGAGCACTTGAAGCCTCTAACGTAAGCATTATGAATGAAATGACTGGTTTAATTAAAGCCCAGCGTGCACTAGAAATGAATTCAAAAGTAATGAAAGTTGCAGATGAAATCCTTCAAACAGTTAATAACATTAGGTAGTAGATGAGTAGACTATTTCTTTCCTTCACATTTGTTGCACTACTCATTGGTTTACTTCAATCAAGTGCATACTCTTGTGAGATTCAAGCGCCAAAAACATTGATTGTTACTGATAACATTGAAAGCTATGAGCTCAATTCAGCATTCAAATATAAAGGCTGTGATAATGATCAGAAAAAATCATTCAACCTTCTTCTTACTGATTACTCTGGAAAACTAAATCAAAGAGTTCTTAGTTCGGAGCTTCAAGATAAAAGAGTTAAATTAGCAAATACATTTGAAATTATATCTATTTCAAGTGCATTAAATGACAGGATTACTCTTCCTCAGAAGTGGAAAATCATCGATTTAAAATTGGTAGGACAAACTTTTAATTTTTTTGCTTTAGACAATGAAGAGCATCTCCAAGTAAGTTGCAAAAACTGCACAAGTACAGGCGCAAAGAATATAAAAATGGACATCGTAAATCCTATTGCAAACACAAAGGCGACCTATTGGATCACAGGAAATGTTGCAGTCGCCGTTGAGGCCCTCGTTTCTAAAACCAATGTGGCTATTACAAATCAACCTTTGAAGCGAAATCACTTCGAGATGAAAACGGTTTACTCTTCTAGACCCGAAAAGTTTTTCACTTTTGAAGATAAGTTGCCCTACTATAAAGCCAATCGTCCCCTACGATCCGGAGAGGTTGTTCATTTCAATGACATTAGTCCTTTAAATTTAGTAAAGATAGGCACCCCTGTTCAAGTAAAGCTCAATTCAAATGGTCTCAAGCTTCAAGCGACAGGAATTCCAACACGCTCAGGAAAACTCGGTGAGATTATCCAATTGAAAAACCCTAAAACTAATAAAATTATTATCGGTAAAATTACTAATTTCAATGAAGTGGAAGTTGAACTATGAACCAATTAAAAAATCTTTTCTTTTGTACTCTATTATTATGCCTTTCCTCCTGTGCAAACTATATCAACCAAATGCACAGTGAGTTTGATCGCGCAGATGGCCTAGAGCCCGAGGCTTCTCGACAGTCTAGAAACGATCAATTCAACATGTATCGTCAATACCAGCAACCAAGCCAAAATAACAATCGAGTTAACTCCTCTAATAATCCTTATGTAGCTCCAGCAACAAAAAGACGCTATACAAACTCTACAAACGTACAAAAGCGCTATAAAGCCAATGATTTAGTTGATAACAAAAGCAATGGTAGTCTTTGGGGACAACAAGCACAGTCACAAGATAATTATCTTTTCACAAGTAATGATAAGAAAACCAATGGGGATATTATTTTGATCAAGGTTGAGGCCAAGATGAAAGATGAAATCACTGCTGAACTTAAGCGCGCCTTTCCTTCTCCCGTTTCGACTCCTTCAGATGAAAATGGTGAAGCCAAATCAGCTGGTCCAGCACCGGCATCTGCCCCAGCGCAAGACAATGAACAGGCTCAAGTTGTGTATGACCGTGTCTCAAGTGTTGTCGTAGAAGAAATCAACAAAGACCACCTTCTCCTAAGAGGAAGAAAAAATGTTCTCTACAAGAACAGAAAGAGAGTTGTCGAGATTCAAGCCTTAATTTCAAGAAGAGATATTGCATCAGATGACACTGTATTAAGTGATCGCATAATTGAAAACAACATTAGCGTAATCAGGTAACCTATGAAAAAAATCACATTACTATTACTTG
The DNA here is from genome assembly GCA_048267265.1 of Bacteriovoracaceae bacterium. Taxonomy (GTDB): domain Bacteria; phylum Bdellovibrionota; class Bacteriovoracia; order Bacteriovoracales; family Bacteriovoracaceae. The sequence continues at coordinate 22,577 of JBLWXW010000039.1, forward strand.
CTTTAGTTTCTCTAAATAGTGTTCATGCTAAAATGAGCAGACTTAAGGATCTTGTTCACTTCAAAGGGGTTAGAGAAAACCCTGTTATTGGATACGGTCTAGTCATTGGCTTAAATGGAACAGGAGATGGAGGTGGAGAACTCGTTGACTCTTCCCTTAAACGAATGTTTCAAAAACTTGGACTTAACCCACAGAAAGAAATTTCAAGTAAAAATGTTGCATCTGTAATTGTTACGGCAAAGCTTCCACCCTTTGGACGCTTAGGCCAAAAGATTGATGTCACCGTATCTAGTATCGGTGACTCTTCTTCTCTTGCAGGAGGAACTCTACTGGTAACTCCTCTCAAAGGTGGCGATGGACAAATCTATGCTGTCGCGAATGGCCCCCTTTCGATTGGTGGACTCAATAAAGGAAAAGCTTTTCCCACTACGGGTTTAATTGCTGGAGGAGCAACTGTTGAAAGAGAAATAGACTTCAATTTCTTTGATAAGAAGTCCATTCGACTAAGCCTAAACAATCCTGATTTTACTACTGCTGCTAGAATTGAAAAAACAATTAATCAAGAACTTGGCGGTAAATATGCAACCAGCAAAGATGCAACGACAATCGATCTCATCATTCCTGTTCATTATGAAAGAAAAATTGTTCAGCTAATGGCCATTGTAGAAAATTTCAAAGTTCATTCTGACCAAAAAGCTAAGATAATAATTAATGAGAGAACCGGAACGATCGTTGCCGGAGGAGATATTCAAATCTCACCGGTTGCCATAAGTCACGGCGACCTTTCCATCCAGGTAGAAGGTGCTGAAGAAAAAGGTGCTGCAAATCTCTACTTTGTGGATAAAGCCGCTACTCTAAATGATCTCGTAAAAAGCTTAAATGCTTTTGGTACGACCCCGGAAGATCTCATATCGATATTTCAAGCACTTAAACGGAACGGAGCTCTAATCGGGGAAATTGAACTAATCTAGTAAGAAATATTTTCGTCTCTTTTCCCCATTGAGACAAAAGCGGAAAAAAGTGCTAGAATAAGTATATAGTGCGCTCTTCGAGGATTGAAGGGAGCTAAAAAAGGCAAAGGAAGGCCATGGAAATTCACCGTAGTCACATTCAGAACCACAAAGCAGCTCAGAACGAGAAGAGACAACTAGAACGTGGTGTCCGTGACGAATTCGAAAACATTCCAAAGCCTTTTAAAGATGCTGCACGCGGTATTGAGAAGCAGTTCGTTGAATTTATGGTTCAGCAGATGCATAAGACCACTGGTGCTCCAGAAGATTCCAATACAGCTACAGATTATTACAACGATCTTCTCTACAAAGAAGAATCAAATAAAATGACTGAGTATAAGAATGGTCTTGGTATTCAAAAACTAATCTTAGATCAAATCTATCCTAAGAAGTTTAGAAACCCAGAAGCGTTAGCGGCGTTCAATGCTCAAACGAAATCTCAATTTCGAAGAGGTCCTCAAATAGAAATGGAAGGGCCTTCTAGAGATTCGAAAGTTAACCAACCAGAAGTAAAAATGGGAACCGGTTCCCATAGCAACCCCGTAAGGGAGGATGATCATGAGTAAGGTAGATGCAAATCCAGCAAGATCAAGCTTTTTTCCTCGCAGTAAAACTGCAAGTGATTCGAAGGTTAAAGCAAAAGGAATCCAACAAGGATATTTGCAAAGAAATGCTCCTGCACGAATGAAAGAGCTTGAAAGCACTTCTCGTGGTCATGCCAAAGTTGATATTCCAAATGCTGTCAGAGACTACGCCAAAATCAAGAAGGCCGTAGATCAGGCTCCGGACATTGATAATTCAGATAAAATAGCAAAACTTAAACAACAAATACAAAGTGGAAGCTATTCTGTTGATTACGATAAACTTGCTGACAAAATTCTTTCATCTGAATTCTAAGGAATAGTATGACTGATGCAAATAACATTACTCCAGACGAAACACTACAGGTTATTTATTTCAAAGTAACCGATATATGGAAAAGATTTTGTGAAGAGCACACTGTGCTACTTGATAAAACCTTTGAAGAGTACTCCCTTTTACTGGCGAGTGACGTTGACGCGATAGATGATCTCATGGTGACAAAGAATGAAATCATGGCACGTATTAATAAGTTAGAAGAAATGCGCGAAGGTTTAATCAGTGAGTTGAATATCTACTTACAAAAAAATAATCAAGAACCTATTGGTTCTGTTTCTGAGCTTATTAGTGTTTTAAGTTATTACGAAAAGCAGAATAACGCTCACCATCTATTTAGATTCAACAGTCTGCTCATTGATATAATTGAAAAACTACAAACACAAAATAAAAAGAACCAATTGTTTTTGAATAAAGCGATAAATAGTCTTCGTGAAATTCGTGAAGAGGCACTTGGTGTTAAATCATACTCTACTTATAACAACAAAGGTCTCTCTATGAGAGGCGCAAGTAAGTAGAGTTTAAGGATATAGGTCATCCGTGGCGAATATACTCGGTATAGGAAATACAGGTTTAATCGCAGCTAAGAAGTCTCTTGAGACTACAGGGCACAATATTGCCAACGTTAACACTGAAGGCTACTCAAGGCAGAGAGTCATGCAGCAGTCAAACGTTCCGATTAACAAATCAGGTCTTATTGAAGGGACCGGTGTACGTGTACGTAGTATCGACCGTGTTCATGATAAGTTTGTTGAACAAAGACTACAAAAAGCTACTTCTAATGAGAGTTTTAGTAGCTACCGCCATGAAGAGCTCACTCAAATAGAAAATATTTTCAATGAAATTGATAATGATGGTTTAAATAATATTATTAACAAGTTTTATAATGCCTTCCGAGAACTCTCCGCTCAGCCTGACAATGAAACGATGAGATCGGTAGTCCGTGACACTGCAAATCTTGTTGCCAAAGATTTCAATCGTATTCGCTCATCTTTAAATAGCGTTTCTCGTAACATTGATTCCAAAATCGATGGAGAAATTAAAGATATTAATGCTATTGCCAAAAATGTAACTCAACTAAATGTTAAAATTGCAGAACTAGAAGCCTCTGGAAGTGAAACTGGCGATCTACGTGATCAAAGAGATGTTGCCATTAGAGAGCTCAGTAAGAGTTTTAAGATACATACCTATAGTGATGAAAAGAATAACTTCATTATTGCCGCTGTTGGTGTTGGTACGCTAGTAGCAGGTTCACAGTATCAGGAACTTGCGGCTGCAGGTACATCTGTTTCTGAATCTTCCAATGGAATGGATGGCTCGATGGAGGTATTTTTCGCCTCTCGTCCTGCTCATAAAATTACACAAAAGTTTAAGAGTGGTAGACTGGCTTCTCTTATTAAAGTTAGAAATGAAGATACTAGAAAACTACAAGACGATATTGATCAACTTGCATTTGATTTTGCTAATTCTGTAAACGCAATTCACAGAAGAGGTTATGTAGGAAGAAAAATTGAACAAGGCCCAGATGGTCGTACAGTAGCAAGTGACGCTAGAGGTCCAGTAACAGGAATTAACTTTTTCAAAGTAGGTGATAATCCTAAAGATGCCTCACTTAACCTGAAACTAAGTGATGAAGTTCAAGAGGATATCAGTAATATTGTTACAGCTCTCTCCCCTAACTCTCCAGGTGACAACCGAATTTCACTGGCGATTTCTAAACTTCAACATGAGAAATTTATGGCCGGAGGGACTGCGACTATTGAAGAGCAATTTCTTAAGACTGTAGGAAATGTGGGAGTAGAAGTCGGGAAGGCTAAGCTCGATGCTGAACAAAATGAAGGAATTCGTGTTCAAGTTGAATCCATTAAAGAAAGAGTAAGTGGTGTTTCTCTAGATGAGGAAGCAGCTAATATGGTTAAGTTTCAGCATGCTTATGATGCCGCTGCTAAAGTGATGCAAACAGCTAATGAAATGTTTGATACTGTCTTAAGTATTAAAAGGTAATAGATGAGTAGAGTTTCTGAAAATTCTAACATGCACGCAATAAAGTATTCCCTAGGGAAGACTAAAGAGAAAATGGAAAACCTTCAGTTGAAGGGGTCTACTTTACGTTCTATTACTCGACCTAGTGACAACCCAATCAGTAATGTTGAGGCCCTGGCCCTCCAATCTCGTATCAAAGATAATAAGCAATATACTCGAAACGCTGAATATGCTGAATTGCATTTAACTGCAACAGAGAAGTCTATTGAGCAAATTACAGAAATTCTAAATAAAGCAAAAGAAATTGCCCTAGCTCAATCGAGTGATTTCTATGATCAAGATATTAGAAAGAACGTTGCAAATGAAGTTCGTCAACTTCGCTATCAGGCGCTGGCCATAGCCAATAAACGTGTTGGAAATAAGTATCTTTTTGGAGGCTTCAAAACACTATCGAAACCCTTTGACGATCAAGGGGTCTATAGCGGAGATCAAGGGAAGATGACCCTTGAAATCAGTAAGGACTTTTTTATACCGGTTAACCTAGACGGGTATGAAGTTTTCTACTCTTCAAATGATACTTCCAGCAAACAACCTAACCCGTTTGAAAAGGTATCTCCTGCTGATGTTAATCCAACAAAGACAGAGGATCGACAAGAAGCCAGAGAGCTAAGTCGTGACCTGGCTTCTGAAGAGGCAGATTCACAGAATAATAATTATGAAGAAAGAAGTAATATTTTTAGTTTACTCGAAGGACTCACGAACTCATTAGAGAATAATGACCCTTCATTTACCCAAAGCTTGCTTGAAAAGTTTGATGAGTCTATTACACGACTCGTCACAATGAGAACAAAAGTGGGTTCAATTATGAATAGTGTCGATAGTTCGAAACTCTCAAACGAGGATCAGACTATTGACGCACAAACCCGTAGAAGTTCTCTGGTTGATGCCGATGTGACAGAGCTATTTAGCGACATTACGCGTCAGCAAAATATCTTGAAAAGTACATATCAAGCCAGTCAGGGGCTTATGAGCAAAAGCCTTATTGACTTTCTACGGTAAATTTTACATCTTCCCTTCCCTAATATAGTTTTTGAGGGTAGATACCTTCAAATTATATTTTTTTACTTGCTAATAAGCATTGCAAATATTATATGAAGGTTTCGGACCGGAACAGGAAGGTTCAGGAATCGTACTGAGGTAACAAGTATGTTAGTTTTGACACGGAAGCTGGGTGAAAGTATTGCAATTGATGACCACATCAAAATCGTAGTGGTGCAGATTAAGGGTAAACAAGTTAGACTCGGCATAAAAGCACCAAAAGAGACAAAAATTCACAGAGAAGAGGTCTATCAGGCCATTCAAGATCAGAATACAGAGGCATCACAAAGTGATTTTGGTAGCTTATCTGATCTTTCTGCAGAGCTCAAAAAGAAGGACGATTAAGGTCCCCTAGAACTAAATTCCTACTTGCTTTCTCGATTCTTCGACTGCTAGAATCAATCATCAGGCTGCAGGAATGGTCCTACGGTCTAGGAGGCAGGCAAGTGAAACTCAATACAACTCGATTCGGTGAACTAGAAGTA
>JBLWXW010000040.1:0-25196 GCA_048267265.1 Bacteriovoracaceae bacterium
GCTATGGAGAAGGGACTTAAGTTCGCTATCCGTGAAGGTGGGCGTACTATCGGTGCCGGAACTGTTGCTGAAATTCAAGATTAATTCTAGAATTCAAATACAAAAAGGAGCCACTTCATGTGGCTCCTTTTCTTTATCTTTCAAAAAAATATCTTAATACGGGTGTATAGCTCCAACGGTAGAGCGGCTGATTCCAAATCAGTAGGTTGTAGGTTCGAATCCTACTGCACCCGCCACTCTTTAGTATATAATCATTAAATGAATAGTAAGCCTGTAGATGCATCGAAAAGCACAAGAGGTTTTATTTATTTCGTTGTTCGGGTATCCTAGAATCTACAATAATCAGGATAAGCATATGATTGGATACAAAGTCCTCAAGAAGGCAATTGGGAAAGGGCCTAGCATTTCAGAAGAGGACCTCTATAAGTTCATAGCTATTGATAATATAGAAGTTTGTCAGCTTGGACCTATAACTAAACTATATGATCGCAGTGAAGATCTGAAGGCCTATGATGGAAGACAAGACAAGCTAATTAGTGAACTCTATAATGAACTGGGTGACAATTTTTCAGAGAAGTTGAATGGTCAGTTTATAATTCTTATTAAAGATCAAGGTACTTTAAAGATATTCAATAATAGATATCTTGCTACGAATCTCTACTACTATTATAACGAGGATATCTTTCTATATTCCAACAGCTTTGAGAAGCTTCTTGAATACTTACCCGAGAAGAGGGAAGTAAACTTTAGTGCTGTAAAATCTTTTCTATCCAATGGTTGGAATTCAACAGATCAAACATTTATAAAAGGTATTTATAAAATACTTCCGACATTTAAAATTATCGTCAATGATAAAGTTGAAATTACAAACCATTGGAAGAAAGAATTTAGTTTCAACAGAAAGCCTATAGATGACTTGAATGCAAAAATTAGAGAATATGAGTCGATCTATAAGGAAGGAATTGAAAATCATCTCTATTATAAAGGAACTGAGGAGCTTGGAACGCTATTAAGTGGAGGGCATGATACATCATTTGCTCTACTCATGGGGAGTAAGGTACACAAGAAACCAATGCACGCATTTACAGCGACATTTCCAGGCTGGGCGTTTGACGAAGCAGCGTACGCTAAAAATCTAACGACAAAGACAAATGCTACTCATCACGAAGTTCCATTTAAGCCAGAAGATTTAGACTATCTCCCTAGTTTAATAGTTGCAAATGAAGAGCCAGTGGTTGGTTCATCGCTACCAGTTCACCTATGCGCTCTAGAGGCATCAAAGCATGTTGATACTATGCTTGCTGGGGATGGAGGTGACACACTTTGGGGTGAATACTTTCCTGTTGCTGAGGTTCACCGATATATAAAAGACCTACCGTTGTCCATTAGGAAGGGCCTATATAAGGCTAGTAAGGGCCTAAGAAAGGCCTTTGATTGGGAGCGTTTTTGGGAGCTAGAACATGTTACAGAGCTTTTTGCTCATGAAGATATGTATAAAGATTTTCTGCGTAGATTGTGTACCTATAGACATTTTTCAGATGAATATTTAAATGAGCTTCTAAAAGAGGATGTATTTGATAACGTGGACTTTGCTCATTCAACTCTTGAGTTAGAGTTTGATCGCGATAATTTTTCTAATATGCTTATTGAGGCTAAGCTCTTTAATGGTTTTTATACTTATCAATCGTATCATACTCACCGATCAATGAATTACTTTGATCTCGATTTATACCTACCAACAATCAATAAAGAGTTTATGGAATTTATAACTGAACTACCTTCTGAATGGGTCAATGGAGGTACAACATTTCATAAACTAACTAATGCACATAGTGTAAATAGAAGATTTCATAAAAAGGTATTGTCTCAATATTTAAAGAAGGAAGAGATCTATAACAGAAGTTTCGATATACCTTGGTATAATATTCTGAGACCAAGAAAAGAAATGCTAGAGAAGCTTAAAAAGAGACTTATTGAAAGAGGTTGGTTTGAAGCATCTGTTATTAAGAATATGTTTCAAGAATTCATGGGGCAAAAAGTTAAAGACTATGAGCTTTTAGAGCTTAAGAATCACGGTTATAGAATATTCACACTTTTGAGTTTAGAGGTGTGGTGTATCGAGTATATTGATGGAAGAAAAACACAAAAGGGTAATGATAGAATTACGCTTGAAGACTATCTGAACTGAGGAAAAAACTTGAACTTGGATAACCTATGGATGTTAATTTCATTACTACTTGTATTCATTATGATTCCTGGACTGGCCTTTTTTTATGCTGGTTACGTAAGATCACACAATAGTGTTTCAACCATTTTGAAAACAATGATTGTTTTTGGGCCTTGTGCCCTTCTTTGGCCAGTAATTGGAAACTCTCTTGTTTTTGGTGAAGATATTAGGGGAGTAATAGGATGGAGTGGAGATCTGTTTTTACAAGATCTTGTGCAAGTATCTGTAGAACGAGGATTATTTTCACTCTATCAGTTATTATTTTCAATTATTTCCGTCGCTGTGATTACTGGTGCGATAGTTGAGCGAGTTAAGTTTTCATTTTGGCTTATATTTGCTCCACTGTGGATAATCTTAATCTATTACCCTGTCGCCCATTGGGTTTGGAATAAGAATGGATGGATTGCTCAACTTGGTGGGCTAGATTTTGCTGGTGGTCTTGTCGTTCATGTAACATCGGGTTTCTCTGCTCTTATATTTGCGAAAATGCTTGGACGAAGAGAAGACTTCTTTAAATTAAAAAAAAGCTATAATATAGGACTTGTTTTTGTCGGCGTAACGTTAATATGGCTGGGTTGGTTTGGCTTCAATGGGGGAAGTGCATTAGCTTTTGACGAGGTTGCTATAACTGCAGTTATTAATACATTTGTTGCATCATCAAGTGCTGTAACTGCATGGTTGATATTGGACTATATATTTACACCTCACCGATTATACGCAAAAGGTGTTGCGGCATCGATTCTTTGTGGACTTGTGGCAATCACACCAAGTGCAGGCCACGTAACTATGTACAACGCAATTTTAATTGGTGCCGTTGTTGCTTTCCTATGTAACTTCATGATGCGCTACTTTCATAGTGTAGTAAAAATTGATGACTCATTAGATGTTTTTATAAGTCACGGGATGGCCGGAGCGATAGGAGCGGTCCTAACAGGATTATTTGCCAAGATTAATCTTTTAAACAAAGAAATTGATACAAGTATACTATTGAAGGCAAACGTAATTGGTACTATTTCAGTGTCAATTTATGCAATGGTGATGACCTGGTTGATACTTAAAGTCCTTTCTCGCTTTATGGAAATGAGAGTACTACCTGAGCACGAGAAAGAAGGGCTTGATGTCTCTATGCATGGGGAAAATATTCTTGTTATTACTAAGAATGGATAGAAAGCCACTTCTCCAAAATAATTAGATTATATATCTTAAAAGTATTATTTGAAATTTGGTTCTTGTGATCCAAGAGCATGTTAGTGATAAATTCCTTATTGAATCCATACTTTGAAATTAGATCTGAGTTAGTTAAAAGATCATATACAAAAGTATAGAGTTCATTGCGAAACCAGGACTCATAAGGAGGATGGAAAGGCTTTTTAGGTCTTTTCGTTATTTTTTTGGGTAGAGTGGTATCGGCAAAATCTCTAAGTAAAACTTTATTCTTTAAATATGACCACTTCTTTTTCCCGGGAAGTGAAAAGAGATAATCATACATTTCATTATTAATATAGGGTACACGACCCTCGATAGAATGAGACATTGTAGCAATATCAAGCTTTAAGAAATTATTCTTAGGAAGCCAAACAGAGAAGTCTGCAATGAGTAGTGTGTTAATTTTATCGATATAAAAATTTTTATCTAAAATATTGTTAAATACATCCCTATAAGCGACATCTTCTAGTGGCATATCCAAACCTGTAAGTTCTTTAATTTCTTTATTAGAAAAAACATGTCGCCAGTTTCCATGAATAGTTTGGGATTTAGATTGAAGAGAAGATGTGAATAAATCGATTTTATATTTCTGAAGAGGATTTAAGAACTTCCTTAAAAGTGAAGGCGTTTTGAAGTTTCTTAGCGGTAAACGCGATAGCATTTGTTGAAGTTGTGTGGCAAGAAGTGTTGGATAGCCTGCAAATAGTTCATCTGCTCCATCTCCACTAAGTAAAACAGTTGCTTCGCCATTGATAGATTTAGCTAGAAAATAGAGGGGAAGTGCACCGGGATCGGCCAAGGGAAGGTAGCTATCTAATACGAAGTTCTCGATCTCTGAAATAAAGTCATATGGTGAGAAGGCAATTGAGGTGAGTTCAATTCCCAGTAAGTTCGCCGTTTCTTTAGTTAGATTAAGCTCATCCTCTTCTTCGCCGCAATAATGAATATGAAAAGCCTTAAGAGCTGGGACTTTGGCCTTAGCTAGTTTTGCAATTAGTGCAGAATCAATACCAGAGCTTAAAAAAACACCTACTTTTCTTTCTCCAATGAGCTGCGATGATATATTTTTTTCAATAAGTTTTGCTAGTTGTGATGGATCCGAGCTTTGAAGTGAGTTTAGGGGCTTGTAAGGATCCCAGTAGAGCGACGGCATTTTATCACCCGGCCGATCTAATGATACTTTTAGAAAAGTTCCGGGAGGTAATTGATTTATTCCCTGGTAGGGACTTTTCTCAGTTGAAATATAATTATGTTGAATAAAGTCAGCGATAAAATCAGGGTTAAATTTGGAAGAGTTTATTTTCTTAATAAAGTAAGGTGTTGAGGAAAAGGAAAAAGAGTTATTAAGAAAAGAATAAAATAAGGGTTTCACTCCAAAGCGATCTCTTGCAATAAGAACAGTTTTGTCTTGTTCATTGTAGTAAGCAAGAGAGAACATTCCATCTAGTTTAGATAGGCCAAACTCAGCAAAGTGTGTGAGTATTTTATATACAATTTCCGTATCTGAGTTTTCAGAAAGAGAGTATCCTAAACTTTCAAGTTCTCTTTGAAGAGTAAGTTTATTATAAAGTTCTCCATTATAAGCTAGGTAGGAAGAATTGTTGTCTTCATGGTATGGAAGTTTGCCGTGCTCAATGTCTTGAATACTTAATCGAGTATTAATTAATAAAGAAGATTCAAGGTCGTATACGTAGTGCTGATCAGGACCTCTCTTGAGAAGGTGATCAATTGTTTTACTAATGATTTCTTCTTTTTCAAAGAATAACTCAGAATAGAGGATACCTGCAAAACCACACATATTTAATCAATCTCCTCAATATTGAATTTACTTTGAATGAAGCCTAATTCATTTATAGCGAGATTCGATGAAATGGGCGGATGAGGCTTCATGTTTTCGATCTGGCGAATAAGTCCAAAATTGATAGGAATAAAATATTTAAAAAAACGAATAGCTTTTTGAATAAAACGGATAGGGATAAAAATTCGTATTCTGAATAGTTTAAACTGCGAAATGAATAGATTTATAACTTGATCCATCATAATTTTGTCTGGTCCAGAAATTGAATAGGCTTTGTTTTTGTAGAGATTATTTACAATAATACGATTTAGCAGGAGTGAGATATCTTTGATGTTCAAAGGTTGAACACTAACACTTTTACCAAACTTAGGCAGAATAGGTAGCGACTTTGTTATCTGTTTTATTTTATAGAGGTTATTACGATCAAACTTTCCGTACAGTACAGATGGTCGTAAAACAGTGTAGGATAGACCACTTTGGGCGAGAAATTCTTCCCCCATTATCTTTGATTGAGCATAGAAATCATTGTTTAATTCAACAGCAATAGAGCTAATGAAAATAATTGGAATACTACGAGGTACTTTATCTATTATCCTTTGGAATAAGTGAATATTAATTTCTTTAATGAGTTCATTCCCTCCATTAGTTACACCAATGCAGTATAAAAGGGTGTCCACATTCTCTATAAAATTAACGATACGATCTAAATCTTCATAGTCTGAGGTTAGGCGATGTGTATGGTCTTTGGAGTCAACGTCATTGAAGGACCTGGCCACTAAAAAGAACTCATAATCATTTTTGAAGTGACTGTAAAAATTCTTTGAAATGGCGGAGTTGGCTCCAATGATTGCGACTTTTTTCAAAGAAGTCTTCTCCAGTGTTTGAATATCCACTTGGGACGAAGATAATAATCTTTATACGCTTTATCACGATAATAGATCACATCATCTGAACTCAAATGATTTAACTTAAGTGTTGGGTGATATTCAGTGAAGTGAGACCAGTTATCGTCAACAATCTTATCTTTTAGGTCATCATAGAGTTTTGTTCCTGGAAAAGGCGTCATAACGCAAAACTGTGCGGCCAATGTATTCAATTGCTTTGCATAGCTAATTGTCGCTCTTACAGAGGCGTGAGTATCATCCATAAAGCCAATTATATAAAAGGCACTAATGGTAACACCTACCTTATGTAAGTACTGAATAATTTTTTCTTGTTGTACAAGAGCAAAAGGCTTTCTCCCTACGGACTTTAGAATCTCCTCAGAGGGAGATTCTACGCCTAGATTAATATGCTTAAGGCCAGCAGATACCATTTCATCAATAAGAGCAGGGTCAAGCTTATCTAGTCGAGTTTCAATGACCCAAGAGATATCGAGATTTGCTCGTTTAATTTCATGACATAAATCAATTGTTTTCTTTCGGTTGATAGTAAAAACAAGATCTCTAAATACAATATTGTTGATGCCAAGTTTTCTTACATAAATAATTTCATCAAGGATATTTTCGATTGAACGACTTCTACTAACAGGGCCAGCTTCTGGCATATAATGACAATAGTCACAATTATAAGGACAGCCCCTGGTTGTTATTAGTGGAACACCCGGTCCCTTTAAAATGGGGTCGTAGGAAAATTGTTTAAATGAAAAGACCCCCCAACTTGGAAAAGGATAGTCGTCTACATTATAAGTATTAGCTTTACGACAGAGTTTATTCTTTGGCAGGGTTATTAATCCTCTTGCATAATCAATAAGGAAATCTTCAGGTTCCCCATCTATGACAACGCCATCACAATGGTCCAGATATAGTTCGGGCTTCTCTTTTGCAAATGCTCCTAGAACAATCAATATAGTATTTTGGCGATTGAAGCCAGAAAGTGCCAGAATTTCATCGTTACTTCCAGGCATAGAGCTTGCGAAGAGGATGAGATCATATTTTTGTGAATTGTCGGGAAGACAATAGCTATGCTCTACAATCCAATTGTTTTGAGCAAAGATGGAAGCTGCGTAAGCAAAATATAAAGGAGGAACAAGTGCACCACTATTCTTCTTTCTCTTATATAATTTTCCCATTATCCCGTTTACTTGTGTTTTTGAGCCAAATGTACCTGTCACCGATTTTCGAATCGGTTGCTTTAGGTCTTTTTGAAAATCAACGAGTAGAACTTTTTTCATGAGAGGAATTATTCGAACCTCATACAATTTTTTGAATTAAAAATGGATAAAGCTACATAGGTTAAAAGCAATATGAATAGAGAGAGCACTGTGTAGACTTTTGAGAGATCGGTAAAAAAAAGAGAAATTACACCAAGTATCGTAAAGAGAAATAAAAAAGCCTTGAAAGGATTGTAGACAACCACTGTCCTCATGATCGTTAAAAAAAGTTTAAATGTATCTTTAACGGGATGAAATTTAGATTGGCCGACTCTCTTCTTATAACGAGTTGAAATATAACTAACTTGGTGCCCGAGACAGTATGACAATACAGTCATCGTCGTAACACAGCTAAAGCCTGTCGGTAGAAAATGCATATAGTTCTTGAATGAGCTTTTCTTAAATGCACGAAGTCCAGAGTTTAGGTCTGCAATATATTCCCAAATGAGGATAGAAGCAAAATAGCGAGCGATTGCTTTTACAAACTTTCGAAGATGGGGGCAATAACCCATTTCTCTGTCACGATAGCCAATCACGTGGTCAGATTCAGGAAAGTGGTAAAGCAAACGAATAAGATCGTCGGCGGTATAGGTGGAATCAGCATCAATATACGCAATGATTTCATATTGCGCTTTCTCTATCCCCCGTCTTCGTGATGCTCCAGCTCCAATATTTTTATCGTTTTTAAGGTAAACAACATTAAGGCGACTCAGTATTTCGGAAGTTTTGTCTGTAGAGCAGTCATCTATAGCAATGATTTCATAGCAAGATTCACTTTCCTTGAAGGCGTTATGAATCTCTCGAATGACTGTTTCAATACATTCTTCCTCATTGTAGCAAGGAAGAATAATAGAAACATTGGGAAGGTTACTCTTTGCCATTAACCATGCCTTTTCTAATATAAACTTCAGTATAAATCATTTCACTTCCATTAAACGAAGTCTTATGACTATAGGCTTGAGCCCATCTATCATTTCTAAAATTATGTTTTTTGAAGAGTTTTTCCCCATAACTTGAAAGTAAATTTGAATTTATGATCAGGTCATAGTTATGAATATCTTCTTTGCAACTTAATGATATATCCTCGGAAATTGTATCATATATTTTCATACTCTCAGCAAATGGCCATGGTGCAAAATATTTGAAATTAGTTTTAATGCAGTAATCATTAGAAATCTTCCTAATGAGCTCTCTTAATTCTTTTGCCCTGGCCTCATAGGCGTGCTGAGTTAAGTCATTTGCAAAGTAATTATAGTGATACCAGCGGGAAGCTTTAAAGAAGAATATAAAGAATATAAAAAAAGCGAAAAATTTGAATTTGGGATCTTTGGCAATAAGATCTATGGCCTTTAGGTAAGCTCCAATGAAGAAAATAGTAATGATAAGAAAATCTCTCGGAATGGTGTCATCGTAGAGAGTGAAAAAAATGAGGAACTCTAGACATACAAAAGTGAAAATAATTTCGAGATGTGAAAGCTTAAGTAGTTTGGAGAATTGGCGTTTATATAGAAGTCCAATAATTAAAATGGGTAGGGAGCAGAGGAATGTAGAGCGCCAGAAAGTTAAAGTGGCGTGGCCAAGAGCGCTAACTACAGACTCGAAAGACTTATCAAATGTTGAAAGTAGCTCAAATCCATTCTCAATTCTGCTTGAAACGTAAGGATGACTAACAAATGAATTATTAATATATGTATTATACCCAAGAAATAAAATGAGAAGTAGCGTCGGTATTATTATATAGAGTAGTGAGCGTAAGCTCCACTTTTTGATGAATAGAGCATGAAGAAAGAGGGGAATAGTGAAGGCAATGCCTGACTCTCGCGTAAGGACACATAGGGTGAGGCATAACCCAAGAGAAAGTTTCCTATCTTCAGTATAAAAGAGAATCGCTAGAATTCCCGCCCCAAGCATAAGGAAATTGGGAAAAAGCTGGGTAGAGTAACTAAAGAAGTGGGGAATATTATACAAGGTTATAATTAAGGTAGCAGAAAAGAGGAAGCTCCCAGATTTTAATGCAGACCTGAAAACTGCAAATAGAAAAAATAAGAACGATATTAGGGCAGCGATATGGCCAGAGACCTCAATATTATCAAAGAAAAAATGGATAAAAAGGTGTAAGAACTGAAAAAGAGGAGGGTGACCATGCCAATGTGATGGGATGTAGTTACCTGGAAGTAGTGAAGAGAAGCCATTTTCGTAGAAAAACCTTATGAAATAGATTGTCTCATCCCAATAAAAAGGGATTGATAAGGCCTTGATTTTTGTTAGCACCACAAATAAAGAAAAAATTGAAAAGAACAAGAGACCAAAACGATCTTGCTCGCCAGGATTTTGTTTAAAGTCGTGCATAGATAAACTTTTTTGAGTTAGAGCTGTGTGAGTATGATAAATATTTATAATCGTATTTACTAGCTAACATTGTAGCCGCACGGCATTTAAATCTTCCTTTTTTGCATAGTGTGCGAAAAAAATTGGACAATCTGTTAATTTTAGAGCATATAAGGAAGACTTGACTTATAAAATTTGTAAAACCGCCCTCTCTGAGGGTGGAAAATAATGGTTAAAAAAGGGACTGTATGTCACTTCTAAAAAGTGAAGATAACAAAAAGTGGATTAACTTCTTTGTTGCTCTAATATCAATACTGGTAGGTTTTCTTGTGATTCGTTTCTCGGGTCAAATGAGTGAATGGTTTGATTTAGAAGCGAAAATTCCACAATTTAAAATGGTTGCTCAAGGAGTTGGGATCTTTGTTGGCTTAGCTGTTTTTCTATTAATTCAGAAAAATAAAGAAGCTACAACCCACTTAAACCAAGTTTATACAGAGCTTGTGAAAGTAATTTGGCCAGACTCAGAGTCTGTAGCCAAATCTACCGTTGGAATTGTTATAGGTTTAGCTATTTTGAGTGGTGTATTTGTTGGAGTTGACTCCCTATTCAGAGCAATTTTAAACCTAATTTATTAATCACTTAGAAATGAAGGTCTTTTAAGGGCTTTATGTAAGGTATAGAAGAGATGAGCGAAGAAAAATCAAACGAAGAAATTACAGCAGAAGAGACTGAAGTTACGACTGAAGAAGAAACTGCGACTTCTACTGAAGAAACTTCAAGTCCTGTTTCAGCTTCTAACGAAGAGGTTGAGTCGGATCCAGATCTAGCTGATGGAAACGGTGAAAACTTTAAATGGTACATCGCTAAAACTCTTACTGGACAAGAAAATAAAGTAGCAAAGTCTCTTAAAGAGAGAATTGTTAATTATAAGAAGAATGAGTTCTTCTCAAAGATTGTTGTTCCTGAGGAAACTGTTGTAAGTAACGCCAACGGGAAGAAAAGAACAATTAAAAAGAAGCTATTCCCTGGTTATGTACTTGTTCGCATGGTTATGAATAATGATTCATGGCATCTTGTGAATGATACAGATAAGATCACTGGTTTTGTTGGAGGATCTTCAACTCAACCTCAAGCCCTTACTGAGCAAGAAGCAATGTCTATGCTTGGTTATGGAGATGCTGGACAAAAAGTTCAGAGATCTACAGTGGATTTTGCTGAAGGTGAAACTGTAAAAGTAATTGAAGGACCTTTTGCCTCATTTGTTGGAACTATTGAAGCCGTAAATGAGAAAGGGAAAATCAAAGTTAACGTGTCAATCTTTGGGCGACCAACCCCAGTTGAGCTTGACTTCTCTCAAGTTGAGAAAGTTAGCCAATAAACGTTGGAAGATTGTAATTACAATCGTAAGGAGTAAACATGGCGAAGAAAGTCACAGGCTTTATTAAGCTACAAATTGAAGCTGGGAAGGCTAACCCATCACCACCAGTAGGACCTGCTCTAGGTCAAAAAGGTGTTAACATTATGGAGTTTTGCAAGGCCTTTAATGCAAAAACTCAAAAATCTGCAGGAATGATTCTTCCTACAATCATCACTGTGTATTCTGACAGATCATTCACATTTGTTACAAAGACAGCTCCAGCTACATGGTTCATTAAGAACAAGCTAAAGCTTAAGTCTGGTGCAAATAAGCCTGGTCATGAAGTTGCTGGAACAGTTTCTGAAGCAATTGTTAAAGAAGTTGTTGAAGGTAAAAAACCAGACCTTACTGCTGCTGATGAAGCTGCTGGGATGAGAACTATCGAAGGTTCGATCCGTTCAATGGGTCTTAAGTTGGATTACAAGTAATCGGATAACTTTAGGTTATTTGAACGAAGGTAGGGATTATTATGAGTAAGAATAAACAATCGAAAAAATATTTAGAAGCCGCTGCTAAGGTGGAAGTTAAAGATTATGCAATCGCAGATGCGATCAAGCTTGCTAAAGAAACTTCTTATGCAAAGTTTGATGAAACTGTAGATCTAGCTTTTAAGCTTGGTGTTGACCCAAGACATGCTGATCAAATGATTCGTGGTGCAATCGCTCTTCCAGCTGGTACAGGTAAAACAGTAAGAGTTTGTGTTATCACTTCTGGTGACAAGATTAAAGCAGCTGAAGAAGCTGGTGCTGATTTTGTTGGTGGAGATGATATCGTTGCTAAGATTGCTGGTGGATGGCTAGACTTTGATCGTGTTATCGCTTCTCCAGATATGATGGGGAAACTTGGACGTATTGGTCGTGTTCTAGGGCCACGTGGTCTTATGCCTAACCCAAAACTTGGAACTGTTACTCCAGATGTTGCAAAAGCTGTTACTGAGCAAAAAGCCGGTAAGGTTGAGTACCGTACAGAGAAAAATGGTATTATCCATGTTCCAATCGGGAAAGTATCTTTTGATGAAGCAAAACTTCGTCAAAACTTCGATGCAATCGTAAATGCAATTGTTAAAGCTAAGCCTGCAAGTGCCAAAGGGACTTACCTTAAGTCTCTAGCAATTAGCACTACAATGGGCCCAGGTATCAAAATTGATACTTTAGAAGCTCTTAACATCGCTGGAAAATAATTAATTAGGTTTGACGGTCTAATACTGGGCCGTCTTTTTTATAAACGTTGATGTTGTTTGAGGTTGATGAAAGCCGGTTAGGAGCGATCCTTATAAACCCTGCTGGAAATCTCCCTCCGACCATTGGAGGTGCTTATGTTGAACAGAGCAGAGAAAGACGCGATTATCTCCGGTCTTAAAACGGATATTGAATCTGCAAAGGCTGTCTTTCTTACTAACTTAATCGGCATTGGTTCAAACGACGCAGTTGGACTTCGTAAAGAAGTTCGTGAAAAACAAGGGAAAATTGTTGTTACAAGAAATACCCTGTTTAGAAAAGCTGCTGAGGGAACTGCTGTTGAGTCCATTTTGGGCGAACTTAAAGGACCACACGCGCTAGCATTCGCTTTTGAAGATGCTGCTGCTGTGGCGAAAGCTTTGAAAGAAGCTGGAAAGAACTTTGAAGCTGTAGAGCTGAAAGGTGGTGTATTAAATGGTGAAGCTCTTGAGCTTCAGAAAGTAATGGCCCTTGCTGATCTTCCATCTCGTGATGAAATGCTTGGAACTCTACTTGCTACATTTATGGCCCCAATTTCTGCATTTGCACGTCTTACAAACTCAATTAAAGATGAGTGTGAGACACAAGGTGTTGAAACTCCAGGTGCTCTAAAAGTTGAAAAAGCTGATGAAGCGGCAGAAGCCGAAACTGAAGCGTAGTATTAATTTAGTTAGAAAGAAAACAAAGAATTTTTAAATTTTAGGAGAATTAAAATGGCTATTACAAACGAACAACTAATTGAACATATTTCTGCAATGTCTGTACTTGATCTAGCTGAGCTAGTTAAAGAACTTGAAGATAAATTTGGTGTATCTGCAGCTCCAGTTGCTGTAGCTGGTGCCGCTGCTGGTCCTGCTGCTGAAGAGCAAACAGAATTTACTGTTGTTCTTGCTGACGCGGGTGCTAAGAAAATTAACGTAATTAAAGAAGTACGTGGTATCACTGGTCTTGGTCTTAAAGAAGCTAAAGAGCTTGTTGAAGGTGCACCTAAGCCAGTTAAAGAAGGCGTTGAGAAAGCTGAAGCGGAAGAGCTCAAGAAAAAACTTGAGGCCGCTGGTGCTAAAGTTGAACTTAAGTAAGTTCAATTTACTTGTTGCATAAAAAAATAATGGTGTGGAAGTGGTATTCACTTTCACACCTATTTGTGTTTTTGCTCTATTAATCATAAGTTATAAGCACATAAAAATAGATATAATTGCTCGAAACTTCTCTCACTAGGAGAATTAAAGATGACTCAGGTTTTTAAGCCTAATGAATGGTTCCGCAAGAACTTTTCTTCTGTACCAACTGTCCTAGACACCCCACCCTTAATGCGTTTGCAGACTAATTCCTATGATGAATTTCTTCAGAAGGATATTCCACCTGCGAAACGCGAAGAAATCGGATTACAAGCAGTATTTAACTCCGTTTTCCCAATTTACGACTTTAACAAGACAGTATCTCTTGAGTTTGTAAGCTACTCACTCGAAGAGCCAAAATATACTGTTAAGGAATGTCGTCAACGTGGCCTTTCTTACGAAGCACCTCTAAAGGTTGTAGTAAGACTGGTATTCTACGATGTATCTGTAGATAAAGATGGAAATGAACAAAGAAACGTATCTTCTATCAAGGAACAAGAAGTATATCTTGGTAATATTCCTTTGATGGCAGAGACTGGGTCTTTCGTATATAACGGAACTGAACGTGTTATCGTATCTCAGCTCCACAGATCTCCAGGGATTATCTTTGAGCACGATGGTGGTAAGAAGCACTCAAGTGGGAAACTACTTTATAGTGCAAGAATTATCCCTCACCGTGGTTCATGGCTAGACTTTGAATTTGATCACAAAAATATTCTATTCGCTCGTATCGATAGAAAGCGTAAGCTTCACGCTACAGTAGTACTTAAGGCCATGGGTTACAGTACTCCTGAACTTCTTGATATGTTCTATGAAAAAGAAATTGTTCACTTTGGTAAAGAGGGAACATACACTCGTGAACTAGATATCAATTTACTCAACGGGACTCGAGCAACCCAAGATATCCTAGATCCTAGTACAGGTAAGCAACTTGTACGTATTGGTAAGAAGTTCACTAAAGCTTCTATCAAGAAACTTGCTGAAGCAGGTATCTCTACTCTAGATGCTGAGCTTGATGAAATCATCGGAAAAGTTGTTGCTGAAGATATCTTTGACGAATCAACTGGTGAGGTTCTTTGTCTTGCTAACGAAGCTCTTTCAGAAGCAAAGATTCAAGAACTTCAATCAGCAGGAATCAATAGTGTTAAGGTTCTCTACATTGATAACATCAACTTTGGTGATCAGGTAAGAAACACTCTTCTATTAGATAAGACAGATTCGAAAGAAGAAGCACTCATTAAGATTTTCGAAAGATTACGTCCAGGTGAGCCTCCAACAGTTGAAGCTGCTGATACTCTATTCGAAAACCTTTTCTTCAATGAAGAAAGATACGACCTCTCTAAGGTGGGTCGTATGAAGATTAACTATAAGTTTGGTACGGAAATTCCAGTTGAGAACACTGTACTGACTAGAGATGACATTATTATGACAGCTCGTTACCTTGTTGAGCTAAACAATGGTAAAGGGAAGGTTGATGATATCGATCACCTTGGTAACCGTCGTGTTCGTGCCGTTGGTGAGCTTCTTGAAAACCAATTCCGCGTAGGTCTTGTCCGTATGGAAAGAGCTGTTAAGGAAAGAATGGCCATTCAAGAAATCGATACAATGATGCCATATGACCTTGTTAACCAGAAGCCAGTTGCTGCTGCGGTTAAAGAATTCTTCGGAAGTTCACAGCTTTCACAATTCATGGATCAAACAAACCCACTTTCAGAAGTAACTCACAAGAGACGTCTATCTGCTCTTGGGCCAGGTGGTCTTACTCGTGAAAGAGCTGGATTTGAGGTTCGTGACGTTCACTCTACTCACTATGGTAGAATGTGTCCGGTTGAGACTCCTGAAGGACCAAACATTGGTCTAATTACTTCACTTGCAACTTATGCAAGAGTTTCTGAATATGGATTTATTGAAACTCCTTACCAAGTTGTAAATGAAGATAGAACAATTGGAGCTCCAAAGTATTTCACGGCTTTCCAAGAAGAAGGAAAAGTTATCGCTCAGGTAGACCTTGACCATATGGATGATGGAAAGGTTCATGGAGAGCATATTCCTTCACGTGCATCAGGTGATTTCACTCTTATGCCTGCGGAAGATGTAGATCTAATGGACGTTTCTCCATCACAGATGATCTCGATTGCAACATCTCTAATTCCTTTCCTAGAGCACGATGATGCCAACCGTGCCTTAATGGGATCGAATATGATGAGACAGGCAGTGCCTGTTGTAAAAACGGATGCACCTATTATTGGTACAGGTGTTGAAGCTATTGTTGCTCGTGACTCAGGTGCGATTATCTTTGCAAAAGCTGATGGGCGCGTAATCTTCGTAGACTCTAACCGTATCGTTATCCAAAGAGATAAATTCGAAGAAGGTGAGTCAGGTGTAGATATTTACAAGCTAATTAAATACCAAAGAACTAACCAGTCTACTTCTAACAACCAGAAGGCCCTCGTAAAAGAAGGTGATACAGTTAAGAAGGGAATGGTAATTGCTGATGGTCCTGCCACTCATAATGGTGACCTTGCTCTTGGGCAAAACGTACTTGTAGCGTTCATGCCTTGGGGTGGTTATAACTATGAAGACTCGATCCTCATCAATGAAAACCTACTTGCAAGAGATGTATTTACTTCAGTTCACATCGAATCTTTCGAAGTTGAAGCTCGTGATACTAAACTTGGTAAAGAAGAGGTTACTCGCGATATTCCTAACGTTTCTGAAGAGGCCCTTGCTGACCTCGATGAAGCTGGTATTATTCGCGTAGGAGCTATCATCAAGCCAGGCGATATTCTTGTTGGTAAAATTACTCCAAAAGGTGAAACACAACTTTCTCCTGAGGAAAAACTTCTTAAAGCGATCTTCGGTGACAAAGCCGGTGACGTTAAAGATACATCTCTAAGGGTTCCATCTTCAGTACGCGGTACAGTTATCGATGCTAAGGTTTATACTCGTGAGGGTGTTGAGCTTGATTCAAGATCTAAAGAGATTATTGATCAAGAGACAACTCTTATTAGAAGAGATGAGAGAATTGAGATTAAATCAATTCAAAGTTCTGCAATTGCTCAAATTGCTAAGCTTCTAAAAGGTGCTACGACAACAGATAAACTTGTTTCTGAAGATGGTTCAACTGAACTTCTATCTAAGGGAGTTGAGGTTACTGCTGATGTTCTTAAGCAAATTCCTTTTGAACTTATCGGATATCTTCCTCTTCAACCAGAACTTGAAGAGAAGTTAAGTGAGTACTTTGCAGATATCAGAAATAGAATCAACCGTGTACGTACTCGTTCAAACGAAGAGATTGCTATGCTTCACCGTGGGGATGAACTTCCTCCAGGTGTTATCAAAAAGGTTACTGTTTACGTTGCAATTAAACGTAAGCTTCAGCCTGGTGATAAGATGGCCGGTCGTCACGGAAACAAAGGGGTTATCTCTAACGTTCTTCCTGCTGAAGATATGCCATACCTCGCTGATGGTACTCCAGTAGAAATCGTTCTTAACCCACTTGGGGTTCCTTCTCGTATGAACATCGGTCAGCTTCTTGAGCTTCACCTTGGATGGGCTGGACGTGGTCTTGGTGAAAAAATTAAGTTGATGATGGAAGAGCAGGCTGAAATTCATCAGCTCAAAGATTTCATCTACGACATCTATAAAACAGATGAAGTAAAAGAGTTCCTAAAGAAAGCAAGTGATAAGCGAGTGAAAGAAATCGCTGAGCAACTTTCTACAGGTGTTCGTTTTGCTACTCCATGTTTTGATGGTGCTAAGGAAGAAGATATTCGTGAAATGCTAAGGCTTGGTGATCTAGAAGAAAGTGCAAAATCAACACTTTTTGATGGAATGACTGGGGATGCTTTCGCGGAAGAAGTTACAGTAGGTATTATGTACATGCTTAAGCTTCACCACCTTGTTGATGAAAAAATTCACGCTCGTTCAACAGGTCCTTACTCACTTGTTACTCAGCAACCACTTGGTGGTAAGGCTCAGTTTGGTGGTCAGAGACTTGGAGAAATGGAAGTTTGGGCACTTGAGGCTTATGGTGCTGCTTATACACTCCAAGAGTTCCTAACTGTTAAGTCAGATGATGTTATCGGTAGAACTAGAATGTATGAGTCCATCGTAAAAGGTGAGCAAGTACTTGAACCAGGACTTCCTGAATCGTTTAACGTTCTTATTAGAGAGCTTCAGGCTCTTTGTCTTGACGTTAAGCTTGAAGAAAATTCAGAAGAAGAAAGCTTTAATTAATATTTTGAGGGCATGATATGAAAGACCTTTTAAACTTTTTTGACAAACCCAAAGACCCAATTAGCGTTGAAGCCGTCTCTATTAAGATGGCTTCTCCGGATACCATCCGCGAATGGTCTTTTGGTGAAGTTAGAAAACCAGAAACGATCAACTATAGAACGTTTAAGCCAGAAAGAGATGGTCTTTTCTGTGCTAAAATCTTTGGTCCAATCAAAGATTACGAATGTATCTGTGGTAAATATAAGAGAATGAAGCACAGAGGTGTGGTTTGTGAAAAGTGTGGTGTTGAAGTTACACTTTCCAAGGTACGTCGTGAGAGATGTGGTCATATTGAACTAGCAGCACCTGTTGCTCACATTTGGTTCTTGAGATCACTTCCTTCTCGTCTTGGTGCTCTTCTAAACCTAACTCTTAAAGAACTTGAAAAAGTACTTTATTATGAAGCCTATATTGTAACTTCATCAGCAACTGATGAGGTAGACGGTGGTCTTAAAGTTGGTCAGGTAATTTCTGAGCAACAATTCTATGAGCTCAAAGAGCAAGGTGTAGAATTTGACGCCGGTATGGGTGGTGAAGTTGTTAAAGACCTTCTAAGAAAGATTGATCTAGATCTAGAAAACAAAGAACTAAGACGTGGTCTTCGCTCTGCTACTACAGAAATGGCACGCACGAAGTTCATCAAGCGTCTTAAGGTTGTAGAATCAATCCTTAAGTCTGATAACAGACCTGAGTGGTTCATGATGGATGTAATTCCTGTGCTTCCACCAGATCTTCGTCCTCTAGTTCCACTAGAGGCAGGACGTTTTGCTACTTCAGATCTTAACGACCTTTACCGTCGTGTGATTAACCGTAACAATCGTCTAAGAAGACTTAAAGAGCTTAACGCTCCTGAAATCATCATTCGTAATGAAAAAAGAATGCTTCAAGAAGCAGTAGACGCTCTTTTTGATAACGGAAGAAGAGGAAAGGTTTTCACTGGAGCTAACAAGCGTCCATTGAGATCACTTTCTGATATGCTTAAAGGTAAGCAAGGACGTTTCCGTCAAAACCTTCTTGGTAAGCGTGTTGACTATTCTGGACGTTCTGTAATCGTTGTTGGTCCAAGCCTAAGACTTCATCAGTGTGGTCTTCCTAAGCTTATGGCCCTTGAGCTTTTCAAGCCATTTATTTACAACAAGCTAATTGAACGTGGTCATTGTACTACTATTAAAGTAGCAAAAAGAATGGTTGATCAGCAGAAAGAAGAAGTATGGAATATTCTTGAAGAAGTAGTTCAAGAACACCCAGTACTTCTAAACCGTGCACCTACTCTTCACAGACTTGGTATTCAAGCATTTGAACCAACTCTAATTGAAGGTAAAGCTATCCAACTTCACCCACTCGTATGTACGGCCTTCAACGCCGACTTCGATGGTGACCAGATGGCCGTTCACGTTCCTCTATCTCTTGAAGCTCAAATTGAGTGTCGTGTTCTTGCAATGTCGACAAACAATATTCTTTCTCCAAAAGATGGAAACCCAATTATTGTTCCTTCTCAGGATATCGTTCTCGGGCTTTACTACATGTCTCGAGTACGTCCATTTGCTCGTGGGTATGGGAAAACTTTCTCTTCTAAAGAAGAAGCACAGTTTGCTTTCCACTCAGGAAACCTACACCTTCAGGCTCCAATTAATGTTCGTGTTGATGGGAAAATTATCGAAACTACAGTTGGTAGAACATTCATTTATGATGTTATCCCAAGTTGCCTAGCGTACGATGATATTAACAAGGTTCTTGGTAAAAAAGAGCTCGGTAAACTTATTGATCTTGCTTACAAAGTTGGAACAGAGAAAGATACAGTTCTTCTAGCTGACTCTCTAATGAGACTTGGTTACCAGTACTCTACTAAAGCAGGTATCTCTATTAACGTAAACGATATGACTATTCCTGATGACAAAGTAGGGATTCTTGATGAAGCATATGGTGAAGTTGATAGAATTACTGAAGAGTACAACGAAGGTTCTATTACAAACGGTGAGCGTTACAACAAAGTTATCGATGTTTGGTCTCAAACAAACGAAAAACTTACTAAAGTAATGCTTGAGAAAATCTCAAAAGATACTTTCACTAACGATAAAGGTGAAACTGAAGAAGCTCCTTCATTCAATGCTATCTTTATGATGGCAAACTCTGGTGCAAGGGGTTCAACAACTCAGATGAGACAGCTAGCAGGTATGCGTGGTCTAATGGCCAAGCCTTCTGGTGAAATTATTGAAACTCCGATTACTTCAAACTTCCGTGAAGGTCTATCGGTTCTTCAGTATTTCTCTTCTACTCACGGTGCCCGTAAAGGTCTTGCCGATACGGCCCTTAAAACAGCTAACTCTGGTTATCTAACTCGTCGTCTTGTAGACGTTGCTCAGGATGGTATTATCCGTGCATACGACTGTGAATCAAATGACGGTATTATCCTTAACTCAAGAATTGAAGCTGGTGAGATCGTTGAAGATGTAACTGAGCGTGTAATGGGTCGTACAACATGTGGACCAATTCTAAACGCTGATGGTGAAGAGGTTCTTCCTTCAAGCCACCTTCTTACAGAAGAAGATGTTCCACTTCTTAAAAAGAATGAGATTGACCAGATTAAAGTAAGAACAGTTCTTACATGTAGAGAGAAACATGGTTTCTGTGCTAAGTGTTTTGGACGTGACCTTGCTCGTGGTGGACTAGTTAGTATTGGTGAAACTGTTGGTATTATTGCTGCTCAGTCAATTGGTGAGCCTGGTACACAGCTTACGATGCGTACATTCCACGTTGGTGGTACTGCAACTGCTGGTGCTCAAGTTAATAAAACTGAAGTTAGAACTGCCGGTAACATTGCATTTGATAATGTAAAAGTAGCAACGATGCAGACTGGTGATATGATCATCATGAACAAAGTTGGTGAAATTCTTATTAAAGATAATACTGGTGCAACTAAAGAAAAATATCCTGCCATTTACGGAGCTAAAATCTTCTATAAAGAAGGTGATGAAGTAAACGTAGGGGATAAGATTATTGAATGGGACCCGTTCTCTATTCCAATCCTTACTGAAGTTGGCGGGAAGATTAAATTTGAAGACCTTGTTGTTGGACAAACTGTTACTGAGTCTGTTGACCCTGTAACTGGTCTTACTACAAGAATTGTTGCTGAGTCTAAAGATCCTTCATTACAACCAAGAATTTCTGTTGTTGATGAAGCCGGGAACCCAATCATTGTTCCTGGTACAAAGAGGCATGCAACTTACCGTCTTCAAACTGGCGCTAACATCATGGTTCAGGAAGGGGAAACTGTTGATATCGGTTCTGCTCTTTCTAAAGTTGACCGTGAAACAACAAAAACAAAAGATATTACTGGGGGGCTTCCAAGAGTTGCTGAGCTTTTTGAAGCTAGAAAGCCCGCGAATGCTGCCCAGATATCAGATGTTGCAGGTACTGTAGAGTTTGGTGCTGAGCTCAGAGGTAGTCGTCGTATCATTATCAAGCCAGATGATGGATCTGATCCTGTAACATACAGTGTTCCTAAGGGACGTTATGTAGTTGTTAACGAAGGTGACTATGTACGTTCTGGAGAGCCAATCATGGATGGACCTGCTAACCCTCACGATATCCTTAGAGTTAAAGGTATTAAAGAGTTAGCAAGATATATTGTAGACGAGATCCAAGAGGTTTACCGTCTTCAAGGTGTTAAGATCGATGATAAACACATCGAGGTAATTGTTTCTCAAATGCTTAAGAAAGTAGAAGTTACTGACCCAGGTGACTCAAACTTCGTAGCTGGTGACACAATTACTAAGAGTGAACTCGCCGATGCTAACGAAGTTCTTGCTCAGGATGGCCTAGAGCCAGCTAAGGCTAGACCACTACTTCTTGGTATTACCAAAGCGTCTTTGACTACAGAGTCTTTCATTTCTGCGGCATCGTTCCAGGAAACTACGAAAGTTCTTACTCAGGCGACCCTTGAAGGTAAAAAAGATATGTTGAGAGGTCTAAAAGAGAACGTAATTATGGGAAGATTGATTCCTGCAGGTACTGGATTATCTAGGTATCGCGACTTCGATGCTGCGATTATGGATGAATCTGAAGAATCTGAGAGTGAATCAGTTACACTTTCATTGTAAAAAACTTGTCCTAGCTAGTTTGATGTGCTACACAAACTAGCTAGTAAATTTGATGCTAACGTAGAAGCGAAAAGTGGTAAGGAGCTGTAGAATGCCTACTATTAACCAGTTGATTAGAAAAGGTCGCCAAGACAAGTTCGAGAAAACGAAGTCACCGGCCCTAAAAGCATGTCCTCAAAGACGTGGTGTTTGTACCAGAGTTTATACAACTACACCTAAGAAACCAAACTCAGCTATGAGAAAGGTATGTCGTGTACGTTTAACTTCTGGATTTGAAGTAACCTCTTATATTGGTGGTGAAGGACACAACCTTCAAGAACACAGTATTGTTCTTATTCGTGGTGGAAGGGTAAAAGATCTTCCAGGTGTTCGTTATCATACTATCCGTGGTGCACTTGATGCTACAGGTGTTGATAAAAGAGGACAGCGTCGTTCTAAGTACGGTGCTAAGAAACCTAAGAAATAAGTTTAACTTAAATTAAAAACAATCCATTCTCTAAAGGCTGAAACAAGGTTTCGCGGCCTACAGAGAGTAATTCTTTGTATTTTGCTTTAATACAAGGGGTGAAGAAGGAGTAAATTATGAGTAGAAAGCATAGAGCAGAACAGAGACAGGTACTTCCTGATCCACGTTTCCAAGATGTAGTAGTTGCAAAATTTATTAACGGTTTGATGTACGGCGGGAAAAGATCTACAGCTGAGAGAATCTTCTACGGTGCGCTTGAGCTTTGTGAGCAAAAGACCGGTGAAGAGCCTCTTAAACTTTTCAAGAAGGCCCTATCAAACGTTAAGCCAGCGGTAGAGGTTAAGTCTCGTCGTATTGGTGGTGCAACTTATCAAATCCCAGTTGAGGTTAGACCAAACAGACGTCAATCTCTAGCTATCCGTTGGATTCGTGACTATGCACGTGCACGTAATGGTAAAACTATGATTGATAGACTTGCTGATGAATTCATCGATGCAGCTAACGGTCGTGGTGGATCTGTTAAGAAGAGAGAAGATGTGTACAAAATGGCTGAAGCTAACAAGGCTTTTGCTCACCTTAAGTGGTAATTAAATTTAATTAAAAACAGTCTTTTCAAAGGGCTTCTTTGGTTTTAACTATGTTAGCTAAAGAAGCCCTTTTTTTGTTAATTATCAAAAGAACAACACTATCTATCTGAGGAAGTTATGGCCAAGGATCTTAATCTCATTAGAAATATTGGTATTATGGCCCACATTGATGCGGGTAAAACGACCACTACTGAACGTATTCTCTATTACACCGGTGTAAATTATAAAATTGGTGAAGTTCATGACGGTGCGGCCACAATGGACTGGATGGTCCAGGAGCAAGAAAGAGGGATTACGATTACCTCAGCTGCAACTACATGTAAGTGGACTAATAAAGTTATCAATATTATCGATACTCCAGGACACGTTGACTTCACTATTGAAGTAGAGAGGGCACTGAGAGTTCTTGATGGGGCCGTAGGAGTCTTTGATGCTGTACATGGTGTTGAGCCTCAGTCTGAAACGGTTTGGGGTCAGGCAGACCATTATAAGGTTCCTAGGCTTGCGTTCTGTAATAAAATGGATCGCGTTGGTGCAGACTTTAATAACTGTGTTGAAGAAATTAGAACTAAGCTAAATAAGGTCGCTGCACCTATTCAGATACCTATTGGTGCTGAGGATGAGTTTGAGGGAATCGTTGATCTTGTCACGATGAAAGCAAAAACATTTAAAGCTGAAGATATGGGAAGCTCTGTCGTAGAGGTCGATATACCAGAGGATATGCGAGATGCTGCTGAACTTGCTCGTGAAGAGCTTGTAGAAACACTTGCAGACTTTGATGATGACTTCGCTGAGAAATATCTCGGTGGAGAAGAGATTTCTGTTGATGAAGTTAAAGCAATTATTAGGAAGGCAACAATTGAAGACTTTTTCGTGCCTGTTCTATGTGGTTCAGCATTTAAAAATAAAGGTGTTCAGCCTCTATTAGATGCAATTTGTGACTACCTACCTTCTCCAATTGACAGAGGCGAGATTAAAGGTGTTTCAGGTAAAGATCATGAAAAGGAAGAAGTTAGAAAGCCTGACTTATCTGATAATTTTTCTGCTTTAGCTTTTAAAATAACTTCTGATCCATTCGTTGGTCTATTAACTTATGCGCGTATATACAGTGGCGAAATTAAAGTAGGTCAGAATGTATATAACCCACTAAAGAAGAAAAAAGAGCGTGTTAATAAAATTCTTCAAATGCACTCAAACAAGCGTACAGAGCTTGATTCTGCTGGTGCTGGAGATATTATTGCTTTAACGGGGATGAAGAGTACAACTACTGGTGAAACTCTCTGCGCTGAAAATAAAACAATTATATATGATTTGATGGACTTCCCTGAGTCTGTAATATCTGTGGCCATCGAACCTAAAACTGCTGCTGATGAAAAGAAATTGCTCGCAACTTTAGATCAACTTCAAATTGAAGATCCTAGTTTCAGCTATAATCACAATAAAGAAACAGGTCAACTTCTCATTTATGGAATGGGTGAGCTTCACTTAGAAATTATAGCTGATAGACTTTTAAGAGAATTCAAAGTTGGTGTTAATGTAGGTAAGCCACAAGTTTCTTATAGAGAAAGTATTTCTCAGGTTTCTGAAGCGGAGAATCTCTTTCATAAAGAGCAGGCAGGGAAAATGCAATTTGGGCATTGTAAGCTTAAGGTTGAGCCTTCTGATTGCCAGAATGGTGTAGAGTTTGAAACTGAACTCACTAAAAGACAAATTCCAGAAGAGTATATTGATGCAATAAAGAGGGGGATCATGGACTCTGCACCAGCTGGTGCATTGGCAGGCTATCCTTTTATTAATATTAAAGTGACTCTTTTAGAAGCTCAATATAACGAAGAAGAAGCCTCTGAGGTTGCTTATGTGATAGCAGCCTCTCAAGCATTTATGGACGCATGTCGAAAAAATTCGCTTGAGTTGCTAGAGCCTATTATGGATCTGGAGATTATTACGCCAGCGGACTATACCGGAGATGTGATTTCAGATATCAATGCAAAACGTGGTCATATTAAAAGTATGGGCTCAAAACAGAATAAAGAGCTTATTGATGCAGAAGTACCATTGGCAGAGTTGTTCGGATATAGTACAGATCTAAGATCTAAGTCACAGGGCCGAGCAAGCTTTTCTATGGAGTTTTCTAAATATGAAGTTATCGGGAAAGATTTAGCAAAGAAAATATTAGAATCTAAAGGGATTTATATTTAACAAATTGGTTTATTAAGGAGACTTTAAATGGCTAAGGAAAAATTTGACAGAAGTAAACCTCACGTAAACATCGGTACGATTGGTCACGTTGACCATGGTAAGA
>JBLWXW010000041.1:0-5483 GCA_048267265.1 Bacteriovoracaceae bacterium
TATAGTAGTTGTATTTGAATCTGAGGATTTGAATGAATGCGCTCTAGCGCCGATGAATAAAGGGTTAAGGCCATTAGTGGTTTTAAATTTCCCTAACCAAGGAAGGAATTATGTCATTGGTAAAAAAAATCTTCGTACGAAACCGTAGCGAAGAAGTCCGTCCAGAGTTTATGGAAAGCTTTTTAAGAGATCAATCACGCAGTGATCATCCTCATATAATGGCCCTCCATACCTACAAGCAACTTCAGGAAACAACGAACTCTCAAGAAGAAGTTTTCCTCTATATGATCGAAGATGTCATCTTCTCTTCTCTATATGCAACCTTCTATGAGCAACTTCTCTTCACAGCGAGAGAGAATCCTACTCTTGCAGTGGATCTCATTAATAACTTCGAGAAAGACCAAGAGGAAAGAGAGAGAGTTATCTCTGAGCAAACTCAAAATCATCTCGCTTTTATTCTCAATGGTGGACAGTGCGAAGGATGTAGCAGTTGTGAAAACCATAACGATGTGGCCGAGCTTCTCCCCTATGTAATGGCCGGAGACTTTCAGTTTTTCAAAGGACTTTATATAGGAATGCAGTCGATTCAATTTGCCATGGAAGAGCTGATCTATGATCTTACGCCAGATCATCTCGAGTGGCTTATTGACTACACTCCTGAGCGAGTTCTTGAATTTAGACAAATGATTATTGATTATGCAGAAAAAAAGAACGCCTGTTGAAAAACAGGCGTAGTATAAAAACTTCTATATTAGAAAAGTTTAAGACTCTTTAGATTTTCTTGCGAGATCCAAAGTCTTTTCTCTTCGACTTCGCATTTCTTTTAGCAGCGGCTTTCAACTTTTCTTTCTTTTTAATTGAAGGCTTCTTATACTCTTTACGAGCACGGTATTCTTTAGTGATACCAAATGCCTCACACATTCTTTTGAATTTACGAATCGCTCTTTCAGCACCTTTTGGATCAATTTCAACTTTCACATTCGAGTGACCGCTCATGGGTATCTCCTTAAATTAATTAATCATCGCTATTTAGCGATGTGGGCCGCATTCCCAAAAAAATATAGTGGTGAGTAATTTAACATATTCCATCACTATTTCAAGAGGATAGTAAATATTTTAACCATCATGCGACGCAGCACTACTTAGTAGCGAATAACGCTTGATCCCCATGTAAACCCAGAACCGAAGGCGGCCATGGCCACAATCATTCCTTTCTTCAGTCTTCCGGCCTTAACGGCATCTCTCATTCCAAGCGGAATGGTCGCTGCAGTGGTATTTCCATAGTTTTGGATCGTATTAAAGACTTTATCAGCAGAAATCCCCATCATTTCACCTACTTTATCATTGATTCTTAAGTTTGCTTGATGAAAGAGAAAGAGGTCAACATCATCAACTTTAAGTCCCTCGGCCTCTAATGTTCCCGCAAGAGAGCGCGACATTCCTTTAACCGCATGCATAAAAACTTGTCTTCCATTCATGTAGGGATAGTGAAGTTTCTCCTCAAGCATTTGAGCACTCATGCGGTGGGAAGGGCCATTTCCTGTTCCTGGTGCCGGAACCCATAACTCTTTGGCAAAGCTTCCATCTGCATGGAGTTGATGGCGAAGAAGTTTAGAGTCAGTAGCACAAGCGCCCTCTTTGGCCGTGATAACCACGGCACCGGCGCCATCACCAAAGAGAACGGAAACATTTCGACCCTCAGGAGTAAGGTCTAGCCCTTTTGAGTGAACTTCAGCTCCTATGAGAAGAATATTTTTAAATTGCCCAGATTTGATTAGAGCATCGGCCATTGAGAGACCATAGATAAAGCCTGTACACTGCTGACGAATATCAAAAGCGGCTATTCCAGGTATATCAAGCTTTGCCTGTAAGAAACAGGCCGATCCAGGGAAGTCGTGATCAGGGCTCAGTGTTGCAAAGATAATACAATCGAGGTCTGATTTATTAATACCGGCCGAGCTAATGGCCTCAAGCGAGGCTTCAAGTGCGAGGTCAGAAGTTGCAGTTTCCCCTTCAACCCAGTGTCTTTGTTCAATCCCCGTTCTCTGTTGAATCCATTCATCAGAAGTATTAAGCATTTCTTCAAGGTCGCTATTCTTATAAACCTTTGGAGGAACATAGGCCCCTACACCAATAATTTCTGCACTGATCTCATTAATACTTGCGCCCATAAGTTATCCTTGGTTTTCATTATCAAAGTTTTTATTATAGAGTTTAAATTATATTATTAACTTAATGATAGATGAGTCGGGACATGAGCTCAAATTTTTTCCCGCCCATCCTTGCTCAGGATCAAAATATGATAATTATCACTCCTTTTTACGCAGCACTCCTAACTCTCTTTTATGTGATTTTAACAATCAATGTGATTAAGAATCGTTGGCGCTATAGACAAAGTCTTGGAGTAGGAAAAGAAGCCCAAATGGAAAAGGCCATTCGCGCCCATGGAAATTTTGCGGAATATGTTCCTCTCGTTATCATCATGATGACTTTTCTTGAGTGGGGAAAAGAGTCTGCAGCAACATTACACTTTTTTGGAATCACACTTATTGTTGGTCGCTTGGCCCATGCCATTGGTATTGGAATTCAAGCCCCAAATTCATTAAGAATTATCGGTATGGTAGCGACCTTTACTTGTCTTATTGGGGCATCTATCAAGGTTATTATTCACTCCCTAGAAAACGGCTTCTAGGCCAGCTTAGCGAAAGCAGCGAAATGAACACTTCACTTGGTCTCCCCTAAGATATTGGGAGACCAATTCCCATCGACTAATAAGCTCATTAGTTTTAATGGGTCTTACCCAACAAACCCCTGAGTTATAGTTGGTTTCATGAACTTGGCAAAACCTAAAGTCATTTTCGGTTACAACTGTTTTCACATCACTTTGGTTATGAGAGATATTGAATTCCTTAAATTCATTTATCAAAGGGGAGCTCTTTGATAAACTCTCCCACTGCCCTTGCTCATTACACCACGAGTATGCATGGTCTTTCTTTGAAAACTTTAATAGCCCCGACCTTTCCTCATCACAGGTTTCACTATCCCCAACTTTTAGTCCTCCAGATATGGACAAGGCCGAACTGTTATTTCGCCTTTGCTTCCCAATGATAACACTTGAAGAGTTGGCCGATAGAACTTTCCTTTGGTCATCTCTAGTTTTTTTTACCCATAAGCTAGAGTCACTATTTGAGCTAGCGCCGCCATCAATTCCAGAGAGCGTAAAGCAAGATTCAATTCGTCCCATTTCACTGACTTTAATATGTACAGGAATCTCAAATGAGAAAAGATCTGAGTTCAAAGAGTTCTCAGAAAAGAATATCTTAAGAATAGTGATTCCTTTCTCAGTACCCAGCTCTGGAGAATTTCCATTAAGCTCCATCTTCTCAATAATAAGGTTAGATTGACCATAGCGAGGTATTCCATCTTTGTGAACTCGATACTCAACCTCTGCAACACTGTCATTATCGACAGAGAAAATATTCTGGATAGACTCAAAATAGGCACTCTTATTCTCAAGGCTAAGAGCGCAGGCCTTCTTATTGGAGAGAATACTCTTTATCTCATCAACGATATGAAGAGATTCAAAATAAAAACTTGAAGATTTTCCGACACGGGTTTGGGACTCGATCATTTTAAATCCCACAACAATGAGACCCGACAAGAGTCCCATACTGATAATGACTTGGACAATTGAGAAGCCCTTTCTATTATTCATGTGACGAAGAAAGAAGTTTCTCATTTTCCATCCCCCATTTTCTTAAGGCCTAGCTCTGTAAACACTCTACTATCATTGAATGGAGTAAAACCTTCGTTTTTACAAATCATCCAATTCTTATTTTCTTCACTCCAGAAAATAGTACCTATCTGATTGTGATTACATCCTAAAACAGAAGGTGTAACAATAACTCCTCCAAAGAGATTAAGGGTTCCATAAGTTTTCTCTGAATTTATCTGAAAATATTCAAAGCTTGAGGATAGGAAATCTCCCTGATCCTTCCAAAAGTAATGTGAATCACTGAAAGGATTTAGAGAACACTCCGATATTTTACCATTGATCATTTTTACAAAGAGTTTTACTTCTTTATGAATCTGTTCATTTTCCTTTGGACCAGTGAAATTAACTTTAAGAAAACTAACTCCATCTCGCTTTCTTTGACTCTTTCCAATGGGATCTAAGGAGTAAGAAGCTATTTTCAAATTCCCAGGACTTCCCTCCACAATCTCTCCAGTAGGAAAGACCCTTGGCCATTCAGTCCCATTATCATATTCCATCTTAATGCTTTCAATGATTCCAGGATCTGTATTTAAGCTTAATCCAGAAAAGTTCTCTGTACATGAGCTTCCTCTCAGGGCCTGCCTAATTTCAAAAAGAATTCCAGTTGCTTCAACATTAAGGTTGGCATTAATGATAATTCTCTTTTGGCGCTCAATCATTTGCCAAGAAAAGAAAATAAGTACCACTAAGAAGGATAAAGAAATGATGACTTCTACAGAGATAAAGCCTTTTTGGTGCTTCAGCTTAGTCCACACAAGTCACCTCACATTCCATTGAAGTAACGGCTTCTGAAGTAAAGGCCCTAACCTCATATCCAGACATGGTATCCCGATTAACTCGTCTCAATTTACATCCATCAGAGAGCAAGTCTTTCTTTAACTTAGTAATAAAACAGTGGCGATGACTCTTCGTCATAACAGACTTTGAGCCAATCTTATTAATCCCCAATTTGTAGATTGATGGATTATTCGTTCTCAAGGGTTGTTGTCCTAATGGATACCAGGCACCTTGCTTACAATACCTGATTCCCTTTCCTCTAATATACTTAATGACTCCACTACTCTTTCTATCACAATGAGTCAGATCACTTTGTGCTTCAAAGTAGAGTCCACTACCAAGAATAACCCCTTCTCCATCTGGAGAATCACTTCCTAGGGAAATATTTTGTATCTTGGTATGAATCGACTCCCCTTTCTTCTTCCAGGGACCTCTAGCAACTTCGCTCTGAGATTTAGAGAGCACTTTACAATCGACTAAATCTCCAAAGTCATTTCGAGTAACTTTTAATGGAATCGACTTATCAACAGTCTCTTCTCCAACACCATAGGTTACATAAAACTGTTCATGTCCAACACCATTGTCGGCAAACATTTTATATTCCTTGATAAAGACAGGCTCTTCATAGTAGAGCACTTCCTTATCCTTTACCTGATCATATGTTGAAAAAAATGTCTTATCTTTATTTAGTGATGACTTTAGCCCTTTTAGCTTCAATGGACCT
Source organism: Bacteriovoracaceae bacterium (assembly GCA_048267265.1). GTDB lineage: Bacteria > Bdellovibrionota > Bacteriovoracia > Bacteriovoracales > Bacteriovoracaceae. The sequence continues at coordinate 5,277 of JBLWXW010000041.1, forward strand.
AATGTCGCCCCTTCCAGTGTTTCCCTACAATTTGCATTTTGTGAAAGAAAGAAGACCACTTCTTGGTGCAGATAATTCATCAGATATTTTCTGCACCAAGAAGTGGTCTTCTTTCTTTCACAAAATGCAAATTGTAGGGAAACACTGGAAGGGGCGAAATTAGGCCCATTGAAGCTAAAAGGGCTAAAGTCATCACTAAATAAAGAA
>JBLWXW010000041.1:5493-22305 GCA_048267265.1 Bacteriovoracaceae bacterium
TTGGCCATTTGTAGACCTACCAATGCAAGGCCAGCAATAGCGCTAGAGGCCAAAATAATTTGGATATAACTACTTCCTCTTTGGCCCCTATATAAATCCTTCAAAAACATGTGAATAGTATACCTTACTCATAAAATTACAGGCAAAAAAAGATCAAAGATCATCTTTTGAATTCACGTAGAATTCATCATAAAATAAGAGCATGACTATTCGATCTCTTTTAACATTTACCTATATTACTCTACTCTTTTCCTTCCTAACGGCTTGCTCCCAGGGACAAATCAAAATGATTGAAAAAAAGAGCTATTCTCAAGAAGTAGAAAGAGAGTTTGAAGAGATTGAGAATGATCAAAAAAGAGTACTCAATTACTACAGAACTCTTAGAGAGAAGAACTGGGAAGAGTACAAAAATAAGGGAAAAGAAATCTCTAACAGGCGCTATCGTCCCATTAAGCGAAAAGTTTCTCCAAGAGTTGTGAAAAAACAACCAACCTACACCCCACCACCAAAGCCGGAGCTAAGCCCTTCTCAAGTAGAGGAGTTGAATATTGAAATCCATCAAAACCTCAGCTACTTCTGTATGAAAAATCGAAAGTCGGCCAAGTTCTCTGATCAATCTGAGTGCCAAAATTTCACTCAGAATATATTCAACGAGTGCAAAGAGAAGTATCCCGTTTATCGTGATCGTTCTCCTGTAAAATGTGTCAAAGAAAGACTTCAGTAGTTGATCGATTAGAGTATAAAAGTAAATCTATTTGGATATGTGAAATTTGCTCTTTTTTCAAAAGTTCGTCATCTTTTCCTTTTCGTAATTTCACAATATGTTAGAATATTTTTATACGCAGAGGACATCGACACACATAGATTCCATGAGAAAAAGGACTTTTGTTATGGAATCATTTTTACCGATTTAACTTTGTCCTCTTCTAAAAGTTAGATTAATTCTCTCTCCATTTACTTTCTTAGACTTTGGAATTTGATGTTCCCAAAAATCCTGAAAAGGATCCATCATAAGTAACAAGCTTCCATGCTCAAGAAGTATTTTATGACTCACTTTAGTCTCTCCCTTCTTTCTTAGATGAAAGAACCGCTCTTCTCCTAAACTTATACTTGCAATATGCAAAGGCTTGATCAGCTCCTTCTCATTGTCCCTATGCCATCCATTACTATCTCTTCCATCACGATAAAGATTGGCCAAAACTCCATTAAAACTTACCTCCATTTCAGTTGAAATTTTCGTAGATAAATCTTTTATAAACTCAGGCATCACTCTCTTTTCTAGAGTAATTTTAGAATAGGTATAATCAAAATCACCGTACCAAGCATGAAGTCTGGGTATTTTATATTCTTTGCCATAAATGAAGATGGGATCTTGGCGCCAGTCTAACTGGCCCTTACATTTTTGGAGTAGCTCATCGGCCTGCTGTTGAGTTAGGAATTTGGAAATATAATGACACTGACCATGCTCAGTAATGATGGTTTCCATGGCCACATCATATACTCTTTACACTAGTGCACAAAGGAAAAAGAAGAGGGCCGTACAGCCCTCTACTTTGTCAAAAGCCTATTCTTTGATTAGAGATCGAGATGAACTGGGACTGCAACAGGATGTCTTTTAAGTCGATTCCACTCTTTTCTAACCTTTTGGGCGAGAGAGAGCTTGGCGTGATTTAGAGCAGCTTCAGCACTTGATCCTCTCTTGCGAACCACATACCATTTGCCACCGGCATGAGCACTTGCTCTAACTTCAAAAAGTTTTGGTCCTTCTTTATGGGCCTCAACTTCTACTTTTCTCACAAAAGGAAATTTTTCTGCGAAATACTCTTTGAACCATGAGAATTGAAATCTTTTATCGGACATATACCCTCCATAAAAATATAACTTTAAATGATCAACTTAAAAATTAATGACCAAGACTATAGGAATCATTCCTTGGCCATTTAGTTAATATGTACTATGGGATATTTTCAATGGGACCTCCTTGATAAGATTACTCGCGAAGGTTAGTCGTGAGTGAGAAAGTGATGGCCAAAAAAGCTTCTCTCTTCCTCACCCCTAAGATGGTATGCAATTGATTGTTGTCAAGGGTGACTTATACCCAAAAGCGAAGAGTATAACTATTTATTTCCGTTTACTTCACCATCCCCGTCATTACCGTTTCCATTTCCATTGCGACGAGGGCGGCCGTTATGAGAGCGTTGACCACCACGATTAGCGTCACGCTTTCCATCTCGACGTTGGTTATTTCTAGGCCCGCCCCGGTTTCCATCGCGATCTCTACGAGCTCCACCTGGGCCTCGTCCACCATGGTCTGGTTTTGAGAAGTCTTTGGTCTGGCCAAAGTAGCGTCTAAACATTCCCCTCTTTGCCATATCAGATTGATTCGTCACTCGAAAGCGATCATCAATCATGAGTTTATCAACACAGGCCAAACAAATCCATTCAGCTTCCGTGGTTGGCATATTATGTCTGTAGCGTTCAACATCCGGATGAATTAAACCACAGTGCTCACAATAGTTACGCGTAACTTGATGCTTCTCAGATTGTTTAACCTCTCGTCCCTTAGCTGAAGAACGATGATTCTCCATCTTATTTGAACGAAATCCTGCTTCCATCAATTGATCTTTAAGACTCTTCTTGGCCATAATTACCTCAAAAACTCACTTGCTACTTAATAGATTAAAAAGTTATTTCGTCTCACATACTACCAAATTATCTGTACGAGGAAAATCGTAATATCGAAGACTTATCACGCACAACAGCATTACCCCTCAAAAAAGCTCAACTATTTACTCAAATTTGCCGATAAATCATAGGTGAAAGTATATGTATTGGCCCTAAGCCTACTACTCCATTCTCCTCTAACCACGGCGATGAACTATGATCGTGAAAGCTGTATTCCCTTGCAGTGTGGTCAGATGGCCCGTTTGAGAATGAGTCGCCAAGGTACAGAAAAACTCTTAAAAATTGGCCTAGATACAGTTACAGATCATCTTGATTTAAAGAACCTTGCCAATGATGCTCTCGACAAAGAAGACTTCCCCTTTAAATTTGAAATTGGCTCAAAGGCCACAGGAATTGGAGTTGAGGTAGACGACCTAAAGTTCAATGCCCTGAAGCTAGGCGATAGTGAAGTTGATATTAATGGCGAAAAAATTCATGTCTGTGTTCCCGTTGATGAAATGGACATGAGCGTCGATGCAAATTTCGACATTAAGGGCCATCGCTCAAGCCACAAAGGAGCAAGGGCCTATGTTGATCCCAACTCTCCTGACAAACCCAAGGTATGCTTCAATGGAGAGATTGGGCTTGATGGACAACTCAAAGAACTTATTCATATTGAAAATGAAGTTCCAACTGATATAGGCGCAGAAACAAAAATGGCCATGCTTGATATGGATATTGATAACGCCGACGAAGACGAGCTCCTCTTCACTTATATGTCCATGTACTTCATGGAAGACGATATGGAGCTTCCGATAAAGTTTGATTGGATGTCTAGAAAAAGCTGGGGAGATATTTATAATCTTATTGGAGATATTACGCCTGAGAATATGAAGAAGATGATGGATATGGATCTTATGAGAGATAAGCTCAAAGAGATCAAGGGAAGTCTTCCCTCACGTCCTAAGTCAACTAAACCAGAAGAAGGACTCGTTAATTACCTAGGAAGAGTTAAGCTCGATCTCAATCTTACAGAAAATCAAACAGCGCAAAATCCAGATGCCGACTATATGGATAAAGTTTGGAAGATCTGGCAAGAAGATGCGAAAACAAAAGAGAACTCTGCGCCGACTGAGGAGTCGAGTGGCTTTTATGGACTTTGGAGAAAAGCCGCTGATGCCGTGGTTGGATTTAAAGATAAAGTCGTTGATTCTGCATCGACTTTGACCAATGGAGTAAAGAAGAAATTGGCCTATGACTCGGAAGAACTTATCCGCTCGCGCTTTCTCCCCTACCTTCAAGAGTCTTTTAATAAGAGTGTAACAGGATCAGCCCCTGTTATGGCAGCAGTTGCCAAAACTGCCGAGATGAAGCTCATTCCGCTTGCAAAGAAAAAAGCGAATGAAGCTATTGCTCGTCTAAAAAATACGGCAAATTTTAGCTCGATTACAAGAACGAGTCTAAAGCGCCCTTATATCAACGTACAGGATTTGGCCGATCGTGAATCTCTAAGTCGAATCGAAGCTCGAATGAATTTTGATGACTACAAGGTTATAAGTAGACAGTTAAGAGAGATTCGAAATTATAGAGACAAAGATAAGATACTTGAAAGTACCGATAATATACTTCAAAATATAGATCATTATATAAATAGTGTTTCTACTTCAAGTTCAGATAGGAATGCTCAAAGGGTACTCTCTGAAAAAATCATCCCCTATCTCAGTAACCTCAGAGATAATATGTATCATCAATCTGGTGGATATATTCCAAAGGACTTAAAAGATAAAACTCTTGCCATGCTACACCGAGCGAGAGCAAAATCTGCCATTGTCGCTGAGAATATAAATTACCGCAATAGAAGTCTTGAACTAGAACTTACGACTCGATGGTTTAATGACCTCTCAGGAGGTCCCGAAGTTACTGTGGCCACCGAAGAATTATGTGCCCAGGGAGTTGGAACACTCGCAAATTCAAGTAAGATCTCTGATCGAGAGCTTCAGGCCTATGACCTTTCAGGAAGTATTTCTATCGATGCAGTTAATGCCATGATAGCGAAGCTCTCCAAAGACGGTCAATTTGACTTCTGCCTTCACAATGGGGAAATCAGCACCTGCTCAAGTGTTAATGGAAACTATAATAACCGTTGTCGTTTTGAAGATCCTCCGCAAATAAAGTGGAATGCAAGAAACCAAAAACACGAAATAAAACTGAGAGATCTTCAGTGTGAAACGAGACTGGTAAATGCTGATAAGAAATGTGGTATAAAAGATAAAAGATCAAAAATACCTATTCTTGGTTTTATCCTTAACACGATTGGAAGTGGGATTGGGAGTACTTGTAAATTCCTTTCTGATCAAGCCGATAATGTAATCACGGGCTCTGTTGGACAGAACTTAATTGATGTAACGGTAGAGTTAGAACCTAAGATTTGTGGCTCTAGTGTATGTATGCAACCTAAACTGAAAGATACAGACATTGTTACAGATATTGAAAATGTTAATCCTAACTTGGCCAGTATGATTGGAAAGATTGTGGGAATCGTAACATCTCCCATAACGGATGTGGTAAAGAGTGAAATTGTTGATGACGCCCTAATGACATTTATGGAATCGGAAGTATCTCAACCTCTTGAGTCTCCTATCGGAATATATCCAGAAAAAATTGTTTCAGAAGCAGGCAGTATTACAGTACTCTCAAATATAAAACCGGAAGATGAGTTAAGTGAGTTCTTTTCACAATGCTTAAATAAGAGCCCTCAATGTCAAGTGGATCACTTCTTGAATATTGATGCAAAGAGCTCTACTCGTGCTCCGGCAACCCAAGGCTCATTATACTAAACCGAGATATTAATACTAAAGAAATATGAAAGAATACAAAATCATAACCATCAACGAAGACTCTGAAGTTAAGACCTATTTACTTGAGCCCATCGCCCCTGGAGAAAAACCCCACTATATTCATTTCGACTCCTTAGATGAAGCTCACCAAGGAAAACTCTCCTTAGGTTTAGGCAAAGTATCAGACCCGACACGCTCCCCAGAGTTCTATCGAGTACTAGGCCATCAACATAATGGGGCCAAAGTCTATAAGTTCTTAATTAAAGATATTCAACCTGATCAAAGCGATGAAATCAATAGCTGCTGCTTTAGTGGTTGTGCAGGTTGTCCAACCTATGCAAAGAAGATGGGTCTGGATTAAGGACAATCAATCACATGGAAGGGATCATCTCCCTCAAATAGCCTCTCTATAGGCGCAGAGAGTACTTCTTTATCACTTTTGCCAATTGCAAAGTAAAAAATATTTGATCCGTCGACTTGTGCGATTTGATAAACATAGGGGCTAATCACTTTATCAAAGCAGTCCCCTTTCTTATAAGGAGAACTGCTTCCAGTAGAGCGGTGGGCTGCACTAGCTCCACCTAAGTGAGAGGAGTCCTTCTTATCACAGCTGGCCATACCTATTAAGGAAAATGCCAATAAACTCCATATACACTTTTTCATAATCTATTCTCCTACATATGCCATCTATTCTATAACCTCTCAAAGAAAACACAAACTTATATCCACAAAGAAAATAATTGCCCCAAGAAATGGACAATAGAGAAGATCAATTTCTAAAGTTTAGGATAGAATAACAAGGACTTATTAACTGACTTGGGCGCACGGATTCTTGGGTCTATAATAACTTTTATCAGGAGTTAAACCTAAAGAAGGAGGCCATCTTTATCGTGATATTTCGATATCATTCCTGATCGAAACAAAACTCTTTGGAGGATACATGATTTCAAATCGAGAATTGTTCAAGCTTCTCTCAATCGGGGAAGTAGGCCCTCCGAAACTATGTTTAACAGAATATTCATAGTTTTGATTTTTACCTGACTGTGCTCAGGATTACATTTAAAGTAAACTATTGCCCTCTCCCCATCACAAAGAATAATTTGTCATGACGAGAGGGCCTTTCTTTTTCTCAGCTCTCAAAGAGCTGGCCTTCCTGCTCTTGCTACAATCGCTCCATCTTTCATAACCACAACACCACCTACTATGGTGTGAGTAGGTTTTCCCGTTAACTTCACGCCATCAAAAGGAGTCCATCCACATTTACTGGCCTGATCTTCGTTGCGAATAGTAAATTCTTCGCTAAGATTAACCACTGTGAAGTCTGCATCTTTACCGACCTCAATCTTTCCTTTATTCAAGCCCCAAAGCTCTGCGGGACGCTCGGCCATCAACTCCATCAAGCGAGTTAGGCTTAGCTTTCCATTATGAACATGATTTAACATAAGGGGCACAATCGTCTGCACCCCAGGCATTCCTGATGGACTATTGGGATATCCCTTATCCTTCTCTTCTCTCGTATGGGGAGCGTGATCACTTCCCATAACATCGACGGTTCCATCAAGTAGTCCTGCCCATAATCCGTCTTGATGATCCTTAGTTCTGATAGGTGGATTCATCTGTGCATAGGTTCCTAACTTGTCATAACACTCAGGAGCGCAGAGAGTAAGGTGCTGAGGAAGAACTTCAACCGTACAAATATCTTTGTTTTCTCTTAAGAGATCCATTTCATCTTTTGTGGTTATATGAAGAACATGAACTTTTCGTCCCGCCTCACGTGCCAACTCCAAGAGTCTCTTGGTCGATGTATAGGCCGTATCGACACTTCTCCATACGGGATGATCATGGGCCGAAGTTGCCTTATCACGAATGGCCACATTCTCTCGAAGCATATCTTCATTTTCACTGTGACAGGAAATCATTCCCTTCGTATTTTTAAAAACATTAATGAGAGCTTCTCTTTCATAGAGAAGTAGACTTCCCGTTGAGCTGCCCAGAAAAATCTTAATCCCGCAACATCCCTCTAGATCGGAAGCCTTTTTGAGCCCTTCAAGATTATTCTGAGTTGCCCCCATAAAGAATCCAAAGTTTACATAGGAGACGCGCTTGGCCTTATCGACCTTAACCTTAATGGCCTCTTCATCTGTAGTTGGAGGCGTCGTATTAGGCATTTCAAAGAAAGTACAAACCCCGCCTAAGGCCGCGGCCATGGAGCCCGTCTCCAAGTCTTCCTTGTGAGTGAGACCTGGGTCACGAAAATGGACTTGAGAATCAATAAGGCCAGGAAGAACTTGCTGACCACTAAGGTCTATTTCCTTTAGCGCCGATTCTGAAATAGAGTCCTCTACTTTTACGATTTTTCCATCTTTAACTAAGACATCTTTCTTTTGCAGCTTTCCGTCTACATAGACTTCGCCATTCTTAAGTAATAAATCAAATTGCATGCAAATACCTTATTGTTTGAGTTTATTGTAACGTTCTAATAAATCTGAATGCTCTTCCTTGCGAACCACCAACTTCACATAGCTCTCAATAAAGTCCCCTTCTATATTGATTTTATAGTGGGTTGTTAGAATTGAGGGAACCTCCTCCTCTTTCCATAATTGATCTTTAAAATCATAGAGAGGTAAGGCCGACTCTGGAATATCAGGAGTGGTTTTGATGGTATCAATCTCATCCCACTCATGGGAGAGAAAGAGCCTGAAGTGAGCTTCACAGAAGCTATGCCCAACATGTTCTTTAATGCACTCTTCGCAAAAGGCATTTTGGCAAATAGCGCAAACACCTGCGGCATGGTCGCTAGGATGATTGAGGCAGTAGTGAGGAGAAACCGCTTCAGCAGCACTGAAAGTGGCCGCTTTCTCTTCTTTTATTAATTTTATTGATTCACTTGAACTTGGAACTAAATCCTCAACACGAGTTTTAGATAGAGAATGATCTTTTTCAGATATGGCCCCATGCTGATTGAGGATTTTCATTCCCAAATAGAGAACAGCTCCTACTAATACGAGAACGAGAAAAATTAAAGCAATGACGAGGTATATAATCCATTCTTGGGTCACGATATCATCTCCTACCAACAAATATACCCTTATCCTTAAGGAATTCAAGTAGCACGCCTATCGGCGCGTAACTTGAAACTTTATAACGATGGGTATCCATACCCTTATCCTTAAGGAATTCAAGCTGCATTAGAGATTCAAAAAGCTAGAATTCTCCGCTATACTGGCATTTAATCAGATTGCACAAAATCATAAAGGGATAACAAATGGCATTAACAGTTTATAACACCTTGTCCAAAACGAAAGAGAAATTTCAAACCATCGAAGAGGGGAAGGTAAAAATGTATGTTTGTGGTCCTACAGTTTACGACTATCTCCATATTGGTAATTTTCGTGGTGCCATCTTTTTCAACTTGGTTCGCAATTGGCTAGAAGAGCTCGGCAATGAAGTCACCTATGTTTATAACTACACTGATGTAGATGACAAAATTATCAAAAGGGCCAATGAGCGTGGCATTGAACCAGGTGAACTCACGGCAGAATTTATTAAGGCCTTTGAGGAGGACTACTCTCGTCTGCGTCTGCGTCCTCACTCCAAGAATCCTCGAGTGACAGAGCATATGGATGATATTGTAGACCTCGTAAAAGGCCTAGTCGATAACGGAAAGGCCTATGTAGTAGATGGAGAAGTCTTCTTCTCTATTGATGAATTTAAAACTTATGGCCAGCTCTCTGGCAAGAAACTTGATGAACTCGAAGCCGGTCAGCGAGTAGAAGTAGATAATCGCAAGAAAAACCCTGGCGACTTTGTTCTTTGGAAACCGGCCAAAGAGGGTGAGCCCTACTGGGACTCCCCATGGGGAAAAGGTCGTCCAGGCTGGCATATTGAATGTTCGGCCATGATCAAGGCCCTACTTGGTGAGTCCATTGATATTCATGGAGGTGGAATTGATCTTATCTTTCCTCACCATGAAAATGAAATTGCACAGGGTGAAGGGTGCAGTGGTAAGAAATACTGTAACTATTGGATGCATAATAACTTCATCAACCTAAAAGATGAGAAGATGAGTAAGTCACTGGGCAACTTTATTACCGCCCGTGCTTTCATGGATAAGTATCATCCAGAAATCTTAAAGTACGTTATGCTTTCGGCCCATTACCGCTCCATGCTCAATGTAAATGATGAAAAGATAGATCAAACCGTATCAGGTCTGGCCCGTGTCTATAAAGCACTTCGTGAAGCAGATCGCTTTATTGCTGATTCAAGCCTTGAGGGTGGAGCACCATATAAGGCGTTAACGACGGCCATGACAACCGCTGATGCTCGTATAAAGAAGGCCCTCAATGACGACTACAATACAGGTGAAATGCTCGCCAATATCTTCGAAGTTGTTCGTGTCTTCAATGCTCAAAATATTGCCAAGAAAAAGAAAGATGCCAATGCTTTGGCCAGTGCTCATGCCTTTAAGGATTGGATTAATCGCTGGGCAAAGGTTTCGGCCCTTTTTTTAGAAGAGCCCCAAGAATTTCTCAACGAACTCGATCAAATCCTTATACGCGAAAAAGGAATCAATCCTACAGATGTTGAGGATCTGATTAAACAAAGAAAAGAAGCTCGTGATGCCAAAGACTGGGCAAAATCAGATGAAGCCCGTGATAAACTTCTTGAGCTTGGTATTGAAATTCACGATGGCCCCCAGGGCACCACTTGGGAAGTTAAGAAGTAAGAAGAATAAGAAGAAGTAAAATGAGAAAGCAAGAAAGAGCAGATTACATCGTCGAAAAATTAGAGGAACTCTATCCAGTGGTTCCCGTTCCGCTAGATCATACAGATCCCTACACCCTCTTAATAGCGGTACTTCTCTCTGCTCAATGTACTGACGTTCGAGTCAATCAAGTGACTCCTCACCTCTTTAAAAAGGCCAATTCTCCCAAGAAAATGCTGAAACTCACAGTTGAGGAAATTGAAGCTATCATTCGTCCTTGTGGCCTTGCTCCAAGAAAGGCCAAGGCGATTTGGGTTCTTTCAGATATGTTGATTAATGAACATGCAGGAGAAGTTCCAGCAGATATGGCCGCCCTAGAAAGGCTACCAGGTGTCGGCCATAAGACTGCTTCCGTAGTTATGTCTCAGGCCTTTGGAGTTCCGGCCTTTCCTGTTGATACTCATATTCACCGCTTGGCCCAACTCTGGGGCTTAACCAATGGAAAGAATGTTGTGCAAACAGAGAATGACTGCAAGAAGCTCTTTCCTGAGGACAAGTGGAATAAGCTGCATCTACAAATCATTTTCTATGGCCGAGAATATTGTCAGGCCCGCTTTTGTAAAGGAATCAAGTGTCCCATCTGTACCCACCTCTATCCAAAGAGAAAGAAAGCAGTCGATTACTCCAAGTCATAACTCAATAAAATCATATACTTAGATCAATTATTTTTTCGTAACCTTTTCCACTAATCTACGTACAATGGAATGTATGAAAAACCTAAACTCTCTTATGAAGTCATTTCAGGCAGGAGATAATGAGGCCTTTCAAGAGCTCTACCATAGCTTAAAAAAGCCCCTCTTCTTCTTTATTATGGGAATGACCAAAGGCCATGAAGAGCTCAGCGAAGAGCTCACACATGAGGCCTTTCTCAAGCTCTACAAGAGCTCAGATCAATTTAATCATTCAGTAAAATTTACGACATGGTTTTGGACCATTGCCCGCAACCTAACGATTGATGAATTAAGAAAGAAGAATCCACTCGACTGGATTCAAAATCACTCCGATCAGGAGGACAACCCTGTAGATAATATAAGTGATGAATCCCTAGAGGTAGAGTCACTCATCATTGAGAAGTCCCAAAGAGAAGAGCTCTATAGTGCTATTGAAAAACTAAAGGCAAGGCAAAGAGAGGTCATCATGTTAAGAATTGCCAGTGAACTCACCTATGATGAAATCTCTCAAATAATGGGACTCAAACCTAATGCACTCAAGGCCTTATTCCTACGTGCAAAGACCAATTTAGAAAAAAATATTTTGAGTGCTAAGGAGAAATCTTTAGAAAAGGTGGCCACATGAAAATTAACTTCACCAAACAGATAAAAGATAAACTAGACCTTGATGATCTTCCTACAGGTTTTGATCAAAGGTTTTTTAATAAGCTTGAAGCTTCTAAGAAAGAAGATTTAAAACCGATAAAAGAGTATCCCACAATTGGCCAGCGCCTTATGTGTTACTTTGCTCCTATGGGTCTCGCTACAGGACTTGGAGTCTTCATTATCTTGTGGACTACGACCACTCAAAGCACGATAGATTTAGAAGCGAGAACGAAGATCTTAAATAATCTTCAAACTGAAGAGGTCGCTGAACTCTCCACACTATCCGAAAAAGAATGGGATCAGCTTCTCAGTGCCGCTGACTAGCTCTTTACTAGCAGCCCATTGGGGGAATGACATCAAGGGTGCCAACCAAGTACCACTCTTCTCCAATTTTCTTAGAAATCTTAAAGCGATATAAGCTAGGTGCAACCCCACAGGGATAACTATTCACATCTTTACATGTCTTCGCTAGAGTGATCCATCGCTTCTTAGCGGCGTCACTCTCCTTAGAATCCTTAAAGGCCTTAGCAGAAGATACTGCGGCCAAAAGCTCTTCATTAGTCACTTCTGGAAAGACAATTGATTTATAATTGGGATTAAATAAGAAGACATTCTTCTTTATGCTCATGCGCATTTGAGTTTCTTGAACTCCATGAACCCAGTCAGTGAGATCCAAGTGTGGCCCTTCATCCATAATGCTCACACTCGTTTGAGTTTCTTGATGGATGCGATAATCAGCATTCTCATCAAGTCGAATTTCACCCAACTCGTCTCCTAGCTCTAAGTAAATGGTGGCGTGCCCTTGGGACAGAGAAACTTTTCGAGGTGCATATCCTTCGCTCTTATAGGCAAGAATTATATCGAGATCCATGGGCTTCTTTTTTATTGCATCCCACTGTGAACAACTCGACAAAAGTATAAGAATGAATAGTAGAATCCTATTTTTCATAGTGCCTCCTCGTCTATAATATCTAAATTCTAACATAACTCTTCAGTCATATTAAGAACTTAGAACAGATAGCCTTAACCTATCAAGTGATAGAATCTTAATAATTAACATCTATCTTAAAGGTTGCGATAATGGTTTTAACAAATGATTAAGGAGATCATGATGAATGCAACAAAGGCAAAGAACAAGTATATTGCACCAACAACGGCAGTCATAGGTGCCGGAGCGGCCGGTGTGATGGCCGCATTAAGAGGTATTCTTAATAATGATCGCGTTCTTCTCTTTGCTGGAAACGCAAAAGATAAAAAGAAGTCCCGTGCCCAATGGGTAAGAAAAGTAGAAAATGTCCCCGGTCTCCTTGCGTATAGAAATGGAATTAAAGATCCTAACAAGGAAACAATTGAATTTATCCAAGAAAGTCCCTTTGCTCATAATTTTGACTTTAAAAAAAATCAATCAGTCGTGGACATTGAATTGCTCTCGGATGGGAAATTTAAATTATTCGATGATAAAGGAGAAACTTATCTTGTAGATCATGTGGTCTTAGCAACAGGGGTAATGGATGTACAGCCAGAAATTGAGGGTACGATAAAAACGATCTTTCCCTATGCTAATGTTCAGGCCGTTGATTATTGCATTCGCTGTGATGGTCACCACACCTATGAAAAAGAGGTGGCCGTTATTGGTCAAGGAGAGGGGGCCGCATGGGTGGCGATATTACTCTATGAGCGCTATCAACCTTTCAATATGACAATTCTCACTGATGGGCATGAAGCGAACTACTCAGCAGAGGTACAAGAGCTCTTAGATCTCTATCATATTGATGTCGAGACCAGAGGGATTGATGGGATAAAGGGAAACAAGGCCAAAGGTGAACTTGAGGGATTCTATTTCTGTGATGGAAGCTATGTCCCCGCAGACTTTGCCTTCATTTCTCTAGGAATGTTAGTTTATAATAAACTCGCCCAACAACTCGGCGTAGAAGTAGATGAGAGAGGTTTTGTAGTCACTAATGACCAAGGTGAAAGCTCTATTTCAAATTTCTATATTGCGGGAGATTTAAGGGCCAATACGAAGAAGCAAATTTACACAGCATGGGACACTGCAGTCGATGCCATGGATAATATTAATCGCAAAACAAGAGCTCACTATAGGGCCTTTAGAATTGAACAGAAAAAAACATTTTCATAATGATGAACAACAAGGAGTAAGAAATGAGTAAATTAGAAAACAGAGAAGGACAAAGAATCCCCAGTGTAAGCTTTCAAGTTAGAGAAGAAGGAGCATGGCAAACGTGGAAGAGTGATGATCTCTTTAAAGGAAAAACTGTGGTTGTATTCGCTCTTCCAGGGGCCTTTACACCGACATGTAGCTCTACCCACTTGCCTCGCTATAACGACCTGGCCAATGAATTTAAGAAAAATGGAGTGGATGAAATTTTCTGTCTCTCTGTGAATGATACTTTTGTTATGAATGCCTGGAAAGAAGGACAAGAAGCAGAGAATATTACTTTCCTTCCTGATGGAAATGGTGAGTTCTCTAAGGGAATGGGCATGCTTGTAGACAAATCAGATATTGGTTTTGGCCCACGCTCTTGGCGCTATAGCATGTTAGTGAAAGATGGTGTCATTGAAAAAATGTTCATTGAACCCGATGTTGCAGGTGATCCCTTTGAAGTATCAGATGCAGATACAATGCTCAATTTCATAAACCCAAAAGCGGCTCGTCCTCAAGAAGTGACCCTCTTTAGTAAGCCAGGATGCCCGCATTGCGCACGCGCAAAAGAGCTTCTTAGTGAGAAAGGTATTAAGTTTCATGAAATTCAAGGCCAAAGAACTTCCACTCTCAGAAGTCTTGGTGGTGCAGGAACTTATCCCCTTATTTATATCGATGGAAAAGCTGTCGGTGGTGCTGACGATTTAGAGAACTACTTTAAAGCATAAATCACTAATCAATCTCTTCAAGGTCCCAGTTCTTATTTAAAGACTGGGGCCCAATATTTTGCAGTAATTTATTATTATCGCGAAGGCGTTGATTCATCGTTTGAAGAAATGCCCAAAATATCTTAAGACCAATACGAGGCTCTCTCTTAAGAAGTGGAAAGAGCTCTTCTCGTTCCAAATGCATGAGCTTACAGGCCCCTTTACTTCTGATCGTCGCAGATCGTGGACTTTTATCTATAAGAGACATTTCGCCAAAGTAATTCCCCGGCTTAAGCTCAGTAACAAGTTTACCGTCAATAATAACCTCAACCTCACCTTTGAGGATCAAATACATCTCTTCACCCGCATCTCCCTCAGTGATAAGCTCCATATCTTCTTCAACATGTTTGATGCGAATTACTTCCAAAAGCTGAGTGGTTTCTTTATACGTGAGTGCCTTAAAGAGATTTATCTTCATTAAGGTTTCAATCTTTGTTTGTACCGTTATGTCGTGGGGATGCATCGGAGGCCCATCAGAGCTTCCCCATTCCAGAACCATAACCGTTATATTATCTTTTCCACCACCATTAAGAGCATGATTAATCATCTCTGAAGTCAAATCCTCAAAGCTATGGTCACGACGAAAGCGAAGGAAGTCATTATTGGAGCAATAATCATGTAGTCCATCAGAGCAAAGAATAATCATATCACCATCCATAATTTCATAGAAAATGATATCGGGGCATACGACTTCACTCACTCCCATTGCCCTTAGAATCATATTTCTTTGTGGATGCTTCTTGGCCTGCTCTGGCGAAATCTGACCAGCTCGTAGGAGTTCATTAACAAAGGAGTGATCTTCAGTTAGGGCAAGATTACTCTTTCCTCTCATGAGATAGGCCCTTGAATCTCCAACATGGGCAATGAAAACTCCATTTTCTGTTTTTAAGGCCATGACCAGAGTTGTTCCCATTCCAGCGCTCTTGGCCTCATCCCCTGTCATTTTTAAGGAGTATTCATAGATGGCCCTATTGGCCACATTAATAGCTTCAGAGAGTATTTCGATGACTTGCTTTCGTTTAGTACTATCATCCGAGGCCTTTAGCAGAGTTCTTAAGCGAGAGTTATCACAAAGGCCCGACATGAGAGTCTGTGCGCCTAGCTTACTTGCAATATCTCCGGCCTGATGCCCTCCCATCCCATCACAAACAATGAAAAGTCCCAGGGATTCATCAAAAGCGAGATAGTCTTCATTAAGGCTTCTTTTCTTGCCTGTATCTGTCTGGTGAGAGAATCGAAAGTTCACAATATTATTTCCCAGGTTAAACTAGAGTGCTTATAGCACTCTGAAGTTTACACCCATGGCCTTATGATCACTTCCCTTTAATTTTCCATAGACTTTGGAAGAATTAATTTCGAGACCTCTGTAAAGAACATGATCAATAATAATTTTACTAAAGCGAGATCGCTTTCTCGTATCATTTTCAAAAGTCACAGACTTTAACTTCGTATACCAGGCCACGGTCCACATCGCATCGAGTTTTTCTTTATCAGAAGTATTGAAATCTCCTGCAAAGATAACAGGACCATCATGTTTTTCAATGAGCTTTTGGCAATCCTTCATTTGCACGGCAAAGTCTTTATTCTTTGTCATATTGAGCCCATGAATATTTACTATGAGTAGATCCTTATGACCTTCAATGGGTAATAGTCCCCAAGTTACGACTTTCGGAGTTTTAACGAAGGGCTCTTTTGCCCGTGAGCGAAGCATTCCACTATCTACAGCGGCGACCTTCGAGCTAATCGCTGTTCCCGATAAGAATCGATCTCCACCAAACCATCCCCTGCGATAATTAAAAGACGCTCCAAAATGAATTTGATGTTCAGGATAAGACTCATAGGCCTTAAAGAAGTCCTTTGAATTATCCACTTCTTGCAACATAAAGATATCAGTGTCTCTTCCAAAAGATTTAAAGTCACGATTGAATGAATCTTCCTTCGCCTTAAGAATATTCCAGACTACGACATTTATATTTTCAGGATTTAGTGCAGATCGAGACGACTGTCCCCACTCAAAGAAAGACTCATCCAATGGAGGAATCTCAAACTTCTTAGCTTGAGTATTGATTGAAAGTCCTAATAAAAGAACGAGACTCCAAAGCCCTTTGGCCTTTAGTGGTTTAAGCATCCATGCCCCCCAAAAATAATTTGAATATAATCTATTCTATTATTCTAAAGCGCATTTAATGTCAGAGTTTGATGAGGAAAAGAATTCCTTTCTGTGTGAAGATTTACTTAAGCGGAAGTAAGCGACTTCTTTCGTTGGGTTTTAGGAACAACTAAATCTTTTGACTGAAAG
>JBLWXW010000042.1:0-20171 GCA_048267265.1 Bacteriovoracaceae bacterium
TGTTGTTTCAAGGTGGGCCTACAAAATTTTAGAAGTTGAGAGAGTGAGCATTGCTGTAATTCTTCCGGGAAGGAAGCATTTTATGGTATATGCCATGACCGGAAATCAAGCCATTCCAAAAGAGCAGCCCACTAAGATTTCTGATACATGTATTAAATTAGTTGCCGATAATGAATCTATTTGTATAGTCGATGATGAAAGGGAGATGCTTTCAATGTTGGATAGTAGATCATTATTTGAGTCAGGTTTGCTATCTCATGTGAATGTTCCTTTCTATGTTGATGATATTATCTATGGTTCAATTAATATTGCTTCTTCTGAACTTTCTGCTTTTTCAAGAGAAGATGCGGCTAAGCTCTATGCATTTTCTCTTTTTATATCTAATTATTTTAAAGTTGTTGAAAATAAGAATAAAATTGACGAAAAAACAAAAATTGAAAAGAGGTTTATAGCTAGGAATGCTCAGGAGTCTCGTTTGGCTGCTTTAGGTGAAATGGCCGGCAGTATTGCTCATGAAATTAATAACCCCCTTTTTGTCGTAAGAGCTAACTGCCAAAAAATAGTTAAAGGAATACAAACGGAAAGTAAGTCTAGTGAAGAACTTATCAATATGGGAATGGCCGCAATCTCTTATACGGATAGAATTTCAAAGACAATTTCTACGATGCTCTCGCTATATAGTACTGAAGATTCCTTTGAAATGCAGGAAGAGAACCTCTTAGACTTGGTTAAAGAAGTTTCAAATCATTGGACAGGTAAATTCATAAAAGAAGGTATTCAATATGACTTGGATATTGATCCTTCTATTAAAGTGAATTGTAATAGAATTGCTCTCTTTCAAGTTATTCTAAATCTATTTAATAACTCCTTCTATGAATTGAAAAAAGGTATAGATGAAAAGGAGAGATGGATAAAAGTCGCTGCAAAATGTAAGAATGGTATTTATTACCTATCAGTTCAAGACTCTGGTTCAGGAATAGATACTCTTGAGAAAGTTAAAATATTTGATCCCTTTTTTACCACAAAACCCCATGGACAAGGAGTGGGAATGGGTTTAAGCCTTTCAAGAAGTCTAATGGAAAAACAGAAGGGAAGTCTTCTTTTAGCAGAAGAAGAAAATAATACGACTTTTATTTTGAAGTTTATGGGTTAGTAGCAATTCCAAGTTGAAAAAGTTTCTTCTTCATTCACGTTGCCTTCAAAATCGATAACGATTAGGAATCCACAATCTCCTGACTTATCATGCATGATAAAGTTATATCCAAATGCATTAATAAAGGAAATATTTGCTAATTCTTCTTCGATAGAAGTCTCTACTAGGTCTACAATATTGGTAGGAAGTGAGCGACCATATTCTTTGGCCTTCTCAATCGCTTCACCTTCAGATATTTTAGCTTGTGCACTTGTCGAAGTCCCCATTAATGATAATAAGCAAGACAGCAATAGTGTTTTCGTTTTCATTCTTTTTCCTTAAAAAGTTTTAAGGATAATAGCTAAAACGTGATAGAGTTCACATGAAATCTGAATTTTTTACATACTATCTATCTTTTATTCATTAGCTGGAGACCTTTAGAAATTAAGCGCTTTTCGGCCAGAGCTAGCAATTTATCGACTAAAATGGCCAAAAGAGCAGAGGGAAGGGCTCCTAGAATAATGAGTTGGGTGTTAATTGTTGCAACTCCTCTGAAAATAGGCTCGCCAAGTCCACCGGCTCCAACAAGGGCCGCAAGCGTAGCTGTTCCTATGACAATAACTGAGGACGTTCTAATTCCTGCAAGGATTACGGGCATCGCCAGTGGGATCTCGACACTTCTTAAAATTTGAAAAGAGGTTAGACCCATTCCTTTTGAGGCTTCAATATAGTTCTTATCCACGCCATGTATACCAGTGTATGTATTTCTAATGAGTGGCAAGAGAGAGTATAGAAATAATGCGATGATGGCCGGAGTGAAGCCTATTCCGGTAAGAGGAATAAGAAGACCGAGTAAGGCCAAACTTGGGATTGTCTGGACTGTATTGATTACAGTGAATACAGGAGAGGCCAACTTTTCATAGCGAGTGAGCATTATTCCGAGAGGTAGGGATACAAGAATTGCCAAAAATAATGAGAGAGCAGAGAGTTTGATATGGTCCTTAGTTACTTTTAAAAGGTATTTCCTTTTTTTATAAACAAATAGAGGAAATGATTTTCTTCCTTTAGAGTTTTTAATTTCTCCCTTCAGTATTCCTTTGCGAATGAGGAAATTCATAGCAACTTCCTTTGGGCTTCTCTTATATTCATCGACTTCTGCATTCATCGCTCTCATTTCTTCTTCGTTAATTAGATTATGAAAGAGATCTACTGCTTTTTGAAGATTTGGGAACTTTTCCAAGGCTTCTTCTTTAAATGTCCATGCGGCCCAGTACGGGGGAAAGAAATTGTTATCGTCTTTGATCGCTTTTAAATCATATGCCTTAATTCTGCCGTCGGTTCCATAGGCCATAATCATATCAACTTGCTCATTTAGGAGGGCACCATACATGAGGCCTGAGTCCATTCCTATAACTTCATCCATGTTGAAGTTTAGTTGATAGAATTCTTTGAATGCATTAAATCCATCTGTTCGCTCCATAAATTCATGAGCAGAGGCAAAACCAAAAGATGTTAGATTTTTTGGAAGTTGACTGAGGTATTCTATATTTTGAAAGTTTGGGTCATCTCCCCTTACAGCTAAAACATAGCTATTATTAAAGCCCATAGGTAAGCTCCAAATAATATTAAATCTATCGTAGTATTCCTTTTTTACTTTTTCATAAATGACTTCAGGGACCTTTATAAAGTTTTTCTCCTTGAGGATGAAGACATAGCCCGTTCCTGTATATTCTGAGTAGATATCGATATCATCATTTTGAAGGGCATCAAAGACTACCTTCGTTCCTCCAAGGTTAAGCTTTCGAGTAACGGGTTGATTAAACCTCTTCTCTAGGATGAGGGCGAGCATTTCACCTAAGATGAGGGCTTCACTAAATACCTTTGATCCAATCTTTATCGGTTTCCTCATGCTTTGTGAGTGAATAGGATTTAAAGAGAAGAGAGTGAGAATAGTTATAATTAAGGATGTCTTGAGTTTCATAAGTGTTCCAATTGTTTGGAGACAAAACTTTCTACAAATTCATTTTTTGGATTAGATAAGAAGTCTTCTTTCGATCCTTTTTGAATGATTCTTCCCTGATCCATAAGGAGTACTTGATCTCCCAGTTTAAAAGCTTCTTCCATATCGTGAGTTACGATGACAAAGGTTTTTCCAAGTTTTTCATTTAATCGAATCACTTCTTCATGCATCGTATTTCGTGTAATGGGGTCTAAGGCACCAAAAGGCTCATCCATAAGAAGAACAGGAGGGTCTTCCATCAATGCGCGTGCAATCCCAACTCTTTGCTGTTGACCTCCGCTAAGCTCAATTGGATATCGATTTGAAAATTCCTTTGGGTGAAGATCAATCATATTAAGTAAGTGATCGGATTTTTCTCTTCTATCATTTTTGCTTCTTTTCATGATGCGAGAGAGGAGTTCAATATTTTCTCTAACAGTCATATGAGGCAATAGCCCTGCTTTTTGAATAACGTATCCAATGCCACGACGCCAGTTTACCGCATCCATATCGTGGCATTCCTTATCATTAATCCATATCTTTCCCGAAGATGGTTCAATGAGTCTATTAATCATTTTCAATGTGGTTGTTTTTCCACACCCACTGGTGCCGATAATACAGGCAATCTTGCCTGAGGGGATTTCAAATGAAACTTTATCAACGGCCTTTATACCCGAGGGATAAACCTTAGTAAGTTCTTCAACCTTTATCATGTAAGGAACCTTTATTGAGGGGATTAAACTTATTCTAAGGGAAGCGGGAGAAGTGTTCAATTAAGGGTAAAGGAGTCGACTAAATTTCTAGCGGCTCTTTTACAACTTGTTTTACTTTGAGTTGGTCAATAGCGAGAGGAATATCACTTTTATTATCGGTTACGACTAGTGCATTATCACCTCCAAGGAGAATCGTTCCGCCATCGGGGATAATGAATTGATCGCTTCTCTTCAAAAAGAGAACTTTTGTACCTTTTGGAAGGTGGAGGTCAATAATACGCTGATTGTGAGCATAGTCTTTTTCAGAAATAGTATACTGAATAATTCCATTCTTTGTTTTCTCGATTAAATCAATATCAATAGGGAAGTTTGGGTCTTCAACTGTTTCTATGATGAGGTGAAGCTTTTTGGCCACCCATCTTAGAGACGAACCTTGAATTAAGGCAGAGGCGAGAACAACAAAGAAAACAATATCAAAGAGAGTATTGGCCTTTTGACCGAAGTGAGATGCTACAAAACAAGCAAAAACAATAGGAGTGGCACCTTTCAATCCTGCCCAAGAGATAAAGAGCTTCTCGTTGAAGCTGAACTTCTTACCTATAAGAAAGATTGATATGACAAGTGGTCTCGCTATGAAAATTAGAAAAAGCGCAATAAAGATGGCCTTAGGTGAAATATTGAGTAAGCGGCTAGGGAATACGAGGAGTCCTAGCATAACAAAGAGGCCAATTTGAGCAATCCATGAGAGACCATCATAGAAAGTATAGAGTACATTCTTGTGAAGAATTCTTTGGTTTCCTGCAAGCACACCAAATATATAGACAGAAAGAAAGCCATTTCCATTCAGCATTGTTGTTGCGGAGTAACATAGAAAGAGACAGGCAAGGGTTAGAGCAGGGTAGAGTCCAAGATAATCAAGGTTAATACGATTATTTACCGTGATAAAGATCTTGGCCATTAGCCATCCGGCCAGGGCTCCAACTACTGGATTAATAACGAGAAGAGAAAGAGAGTGGGTAAGTTGCTCATTTCCTAGATCGATATATCCTACTAAAAGAGTCACTAGAAAGTACGCCATGGGATCATTACTCCCCGATTCAAAGACAAGTAAACTTTTTAGCCTTTTTCGTACCTGAGCTTTTTTATCTTTGAATGCAGCAAAGACAGCTGCTGCATCTGTTGCTGAGAGTGTGGTTCCTACTAGTAGTGACTGCTCTAATGATAGTTTAGTGATTGAGTAAGTAAAGAGACCAACAATAAGCGCCGTGGAGAGGACCCCAAGAGTAGAAAGCAGGGTACCTTCCTTTAGAACGGGTTTAATGTCTTCAATTTTTGTTTCAACCGCTCCATTGAAAATAATGATACATATAGCAATCAAGCTGAGAACATGAGTGAGCTCGTAGTTTTCAAAATGAATTCCACCAATACCTTCACTTCCTGCAAGCATTCCCAAAAAGAGAAAGAGTATAAGGATAGGTAGGCCAAAGCGAATAGACGATTTGCTAAGGAATATACTCGCTAAGAGAATCAGCGAAGTAATAAGGAGAAATTGATTGAAGAGTGCTTCCATATCTTTTCTATTTTATATATTTCTCTAACGAATACTACCCTGAAAAAGTCTGACATAAGTTTTTTATGAGTAATGGATAAAAGTGGACAGGAAAGAAGTTCCCTTTTCTTTAAAAACAGGGGCTTGAAATTTAAAAACATTAAGTTCCTTGATAAGACTCCGAAATGTGGAATGAAGCAGACTATTCAAGGAAGACTATTATGGATATCGGTACAGTCATTGGTGTTGTTCTCGCCTTTGGTGCAATTCTCGGATCGATCCTCGTTGGCGGGGATATCATGGCATTTGTGGATGTTCCCTCAGTGATCGTTGTTATATTCGGGATGATTGGCTCTACTTTTATTAAATGGCCTATGGAAGTTGTAAAAGGAGTCGCATCTGTTGGGATGAAAGCTTTATTCTTTACTCCTGCTGATCCAAAGCAAACGATTGAGGAAATTGGGAAGCTCGCTGAAACAGCAAGACGTGAATCAGTATTTGCACTTGAAAAGCAACCTATAGATGATGTTTTTATGAAGAAGGCAATGACGCTGGCAGCAGATAATAGGCCACCGGAAGTTATTAGCTCAATTCTTCAACTTGAAATTGATGCAATGGAAGAGAGGCATAGAGTTGGTGCAGATATCTTTTCGGGAATGGCCGAAGATGGTCCGGCCTTCGGAATGATTGGGACTTTGATTGGTTTGGTTATCATGCTTGGAAACCTTTCTGATCAGGCCGCAATTGGTCCGGCCATGGCGGTTGCCCTTTTGACAACATTCTATGGTGCGGTTCTTGCTAATGCTTTGTGTAACCCCATTAAAAATAAACTCCAATATCGCTCTTCTTCAGAGATTACAAAAATGAATATTGTAATTGCGGGAACGCTTGGAATTGTCGCAGGTGAAAACCCAAGACTTATTAAAGAAAAACTCAATAGTTTTCTTCCTCCTGCGCAACGTGAGTTGGGCGATGACAAGGAAGAGGAATAAGAATAATCGAGTAGGTGAATTATGGCCGATGAAGATGGAAATGATGTAGGCGGTGGCGGCGATGCTGCTGCTCCAGAGTGTCCTAAGTGTGAAATATGCGTTCCTGGTCTTCCGGGTTGGATGGCAACCTTTTCGGATCTGGTAACCCTTCTTCTAACGTTCTTTGTGCTTCTTCTCTCTTTTGCTAAAACAGAATCTGCTAAGTATGAAGCGGCCCTCGGGTCTATTCGTAATGCTTTCGGGGGTAATGTTCTTAAGCATGGTGAAGTTATTCAAAGAGGGAAGTCTCCTGATGATTCTCCCACGATGATTGAGTCGCAAGACCCAATTCGTCCCTTCCCAATTGATTTTCTTACGATGGAAGGGATTCTTGATAAGCATGAAATTAATCGCGAATCAGACGAAACTCTCTCTACTGTTAAGAAAGATCTCTCTGAATATCAGCTTGCTGATAATGTAGAGGTTCATGAGATGGCCGAAGGCATTAAGGTCATGGTTAAAGATAAAATCTATTTTCAAGAGGGTAGTATAACTCCTCGAAAAATTCCTATTGAGGTGTTTGATAAGCTCATCAAAATGCTCTCTGATAATGATTGGACACTCTATGTTCTTGGACATGCTTCGAGAGGAGAGGTGGCAAGTTCAGATTCAAATACGGATGCCTTTATGCTTTCTGCGCAAAGAGCTGCTGCCGTGGCGAGAAGTTTAATTAAGCGAGGAGTTAAGCCGGATCGCGTGACAACAACATTCTTTGGTGATACACGTCCTGATAGAGTATTAAGTAGTAATGCTCAGCAAGACCAATCTCAAAATAGGCGAGTAGAATTTATTATTCGCAAGAGGGATGTGGCGACACCAGGACATAAAGTCGAATCTAGGTAATAAAATTTATGAGTAAATTATGCTGGTCCGGTGAATTGACAACGTTTGAAGAATTACTCATATCTCTTGGATTTTCAAAACAAAAAATAAAAAAAATAGGCCTCTCTAAGAAAGAGAGGTCTAGATTAGTTTATCCGCAAAATGAAGTGACCATTCCAAGTGAGCTCTTTAATTATGGAGTGATTAACCCAACCTTCATAGGCCCTCATTCTCCCCTTGTGATAAAGGAAGAGGGCGATATCTTGGCCGTTCATAAGCCCAGTGGAGTTCATATTCATCCTCTGTCCTATAATGAAAATGATAACCTGCTTAGTTTCTTAAGAGCTAAGAGCTACTTTCCCTATATTCAGAACTTCTCTAAAGAGAATATCTGGGATGGAGGACTTCTCTATCGTATAGATTATGAAACTTCGGGACTTGTTCTTTTAACATCTAATCGTAGTCAATATGAAAGTGCTAGAAATGGGGACATACACTTAAAGGAGTACCTTGTCGTTGTCGATGGCCACTATGAGGGAGTTATTGGTAGAGTTTCACATAGGCTTTCTACTACAGGGACTAAAGTTAGAGAGGACTTATCTGGAGCCCAATGTGAAATTGAGATCGAGGTTCTTGCCCGTCAGCAAAAGCAATCACTCTTGAAAATCAAGCTAGGAGAAGGGCGGCGCCATCAAATACGTGTTCAGCTTTCATTACTTGGCTACCCTATATGGGGGGATTGTCTTTATGGTGCTTCTGAATGTACAGATGGTCTCTTTGGACTTCACTGCTATCACTATCAGTTGGAAAGTGGCCTAGAGTTCTTTGATGATAACTTCTGGGGCTTATCTCTTAAGGAGTAACTTCTTGTACTTGAACCGTAACCTTGAGGTGTTCTGCAATAAGTTTTTTGTCTGTAAGAGTTTTGAGCTTGATAAGGAACTTACCTTCAGTAATTGCATTAATGACAAGTTTGGGGTGATTCATTCTCAAACGAATGACATCAGTTCTCTCGAGATTATCTTCAGGTGAGTTCTTTGCTACAGCAATGAGATCATTGGCCATCTCACGATAGAGAAGGGCCCTGATTTGTTGGAGGTTTTGAGATTTTTCTTTTATCTCTTCTTTTTCAACAGGGTAATTTATTTCAACAGCAAGGTTATTATAGGTCTTTCCCTCGCAGTTCACTGACCAATTTTGAGGAATTCTTCGAGCGAGTTTTACGATAACGGCCTTACAGCTACTGGGCATAAGCTTTTGGCGTCTTGACTCCCACCAATTGAACTTTTTTCCCGCCTGAAAGACGAAAATGAGCATCATGAGGACACCGACAACGAGCATGGGATTTTTCATTAATGATTTTAATGGCATAGATATATTATGCCCTCAAATATGAAAAAAATCACTAAAGCTTTTGGAAGAGTACCCGATGAGTTTGCTATAGTATTACGGTGCATTTTTTTTCTTAAACATATTGTATGTACCTGAAATGACAAAGGCGTTTAGATGAACTCACCCTCTCATAAGTTTTTAGATAATAAATACTGGAAGCTTATCACTACGATCGATTCTTTGAATCAAGATGTATCTTTCTCTGAGCTTGTGGCCCATATGGGAATTCAGTATACCGTTAAAGACATTGAGGATGTTGTGACCTTTCTCAAGCAATTTGGTCATCCCGTAAAAATTGAACAAAAGGCACAAGATGCTTGGATTGTTCTTACTGGAAAGAAGCCCAAATTTAATATGAATATTTCTTTATCCGAGTGGCTCGCCATGCAAGCTCACTTTCCTCTGCTTGATGAAAATAAAGGAAAGGCCATTTATAATACTCTGGCCAATTGCCTTAATCGACTTGAAGCAAAATATCCTGAAGCTGATTTATATAATTATATTAATCATGAAAAGACTATGAGCGAGGCCACTCGTGAAATGAGTCATGATAAAGAAAAATTGTTAAAGGCCATTAATAAGGCCAATTTAAAAGACGAACAAATTAGTATTACCACCAATGATCAAAAGAAAATGGATATTTTTATCCATAAAATTGTCTATATTGATGGTGTTCTTTCCATTATTGGGGAGGATACTAACGATCGTTGCTTAACTTGTGTTGATATTGATCAGATTACTTCTTATCACGTTGACGAGCATTTTAGTTATAGAGCAAACTTCGCAGCAGCAGAAGTTGATGACTTTATAACTGCAGTGAGGGCCATATCAGGTAACGAAGAAAGACTCGTTATGAAGATTGCATCTCCTGATAAAGTGAATTTAAAGCCAGACTTTCATTTTCTTGGAAACCCTTATGTGACCACGAATACGGAAGGAGAATTTATTTGGGCCGCATCGGTTGAAGTCTCAGATGAACTCTATAAATGGCTCGCTTCAATCTATACAGATATTGAAATTGTTGATCCAAAAGATATACGTGACGGACTAGAGACCTTTATGGAAAGAAAAGAAGCTCTTAAGTACGTTAAAAAAGCTTCTTAGCTACTCATCCCTTCTTTACGACGGCAATAGCTTGTTGATAAGCTATTGCCTATGAATAATAAAAATTTCTTTTTCTTATCTTTTCTTCCGGCCATGGCCTATTGGTACCTGGAAGAGAATTATCCGATACGTATTGCGGTTATGGGCGGACTCGCATTGGCAATTTTAGAAATTGCTTTTGAATATTTCTACACTAAGCATATCCATACTCTTTCTAAATTCAATTTCCTTTTGATTCTCTTTCTAGGCGGCTTATCTCTCTTAGGAGATGAAGGAATTTGGTTTAAGCTACAACCTTCCTTTTCTGGATGGGCGATAGGTGGATATATGGCCTATCGGCTATGGAAGGGAAAAGGTCTCATGCTCGAGATGATGGAGAGTATGCCTAAGAAATCTCCTATGCCGCCATTTATATTTCAACTGATGGAGAAGCATATGGTTTTTCTTTTCATTGGATATGGGAGCTTTATGGCCTTTGTCGCCATGATGTGGTCAACTGATCGCTGGCTTTTTTGGAAAACCATTGGCTTTTATATTGTCTTTGCTCTTTTTGCTGTAGTCGAAATCTTCTTTATGCGAGGAAAAATAAAGCAGTGGCAAAGAGCGGAGCAAGCAAGAAATGTTTTAAATCAAATGCGTCCGCCACAATAGAGTTAGTACTGAAGTCCTTTAGGGTATGAGCCCAAAACCTTCACATGATGAGCATCTCTATTAAGTTCTTGGAGACACTCAATTGTCTTGGCCTCTTTAAGACCACTCATAAAATCAACATAGAAAATATATTGAAACGGGTCCTCTGGGATGGGACGGCTTTCAAGTTTAGTCATATTGATATCATATTTCTTAAAAATCTGAAGACAATCTAATAGGGCACCAGGTCTGTGGTTTGCTGAGAATGCGATTGAAGTCTTGGTTTGAATGATTCCCTCTGGAATTTCACCTTCTCTAACAAGAACAAGAAAGCGAGTAATATTATTCTGAGTATGTTGAATCTTATCACTGAGAATTTCTAGCCCATAAGTTTCAGCACAGAGAACCGAGCCAATCGCGGCTTCTGTTCTGAGCGGATTTAGTGACTCTCTTTCTTTGAGTTGTTTACAACTGCCGGCCGTGTCATAGTCTGCAACAGCATGCATCCCATGTTTATTTATAAAGTCGCGACACTGAGCTAAGGCAATAGGGTGTGAATAGACATTTTTGATATCTTCTAGCCTAGTTCCCGGTACGACCATGAGGTGGTGATGGATGGGTTGATATACTTCACCGATGGCAAATATAGGATGTTTGTAAATGAGATCTAGATTTACATTAACATTTCCTACAATAGAGTTTTCAACAGGAAGAATGGCCATGGCCACTTCTTTATTCATAAGAGCATCAGTAACTTCTTCACTTAGCTCAAGACCAATGGCCTGAACTTCCTCATTAAAGTAATTGCGAAGGGCCACTTCTGAGTAAGCTCCACGCTCTCCTTGGAATGCTACTTTCATTCAGAAACCTTTTTGTGGATATTATTAAGGCTATTAATGAATTCTATGCGAGTTTCTTTTGCATAGGGGTTATAGCGGTTCATATCTTCAAATAATTGCCAGGAGTCATTCTCAACCGTTTGGAGAATCTTCATCAATCGTCTATAACCTTTAGTGTCGATTTCAAGCGACTCTGCTCCAAAGTCCATTAGAGTTCTTCCTAGAAAGTGAGTAAGCAGTAGGCTGTGAGCAATCTGCTTGTCGTGCTCTTGTGGAGTTGATTCGATGACCTTTAGGCCATGATCTTCAAGATATAACTTTATATTGTTAAAGGCTTCATCACCAATACGTACAGGTGTAAGTACGATCTTTGCTCCATAGAGAGTATTCTTGGCCGAATCTGGTCCAAACATGGGATGAGTTCCTAGTAGAGATACATGATCGGGAAGAATGTCCTTCATCCATTCTACAGGCTTAGATTTTACGGAACATACATCAATGACAAGAGTACCTTCTTTCAAGTGGGGGGCCATTTCTTTGAGAACATCTTGAAAAACACTCATTGGGACAAAGGGAATAACGATGGGGCATTCGCATACTTCAGCTAATGTTGAAGGCATTGCTCCAATGGATTGAATTTCACTAGTGAAGTCTTCTACATCGTAGATATAGACATCTGCATCTTGAATCAAGCGATTAGCGATGAGTTTACCGAGGCGACCAAAACCAATGAGTCCAATTTTCATAAACATTCCTTAATGGCGCGAAAACCTTTTTCTATATTTTCATCAGATGTAGCAAAGCAAATCCTGAGGTATCCGGGCTCTCCAAAGAAGCTTCCTGGAAGTAGGGCAACTTTTGCTGTTTTTAAAATATGCATCGACAACTCTTCGTCGCTACCGTATTTATCTAAAAGGTTTTGAGAAAGCTTGGGAAAGAGATAAAAGGCTCCTTCTGGTTTTTGTGTATCGGGAAAGATGTCTTTACACAAATTATACGCTAAGTTCATTCGACGGCTGAATACCGTACGCATATTATTTACAATTTCATCTTCGTGTTCGAGGGCAGCTTGTGCTCCTTTTTGAATAAAGACGGGGACATTTCCACATACATGGCTTTGAAGTTTTGCCATTGCTTTAATTAGATCACTATTGGCCACAATATAGCCTAGACGAAAGCCGGTCATACAATAAGACTTTGAGAAGCTTTGAACGATAAGAGTGCGCTCTAGTTCGGGATCAGCTAGTCCAGCTGGGCCAATAAACTTTCTCCCTTCGTAGGTAAGTGTTTCATAGGCTTCATCTGAAATAATGTAGATCCCTTTGTCACGAGCTAGCTTCACAAGATCTTTGAGTGGTTCTTCATTGGGAAGAAGCCCTGATGGATTATTTGGAGAATTAATAACAATGGCCTTTGTCTTATTTGTGATGGCCTTTTGAATATTTTCTAAATTTAAGTGTCCAAGATTGGAGTCGACAAATACAGGTTTTCCATCGGCCAGCTTTACGGCTTCAGGAAAGCTAACCCAATAAGGACGAGGAATGATGATCTCATCGCCGGAGTTGCAGATAAGTTGAAAGATACTATAAAGAACTTGCTTTGAGCCATTGCTTAGACAGATATTTCCTGCTTCTAAATTAAGGCCTTGATCTCTCTTAAGTTTCTTGGCAATAGCACTTCTAAGAAAGAGCTCTCCTGGAACTAGGGCGTAACGAGTATGACCTTCATCTAGTGCTTTCTTTGTTGCTTCTATAACATATGTCGGAGTAGGGAAGTCGGGTTCTCCTACGTTGAAACTAATAATATCTTGTCCCCCAGCTCGTAGCTCGGCAATGACTGCGGCCATTTTCACTGATTTTGACTCTTCTACCGCAAGTATTCTCTGGGATATCATTATTTCCTCACTTATGATTTTTTGATAATTGAGCGATAGTACGATTGTACTCTGAGGTGATGAAGTTTTCCACGCTAATTTAGAGAAAAGGAAGGGAGAATCCCTTCCTTTTGGATTAATGAGTTTTCTATAATACTATTTCTTTTCTTTAAGAAATGATCTCATCATTTCCGTTTGAACCTTAACAGACTCTTCGTGAACAACATGATAGATCTCTTCAACAAAATCTGGACGTAGTCCGACTTTTTCTGCCATATCTCCAATTTTTTTCATCATGGCATCCATTCTATGAACTTGAAGAGCAGTTACATTATTCTTCATTTTAAGGTCACCGATTCTCTCGACGATATTGAAGCGCATTTTTAGTGACTCAATAATCTCTGAATCTAGGCGATCGATTTGAACACGAAGGTCATTGAGATCATGTTCAAATGTTCTATCAGGTGAGAACTCAGTTTTGAGCTTTAAAGATTTGATAATGGAAGCTAAGGCGGTAGGAGTTACCTGTTGAGCGGCATCACTCCATGCTTCTGTGGGATTGGGATGGGTTTCCACCATTACTCCATCCATATCGAGATCCATTGCTTTTTGACAAACAAGAGCGATACGATCGCGATCTCCGGTGATATGAGAAGGATCACAAATAATGGGAAGCTCTGGTAAGTGTCGCTTCAGCTCGATAGGAATTCTCCATAGAGGCTGATTTCTATATTCTGTTTTTTCTGAAGTAGAGAAACCCCGATGAATGGCCACAAGCTTATCAAGTCCAGCAAGATTAAGCCTTTCTAAAGCGCCCATCCACAGAGCAAGATCTACGTTAATTGGGTTTTTAACCATTACCGGAATATTGGTTCCCTTTAGAGCATCTGCAATTTCTTGAACAGAGAAAGGATTTACCGTGGTGCGGGCACCAATCCATAGGATATCAATATTGTGCTTTAGCGCCTGCTCAACGTGAGTTGCATTGGCCACTTCCGTAGTAACAAGAAGTCCAGTTTCTTTCTTTACTTGCTCAAGCCACTTCAGGCCTTTTTCTCCAACTCCTTCAAAACTATTAGGACGGGTTCTGGGCTTCCAGATTCCAGCTCTAAATATGCGAACATCTTCGTTCTGTACCAATTCTTTGGCCGTCGCCATGACCTGCTCTTCAGTCTCTGCTGAGCAGGGGCCTGCAATTACGAGAGGTCTCTTAAGGTTCGGGATCCATTTGTTGATTGGTTTGATGTTCATTTCTACCTCTTTAGTAGTGTCGGTATAGATTCAAACTCTGCTGATTCCTTGAAACTGCAGGGCGCCTATACTGCTTCATTATTATAACTTCGTAAACTTACAAAGTCTTAATGTGCAACCTTGGTGCCAATGAAAATGCTAGATATGATAGTTATTACGGATTAAATACCTAATTTTCTTAGGTACTTTTTTGAGACAAAGGATGATTTTTTGACGTTGTCTACTTTTTAGACAGTTTTCTATTTTCTTGGGAAGCGACAGGCTTTGGAGCTTCTTTTAATAGGTGTTGAGTGGCCGAAACTTTAGAAAAGACCAGCCCCCACAAAATAAGAAGAGATGATATTATCGTTAAACGATTCATAATTATCCTCTAATATCCTTAGGTGATTATAGTGATATTTATGAAGCTTAACTCACCTTCACTTTTAGGTGTGAAGACTGGGTATTTTTTCCTTATGATGACAATCTTTTCAACATTTTCTTTGATTGATTAAGGCATTCCAAGACCAATCCATCTTTGAAGAACTTTAATCTCTTTATCGCTAAGTTGCTCAAAGGGAGAGTCCTTTGGTGGCATTGGCTCAAAAGGGTCTTGAATAACTTCTAACAGGTAGCTTCGATCAGGATTCTCAAAGTCGAGCAAGTAATTTCTTTGCTCAAAGATTGCAAAGCGTGAGGAGAGGTCGAGAAAAGGAACCTGACCTTGTGGTGAATGGCAAACCGTACATCTCTTCGCAAAAATAAGTTGATTTACTGACTCATATGTAGCTTCTAACTCAATGGGCTTCTGGGGAGCGACTGTTGTTGTTGGACCTGGAGCGCCAGCAGAAATCCACTTATTAAAAACGTCCATTTGCTGCGAAGTCAGTGATCCATTTTTAGGCATTCTCAATGAGCGAATGCTATTTGTAATGGCATCAAGATCACTCGAAATGACATCGTACTGATCATAAGTACTATGACATTGAATACAACTGGCTTCAAAGACTTCCGCTTTGACATCCTCGAAGGTTGTTGTCTCGAGATTATTTATAATAGGAGACAGAGGAGCTTCTTTAAATTCTTGAGAATTTCCACAAGAATAGAATAATGTCGATAATAATAAAGTTAAGATCATTTTATTCATAAGCTCCTCCGCTTAATTGTCTTAGTCTTAAAGTCTTGGTTCTTCACCAGACATTTGTTTCCAGAAATTGTCTGCAAGTGCTTCGTATTTAGCGATATCGCGATCAAAGTTTCTCTTTGGTCTATTTCCTACGAAGAAATGAATGCGATTTCCTGCGATAGTGTAAATTTCTGGGTTGATATCCACATTCGATCCATGGGCCATTGCCCAGGCACACCATCCACCGTATGTTGGTTCATACTTTTCAGGCATTAACTGAAAAAGATCTTTGTTGGCCTCTGAAGAGAAGAGGTAGCGTACACCTTCATAGTCAAAGCTGATCGCTGTGTTACCTTTTTGTGGACGAGAGCCGCCTTCTTGCCAGTAAGAAACAGGATCATAACCTTTAAGGCCAATCGTTCCTTGAAGATTGTACTCGGCCACATTGCGATCAGCACTTGCTGCTTGCGCAGTGAGGGCCGTGGCCATAGCAAAGATGAAAGTTAGAATGAGTTGATGTGTTGTTTTCAAAATCATAGATCCTCCTTTTGGTCTATTTGTAGTACTGCGTGATTTGTTGAATTGTTTTCTTTTGAATTGTTGGAACAGTTGCATTTTGAGCAGCAATTCCAGTAGCAATAATCATGAAGGGCCTCTCACTCTTTGGTCTATCTAAGATCGTACCCAGAAACTGCATACGCTTTGGTGTATAGGTTAGAGTATTAAGTCCACTAAGGTGAAGTGCAGAGAGAAGCATTCCAGAGGCAAGACCAACAGACTCTTTTGCATAGTAGTGGGTCTTCTTTTCTCCAGCGTCATTAAGTGAGTAATGACTATAAAAGATGACAATTAAATAAGGGGCTTGAGTTAGAAAAGGTTTCTCTTCATTTGTGTGAAGATGCTTTAAATCATTAACCCATTTTTCATTAGGATTTGTATTATAGAAATGGCCTTCCTCATTTTCACAGAATGAGCGAATATAGGTTTTAAGCTCTTGGTTTTCGATGATGCAAAAGTTCCAGGGTTGGCAATTTGCTCCGCTTGGAGCCAGGGATGCCACCTTAATTGCATTTTCAATAATAGAGCGCGATGGCCTTTGCGATGAGTATTGGCGAATCGTTCTTCTTTTTTGGAAAATATTAACGATGTCCTCGGAAAGTTTCGTTTTTTCATCATTATCAAATTGTGGTCTGTTAAAAGCTTCAAGCATAGGTTCTCCAGTGAGTATTAAAATAACTTCTCAATGGTTATAAAAAAATTGAAAATAAACTATATTTGATATAGTTATAGGCTATACCTGATGGGATTTTGATTAAGAGGGGAATTTATGAAGCTACTGGATCACTTAGAAAAGTTGCGCTACTTCTACGAAGTCGCCAATTGTAAATCTATGAAAAAAGCTGCCGAGAAAGTTTTTATTACTCAGCCTTCGCTTTCAAAATCCATTAAGTTACTTGAAGAAGTGATTGGACACGAACTTTTTGTAAGGTTACCAAGAGGAGTTCGCTTAACGACAGAAGGGGAGACACTTTATAGTTATTGTCATGAACTCTTTAACTCTTTAGAAGATCTTGAAAAGCGCTTAGACCACGGTGATGATCCAATGGCGGGCTCGCTAAGAGTTGGGACTTACGACTCTATTGGGATCTACTTTTGGCCTGATTTTCTCAAAGATTTTCTTCCTAAGTACCCTAATCTCTCACTAGATTTGACTACGGGAAGAAGCTCTCATATGCGCGAAAAACTTGAAAATGGTGAAGTTGATATTGCCTTTATTGTTCGACCTGTAGAGGGGGCGCAGGTTGATGTAGTTAAAATATATGAAGATCGCTTTAAGTTCTATGAAATGAGTAGAGGAAAGAAGGTTTACAGTAGTATTGATGATGCGCCGTTGATTCTTATGGTTGAAAGCTTAGGGGCGAGCGGCGGTGTAGATCAATTCTTGGGAGAGGTGAATATGTTAGGGAGAAAAGTTTATCAAACTTCTTCTCTTGAATCGGCCAAGGAATTATGCCTTAAGGGACTTGGTATTGGCCTTTTACCAGAACTGGTTGCTCAAAGTTTGGTAAAGTCTAAGAAAATAAAAGAAGTGAAGGTTAAGGGATTTAAAGATGGCCTCTTTCCTCACGATATTGGAATTCTTATTCATAAGTCGAGGAAAAATTCGATTTTAGTTAAACAAGTTATTGAATCCATTAAAATTGATTTCAAATCGAAGCTTCTCAGCTAGATTTCCTGTAGTTTTTATACCGCTCTTTTGAAGTATAGTGTGTTTCAAAGTAAAAGATTTATTATGAGAAGATTAGATATTCATGTCATTGTTAAATCACTTTTATTACTTTTGCTTTTGAGCTCTTGTAGCGATAAAGGTGTATTTAATTTTGATGACAGCACTCTTGATGGGATCGATCCTATTGTTGTAGGGCCAGATGTCGATATTGATCTTAATCCGGATTCTGAAGTCAGCTATGATGGCCTAAAGGCGGCCGTCTTAGAGACTAATTGCTTAGGCTGCCATAATAGTAATCGTGCGCGTGGGGGAATTGATCTTTCTTCCTATGAGTCAACTCTTAGTGCCACTAGTGAAAGTGGAAAAGTCGTTACAGTTAACGATTCGAGTGCTTCTACTCTCTATCTTGAAGTTTTTAATGGTACGATGCCACCTCGTTCATCTCTTTCAGAAGAACAAATTGCCCTTGTGAAGAAATGGATAGATACAGGGGCAAAGAAGTCTAGTGCAATGACTCCTCATCCTAGTGAACCTGTTGAACCTGAGGTTGATTTCAAAACACTTGATGTGGATTACGTGAATCTTAAGAAATTTATTCTTCAAGACAAATGCCTTGGCTGCCATAAGACTGATCGTGCTAAGGCGGAAGTTGATTTATCTACTTATGAAACTATGTTTGGAATGAGCTTTTATTTTTCTACCATTACTGAGCCAGGAATGCCCGAGCAGTCGGCGCTTTACACTGAAGTGTTTAAGGGGAATATGCCGCCAAGAACAAAACTCTCTGATGACGAAATCGATTATATTCGTCGTTGGATTGCTGAAGGTGCTATAGAGGAGAAGCCAAAACTTCTTCCTCTTTCTGAATTAAAGGCAACCTATACTAATCTTTTTGAGCGTGTATTGAAGGATCAGTGTATTCGTTGTCATAACCCAGATAAGGCACGTGCTGATGTTGATCTCTCTAGCTATAGTAAGATGTTTGACTACTCAGAATACTTTTCCTTAGTTACAAAAGCGGGAAGTCCTGATGATTCTGCGCTTTATACAGAGGTATTTAAAGGTAATATGCCACCGCGAAAGAAGCTGTCTGATGAGGAAATCAAGTTTATTCGCAGATGGATTGCTGAAGGCGCAATTGAATAGGTTTTCACAATTGTGAAGGCCTCCTCCTTTTTTACGTGAAAACGTGAAAACATCATAAATTTATTGTGAAAACTCTTATTCTAGGGCATAAATAGCTCAAGAAAGCTTCCTGCGAATTTGGGGTTAAGAATGCTTAAGTTATTGGTTTATATGAATCATGACTGGCATTTTAGTAGGAAGTAGAATTGGTCTTTCTTTTGTTGATCATCTTTGTCTCCGATTAACATGAGTTTGGGGTTAATAAGGCCAATTTAAATAGGACTTGTATTTACCACTATTGATTTGGGTCTATAGGTAAGTACAAGTCCTTTTTTTTTTGCCATTTCGCCACAGTTTAATGCCATATTTTTCACCTAAAATTCAGCACTTAACATCTAAGTATCTAATAGTATTAGGAAATTAATGCCTAAATAGTCCTCGTGTTAGCTTTATCTTTATAGCGGTTTTTTTTTACTCGATAAGAGATATGGGGAAGACCCTGTAAAACTATGGATTTAGATAAATTAATAAGACTTCTATTCATTCTTCTTTTAGGCTCGGGC
Organism: Bacteriovoracaceae bacterium; assembly: GCA_048267265.1. GTDB lineage: Bacteria > Bdellovibrionota > Bacteriovoracia > Bacteriovoracales > Bacteriovoracaceae. Next base: position 19,359 of record JBLWXW010000042.1, read on the forward strand.
TGTGTATTCAAGGCCGATCAAGTAAAGATGGTTGGTTTTGACAGAAAGAGCTCTGGTGGCAGATCTGTTGAAGAAGTGGTTATTGAAGTTTCAGATGTGGAGCTAAGTAATGATGAACTTAAGGTTACTGGGGCCAATCTTGATTCTGTGACCAGTGTATCTCTTGGGAGTAATGAGTTGTCGATTTCTTCTCAAACTTCAAGTGAGCTTATTCTCTCGACTGCTTCCGTGATTAATCTTGCTCTTAATACCGCTATGGATTTAGTTTTTACCAATGCCTATGGGCAATCGGTGACAACAGTTCAATTTGATTTAGTTGATGGAGCAGTGACGAGCACAAAGCTTGCGGATGAGGCCGTGACAACGGCTAAGCTTGCTGATGAATCGGTCACGGCCGCCAAGCTTGGCAATATGTCAGCTGGAATAGGGCAAGTCTTAAAATACAATGGCACAACTTGGGTGCCCGCTGATCTTGGTGGGCTCACTTATGCGGGTAATTGGAATGCCAATACAAATTCTCCTGATCTCTCCGGTGGTGGTAATCTTGGGGAGTTCTATATCATTAGTAACGCCGGAACTTTTAATCTTGCAGGAGGACCTGGAACTAATTCTTGGGCCGTAGGTGACTGGGCCGTTTGGAATAATGTTTCAGGGCAGTGGGAGAAAATTGATAATGCCACCAATGTTCTCAGTTTTAATGGTCGCTCGGGAGCAGTGTCTCCGCAAACAGGAGATTACACTTGGGCCCAAGTGGATAAGACAACTTCATCTGTTGGAGATATTGCTGATATTGATTTAACGGGATTGAGTTCT
>JBLWXW010000043.1:0-20110 GCA_048267265.1 Bacteriovoracaceae bacterium
CAAGTTGAGGGCCAAAAAGAAAGGATGGGAGAGCTCTTACTCGAGCACACTTCCCTTTCGAAAGAACAGCTTGAAGATGCCCTTAAGATTCAAGAAGAATCGGGAATGCTTATTGGTGAAATTCTACTTAAGAAGAATTATATTCACCCTCATGACATCATTAAAGTGATTTGCCATCAGGTTAATATTCCCTATGTTAATGATATAAAGGTTCAGGATATTGACCCCAACCTTACTATTGATATTCCCATCAACTATGCAAAACATAATGAAATCCTACCTATCTTAGAGACGGATTATTCTGTCAGCATCGTTGTTGCTGATCCTTTTAACTTTGACACGATTAATGATGTCAGGGAGATGTTTAAGAAAGAAGTTATCATTATGGTAGCCCCTTCTCTTAAAATCCAAGACGCTATCAACCGTGTTTATGAAAAGGCCGATCGAAATCTTGTTAACACCCTTGAAGATGAATTCGATGAGTCTCTAGATCTTGATGGACCTATGGATATCCTCGATGCTGGTGCTGATGAGGCCCCTGTTATTCGCTTCGTTAACTCTATTATTTTTAGATCAGTAAAAGAAAATGCTTCCGATATTCATATTGAGCCCTATGAGAAAGAGACGATTTATCGTTTTCGTGTAAATGGGGTGATGAATGAAATTCTTCGCCAACCCTTGAAGACTCACTCTGCTGTTTCGGCCAGAATTAAAGTTATGGCCAAACTTGATATTGCAGAAAAGAGGCTACCTCAAGATGGACGTATTAAAATTAAAATCGCCGGAAAAGACGTTGATATCCGTCTTTCAACCGTTCCCATTCAAAATGGGGAGAGAATCGTAATGAGGGTCCTCCAAAAAACGAGTAAGGCACCCCAACTGGAAGATCAAGGTTTTCATGGAAAGGTTCTTCAAGACCTTGCCGAACTTTCACAGCGTAAACACGGAGTTCTCTATGTATGTGGTCCAACGGGTTCCGGTAAGACCACGACTCTCTTTGCTATTTTAGGCCGTATCAATAGTCCGGATAAAATGATTATTACCGTTGAAGATCCCGTGGAATACGAAATTGATGGTGTTTCTCAGATCCAAGTTAATCATAAGATTGACCTCTCTTTCGCCCGCGCCCTAAGATCCATTGTTCGTCAGGACCCGGATATTATAATGGTGGGGGAAACAAGGGACTTGGAAACGGCCCAAATGGCCATTGAAGCTTCACTAACTGGTCACTTTGTTCTCAGTACAATTCACACCAACGATGCGGCATCTGCCCCTAACCGATTAATTGATATGGGAGTTCAACCTTTCCTTATCGCCTCTTCCCTTTCAGGAGTTCTCGCTCAAAGGCTTATTCAAACCCTTTGCGATAATTGTAAAGAGCCTCATGAATTAGATGAGATTGATATGAAGGTCCTAGGAATTAATCGTGTTCCTAGTGACGCCACTATCTTCAAGGCCGTAGGATGTCCTAAATGTAATTATAAAGGCTATGCCGGGCGAACGGCCGTTACCGAGCTTATGCTTATGACAGATGAGCTTCGTCCCCTTATTCTTGAAAAGGCCGACTCTTCGACTGTGAAGAAAGCGGCCATGAAGCAGGGAATGATCACCCTACGCCAGGATGCTATATTAAAAGTATTCAATGGTAAGACTTCACTTGAAGAAGTTGTACGCGTGATCAATGACGAAGGTGATGAATCATCGGAAACAGAGCATGAACCACTTCCACCCCAATAGAAACTAATTAAAAACGAGTATTTTAGACTATGGCGATTTTCGAATATAAAGGACTTGATAGAACAGGAAAGGAAGTTAAGGCTTCTATTAATTCCGAAGGTATTAATCAGGCCAAGTCTAAAGTTAAATCGATGGGAATCATGCTCATCGATATTAAAGAAAAAAAATCTGGTGCCAGTAAAGATAAGAGCTCATTCAGCTTTGGTGGCTCAATTAAGGTTGAAGAGCTCGCCCTCTTCACCAGACAGCTCGCAACTCTTGCCAAAGCAAAAATTCAAATTGTTGAGGCCCTAGCGGCACTTATGGATCAGACGGATCATCCGAAGCTGAAAGTCATCCTTTCAGAAATTCGTGGAAAAGTTAATGAAGGGACATCCCTAGCAAAGGCGTTTAGTGACTACCCTAAAGTCTTTGATAATGTCTATGTCAATATGGTTGAAGCTGGAGAGCAATCAGGTAACCTTGAAATTGTCCTCTTGCGTCTGGCCGACTTTACTGAAGCTCAAACCAAGCTCAAGAACCAAATAAAAGGGGCCATTACCTATCCTGTTATCATGGTTATTATTGGTGCTATCATGTTCGGGATTATTTTTACCGTTGTTATTCCAAAAATTACCAAAATTTTTGAAACTATGGATAAGGCCCTTCCGATTACAACTCAAATCTGTATTTGGATTTCAGACTTTCTGCTCAACTATTGGTACGCCGTAATTATTGGCGCTTTTGCCTGCTATTATTTCTTTATAAAGTATATTCATTCTCCAAAGGGAGAATCTTGGTGGCACAAAACGTTATTGCGCATGCCCATTATTGGTGAGCTCACTACGATGATTAATGTCAGCCGTTTCTGCTCAACTTTGGCCACACTTATGGGCTCAGGGGTTCCTATACTCACGGCACTGACAATTGTAAGAAATATTATTGCTAATGTGCACATGGCCAAAGCTGTTGAAGAAGCCCGTGTCTTAATTAAAGAAGGGGGATCAATGGCGGCCCCCTTGAAAGCATCCGGATACTATCCTACTATGGTTACTCACATGATTACTCTAGGTGAGAAATCGGGTGAGCTTGAGCCCATGTTAAAAATTGTGTCAGATAATTATGAAGACCAAGTCAATAATAAGCTCAATGGCCTTACTTCTGTCCTAGAACCTATTATGATGGTTGGAATGGGTTTAGCGGTAGGATTTATCGTCTTTTCCGTAGTCATTCCTATGATGGAACTTAACTCAATTAATCGTTAATATATTTGGGAGAAAATCGCATGAATCAAAAGCTAAAAGCTACAGTGAAGTCATTTGCTCAATTTGCAAAAGCACTAAAATCACCTCGTACAAGTACAAAGAAACAACTTAATAACCAAAGTGGCTTCTCACTTATTGAAATCCTCGTTGCCCTTACCCTACTCGGTATTGCGGGTACCTTCGTTGCCGGGAAAATCTTCGAGCAACTTGAAGAAGGTAAAATGAAGGCCGCATCGATTCAAATCAATACCATCAAAGGAACTCTTAAAGAGTTTAGAAGAAAATGTGGGTTCTATCCTACTACTGACGATGGCCTAAATGCTCTAGTTGAAGCGCCTTCAAGCCGAGAATGTCGTAACTACCCACCAGAAGGATTCCTAGAAGATGGATTTGTTCCTCTCGATCCATGGGAATATGACTACGCTTATACTTCAGATGGGAGCACTTTTGAGATTGTTTCAGGTGGACCAGATAACGAGATTGGAACTGAGGATGATATCAGCTCCAAGCGTAAGCCTAAACAAGGCAAAGGTAACTAATCCAAAAACTTGAAAGATCTAAAATATTATAAAGATAGATTCAAAAATTTAGATCAAAGCATCGGCCACGATGGATTCACCCTTATTGAAATACTCGTGGCCCTCTTTCTTGTTGCCCTGCTCATTACGAGTTTCACCATGTCGGGCAGTATGTTTGACCCCCATCGAAAATTAGAAGAGGCCCTTGATAATATAGAAAGGGCCGTTCGCTTCTCTCAAGATGAGTCCGTCTTAAAAAATAGTATTGTCCGAATTGTCCTTAAGGCCGATGCTGATCCCAACTCATTCACTGTTGAATACACTTCTGACACTGACTTTGTCCTGCCCTCTAAACTCTTTGATGAACAGGCATCCCTTGATGGATACTCTGATGAAGAAATTGAGGCCAAGAAAAAAAGAGTTGAAGGGCAGTTCAATAAAGTTAGAGAATTTCAAGAGGAGCCCATTGAATTTAGTGATCAAATCCGAATCATTGGCGTAGGAACCACCTTACTCAATAACCTTCAAGTCTATTCAGAATCAAGTATCTTCTTCTACCCCTCAGGGGAAAAGGATGGTGCTATCATTATATTGGCCAATGCCGAGGAGTTTGCCACCCTTTCCATTGAACCTTTTACCCTCGATTTTAAGAGAAAGTTTTATAAAATAGAGGGAGCGGCTAATATTGATGATGAGTTTTTCTCGGGAAAAGCAGAAGAGCTCTATAAGGATTGGTTAAGTTGGACAAAATAAGAAAAAAACTATTGAATGCGCGCGGTATGACACTCATTGAAGTTCTTATTGCTCTTGCGATCTTCAGCACCTTTGTTGTTGCGTTCATGTCAGGCCAAGGGAGCAATATAACTTCTTCAATGAGATTTAAAGAAGAGCTACGCCTGCGTGATATTGCAGAACTTATTCTTAACGAGCAAATGATTCAACCCCCAGAAGTGAAAATAACTGCGGGGGATGTTGAAATTGATCCCATTAGTTCGCGAAAATTTAAGACATTCGAAGACGATGAAAATTACGAATACGCTATTAATTCCTATAAAATCGCTATCCCTGACTTTGATAAAATTATTGCGGCCGACCCAGAAGAACAATCTCAAGAAGATAAACAGAACCAAAGTACGCAAAAGCTTATCTATAATAAATTTAAAGAGAATATGGAAAAGCTGGTATTTCAAATTATAATAACTGTTCGCCATAAGACTTCTGGACAGGTTTACGATCTAGCGACTTGGTACTACCAAGATGGAGAAGTTCAACTTGGTATCTAATCAGAGAAAATCCCCCATTCAAAATCAAAAAGGCTTTTCTCTTCTTGAGATTATTATCGCTCTTACCATTATGGGCTTTCTCTCTATCAGTCTATTTACGATTACCAGTGATAATATTGATACAAAAGAAATGGTTGTAAGCGAAGATCGTGAATTTCTTCAGGTTTATACAGCGATGTATCGCCTTGATAAAGACTTCTCGGAGATCTACTCGCCACTCTATTATTCTTCCCTAGAAATTGCGACCAAAGGCAAAACGAATGCCAATGATCCCTATGGGAGTAATGCAAGCTATGATCAACAGGCCAGTACCGCCCGCTATAAATTTAGAGTCACTGAAAATTTCCCCTTAGCAACCGTTAAGAATATTCCTGTTCCCGCCGTCACTCAAGAAGAGAAAACTTCGCTTCGCTTTATGACGGCCTCTAATAAGCGCTTCTTCGAAGATCAAAAGCAGAGCAGACATGCTTGGGTAGAGTACTTTCTCGCCCCCGATGATCGGGAAGACCTGGCCACTGCAGACTTTCAGCTTATGCGAAGAGAAGTAAAGACCAATATCTATGATCCTGATATTGATTTTCAAAAAGTTCCTGCTCATGTCATGCTCAGAGGCATCAAAGAGTTTAAGATAGAATTCTATAGTAGGGACCAAGAGAAGTGGGTGGATAATATTCGCTATATTACTACTAATGAGAAGTATACTCCTCGCTCACTGCGAATCACTCTAGTGTGGGTTGACTCCAACAAAAGTGAGAATACTCAGATAAGAATTTTCAGACCCTATTGGCCATACTTTGATGTTGTTAAAGATGAAACCGAGAGACAAACCCAAACAAATCCTAATTCCTCTAACCAGAACAATAACCAGAGGAGGAATTAATGAAGCTAAAACGAATGAAGAGAATCATTAAAGATCAGGATTCTGGAATGGCCCTTTTGATGGTCATCTCTTCGATCGCTCTTCTCACCTACTTATTGGCCGACTTTACTTTTGAAACAAAGATTAATCAAATCAAAGCCTATAACGCTCAAGATCGAATACAGGCCCGTCTAACAGCAGAAGCTGGTCTTCATTTTTCTTTAGGAAAACTTCGTATTTACCAAGAAGCAAGAAATAAAATAGAGCAAAATGAAAATCTAAAAAATACAATCAAACCCAATGTACTTGATGGTGTTCTATCTCAACCCTTTATTTACCCCATACCTGTTCCCAAGGGAATGAGTATTATTCAGAGAAATGCGATTAAGACATTTGAAAAAGGTACGGCGATTAAGGGTGAACTCAATGTAACCATGAATAAAGTGAGTGGCTTTCTAAATCCCAATAATCTGCGAATTGCTCCCTTAAAGGAGAGCAACCCTAATCAGAACAATAATGGTAGAAATAATGATGATCGCTATAATGACGATAATGATCAAAATGAAAAGGCCAAAACCCCATTAGAAGTCACAGAGGAGAAAATTTTAGCGATGCTAAAAGATGTCTTTGAAAGGCAAAGAGAAACCAGTGACTTCTTCAATCTCAACTACTCAAACCTCGATCCTGAAATATTAGTTAAAGAGCTTAAATACTATGTAAATAATAAGGGAGCACTCGATGATCCCATGTTTCCAGAAATTGAACAAAAATACTCTCAAGCAGAAATTGTCGCCAAGCACGCTCCAATGACTAGTATAGATGAATTCTATCTACTTGCTGGCTGGCCAGAGTATATCGTTAACCTCGTCATTGATCGCTTTACCGTTCATGAAGTAGGCTATATTGCCTTAAACGAAATCAATGAGAATACATTGCGCCTGATTTTCCCCAGTATAACGGACCTTCAAAGTGAAGAGTTCTTTAAATATCGCGACGGAGACCAAGAGCTCCAAGAAGAGCCTAAGCCCTTCCAGTCTGTAGAAGACTTTAAATCCCTTGTTGTAAATACTCTCGGAATTGTCTCGGCCAGTAAATTTGATGAACGCCAAAAAGAATTTCAAGCGGCAAATCTTAACTTTGGGGTAGCCGGGAAACTCTATAAAGTAGAAAGTATAGGAACCTATAATACGTCTACCGTTAAAATTACGGCCTATATTGATCTTCCCGTAAAGCCTCAACCAGAAAAGCCTACAACTCAGAATCCTCCCGGCCAAAATGGTAGAAATGGAAACCCTAATACTCCGGCCCAAGACGATGACCAAAATAATCAAGATAATCAAAATCAACAAAACCCCAACGATCAACCTGGTAAAAAGAAGGAAGAAACTAAAACAGAATTTATGACCCCAAGGATTATTGAAATCCGAGTAGATTAGTAAGTTTTCTTTCACACAATCTTTACTACGACTTCACCGTTTAGACGAAAAATCTATACAACGTAACCATCCTTTCTGGTACACTTTAAGTACCTATGAAATACTTAGCACTAGATATCGGAACCTATTCAATCAAATCCTTTCTTATTAAAATGGAAAGGAAAACTTTTAGTATTCTCGAAGCTACAGAGTATGTATTAAGTGATTATATGGAAAAGAAAGAGGAAGACGCTCCTCTTACCCAAGAAGAAATCTATAAACTTCAAGAAGATATTGTTGCAGAAATCTACCCTAAGAATTTTGATGGCAAGATCATTTGGCAAATTCCTAACTCCTATGTGGCCTCAAGAAACTTAGAGCTACCTGTCACTCAAAAGAAGAAAGTGGAGATGATGATTCCCTTTCAACTTGATGAGAGTCTTCCCTTCCCATCAACGGAAGCACACTTCTTCAGCCAATTAGATAAAAAGGCCAACTCAACGAAGGTCTTGGCCAATATTACAAAGAAATCTCATTTCCTAGAATATTATAGTCGCTATAAAGATCGCAGTATTCTTCCCATGTACTTAACCAGTGAGCTTTCTTGTATTCATGCCCATGCTCAAAATAGAAATATCAAAGGACCTGTCGCCATACTGGACATAGGCCACACTACTTCTAAGTGTTATATTATCTATGATGGTGAAGTCGTAGAGCACCACTTTAGCTACTGTGCCGGATCAACTATAGATGAAGTCATTGCAGAGACCTACAATATTGATCGTCATGAAGCTTCCATCTATAAGCACGAAAACTGCTTCTTCTTAACTGAATCACAATATGATGAAGTTTCAGAAGATCAGAAGGCCTTTGCCCTACTTATGAAAAAGGCCATGAATCCATTAACCCTTGAGCTTAAGCGCTGGCTTCTTGGTTTTAGAATTAAGTACGGGATGCAAATTGAAACCATCTATCTAACTGGTGGAACGAGCAATATTCACAATATTAGTAATTTCCTCTCTCAGGCCGTAAATATAAAAACAGATTATCTCGATATTGCTCAATCCTTTGTAGATGAACATGACTTAATTGAAGGAAGAGAATCTAATTTCTTCATCTCTATGCTCATGGATATTGGCCTAACTTCAAAAGTAAAGCCTGGAAACTTTCTGTATGGAGACTATGCAAATGGTAGTGGGGTAACACTACCGCTTCATACTACCAGTATGCTTCTTTATCGCTCAATGGTTTTAACTCTTGTTCTGGGTCTACTCATGGGAGCAGAACACTTTATTCTCTCTGGGCAAGAAAAGAAGCTTGATGCCAAAATCAAAACCTTAGCGAAGAATAAATCCCTTGGAATTAATGCCTCGGCGAGAAGAAATATAGATCGTAGCTTAAAGAGAATTCAATCCATTGTTAGAACTGGACATCGTAAGATGGAGCAAGAAGTATCGACTCTCTCGAGTGCAACCCAGGCCAATGCCCTACCTCACCTCTTTAAAGTTTTTCAGATTATTTCAGCAGGACCAGATATTACACTTCAAGAGTTCAATACCGACGGTAGAACAACGAAGGGTGTCTTTCAAGTTGATTCCAGTAACCTCATTAAAGACATCGAGAAAACACTAATTAACTCAGGTCTGGTCAATATAAAAACAAATATAAAAGGCGATAAGATTAACTTTTCTTTCAATGAGTAATTTAAAAAATTCAAAGGAAATGAAAAGACAATAGAGAGAATTATGAAAAAAAGCTTATCTAAAATTATTGACCAAAAGCTATTCAAAGGAGTTGATCAGCTAAAATCAACTCCTCAATATAATCAAGTTTCATCGCAACTCGAATCTATTCCTGAAGAATATGGTAAATATGTAAACCAATTCATTACTTACACTCTCTCCTTCTTCCCACTCTTTATATTACTCATTATGGGCATTTACTTTATGATTGCCCAAGGAAGAATTTCAGAAAAGCGTGAATTACTAGAGCAGCTCATCGATACAAATTATCTTGCATCAGAGGCTAACCAGTATCAGAAATCCCTTGTTGGCCGCCTAAAGATCACAAGTTTAACTGAGATGAAAAGAGAAATTGCTCAACTTGCGGCGAGACAAGGAATTGATGACAGCTCTCTTTCCGTTGAAAGCTTTAATACTCAAAAGATTGGAGACCTCAATAAGAGTGTGGCCGATCTAAAAGTTAAAAATCTTAATACTCCTGATTTAATTTCTCTATTACGAGTTCTTGCAGTTAATGAAAAATTTAAAATTCATGCTATAGACCTTAAGCGCACAACTGACTCCATCTCGGGTGCTATTTCACTTGTTCACTTTGGAAAAAGTATAGAGGGCCAATAGATGGAAGAACAAAGATTATCTGAGACCCAAAACTCAATTGAAGTTTATAAACTCAATAAGAAGCAAGTCTTACTTCTTCTTCTCGTACCCTTTACACTCTTTAGCCTCACTCTTCTGCTCAATTTGCCTGTGACCAGTGGGCTAAAAGCACTGGTTGAAGAAAAGGTCTTAAAAACGCGCAGTTGTCCCATGACTTATAAGAATATGGAGTTGAGTTATCTATTTCCTGGAATCAATCTTGAAGAGCTCACTATTCCAGGGCGCTGCTACCGTAAGCCTAGTCAAGCACTTCATTTTAATACGGCCAATTTAAGAATGACCTTCCCTAGTTTTTGGCCAATTGGTATTAAAACAAAATTAGATGCTCATTATGAAGATACTCATATCAATATATTTCCAAGACTCTCTATTTCAGGCCACTCCATTCAAATCTCTAATACAACCCTAACAACTCGCTTTATTAATCAGCTAACCCCTCAGCCTAATATGGTTAATGGTGACTTTGCGGTCAAAGGAAATATTGAATTAAAGTCCAATCAAATAGACTCAGCTCACTTGCTCATTGATTCTAAGAATCTCTTTATCCCCACCCAGTCAATCTCTGGTATCATGATTCCAGCACTACCTCTTAAGAAGTTTGAACTTGCCGCCAATATTGTTAAGGATAAAGTCCAAGTAAAGGCGCTCAGAATTGGAAATAGCACTGCAGATCTTCAAGGAGAATTCAAAGGGACAGTGGCCCTATCCAAGGCCAATATTGCCTTTTCTAAGTTGAATCTTCAGGGAAAATTTAAAATTTCTAAAACTATACAAGAGGCGCTGCCACTCATTCGACTCCTACTCAACGGAAAGAAACAGAAAGATGGCTTCTACTTTATCTCCCTTGGTGGCACTCTAGCTGCTCCACAGCCTAAGATCGTTGACCCTCAATAAGCCTATTGGTATAGTGCTGCAATTCTAATCAATATTTGAGGTATCCTGTGTCCCAAATTGAAGCTTGGCATCAACAACTCTTAGAAAACTTAGAGACTCATTTAAAACCATTAAAGAACGATCTCTTCTTCTATGAGACATTGGAATATTCAGTTCTTCCTCCAGGAAAACTCTTTCGCCCGAAACTGGCCGCTGCCGTTTTCTCAGATGAGATGGGTCATAGCAATGAAAGTGAAACCCTCAACTGCTTAAGCAGGCCATCGCACCCTCTATCACTTCTTTGCTCATCTCTTGAGATTCATCACAGCTACTCCCTAGTGCATGATGATCTGCCCTGTATGGATGATGACGATTATCGCAGAGGTCGTCTCTCCACTCACAAGAAGTTTGGTCAATGGCAGGCCGTGCTAGCAGGAGATGCCCTTCTTCATCATAGCCACGATCTCATGGGTCGTATTGACCACAAAGATCACTTTCAATTGCGCCAATTCTTCAATTGGGCATTGGGAGCAAAGGGGTTAATCCTTGGACAGGTCTTTGATCTAGGAAATATAATTAAGAAGGATTTTACCTCTCTACTTCGAACCCATGAACTTAAAACAGGTCGCCTGATTCAATTAAGCGTACTCAGTGGCGCGTGGTCGGCCCATGGAAAGCTTAGCTTTGATCAAATCAAAGCCTATATGCGATTTGGCTCAAGCCTTGGAATCTGCTTCCAACTATTGGATGATTTGAGTGAGGCCACAGAAGAGCTTAGTGAGCATGAAAAAGAAGTGAACCCATTCCTACGTTTTCCAAAAGAAGCGATGGAAACGCTAGACTGTGAACTTCAGAAAATAAGAAAAGAGCTTAATAATGGACATCCCTTCCTCAATCAAGTGGTAAAGACCTACTTTGATAAAATGAGCTCAATTATAGAGAAAGATATTCAATCGGATAATAGCTTTATCCTTAAGAATCTTTCTCACTCACTTGATTACTCTGGACTTCTCGCCCAGCTAAAATAAAGGAAATTATTGTAGAGATTGATGACTTACGATCTCTTGTAATAGACCCTTGGCCATCACAAGCTTTTCTAAATCATCATCACTAAGAGACATTCTCTGTAAAGAGATTGTCTCTTGTGATGTATTACTATGAACACCTACACTAGGTAAGCCTTCAGGTACTTGAGGAGGAAAATCATTGGCATTAAATCCAGACTCAAACTCTTCTTCTTGAGAGTATTCGGACGAGTATTCGGACGAGTACTCGGAGTCTGCACTTGAGGCCATATCACTATGATCATCTAATCTTTGCTTAAGGTTGAAGCGTGCTTCTTCAATCGACATTTTCTGATTAAAGAGAAGATCTTTTACGGTAGCAATAACTTCAATATCTCTGGGACCAAAGAGTTTTTGTCCAGTAGAAGAAGTCATGGGCTCGATTTCATCAAATTCAGATTCCCAAAATCTTAGAACATAAGGCTTAACACCAGTGATGCTACACACTTCGTTCAACTTAAATGCAGATTTATTCGGAATCTCAATGATCTCCATACGCTCTCTCCAAAAACAAAAGAATTCTTCTTAATAAAGCTCTAGATTAAATTCTAGAAGAACCCGTTTGAGTTGTCATCATCATCGTCCATATCATCATCAGTATTATTCATGAAGCTAGACAATGCTCTATTTGAACCTTCTTTCGCGGGAATCGACTTATCTTCCTTACCCTTATCATCGAGACGATGAGAGTATCTGGCCGTAACATCTTCTTTTAGAACCTGAGATGGCTTGAAAGTAAGAACTCTTCTTGCGGAAATCTCCATGGCATCACCAGTCTGGGGATTTCTTCCCACACGAGTGGCCTTATCGCGAATTGAGAAGTTACCAAATCCTGAGATTTTAACTTTCTCTCCACGAGCTAGAGTATCTTTAATAATTTTGAAAACGAGGTCTACAAGATCGGCAGCTTCCTTTTTAGAAAAGCCAGCTTCTTTATAAACACGTTCAACAATATCGGCCTTGGTAAGACTCATGCGATTTCCTCCGTGAAATTAGTCTTTGTCTTATCAACTTTTTACAAAATCCTATTATTAATAGGTTAGCAGATGAAGGCGTTGGATGCTACAAAAAATCTAAATGAAATTAAATACCTATCCAATAGTAGACTACAACAGTCTGACTCACCTTCAATATTGCTTATTTTCTCGACTTTTTAGTCTGTTTTTCAAGTTTCTTCTTGAGTTCTTTCTTAATTCTTGCTTGCTCTCTTAGCCATCCAGAAAGTTTTGTCTTCACTTCTTCGAGTTCTTCAATGAGCTTTGCACGAATCAGTTTGTCAGACTTAGCAATTCTTTGAAATTCTTTTAGTTTTGCTGAGTCATCTTTAACCATAAGTTTACGCTTCTCTACCTCTTCTTTCGTCATCCTATAAATAGGCATATCCGCAAGGTAATCACTGAAGGTAAACTTTTTCTTATTTAAATGCTCAACAAATGAGCGACGGTTCTTTGAGCGAGTCGCCACTTCATATTCTTTTTGCTTAATAAACTTGATAATTTCATTATTTTGGCGAATTCGTCGTTCATAATCTTCACAAAGTAATTCATAGCGCCTTTGAACAACTTCAATTCTTTGCTCAGTAAAGATCTGAATGATCTCTTCTGGACGATTAAAGATTCTAACCCCCCTCTCACTAATAAGAGTATAGTTAGGAGTTAACGAAGAGGTGGCGAGCATTTTCTCTTTAACTTCTGCTAACTTGGGCTCCACTCCCCTCTTAAAGAGAAGTTCAATATGAATTTCATTATCTACAGAACTATCAATATAGTCTTTAATGAAGTCTTCTTCGATATACTTATTTAAGTAGCGATAAATTTTCTTAGCATCATAACCGCGGGGAACCTCGGTAATAACAATCTTTCCACCGATGGACTCAATTCGCATGGGGAAAGTATACTTTGTCTTCTCATCAATAATATCTTCAGTGTAATAGTTAACCCAAGGCTTAAGTCTCTTAGGCTTTCCTGTGTTGATATATTGAATCATGGAGTTAGCAATATCCATGTGATTAAAACTAGGAATTACTGATGAGAAGCCGGTCCCAATTCCCTCAGAACCGTTGAGGAGCATGATCGGAAGTTTGGGTAGCAAGTGAACAGGCTCTTGAACAGTTTCATCATAATTAGGAACCATCTCCACCTGATTCATATCATCAAAGAGAATAAACTTGGCCACATCCCCTAGCTTACATTCGATATATCTTGAAGCCGCTGGTTGCGTCTCCATTCTTTCACCAAAGTATCCTTTCTTATCAATCAAGGGATAGTTATTAGAGAAGGTAAAGTCTTGGGCCATATTAACAATGGCCGTCTCAATGGAGGCAGGACCGTGCGGGTGAAGGGTAAGAACGAGACCTGTGGCCGAGCTCACTTTGGTAAGACCCTTACTCTGATTACGATATAGCGTATAGAGAATTCGTCGTTGACCGGGCTTCAATCCATCTTGCAGGTAAGGGATCGCACGATCCATCAAGGTATAGATCTGATAGGTACGATACTCTTCTTTGACTACATCAGTGAGAGATACAGATTCTAGAGAGTGTAGATAATTTTCTTCCATAATATTTCAATTCCTTGCCGCCTCGCCGGGCCGTGGCCTTGGCGAAGGCCGGTTAGTATTCTAGGTGTCCTAGGAGTCCGGATTTCTTTTTACCGGTCTTTTTCTTTGCTGTTTTCTTTGCTACTTTCTTAGTGGCTTTCTTGGCCGTTTTCTTCGTAGCTTTCTTTGTTACTTTCTTGGCCGTTTTCTTAGCCGTTTTCTTTGTAGCTTTCTTGGCCGTTTTTTTGGCAGCTTTTTTGGCCGTTTTTTTAGCAGCTTTCTTTGTGGTTTTCTTTGTGGTTTTCTTTGTGGTTTTCTTTGCGGCCTTTTTTACAACCTTCTTTGCCACTTTCTTACTCGTTTTAGTTGCACCTAGTTCAATATCTTCAAGAAGAGCTTCTTGAACGGCCTCAAGTCCTGTAGATAGAATAATTTGCTCTGCCCCAGCACTTGCTCCATCAATAAGCAGGGCCTTTCTTGGATTGGAATCTTTTCCAAAACAGACATTGAGCATGGCCTTTGCAGAAGTTGGCTTCTCTACTTTTATAACCGTATAGGTTTCTTTACTCATCACATACTTCCAAGCTTCGGGGCTCATCTCCCCCAACCCTTTGTTGCGATGGATGGCCTTGATCTTATAAACTCCGGAAGTTTTAAGATCTTCGAGCTGCTGAGGAGTTTCCACATAAACAGTCTTCCTCTCTGTCACGACCTCAAAGAGTGGAGCCTTTGCAATTTGAATGGCCTCATTCTCAAAGAGCTCTGGCCAAAACGTATAGAAGAAGTTGGTTAAGAGTGTGTTGATATGCCCACCATCCACATCCGAATCCGCTAGGAAAACGATTTTAGAATAGCGCAGCTTATCCCACTCCACCGGTTGACCGAGGACGAGACCAATAGAGGCCATAATATCAGAAAACTCTTGGTTATTTAGAATATCCTTGATACTGGCCTGGGCCACATTCATGGGCTTACCTTTGAGGGCAATACCACCGTGATAGAGCTTATTTCGAGCAGAGCGAAGTCCACCAATCGCCGAATCCCCTTCACAGATGAAGAGAGTACAGAGGTCACGCTTTCTTCTCTCATTGGCGTCAAGAAGCTTTTCTACTCTCTGCTTCTTTTGCTTACGAGCTTTCTTAGAGGCCTCTTTAAGCATTTGGAATTTATGGCGACTCTTTGCTCGCTCCATAACTTGTTCCAAATATTCTTTATTCTTACGAATGAACTTAGGCATTGCCCCGTCCATTACCCCTTCAATGGCCTTCTCAAGATTTAAATCACGAACAAGTTTTCTCTTGGTCTGTGATTCAAAGCGAGGGTTAGGCATCGTAATACCAAGAACAAAGGTCATTCCCGTAAGAAAGTCATTATCTACAAGATTCACTTTTTCTTTTTTGGCCACTTTTTCAAGCTTATCTTTTAAAGAATTAATAAAAATTCTTCTAAAACGATCTTGGTGAAAACCACCATCGAAGGTAGGAGTTGAGTTAACGAAGGATACAAAGTTCTCTCGCTCTTCAGACATTCTATCAAAGCAAATAGAGAGGCTCATATCGATACGGCCCTTAACTTTTTTGCCCTTTGTATTCACGTCTTCATAGATATAATGCTCATCTACAATATTTTGTGCCGTCTCTGGAGAGATTCTCTGAGCAAGCTCGAAAAGACCTTTCTCGTAGAGATACTTTTCACCGTTAAAGTAGAAAGTTAATCCCGGATTATTATAAGCAAGGTCAATGATTCTCTTTCTTAAAAGGTCTTTGTCGATAACGGGGTTCTTATAAACTTCTTTAGAGAGTTTAACTTCAACCTTTACCCCAGAGTGACCAGCAAAAGTTTTCTTCTTTCCTTTATTAACCTTAAGCGCACCATCAATAAAAGAGATCGTCTGCTCTTTCTTTGTATTATAATGACGAACGGTTACTTTAAATAAGTCACTGGTTAAACAAGTTGCCGCAGCACCAAGTCCATTTTGTCCAAGGGTTCTATGCAAGAAGCCTTTTTCATCAACCTCTTCATCTTTAAATTTTGAACCCGTTCTAAATTCTGAATATACTTGGGGTATTTTTTCTAGCGGAAATCCAATCCCATTATCTTCAACCTCTACACTTAGCCCATCTTCACTTAGCCTTGTGTGAATTTCCGTTACATGCCCGCGATAAAATTCATCGATACAATTATCGAGAATCTCTTCAACGGCCTTACTCTTGGCCTGGTGAAATTGAACTGTTTGCCATTCAAGACCGCCATCTTTGTAAAGGTAAGTATCGAGCTCCTCTACATCATTGGATCCAAAAACAAGAGTAATACGATTACGACAGTGCCAACGCTGGTCCTTACTTTCAATGACCGCATCCTTGGTCTTTCCCCGACGTTTAACTGATTCAATGGCCATGGGCAAAATTCCTTCTTTTTATATGATTTGAGTATTTAATTTATGCTAAAATTCTATGGTACTTATAACTGTGGAGATTACTTTCTCCTCTCCCATTTTAAGAAAATTAAAAAATATTCCCCTTATCAGACTAAAGGGCCATAAAACTCTCGAAAAGGCACAATGCAGCAAACACTTAGAATTAAAGCCATTATTTATTTAATCTTACACCTAATACCGACTATTCTCTTCGGTCATATTCAAACCAGTTACGCATCACAACAAGCACTAATGGATTGGGAGCACCTCCCACTCGATAGTGAAACTAAGAATAAATTAAAAACGGATGATGCTATCTATTGCAAGAGTAAGGTTGAAACAAAAGATAAAACTCAAAGTCTTGATTACTTTATTGCAGGTCTTCATAAGAAGAATTGTCGGACGGCGCTGAGTAAACTCTCCCAATATGAGCGCTACCAAGAGTTCTTGGATTTTGTAAAAAAGTCTGAATATAACGAAGGCCAAAAGCGCATCACCCTCCTACTGGGTCATATCCTTATGCCCTTTGATATGATTTTAGATTTTGAAATTCCGCGCATCACGAAGCCGGGGATCTATCCATTTCGCTTTGATAAGGGATTTCTTAAAGGTTTAACGGGAGAAATATCCATATCCACCTACAATAATCGCTGTTTATTTTCAACCCGTGCACGCTGGAAAGGTCCGAAAACACGTATTCCCGACCGTGTGTTCGGCTTTTTTTCGCAAGCTTTAGGAAAAAATGCGATGGAAACCCTGTTCAGAATTTCCCTGACCCGCTAGATTACCTTATACTGAATCACCGCAAGGCCCTCCCTCTAGAGCGCCAATTTGTGCGATGATTTAAAAACCTAAATAAATATATAAAATAAAAACTAAGATAAATGCCTATGAAAATATTAAGAATCTCCCCATCGGATGCCTACGACATCCGCCATAAAATGCTGAGACCAAATCGCCCAAAAGAGACGGTCTACTTCCCAGGTGATGAAGACGATCAGTCTTTTCACCTCGGTGCCTTTGACGGCAATAAACTCGTCAGTGTCGCCTCCTTCTTCTTTGAAAAGCACCCTGATCTGATTCACGATGAATATCAATACCGTCTAAGAGGTATGGCCACCCTTCCCGAATATCAGGGACAAGGTCACTCTAGCGCTCTTTTAAAAATGGCCTTTCCCATTATTAAGCTCAATCAATGTACATTGCTATGGTGTAATGCTCGAGTAGGTGCTGTGGGCTTTTATCAGAAGGTAGGGTTTGAAAAAGTAGGTGAACCTTTTAATATTCCTCAAATTGGTGAACATATTCTTATGTTCCACAAAGTTTAATAATATTTAGGATTCATACAGAAGACTCTAGGTTTCTGATTCTCTATCTGTCGATACTGCTCCTTGAAGCAGCTCTCCTGTGTTTTAAATTTCTTAAAGGCAGCGCACCTAAGAGCGGGACGAGACTTCTTCTTATCTTCCTCTCGTTCATCACCACAGCGAACAAATCCTTGATAGTTCACACAAACAAAATTTCCACGAGTGCAATCGTAGATTAAATAACTGCCTCTAAACCACTTATTAGAAATGCGAGGCTCATACTTCTCTCTTTCAATCCTATCCATGCCTTCCGTATCGTGAGAGTCTGAAGCGCTTCCTTCAGTGCTAGACTTACTGGCCCCATCTTCCTGCTTAACTTCTTTGCTTTTGTTCGTGGGTTCAGAAGATTCTAGATCCTGGGCGTAGAGAGACGACATAGACCAAAGTATTGGTATTATCCATAGGAGTTGTGATTTGATTTTCATTCTCTTTTCCCGAATCATCATCTAGAAACCTTCTAAAATTAAAGACAAATCCACTTAATTGTAGCATATTTATGAACTGATAACTTTTTTTACCAAAGTAGTGCAATATGAGTGATATGAACGCCAAAGAAGCCCATTTCAACCCTATATACAAGGCCATTGCCGAGTCCATCTCTGAGGCGATCAAAAGTGTATATTCAGATATTGAGAATCTCGAAATTTCGTTGGATCAAATCTATTCTATGCTGAGCCTAGCTCCAAACTTAAAAATGGGACATATTGCTTTTGCCTGCTTTCCCCTAGCAAAGGCCCTAAGAAAAGGACCTCCTCAAATTGCCTCTCAATTAAAAGATCATGTCGCTAGCTGCGCAGTTGTTGAAGAAGTCCAGGCCCAAGGTCCATACCTTAACTTCTTCATAAAGAAAGAATCTCTTGGTGAACTCATTGTTGCTGCTGCTAACTCACAAGACCTCTTTGATACTGAACTCTTTGAGGGCGATGAAAAGTGGATGATTGAATACTCTCAGCCCAATACCCATAAAATTCTCCATGTAGGACATATGAGAAACCTATGTCTTGGTAACGCTCTCGTTAGAATGTGTCGCTATGCTGGGATCAACACTTCCGCCGTCACTTACCCTGGCGATGTAGGAACTCATGTGGCCAAGTGTTTATGGTATTACAAGTATCACAATAAAGAATCTATCCCGACAGAAGATAAGGGAGCATGGCTTGGTCAAATGTACACCAAGGGAAATACCCTTCTAGAAGAACAACGTGGAAGTGAAAGAGAAGAAGAAAATAGAAAAGCACTTACCGCCATCTTAAAAGAACTTCACGATCAAAGTGGGGAGTTCTACGACCTATGGCTTGAAACGAAGAAATGGTCAGTAGAGCTGATGAAAGAAGCCTACTCATGGTGTGATGTCGAATTCGACCGATGGTTCTGGGAATCTGAAGTTGATGCTCCTTCACTTAAGTACGCCATGGAGCTTTTTGAGCAAGGACTTCTTAAGAAAGATGAGGGTGCCATTGGAATGGACCTTGAAGAAGATAAGCTAGGCTTTTGTATGCTTATCAAAACTGATGGGACCGGTCTCTATGCAACAAAAGATGTGGAGCTCGCGCGTAAGAAATTCAAGGAATATGGAGTTGATAAGAATATCTATGTCGTAGATAACCGCCAGACCTTTCACTTTAAACAAGTTTTTAAAACCCTAGAAAAAGTTGGTTTTGAAAAAGCAAAAGACTGCTACCACCTCCAGTATGAAATGGTTGAGCTTCCCGATGGGGCCATGTCTTCTCGTAAGGGAAATATTGTTCCCCTTATGGATCTTATCTCTGAGATGGAAGCGACTATTAAAGAAAACTACTTAAACAAATATCTCGAAAATGATGAGTGGACGAGCTCTGAAGTAGATGCCACCGCAACAATGATTGCTAACGGTGCCATTAAGTATGGAATGGTTCGCGTAGATAATAACCGTAAAATTGTTTTCGATATGAAAGAGTGGCTAAAGCTAGATGGAGAAACTGGACCTTACCTTCAATACGTTCATGCTCGTGTTCACTCACTATGTGAAAAACTAGGCTATCAAGAAAATATGAAAGTGAATTGGGATGTTCTTACTAACGATACCGAAGTCGCCCTTATGGTTAAACTTATGGACTTTAATAATATAGTGGCCTCTGGAGTTCACAAACTTCAAACCCTTGGTGTTTGCAGCTACCTCTATGAACTAGGAAAGCTTTTCAACTCATTCTATGCTGAATGTCCCATAGGAAAAGCTGAAGCCGAACTCAAGAACACACGCCTCGCTCTTGCCCATGCAACAGGTGAAGTAATGAGAACAGGCCTCGAGCTTCTAGGAATCCCTGCTCCTCATAAAATGTAGAAACTGATCGCCCTAGTTGGTGTTCAATTCAGCAATAGTCTTTCAAGATCATTTAGTTTTAATTATTTATAATCCAT
>JBLWXW010000044.1:0-19754 GCA_048267265.1 Bacteriovoracaceae bacterium
TGATAAGTTTGGGCATGATACCGACTCAAGAATTGATCACCGAGGCCTGTGCTTTCCTTTCCAAAAACCAAGGCACAATTTTCTTTATAGGGAGCTTGATAAAAAGCTTCAGAATCATTTTTGGCAGAGAAGAAAATAGATTCACTTGGTTTTACTTTTTCTAAGAACTCATCAAAGCTTTGATATTCGAAAAGCTGGATATATTGCCAGTAATCAAGACCTGCGCGTCTTACGGCCTTTTCATTGATATCAAATCCTAGAGGGTGAATAAGGTGAAGATGGGCTCCGAGAGCGAGGCAGGTTCGTCCAATGCTTCCCGTATTGCCTGGAATTTCAGGCTCAACGAGAACAATGTGAAAAAGGGGATGCTTTTGAGCATCCCCTCTATCAGTTTTAGTCATTATTTTTGGTTTTTGATGAAATCAACAAGTGTTCTAATCATCGACCCTGAAGCACCTTTTGGTGGACAGTAGGGAAGGTGACCTTGAGAGTCTCCACAACCTGCAATATCAAGGTGGGCCCAAGCAATTCCTTCTCCAACAAAGTTTTCAAGGAAGGCCGCTGCTTTGGCCGTTCCACCCCAGCGTGAACCACCGATATTTTTAAGATCGGCGATATTTGATTTCATATCGTCACGCCATTCTTGAATAATCGGAAGCTCCCAGATGTATTCATCTGTGTTGTCTGCAGCTTTCTTAAGAGCACTTTTTAGTTTGTCATCATTACCCATAACTCCACAAACTTCTGTACCAAGAGCAATAAGACAAGCTCCTGTGAGTGTGGCCGCATCGATGATGGCATCTGGCTTTTGTTCTGAAGCATAAGTAAGTACATCACCTAGAACAAGTCTTCCTTCAGCATCTGTATTTAAGATTTCTACTGTTTTACCATTCTTTGCCGTTACAATTGAATCTGGCATGGTGGCAAGAGAGTTAATAGCATTATCTGTCATTCCTAGGAAGCATGATACTTTAACAGGAAGACCAAGAAGAGCTACTGCTCTAAAGGCTCCAAACACTGTTGCCGATCCGGCCATATCAAACTTCATATTTACCATTGAAGCACCAGGCTTAAGTGAGTATCCACCAGTATCAAAAGTGAGACCTTTACCAACAAGGGCAATATGCTTAGTGTTCTTCGTTACTTTACTTGGAGTGTAAGTTAGGTGAACAAGTTGTGGCTCATAGGCAGATCCAGCATTTACACTAAGGAACATTCCCATTTTTTGCTTCTTAAGATCAGCTTTTCCAAGAACTTTAGCTTTAACGCCTTTAATTCCTTTTACGTCATTAAGAACCATCTTTGCATAAGATTCTGAGTGAAGAACATTTGGTGGCTCATTTACAAAGTCTCTGGCCACGTTAACTGACTCAGTGATTTTTGTAGCTTCATCAATTGCAGCTTGTAACTTCTTTGCAGCTGTTTTCTTCTCTTTAGTAGAGTCGATCGTAATTGTTTCAAGCTTAGTAGCACCCTTCTTCGTAAGATACTTGTCAAAGTAGTAAGTTGTTAGGTTAAGGGCTTCTGTAAGCACAGCTACTGTCTTCTCAGCTCCACCCTTCGTAAGCATAGTATCAAGTTGAAAAGATACTGAAGCGTTGAGGTCTTTAATGGCCTTAACAACATTTGAGAAAGTCTTACGAGTTGCTTCTACAGTTAAGCCTTTCTTTTCACCAAGACCAAACGCAAGGTAGCGAGATCCTTCGAAATCGAAGAAGAATTGAGAGCCTTGATCACCTGTAAAAGTTGATGAGCTTTTTAATGAAGAAAAGTAGTCTTTCACTTCTTTTGGCCAGTTCGTAAGAGTTGGTGCTTTTACTTCTTTCTTTCCCTTCTTTTCAGTAGATGAAAAAGATCCAAGAACGATAAGCTCAGCGGCCGTTACGTCTTTGGCGTTTAGATTGAGTTTAATTTCCATGATTTCTCCCTTTTTAATAAAATATGAAATCTATAATCTATGATGAGGATAGAATTTAGAGTTGTGTCATTTTAAACTTAATTTAGTGATTTCTAGCACAAAATCTTTCACTCTGTCTAAGGGCAGCTTAGTTTGAGGACATATGTTCTTTTGTCTCTTAATCTATTATACTGTTGGTTACATTGAAATGAGGAAATATTGGCCATGTTAAAGAGGGTTCTACCCATCTCTATTATTCAAAGATACCTAGGGGCACACTTTATTGCTCCCTTTGTTTTTTCGACCTTATTTTTTGTAATTTTTCTTCTTACTTTCCAGCTTTTTAGAATTATTAAGATTCTTACCTCTAAAGGGGTCGATATTTTGGCCGTTTTGGAGTTAATGGGACATATCTCAATATCGTTCTTGCCCATGGCCGTTCCCTTGTCAGCTCTTTTTGCCATGATTTTTACTTTAAATAAATTGTCAGAAGACTCTGAAGTTGTGGCCATGAGATCTTTTGGACTTAAGAAACATAATTTATTTCTTCCTTTCATCTTTTTATCCCTGATGATTGCAGCAATGATTTTTGTTCTCAACAGAAACTTAATTCCCTATTCAAAAACAATCTTTAAAAACTCAATCATCCACCTAACCTCCAAAGGAAATATGACTGATATTAAATCAGGTCAATTCTTTACAGAGATTCCGGGAATTACCCTCTTTGCGGAAAATGTATCAGAGGGAGGAGTTAAGTTAAGTGAAGTTTTCATTTTACAAAAGAAGGCCATTGGCGAGCATATTATTTTTGCTAAGAGGGGAGCTTTAATAAAGCAATCTCTTGGGGAATTGAGAACTCCAGGGATGAGGCTTCATTTGGAAGAAGGAAATATTGTTAAGTTCTCTGATGGAAAAGAAACAGAGAAAATTCTCTTTGATGAGTATGATTTCCCTGTTCTCTCTGGTGGAGGCTTACCAGGCTTTGTTACCAAAGACGGAATGAGGTCTAACTCAGAGCTTAGGCGCATTATTAAAGAGCGCAGAGAAGAGATTACAAAGCTCACTGAGCTAAAGGCACAAAATAAGCTAAATGCTCAGCAAATCAATGAGCTTAATAACTTAAATAATGATTTACCTAAATCAGAAATCGAGTACTGGACCCGTTTTAATACACCAGTTCAAGTCATCCTTTTTATGTTTCTTGGATTTAGTTTAGGAATTAAAAGAGGAAGAGGGAAAACAAAGAGTTCAGGCTCATTAGGAATGTTCTTTCTAATTGGCTATTATGTTCTTTTCTTTACCGGAGTTAGCCTTGCAAGGAAGGGGAATGTCCCTACTTACCTTGTGGTCTTTCTTCCTACGTTAATTACTTTTATTCTTGGGACTTATTTCTATCGAAAACTGGATTGGCAGTCTTAGGAAATGGGTAAAAAAAAGGCCACTTCATGTGGCCTATGATTACTGAGCTTGTTCGATTAAATATTCTTCACTCGTTATGACAGAGCCATCTTTTTTGTAGATAAATAGAGGGGTCACATAATCCCCGGATCTCTCTTGAGGGAAGATTAAACTTTTAACACCTGATGGGGAGCTAATTTTCAAAGGACGGTTGTTAAGAAAAACATTTACTGCACCTAAGTTTCCAAGAAAAAGGCGAGTGATTTGACCACGAATAAGGATAGATCGACCTTCCTTTAGGACAAACTTTCTCACTTCATCATCATCACTCTTGTAAGTTAACCAAGAGTCACCTTTAGATGCCGTAACGAATACAGCGTGAGTTCCTTCTTCAGGAGTGACACGAAAGCGAGAGGGAAGAAGCTCGTCAATTTTTGCTTGATCCATCTCTTCATCAAATCTATAGAGAGTTTTGGACATGCCGTAGAATTTAATTTCCTCTTCTTTTTCCTCTTTCTTTTCTTCTTTTTTAGTTTTGGTTTCCTCTTTCTTTTCTTCCTTTTTTATTTCGGCAACTTCTTCTTTTGCCTCTTTCTTGGGCTCAGCTTTATTTTCAGCTTTCGCCTCTAGTAGGTCTTCTTGCTGAGCGGCTTCCTCTTGTTCTGCTTCTGCACTCGGTGTTCCTTCGGGAAGTTCGTCTTGAAGAGGTGTTTCTGCTGATAAGCTCTGAGGAGTAATATCTGTAGACACTTGTTCTTCTTGTAAGCTTACAGGCTCTTGTACCTCTTGATCTTCAGTTCCTGAGAAGAACATCCACATTCCCGTTGTAATCGCAATAAGAAGGATAACACCACCTACTGCAACTCCAATTTTTGCCCAAGGTAAGGGCATGGAAACTTGAGGGGCGTTTTGAGCTTGAGGAATAACAATCTCTTGAGGACCTTGAGTCTTACCAAGCTTTTCATAGGTGTAATCAAGAAGCTTTAAAGCTTCATCAGTGTCCAAGTTGAGAAGCTTTGAATAACTCTTAATATAGCCAGTAACGTAGGCCTTATCTGGAAGAGCATCAAGATTATCTGTTTCAAGGTTTTCAAGATTGGTTAGACTAATCTTTGTCGATTGAACGACATTTTTAAGTTGAATTCCAAGCCTTTCACGCTCTTTTCTTAGGTGTGGGCCGATAGTATGTTCAAGAATGACACCTTCTTCATTTTGTTGACTAGGGCCTTCTTGAGCTTGCTCGTTTGAACTTGTTAAATTTTGCTCAGTTGGGGACTGATCTTGATACTTTTCTTGATTCTCTTCGTTAATAGGCTCATCGTTAGAGCTCACTTCAGAGCTCACTTCGAGGGGATTATTTGTTGTCCCATTGTGAAGTTCTTCTTCAGTTTGGGGTGAATTTTGTATATCCATGCTTGGACTCCATTCACTATGCTCAGTCGATTCAGGTATATCTGCTAAGAAATCAGACTGATGATTATCTTGATTATGTTTTCTTTTTTGATTCTTTCTTTTTTTTGCCATCGTATAGGTGCCGTTTTTTAGAATTGAAGAGCTTTAACAGGTTTCTTTTTTCTCTTAATGGGAGCGATTATTGAGTTGTCGCTTTTTCCTTGAGATTTCTTTTGCATCTTAGACTCTAAAATAATCCTTTCGTTTGTGCGGTAGCTATTCACACTAAGTGATTTAATTTTTCTATTGGCCAAGATGGCCTCTTTACTTGTGGGAAACTTATTAATAACTTCCTTAAATTTCAAAAGAGCTTTTGCATCTTCTCCTAGGTTGAATAGGGAGAGGGCTTCTTGATAGTAGGGACTAGGGTTCTCGCTACATGAGCCCATATATGCATTTTGAAAATAAGTCGAAGCTTGGTGATAGTTATGGTTTCGATAAGAGATTTGTCCAAGCTGATAATGAGCAGGGCAGTAAGTTTTGTTAATCTCGGTAGCTTTCTCCAGTAGAGAGATCGCTTTATTTACTTGACCATTCTTTAGAGCGAGTAATCCTAAGTTATAGTGAACTCTAAATTGTTTTGGATACTCGAGGTCTTTTAGGATTTCACGATAAAGCTTTTCTGCTTTTTTATCTTCACCTTTAGCAAAGTAAATTGACGCTAAATTATTTTTTGCATCACTATTTTTAGGATCTAGTGAGATGGATTCATTCAAATGTTTGATGGCATTTCGAGAATCGCCCTTGAAGTAGTAGGCCATTCCAAGGTTATTATGAAAGCGAGAATCGTCATCGATAATGTTGACTGCTTTTTTTAAATTGGTGAGGGCCTTTGTATATTCTTTTGCAACTAAGGCATTGGTTCCGTAGTCATAATAAAGCTCAGCTTTTTTTTCAGTATTGGACTTTTGCTTGAGCTCACCGGGAGCTCTGGTTGCGCAACTCATAAGTAGGCTTAGGAGCGTCGCAGAAATAAACAGATTTCTCGTAATACGAATTTTACTGCGAATCATAGTAACTTCCTTGAGACCATGCTTTTGCAAAACTAACCAAATTAGTCAGCTAAGGTGTTTTATTTATTTTATGCACCTCTTAAATTGTAAGGAAAGCTGCACTTAATATCAACTCGAATGCACGGAAATTACTGGCTTAATTAAGCTTTTTTAAGGTGCACAAAACTTTCTAAATGATAGGTTGAGGGAAAGAGGTCGAGAAACTCAATTGACTCGATGACCCATCCATTTTCAAGCAGAGGTTTTATATCTCTGACTTGAGTATTGGGGTTACATGAGAGGTAGCTAATATTTTGAGGGCGTAGCTTCTTAACAAACTCATCTAAATTCTTTAACCCACTGCGAGGTGGATCGACGATTAGCCACTTTAATTTTCTTCCCGCTACATGAGAAGATATTTTCTCAATGGCATCGGAGCTATATAAGTTCTGGGAAAGAAAGCTCTGATGATCTAGAGACTTCTTAGGTTCAGTATAATAATCCACAACCAAAGTAGGACAATTCAATCTTTGAGTTAAATTCCCATCTCCGCCAAAGAGGTCCAAAACCAATTCTTCATTAGGATCAAGTGCTATTGAATTGGCCAGGTGACGATCTACAGAATTAATAACTTTATCGTTCATTTCTGAAAAGACCTGAGTGAAGCCAACGTGGGCATATCTCTCATTTATGGCGATACTCACTTCATCACTCTTGTCATCTTTGAGATAGAGCTCGATATGGCCATTATTTGGAGAAGACTCAACAAGTGATTTCCAATGACTATCTTGATAAAGAGCTTTGAGCTGTTTTTGAAGCGCAGGTAGGGCAATTGTGCATTCTGGAACTGGTAGTATTTTATCAGAGGCCATATAGCCTAAGAGGTTAGCTTTTTTGTCGTAGTGAAGCTGCACTCTATTTCTATAGGCCATTCTTCTGGGCGCTTCTGTATAAGAAATCTGGTCAGAATCAATATAATTCCTATAGAGAAAGCTATAGCTTGCTTTTTTTAGCTCTGACTCTTTTTGATAGTGGGTATGAAGAAAAGTACAGGCTGAGCACTTATCATAATGAGGACACTGGGCCTCTATTCTATCTTGTGAAGCTTGAGTGAGTTCAAGAAGCTGTGCGAATTGGACCTTCTTACCTTTTTTACCAAGAATCTGAGCAATGCCTTTCTCCCCGGGTAGTGTTTTAGGGATGAAGTTGACTTTATTATTCTCGGGATCGAAGGATACCCCTTGTCCAAGATTATCGACGCGCTGAATTTCAAATGGGGTTTGTTTCTTCATAGTTTTTAAAAATAAAAGCAAATATCTCAAGTTCAGGAATAAGTATACCAGAGCTATCTAATAGGGGGTAATTGGTTTAATATAGGGGAGATGAATTCCCTATGGCAAAAAATCCCATTCTTACTTGAGTTATTCCTCAATGGAACTTTTATTCTATTTTACTCCCTGAGGTCAATGGATAAGGTTCCTGTAAAGTGGAGTCCTGAGCTTGTAGAAAAGATTATTTTCTATGGCGCTCGTGCTGTACCTTTCGTCATTTTAATTCATTTAATCATCCAATTTAATCATTCAAAGAATATTGAATACTTCTTTAGAAAGTATATATTTTCAGTAACCATTTTTGTCCCTTTGGTTATAACTTGGGGTGATGATGTCTTTGCCTGGTGGCTTTCGAGTGCTCACTTATTGAGCTCTGTTCTGTCCCTTTATGACGACGATTCAAAGATTGAACAGGGGTCTCATAAACTTAAGAAAGGTGTCTTTGATAACTTTAAATTAAAACCAGCACAGCTCGTAATCCTTTCATTTTCTGGTGTAATCTTATTTGGTACATTCTTTTTAATGCTTCCCTTTGCTTCACAAAATAGCGAAAGTATGGGCTTTATCGATGCGCTCTTCATGGCGACCTCTGCTACATGTGTAACGGGACTTGCAACGAAGTCGCTCGCCTCTGAGTTCACTCTCTTTGGTCAAATTGTCATCCTCGTTCTTATTCAAATTGGTGGTCTCTCTATTATGACCCTCTACTCATCAATGACGATTCTTCTCGGTCGATCGCTTGGTATGAAGGATAGGGTCATTATGCAGGATCTTCTTGATGTCTCTTCGCTTGAGGAACTCTTTGAGATGATTATCGATATCGTGAAGTATACTTTTATTATTGAGTTGTGGGGGGCAATTGTACTTACGATTGCATTTACCTTCGAAGGATTTGAGTTTGGGCAGGCCCTTTATTATGGCTTTTTTCATTCCATATCCGCTTTTTGTAATGCTGGCTT
The DNA here is from genome assembly GCA_048267265.1 of Bacteriovoracaceae bacterium. GTDB lineage: Bacteria > Bdellovibrionota > Bacteriovoracia > Bacteriovoracales > Bacteriovoracaceae. The sequence goes on from JBLWXW010000044.1 coordinate 8,030, forward strand.
TGCGCTCTTTGACACCTCTCTTGAGTCCTATGCAACCAATCCTTTAATTACGGGAACGATCATGGTTTTGATTACTCTCGGTGGTCTTGGCTTTGTCGTTCTTAAAGAGTTAAAGGAAGTGGTCAGTACTGGTAAAAAATTAGTTCGGCTTGGACTCCATACTAAGATCGTTCTCGTCTCCTCTTTGGTTTTAACAATTGGAGGGGCCCTCTTTATTTTCTTTGGAGAGTTCCTTCATGCCTTGGATAATTATACTCTCTTTGAAAAAATACAGGTTGCTCTTTTCCAAAGTGTTACCTTGAGAACGGCAGGCTTCAACTCAATTCCTTTAACGGGACTTCATACCTACACGATCTATGCTATGACACTTTTTATGTTTATTGGTGGATCACCTGGCTCTACTGCTGGTGGGGTGAAAACAACAACATTGGCCATCTTAGTTCAGTCAATTACATCTACTCTAAAAGGGGAGAAGCATGTTACGATACTTGATCGAACTATTCCGGCCCCAATCGTTGTTAGGGTTATTGCCCTAATGTTTATTTCCATTTTAATTACTTCGACTTTTATCCTCATTCTTATGAAGTTTGAGCCCAATCAGAGTTTTTTAGCGATATTCTTTGAAGTGATTTCGGCCTCTGGAACTGTAGGCCTAACCTTGGGGATCACTCCTTTTCTTACGGTTGCAGGAAAGATCTGTATCTCAATTTTGATGTTCATTGGTCGAATTGGACCACTTACTTTGATTTTAGGTATTGGTCAGCAAGACTCCTCTAAAGGATCACATGAATTTCCTGATGGTAGGATAATGATTGGTTAATGTTTTCAGTCACTTAGCTAGTCTTGAGTGAAGTGATTAATCTTTATTCAGTCCATAAATATTTCTCTATTTACTGCTTGGGCCACTAGAATTTTCTATACTTATATCCATGTTTAGAAATTTGGCCCTTATATTTATTTTCTTTGCTCAGTCGACTTTTGCTGTAGTTGATAAGACCTCTTTTGATCATGGTGAGTATATAGAAGTCTTTGGTCATAAAAAGTTAACCCCTCTTTGGTCTCAAGAGTATATTGGAAGTGACTTGGTTCAAGAAGAGCTAATGGATTTGAGTACTGGTAATATTGATATTGCTATTTTTGATCTTGGCTTTGAAGAAGACCATGTAACTTTAGATCAGCCTATTGATGTGCCTCCACAAATGAATCGCAATCGTCGTATGCGTGCAAATCATGGTACTTCAGTTGCTAGTGTTATTAATGGACCAGCTCCTTATGGGAATTCTCAAAAGATTAATTTGATGAATTTATCGGCAATTCCTTATTCATTCTTCTATTCATCAGTGTGGAATAACTTTGAAAAAGAGAATCGATACCCAAAGATCATTTCAAACTCATTGGGATGGACGGGAGATTCTCCAGCTAAAGTTGCTCAAAAAGCCCATGAGAAAAATATTCTCTGGTTCTTGGCCTCGGGAAATAGCTGGCCAGAGCCTGTGAGACAGAATGAAATTGAATCAAAAGCACTCTTAGTTGGAAGCTTCGCTCCAAATGGATTAACTTCATTTGGAACTCAATTACATAACGATATGCTCATTCTAGCTCCTTCTAACGGTGAATTGCTTGCTATTGATGGATATGGCAAAAGAACATTATTTGGAGGAACGAGCGGGGCAACACCTGTCGTTGCTGCAACTATGGCGAATATTGCTTCGCTTTGGCCTCAAATTGGTCGAGAAGAAACGAAGAAGCTTCTCTTAAATACTTCATTTCCTTCTGCGGAGAATAAGCTTGGAAATCTGAATTCGCCACGGCATTTAAATGCCTATAAGGCCTTTAAAGTCGCTCAAAGAATTTTAAGTTTTTGTCGAAATGGCCAGAAGGTTAAAGATTGTTTCAACTCATCACTTGATAGTGCTTCTTTCTATTATTTTTCATTCAACTTGATTACTTGTGAAGAATTTAAAAATACTCATCGTGATTTTCAAATGGATCTTCTAAAGAAAATGAGAAGAAGGGCCCTACTTAATACTGCTCATCAGGATGACCATCTGTCCTGTGCTTATGACCACCTAGGTTTTAGTGCCAATGCTGAATATTATAGATTTCGCTCCCAGAGCTCTATGGATATGAATGATTATTTAGAAGAAACGAAGGATGCTCTGAATCTCGGTGTGTTTGAAATTTCTCTTTATAAGTACTTTTCTAAAATGAATAAAGAAGAGTTGAGGGAAACAATGAAAAATTCCACTGAAATATCCGATTTTCGCAAAGAACAACTCTATAAGTTAATGGAAGTTTCGATTAACTGATCGAGTTTGTTTACTATTTCGCGGAAAGATTTTCCAATTAATAGATACTATGAGATAAGACTTTGTTATTAGGTATAATACTCATTATACACATGAAGGAGTCTTTCCATGATCGTTGCCGTTATTGGCCTTGGTACTTTTGGTGCAAAAACAGCTATCCGTCTCTATGAGAAGGGAGCAGAAGTTATTGCTATCGATAAAGACTCTAGTCTTGTTGATAAGATTAAGGATCGTGTAACTCACGCTGTAAACCTCGATGTTACAGATGAGCGCTCTTTACGTTCTCAGAATATTTCAGATGTTGATGTCGCAGTTGTTGCTATTGGAGATCATATTGAACAGTCAATTATGGCCGTGACGATGTTGAGAAAGTTAGGGGTTGGGCGAGTGATTGCCCGTGCAACTTCTGTAATTCATGAGCACGTTCTTCATGAGATTGGTGCTTCGGAAATTATTAAGGTTGAAGATGAAATGGGGGAGATTATTGCTTCTAAGATCGTAGCTCCTCACGTTCTTCAGCGCTATAACTTTGCTGCAGGTTACTCGATTGTTGAATTGAAGCTGGGCAAAAAGTTTGAAGGTAAGACTTTGGTGGAGAGTAAGATTCGCCAAAATTACTCCCTTAATATTGTGGCCCTACAAAAGAAAGTTCCCTTTATATCGGAAGATGGAAAAGCGGCTTATAAAGTCGAAATCAATGATTGTCCTATGCCAATGGATGTTATTGAAGCTGATGATATTGTGGTTCTGGTTGGTAGTGAAAAGAATTTTAATAAATTATTTGCGGAACTTGCTGATTAGGAGAAGTTGTGACTTTATCCCTTAGAGGTCGTGTTACATGGAGTTTTATTATCGCAAACACTGTCGTGTTAGCGCTCATGTTCATTGTCTTCAATTATCTTAATAATTTAAATAAAGATATCGAATCAATTACGGTTAAATCTAATAGAGTTGCTCTCTTAACAGATGAAATTCGAATTTCAGCGGTTTCTCTTTTAAAGTATCAACGTAGAATCCTTACAAATAAGCCAACGCCTCAACAGGTCGATAAAATCATTAACCTTTGTGAGGGATTTACTTCTCAGCTGCATACTCTCGATTCTCTCTATCAAAATCCTGATGCAAAGAAAATCGTGGGGCAGATGCTCTCCTATGTTGACTCCTTGAAGCTCGTCCTTAGTAAGGGGGCGCTTTTTAATAGGGGGACGTCTGGTTTATCTACTATTGGTGAGCTTGCAGATAAGATTTTGGATTCTTTCTCGGAATTTCAGGATATTCAGTACTACGAAACGGTAGAGCGAGATAAGAAAATAAAAAAGATTATTGGCGAGACGAAGCGCCACATGATGATCGTTCTCATTATAGGTTTTCTATTTACCATAATTCTTGCTCTCGTGATTCCTGGAAAAATAGCTCTTCCTTTTAAGAAAATTAAAGATGCGATTCGCGAGCTTCAAGATTGTAACTTTGATGTGAGTATTTATTATTCTCAAGATGATGAAATTGGTGAAATTGCCCGTGAGATGAATAAGATGATTTACTCGTTCAAGGTTTTTGAAGAATTGCGTGCGGATAGAATTTCTGTTGAAAATAGAAAGTTTGATGCACTTGCTAACCTTGTTCGTAAGCCCGTTCTTGTGGCCAACGCTCTCGGTGAACTCATTTATATGAATAATCAAACTTATTCACTTCTGCAGGTTCAGTCGGAAGATGTCATTGGAAAAGAAATGACGGAAACTGTCATTCCCCTTCCTATTATAGATACCTATGAATTGGCATTGAAGCGCCGATCAAAAATTGAAAATGAAGAAGTTAAAATTATTGCCAAGAGTCAGAAAAACTCTGATGACGATGAAGACTCTGAATCTGAGTCTGAAGCCTTAGAAGGTGAAGTTGTTGACGCGGCAGATGACTCAGAAGAAGAAAAAGAGCCAGAATATTTATATGTTGGTTACGCCAATGTTATTCCAATTCGTGGAAAAGAAAGTTCACTAGATTATTACCTTATGGTACTCTCGAAAGAAGTTTTTGTGTAACATAATGCTTCGTGTTGTTTAACGTCGGGAAAGTGCCAGCTGTATGGATCAGAAGTTTATTCGAAATTTTTCAATCATCGCCCATATTGATCATGGGAAATCTACTCTTGCTGATAGGCTATTAGAGGAAACGGGAACGGTAACCAACCGTGAAAAGAAAGACCGCCTCCTTGATAATATGGAGCTTGAAAAAGAAAGAGGGATCACGATTAAGGCCCAGACAGTTCGCCTTGCTTACAAAGCAAAAGATGGGAATACTTACTATCTTAATCTTATCGATACTCCCGGGCACGTTGACTTTACCTATGAAGTAAGTCGCTCCCTAGCTTCCTGTGATGGGGCCTTACTGGTTGTTGATGCCAGTCAGGGGGTCGAGGCCCAGACTTTGGCCAATGTCTATATGGCCCTAGAGAATGATCTCGAAGTTGTTCCCGTACTTAATAAAATTGACCTTCCTCACGCTGATCCAGATAAAGCAAAACAAGAAATTGAAGATATTGTTGGCATTGAAGCGATGGATGCCGATATGGTTTCTGCTAAATCGGGAATTGGTATCGATGCTCTACTTGAAACAATTGTAGCGAAGATTCCACATCCCCAAGGTGATTATGATGCTCCTTTACAGGCCCTGATTTTTGACTCTTGGTTTGATCCTTATAAAGGTGTTGTGGTTCTTGTTCGTGTGATCAACGGAAGTCTAAAAAAGAAAGATCGTATCGCTCTTAAGAAGTCTGGTGGAGAGTACGAAGTACTCTCAATTGGTGTAAATTCTCCTTTCTTTACTGATCTCAATGAAATTGGAGCTGGTGAAGTTGGAATGCTTATTTGCGGAATTAAAACGATTCGTGATGTAAAAATTGGGGATACAATTGTAAAGGCCAATAAGAAAGATACCCCTGCACTGCCAGGATACTCTGAAGTTAAGCCGATGGTTTTCTGTGGAATCTTTCCTGTAGAATCAAATGAATATGAAGACCTAAAAGAAGCCTTAGAGAAATTGGCGCTAAATGATTCATCTTTTACTTATGAGCCAGAAAGTTCCGCTGCTCTTGGATTTGGATTCAGATGTGGATTTCTTGGAATGCTTCATATGAATATTATTCAAGAAAGGCTGGAAAGAGAGTTTGGATTACTTCTTATTTCGACTGCGCCTTCTGTGATTTATAAAGTTCATTTAAATGAAGGGGAAGAACTTCAAATTTCTAATCCTTCAGAAATGCCTGAACCAGGTGAGTTTGAATATATTGAGGAGCCCATTGTTGGTCTTTCAATTCACCTTCCTAATGAATTTGTGGGCGCGATTATTAAGCTCTGTGAAGACAGACGTGGTCGTCAAACAGATATGAAATATCTTACAGAGGACAGAGTTCAAATATTCTATGATCTTCCATTAAGTGAAATGGTTTTTGATTTCTACGATAAACTTAAGTCAATGAGTAAGGGCTACGCCTCGATGGACTACGAGTTCAAGGGCTATCAAAGATCAGAGCTCGTTAAAGTAGATGTTCTACTCAATGGTGATAAAGTTGATGCTCTTTCTCTGATTTGTCACAGAGATTCAGCCTACTATAAAGGTCGAGATCTTACACAGAAACTTCAAAAATTAATTGATAGGCAACAGTTTGATATTGCAATTCAAGCAGCAATTGGTGCTAAAATTATTGCAAGAGAAACCGTTAAGGCCCTAAGAAAGAATGTTTTGGCCAAGTGTTACGGTGGGGATATTTCACGTAAGAGAAAGCTCCTTGAAAAACAAAAGGCCGGTAAGAAGAGAATGAAGATGGTTGGCTCTGTTGAGGTTCCACAAGAAGCATTCTTGGCCGTATTAAAGGTAGATGATTAAAGATGCATGAAAGCCTGCGCTATTTACTAGAGAAAATCCTAATCCAATTTTCTGACAAAGAATATTACGATCAACTTTTGGCCGCAAAGGATTATTATTTTCAAAAGACAGGTAAAGTCTTCGAAGAAGATGAAGACTATGAATCAAGAATGGCCGCATTTAATGACTGGTATGTTCTTGAATATAAGAAAGAAGAAACGGATAAGACTTGTTTTGATAAATACTGTGAAGCCAAAGAGCAAAGAGCTGAAATCGTAGAGGCCATTAAAAGTACTAACCACAGTATTTTCGAATATACAGGAACAAGCTTCAAAGGTCTTCACGTACTCAAAGATATTCTTCATGACGAAAAAGTGACATTGGCCAAAAGCCACCCTGCGCTTTCTCTACTAAAAGGAGATATGTTCATTGGGAGAACGGTTAAATATTTAGATGAGCACTATCTCTATAATGGACTCAGGGTTATGCCTAGAGAGGCCAGCTCAATCTTGAAAAAAGAAGCTAAGAGAGTACGTAAAGCTTTTAAAAATAAAGAAGAAGAAAGGGCCAAGGGAGAAGAAAATTTTCTATTCTTGGCCGACTCCCATAAGACAAAGTGGCAACATTATGGACATGTTAATGTTGATAAGATCTTTGTTTTTCCAAAAGATATTTAATTAGGCAGTGGCCTCTTCTAATTCTTCAGCCTCTTGCAGTGAATGCTTCTTGCCACTGAATATATAGGGGAAGAATCCTAGTGAGTTAACCGTTACGTTAATTAAGAAGAAGAGATTGAAAAAACTTGCTCCACCTTCAATATGAATAAATGAAAATAAGAGATCAAAGATATAGTGGCCAACCCCGAGCCCTGCTGGTGAAATAGGAATCGCTATCGCAATAAATCCCGTTGGAACAAGTGAAGCTATAAAAGTTAATGGCACTGACTTTCCATAGAATGGAGCACTGATGATATAAAAGGCAATAATTGTGATGGCCTGAAGAATAAGAGATAGAGCGAGACACTTTACTAAAGTTTTCTTTTGCGCACCAATAAGCCAAACTCCACTTATCGTATGATGAATTTTTTCACCAATAACAGGAACCTTTTGGCACAGGTCAAGGACAAGGTTTTGAAGCGTTTTAGGAGCGAAGAGTAAAATGATAAAAGTGATGGCCCCTGCAAAAAGAAGGAGGTTGAAGTGAAGAAGTTGCTCCATCTTAGGTCCAAACTCGATAATTTCTGAATAAAAGAAAGCGCTACTTAAACCAAGAAGGGTAAGAAGGCCAACTAGCCCTAGAATGCGGTCTATGAATACAGTTGTGACGAGATAGGTCTTACTCATTTTGGGATCAATATCTTTCACATAGAGTAGTTTAATGAAGTCTCCTGTTACAGCACCGGGGAGAAAAGAGTTGAAGAAAAGACCAATCCAATTCACCTTGAGCAATTGGAAATGGGGAAAGTGCTGATCTGAGTTTATTTCAAGTATAAGTTTCCAGCGAACAGAGCCAAGTGCAGCCTGAAAAACAATAAGAAAAAAAGCAATTAGCCATTCGTAGCCCATTGAAAAAGATTTTCCAATTAGGGAAAAGTCGAGTTTTCCACTTTGGATTAACCAGTAAATGATGCCTACGGCCAATGTGAGTTTGAGAAGTAGCTTGATTAAGTTACGCAAAGTATATCCCTTCTGTCTGTTCGTAGCATTATCATATTAGTTGTAATAGAATGAGGCTAGTTTTAAAAACGCTAATAGGCGACTATGAAAAGGATTATAGATGAAAGTGTCAGTCATTGGTACCGGGTATGTAGGTTTAGTTAGTGGAACTTGTTTTGCTGAAATTGGTCACCATGTTACATGTATCGATATCGATCAGAGAAAAGTAAAAATGCTGCAAAATGCGCAGTCTCCAATTTATGAGCCAGGACTTAATGATCTTCTCGATCGAAATATAAGAGCAAATAGACTTCACTTTTCAACAGGATATGAGTCTTGCGCTGAAGCCGATGTCACTTTCTTGGCCGTTGGAACACCAAGTGGCGATGATGGAAATGCAGATCTTTCTTACCTTGAAAGTGCTGCCAAGAGTGTTGCTGAAAATTTAAAAGAAAATAGTGTTATCGTAATTAAATCAACGGTTCCTGTTGGAACTGGAAAGCGTATGAAAGAACTCATTGCTTCCGTTACTGATAAGACATTCTATATGGTAAATAATCCTGAATTCTTAAAAGAGGGCTCAGCGATTGAAGATTTCATGCGCCCCGACCGAGTGATTATTGGTTCTGATAGTGATTTTGCCGTAAAGCAAATGGATGAACTTTACGCACCTCTAGTGCGCCAAGGAAACCCAATCTATCACATGAGTAATCTTTCCGCCGAAATGACCAAGTATGCGGCCAATTGTTTTCTTGCCACAAAAATTTCATTCATTAATGAAGTTGCAAATCTTTGCGATGAAGTTGGTGCTGATATTGAAGAGGTTAGGAAAGGGATTGCTTCAGATATTCGTATTGGAAAGCACTTCCTCTATCCAGGTCCTGGGTACGGAGGATCTTGTTTTCCTAAGGATGTGAAGGCCTTAATCTATACTGCAAAGGAATATGATACTGCTTTAAATATTGTTCAGGCAGCAGAAAATGTTAATGATGCTCAAAAAGTTAGAATGTATCAAAAAATGAAGAAGCACTTCAATGGCGATTTGTCTGGAAAGACTTTTGCTTTTTGGGGAGTAGCGTTTAAGGCCAATACTGATGACGTGCGTGAAACAGCGGCCATCTATATGGCCGAAGCCCTTATTAAGGATGGAGCGAAAGTTAGATTCTATGATCCTGTTGCTTCTGAAAATTACCTAAAAGTAATGGAGAGCTATCCACAAACTGAAGGAAAAATTGAGTCTATATCTGATATGTATCAAGTCATGAAAGATTGCGATGGTCTTGTCACAATGACAGAGTGGAGAGAGTTTAGAAATCCTGAATATGGACAGATTAAGTCACTGCTTAAGACCCCTGTTGTTTTTGATGCTCGTAACCTCTTTGATACAAAACGCACCCAAGAAGCAGGTCTTGAGTATTACGCAATCGGGAAGAAAATTTAATTAATAAGTATTAAAGAAGGGTCCATGGAAGAGACTAAAGTTAGTATCTCTGTTTTTCAGCTCTGCTCTTCTCTTGAGTATAAAGAGAATCTCCAAAAAATTGATGAGGCCGCAAAGCTGGCTTCATCAAAAGGAATTAAGTATCTCTTTTTACCAGAGTGTTTCTATTCCATGAGCAATGGCCTGTCGCCAACTCCATATCTTGTTGAAGAAGGTAATGAGCATTTTCTTAATATTTCGGATATTGCTAAGAAAAATCAAATCAATCTTATAGGTGGCTCTGTTGCTTATAAGTTCGGAGATAAGGTTTTAAATCGTTGCTTAAACTTCGATTCTCAGGGAAAGCTTATTGATTTCTATGATAAGGTTCATCTCTTTTCTTGTGACTTAAAAAATAAATCTATTAATGAATCAGATATCTACACCCCAGGTAATGAGTTAAAGATTATATCTGTCGATGAATTTAAAATTGGTTTGGGCATTTGTTTTGATGTTCGCTTTCCCGAGATGGGACGAGAATACTCTTCAAATGGTGCAAATCTCTTAACCTATTCTTCTGCCTTCACGGTTCCAACAGGAAAGGCCCATTGGCATACATTATTAAAAGCGAGGGCCATTGAGAATCAGGCCTTTGTTGTCGCTCCAGCTCAGTGGGGCGAGCATAATGAGAGAATTCGAACCTATGGACATTCTTTAGTTATAGACCCTTGGGGGGATATTCTACTTGATGCAGGAGAAGGTGAGGGACTTCATATTGTAGAGATTGATCTTTCAAGAATTGAACAAGTTCGAAAGTCAGTAAAGGTATTTTCATGAAAAAATTAGATGCATTCGATTTCACTCCAGGTTCAATATTTGGGGGTCACTATACGGTGATTGATAAACTCGGCTCTGGATGGGAAGGTGAGGTCTATAAAGTAAGTGAAAAGCATACTGGGATCGTTCGAGCGGCTAAGCTCTTTTATCCTCACCGAAATGAAAAATATAAAGTATCTTCACGATATGCAAAGAAGCTTAATAAATTGAGTGGATGCCCAATTGTTATGAATTACCACTCTCAAGAAATTATAGAGTATGACGGGCATAAGGTCGCTTGTCTGATCTCTGAATATATTGAAGGCGAAATGCTCTCTGATTTTGTGAAAAGATACCGCACGAATAAACTAGGCGTCTTCCAAGCTGTCCATCTTCTTTACGCTCTTGCCTTAGGTGTCGAAAGTATTCATTTAAATGGAGAATATCATGGAGACCTCCATGTTGATAATATTATGATTAAGCGCTTTGGACTTGGCTTTGATCTAAAAGTGATTGATATGCACCATTGGGGAGATTCAAAGAAAGATAATCGGGATGAAGATATCGTTAAAATGATTCAACTCTTTTATGAGGTTTTAGGTGGTAAAAAATATTATAAAAATCATCCACGTGAAATTAAAGATATAATTAAGGGCCTAAAGAGAACATTAATTTTACAAGAGTATAAAACCGTTTCTCACTTAAGGCTCCACCTCGAAACGCTAAGTTGGGATGTTTAGTATATATGAGTCAGACAAAGAGTGAGATAAAAGAACTTTTTCTTCACAGAGTTAAAGATTTTGAATCGGAAACATTTGAATGGCGCGGCCATAAGGTGGGCTACTTTATTCAGAAGAACCAAACGAAATCAGATGATAATGATGATGTCCTCTTCTTTTATGGGGGTGAAGATTATTGTCTCTTTGGTGTCTGTGATGGAGCTGGAGGGCACCCGAATGCTGCCGAAGCAAGTTATCTTGTGGGTGAAACAATTCTTCAATATGCTCGAACTCATCGACCAGAAGACTTTCAGTTAGTAGAGTTAATAGAGATGGCCAATGATAATGTTCTCAAAGAATACAAGGGAGCTTATACAACATTATCTATGTGCTTTATTCATGGTGATATGATTCGATCTTACTCCGTTGGAGATTCTGAAGTTCAGTATATAAATCAAGACTCTGAAGTTTTATATAATAATATTCCTCACTCGCCTGTTGGTCATGCCGTCGAGGCCGGAGTGATCTCTCAAGAGGAATCACTCGATCACAACGAAAGAAATATAGTGAACAATCTTATTGGTGATGAAGTTCTACGAATTGAAGCATGTTCGAAATTTAAAATTAAGAAATCACATACCATAATTGTGGGAAGTGACGGTGTTTTCGATAATCTTACTCACGATGAATTATCATCGCTGCTTGCTCGAAAAAGCTTTTCTTCAAAATTTAAAGAATTGTCTGAATTTTGTATTAATCGTGATGAAGATTGGAGAAAGGATGATGATATCAGTTTTATCATCATCCAACAGATCTAACTAAAGTAAGGATTATCACCAGAGTCGTGATCAGTTAGATCAATAATTTCTTCAATATCTGGGTAGTGTTGACGTACAAGCCTCTCAACTCCATCCTTTAAAGTGGCCTGAGAACTCGAGCAACCTTGGC
>JBLWXW010000045.1:0-19734 GCA_048267265.1 Bacteriovoracaceae bacterium
GGCCCACTTCTTCAAGGATGAGCATATAGCTATCCACGGGGATAAAGATTCCCATACGATTTTCTCCTTTAGGTTAAAAAGTTAAAATCGCTTTATGAATGGTGCTTGCTTCGGTCCAATCTTTTTATAAACGACTTTTTAGATGGTATCCGAGTGCGAAAACAGTTTCACTAAAGCATTCTTTAATGAACTCTATCTTCTTTCGATATGGTTCGGATGATTTGATATTTACCGACCATGTGTGGAAATAGTGCATAGAGTTTGCATCATTTTTAAGTGCGATACTAAATCAAAGACAAACTTAATCTGTCAACCAATAAAAATGTAAAAAATACAAGTATTATGAATTATAAGTATCTGAAATTATTTAGAGTGAAAAATTAAGCTAAAAAAGGTCTCTCTTAGGTGTACACCTAGTGGTAATATGGGGCTAGGAGGTAAATATGGAAAATACAAACCCCAAAAAGCTACGAGCAGAGATGAAAGACTATCTTGAATTGGCTAAAAATGAGCCTATTCGTATTCAACGACGCTCTGGGGAAACTTATATTCTTATGAATGAAGAAGAGTATTCTAAGATGCAAGTTGAGATCATGTCCCTTCAAAGAAGGCTTTTATCAATGTCTAATATCCTTGATGGCGAGGTTGATGAACTTCCATCAAGTGATGAGCGTCTCAAGAGGTTTAAAGCCTAATGGCCAAGATCAAGGCCACTAAAAACTATCTCAAAAGGCTTACCAAAATAGAGGATTTTATCTTTGAGCAGACGAGCTCTATCGAGGAGCTTCAAAAGTTTCACGCAGAGCATGACCGCATTATCGAATTCATTAAGCAAAACCCCACCACTCCCGCTCCTCATCCCAATACTGGTGATCAATCATGGCCTTTCTCAAATGGTCGCTATCGGCTCTTTTTTAAGCTTGTAAAAGGTGATGAGGACACGGTTTATCTTCTGGATGCCATCGACAACAGAATGGTCAATATTGAGGTTTATCCTGATAATTCAATGCCGTCTTATGAAATTGATCATTGAAAGAAATGAAAAGAAGTTAGATTTAATATGGTAACAAAAACTATAGGGAATTTAGTTTAGAGAATATATCTAATTTTGAATTTTTCAGATAGGAAGCTCTTTAACACAGCCTCCTATCTGAAAGAAAGAAATTAATCTAGGCCATCAAAGGCACCAAAAAGGTTTTGCTTCTCAGTTTTTGGAAAGACGTCGATATTAAAGGGAACCCGTTTGTTTTTTGGTCTATTACCCGAAAAGTATTTACCAGACTTATCTAGTTTCAATGTGAACTCTTTTTCTTTTCCTCTTTCAATAAGGACTGCTTTTACTTCTTTTTGAAACTTAGATACATCTAAGGGCTTCATTTTCTCGTTATATAGATAAAGCCTCACATCAGTTTTTCTTGAGTCAAAAACAAGCTCCCCTTTGTAAAGCATTTTCGCGCTTCGACCCTTTTCTACGTCTGTTTTTAGGATGATCGCTGCTACCTTCCCTCCATGAATGCTCTCATCTTTAATGGCAGGACCGTGGCCTTCGTCGTGGGCATGTGTTGAAAGAGTTAATAGAGTGAAAAGTGTCGTTAATAAAATCTTCATAGTTTCTCCTTTAGTTTTTCACCTGTAAGTTCTTCAATATTAAGAAGAGTTATTATGTATTTAGTTTTTGCTTCAATTAAATTCATATTTAGATTAACAAGACGATCACGAGAACTTACTAAATCAAGGGAGTTTTTAACCCCACGTTTGTATTCACTCATGACATTTTTAAAGTAGCTTTGTCCTCGCTTTAGGCTGTCTTCTAAAAGGTCAACTTTTCGATGAACTTTTTCTAGGAGTTCAAACTTATGGGTTAGCTCTATGGACTCATTATTCTCATGAAGCTTAGCTTCTTGAAGTCTTTGCTGGTACTTCTCCTCATAAATTTGGCGAGTACTCCTCTTGCTACCACCACTAAAGAGGGGGATATTCACATAAACTCCTATTAGTCCCTCATTTTGATTGGTGCTATTTACATATTGCTCATCAATCCGCATACGACCATAGCGTCCACTCAGATTAACTTCAGGCAAGTAGTTTTTATTCATCTTATTGAGCTCACTTAGTTGAGACTCCTTAAGATATTTACTTCTCTTAATATGAATATTATTCTTCTTAGCTTTTTCTAATAACTGATCAAATTGCAAATTATAATGATGGTGGGGAAGGACCCCTTCTATCTTAATTGTGTCGCTGTGTTCGATAAAGGTAAGTTTTCGAAGTTTATCCATAGAGTGATCAAGCTCTTCATTTAGGTCATTTATAGAGGTTAGTAATTGATTTCTTCTAAGCTCAATATCTAGAATATCAGATTTACCAATCAGTCCACTTTTTCTTCTTTTCTGAACACTTTTTTTGAGAAAACTATTAGTTCCAAGCTCCTTGTTAAGAATTTGAAGTTTCTCATTTAGGCTTTGGGCCACTGTGTAATGAATCTTCATTTCTCTATAAAGATTTTCTTGCCACCAATTGAAATCTAGTGACTCTTTATCAAGAATTTTTTTAAGGGCCTTTATCTCGTCTGCGCTTTTATTGAAACGAAAGAGGTTATATTTAACCCTAACCTCGGCGACAAAGCGGTTGGTATCAATTGAACTATCTTGTGCTGCTTGCCGTCTTTCCCCTCCTACTACAGCGCTCAATTCTGGATAATAGGAACTCTTAAGCTTTTTAATGGCAAATTCGATTTCCTTAACTTTTGATTTTAGAATTTTTCCTTGTGGATGATTCTTCAAGGAATGCTGATAAAGCTCTTCAAAATTAAATTCTCTCCCTTGGATTGAGTAAGTAAAAAACACCAAGAGGAAAAGGAGTTTTTTAGTCATTTTGATTCTCCTTGATTTTTATTACTGCCTTCTTGGCAAAATTGTAAAAAATAACTGGTGTTACGAGAACATCTAAAAAAGTTGAAGTAATAAGACCCCCTACTATTACCACGGCAACAGGGTAAAGAATCTCTTTTCCTGGGTCTCCCTTTGATAAAAGAATAGGAAATAAAGCAAAAATTGCTGTAAGGGCCGTCATAAAAACTGGAATCAGACGTTCTTGGGAGCCTTGGATAATTGTTTCTTTGTTAAACTCTCGTCCTTCTTTAACAAGAAGATGAATATAGTGGGAAATCATAAGGACTCCATTTCTACTCGCAATTCCACAAAGAGTAATAAAGGCTATCAAGGTGGCAACAGAAAGAACCTTTTCTGTGATAAAGATGCCAACAATACTTCCAATAAGGGCCAAAGGAATTGCAGTTAAAACTTGAAAACTCATCATTATACTATTGAAATGGGCATATAGAAAAACAATGATGGCCAATAGGGAAATGAGACCAAGAAAGGTTATCAATCGAGACGCCTCTTCTTCACTTTTAAATTGACCACCAAGCTCCACATGATAACCGCTAGGGAGCTCAAGTTCATTAACGGCTTTTCTTACTTCTTTGACAAGGACATCAAGAGGAGCTCCTCCAGAGTTTGCTTGAATTACGATACGTCTGGAAGCATTTTCTCGATTTATAATATTGGGACCATCGCTTTCATAAACAGAAGCAACTTGTTTGAGCTTTATACTTTCGCCGGTAGGCAGAACTCTTACTACGATTTCTTTAAGGAGGTCTAAATCTTGTCGCGTCTCTTCATTAAAGCGTAAGGAGATATCAAAGATTCTCTGCCTCTCAATTACCTTTCCTACATCAATACCATTGAGAGCTACTTCTAAGTGCTCTACTAAATCACTAATCTTAATGCCAAATTTTGCTGCATCTTCACGATAGAGGTGAACTTTAATTTGAGGGACCAAAACTTGCTGCTCTAATTGCAGGTCTGCTAAACCTTTAACATTTTGAAGCTTCTTCTCCAGACTTTTTCCTAAACGTCTTAGTGTGTTTAATTCTGGACCAAAGATTTTTATCGCGAGTTGTGCTCTGACACCCGATAAAAGGTGATCGAGCCGATGACTAATCGGCTGGCCAATATTGGCATAAGTATTTTCAATAGTTGAAAGTTTTTCTCTTATGTCCTCAAGTGCTACTTCACGGTCTCGCCCGTTAGCATGAAAATCCACATCGATTTCGCTCCAGTGTACTCCTTCAGCGTGCTCATCCATTTCAGCGCGGCCGGTTCTTCTAATGGTGCTTTTGACTTCTGGTACTGAGAGCATAAGTTCTTCAGCTTTTTTTCCAACTTTGTTAGATTCTTCTAGTGAAATTCCTGGCCATGCTGCAACACCAATTGTAGCTGTTCCTTCATTAAACTTAGGCAGAAAGTTTCTTCCCATTTGAGGAAGTAAAGATAAAGAGCCTACAAGAAGAATAAGGGACAGAGTAATGACCACCTTTGGCCGATCTAATATTTTAAGAAGGATAGTTCTGTCGATCTCTTTTAAGAGTTTAACAAGTCTTCCATCACCATGGTCCATTACTTTCGCATTAGGAAGGAGGTAGGAGCATAAGACTGGTGTGACAGTTAAAGAGACGAGAAGACTTGCTAGTAATGAGACGATGTATGATATCCCTAAAGGAATAAAAAGCTTTCCTTCTATTCCACTTAGATAAAATAGGGGAATAAAAACCAAGACAACGATAATAGTCGAGATAACGATACTACTTCTTATTTCTTTTGACGCCTCATAAACAACGTGAAGAGGCTTAAAGGATTCACCTTTTTCCTTCGCTTCCCTTAGCCTTCTAAAAACATTTTCCACATCAACAATGGCATCATCGACTAATTCTCCAATGGCAATAGCTAGACCTCCAAGAGTCATCGTATTTACCGACATGCCAAAGCTTTTAAAGATAATTGTTGTTAAAAGAAAGGAGAGAGGAATGGCCGTAAGAGTAATAAAAGTACTTCTAAAGTTTAAAAGAAAAAGAAAAAGAACAATAGCCACCATGATTGAACCATCTCTTAAGGCTTCCTTTACATTGTCTATAGAGTTTTCAATGAATTTAGACTGCTTAAAAAGGTCGTCACGAAGAATAACTCCTTTGGGGAGTTGTGTTTTGATTTTTTTTACAAGGGCCTCAATTTTGTTTGTCACTTCAATGGTGGACGCTTCAGGTTGTTTTTGGATGGTCATGATGACAGCAGGTCTTGCATTAATGCTACCATCTCCTCTCTTTGGTTGAGCACCGATTTTCACTTGGGCCACTTCTTCAAGTTTTACTGGTACACCAAGATGCATGCCCACAATTGACTCTCTGAGATCCTCTTCAATCTCAGCTCTGCCGATGACACGAATAAGAAATTCTTTCTTGTCTTTATCAACAAAGCCGCCTGTCGTGTTTTCACTGAGGTGTTTTACATTTTTTACAAGCTCCTCCAGAGATATATTTTTTTGGCTGAGTTTTTCGTGATCAACCCTAATTTGAAATTGCTTTCTTCCACCTCCCATGACGATTACATTACTCACTCCGGGAATAGATAAAATCTGAGGCCTTAATACCCAGTCAGCTATTTCTCTTAACTCTAGTGGACTTAAGGATTCTGAAGAAGAATCTTCTTCAAGTTGAAGACCTAAGAAAAGGATTTCTCCCATAATTGAAGATATAGGGGCCATGGTAGGCATCACATCCTCAGGTAATCGAGACTTCACCTGTTGTATTTTTTCACTGACGAGCTGTCTGTTGCGATAGGGGTCAGTTCCCCACTCAAACTCCACATGAATAATACTGATGCCCATTCCGCTTGAAGAGCGAACTCTGGTCACACCGGCCGTGCCAATCATCGCGGTCTCAAGAGGCAGAGTTACGAGAGTTTCAACTTCTTCCGGAGCAAACCCGTGACTTTCAGTAATAATTGTGACTTTGGGTTTATTAAGGTTAGGAAAGACATCAACCGGAAGATCTTTAAGAGTAAAAGTCCCATAGACCGCAACAAAAGCAGCCAAAGAGACGACAAGGAGCCTATTTTTTAATGAGAATGAAATAATTTTATTAAGCACAACAAATCCTTGGAGTTAAAAACAACGTTTTTAAAATAAAAAGGAAACTTGGCTTAATTTAATAGGGGAAGGTTTCTAAAGCGATTAGGTGGAGGGGAGTAAGCTAATGTTTTTGGATAAGATAACCCGTCAAAACCTTGGGGAGAATGATTTAACAATGAAGTGTTAAAAGAAATAGGGATGAATTGTAGCTTAGGACCTGAAAATAAACTGTGAATATCTTTTTGTGTGGAAAGAACGTACTCAGGTTGTTTCTCATGGGCGTGGTCGCTTTCTTTGTCATGATTGGCATGGAAAATCACGTGTTCAATGAGATTTTCTTCTTTATAATTTTCATGATGATTTTCTTGTTGATGATCATCGTGAATATGGTGGTGGTCATGGTGGTTGTGATGGTCCACAAGGTGCAGCTCTACAACAACCCCTGCAAGAGAAGAGTAAACTGTTAGAAATGAAAGTAGTGTCGCAGTGAGTAGACGTTTCATCAGATCTTATTTTGTAGAAATTTACATTTTGGGTCAATATTTTTCTTTTTTATTTAGCCATAAATTAAAAAGTACATAACCGACAATGACCATAAAGACAGAAATAACAACTAAATAACTAAAATCTTTCGTTTCAGGTAAGAGGGCACCACCACCATAAAGTCCCAGAGTTGCTACTGCCGTTAAGGCACTAGCGAAACCGTTAAACTCACCTCTGACTTCTTCTCTTATATAAACTTGCCTAATTTGAACTTCTCCAAGGCTAAAGCCATATAGCCCTATTCGGGACAGTAAAATCAGTCCTAAAAAGAGAACCTTGAAAATGAAGGCGCTTTGGAAAAAGAAGATGAGAGCTAGGGATACCGTTACAAGCTGAAAACCTAAAAAAAAGCGACTGGCCTTTTCAAGACCTAATTTCCTACTGATTAGGGGAAAAAGTAGGGTGGCCGATAAACCAAAAAAGCCTCCTAAACCACGAAAGAGTCCGATACCCCATTCGGGAAGACTCCAGCCGTCTTTTAGAAATCCAGTTAAAAGAACTCCGTGGGGACTTAAAACAGAGAGCCACAAACTAGCGTAAGCAAGGGATACTATGGCAATAGGTTGAGATAAGAAAGTTCTCCAGCCTTTAGTAAGTTTATCGAAAAGTGACGTTCTTATTTCTTTAGAGGGAACAATTTTCTTTTGTGAGAGTTCAGGGTTTTTATTAAATATTAATTTAAGGAGAAAATACTCTGGGAAAAATGAGATAAGATTCCAAAGAGCGATGAGACTAAAGCCAAAAAGAATACTTTGGGAGGTTTCAAAGGTGAGTAACCAGCCCGCTAATATTGGGGCACAAAGCTCTGTAAATAAGTCCACTTGGCGAAGTCTCGCATTAAAAGAGGCCAGCTCATCTTCTTTAACTGAGGCAGGCACCAAGTCATTAGCAATGGCGATATCCATAAAACTTGATCCCAAAGAGCCTAAAATGCCGCCAAGAACTAATAAACTTAAAATTAAAGATGATTTAAGAGATAGGCTTGAGTGAGCAAAATCGATGGCGCTTAGGTAATAAAGAGAGGAAAAGCCTATAATTACACCTGCAAGCTGAATGGAAATGCCGTGCTTCGCAGCTGAAAACCGGCTTAGTCGATCTATAAGCTTTGCCGTTTTGGGAAAAAAAAGAACATTAGCAAGCCTGATGAGGAAGTAATAAAGAGCCGCGTATTGTAATTCACCAGGTACCAACTTTAAAATGGCGAGAGGAACCGCGAAATCCCACGCTTGATCCCCTGATCTGGTCAACACCCTTCCAAGCAAGAGTACTTTCTTTATATTCCATGTGGTTTTAAACATGCGCTGAATAATAGATGAGGTAAAAACCAATGCCAACCATGCCAACCTTTTTCATTAAAATTCGTTAAATTGAGTGAAAACGAGTGAAAAACGAAAATGACGGGAAAGCCCTTTAATAAAGACAAGTAGAAGGTTTTCTTGAGTTTTGAAAAAATGCCTTCGTCACATCGGGTAATTCGGGCATATCTTTTCTAGCTTTTTGAAATTATTAACGTTACTCGAAGTTATCATATTCTATGAGCCCCGATAAACCCCGATTTTTTGTTTTCGATTTGTCTCGGTCCTTGTCGTGGGGTTATCGAAAGGAGCGGCTTTTACCTTATTAAATTGAGTAGTGATCTTTAAAAAGCTGGGTGATGACAGGGTTGGTGTTGTCGTCATTAATGAGAGTAAAAATTTCATTTTTAAGTTCAAGGACTTTTCCTAGTTCCTTTAATTTCTTTTCTTTAATTTCCCTTTCGACCGCCTCTCTTGGGACGATCGCTGCAAATTTTTGATTGAGAAGGATTTCTTTTATAAGGGAGGTATCGTCGACCTCTGTAAAATTTTGAACAATGACTTTTTTCTTGTTTAACCAAGAGTTTATCCTGTCATGAAGATACGTTTCTTTAGTATAGTTGATGAAAGGAAGTCCTTCCATAGAATTGGGAAATTTCTTTTTCACTAAAGTACATTTTGGATTGCAAACGGCTGAGAATTTTCCTTCATAAAGCTTCTTTTGGATAATTGTTTTAGGCAGATTATAAACTTGATGGTCGATGAAGATGATATCCAGGTTTTTGTTTTCCATTTGATGAAGAAGGGAAGAGAGTCCATCTTCATTAATAGTAACTTTAATTGTTTGGTCGCGAATATACTCAGCAATATATTTGTAGACTGAAATCTTGCTCATAGATGGGAGAACCCCAACATTAAGTTGTTCAGTCGCTCTATTCCTTTTTAATTCGAGAACATTTCTCAATTCGTTTAAATTAGGAAATACCTTGTAGCAATACTCGAGAACTAGCTTTCCTTCGGCATTAATAACAAGTGATTTTCCTACTCTGTTAAAGAGAGGTAGCCCTAGAGAGTCCTCTAGGGAACGAAGTTGGTGACTTAGGGTTGGCTGGGTGAGGTGTAACTTTAGAGCTGCCTTTTTAAGACTACCTTCTTTGGCTATTTCGAAGAAGTAATAAAGGGAGTTTAAATTAATATTTTTCATATAGAAAAATTCTAATGATAAAACAAAAAAAACTCAATTTATTAATAAGCGATAAGTGCGATAATAAGGGTCAAGATGTATAAACTACTAACACTTGCCATTATCTTTTTTATTGCGACAACTACTACCGTGGTATTAGAGGTCGATGAAAGTTACTTAGAAGGGGCTACTTCGGAGATTTCTGATGTATTGGATCCCTATGAAAAAGATAGTAGTTTTGAAGAAGAAGTTGGCTTTGAATTTAACTTTTCCTCAGGAATTTTAGTTTTAAGTTCAAATTTTAAATCTGAGCAGTCGCCAGAGTTAGGGTCTAAACATTTTCAAAGAGTGTTAGATGCGATTCGGCAATCGCATCCTCCTCAAGCACCACCACAAATCCATTAGAAAAAGATAATTTTAGATTTTAACTTTATTTAATGGTGTTCAATGAAACAATTCATTCATAAGGCGACAGTCCTAGGTGTCTGTAGTGCTTTCCTTCTCCTTTTTTCTTCGTGTGATAAACACGATTCTAAACATAAAAAGGGAGTCTTTCCAATTACTAAACCGTGGCGTCAGGACTTAACCCTCAAAAAGCACTATGTGGCAAAGGTCCATGCCATTCAGCATATTGAATTGCGTGCTTTTGAAAAAGGGTATCTGCAAAAGATCTTCGTCGACGAAGGGCAAATGATTGAAGAAGGGAAAGAGATGTTTGAAATCATGCCTTTCATTATTCAAGCGGAATACAAAAAAGCCCTTGCCGAATATCAGTTAGTGCAGCTTGAATATAAGAATACCAAAAGGCTAGCTGAAAAGAATGTCGTCTCAAAAAATGAGTTGGCATTAGTAAAAGCAAAGTTAAATAAAGTTAATGCAGAATTGAGTATCTCAAAAACTCACTTAGACTTTACCCATGTTAAGGCGCCTTTTAGTGGCATAATGGATAAGTTTGAGGTGAGGTTAGGGAGTTTAGTTGACGAAGGAGAATTGTTAACAACTCTTTCAGATATCAGCAAAGTTTGGGTTTACTTTAATGTTTCAGAAGTTGATTACCTGAACTATATGAAGCTTAAAAAGAATAAAGATAAAGTGACCGTTTGGTTTGAAATGGCCAATGGAGAGTTATTTCATCAATCAGGAGTTTTAGACACTATTGAAGCAGACTTTAATAGTGAAACGGGAAATATCGCATTCAGGGCCACATTTGAAAATCCAGAGCTTCTCCTGCGCCATGGACAAACTGGCAATATCATTCTTACGGATGAGGTGAAGCAGGCATTGGTAATCCCACAGAAAAGTACTTTTGAAATTCTTGATCAATACTTTGTTTACGTCGTAAATGGTGAAAATAAAATTGAGTCCCGCCAAGTCACTGTCGGTGAGGAAGTTTCTCACCTCTTTGCGATTAAGTCAGGACTTAAAGAGGATGACCGTGTGCTCCTTGAGGGGCATGGGAAAGTAAAGGTCGGAGATACTATCGACATTAGCCTCATGGACTCGAAGCAAGTTTTAGCAGGGCTTGAATTACCAGTTAATTAACAAACTCTTGGAGAACGGTTATGTTCCAACGTTTTATCCATCGTCCAGTGTTGGCGATTGTGATTTCTATTCTAATTGTCTTCTTAGGGTTATTGGCAACCAATACTCTACCAATTTCCCAGTTCCCTGAAATCGCCCCACCCCGGGTGACGGTGAGTCTCTCCTTTCCAGGTTCGAGTGCTGATGTTCTTGTCAGGTCTGCACTGATCCCTTTGGAGCGCTCAATAAACGGTGTTCAAGGTATGAGGTACATGGTTTCCGATGCGACAAGTGCTGGGGAAGCTTCGATTCAAGTTCTCTTTGAGCTGGGGACAGATCCTAACCGTGCCGTTGTTCAAGTGAAGAACAGAGTTGATCAAGTTATGAACTTACTTCCACCTCTCGTTCAACTTGAAGGGGTTATCGTCCAAAGAGTACAACCAAGTATGCTCATGTATGTGAACCTTTATAGTACCGATAAAGGGGCGGATGAAAAATTTCTCTATAACTATGCCAACGTTAATATGATTCCCGAATTGCAAAGAATTAAAGGGATTGGGAACGCAAGTATCCTAGGTGCCAGACAGTACGCTATGAGAATATGGCTTAACCCAGACCGAATGCGTGCTTACAAAATCTCAACTGATGAAGTGATGAAGGCAATTGATGAGCAGAGTATTATCGGGCGTCCCGGGCGAATTGGGCGCAGTTCCGGTAAAGAAGCTCAATCATTAGAATATGTTCTGACTTATCGTGGGCGTTTTAATAAACCTAAAGATTATGAAGACATCATTATAAAGGCAAATGCTGAAGGGGAGATCTTATATCTTAAAAATATAGCTAAAGTAGAACTTGATAGTGAGTTTTACAATATTTACTCAAATGTTGATGGCAATCCGTCTGCGGCCATCGTTCTTAAGCAGATTTATGGCAGTAATGCGAGTGAAGTTATTAAGCAAGTTAAGGACAAGCTTAAAGAATTAGAGAAGGGTTTTCCCTCGGGCATGAATTATAAAATTAGTTATGACGTTTCCAACTTTTTAGATGCCTCAATCGACAAGGTTCTTCACACCTTATTTGAGGCCTTTGCTCTTGTTGCACTGGTGGTCTTTGTATTCTTAGGTGATTGGCGCTCAACATTAATTCCGACTCTGGCTGTACCTGTATCGCTCATTGGTGCTTTTCTCTTTATGAAGCTTTTTGGGATGACAATTAACCTCATCACTCTCTTTGCTATTGTTTTGGCGATTGGGATTGTGGTGGATGATGCGATCGTTGTCGTTGAAGCAGTCCACGCCAAAATGGCCGAAGAAGGGATAGGACCATACAAAGCTGTTAAAAAGGTTCTCGGTGAAATTAGTGGTGCTGTGATTGCCATTACTTTGTTGATGACAGCCGTTTTTATTCCCATTGCCTTCATGCCTGGTCCTGTTGGAGTTTTCTTCCGTCAGTTTTCAATTACCATTGCAACATCAATTATCCTTTCAGGAATTGTTGCCCTAACTTTAACACCAGTTCTAAGTGCTATGATTTTAAAACCTCATGATGGCTTCCATAAAAAGACAGGTGTTGTTCAAAAAGGGCTAGCAAAGTTTAATGAAAAATTTGAACAACTTACTGCATACTATGTTGGTCTACTTAATAAAATAACCCATAGAAGAGGATTAACCTTTTTAATCCTTATTACTTTTAGTGGTGGTATTTTTGTCCTTAATAAATTTGTTCCTTCTGGCTTTATTCCAAATGAAGACCAGGCAATGATTTATGCCATCATTCAAACCCCTCCAGGCTCGACGCTAGAAAAAACGAATCAAGTGGCCAAAAAGCTTTTAAGAATTACCGAAGAAGTTTCTGCCATTGAATCTGTTTCTTCCCTTGCGGGTTACGAAATTCTGACTGAAGGTAGGGGGTCAAATGCGGGTACTTGTCTCATTAACTTAAAGCACTGGTCAAAGAGGAGCATGTCAGTTCATGAAGTTATTGAGGAGCTTGAGCATAAGACTAAGGACTTAGGCGCCGTTGTCGAGTATTTTGAACCACCGGCTGTTCCTGGTTACGGTGCTGCCGGAGGGATTGCCTTTAGACTTCTCAATAAAACAACAAAAACGGATTATCAGGAGTTTGATAAGCTTACAAAGAACTTCCTTGAAAAGTTAAAGGAAAGAAAGGAACTTACAGGTCTCTTTACCTTTTATGCAGCTAATTTCCCTCAGTATAAAATTGACTTTGACAATAAGATCGCTATGCAAAAGGGAGTCAGCCTTGGCAAGGCGATGGAGAACCTTAATATTATGATTGGTTCAACTTATGAACAAGGCTTTATCCGCTTTGATCGCTTCTTTAAGGTTTATACTCAAGCTGCACCAGAGTTTAGAAAATTGCCCCAGGATGTTCTTGATATGTATGTAAAGAATGATCATGGTGAAATGGTGCCTTACTCAGCTTTTACAAAGATCACAAAAACTCAGGGTCCCAATGAGATCACTCGCTACAATATCTATAACTCTGCTGCAATTAATGCTGTACCAAGTAAGGGGTATACAAGTGGCGACGCCATTAGTGCTGTCAGGGAAGTGGCGAAGGAGACTCTGCCTATTGGATATGATGTGGCATGGGAAGGGCTTTCCTATGATGAGGCGCAAAGAGGTAATGAGGCGCTTTATATCTTTATTGTGGTGCTCCTTTTTGTTTATCTTGTTCTCGCTGCTCAATATGAAAGCTTTATTATTCCCTTGTCCGTTATGTTGAGCTTACCTCCGGGCATTTTTGGCTCCTACTTTCTCTTAAAAGTAATGGGGCTATCAAATAACGTTTATGCCCAAGTTGGTCTCATCATGTTGGTTGGACTACTGGGTAAGAATGCTGTTCTCATTGTTGAGTTTGCCAGACAAAAGCAAGAGCAGGGAATGTCTATTCTAGAAGCAGCCATTAAAGGAGCTGAAGTTAGGCTTAGACCTATTCTCATGACATCCTTTGCTTTTATTGCGGGTCTTATTCCTTTGGTTATTGCAACCGGCCCCGGTGCCATTGCGAATAGAACTATTGGAGCCTCTGCTTTAGGAGGTATGTTACTTGGCACTATTTTTGGAGTTCTGGTCGTTCCGGGTCTCTACTTTATTTTTGCCAAATTAGATGAGGGGAGATCCCTCATTAAAGATGAGGATATTAAGCCCTTGTCAGAAGAAGGACACCACTATGTTTAAGAAAAATATTGGTTTACTTATTTCTCTTGCTCTACTCTTTAATTCTTGTGCCCCTACACTGAGGGTTAAGAAAACTGAGAGTGATCTTGTAAAGGATATACCAAAGGTTTTTCCTCGGTATAAAGATATCGATAAGGGAAAAAAATCAGTGATTCCTCCAAAGTCGTGGGAAGATTACTTTAAGGATGAAAAACTAAAAGGACTAATTCAACTGGCATTACAGAAGAATTTAGAGTTATTGGTTTTAAACCAAGAAGTGAATATTTCAGAAAATGAGATTATGGAAAAAGAAGGTGAATACCTTCCTAAATTAAATATTGGCGCAAGTATAGAGCGGGAAAAAGTTGGGGAGTACACTAGTCAGGGAGTTGCCGACTCTCAATTAGAGTACAAACCAGGAAAAAGGGTTCCAGAAATTTTAAATAATAAGAAAATCGGTTTTTATAGTGCATGGGAAGTTGATATCTGGAAGAAACTAAGAAATGCTTCTAAGTCAGCTTATTTTAGATTTCTTGCTTCTAGAGAAGGTAAGCAATTTGTTATCATTAAAACAATAGCTGAGGTGGCCAATAGTTACTTTGAATTATTGGCTCTAGATAAGCAGATTGAAATTGTTAAAGAGTATGTAAAGATACTTAACCAGGCACAAGAACTTCTGTCCTTACAGCTTCAAGCCGCTAAAATTACGGCACTCGCTGTGAAACGATTTGAGGCAGAAGTTCTTAAAAATAAAAGTCTTCTCTTTGAGCTTAAGCAAAAGGTTGTAGAAACGGAAAACAATCTGAATAATTTATTAGGCCGCTTTCCCCAAAAAATTGATCGTGCGTCTCTAGATATTACAGAGATTAACTTTGAAGCTTATCAAGCGGGGATACCTACGGATTTGTTAGAGAATAGACCAGATATTAAACAAGCATCTCTATTACTAGAAAGTAGGAAACTTGATGTTAAAGTGGCCAAGGCGCGCTTTTATCCAAGCTTAAGTATTGATAGTGCTGTAGGTTTTGAAGGTTTTAACTCTAGTCACCTTTATAAGTCTCCAACGTCTCTTTTTTATAATTTAGGGGCTAATATAACGGCACCACTATTAAATAGAAAGGCGATTAAGGCGGATTACTTTGCGAGCAACAATAGGCAAATACAGGCTGTTTATGAGTATGAGCAAACAATATTAGATGCTTATTCAGAAGTGATTAATTTACTTTCAAAAATTGATAATTTGAATCAAGCCTATACGATGAAACAAGAGCAAGTCGCAGCTCTTAAAAGCTCTGCAGAAATCTCTAATATTCTCTTTAATGCAGCAAGGGTCGATTATGTTGAAGCCCTTATCACTCAAAGAGATAGCTTAGAGGCGCAAGTCGAAATGATTGAAGTTAAGAAAGAACAACTTACTTCCTATGTTAACCTCTATCGTTCTCTAGGTGGCCTAAACACCAGTGGTAAAGGGAGGGAGGAAAAGTAAAACTCCATACAGGAATGAGATTAATAGGACTCGTACACTTTTTTCTCACAATCCCCGCTAAGGTTGTGAACTATCGTGAAATAGAGTGGAATTCTAAAATCGTCCTTTAATCTTATGATTTAAAAAGTTACCCCTCTGGAGACCAAGAAATTTTTCATTTGTGTGTCAGAGTTTTGAAATGGTCAATAAATGCTCGTAACGCTGGAGAAATATGCTTCTTATGGGGATAGTAAAGATAGTAGCCTGTACTAGAGACTTTGTATTTTTTTAGTACCTGCTTTAAGCGCTTTTCTTTGATGTCTTCTTTTACATTCCCAGCCTCAGTGAAAATAATTCCTTCAGCGTTGAGAGCGGCATGCCTAATGGTGAAAGAATTGTTGAGAATAAGGTTGCCTTTTATGCTGACAACAAACTCTTTGTCATTTTCTTGAAACTCCCATTTGTCGTAGATATTTGATCCACTTCCAAAGCGGTGACGGATGCAATTATGATTAAGTAGTTCTTTGGGATGCTTAGGATGACCAAACCTTTTTAGATACTCTGGAGAAGCAACTGTTATAAAATCGATTGGGCCGAAGAGCTTTAAGGCGATGAGGTCTTTGGCGATAATGTCATCAGGACGAACTCCGGCATCAAAACCTTTTTCGAATATGTTTGAGGCCTGATCATCAGAAAAAATATCAACGGTGACTTCAGGGTGTTTTTTTAGAAAACTTTTAATATGTGGTGCCAGATAATAGGGGTAGAAAATGGCTGGCATATTGAGTTTTAATGTTCCGCTAATTTTTTGACCAAAGCTTTTGGCATTCTCCTGTGCTTCAAGAATTTTATCTATGGCCGGCCCTGCCTGGTCTAGAAAAATTGCTCCCGCCTGAGACAGACTAACTGAACGAGTCGTTCTGGTGAGAAGAGTAACACCCATTCGGGCCTCTAACTGAGAGATTATTTTACTTACGGCGGGAGGTGAAATTTGAAGTTCATCAGCCGCTAAAGAAAAGCTTTTGAGCTCAGAAACAAGTTTTAATGCTAATAAGCCATCTAATTGGTCTTTCTTCATTATTAACCTGGAGTTATTGGTTCTTTAACTAATGTGCTCTTTTTGGAAAGAATTATCTAGTCGATAATTAAAGAGAACCTAGTAAGGAGGATTTATGAAAAGTCTTATAGAAAAAATTATTGGAATATTAACAGCATTAGGACTTTATTCCTGTGCCTCTGGAGTCAAAATGAATAATGAATGGGATAAAACATTTGAAAAGAGCGATAAAATAGTTCACGAAAAGGTAAGCTTTAAAAACCGGTATGGCATTACTATAGTAGGAGACTTATACCTACCTAAAAACTCAATAAATAAGAAACTATCAGCAATTGCTTTGAGTGGTCCTTATGGGGCAGTCAAAGAACAGTCTTCAGGACTTTATGCGCAAGAAATGGCAGAGAGAGGTTTTGCGACCCTGGCCTTTGATCCATCCTATACGGGTGAAAGTGGTGGAGTGCCTCGAAATGTTTCTTCTCCTGATATTAACACAGAAGATTTTAGTGCTGCTGTAGACTTTCTCGGAACTCGTGAGTTCATCGATAGAGATAGAATTGGAATTATAGGCATTTGTGGTTTTGGAGGAATGAGCCTTAACGCTGCCGCACTAGATAAGAGGATTAAGGCAGTTGTCACCACTAGTATGTACGATATGTCTCGGGTCATGGCCAAAGGATATTTTGACTCGCAAACCCTAGAACAAAGAACTGAATTGCTCGAACAGCTTGGGGAAGAAAGGTGGAAAGACGCTGAAAGTGAGGAGTTTAGACTTGGGCCACAAGGTCTTCCAAATAAGCTAACAGGAGAAGAGCCTCTCTTTGTTCAACAGTATTTTGATTACTACAAAACATCAAGAGGGTTTCACCCGCGCTCCATTAATTCCAATAGTTCTTGGACCGCAACGAATTCTCTCTCTTTTATGAATATGCCTATCTTGACTTATATCAAGGAGATTTCACCAAGACCGATCCTGATTATTGCTGGTGATAAAGCCCATTCAAAATATTTCAGTGAGGATATCTTTAAAGCTGCAGCTGAACCCAAAGAGTTAGTGGTTTTACCTAATGTTTATCATACTGATCTATACGATAAGAAAGAGGTAATCCCATTTGAAAAGATCACTCAATTCTTCGAAAAGAACCTTTAGGCGAGATATGAAATATTTTAAATTAGTGACCTTAATGGTAGCGATGAGCTTGCTCGGGTGTGCAGCTCAGATAAAAAATAAAAGAAATGGGGTTATGGAAATTGTAGATATTCCTCCTGTTACTCACTTTGATGATTCTTCTCCCATTTTTAGTGGAAAGGTGGAAGTTCAAATGCTCTTCTCTGAGCATGCGCCTTCGAGTTTAACAGGGGCGAAAGTTAAGTTTTCGCCTAAGGCGCGCTCAGCTTGGCATACTCACCCCAAAGGACAGACTCTAGTCGTCACAGAGGGAGAAGGTTTTGTTCAGCAGTGGGGACAGTCCGCCCGGAAATTGAAAAAAGGTCAAGTGGTCTGGACTCCTCCAGGAGTTAAGCATTGGCATGGTGCTTGTAAAGATAAGTCTCTTACACATACAGCTCTCCAAGAGAAGCTAGATGGAAAGAATGTTGTTTGGCTAGAAAAGGTTTCCGATGAAGAATTTGAGAAGGTAGTCCAATGAAAATTAAACTGCTTCTTAAAGATATTGTGGTCTACGTAACACTTGAAAATAATCCAACATCTAGGGCTCTGTTTGACCAGCTTCCTCTTAAACTAAAAGTGGAAGATTATGCTTCAAATGAAAAGATTTTTTATCCGCCGAGGAAACTTTCAACGGAAGGAGCCCCTGATGGCTATGAGCCCAAGGCAGGGGATATTACTTATTATTCTCCTTGGGGGGACGTCGCTATCTTCTATAAGGATTTTTCTTTCTCAAATGGACTTATCAAATTAGGAAAAGTCACTTCAGATATAGCAATAATAAAAAAGCTTGAAGGTTCTGAAGTGACTATTGAAAAAAAATCTCTTTAGGGAAGATACGCTCCACCGCAAACAGGAGTATAAGTTCCTGTTAAATGTCCACTTTGCTCACTTGCTAAAAAACGGACTGTATTTGCTACATCTTCAGGTGTCGCTATTTTTTTAGTAGGAGTAAATTGCCTTATTTGTTCTTTAAATTCCTCGGGGGCATTTTTGGTAGCATCTGTGAGAACGAGACCTGGAGCCACAATGTTTGAAGTTATTCCCATTGGTCCTAATTCCTGAGCGAGGTATTTGCTAAAAGAATCCAAAGCTCCTTTTGCTGTACCATGTGCAATAAATGTCGGTGCAGGACTTTCTGATAATGTGGATGAAATAAAAATTAGGCGACCGTAGTTCTTTGATATCATGTTTTGGACGGCTAGCTTAGATGTTGCATAAGAAGCATGAAGCTCATCGTTAAGCTTCTGAGCAAACTCATCCCAGGTTTGCTCGGTGAAAGGCTTTGGGGTGAAACTCATATTAGCATTTGATATTAGAATATCTACGCCTCCAAATCCCTGAATTTTATCAAACATCGTTTTTAAGTGAGCATCATCACGAACGTCAGCTTGAACACTATGGGCCTCGCCGCCTTCGCTATTTATTTCATTAGTGAGGTCTTCTGCAATCGCTTTACTGTTAACGTAGTTAATAAATACTCTGTAGCCGTCTTTAGCCATTGAGCGAGAAATAGCTGCACCAATACCTCTAGCACCGCCAGTAATAAGAACATTCTTTTTTGTCATCTTTGACTCCTTTGCTGATAATAAGATAGAGTTTAAAACCTCAACTTAACTTGAGGTCAAGAAAGTTATGAAAATTGATTCAGAAAAGGAATATTTATCTGTCGGAGAGGTTTCAAAGAGAAGTGGAGTCACTATTTCGGCTATCCATTTCTACGAAGCAAAAGGTCTTCTACGTAGTTATCGTAATCAAGGTAATCAACGGAGATTTCACCGACGTGAATTAAGAGTTCTAAGTTATATAAAAGTTGCTCAAACAATTGGTTTAAGTCTTGAAGAAATTAAAGAAGCTTTTAAGGCCATAGATAAAAAACGACCGAATGAAGCAGATTGGCGCAAGCTTGGAAAGAGTTGGGATGAGGTTCTTTCAAAAAAACTTGAGCTCATAGTGAGGATGAAATCACAATTAGGGCAGTGTATAGGTTGCGGCTGCCTTTCTCTTAAAGACTGTCCTCTCCGTAATCCCAATGACGAATTATCTAATAAAGGAAGTGGTCCTTTGCTTCTATATGGTGCTGCATCGAAAAAGTGAAGATAGGGACATGAGTCTGTTTAAGTTGTGATAATATTGGAATGTTCCGACCGACCTTCTTTTAAGCCTAGTAACAGGGTGTACTCGTGTCTTTTGAGGCGTTAAGCCATTTATTCTCTATTAGTTTCAGAGTGGAAGGGGTAATCAAGAAAAGCAGGGTTGATATCTTGTTCAAAGATCCATTCAACCACGTCGTTGTAGTGATCAATGGACTTGGCCTTTTTGACTTTCTTGTAAACCTTGTGCTCATTAACAAAGA
>JBLWXW010000046.1:0-19130 GCA_048267265.1 Bacteriovoracaceae bacterium
TCACTTCGATAACTGGTGGAAATGGATTAAGTGATGGGCCGATCACGACATCGGGAACTCTTGATGTCAATGTTGATGGAACAACTATTGAAGTTAATGGTTCAGATGCTCTACAGCTTACAGATGGTGGGATCACGGATGCAAAAATTAGTGCAACTGCAGCTATCGCACAAAGTAAAATTGATAATCTTACGACAGACCTAGCTGCTAAGCTTCCTCTTACTGGAGGAACGATGACAGGTAATATTGACTTTAGTGGAGCTGAGACTGTTGATGGGGTTGATATCTCTGCATTGGATACTACTGTCTCTGCGTTAAGTACTAGTGTTTCAGGTAAAGCTGATTCAAGTGTATCTATTCTTGCTGGAGATGGGCTCACGGGTGGTGGTGATTTAACCACGGATCGAACTCTAACAGTAAATGTCGATGATTCAACTCTTGAAATTGCTACTAATGTCGTACAAGTTAAAGATGGTGGAATTACGGATGCAAAAATTGATTCTGTATCGGATACCAAGATTACCACGGCCTGTTCGGATGGAGATATTTTAGCTGTTGATAATGGCGGGCTCATTTGTGCAGCATCAACTGATGCTGGAAATTGGACACTATCGGGATCGGATATTTACTATAACGATGGAAATGTCGCGATTGGAAAGACAACTGCTACCACTGCTCTTGATGTTGATGGATATATTCAAGGTTCTGGATACTTTGCTGAGGAAAGTGATGCAACTGCTCCTAACTTTGGCTTTAAAACGGCACTCGATACAGGGCTCTTTAATCCCATTTCAACGGCAAATCTAGGTCTTGCGGTTGGCGGGTCTGAAGTGATGCGCTTAGAGGCCGGTACTGTTGGTATTAATATGGCGGGGGAGACTATAGAGGGACGTCTGCATATTAAAGGGAATAATTCTTTAGTTCTTGAAGGTGCGGATAGTAATGTTCCTAATTTCTATTTTAAAAGACAAAACGCTGGCTCTGGAGTTCTTAATACAGAAACAATTGGGCAATTTAATGTAAATACTGAATTAAGTAATGCAAGCTTTGCTCAGCATGCATTTCTATCTATCGAAGCCTCTCAAAATCATACTGATACGGCCCAAGGTAATCGTTTGAGATTTTCTACAGTCACTGATGGTGCCACAACGGCAACTACGAAGATGACACTAGATCAAAATGGATACTTGAAGATAGGATCAGGTGATCCTGAGGCACCACTTGATATTGGGGGTTCAATACTTCTACTCGATGGTGATGATATCACTGCAGAACCTGATATTTTCTTTGTAGGAGATGGCTCTATTGCTACCCAACAGCATTTCAATATCAATTTAGATGCAGAAAACGGTGGAACAGGTAATTTTGCTGTGAAAGTGGGAGATATGGTTTCTTCAGCTCCGACCTTATTTACCGTTTTGAATAGTGGAAATGTAGGAATCGGTAATTCCGCTCCAACACAACTCCTTGAAGTTGGTGCTGCTGGAGGAACTCCTACAGTTGCGAGCACAAGTGTACTCTTAACGAAGGCCGGAAATAATGCTCTTACGATTATGAACACTGCAAGTAGTACAGAGGGGGCCATGTACGTTGGTGCAGGGAATATCAAAACGGGATCAGTTTCCAATACAAACTATGTCCTTATGACAAATAATACGGACCGCGTGACTATTGATACTTCTGGGGATGTAGGGATAGGAGTTTCTTCTCCTGATACTGCTCTAGATGTTAATGGACGAATTCAGGCCCGTAACGACCTTACTGTCGGAAAAGCAGGAACTGGATCTGACGGGGCCATTGAAATTGTAAGTGACAATAATCCGGCATCATTTATCGATTTTAAAGGTGATGGGAATGAAGCTCTTGATTATGTTGGTCGAATTCTCTATGACGATTCAGTTGGATTTCAATTCCATGTTAATTCGGGAAGTGTTGCTTTTCAGATGTTAAACTCTAGAAATTTTCAAGTCGGCTCTAGTGGAGACGGCTCTGTCGCCACGGCCAATGCTTGGAATACTTTTTCTGATGAAAGATTAAAAAGAGATCTGGCCTCAATTGAAGACCCTGAAGAGATCTTAGAAAAAATTAATGGCTACTTCTATTATTGGAAAGATGGCAGCGATAATAGTCGTCAGCTTGGTGTGATTGCTCAAGAGATTCGCGCTGTACTTCCGGAGATTGTAACGGAGAAAGAAGATGGAATTCTTACTGTGGATTACTCTAAGTTATCCGCATTTTTAATAGAAGTGGCCAAGAAGCAACAAATAAGACTTGAATCTCATGAGCAAAGAGTAGAGAGACTCGAATCTGAAAATCAGATGATGAAAGATTATTTATGCGCTAAAGACCAAGATGCTCCTTTCTGTCAGAAGTAGTGTAAAACTTTGACATAGCTTGTTAATGAAAACTATTATGGGGCATGATCGATTTAATTAGAAATAGACTCTACCCCTATATAAAACCCTATAAAGGTCGCGCTCTTGCGGCCCTTTTTCTTTCTCTTATTTTGGCCGCAATTGGTGCCTTACAAGTTTCTCTTGTGAAGCCACTCTTTGATAAAGGGCTCAGTCCTAGTGCTACTAGAGAGGATGCTCTCATCTTGGCGGCTCAGTTATTGGGACTTGGTCTTCTTAATTTTCCATGTCGCTTTTTTCACTTTTATTGGCTTCGCTACATTACGGATCGGGCCACCTGTTCTGTGAGAGAAGAAATCTTTGAAAAGATTCAACACCTTCCCACGAGTTTCTTTGCTAAGAGTAAGCAAGGGGAGCTGATTTCTCATATTCTAAATGACACCCTTGTTTTTTCTCAAGGGTTTCGCGCCTCTATTGATTTAGTAAGAGAGCCTTTAAAGGCCGCGGCCTACCTTGGTATGGCCTTCTATGCAGACTGGCAACTGACCATTGTGATTTTTATTATTGCACCTTTCTTAGTGATGATTTTTGGAATTAGTGGAAAGAAAGTAAAGAATAACCAGGGTAATGTTCAATCTAGCCAAGGGGACTTCACTCACAATATTGCTGAAGGGATTGGGGCGCATAAGATTATGAAGGCCTTCAATTTACAAAAATTTGTGTTTGGCCGCTTTTCCAGAAGCCAAGAGAAATTCTTTGGGGCTCAAATGAAAACGACCTTTGTTGAAGAAATGGCCCACCCCTTTGTTGAAGTCATTGGGGCAATGGCCTTTGCTGGAGTCATTGTCTTTGCCCATCATCGAATTCAAATTGGGGCTACCACAATTGGTCAATTTGTCTCCTTCATAGCGGCCCTGGCCCTCTTTATGGACCCAATCAGAAAGTTTTCTCAAGCGAATGTGAAACTCTCACAGGCGCGTGCGGCAAGTGATAGAATTCATGAACTTCTCAGTCTTCCTGTTGAGATTGATAGAGGAGTCATTAATGATCATAAATTTGAAAAGTCTATTGAAGTAAAAGATCTCACATTTAGTTATGGAGAGGGTGATGTCGTTAAAGACTTCTCTTTTAATATTCAAAAAGGGGAGAAGGTTGCTCTTGTTGGACTTTCCGGATCAGGAAAATCGACCCTCATTAATCTCTTACTCGGTCTCTATCCTGTACCTAAGGAAAGTATTTTTATCGATGGAGAAGAGATCCAAAATTATACTTTAAATAATTTAAGATCTTTCTTTGGGCTCGTTAGCCAAGATATTTTTCTATTCAATGATACCTTGAGGGAAAATTTATGCCTCGGTAAGAATTTTACGAATGAACAAATTAAAGAGGCCCTGCAAGTGGCCTACTGTGATGAGTTCATTAATAAACTTCCCGAAGGACTTGATACAATCATTGGAGATCGAGGAACTCGATTATCTGGTGGTCAACAACAGCGTATAACCATTGCTCGTGCCTATCTTCAAGAGAGCCCCATTCTTCTCTTTGATGAAGCGACCTCTGCTCTAGATAATGAGTCGGAAAAAGTTGTTCAAAAAGCATTGGATAACCTTGCTGGGCAAAAGACAGTTGTTGCCGTGGCCCATAGGCTAACTACGATTCAAGACTTTGATCGTATCTACGTTCTTCACGACGGAAAAGTTGTTGAACAAGGAAAACATGCCGAGCTCATGGCCAAGGCCGGTGAGTACGCCAAGCTCTATGAACTCTCTAAATCGAGTTAAGCAGTACGTAAACTTATACATTTGAGGGTGAGGCATTAGCTATATTTACAATGAAGTAAATAACGCATAACGAATCATTCTTTTTTCTTTGAAATCTCTCAAGAAGCGAATAACCGTACTTTCTACTCCACCTGCTTTATTGTATATTTAGTCCTGTTTTTGTGAATACTTGTCCACCCACACAATCCCGTTGCGGGGGTCTATTCACCTATCTTGAGGAGTGCGTTGTGTCAGAAAGCAACCTAAAATCCATGGCCGATCTCTCAGGCCTATGTAAGCGTCGCGGATTCTTATTTCAAAGTTCAGAAATTTATGGAGGAGTTGGAGGTTGTTATGACTACGGGCCACTCGGAATTGAGCTTAAGAAAAATGTAATGGATAGTTGGTGGAAATCAATGACCTACCGTGAAGATGTGGTTGGAGTGGATGCTTCGATTCTTATGAATCCAATGGTGTGGAAAGCATCAGGTCACGTTGATGGCTTTTCTGATCCGATGGTCGATTGTAAAGAATGTAAAAATCGCTTTCGTGCAGATAAAATTGATGTAACAGCTCCTTGTCCTAATTGTGGTGCTAAGGATCAGTTTACTGAGCCTCGTGATTTCAACTTAATGTTTAAGACGCAAATGGGGCCGGTTGAAGACTCTTCTGCAACGGTTTACCTTCGTCCAGAAACGGCCCAGGGGATTTTCACAAACTTCCTCAATATCCAAAATTCAATGAGAATGAAACTTCCTTTCGGAATTGCTCAAATTGGAAAAGCATTTAGAAATGAAATTACTCCAGGAAACTTCATCTTCCGTATGCGTGAATTTGAACAGATGGAGATGCAATACTTTGTAAAACCAGGAACACAGAAAGAGGCTTTTAAGCAGTGGCAAGAAACTCGTCTTCAGTGGCATCTTGATAATGGGATTCGCAAAGAAAATCTTCGTTGGCATGAACATAAAGGTGATGAACTTGCTCACTATGCTGATATGGCCTTTGATGTTGAGTATCAATTTCCACATGGCTGGGATGAGATGGAAGGGATTCACTCTCGTACAGACTTCGACCTTGGCCGTCACGAAGAGCACTCTGGTAAATCGCAAAAGTATGTTGATCAAACTGACGGGAATAAAAAGTACATTCCTTATGTTGTAGAAACATCGGTAGGTCTTGATCGTTGTACGCTGGCCATTATGGCCGATGCATATAGAAAAGAGTTTGAAGGTGAAAAAGAAGAGCGTGTCGTTCTTAAATTCCACCCAAGGATTGCTCCTATCAAAGTTGCGGTTCTACCTTTAATGAAAAAAGATGGACTTGAAGAAATGGCACGTGATCTCTTTAAAGATCTTCAGAAAAATTATATGGCCGAATTTGATGTCGCTGGATCAATTGGTAAGCGCTATCGTCGCCAAGACGAGATCGGTACTCCTTACTGTGTAACGATTGATTACGATACAAAAACAGATAATACGGTGACGATTCGAGATCGTGATTCAATGACTCAAGAAAGGGTCGCCATAGATCAAGTAGGGAACTACTTAAGAGATAAACTTAGCTTTTAATTAAAAATATTGGGGAATACTCTATGACAACAAAATGGGTGTATGGATTTAGCGCACAGAAAACGGACGGAAATCGTAAGATGAAGCCACTTTTGGGTGGGAAGGGAGCAAATCTTGCTGAGATGAGCTCTCTAGGTCTTCCCGTTCCTCCGGGCTTTACAGTAACGACTGAAGCCTGTCTTGATTATGAAAAAGCAGGAAAAGATATTAATCCTGAAATTCGTGAGCAGGTTAAATTAGCTCTATCTCAAGTTGAATCAGTTACTGGAAAGAAGTTTGGAGATAATAAAAATCCACTTCTCTTCTCTGTTCGCTCAGGTGCACAGGTTTCAATGCCGGGGATGATGGATACAGTTCTTAACTTAGGGCTTAACGATGAGTCTGTTCAAGGGTTAGCAACTTTAACTGAGAACGAAAGATTTGCGTGGGATAGTTATCGTAGATTTATTCAGATGTATGCCAATGTTGTAATGGGATTCAATACTTCCATCCTAGAGCATACTCTCGAAGATCTTAAGGATGCTCGTGGAGTAAAAGAAGATACAGAGCTTACGGCCGCAGATTGGAAAGAATTAGTTACAGTTTATAAGAGAATTATTCTTGAAGATAGTGGAAAGTCATTTCCTCAAGATCCTTTGGATCAGTTATGGCAGGCCATTGCTGCTGTATTTGGCTCATGGAATAACCCTCGTGCGATCAAGTATCGTGAAATTAATGATATCCCTCACAACTGGGGAACGGCCGTAAATGTTCAGTCAATGGTCTTTGGTAATATGGGGGATGATTCGGGAACTGGGGTTTGTTTTACTCGTGACCCAAGTACCGGTGAGAAAGTATTCTTTGGTGAATATCTTATGAATGCACAAGGAGAGGATGTTGTTGCTGGAATTAGAACTCCTGCTCCAATTAATGACTCTTCTAAGAATGAATCTAATAAATCACTAAAGACTTTAGAGGAAGTTCAAAAGTCTTCTTATGATACTCTCGTTGAAATCTATAAAAAACTAGAGGCACACTATAAAGATATGCAAGATATCGAGTTTACGATTGAAAATAGTGAACTCTATATTCTTCAAACTCGTAACGGGAAACGTACCGCTGCTGCGGCCGTTAAAATTGCGGCCGACCTTGTTAAAGAAGGTATCTTAGATAAGAAAGAAGCAATTCTTCGTGTTAACCCAGAAGACCTTAATCAACTTCTTCACCCAAGACTTGATCCCAATGCCAGTAAAGTTGTTTTAACTGCTGGGCTACCGGCTTCACCTGGTGCAGCTTCTGGTCACATCTGTTTTAATTCTGAAGCGGCAACTCAAAGGGCCGAAGCAGGAGATGCTGTGATTCTTGTTCGTCAAGAGACTTCACCTGAAGATATTGGTGGTATGGTTGCATCTAAAGGTATTCTAACAGCTCGAGGAGGAATGACTTCTCATGCGGCCGTTGTCGCCAGAGGAATGGGAAAACCATGTGTTGCTGGATGTAGTGATCTAACCATTAACTACTCTACTTTAGAGCTTAAAGTAGCTGGTAAAGTATTTAAAGATGGTGATCCTATCACGATTGATGGGGGGACTGGTGAAGTTATGGAAGGGATCGTTCCGACTATCGCTGCTGAGATTAGTGATGAATTTGCTTCCTTTATGAAGTGGGCAGATGAGTATAGAAAACTAGGTGTTCGCACCAATGCAGATAACCCAGAAGATTCTGAGGTTGCCTTAAACTTTGGTGCAGAGGGGATTGGACTTTGTCGTACAGAGCATATGTTCTTTGCTCCAGAGCGTATACTTGCCGTTCGTGAAATGATCTTTGCTCAAGATCAGACTGAGCGCGAAAAAGCGTTAGAGAAAATTCTTCCCTTTCAAAGAGAAGATTTTCTCGGAATTTTCAAGGTAATGGATGGAAAGCCAGTTAATATTCGTCTACTTGATCCTCCTCTGCATGAATTTCTTCCTCATGAAAAAGAAGAAGTTATTGAGCTTGCCGAGTATCTTAAAATTTCAGTAGAAGAAGTTGAAGCTCGTGGAGAAAGACTCAAAGAGTTTAATCCTATGCTTGGCCATCGCGGTTGTCGTTTGGCCGTAACTTTTCCTGAGATTTATAAAATGCAAGTACGTGCCATTATGGAAGCGGCTGTTGAGGCCCAGAGTTCAGGAATTAAAGTTTCACCTGAAATAATGATCCCTCTTGTTGCTCTAGCAAGTGAACTCGAAATCCTACGCACTGACGTAGAAGAAGTCGTTGCAACAGTATTTAAGGAAAAGGGTACAGAAGTTAAGCATAAAATTGGAACCATGATTGAACTTCCTCGTGCGGCGATTACCGCCGGTGATATCGCTCATCATGCAGATTTCTTCTCATTTGGAACAAATGATCTAACTCAGACTACTTTTGGTCTTTCTCGTGATGACTCTGGGAAATTTCTTCCTTACTACACTAAGAAAGGGCTCTTTGCTGTTGATCCATTTGTTGCTCTTGACCAAACAGGAGTGGGCTTCCTTGTTGAACATGCCGTTCGAGAAGGAAAGAAAACCAAGTCTGATATCCATATGGGAATCTGTGGAGAGCATGGTGGAGAGCCTAGCTCTGTTGAGTTCTGCCACAGAACAGGGCTAGACTATGTAAGTTGTTCTCCCTTTAGAGTTCCTATTGCTCGACTTGCTGCTGCTCAAGCCGCAGTGAGAGAGAGTTAAGTCGTCCGTGTTGGACAACTTCAAAAATACAATTCAGATGCAATGGCCTGCTCAGGATTTTGACCATCTTGGGCTGGCCATTTTTTCTCTAAAAGATCAAACTTATGAGCTTTGTGAGTTTCACCAAGGTGAGGAAAAAA
The DNA here is from genome assembly GCA_048267265.1 of Bacteriovoracaceae bacterium. Classification (GTDB taxonomy): domain Bacteria; phylum Bdellovibrionota; class Bacteriovoracia; order Bacteriovoracales; family Bacteriovoracaceae. The sequence goes on from JBLWXW010000046.1 coordinate 8,513, forward strand.
ATATTCCTGGGTTCTATTTTGATTTAGCGAGCCTTACTAAAGCTCTTACTATGGGGGCATTGGCCGCGAAAGAGTCATCTCTTTTTTCTGGTGAAAAGAAGCTCCTTTTGGAGCATAGGGGAGGTCTTCCCGCTTGGGCCATCCTTGGGAAAAAGAGTTGGTTTGAAACAGTAAATCGCTTTGATATTAATGAATCTGAAACCGTTTACTCAGATCTTTCTATGCTCAGACTTATGCTCATTTTAGAGAAAGAGACTGGTAAGACTCTAAAAGAGTTATCTTCTTTTTATTGGGATGACGAAATGTGCTTTTGGAAAGATCTTCCTGATGGGGCAATTTGCCCTGATACTGGCTTTAGAAACCGATCGGTTATTAACGGTGAAGTTAATGATGATAATTGTTTTAAAATTAATCGCTTTTGTTCTCATGCAGGATTATTTGGAACACTTGAAGGTCTGACAAAATCACTACTCAATTTAGAAAAAGAAGTAGGGCTTCTCTCATTTATGAAAGATTCTCTAGCAAGAGAACACCATCGCTTCGTATGGGGATGGGATACTGTCTCTGACCCTAACAATACCCTGGCCGGACAGGGCGCAACTAAGTCTACATTTGGACATCTTGGCTTTACAGGAACCTCTATGTGGATTGATGCCGAAACTGGAAAAGGGTGGGCGCTTCTTACAAATGTTACCAGACGTTACTGGTTTCACCGTAAGGGACTTAACGAGCTTCGTAAGTCCCTTGGGCAAATGGTTTGGAATTCTTAGTCTCTAGTCGAGATCAAAAATATCTTTAAGTACATCACTACAACTACCTCCCTTGGGAGCATTTGCTGGAGCTTTGGAAATATAATTCCAATAATTCTTAGTGGACTCAAGTCCATTCAGTTGTGTTGAGCTTCCTTTTTCATAGGAATTTAGAGCTCGACCAAGTTTTTGCTCTGCAATCTGTTCAAGCTCTTGATTACTCTTTCCTGACTCTACTGCAAGAATTTCATCCGGAAAGAGAATAAGAGGTACCATTTGTTCTCTCTCAGAGGAAAAGCCTGAAATGAGGTTATCAATGATTCTCTCTTTTGGTACGGCCATAACCGCCATATTTTTCTCTGTTCCAGAAAAAGCTGAGGCTTTACTTGCATAGGACATGGAAATGAATGGAGAGCCTAAAGGGTTCACAGAGTGTCCCTTAAGACTATTGATTACACTGGTTACTTTAAAAGGATAGTTTGTCGCTTGGCTCGCTAGCTTATCTCTGTAAGTTTTTAGAGAACGAAGTCTTCTACTATAGTTACCCTGATTTTTTGTTAGCATACTCGACATAAGAAAGTGGCCTCCATCATCAGAGTCCCTTACCAAGTCATCAGCAAGTCCCCTGAAGAGAACAAGCTTATCTTGTGATGAATAATCCGAAGCTGGCTTTTCCATTGCATCAAGCCAGTTTCTCCAAGCATTGACTTCTGTTGGCTCCATTTCTTCCCAAGGAAGGTAGGTTCCAATGAGTTCTACTACTTTCTTACGATTATTGGCGGCAATATAGTCATCGAGCTTCAAACTTTCTTTTTCAAGATTGCTTTGAGCTGTTCTCCATGACTTGGCCATCTTCTTTCTCGCTCTATTTTCTAGTCGTAACTCTTTATCAATCTCCACTTGAAGTTGGTCTACCTCAAGTTGTCTTGCATCGAGGTACTCATCCATTGAAGCAGGATTAACATTGAGCTCATTTCCAATACTTCTAATAAGACTCAATACATCACTTTCTGCTTCTGCAAGAATTTCTCTTGAGCGGTTAGAGCCTTGTTGAGCATTTAGAGAAAGGGCCGCCCAATGGAAGGGATCATTGAAGAGCTCTTTATTGGCCTGTCCAAAAATTTGTTTCAAATGCCCAAATTCTTCAAGAACGACTTCTGGTCGCTCCCAACCTTCTTTTGTAAATTGAACTTTAATAATTAGGCCATCTTTCTCATCAAAGGCCGGAATAATTTGACCAAGAGATCCATTTGGGAGTGAATCTACAATTTCTTTTTCTACTTTATACTTCATTCCAACAGTTCTCTCGAAGGTGTAGAAGGATCCTTGATTTAGAGAAGTAATATGTTGTTCAAACTTACTCTGAAATTTTGTATTCTTAAATAGGTTTCTAAAGGATTGGGCAAGTTGACGAACTTTCTTTCCTGGGCTGAAGTAGGCCGTAGTACAGAAGTTTTTAGCAGAAACTTCACAGACATTTTCTGAAACTTCAGTAGGAAGATACTTAAATGTCACATTGGCCGAATTCGTTACAGAATAATCAAGCCCTGTTTTCTTCAAGGCAAAGTGCGAGTACATCTTGAAGAAGACATCAGAGTCAACTCTTGTTGGAGCTTGAATTTGAACAAGTTTTTCATCAGGTCCAATTTCATCGACAACTTTTATATCAAGAATATCACTGACTTCATCGATTTCATCTTTATATTTATCAAGTGCAGCTTGAACCATTTCTTTTTGGTGCTCTCCAATAGCAACAAATCGCACTTGCAGATCATCACGTTTAGGATGGAAACTACCCTCTAGGAAGCTTCTGCTGATTGCAATATCTGGTTTATCTCCCTCTATCTCTGCAAAGATTTTTGTCATCACAGCACTAGGGCCAGATAGTCTGGTGTGAAAGAAGTTATCGCTAAATGCTGGCATGTCGGCTGCATCAGCAACGACATCATCTATAGAGGGGATGACTCCTTGGTCTAAATAACGGCTAATAAGAATATGCTTGAAAACATCTCCTTTTCCACCAATTGCTGCCTCAACGATTGCTCTCGTTTTTTGAAGTTGATTTGGATTTTCTACGGCCGCTTGAATAAGACCGCCTGAATCTTTGTCGGCCATTGTTTTAATAAAACTTTGAAGCATGGCCTTTCTTTTTGAACTACTGGCATGAGCAAGTGTCTCACCATCTGAATTGATAACATCAGAAATCATAAGATAAAGAGAAACATTATTAGCACCAAAGACTTGGGTTAGGTACTTTCCTTCAACTTCAACAAGATCAATTCCATCGTTCAGCGATTTATCCAACCATTGGTTTGTTTCATCAAAAGGAGAGCCTACATGACCAAGGGTATAACCTTCTTTCGCCCCATCAACTTTAAATTCTACATTACTTATATGCTCAACACCCTCATCTGTTTTAAGGCTACCTGGAATAACCATATCTCCAACATTGAGCCCTCTTCCTGGAAGAGCTCCGGATGTTCCAGAGTAGACAACCTTATCGTGGCCTGTATTTTTTAGAGCAGAGGCTATTGGATAGAGCTCATCTCCCCAAACATTAGATATTAAGCGCCAACGAACAGGGTTTCCTGAAGCATCGGAGAACTCAAGATCACTAATTGATGCCAGAAAGTTATCAAAGTCATATTGCTTAAAGCGATTGGGTAATAGGTCGGGATGATTGGTTTCAACTTCTTTTTTAATTTTTGCAAATGATTTCTCAACCATTCCTTTGTGTTTTCCAAAGTCATAACTTTGAGGATCTTTGATAAGGGCCTCTAACTTTTCTTGATCTTTTCCTGGAGCGATACCTTCAATAAGTTCTGGCTTAGCATCATAGATATTTTTGAGGGCCAGGACTTTCCAGTAAGTATAAAAGAAAGACTCAATACCTGACTTTTGACCGATAATTAATCGATCTGCTTTAGGTAGGGCACCCAACATATTTTCGAGCCTTCTTTGAATACTCTTGTGGAAGGATTCAATATCACCGAAGACTTCAACTTTATTATTAAGGGCCGAAATTCCAGATTTAGATAGCGAGAGACTACTAATTAAGTGCTCCATACGATCAATTCCACCAACATTCGTAATGGCAAAACGGAAAGTATCCTCACCAGGATACTGAACAATGAAAATTTTATTGTAGTTACTCGCAATAGTTTTTACTTCACCAACAATTTCTCCACCTCTAAAGCTTACATTTTGTTTAAATTCTCTGGGGTCTGAAAGGTGAAACTCAACAGTTCTTCCCGATTCCGCAGCCTCCCAAAAAATACCTCGAGTGGTTCTATTGGAGATATAGTGTTCAGCTTCAAGAGTCTGTTCTTCAACTTTGAGAACCTTTGGCTCAAGCTCTGCTGATTTTTTTTCGGCCACACCAATTTTCACATCATCGTTCTTGCCTTCTTGATAGTCTTCGATGACATAAGAGTCTGCGAGCTTATTCTTAAAGAAGTTGTAACCCCACTCAATATCGGCCTTTTTAATATTTAAAGAAGGGGCACTTAGACCTAAGGCCTTTTGAGTGAGCTTATCATATTGTTTAGGATCATTGAGTTCTTCAAAACTAATATCAAGAGACCTAATGGTTTCTGGACTCAAGGCCACGAGTGCATCGATGATAGCTTGGTCTACTTTACCTGTTTTAAATCCTACAAGCTCTGTGAGGTAGTAATGAAACTTATCAACGGCAAGAAGGTAGTGAAGTTGATCAACTTCGCTTTGCGAATAACTGGCTATAGAGCGAGTTCTTACTTGTCCGGGGCGATAGAGCGTTGAACACGAGGTTAAAGTAAAGCTCGTGACGAGAAGTAGGGTGAGTAGTCTTCTTAACATTTAATTTAGTCCTTGCGCATAGACGTTAAATAATAACGCGTATCGGTAAAAACATGACTAAAATTGAGCAGAAAATCTAAACAGATTTCAGAGGTTTAGCTTACTAAATCATTGTTTTTTATCCAGATTTGGTTGGCCTTATTCCTGTAAGTTGAAGTTGGATGACATTGTTATTTCAACTGGATAAGGTGTCGGCCTCAATAACTTAAAGGAATGCTATGAAGTCACTATATCTCTCTATACTTATGGGGATCTTTCTATTATCCACTCCAGTCTTGGCCCAGTCGTCTAGTTTTTGCAGCAGATGGGATAAGGTGAAAGAAGTGGGGCAAATGCCTCCTGAGGTCATAAATGAATCAAGCGGGTTGGTGAGCTCAAGACAATTTCCCGATCGTCTATATCATATAAATGATTCTGGAGATGGACCTTTCTTCTATGTTACTGACCTTGCCGGAAACTTGATTAAAAAAGTTGAGTTCAATCTGGGGGAAGAGGGAGCAAAGCCAAGAGATATTGAAGATATTACGATTGGTACCTATAAAGGTGAGCCAGCGATCTTTCTTTCAGATATGGGTGATAATAATGAGACTCGTCCTCGCATTTCTCTTTATATGATTAAAGAGCTGGAGCAATGGCCGGATAAGGTTGATCTAATGGACCTAGTTGATCTTACCTATCCCGATGGAAGTCATGATGCTGAATCTGTGGCCTACTCTCACGGCCATGTCTTCTTCCTTACCAAGAAAGTAGACTGGAGTGAAAGAAGGGCCATTGATGCAGGACTGTACTCTATTCAGGTTAGTGAGCTTGAAAAGCGTCCAGCGTTCGATCTTAATCGTATTGAGTTGACCAAGCGCTTCGGAATTAACCTTCCTTATCTACTTTATAACTATAACCTTTGGGGACGTATTGCTACGGGGATGGATGTACATCCAGATGGATCACAATTTGCAATACTTACCTATGGTGCCATTTTAGTGGTCAATAAGAGTATTGATCAACTTACTAGTGTTGATGGAGATACTAAAACTTGGGAAGTAAAAAAGGACTACTTTATAATCAAGACACCATATACCCCTCAACAAGAGGCGGTGGCCTACTCCTTCGATGGTAACTCACTTCTCTTCACTACAGAGTATAAGAAGAGGTTTGGTAAGAACCCAATCTTTTCTTTTGAGTGTAAAGAGACTCTAGTTCCTGCCACTCAATCAGCACAGGCCCTCTAAGATTATTTAATCGAGATTGCTCTCAGAGCTAGAATCTATCCCCATTAACCTCTATACTATTAGCAGTAGTATAAAGGTTAAGGGGTAAGTGTGGATTTAAAGAATAAACTCGATCTAAATGGACTATTAAAGCTCTCTGGAAACTCAGGAGATGTGAAGAAGATATTCTTCTTTAGAATATGTGGTACAGGGATGGGAGCAGCGGCCTGTTTACTAAGAGAAAAAGGTTACGAAGTGGAGGGGGCGGACCAGAACTTCTATCCACCAATGTCCACCTATTTAGAAGAAACAAAGATCCCACTGCATAAGCTTGAAGATTTCGATTGGGATTATCTCAAAAATTTTGACTTAGTCGTTGTAGGAAATGTCGTTCCTCGCATGGGTGATGACGCTAGAAAAATTGAAGCATTGGGTGTGCCTTTTTGCTCATTTCCTGCATTGATGGGGGCCTTTATTCTTCATGATCGCAATGTGGTAGGCATAGCAGGAACTCACGGGAAAACAACCACAACTTACTTTATGACTCAAATATTTGAAAACCTTGGAGAAAATCCCGGGTACTTCATTGGTGGAGTAATTGAAGGAAGACCATCTTCACGCCTAGGACAAGGAAGCTACTTTTTTATCGAATCTGATGAGTACGACTCTGCTTACTTTGAAAAAATCTCAAAATTTAGAAGCTACTGTTTAAATCATATGATTCTAACTTCGCTTGAGTTTGATCATGCTGATATCTTCGATGGAATTGATGATATTAAAGATGAATTTAGGGAAGTTCTTAAAAATCACAAAGGGCAGGTTGTCGCTAATGTCGATTATAATGCTGTTGAAGATCTTAAGGTTCAATTTGATCAATTACGATGGAGGCCCTATGGATTGAGATCTGATTATGGACCTAGAATAAAAAGCGAGAATGAGGAAGGCTCTACATTTGAAATAAGACATCAAAATGAGTGGATAGAGTTTAAGACTAATGTTGTTGGAACTCATAATATTTTAAATATTTCTTCATGCCTTCTCTTTGCATTGGATGAAGGATATGAAGTGGAAGAGCTTCAAAAGGCCATCTCATCGCTATTATTTGTAAAAAGAAGACAAGAGGTAAGGGGGAAGTATAGGGGAAGTATTGTCATTGATGACTTTGCCCATCACCCAAGAAGTGTTGATTGTACAATAGACTCGATTAAAACACGCTATCCCGATAAAAAGATTATTGTTGTGCTAGAGCCAAACTCGGCCACAGCGAGAAGTAATATTTTTCAAGATGAATTCTCGCAGTCTCTAATGAATGCTGATCGAGTTCTCTTTGCTAAACCTGAAAGAGCAACATCTGTTAAATCTGCGGATAATTTAGACTTTAATGAGTTAGTTGTTGAACTGGGCAGTGAGAATGTACCAGCTGAGGTTTTTAACGAATTGGGACCTCTACGTAAACGAATTGATGAGCTTGTAGGGGAAGGTAACCTATTCTTAGTTCTTAGTAACGGAACATGTCTTGGCCTTTGGAAATCTGACTTTGTAAATGAGTTGGAAAAGTAAAAGAATGATCAACTCTCTCAAACGAATTCAAATATCTCTACTTATCGCTATTTTTATAGGCCATGGAGCTTACGCTCTTGAGGATAAGAAGTTACGTGAGAATTTTGAGATTCTACAAAAAAGACTAAAGAAAAACCCAAAGTCTTTTGAGAAGAGCTTCTGGGATATTCATAAAAAATTCACCAAACAAACGTGTACCCCTGGAACAGAGGAGCGTTTTTGGCGCTTGTTTAGGGCCTTTCGAGGGGACGGCCATTTCCTTCCCAAAACACTTTCTGGGAAGTTGGATCGTAATACTCTTTATCGCTTTATTCCTGAAATCAAAAAGAAAAAACAGTGGATTGTTGGGCAAATTATTGATCTGAAGAAGAGAAAAAACTTCAAGGATGAGTTAAAAGAGCTGAAGTCTCTTCAAAATGATATTGCCAAACTCATTCACTATAAAGAAGTCTATGAAGACTCTAGCAATGAAACGGAGAAAGTTCTCTATAGAGATAAGTCAAAGTACTTAATGATTAAATTTCGAAAAAACTTCAATGACTTCATTTTAAAAGTTCCTTACTTGACCTCTTATCGCTTCCCTGTTGATCACTTTGAGCTAAGAGAGAATTATGATGAAGTAAAACATGGACAATCTGAAGAGGAGAAGAAGAGAGCTAATGAGGTCTACTTCTATCGAAAAATTGTTCAAGATGGAGCAGAAAATCCTGGAGGTGGTAGCTCTGACTTATTTCTTCGCTCCATGATTGATACTCTTGTCTTGAAGTTCAAAGATGCTCCCGAGATCTTAGGTGAAGAGCTACGTTACGATTTAAACTCTGCACTTGAAGGATTGGAGAGACAATTAAAAAGAGGGCCTAAGGGACAGGTATCTCGTATGAGAGTATGGAGAGATAAGGTCTCACGCCAAATTGCTTATTATGAAGATTTGAAATCTAATAAAGTTAAAGTTCACGGTCATATTGAATCCGGTGATCAAATTATTGAAACATCCGTTAAGGCCAAGAAAGAATTACAGAACTTTGTTTTTGAAAAGCATAAAGAAGTTTATGAGTTTTGGAAGAATGAGGATGAAGCCTATAGAGCACTCTATGTTCTTGTGACGACTCTATTTAATGAAGTGGGAGGGATTGATGGAAAAGAAGCTATGGAGAGGCGCGATGTTCTACAGGTGGTAATTAATCGCTACTTTAATCCTAAGTATAACTTCATTCCTGAGATTGATTTTCTATACCCCTATTTCACACCAAAGAACTTCAAAGGAAATTGGACTAAGTACCCTTGGCTTAATGTTATGTTCAAAGAAGGTGAGTTCTCTTATACCTATTACTTTATACATGGAGCGATTCGTGTTTTTTGCCCAGACCAAACATGGGCCGGAAGGCGATTAAGACAAGAAAATCTTGAACTCGCCATCTCAGCACTTGCAAACTTTGACGGAGAGTTCCAAGGTTTACGCTACTTTTCACGGGCCAGTATGCTTGGTCGAATTTCTATGGATAAAATCTGGGATGAATACCAGGCCATTGCCGAAAGAGCAGGGAAGGCCGTGGATAAGAAAAAGCAGGAACATCTCTTGAAGGCCTATAAAGGCAAGGAGTATGAATATCTCTATCACTTTACTGATCCAAAGAAGCACAGGTTTAAGGTCGTGCGAATTAACGATAAAACTTATGCACTCAACCAAAAAGAAGAGCAGTTCTATCTCTATAGAAGCCCCCACTTTTTTAAATACTTTTCTCCTAAGTAAAAAAGAAAATAAAATCACCTATAAAAGCTATATCTCTTGCTCTACCTATTGTCGGGCTGTGGATAAAAAGCTATATTTGACAGATTAGTGTATTATTTATTTACCTAATTTTATTTAGTTGCCATATATTTCATGGAGAATTTTATGTTGAAAGATTATGTATTTACTTCCGAGTCCGTAACTGAAGGACACCCTGATAAAATCGCTGACGGAATTTCTGATGCTATTTTAGATACAATGCTTGCTCAAGACCCTAAATCAAGAGTTGCTTGTGAAACAATGGTTACAACCGGAATGGCCGTTATTGCTGGTGAAATTACAACCAAAGCTCAAATCGACTTCCAAGAAGTTGTAAGAAATAAGATTCGTGACATCGGTTACGATCACTCTGATAAAGGTTTTGATGGAAATACGTGTTCAGTATTAGTAGCTCTTGATAAGCAATCTCCAGAAATCGCTCAAGGTGTAAACGAAGGTGAAGGGGATCATAAAGACCAAGGTGCCGGTGACCAAGGACTTATGTTTGGATATGCGGTTAACGAAGCGGAAAACTTCATGCCTTACACAATCGATCTTTCTCACAAGCTTGCCCTAAGGCTAACTGAAATCAGAAAGTCAGGTGTAGCTCCACTTCTTAGACCAGATGGAAAGACTCAAATTTCTGCAGAGTATGTAGATGGGAAAATTACTCGTCTTAAAAATATTGTTATCTCAACTCAACATGCTGAAGAGATGACTCAAAAGCAAATTAGCGAAGTTCTTCGTGAAGAAGTTATTAATAAGGTAATCCCAGGACACCTTCTAGATAACAACACTAAAATTTGGACTAACCCAACAGGTAAGTTCGTAATTGGTGGACCAATGGGTGACTGTGGTCTTACTGGTCGTAAGATTATCGTTGATACATACGGTGGACATGGTGCCCACGGTGGGGGAGCTTTTTCCGGTAAAGATCCAACGAAAGTAGATCGTTCTGCAGCCTATGCTGCTCGCCACGTTGCTAAGCATATCGTCGCAGCAGGACTTGCTGAGCGTGCACTTGTACAAGTTGCTTATGCTATTGGTGTAGCTGAGCCAATGAGTTTCCTAGTTGAGACTTTTGGAACAGAGAAAGTAGATATCACTAAGCTTACAGCTGCAGTAAATGAAATCTTCGATATGAGACCAAAGGCCATTATTGAAAGACTTGATCTTCTAAAGCCTGTATATGGACCAAGTTCAGCTTACGGTCACTTTGGACGTGATATTTTCCCTTGGGAAAAGCTTGATCAACTTGAAGCGCTAAAGTCTCATTTTTAAATTTTAAAACCGGTTGAGTATAAATTAATAAATGCTTTATACTAAAGGGGTCCGAATCTGGACCCCTTTTTTATTTTGGAGCTTACTATTCAAGACGTCCTGTTTTTTACATTTCGCTATATTCCTTTTTGGTCCATTCCAATGGGAATCATATGCGGCCAGTTTGGATATATCTACTGGATGAAAGAAATCAGATGGCTCTCTTATACTTTCTACGC
>JBLWXW010000047.1:0-18521 GCA_048267265.1 Bacteriovoracaceae bacterium
GTTGCCAAAAAAACTGCAAAGAAAACAGCCAAAAAAACAACTAAAAAAACAACAAAGAAACCCACCGCCCTCAAAAGTAAAAAACAGATGGCCAGAAAGCGCACCACCGCCAAAAAGGCCACAAGAAAACATACCGTCAGCGCTATTAAACAAACCACCAAGCGTTCAAGAAAACCCACTCAAAGAAAGAAATCATCAACTACCCCCATTACTGTCGAGTTCGCTTCTCATAAATACAACCCTCATCACTTCTTTAATCGAGATATCAGCTGGCTTGACTTCAATTTTCGTGTTCTTCACGAAGCGTTAGACGAGAGGACCCCTTTACTTGAGCGTCTGCGCTTCATGTCTATTTGGCGCTCCAATAATGATGAGTTTTACATGAAACGCGTGGGCTCACTTTTCAAAAAAAGAAAGGAAGGAACTCCTGGGGCCTATCTTTCAGGCCATAGTGCCGATGAGCTCTACGACGAAATGAGAAAGAAAGTTGACCAGCAACAAAAACTTCTTGATATGGCCTTTGAAAACTCACTTATTCCGGAATTAGAGAAAGAGGGAGTAAAACTTTTAAAGTGGAAAGACCTTAGTGATAGTGAAAGTAAAGAAGTAAAGCAGTACTTCAAAACCAATATCTACCCCATCCTTACTCCTTTGGCCGTTGACTCGGGTCACCCCTTTCCCTTTCTCTCCAATTTATCGAAATCTGTTGGCGTGGCCCTAAGAAAAGCAAGAACGCGTACCCGTCAATTTGCCAGAATTAAAATACCTACAATGATTCCTCAATGGATTGCTCTTCCCAAAAAGCGCAATTACGAATTTAGATTTATTAACCTCGAAGAAGTCATCATGGCCAATCTTGATACCCTCTTTGCAGGAATGGTTATCGATGCATCCTGTATTTTTCGCATCACTAGAAATGCTACAATAAATGAAGAAGGTGACGATGCCGAAGATAAAATGGAGTGGGTTGAGGAAGGACTCAGGGAAAGAAAATTTGCCCCCGTTGTAAGACTAGAAATGGTGGGAAAGCCAGATCCATGGCTTATTCAATTCTTAATGACCGAGCTTGATCTGGATAGAGAGAATCTTTACATCATTAACACTCTTCCCTCTTACTCTAGCTTCGGTGAGATCATTGATATCAAACGCCGCAAGCTAAAGTATAAGCGCTACTCCCCAAAAGTTCCGCCCCAATTTGATCATAAAGGAAATGCTGACTACAGTCTTTTTCAAATGATTAGGAAGAAAGATACTCTTGTTCACTACCCCTATGAGAGCTTTTCCAGTTCAGTGGAAACCTTTGTAAAGATGGCGGCGGAAGATCCAAAAGTACTTGCTATTAAAATCATTCTCTACCGTACAGATACGGATGGAAGACTCATCGATGCCTTAATTCAAGCGGCAGAGAATAAGAAACAAGTGGCCTGCATTATCGAACTCAAGGCGCGCTTTGATGAAGAAAGAAATATTCAATGGGCCCAAAAACTTGAAGATGCAGGCATCCATGTAAGTTACGGTCTCATGGAACTCAAAACCCACGCCAAGATGATCCTCGTTGTTCGCCAGGACAATGACAGTATCCGCTCTTACGTGAATATTGGAACAGGTAATTATAACTCCCAAACTTCAAGGCTCTACACTGACTATGGCCTCTTTACTTGTCGTAAAGAAATTTGTGATGAAGTCCTTGAGGTCTTCAATTACCTTACCGGGCGCTCTCAAAAGAAAGACTATAAAGAACTTTTGGTTGCCCCCTACACCATGTTTGATCAATTCATTAAAATGATTAATAACGAAGCGGCCAATGCCTTGGCAGGAAGGCCTGCGAGAATTATCGCTAAAATGAACCAGCTCGAAGAGCCTAAGATAATCGAGGCCCTTTATAAGGCCTCTCAAGCGGGAGTCAAGGTTACACTCTTTATCCGCGGATTTTGCGCCCTAAGGCCTGGAGTCACCGGACTTAGTGAAAATATTCAAGTCTTCTCTCTTGTGGGACGCCTGCTGGAGCATAGTCGCCTCTACTTCTTTCAAAATGCAAAGAAATCTCCACGCCAAGGCCTCTTCTACCTCGGTAGTGCCGATTGGATGCACAGAAATCTCTTTGATCGTGTTGAAGTCATCGCACCCATTAAAAGAAATGATCTCAAACAAGAGTTATGGGAATACCTCTCTCTATTAGAAAAAGATAACCGCCATTTATGGGAATTGAAGTCTGATGGTACCTATGTTCAAAGACATCCTTCTAATGAGAGCAAAGAGATCAACTCCCAGGTGGTTTTACTCAAAGATCTGTAGTGTTTAGAGTGTGCGATAAAATGGCATTTCTTTAGGAATATCGAGATCATCGCAGATACGGTAGAGAACTCCATGGATAAGGCCAATATCTGGGGTATAGAGCTTCTTCATTGGAACAAAAGACATTATATTCTCAATAATATAAATGGCCGGAACAATGACATCAGCTCGATCTGGACGCAGTCCAAACTTCTTGGTTCGATTGAGTAAAGGAGTCTCTTCAAGGGCCTCCCTGATTTCAGCAATCTCATCAGGAAGAACATAGTCAATATTCTTAATCCCCAAGACTTTCTTTCTCAAACGACTCAAGCGTTTAAAATTACCACCCGTACCAATCACCCTTAAGGGCTTGGGGCCTTTATAGTGGTCATTAAAAAAACTCTCAATCTGAGGATTTAAATGATTGAGATATTCACGATAGGCCCTTTCAGGAGTCATTCCATCCTGAGTAGCGACCTTTCCAATCTCTAGGAGACGAACTGCCCCCATGGGAAGACTCACGGCCCCTTGAACTTCTCCTTTCTTTAGAAGAGATAATTCAGCAGAGCCTCCTCCTATATCAAAGAGAAGGTAATCCTTACGATTGAGATCAATCTTTGTTTCGATGGCCTTTCTAATGAGTGCAGCTTCGCTTTGGCCATCAATCAGATCGATTTCAATTTGGGAGTGTTTACGAACTTCATCGATTAATATATTTCCATTAGAACTATTGCGAAGAGCAGAAGTGGCCACGGCCTTATAATACTTCACTCCTTCTTGATCCATTAACTTTTTGAATTCTATAAAGTTCTTAACAACAGAGTCCCGAGTGTGCTCAGAGAGTTCAAGACCAGAGAAAACCTCGGCACCGAGACGAATGGGTGTACGAATTCGAGTAAGAATAGAAAATTTTCCATCAAGATCAAGCTCGCCAATGGCCATCCTAATGGCATTAGATCCGATATCAAAAGCAGTGATTTTCTTCATTCAATTTATTTAGTGTCGTTAAAGTGTAGATTAAAGCATAGCAAAACAGGAAGACTTTGACGAGAATTTTGCTAATCTACTCTAAGAACTAGTAGAAGGTTTCAAGTATGGGAAAGAGACCACGAAGTCCCGAGGAGACCATTTCGATAGATACCGAAAGAAGAATAAGACCCATAATTCGGGTCATCACATTAAGCCCAATCGTTCCCATCTTTCTTCCAATCATTCGAGAGTAATTGAAAATAAGCTTAATCATCACTCCTAAGAGAATAAAAGTAACAATGGCCCCAATCCAATGGTAGGTAGAGCTCATGCGGTTGGAGTAGATAATGGCCGTGGATATACTTCCAGGACCAGAGATAAGAGGAATCGCTAAGGGGACAATACCAATTTCATTGGCCTCCATCTCCTCCACCTCTTCTTTATTCATCTTAGTAGAGGGGCGCTTGGCCTTGATCATTTCCATGGCCATGGTGAAAATCAGAAAGCCTCCACCAATAGTAAAGGAATCGACACTAATACTAAAAATACTTAAAACTTTCTTTCCTGCAATAAGGGAGATGATCAAAGTAATGGCCACAGTAGCAGCGCATGAAGTAGCAATGGCCCGAACCTTCTTTTCAGGAAAACTCTCCGTCATGGAAAGAAAGATGGGAATTACCCCAATAGGATTTAGGATCGACATCATCGAGATCATCAATTTCATGCTATCGTCAAAAGCTAATTCCATCATCGTATCCATAAAAAAAGGGCCAATAAAGGCCCTTTGTATTTTTAAATTCCGATTAGTCTTTACAGGGTTTCAAAGGGATTTAAAACCTGTTTCTTTAAGACAGTAATAAATTCATTATCACCCAAGGATTCAAAATATCCAAATAGCGCCCCTTCCGATAATGTTTGTTGACGATAAAAAGAATCGAGATAGTTATCAATGATTCCCTTTAAGAAAGATCCCATAGGAACAAAGGAAAGACCTAATTGCGCCAATTGAGCTACCATACGTCTTCTCTGAACCTTTTTTGGAGAATCATAGAAATAGGCCACGGATAGCTTTGAGCTGAACATATTAGATGTATTGGCCAGATCAAGAATCACTTCGCCATCATCCGTTGTCACTACCTGATAACCAAAGTTAATGCGATCACCCAGTTCAGGATACACTGACCTCATTCTTCTCAGACGATTATTGTAGAAGCGTATTGAAGAAAAGAATGCGTTTGTACCATACTGATCCCAGTTGGCCTTAGCTGCATTTGACTCCCAAAAAGCAAACCATTCAATACGAGACTCGTAAATGGAAGACATAATATGATTCACTTCTAGAGCTGTAAGACCAAGTTCTTCTTCAGAGAAGTTCTCTAGGTAGTGAAGAAGCATATTTTGATGATAAATTCTTCTTTGTCTAATCATCTCCTCAACTTTTGTAAGAACATAGCTCACAGTATTGAGAACAGGAATAGAAGTAAGCTTGCGCTTAGCAAAGTTCAGCCCCCAAGTAAGAACTTGATAAGTTACTCTCTTCTTATAGAAGAAATCTTTATCAGTAAGGTGGGCCATCACCGTGGGATCAAGCTTGAGAAGAGCTTCACCCATTTTTGATTCAAAATTTGTAACCACTTCAATAAACTTTGGATTATTGAAGATCTCATCAAAGTTAATCCCTTCAAGCTTTCTCATACTTTCAATAATAACTTGAGAGTCTCTTGAGGATTTATTATCCCCTGCAACGAGGTTCTTTGCCTGACCATCAGTTCCGAAGAGTCCTTCAATTTGATAATCGTAATCAGACTTATTGGCCATCATCTTCTGCTCATTCTGGAGGCTTTCCTTAATGAACTTGATATAAGGACGGATAGAGAAATTTGTAACAATTGATAGATCGCGAACATACTCGACCTCGCCCGCATCATTTCTGATAAATTGAAATCTCTTTTTAAATGGCGCTAAATCGTAAGCATAAGTTGACGATTGGGAAAGTGTCGTTGCCGCAAGCACAAAGAGTGCGACAAGGAGCTTAATTTTTTTCATATAGACCCTCCTTACTGGTTCTAAAAATCTTCCTTGAAACATTATGAAAATAATAAGTTTTGATTAGGATAGACTTTAAAAAATGTAAGGTCACTGTCTGTAAGAAAAGAAAAGATCACTCGATTAATTTAATCAACTATGTCGATAATATTTCCCGACAAAAAGAGTCACCATCAAGGCCCCAATTAAAGTAAAGAATACTGAGTGACTATTTGAATGGGAGTCACCAGTAGATTTCGTGATATTGTTCATATCTCCACTACCTGGACCTTTAAAGTCATCCCTAGAAATATAAGAAATACTGCCACAACCCACTGGTGAATCATGGGGATAGAGATAGGTACAGGCATCATAGTCATCAATAGAGAGCTTTTTTTGAACCTTCCCACCAACAGCGTAGTACATCAATGCAGCCTGATCTTCGGTGTGACCCAGGCCAAAGGCATGACCAAGCTCATGAGCAATGGTTGCATATTTCTCGCTCACATCTAGATTGGCAAAGGAGGTATCAGCATTATTCAAGAGAAAAGCTCCTCGATCACCATTTGCTGTATTAATACTTCCTACTCCTAAAATTCCAGCAGAGTCAAAGAGATCTGTATTAGCACTACAACCCACAAGAATTTTTCCAACTGGCGTTGCCTGAAGGGCCTCTAAAAGAGTCATATTTGAAGTATCGGTAGAGGTAACACCTTCCACCTCAAGCTCAAGTGCACACGTGGGAATCTTATTCCAATACATATCCACACTCTCTCGAACCATGGCCTCAAGTTCAGCAGCGGAATTAAATCCGCCAGTGGAACATGTATTTGCCGCAATAATGATTCCAATCTTAGTACTTGGAAAATGAACCCTACCGGAATTAGATAGAGTAAATCCGTAAGAATTAACAGTGAGTAAGAATATGAATAGTGCTAAAATTGAGTGTGACTTGAGTTTCATATCAAATTTCCTAGTACATATAAACTAATAAGCTAAGTGAATAACTCACTTGTCGTGCCTTACTATTGAATAAACTAAAAATATAAGTTTCAAAGCGAAGTGAATAAGTCGAATTAATAATTCCATCCACTCCTAGGTTTAATGTTTGATTCCATGAAAGGGAGCTTTGATCAGGTTGATAGAAATCATCCACACTATTTCCATTATTCAGATAAACAACTCCCCCATCACCACTAATAGAAGTAATAATCGTTGAAGTACCATATCTCAGCATCAACATAGGATTTAGATTGTATCCAAAGTCAGCACTTATTAAATAGGTTCTCTTACTATATCCATCCTTCTCACCGGTATTAAAAACAATGTCCAATTCAGGCAAGAAGACTTGCCCATACCAAGGAGTTTGAATTTTTGTATTGACTCCAATCATTGGATTAAAGGATAGAGTATTGGAAGAGCCTGTCACACTTCCTTGAGTCGAGGGGCCGAAAGGCACATAATCGCCCACAGTAAAAATGGCCATCGCCCTAGAGCAATATAGAGAGGTTATAAAAAAAACGATGTAGAATGACTTTTTCACGATGTACCTTCAAATAAAAAAAGAAGTACTTCTATGATATAAGAAAGGATTTAAATTGATTGCATCAGTGCATTAGAGAGAGTTTTGCCTAGGCCTAATCAGTCATTGTCTTCGCTTTTACCTTCTTCACTTTCAACAATACTTTCTTGGGACTTTTGAGCTTCTTTTACTACTTCTTCTTTATGGTTTTCAGAGATCTCTTCGGCCTGCTTTTCTTTCATCGCCTCTTCTTTGGCCTTATTGCGCTCTTCAATTATTTTATCGTGCATTTCCTTATACTCTTCTTGCTCTTTGGCGCGCTTTTCATTTAATGGACTAAAGAGAATATCATTTACGACTTGGCGAAGGGACTTCTTATCATTTTCAGAAATAGAATGAATTATCCCTCTATAAGTCTTTGTGCCCTTATCATCTAAGAAATTCTTCCCCTCTTCGATAGGAACAAGATTTATAGACATAGACAGAGGATATTCGAGACGATAGGTCTTCATAGGTAATTCAATCTCTGATTGAAAACGAACCTCTGACTCCGTTAAAAGGGTCAAAAGAACCTTATTCTTTATACTTCCGTAACTCAGCTTATTACTCTTTTTAATGAAGTACTTCTTCTCTTTAAAATCTGATTCATTAAGGCGGCCATACTTTCGAGGGTCACTCTTCTTAAGATTTGCAATTTTATTGCTAATCAACTCACTTAATTTTTCATCTTGTCTCTTTTCATAGATATCGGCCAAGTTAATTACAACATCTAAGTTTAGCGAGTCCCCATAAGTCACTATCATGGGATACATGAAACTCTCTTGCAACGACTTTGAAGTCTGCCAAAAGCAGTTAAAGAGCACTACAATTGGTGAGTAATTCTCTTGCTCCTTAATGGCAGCAATAAGCTTGCCCACTTTTGAAACCTCACTCTTTTGCATCGAAGGAAGATTTTCGACCAAGTAAGTATAGCGCTTCTTTTCATCATTTGAGGGGAACTCGTGATTCGTCTCATCTTTTTTAACTTTTTCACGAACTTTTTCAAAAAGCTCATCTTCACTGGGTGCAACTTCAGAGAGAAGTTGTAAAACAATGATAGAGGGACGAATTTTTAAAATATTTTTAAAATTCTCTTCAAAGCTTGTAAAGCATCTGAAAGAATACTTTTTGCGATATTCAGAATTATCTCCAAGAGAGAAGATTCTCATATTTTGATCAACAACCAGAACCTTGGTCTTCTTCTCAAGGTTTAGATCCATATGATCGATAACCCAGTCTTTATGTTTCTTTTGAGCGTGAATATAGTCATTCTTATAATTTTGAATGATTAACTCTTGGTTCTTCTTTGCTTTCTTAATGATTTTTAAACGCTCTTTTTCATCACTAACCCCTAGGGCATCATCCTGAGATTCTTCATCAAATACGGGCTCATCAACAAAGACAAAATCTAGGTCATAGGAGTAGTTGAAGTCGTAGTAGAGGCCACTTTCTGTACGGTTTTTTACAATAAAGCGCTTTGAGGGAACACTCTTTACAGGAACTTCTGAATCAAAGACAACAGTCTTACCTTCTTCTAAAAAGAAGTTTCCTTCTACGTGCATATAAGTAGGAGCAATATAGCCCACTCTAAAGTCATCAATAAGGTCTACTTCACGAGATAATTTTGCTTTAGCAAATTTAACCGGCTTAACTTGCTTAGGAAAGGCCATAAGCATGGGGGCATAGACCTGATCAAAGAACTCACCGCCTTTGACATACATAAAGTCCGCACCAACTCCTAGACACTCTCTAACGGCTTCTTTCTTATCAGTTAATCCAACAATAGGAACATTCGCAAAAAGAGGATCTCGAGAAATTAGCTCTGAGAAAATGAACATTTCTTCTTGGAAATTACAAAAATCAATATAGATGATCTTAGGTTGCAGGCGTATGAGATCGAGAAAAATTTTCTCTCCACTCGAAGTTGATTTCAGCTCAATCGTCTGGAAGTCCCACTTGGTTACGGGATAAGAAGTCTTAAAACGAAATATAATATTAGAAAAGTAGTTCTTTTCAGAACCCACATATAATATACGGAATTTGGCATCGGCTCCGTTATTCATCTAACTCTTCCTCTACAAATAAATTACTTTAATAGTATAGCTTTGCTAAGGATTGAATAATAGGAAAAACCTTTAAAAAACAATAGCTTGATGTTTTTACTAAAGTAATTATTTGAACTTCAAACTTCAAAATCATCATAGGTTTGCCCAAAATTTTCGTCATTCTCTTTTGTGAAGTACCTTCTAACGAAGTATTGACCTGAGCGAACCGTAGAAATAAAACCTAATTCTTCCAGCTTTCTTAGAGCATGATAGATCTCATCAATAGATATTTTTAAATGAGCAGACATTTCAGAGTGGGCCATTAATTGACTAATACCGAATTCTTTATAGAGATTAGGACGACACCATACTCGGCGATAGAGATACATAAGCATCAGAATTTCAATTCTATTGAGCTTGAAATCTACTATGATTTCATCAAAGAATAAGTCTGGTATTTTTGAGGTTGTGGGATTTGAGTATTCCTTCCCTTCAATCACTTCTGATTGCGAGGGATTCTTCTTGGACCGGTGAATGGCCAATACATCGTGAATGTCTACCATGAGCATCCTCCTCGACCTAGGTCATACTAAGTTAATTATGGCACACGACAATATAGAATTCAACTAGCATTTATTTAGCGATTTTTTTGCCTAGTTAAGAGACTTAAAGTGACAGAAGTACAAAGCATCACTTCTCTTCTCTGGAGCAATGGCCTGCTCATCAATCATAGATTGAAAATCATCTTTTCCCTCAAGAGTCTCAGGAAGAAGTTTCTCATACTTAAGTAAAACACTATAGAGATGTGAATTGAGTCTTCCTAGTAGAAAGAGTTTATTCTCACCACCAAAGCGATTCATACTCATATGAAAACGCTTCAATGCGCTTTTATGAGGAAATTGTTGAAATTCTTCAAAACTCATTTCCTTTAAAGTTAGCTTTAGCCCCTCGACATCAATACTCTGCAGCTCCTCAAGAGTTGCCTTCAAATTTAAATGCCTATCTATTAAAGAAGATTTTAGTTTGGCCACTTTAGCAAATAGTTCAATTTGCTTGTATGTTGCCTCTTCGCCTTCTTTTCCCTTGTGATAGATGAGAAAGAGAAGAACTTCACTTGCACTGGAAAGATCGAGATTTCTAATCCCAATACGGGAGAGAAACTTTAAATCTTCCAATTCTTCACTAATCGCAATATTTGCTCTTGCTACCCATTCATAAAAAATTTCGGCGAAGTGAAAGAAGTCAACTTTGAAAGCTTCTCTAAAAAAATAGAAAGAAGTCAAAGCACTAAGGTTGAAATGAGAGAAGCTATTTATAAGCTCTGTCGAAAATTTCAGATTGAACTTAAGAGCAAAACGAATGGCACGGCAAAAACGTACCGGATCTTTTGAAAAATTATCTCCACAAGGGACGAGGGATTTTTGAGTCAAATCCTTTAAACCTTCGAAGGGATCAATGAAGCGCACCTTAAGCTCAGTCTCTTTCTTATAGAACTCAATCCCCATTGCATTGAGACTAAAGTCTCTTCGGGCAAAGGTCTCTCGGTAATCTCTGTTACTCACGAGAAGAACTTCCATATCACTATGGCCAAGACCATCGCTATTGTCATAAGACTCAACTCTTGCAGGGGCAAGTTCTACGTCTTCATCATGATCTTCCCAATGAACTCTCATCACTGAAAAAGAAAGAAGCTCTACACTATATCCATAGACCTCTTGCAGCCTTTCCTCCAAACGACCAAGTCTGAAGCTCCATTCACTCTCATCATATTGATAGGGATGACGAAGCTCAAAATCTAAATCTTTTGAAAGCTGATGATTAATAAAATAATCTCGTACAGCACCGCCAACTAAGGTTAAGATAAAACCTTCTTGAAGGATGGACTCGAGAAGCTCACGAACATGGGCAGGGAATTGTTCAAGTATTCCCTCTTCACTTAAGTCTTGCTCATGCTTCCATACATTAGAGATCATAAAGGCCTTTGAAGTTAATTAACTGCTCAGTGGGTTATCAGCTTGAGTTAAGCGCTCAAGAGTCATCTTGATACGAGTAAGCTCAACTGCATCTTTATGATACACCACATAGAACTTTCCGTTGGATACTTTAAAATCCATTAAGCTTCCCACTTTATCTTTGTAGTATGAGCGACTTAAAACATGTAGAGGAACCACGGCCACACCAAGACCTTTTTGAACGGCCTGAAGCATATTCCCATGAGAATTGATGACGTATTTCTTATTAATTTTTTTAGGGATTTGACCATAGCGCTCACGACACCATTTTAAATAGAGTCCATCACCTTCTTCTTGAAAGAGAATAGTGGGATAGCTTGAAAGCTCATCCAAACTTGTGGCATCTGTAATATTAAATTCTTCAGAATCAGGAAATACAAGAACAGAGCGCTCTTCACCTATGAACTTCTTCTCACCAACGGTAGGCAGTGTCTCCTCTGGAAGGATAAGAAAATCCAAGCGATAATTCTCAAACTCACGAACGAGGTTTTCTTGAAACCCAAGATTGATAGATACCGTTAAGTCTTTATTTTCTTCTGAGAATTGAAGCATTTGAGGTGCTAGCCAAGACTTCCCAATTCCGGTCAATGTTCCAATTCTAACAACTCCATTCATTGAAGTCTTATCATGAGTAATTTCATCGAGGGTTTCTTCCATTTGCGATAGGAAGTTTTGAGCGAGAAGATAGAGTTTTTCTCCCTCTTGCGTGAGAACAACCTTCTTTCCGGAGCGCTTAAAAAGGCGAACATCAATCTTTCTCTCCAAGTTCTTGATCGATTGACTAATTGCCGATTGAGTTACATGTAAATCTTCAGCGGCCTTTGAAAAGCTCTTGGCACGGGCGACAGCGACTAAGGTTTGAAGTTGGCTGGTTTCAAGCATACGGGTCTCTTCTTTTTATTAAAATTTATATTAACTCTAACTACTGAAATATATCAGCCTACCTTATAGATTAGCCTAAACTTATAGGCAAGATATAAATTTAAGTCAGACCTTGTTCACTTTAACTAAGAAAGTTTTACTATAACCCTTGAATCACAACTCAATGCAGCATAAATAAGCACCACACACAAGAACACTTTACCAAAGGTGAAAAATGAAAAAACTAAACCTCTGCAAGGCCGTGGCCTGCGCACTAACCCTTTTAAGTATGGGACATGCCCATGCTGCCCTTTCTTTCAATGCCCAAGAGAAGAATCAGCTCATCGGTGTAAGACTGAAGGATGCCTCACATGAAATCTCTGCTCTAAAAGCTGTTTATGAAGTCTCTAAAGATCTTGAGTCTGACTGGGATAAGTATGTTTCAGATGAATATGATATGGACGAAGTCCTCAATATATTCTTAACCCAAATTCCAACTGAGCAAGCTGGAACTTATACACTTCCTGTAGCAACCTTTGGGAAGCTAGAAAATGCAAATAAGATGGCCTTTGTAATGGCCAATATTACTGTATATGAGGGTAATAAAACCCATGTCCAAGTAACCAATGTAATTCCACTTGATAATACTGAGTTTCAAATTAATGCTGCACTTGCCGATAGAAAGGTTATCCTTAGCGATAAGCGAAGTGATTTAAAAATGGTCTTCCCCTTAGGTGTGGGATCATTCGATGAAGGTGTCCTTAATGATGCCGTAACACTTCTTACTCCAAGATTTGAAAACTCTTACCTTGATCAAAGGGCGGCCATCTCAAAAAGAGATAAGCCAAGATACTTTGCTGGAAAGCCATTTCTAAGAATTACAACGGATAAAGACCCATCAAAGGGACATACGGCCATTGGTTTTCACGTACAACCTAATCTCGATTCTTTTGTTCGTGCTTTTGATAGCCATGGATGTATGAGAATGCAAACCGGAGATCTTCAAATGCTTCACGACCTCCTTATGAATGGACCTCACAGAAGATTGTCTGTGAATGTTAAATTCAAGGTAGAAGATGAATCGGAACATCCAGAACCAAAAATAAATCGTCCTTATAAGAAAGTTCTCAATATTGGAAGTACATCAGAGCCCAATTATACAATTGATCGTGATGGGCTTGTGCAAACGACAAAAGATTGGGAGGACTTTGCACCAGTGGATCGTCTACAAGATATCAATGGAGACCACCACCATGCCATTTACGACTACGATATGTCATGGCGTGAGCAGGAGCGCTTTAAGGCCCATGTAAAAAAATGTTATGAGGAGTTTCCTTATGACGAAGAAAGTGGATTCTTTAAAAAGAAGTCAATGGAGCGCAAATACAATAAATGCGTAAAAGATGGTAAGCGAAATACTTCACTTGGGGATCGCCTCTATCAAATGTGGGTACATTAAGACATACAAAAATAGGCCTTACCTCGTAAGGCCTTTTTTATTTGTACTTTAATAATAGATTTCGTATTTCCCCATCATCAACTAGGTCTATAAGGGAATGACCTAATTGATCCTTAAAGAAATCAACTCTTGCCCCGGCCTTTAATAATTTTTCAGCAATTTCCATATCTCCAAACTCTACCGCATAACTCAATGGATCTCGTCCTTTAATTCCTTTAGTATTTATAGGATGTCCCAGGCCAATGAGTAAGTCTACACATGAAGAGCACTCACCAAGGGTTGCCCAATGCAAGAGTCCTTCCCCTTGCTGATCTGTAGGCCATTTAATGAAACGTGAGTTTTCAGTGATATCAAGTAGAGAGTTTTTAAAAAGAGCTGATCTCTGTTGAAAGGCCAAAAGCATCAATTTTCTGGCCTGCTCATCACTGAATACTTTAGCACTAACACGGTTGGCGATAGTTGATTGGTTCAAAAGAAATAATAAACTCAGCCCTCCTGCAATAAGGATGGGTGATGACTTAAGTTTAAAATGAGAAAGAGTTTCATTCATAAGATTATTTTAGATGAATGAATCAAATCTAGGCCCAAGTCAGTAAAATCTCTATAAGGTGTCTAAATCTTGATGGACACTTATCGTACAAAAACTAAATAGATGAGAATTATTTGCATGGTGCATTGAGTCATTTTCACCTATCTGCTATACCTTCTCAAACTTTAATTTCTAGGAGCTTTCCATGAATACAATGAAGAAAACCCTTAAAGGTTCTCTGGTTGGACTTACCCTACTCCAATCACTAAACGCTTCGGCCTACTTCGATAAGGCCCAATATCTAGATGACTCAAGTGCCTTTATGACAGGAAGTGTGAAAAAATCGCTCCTCACAGAGGATCCATCTCAAAAAGCATCACAAGATTCTATTGAAAGAATCTTGGGCTATGTAATGGCCAATATAAACAAAGACGCAACAACTTATGGACCTGTATATCGTCACAAAAGCAGAAATACTGAAAAGTATGGTGATGAAGTTGTTAAAATCATCCTCAATGAAGCCCATAACCTAGCTTCAAAGTATATCAATGAAGGTAATACGGAAGCGTACTTTGCTTTTCTAACTCTTGCCCTTACAGTTCCTAACCAAGAAGGACTATTTGTTCATTTCAGAGAAGTTGAGGCCAATCGTGATAACTGTAATGATGAACGTGCCAATGGTGAGAAGATAAAGAGTGAAAAGGCAATGAAACAATTCCAAATGGCCCTTAATGCAAAGAAAGTTAAGAAGTCTATTTTTGGAAGAGAAAAGCTTGTTGATGATGATTCAAGAGAAGCATTCCTTGTGGACTGTAAAGAGCTTCGTGGTGCCAATAGCTATAAGCAGCTCATCGTAGGTGGTAGTGATGGCTCTGATGTTGGTATGTTTCAACTTTCGGCCCTGTGGCACTTTGAAGAATACCTAAACCAAGGAAAGTATGATTCTGTTAAACAAACAGTACAGTACGGACTTAGATACCTACGTAACCAATTCAACTCAGCGTTAAGACAGGCAACACCTGATAAACTCAGCTGTATGATTGGAGCTGACGGACAGATTGATTACTCAAACCTAATTAGAGGTTCATGGTCAGCATACAATGGTGGACCTTCTCAAAAATGTCGTTTTGCAGATACAGAGAGTCCATACGCAGGTCATGACAATGGGTTCAAAAAGAATCTTCAAATTACACTTAATCTCAATAATGGTGGATTCTTTGGATTTGCAGATGACTCCACTCTTGAACTCTCAAGTGAAACGAGAGCAGCAGTTGAAGAAGTCGTAACAAACTTTGAGAATAAAACGAATAATACTTCTGCATTAAATAAAATTTTAAACTAAGAAAGGTTAATAAATCGCATGAATAAGAAGAATTCTTTTCTAGCAGCAACCACCGTCTTTTGCTTTGTCATGGGCGGTGTTATGCTTTTAAAAAGTAACAAAAAGGGTGAATCAGATAATATCTCACTAAATGAGTCTTTAGTAGGGAATGTTCACAATCAAGCTGTTAACTATCGTGAAAAGATTCTACAAAAAACAATCCCTTCAAAAGTGACCAAGACTAAGGCCTATAAGAATTTTGTAGATTCTAGAATCACAACAGATAATTTCTTACAGGAATCTCGACTTGGTCAGGCGAAGGAAGTGATTAGAGAGAGCTTTAAATCTCTCAAAGAATGCTATAAAGATGGCTGTGGGCAAATAGCTGATGAAGATGATGGATTCTATGATCCAGCATTGACCGTTGCCCAACAGTCTCTTCGTAGAGTTCTTGAAATTACAGCAAAAAACCCTAAAGAGATGGGTATTAAAGACTGGATTACAGAAGAGGACCTCATTGATCTTCTTGGTGCCGAAAATAAACATCTTCGAAAAGCAGCATTTGCCAATCTCGTTCATCTAAAAGGACAAAGAGAAGCATTCTCTTCAATACTTGAACAGGCACGAGACCTAGAAGGTGATGCAGCAGCAGAAACTATAAAAAATCTTACAGAATTAGTTTCTGATGAAAATAAACAAGACCTTATTGATATCATCTCTTTAATAAACAAAGAAAGCGATAGTGCAACGATAATTGGAATTCTTGAGAACCTTACAGAATTCAAGGTGACTCTTTCTCAGATTAATCAAATATCTGAAGGCTTGTGTCGATTTAAGGAAAATAAAACAGAAAATCATAATATAAAGGCCATGAACTATTATATTAAATCCATGGCCAAGAACTCTGGTATTAATTTAGATACAACGAATTACTGCTTATAAGAAAAGAAGTATTCGTTAAAGGCCTCTTCAACAATCTTTGCAAAAGTACCTTGCCCGACAAATTGGCGATCCGCTTGGGCGACGTCACTATCCATTTCATCTTCATCGTAGGGTTTAACAATCTCACAGATATTGGGATTTAATTCAGAAACATAGCTTCTAAAGAATTTATTAAATTCATCCTGTGATTGAATATCGACTAACTCATTACACTCAAGATTTTGATAATGATTCAACTGTTTATTGTATTCGAATTCATGGTAGTGAGCTTCTAGCATTTTTGAAAATGTTCCAGGTCCAACAAACTCACGTTGCGCCTGAGAGAGGTCTTCCTCAAATCCGACATCTTTTACTTGATCGCAGAATTTTGGGGATAATTCATTCAATGAATTTCTAAACGAAATCACAAACTCATCTTTATTTGATTTATCTAAGAAGTCTCGACACTCCATATCCATATAACTCTCAAGTGGAGCAAGAGCGAGTTGAGCTGGATGCCTCATTTTCTTATGAGTAATCACTTCATGCCCCGTAGTTACTGGCGCCTTGGCCATTAAGGGTGGACATAGAGTTAAGGCCGCAAAACTGGCCGCAACAGTACTCTTATTCAATTTTGCCAATAGCATAGCAAGACGTTTCATAGTCTCTCTCCAATTCTTTGTAATTAGTAATGCTATTAATAATCCAAAATTCATGCCAAACTATTTTCCATAAAATCAAGCACTTACAAGCGACATAACGAGTACGATTGTACAGTCCCCCCTAAATTGACCAATATTTTTACGCCCTATAAAATTTTTCCAGGCTCAGTAGTTGGCCAAAGCTTTTGCCCTTACCATTAAAAAAAACAAAATTTGTGCGGAGGCAGACGATGAAAAACTTAATTACCCTAATTGGAATGGCCCTTATTGTATTTAACACAAGCATTAACGCTCAAGATATGAACCTGGAAGAAGAACTCTTCAACTATAACCAAGTTGGAAAAATCAATGCAGCAATGCTTAATGAAGTTGATGACAAGATCAATCAAGTTAAAGTTAAGTTTGACCTTGCCAGCGAGAATTTAGATGCTGGATCTGACCACGTTGAAGGTAAAATTCTGGCCGCTATGATTATTTCAATTGAAGATAAGATTGATCAAATCGAGCAAAGAAGAGCTCTTCTTGATGATAAATATGAAATCGTTGATCGTGATCTTGAAGAGATTGAACAAGGACTACAAGGTGTTGAAGTTCTTATTCATGAACTAAGCTTATAATACATTTCCCCTACGTGTATTATTACATATAAAAAAGGCCACTGTTGCAGTGGCCTTTTTTTATCTTATTGATTCATTAGATTTTCGAACTCTGATTCATAGCTAGGAACTTCTGTTACTTGCTCTCCTCTCTCATTCTTAGGGATAAATTTGAGAAGCCCAAAAGTCTTATCTTTAACAAATTGAACACTATCAAAAATAAATTCATTCGTAGAAATATGAATAAGATCAGGGAGATCTTTATAATCCACACCATTTACCTTGAGCTCTTTTATCCTATTAATAAAGGGAACGCCCCACTTTCTCATTTTAACTTCTACGCTACTAGAAAAAACAGGCATATATTTGTCATCAGTCTTCGCATAGAGATAAAGAAAATCAACCATACGCTTAAACTCTTTCTTTGTGAGATAAAAGCTCACAACAGGTGTTCCTATCGTAAAGTTTTCACCAAATCCCAAAGGAAGAATTTTAAAAAGCTCACCGGCAGTATAATCAACTCCCTTATAAAGACCCGTACGAATAAGACCTGTTGTCGTAAAATAGAGATCAACACTTGAGTCTTTTTTCTTAACAGAGTCTAAAATACGAGATGTAATATACTCTCCAAGCTCATTATCCGCTCTAGAGTGATCGGGTAGATCCCTATCTACAGTTAAAATACTTTGATTAGCGGCAGGTAGATTCTGCTCGGCCAATATCGAATCAATTTCTCCAATATACTCATCAATTTTTTGAGCGATATAAGGATCTTCTTTAACTTCATCTGTAATCAGAATTTTATGATCTGAATTATTAAGCTTACCTTTGAAAGTTAATTTTCCATTTTCATAGTGAAAAGGAAGTACTCCCAATTGCTGTGCATAGAATCCGGCCTGAGAAATAAGGGTATCCCCTACTTTCTTGATATAGCTTTCATGAGTGTGACCGGCAATTATAACATCGATATCCTTAACTTTTTTAGCAATTTTCTCATCCTCTTCACCACCGCCGTGAATAGAGAGAATGACGATTTTCGCCCCTTGCGCCTTGAGTTTTTTTGCCTCACTTTTGAGCTTCTTATAGAGATCACGCCATTTTTCTTTACTCTTTTCATCATTAAAACCAATAAAGGAGTAGTCTTGGCGATAAGTTGCACTAACTTTACATCCATCAGGCCCCAGCGCCCCAAGAAATCCAATTTTTAGAGTTCCTTCATCAGTTGGATAGTCTTTAATAAGAGAGGTTAGAATTATATCTTGATGCTTCTTTGGGATTTCAAAATT
>JBLWXW010000048.1:0-18176 GCA_048267265.1 Bacteriovoracaceae bacterium
AACGAGTTCTTTCGCGGGGATGAAATCCGTGGCCTATACTATGGATTGGCAACATCACAATGGGTGAGTATCGTAATTGCCTTAGGGACTCTATTAGCAATACAGTTGGGAAAGAAAAAAAAGAACTAGCCCTCTTGAGCGTCTTCGCCTTCGCCTTTATCTTCTTCTGACTGAGGTGGAGTTAAAGAAATATTTTCACGCTCTAAAACATCAGCTAATGCACCTTGAGTAATATAGAGCTCAGACTTTAATGTTTCATTGCCCCAAGCAATGAAAGAATCATCGTGTTCGTACATAGTGATCGTTTCCCAAGGACAGTCTTGAGAACAGTTTTGGCAACCGATACAGCGAGCAATATCAATTTCAACAGTTTGGCGAAAGCCAGGGTTTGATGCATCAGGCCCAGGTACAAGCTCAATTGAATCTACGGGACATCCAGCAATACAAACTTCGCATCCTGTACATCCACTTTGGTGCACAACGGCGATTAGTTTAGGTGGTTTCTTCCCTTTTCTCTTAGGCTTAAATCTGGCCGTATGAAATGGGTTTTCAACTAAAACTTCTCTTTCTTCAATTTCACTAGCTTGATCTGTCATGTCTATAACCAAATACTCAAAAAAATCCAAAATATGGACTATTGTACATCTTTAATAGCAATTTTGCTTGAGTTTTCTTTTTAGGCTATATTACCCGAACTGTAAATGGCGAAGAAAACAGTATTTGTTTAATTTGACGGTGTCAAAGACAAGTTTATCCGTTGTGGGACGGAATCTTGAATATGCATATGAGTGAGGGATTCATGAAAAGGTTAAGGTTTGTAACGGCCGCAAGTTTATTTGATGGTCATGATGTTTCTATCAATATTATGAGAAGGCTCCTTCAGTCGAAGGGAGTGGAGGTTATTCACTTAGGACATAATCGTTCAGCCCAAGAAGTTGTAGATGCGTGTCTACAAGAAGATGCTCATGCAGTGGCCCTGTCATCATACCAGGGTGGGCATATGGAGTATTTCACCTATATTCGTGAGCTACTAGATAAAGCTGGTGCTAAGAATGTACGTATTTTTGGCGGTGGCGGTGGTGTGATCACACCTTCGGAAATTAGAGAACTTCATTCAAAAGGAATTAATAGAATATATTCACCAGAGGATGGGATGAAGCTTGGGCTCGTTGGAATAATCGATGATATGATCGAAAGAGCTCAACACGACACGACTGAATCAGTAGATTTTGCCAAACTTGCCTCAGGTAAGAATACATTTAATGAAATTTCAAAAGTAATAAGTGCAATTGAAGATTCTGGTAGTGCTCCATTTGATCTTACAGGTGGAAAAGTACCAGTTCTAGGAATCACAGGAACAGGTGGAGCAGGAAAATCATCATTGATTGATGAAACCCTTCTTCGCTTTCACCGTTATTATCCTGATAAAAAAATTGCACTTATTTCTGTAGATCCTACTAAAAAGAAAACCCAAGGAGCCCTACTCGGAGATCGTATTCGCTTAGGTAGTGCTACCTATGACCATTTCTTTGTAAGATCATTGGCCACAAGAGATTCAAAAACAGAACTTAGTCCGCAAATTAAGAATGTTGTATCTTATTTAAAGGGACAGGATTTTTCTTTGATCCTAGTTGAAACGTCTGGTATTGGACAGGCATCTGATGAAATTACTAAAGTTGCTGATAAATGTATCTATGTAATGACACCAGAATATGGAGCAGCTACGCAGCTTGAAAAAATTGAGATGCTAGAATCTGCAGACTTTATTGTCTTAAATAAATTTGAGAAGCCACGCTCTGAAGATGCATTCAGAGATATTAGAAAGCAATATAGAAGAAACCATGAACTCTTCGCAGGCCATCCTGGCTCACCCTCTGATGAGGAACTTCCTGTATTTGGAACCATGGCATCGAAATTCAATGATCCTGGCGTAAATGCTCTATTCTTGGAAATCGCAAAAACTTTCGATTTCGATATGAGTGTTGTAGGTGATATTCCCGCTCAAAAAAGCCCAGAGGTTAAGCAAACAATTATTGCTGCAGATAGGGTTCTCTATTTAAGAGAAATTGCGGGCGCACTAAGGTCTTATAATTCTGAAACAGAGAAAGTTAAAGAAAAGCTAAAGGATTTGGAAGCACTTGAAAAAGCTTCGGCCATGGTTCCAGATAGTAAAGAGCTTTCGACTAAACTTGCAGAAGTTAAAAAAGATATTGGATCAAATGTTCTTGAAGAAATTGAACAGTTCAAAACTTTGAGAAAAGAATATCATAATGATGATTATAGCTATGTTGTTCGTGGAAAAGAGATTCACGCAAAAACAAATTATACTTCTTTGTCCCATAACAAAATTTCTAAAGTAGCACTTCCAAAAATCGATACGCTCGCAGGAATCTATGAGTATCAAAGAAGATGTAATGCTCCAGGATTTTTTCCTTTTGGTGCAGGAATCTTCCCGTTTAAGCGAGCAGATGAAGAGCCCAAGCGTATGTTTGCTGGAGAAGGTGGGCCAGGAAGAACTAATAAGCGCTTTCACTATTTATCAAAAGATGATCCAGCAAAAAGACTATCAACTGCGTTTGATTCGGTTACCCTTTATGGGGAAGATCCAGACGAGAGGCCAGATATTTTTGGTAAGATTGGTGAGGCGGGAGTATCTATCGCGACTCTTGATGATATGATGGACCTCTATAGTGGGTTTGACCTTACTGCACCGTCGACATCAGTTTCTATGACCATCAATGGCCCGGCACCAATTATTCTTGCACTTTATATGAATACGGCCATCAAGCAAAAGCTTAGTGGAGATGACTTTTGGAATGAGCAGAAGCGTATTGAAATTATGCAGCAAGTAAGAGGAACCGTTCAGGCAGATATACTCAAAGAAGATCAAGCTCAGAATACATGTATTTTTTCATTAGAGTTCAGTTTGAAGCTAATGGGAGATATTCAGGAATATTTCTGTAGAAATGCAATTAAGAACTACTATTCAGTTTCTATTTCTGGATATCATATTGCAGAAGCTGGGGCTAACCCAATTACGCAAACGGCCTTTACTCTGTCTAATGGATTTACATTTGTAGAATACTATCTGAGTCGTGGAATGCAAATTGATGAATTTGCTTCAAATTTGAGTTATTTCTTTAGTAATGGTCTCGATCCAGAATATACCGTTATAGGTAGAGTGGCCCGTAAGATTTGGGCCGTTACGATGAGAGATAAGTATGGTGCTAATGAGAAATCTCAAAAATTTAAGTATCATATTCAAACTTCGGGTCGCTCTCTACATGCTCAAGAAATTGACTTTAATGATATCAGAACAACTCTTCAGGCATTTATTGCATTAAGTGATAACTGTAACTCACTTCATACAAATGCCTATGATGAAGCCATTACAACTCCAACTGAAGAGTCCGTTCGTCGTGCGATGGCCATTCAAATGATCATTAATCGTGAGTTTGGGATGAATAAAACGGATAACCCTCTTCAAGGTTCATATTTGGTTGAAGAACTCTCTGACATAGTAGAAGAAGCTATCCTTTGCGAGTTCGAGAGAATCTCCGACAAAGGTGGAGTTATGGGAGCAATGGAGAGTATGTATCAAAGAGGTAAGATCCAAGAGGAGTCGCTTCACTATGAGACGCTTAAGGACTCCGGAGAGATGCCAATTATTGGAGTGAACACTTATTTAGCCGCTGATATCGAAGATCAAATGAATCAAGAAATTGAAATTTCTCGATGTTCAAATGAAGAAAAAATGGATCAAATAAATAGGCTTAATAACTTCAAGGAACGTAATAAAGATAAGTCACAAGAAGCCCTTGATTCATTAGTTCAAACCGTTATTGATAATGGAAATGTTTTCGAAAAACTCTTAGAAACAGTTAACTACTGTTCACTTGGTCAAATCACTCATGCACTATTTGAGGTTGGCGGGCGCTATAGAAGGAATATGTAATGACTCAAAAATCAAAGGTCTATACAAAAAGTGGAGATAAAGGACAGACTAGTCTTGTTGGTGGACAACGAGTAGATAAGTCTGACCTTCGTATAGACCTTTATGGAGATGTTGATGAGCTGAATTCTCATGTTGGAGTTGTCACTTCACTACTTCAAGACAACTCACAGTATAAACTAGAGGTTGATCATCTTGTGAGAATTCAGTCGATGTTATTCGACCTCGGAAGTAACCTTGCGTGTGAATCACAGCAGCGAGCAGATTTTAAATTACCTCAAATAAAAAGTAGTGCCATTGATGAGCTAGAGGATCAGATGGATCGCATGGATGAAATCTGCCCTACGCTCAAAAGCTTTGTCCTTCCTGGTGGAGCACCGGCGGCAGCAGCACTTCATATTTGTAGAACAGTATGCAGAAGAGTTGAGAGAAAGCTCATTTCTTTTAAGAAAGAAAATGGAGAAGCTGAAGCACCAGTGCTAGGGGCAGAGTTCTTAAATAGATTAAGTGATTATTTCTTTGTGCTATCACGCTACATAAATACAGTGGAAAAGAAAACAGAAGTTATCTGGGTACCACAAAAGAGTTAGCGCTTAAAAAGGCCCTTGATTTTTGAGACGAGACCATTTGCGTCTTCGTCTTCATCTACATATTCGTACTCATATTCGTCGTCATCATCGTCTTCAATAGCGGTAGACTTTGCTGATTTAGAATCTTTAATTACAGATTTCTCTTTTATTGCAGGGGTGTCTTCTTCAATTGGCCCTGGTAATTCATCAACCTCAAGGTCTATGTCATCTTCTTCTTTTTTTATTCTTTTGGGAGAGGAGCTTTCTTTATCAAAGACAATACTGGGCTGCTCTTCTTTTGGTGGGGGGAGGTTGCTTTCTGGGGCTGTAGATGAGAGGCTAGGGTCGGCCTGCATATTTTTTTGTCTTATCTTAGCAAGTAATGTTCTTTGTTTGTTTATCCCGTTTTCACCATCAAGGTCATCATCTTCACCTGTGAGTTGATTACCTAGCTTTACAAATGTTACGTTAGTTCTTTCAAAGTCTCTTTGATGGACTTTAAGCTCCTGAGATGTCATCTCATCGGGTAGTAATGAGATCTTTACACGTCCAAGTTGAATAAAGTCATCAAGATAGAGGAGACTCTCATCTATTTTATTACCGTTTAAGTAGGTCCCATTTGTCGTATTGAGATCTTTGATAACAACATGTTCATCGGCATTAATTTTTATAGCGAGATGTTTTCCACTAACCATATTGTCATTTAGGGTAATATGACACTTACTGGAGCGGCCAATGAATATAGGTCTCGGGCCAAGCCTAACGCTCTGATTATTTGATTCCTCTGTGATTTTTAAGTAAATTGCCATAATTATTACAATTATAAAATATTTTCGGGATATAGAGCAAAAATCTAACAAAAGCGGATAAATTTGCCAGTATAATGAATATGTTATAAATACGTGTAAAAAAGACCTATTTATATTAGGGGTGCCAAAAAATGAGTGAAGCAAGCGAGCAAAATAAACTAACTATTGATAAATCTAAGCTAATTGTAGAGCTAACTGATAAGGCCATAGAGCAGGTCAGGAGTATTTTTGCATCAGAAGATAAAGGACCTGAGATCGGGCTACGTCTTGGCGTTGTAGGTGGTGGATGCTCAGGGCTTTCCTATAATATTGATTTCGGTGAAAAAAAAGAAAAAGATAATGTTCAAGATTATGGAGATTTTAAAGTCTATATTGATCTTAAATCATCGATTTATTTGAAAGACGTAGTATTGGACTTTAAAGATGGGTTAAATGGAAAAGGATTTGTTTTCTCTAACCCAAATGCCACAAACACATGCGGTTGTGGTGAGTCTTTCTCAGTATAATGGATCCTAAAATATTCGATTATGCACAATATGATCAAACATATTATGCATTATTAAAGGAAGCCAGAAAATATAAAGCATTATTATTCAAAGGACCCGATACAAGGCGCTTTCTTAATGGCCAGCTAACTTCAGATATATCTACGCTTCAGTCAGGAAGCTTTCAAGAAAGTTCTCGTCTTGATAGATCAGGAAGGGTGAAATCTTTCTTTATTTTATGCTGCCTAGATGATGATAACTTTATCACCATAGGTAAGTCAGAATTAATAGAGAGTCTGAGTGTAGACTTAGAAAAATATATAATTATGGACGATGTTGAAATACACACCCATGATAAAGAATATCAAATAAACTTCTCACTACAGCAAAATTTGATTAAGGCAGAAAAAAATATCTTTTTTGGGAAATGGGCGGGGATGCCGGCCTATATATCTCAGATTAATGCCAATAAGGGTTTACGACAAATAGATGAAACAACCTACAGAAAGATGGTTGTGTTGAGGGCGATCCCAGAGCTTGGAGTCAATGTCGAGATTGACCAATTGGTCACAGATACGGTTCTTAATTTAAATGCAGTATCACATCAAAAAGGTTGCTACCTCGGACAGGAAACAGTTTCTAAAATTGAGACACGTCGTGGTGGTGCTCACTTTCCAATCGTAATAGAAGTTTCTAAGGACATAGACTTGCCTGAAGTCGGTGAAGCGATACATTCTAATGGAGAGAAAGTAGGTAAACTACTTGAAAGAGTTACTCTAGATAATAAGTCTTATATACTCATTTCAGCAGTTAGAAAGTTTCGTGTAGATAAAATGAATATAAAAATTAACTCTGAGGTTGGAGTTGTACACTATCTTCCCGTTGGTGGAGAGTATAATGAAAAAAGCTGGGTAGAGTACTTATACCAATCAGCCGTTGAGCTTTTTCACGAAAGCGGTGCAGAAACAGCTCTTCCTAAATTTAAAGAAATTTTAAATATTATCCCAAACCACGAAGACACTCTTGAAACGATTGGTGTAATTTATGGCCAGTTGGGAGAGTATGAAAAAGGTATTGAATTGATGGAAGAGGTTTTAGATGCAAATCCAGACTCCATTATGGCCCATACCAATAAAAGTCTTTTCTATATGAAGATGGGAAAAATTGAAGAGGCTGAGGAAGAAAAAGCACAAGCTACTGTGAAGTCATTCTCTAACTTTGGTAAAGAAGCTGAAGCCAAGAGGGTAAGAGAAGAGCAGGAAGAAGCAGAGAGAAAAGATATAGAGCGCCGAGAGCAAATGTTTAAGCAAGTCTTGGAAATTGATCCTGAGGACACACTGGCAAACTTTGGAATGGCAGATATTCATTTTAAAAGAAATGAACTTACCTTATCAGAAAACTGTCTAAAGAAGGTTCTAAGCGAGGATGAGAAGTATTCCGTAGCTTATGTATTATTAGGTAAGGTTTATCAGAAGCTTGGTCAAAAAGATCAAGCCATTGCTACCTTCACGAAGGGGATTGAGGTCGCATCTAATAAAGGCGACCTAATGCCTGCAAATGAAATGCAGCAACTTCTCAATCAATTAAACTAACCCTGAAGTGCTCTTTTAGAAACAACATCCTGCTTAAGTTCAAGAAGTTGCTCTTTGAAGGTTAATGGAAGTTTATCTTCAACTTCTTGGCAAAGAGCTCTGTCTTTATCAACTTCTTTAAGAATATCTATATAGAATCCTTTTCCAAAGTCAGAGATTTTTCCTAGAGAATGGGCTTTATCGAGATCCTCTCTACAAGCTGAAATAAGATATTCTTCTTCAAGAAGTCTAAAATTAATTTTATGAAGCTCGGCTTCGCTAAAGTACTGTGAACTTTTATCAGAGAGGCTAAGTTCCTTAAATAGACGGTATGCCCAGTAGAAGGTTAAAACAGCATGATATAGGCCACGAACTGGTCTAAGAGAACGGCGCCATGGACTATAAAAAATCTTGTCATCATCTTCAAAAATAAGTTCTTCTTCGCCCTCAAGTAAACCATTTAAATAGTGATGCCCGTTTTCATGGAGGAGATCATCAACTAAGTCTACAAGGTCACGATTGAAGATATTGATACATGAATAACGAGGAAGAACCTTCATCGAGTAACTCACAAGCTCTTCAGTATCTAATGGAACGATGAAGTCAGTAAACTTATCAAGAATACTACTTAGTACAGGGCATACTTCAGTAATTATTGTACTGGCCTTGAGAAACTTTTCCACTAATTCTTGCTTATTTTGCTTTGAAATAAGTTCTGTATTCGAAAGGAGATTCAACGCATTCGTAGAAGGAATAATCTCATTGTCCGAACCGATAGACTGAATTTCTAAAATTTCACCTTCTAGGTCTAGTTGGAGAACTTTATCTAATGGATTAAATTTAATTACTGGTAATACAGATGCCTCAAAATTTTTAGGTAGGGGATAGAAAGTATTGTCTGGTCCAAGGTATAGACCATGACTTCCTTCACCCAGTTCTGGAACAGGTCGATATGCTACTGGTCCGCTTGGACTCCACTTCTTGTTACTAAGCTGTAGGTGAAAGTAACTAATAATCTGAAATTCTTGGATATCCTTGATCGTCATTATAACTTCTTCAGGAGAGTTATCCATTTCTAGTTCTGTAATAATAAACCCTAAAAATTCAGAAGCCTCAAAATACTCTATAATTGACTCTGGAGAATAATCGCCCTCTTCGAGTAGAAATAAAGTATCTACAAGTGAATCAATTAGATTGAGCCAATAGAAATTTTTAGCGCTAAAGGAGTCTAGTTCTTTACGAAAAACAAGCTCTTTGAACTCTTCTTGAAAATCGTCACTGAGAAATTCAGATGTCTCACCTTCATCAACATCTTCTCTAATTTCAGAGAGGAATTGATTATAAGAATCTAAGAGGAACTCTGATGATTGAGATTGAACCTTGTCGCTAATGAAGTTCGACGTATGCATGGGATATCCTAGTTATATGGGCTTTGAAGCTATTTATGATGCTTGGGGAATATTGGCAAGTGATATTAGGAAGATATGACAAATCTACCTGTAAAAGAGCAAAGTTCGACTCCCTTATTTGTTTCTAACTCGATTGAGCATCTTACCTTAGCTCTCGCGGCTCCACGCCTTCTGAAGCAGTTTAAGATAAAGTCGATATTTTCAACTGTTGCATGAGCAGTGAAGTTTTCAGCAACAGGCTTTATATAGTTCATTTCGCTATTTTGAATAACAAGAGAGTTGAATTTAATTGAATTAGAACGAAAAAGATGGTGAACGCTGAGGTAGCAGGCCAAGATACAAATTGTATTCAGTGAACCACCGAAGGCCGTTCCTTCATAATTTATATGGGTATTTAGAGGAGCTCTTAATTTAACACCAGTGTCATTAAGGGAGACGACCTCAACATCAAGGTTTGAGGTAACTGGGATGGATTGGGTAAGTTCTTTTAGGTACTGCTCTGGGGACATAGTATGGCCTTGATGAGTAGAGAGGAGTTTGCATGGGTTCAGTGTAGAAGAAAAAGTAGAAACAAAAAAGCCTCGAATAATCGAGGCTTTTTAAAATACGAATAGTGGCTGGAGTGGCGGGATTCGAACCCGCGACCAACGGATTAACAGTCCGCTGCGCTACCGCTGCGCCACACTCCAATCCATTATTTCGAGCTTCCATTTATAAAGGTCGATCATCATTCTGTCTAGACATAAAATCATTCCTTTGTAAAAAATACTGTAAGTATCTGAATTTAAGATCATTTTGAAAGTACTTAAGTATTTTGGTCGGGTTTCCGATAAGTAAATTCGGAGGCTCAATGGAGTTTAAAGGTCATCTTATTATGTCGTTATTGAGGATCCTCACTCCGGAGGAAATCTCAAAGCTTACGACTTCACATTCTGGACAAAAGAAAGTGCCATTGTCACTTCTCTTAAGTGCAGATGTTGGTGGCAAGAACTATAAAGACGTCATTGTGGATAAGAAGAGAGAGAACGAAGAAGCAATTGAAGGCACTGGCGCAAAAATCTTAAAGTTTGATGAGAATCTGGAAAATGCAGTTGAGCTTAATTTAGAAGATGTACCTAAAGAGCGGTTTGTATTTCAAAGTGGTCAAAGAGTAGATAAGTTGTTAGAGGCTTATTCCCGTACATTTCAAAAAATGAATAAGAATATATTCGGGCAAAAGCGCTTTCCAAAAAAAGTATCTTCTGCAAATACTAAGCAAGCTTCGACAATGATTATTGAAGAAAAGAAGAAACTCTATAATTCATATTCAAAAATTAAGAAAATGGAAGTCTTGTCACTATATAAGAATACTTCTGATGTTGATATTCAGTCACAGAAAAGAAATAAAGAAGACCTAGGGCACAATTCCTCCCTAGGCGTTCTCGTCAATAAGCGCCAGGCTTAATTAATCTAAATCAAGACCAGTAATCTTATCTAAACCAGTAGCTTGAGCATTTTCACATTGAAGACTTGCCTTTTGGTAAACACAGGCATCAATCATCGCTACCGCTGCAGGGTGGTAGTTTCCTGAGTTTTTGATTCCCCCAAAGGGCAGCTTTGCACTTGCACCGCAGGTAGATCTGTTATGATTAACGAGACCACTCTCAATATCTTCTAGGCATTTCGAGAAAACTTCTGTGTCATTTGTGAATACACCGGCGGCCAATCCATATTCTGTGGAGTTAACAATCTCAATAGCTTCCTCTATTTCATCATAGGGAATAAAGGTTGTGTTTGGACCAAAGATTTCACTTTGTAGGAAGTGTGAACTATTGTCCCATGATTTAGCAAAATGGATAGAAGGACTTACGTAGTAGCCTTGGGTTTCACGAGTAAGTTGCTTACCGCGCATAATTTCTTCGAAGCCTTCACGCTTGGCCATTCCCATGAAGAGTAGGTATTGATCGAGTGAGCGCTGGTCAATGAGCGGACCCATAAATGGAGTCTTTTCATGATTAATTGGATGATCAACGATAATTTTTTTACTTAGTGAGTGAAACTTTTCAATAAATTCATCCTGTAAGGTTCTGTGAATAGGAATAAGACTTGTTGATGTACAACGTTGTCCAGAGGTTAGATAACAGGCCCTTAGCAACTCTTCTAATGCCAAGTCTGTATTGGCGTCTTTGTGGATGATACTAGAGTTCTTGCCCCCTAACTCTAAGGCTACAAGCTTAGAAAGGTCAGTATGTGTTGTCTTTAGAATCTGTAGACCAACTTCCTTACTTCCAGTGAAGTAAACGCCTTTAATATCCTTGCTTCCTGTTAGGCGACGAGCAATCTCACCATCGCCTTGACACAAGTTGACTACACCCTTTGGAAATCCGGCTTCATGGAAGCAGTCGATCATGAGCTGAGCACTGTAGGCCACTTTTTCTGAGGGCTTTAAAATGAAAGAGTTACCAGTGATTAGGGCACTTAGGATTTGAGTATTGGCAAGATGGCATGGAAAATTAAATGGACCAATAATTAGAGCAGGACCTAATGGTCTGAAATGTACTGAACCATTCGTTCCAGCTGCAATCTCATTGATACGAATATCAGCAACTCTTGGTAGCGAGTCGTTGATTGTAACATCAACTTTTCCAATAACTGATGCAACCTCAGTCTTCGCTTCCCAGAGAGGTTTACCACTTTCAAGTGCAATCGCCTCTGCAATTAAGTCTTGTTTAGCAATAACTTGCTCTTGATATTTTTTTAAGAAATTGACTCTTTCATTTAGAGAAACCTTTCTCCAGAAGCGATAACCATCATGTGCACTGGCTACAATCTCTTCAACTTGATTGTAGGCAATGGGCATTTCCCATAATGTAAGTGAAGTATCAGCTGGACACTCTCTTTTTATATAGTGCTCTACACCTTCTGGACCTTTGTCTGTCGTTGGGTTGTAGCGACCATTAAAATAATTACCTTTGATTTGATATTTCATATTAACCTCAGTAGTTAAAACCAATTCCCTTCGTTGCGGGACAGTGTGCTTTAAAGCGTTGTGGAATATATAGAGTATTATCTTCCTGGCGAGCAGAAAGAATAGATGCATAAAACTGATAGTCTTTGTGTTGTATGTTTATCATGAAGAGTTTTCTATCTTCAGCTGGTTTCCCACGTACGTCCTCAAACTCGAGATTGTATTCGACGGAATTCTTTAGTAGAGATATATTTTCT
Organism: Bacteriovoracaceae bacterium; assembly: GCA_048267265.1. Lineage (GTDB taxonomy): Bacteria > Bdellovibrionota > Bacteriovoracia > Bacteriovoracales > Bacteriovoracaceae. Next base: position 12,000 of record JBLWXW010000048.1, read on the forward strand.
TTTTTAGCTCGATAATGAGGTCCACCATCGAATGGATCAACTTCATTAGTATACTCAAATCCAATCGACTCAAGCATTCTCTTTACAGGTAGAGTTTCTTTTCCAACTTTCCCAATTGAGTCTCTTGCCGCTAGGGGGAGGAGAGTTTCGTAGATTGTTTCAGATGGAAAGAGTGAAAGAATAAATTCTTTATTTTTTCTAGAGAGCACATCCGCTTCAGTGTAATCCATATTTAAGAATTTACGTCCAATAGCTTCCCAAAGGGGAGAGTTACCATTGCTATCAAAAGGGGGCATAAGTTCTACATGAATTTCATCTGTAAATTCATTAGGCCTTTGAGCAATATAGAGAAAGCGCGCAAAACTGAGAGCTTTACCTAGCTTAAAGGGAGAGCCACGATGTCCTGGTTCGAGAATTAATCCTCCGATCTCCGTATAGCCATCAGGGTTGTGACCAAATTTAAGTGTTCCGTGTATAAATCCCGTATTTAGTGAATTACTATATTTATTTTCTTGTCCAACCGTTAGGTAAAAATGCGGCTCAATCTCAGTACCGTGTTTTCCGTGAATTAAGGAAACTCCCAGGATACGATTTGTTTCAGTATCCTCAAGAACGAAAACGTAGAGATTATCCTCTAAGTTCTTTGATGGTTTATTAAAACTACGAAGAGAGTTTTCGATTTTTTCTTCAAGTATTTTTCTGTCGCTTGGAAGGTTGATGAAAACTTTGAGCTGGCTAAGCTCTAAAATTTGGTCGAGATCTTCTTCAACAGCATTTCTTAAGATATACATAGTTATTCCATTATAAATTTATTAATTTCTTTTATAAACGATGGTCTGAAAAATAAAGGTAGATAAATTATGTGCTTTCCTTCATCTAAAAAAGAATAATTTCTATCTTGGTCCAAATAAATAAGCAAACCGTCAATAGATTTGACGCGAGTGCAACTGGCGAGTCTCTCTGAAATCACTTGGGAAACTCTTTGAATATGTCCTCTCTCACCGTAAAAATCACCTAATGAGAGCAGCTTTAAAGTAGCCTGTGATGCCGAAAGTGCGTCCTGTGTTAGAAATACAGAGTACTCATCTGGAGTATTCTTATTGCTAAGGAATATAGGAAAAGAAAAAAGGTTCGGTATAAGTACTACTTTTCCACTGGAAATATACTCTAAGCTTTTGTCTGAGAGGAAAGTAGGATAACGACCGGCATCTAGGGTTTCGATGCCTGATTGTCCGGCAAGTGATGCATAGATCTCATTTCCTGTGACACTTTTAATGAAATGATTAAGGTTAGCGATAAAGGAATCCTGTTCAGCTTCATCAGAGTAAACCTCTGGCCTTAAAAAGCTTTCTAGTCGAGTTTTGTAGGTTAGGGGGTGTCCATACCCAAGCACGGAGGCCCTAGGGCCCAGATAAAGCTTTTCTGTAGCGCTCATCTTAGTTAGGAATGGTCCAACACCAGTAGCTAGCAGTGAATTTTCAAATGTTAAGCCAGTCTGCTGTTTTGAGTTCCTAAGTAGGTCAGAAAATAGTTGATAAAGTTGATCGTCTAGGGAAGTCATTTTTACCTAATTTTAGAGACTTGAACTCATGGTTCAGGGGATAGATAATATCTTTATGGCAAATCATAGCACGCAAGATATATTAAAGGCAGCCCAAGATTATTATTTAAAAGGTGAATTTGAAAATTCGCTTAAAATAATCAGGGAAAATAAATCGGAACTTGATTCTGGATTATTCCATTATAACTTGGGATCAATCTATCTGAAGATGAATAACTTTGGACCTGCAAGGTTTCATCTTGAGAAGGCGAAGGATGAAGGCTTCACATACCCAATGGTGTGGAATAATTTAGAATATATAAAGCTTCAGCCTGGTGTTACAGATCCGGTGATGAGTAAGAATTGGAAAGAATATGCTACAGCAAACGCTATGGATATTCCTTTCGATTTTTACATAGCTTATTTCATGGCGGGCCTATGTATATTTCTTCTTTTACTGAGAAAGAAATGGATTCAAAATAAATTACTTATTTTGGCATACCTTGCTCTTCTATTTATACCAGTAACATTTAGGTATACCTATCAGGAAGGGCACTCTTATGCAGTCGCAATGAAAGATACACATGTGCATGAGGGACCATCAAAAATTTATCCAGATTATGGGAAAATAGCAGGAGGAAGTAGAGTCCTTGTCGGCCGCTTCTATGATGACTGGTATTATATTGTCTCACCGAGCGATAGGTCAGGTTGGGTGCAAAAGTCTGATTTGGGGTTTTATTAAGTAAGGAATGGTAAATAATGAGCTACGAAAAAGAAATCTCAGATAAGATCGAGGGGCACGAACCACTTCCTGAAAAACTTGAGATACCAGTTCTTAAATATTTTTGGCAATCCAATCCTATAATGGGAAAAAAAGTAGATAGTATCCCAAGATTTTTAAGAAAAATTGAAGTACTAAAAAACTTCACAGAAAATGAACTAAGAATCTTGGCCAAGTTTCTCCATCTAAGGAAATTCAATGCAGGAGATATTATCTTTAATCAAGGTGAACTTGGAGTTGGATTCTATCTAATCTATAGTGGATATACTGATATTGTTGTTCCTGATACGAATACAGCATCAAACGAAGCAGATAAAAAGCCTTCCCATGTTTTAACCTTAGAGAAGTACGACTACTTTGGCGAACTGGCTTTACTTCAGCAAAATAGTACTAGAAGTGCCATGGCCATTAGCAGGCAAGGTTGTGAGTTACTTGGACTCTTTAAGCCAGATGTTGATCAACTTATTAATATATATCCACTAATCGCTGCGAAGCTTCTGCAGTCCGTAAGTTTAATTGTTGCAAACAGACTCTTTTCAATAACAAGAGAAGTACAAGAGTTGAAATTTAAAATCAACACATTGGAGAAAAATGCCAGCAGTTAATCAGTTCGGAAAAAGAGAAAAAATCAAACTTACATTCTTCTTTTTAATTTTACTTCTCTTTATATTAACAATTTTTCTAATGCCTAGAGTTTCTGTTCCTCTAGTCATCGGCTATGTCATTTATCTTATTATTAACCCTGCTGTGCCCGCTATTGAAAAATTAGGAGTTAACAGATTGGGGTCTATTTTGATTGTTTTCTCCTCTTTAATATTTTTTTCAACTTATCCCTTTATTAAAATCGTTCCAACGGTTACCTCTGAAGTTGAAAATATTCAGTACTACGTGCCTAAAATAGAGGGCTTCGTGACACAAAAATATAAAGAACTGAAGTATGAGGTTAAAGATAGAACAAGTTACGATATCGAAGATAAGTACTTTTATGAAGCCGTTGATTGGGTGAAGAATACTTCAGGAAATGTACTTCTCAATGTACCAAACTTCTTAGCCTCCCTTATTGAGTGGGTATTTCTAATTCCATTGATAATCTTTTTTCTTTTGAAGGACGGATTATCTTTCAAGCGAAGCTTTTTAAGGTTAATTCCAAATAGTATTTTTGAGCGTTTCTATTATCTCTCTTACCAGTTTAATAGAAAGTTGGGAGACTATATATTTGCAAAGTTTGTGGAAGCTTCAATTGTAGGGCTTATCATAACCTCAGGTCTATTAATAATGGATGTACGCTTTGCCCTACTTTTTGGAATTATTGCAGCTGTAACAAATATTATTCCCTATGTTGGACCTATCCTAGGCTTTGTCCCTGCGGTATTATTTGCATTTGCTGAGTATGGCTATGGAACAACTTCAGGGGCTATCATTACACTTTTCTTAATCGCAAATGCTATTGATATGGCCCTCGTATTTCCAATATTAGTATCTAAGATTGTAGATCTACACCCTCTTACTGTTGTTGTTTCTGTAATTTTAGGAAGTCAGTGGCTAGGCATTGTAGGAATGATCGTATCAATTCCTCTTGCTGCAGCGCTTAAGCTCATCTTAGATGAAGTCTATAAGGAAATTTACCAAGATACTTAACTATTGATAAAGGCTTATGATCATAGTGTTTATGGGGTCTTTGCGACCTTCTCTATGTGAGAGTTTCTTTGACGATGCTAGTTACCGGCCGTTAAGATAGAGCATAAAGCTCTAATCTTTAAGTACTGGAAATTATTTATCTTATGAAGCTAAATATATTAATAATCTCAATTCTTTCTTATTTATCATTCTTTTCATGCTCTACACCCAGGCCATCTGGGGAAACTGAGGCAGAAGTTCTCTACAAAGAAGCTGAGCAGCTTATAGAGGATGGACGCTTTTTGCTAGCTACAGAGAAGCTCAACCGAATTAGAAGTAAGTATCCCTACTCATACTATGCAACATTTGCAGAGCTTATGAGCGCTGACGTACTTTATGATCAAGAGAATTACGCCGAAGCAGCTGCTGCATATATTGTGTTTAAAGACTTTCACCCAAGACACAAAAAAGCTGAATATGTGATGTATCGCATAGGTGAATCTTTTTTTAAGCAGATACCAGAAACATATGACCGAGACCTAAGTCCTGCTTATGAGGCGATTAAATATTTCCAAGAATTGAAAAATAAACATGGCTCTAGCGAGTATGGAAAGAAAGCCGCTGAAAAAATAGAAGAATGCGAACAAATGATTAGAGATAAGGAACAATATATAGCAGACTTCTACTATAAAACAGAGGTCTATGAAGCTGCTCGATATAGATATAAAATGATTATTGAAGAGTTTAGAGAGCCAAAAATGCGATCACATGCAATGGTGAGAACATTTTTGTCTTCTGCAGAAATTGGAGACAAGGACTATTGCCGTCAACATAACGATTTCTACAAGCAAATGGTTGCAAAAGACTATTTGGAAAATTTAACAAAGGCATATGACAACTGTTTGAATACAGAAGTTGTGATGAAGACCGAAGAAGAAAAAAAATAAGACAACACAATAGGAGAGCTGTGTGAAATCCTTACAAAAAAGTGAAGATTACAGAAAAGCTAAAGAGCTATTCGAAAAGCGTGAATATAAAAAAGCCCAGATTCTTTTAAGTGATATTATTGAAACAGAGAGAGATGATAAAGATCTCCTGTCTAAAACCTTCTTTTTAATGGGGAATGTTTTCCACATTAAGGGTGAGGTTGGAAAAGCGATTAAGGCCTTTAATAAATGCTTATCCTTAGATCCGTCGCACACGGATGCATCGATTAGCCTATCCGTTTTATATAACGATATTGGGCAATATGAAGAAGCTACCAGAATCTTTGAGGTTGCCAATAAGAGAGTTAAGAGCGGCAATACTGAGGACTTTCTTGAAGATGGGCATATCAATAAGAAGTTCGCGGCTAAGCATTTCGAATTGGCAGAGATGTACTTCACTTACAACCGCTTAGATGAGGCCCTATTTGAATACACCAAGGTTCGCAACCTAGACCCGGCTAATCATGAAGTACGGATTAAAATAGCTAAGACATACGCTAAAAAGGGCTTTATAAATAAGGCATTTGATGAGCTTAAGTCTCTTGGTTTAGAAGAGCCTAATTATATGCCTGCAAGAATTGCACTTGGTGTTCTCTTTTATGGCAATGGTAAAATTCTTGAAGCTCAGTCAGAGTGGGAAAAAGTACTTATAAAAGATCCTCGTAATGAAGAAGCTTTGATGTACCTTAATCTTTCAAGAACTGCGACAGAAACGTCTCTCACTTAATGAATCAATTGAAATTATGTCATAAAAAAAGCCTCCAAATTGGAGGCTTTTTTATTAGAATTTTTTTTTGAGATTATGCTTCTTTAGTAGAAGTACTTGTATCAGTACTAACTTCTTCAGTAACTGTTGGAGCTGATGTAGCAGCTTCAGTAGCAACAACAGGTTCGTTGGCCGTAGTACGATTTGTATCGTCAGAGCTGTAGCTTACAATATATCTTTTAAGCTCTTTGTACATCGAGCATCTAACTTCAAGTTTGCTATCTTGAAGTACAATCTGTCTTGCTACTTTTGATTTGTTGTTGATTACGATTGGAGCTTTTAGGTTTGCAGACATTTCTTGAACATTCTTGGGAATAGTAAGAATTGTATAAACACTAGCGCTATTAATTGAATCAAGTTCTAGACTTGTTAACTCGGCAGGAAGAAGTTTAACAATATAGTCAGGCTTGAAAATTTTTGGCTCAAGAATAGGGAAGGCTGTTGCAGGATCTTCTGCTGATTGAAACCAAAGGATCAATGTCTGATC
>JBLWXW010000049.1:0-17567 GCA_048267265.1 Bacteriovoracaceae bacterium
ACACCTTCTAGAGCAATATTAGTAATTTCATTAACCTGCTCACTAACGCTCTCTTGTGTTTCATTATTATATGAAGAAAGTTCAGACTGAAACTGCGAACTAATTTTATTTTCAAAAATTTTAGCAAGCTCGGCCCTTGCCACACTCTTGGCCAAAGTCATAGAAGACCCTGAGCCAACAGCGCAAATTTCATTATTCTTACATAGTGCTGATTTATCAGTAATCCACTTAGGAGCTTCTTTTGCGAAACTCATCTGTGTAAGTAATAAACCAGCAATAAAGATTTTCATCTAGCTTAAACCTTATTAAGAAAGGCCTTTTCCGCCTCTTCAATAATATCTTCCGTCTTAGCTTTTACTTCACTATCTTGTACATTATTAAGAAGTTTTGATCGTGCAGCAGCCATTGCCTTAGCAAGAGATTTTTTAGAAATTCTAACTAATGCATAACACTGAAACTTAACAGTATCTTCTTCGGCACCAAGTTCAACTTTGTAGCGTCTTTGCTCCCAGTAGTTCTTAATAACTCCTGCTCCAATTAGGAAGCTTTGTGTCTCTTGCGCAAGCTGCTCTTGCATATACTCAGATACATCTTCATCTGAAGCACCTTGTGTAGCTTCAGCGTAAGAATTCTTAATAAACTGAGCAACTTCCTGTGCTATCTTTGTCGTTGCTCTAGCTTCAGCTGAACGTGTACACAGTCTTTTATTTGAGTGGCTAGACTCACTTACGAAGTATCTATTCTTCGCTCTTTCTTTAACCTTATCACCTTCCTCAGGTGTCTCAATCCAAATTGGAAGTCTATTTGTTGAAGCATCCATTAGCTGGAATACAGGACCTTCAAATTCTCTTTCTGGGTTTTGCTTTGGTGATGATGAACAAGCTGAAACTCCTAAAATTAACGCTAGGATCGCTATCTTATTAAACATGACTACTCCCTTTATTGTGCACGATGGCCAAAGTTTGTTTTCTACAAATTAAAGTATCATTATTGTAAGGAGAGACCTGTAAAATACAATAGGAAAAAGGTGAAATTAACCCTTTACTGACAAAAAAAAGGGCCATTACTGGCCCTTTCAAGATTTCTTAATTTTGAAAGATAAGATTACTTAACTGTTACAAGATCATACATTTTTTCAAATGTTTTTTCTTCACGAACAGCGAACATAAGATTGTTCTTCATTTTCTCATCTTGATCGTAAAAACCTTTGATTTGGTCAACACCAAGTCCAGAAGTCTTAGCAACTTCCTCAAGTTTTTTCTCATAGTCTTCTTGATTAGCTTCGATATTATGCTCTTTAGCAAATGAGTCAAGAATGAGACCTGATTTAACTTGGAAGATTGCTTTTTCACGAAGATCATCTTTCCACTTTGTAAAGTAGTCAGCAGTCATCTCTTCGTTGAATCCTTGTTGAGCAAGAGTTCTTTTTACATCTTCTTTAAGATGCTCTTCTTGTTGAGCGATAAGAGCTACAGGAACATCAAACTCATTTTCACCAACTAGTTTTTCAAGAATTTCTTGGTTAAGCTTTTGCTTAGCCGCTCTTTCTTTTTGCTCCATGATATTAGCTTTATTCTTTTCTTCGAAATCAGATACCGATTCAAATCCAAATTCTTTAGCTAGTTCATCAGTAAACTCTGGGTAGTTCTTTTCTTTAATCTCAAGAAGTTCTACATGAAACTTAACATTTTCATTTTGTAGATCTTCTGCTTGGTAGTTTTCAGGGAAAGTAACTTCTAAAGTTTTCTTTTCACCAGCTTTCATACCTACCATTTGCTCTTCAAACCCTGGGATAAATTGCCCAGAACCAATTTCAAGAACAAACTCTTCGCCTTTCATATTCTCAGGCTTCTCACCGTTTGCTCTTTCACCTTCGAAGTTAAGAACTGCAAATTGTCCCTCAGTAAGGGCTGCACCCTTATCTTCAACTTCAGTCATCTCAGCTTTGCTTCCGAGGTAGTTCTTCTTCATCTTTTCAAGTTCAGTCTCATCAAACTCAACAGCATCTTTTGTGAAACTTAGTCCACTCATGTCCTTAAGCTTAACTTCAGGAAAAATTTCAACAACTGCGTCGAAGCTGATTGATTTTCCAGCATCATAGTTCATATTTTCAAAATTAGGATAACCTACAACTCTAAGGTCTTCTTTGGAGATTGCAGCATACATTTCATTTTGAATGAAACTATTAAGAGCATCAGACTCTACTTGAGGACGATACATCTGCTCAACTACAGAAAGAGGAGCCTTTCCTTTTCTAAAACCTTTCAAGCTAACTGTTTTTTGCTTCTTAACTAGAGCATTTTTAATTTCAGTAGTTAGGTCAAGTTGTTCAAAGTTGAAACTTAGTTTCTTTGTGCATCCGTTAACATCTACGATTTGGTACGACATTTCACATTCCTCTTTGGTAAATAGTAAGTTCTTTATTAAAAATTCGTTTTATCAATTGATTCAAATAATCACTGGCGACTCATCTGGTCACAGCGCAATAAGATATTAAATTCGTTGGGAAATTATCCATTTGGAAGCCAAATGTCAATTACTAGAAGCCCATGAAGACTGATATTCTACGTGTTCTAGGTACAATCCATCAGGCCCAGAAACAGGTCCGATTTTGCCACTTGTATCCTCTTGAAAAAACGCTCTTATGTCACTCGGTGTTATTTTTCCACGACTTGCCATAAATGCCGCACCAACCAAAAGTCGAACCATTTGTTTTAAAAATCCATTACCTTCAAATGTGACTCGATACACTTTTCCAGGGAACATTCCTTGAAAAGGAAAAAATCCTGTAACCTCTTCTAGTCGAGCATCATGGATTGTTCTGATAGTCGATTTTACTTCGGTTCCCTTAGTCGAAAAGTTCAAAAAATCATGAGTTCCAACAAACTCCTTTAAGGCCGCTTCGAAATTGTTGAAATCAAAATCTGCTCTTTCCCATGTGACTCTTTGAAATGCATGTGGAGGTAGAGTCTCACCCACATAAAAATAGTAGGCATAACGCTTCCATAGAGCATCTCTAACAGGATGGAAATCTTCAGCGCAACTCTCACATGAAGTGACACGAATATCCTCTGGAAGATTGGAGTTCATCGCCCGCAGTAAATTTTCAGGATTGATTTTTAGAGGAATTGATACTTTAACAACTTGACCAATAGCATGAACACCTGTGTCCGTTCGACCAGAACCTAGGCTTTGAACTTCACTTGATTTAGAGATCTTCTCCAGCGCGTTATTGATTTGTCCCTGAACAGTTTTTAAACTATCTGGCTGAATCTGCCATCCTAAATAGCCGGTTCCAATATAGCTAACTTTCAGCTTATAAGTACTCAAAGGTAAAACCTACTCCGAGACTCGTTCCAGTAATGCTTATATTATCCTGGAAGCTTTCATAACTTTGATGACGAGCTTCAATATTCAAGTACATATTTGTCATTTGATACTGACTAAATCCACCAAAAGCGATGTCATGAAATAAAGAGGAAAGACTTATCTGAGCTTTTGCATGCCCGAAGTACCCAAAGCTATATTGCCTTCTGTGCTTGTCATCTTCTCCTCGATCTTTATCATCTCTAGATTGAGAAAGACCCATAACAGACGGACCACCGGCAACAGAGAGCCTAAAGTATTTCCCACGTCCAATAGTCATCCCCAATCTAAAATCCAGTGGAATCATAAAAAGCTGGAAGCCAACATTACTCTTTGTCGTTGTTGAGGCAGAAAATATCCCTTCACCTTCGGAGAAGCCAACCCCAAGACCAAGTCCATAAAACGTACTGAGAAATGCACGATTCATATAACTATCAAAGTTAAAATGGAGGTAACCTCCTCTTCTAGATTCTTCAGCATCAATAAATGATCTTTGAAAAACCCCTCTATCATCTGTTACAGAGTATTCATCACGAATATAAGAGAATGAAAATGAAGTATCACCTCGATCATAAAAATTATCGTAAATCTTTTCACTTTCAAAAGTTACAAGGTTCTCTTTATTATCCATTGTCTGTGGGGCCTCATACCCAGTCGACAAGAGTTTTTCTCTTTCTGAAGGCTCTTTCATTTCGCCATATAACCCATCTCCAGGTACTGCAAAGTCTCCTTCATCACTTTTTCTTTCTTCAAGAATCTCACTTCCCTCACCCATAACATAAGGAAAGCTTTTCTCTTGTGAATTTTTAGATTTTTTAATCGATTTCTCTAAATTACTTTCGAACTCTTCAGAGGAGAGCTGGTCAGGCACAGCAATGCTGAAGTCCTCAGCGTAAATCTGATAAGAGAAAATAAAGCTTAATAAGAGTAAGCTACTGTTCAGAGTCCTCTGAATCTTCAGTCCATTGAAACGCATCACCAAATTCCTTCATTTTATAAAAATAAAATCCAAGGGAAAGAAGTACATAAAACGCCATCCCTAGCGCAAACATAATTCTATAGTAAACAACTGTGAGAGCAGCTGTTAAAAAGAAAATAAAGAGAAGCATTCTCTTGTGCTTGCGAATTAACTCTCCATCTTTAAAAGAATGAAAAGGTATTGTCGTAACCATCAAGATTCCATAAAAAGCGGTATAAAAAAGCCAGATATATCCATACTGATCTGCTTCCGGGAATCGGTCGGCAAAGAGAACAAGTCCAATTATCGCAAGAGCTGCTCCTGGACTAGGTAGTCCTTGAAAAAAGTCTGAACGAACTTTTGAAATATTTGCATTAAAGCGAGCAAGTCTTAAGGCCGCACAAAGTAGATAGAGAAAAGAGACCACTGCTCCCAGTCGACCATATTCGAAGAGGTATTTCTGATACATTAGAAATGCAGGAGCAACACCAAAGGAAACAGCGTCACTCATTGAGTCAAACTGCTCTCCAAAACTAGATGAGGTACCGGTCATTCTGGCCACTCTTCCATCTACAGAGTCGAAAATCGCCCCTAAAATCAAAATCATTGCGGCTTCAAAGTGCATTCCTCTTGTAGAGAGAACCATACTTGAAAAACCACAGGCCATATTTAAACCTGTAAAAATATTGGGTAAGAAAAAGGCTAACCTTCTTGAAGGATGCATTAGAGTTCCTTATTTACTTCACTCACAGAGCTACTCATTTCTTCATTTCTTGCGGCAATAATAGTTTGCCCGGCAGTGGCCAATTGACCATCCTTCACAAGAATTTCATATTGTGATGGTAAGTATAATAAAACTGTACCACCTAAACCTAAAAAGCCAAAATTAACCTGGGCACGACCTCGATCACCAGGGATCACTCTTACTTGCGGCCATTGACCTAAAAAGCACTTTATTACTTGAATACCGTATTCGTTTTGTTCATTACTGGTCGTTTTAAATTTAACATACACACCAGAATACTTATCTATCTCTTCTCGCTCAAGCGTAAAAAAATAACGAAAGAAGCTCTTTCCCTTCTCATAAAAAAGACCCTGAACCTCTGATCCTGTTGGTAGGTATAGTCCCGCTTCACGTAGCCAAGAAATCGTTAGATTTACCTCAATCAGATCTTTTCCAAATTTTGGGTGATCAACATGTTGAGTGATCGACTTTACTCTTGAGTTCACAGGAGCATAGATCACACCTTCTTTTAGAAGTGCATCTTCTTGATGATGGGGTGAAATACGTCTCGTAAAAAAACCTATAATTATAATAAATAGAAGGTATAGGCCAATAAACAGGTATAAACTTAAAGACCAAAGAAAGAATAAAATCAAAACACTGATGATATAAAATGAATTATTTAGAAAGAATCTCATTAGTTCTTTCCTCCACTCATGCGAAACTCCTTCTCCAGTGGTCTAAAGTAATAAGGAGGAAGATGCTCCCCTCTTTCTACAACTTTTGAGAATATTTCTTTAGAGTGCTTTTGAAATAATCCATATATAGACAGAAGAACTTGATCAAGAAGTTCTCCCGTTAAATGATAAAGATGATCCTCAGTTAAATCACTTGCCTTAAATTTTTCTTCAGTAATGAGCTGGCTAGAACTATCCTCAGAATTCTGATGATATTCAAAAACCTCACCCTTAAATGCTCGTTCAAAAAATTTATATTCTTCTACTCCACAAAAGAGTGGAACTTCGTAGTGATAGAAAGAATAAACAGGTGTTCCTTCTAAGGCCAAAATTTGAGAGACTCCCTCACCGATACGAATTCCAGTGTATGAGCCTGGACCATTGGCCAAAAGAATTCCTTTAATACTTTTAAAGCTTAGATCAAAGTCTTTCATCGTATCATAGATAACTTTATGAATAAGTTGTGATCCTTTTCGATTTTGAATTAACTCGTAATGAACCCAGTTAAAGTCTTCATCGAGAAGTCCAACTTGGATATAAGCAGAGGTATCAAGGAATAAGTATTTACCACTCATTAAAAGAATCTTGAGAAATCGTTAAATATGGCACCAACCATTAGCATTAATAAAAGTGACAATCCTACCTGCTGAGCAATTTCCATTTTTCTTCTCGAAATTGGTCCACGATTCAAAATTTCGAGAAAGATGAACATAATATGCCCACCATCTAAAACAGGTATCGGGAATAAATTGATAACCCCAAGATTTACAGATATTAAGGCCATCAGTTGGAAAAAGTAGGACAAGCTTGTATTAAAAGAGTCAGAGGCAACTTTTCCAATGGCCAGTGGTCCGCCAATTGTTTTAAAACTTACTTCGGCCATAACCAACTTCTTAAATCCCTCAAGTGTTTTAACGATGGTTTCCCAAGTTCTAACGAATGATTGTCCAATTGCAGGAAAGAAGCCCTTAGACTTTGTTTCAATAAACTTAAGCGGTTGAAAAACACCACCAGAATAAACACCAATAAGCTTCATGACTTGCCCATTTTGGTTAATCACATCTGGCTTAATATCAAAATTCTTAATTTCACCATCTCTCCAAACAGCGACCTTCACACTTTCCGTCTTCGTTTTCTGAAGGTTTTGGCCAAGATCTTCAAAGCTATAAATTTCCTTGCCCTCTAAGGAGATAAGAACATCACCTTGTCTCAATCCAGACTTATCTGCTGGCGATTTCATCTTAATGCTTTTAATCGTAAGGTCTAAGGTTTTAAAACCGTTATCTGTTAATGCCTTATCTAACGAGTCATAGTTAGCAAAAGTTAGCTTTCTTTCTTTTTCAAAGTTAACTTCTTTATTTTTATCTTTAAGCGTTATTTCAGCACTATCAACTTTGGCCGGATAAAGATAAAGAACCGACTCAGGACTCCAACTTTGCTGGATCTGATCATAGGATATATCCCAGTCTACTTTTCCCTGGGTATTAGTTAGTGCAAACTTATTACCTTTGGCGTTCACTAAAATAGAACTTCTAAGTGTTGGTGGAAACTTCACAAACTCTTCAATAAAAGCTTCACCAGTCATATTGAGAGTAACTATCTGGTCCTGCCCCATTCTTCCTAGAGTCATTGTTTTAATTAGATCATCACCCTCTAGAATAATATCTGATGGATTGAAAACTTCGTGACCATTTACTTTTTTAATTACATCACCACTACGAATACCTGACTCATAGAGAGTACTCGCTTTTGGTAAGACCCCGACTTTCAACTCAGGAAGTCTTTCTCCTACCATAAATAGACTGAAGAAAATCACGTAGGCCATTATAAAGTTGGCCAATGGACCTCCCATTACAATCCAAAATCGGGCCCACTTCCCTTTAAAGGTAAACGAAAACTTTCTTTGATCTTCGGGGATTGCATCTTTATTAAGAGGATCGTCACCATACATTTTCACATACCCACCTAGTGGAATTAGTGAAACAGCGTACTCCGTATCGCCCTTTTTAAATTTTAGAATTTTCGGACCAAAGCCAATGCTGAAAACTTCAACACGTACTCCAAAAAGGCGCGCAAAGAGGAAGTGCCCTAGCTCGTGAAAGAAAACGAGTGGGCCAAGAAATAATATAAAAATTCCGATTTTTTCGATAAGCATAATTCAACTTCAAAGCTATAAGTAATTATTTATAAAAGTACTCAAGTATCACAGCGAAAAATGGCGCTGAGTACAATAGACTATCTATTCTATCATACACCCCACCATGTCCAGGAATCAAAGAAGAACTATCCTTTATCTTAAATTGGCGCTTCATTTTTGATTGGATGAGGTCTCCAAGTTGAGATAACACCCCTAAAAGACAAAAAATAAAGAACAATAATATTTCTGTAGAACCTATCAAGAATGTCCACGCCAAATAGCCAAGAACTCCCGAAGTAAACATCCCACCAATTAGTCCCTCTATTGTCTTATTCGGGCTTACCTTCTCCCATAACTTATGGCTTCCAAAATTCTTACCAAAGAACCATGCTCCAGTGTCCATTCCAAAGTTAACAATGAGAAGAATAAGAAGAAGGATTCTCCAGTTTGAGTAATGGAGTACATTGGTCAGAGAAACCATTGGAAGAACAAAGAATATACCTGATACATAGGGGAGCTTTCTCGCAATATCTTCAAGAGTCTTCGATTCCATTGGAATATAAAAGAGATAGAAAAGTAATAAAACATTTAAGAGAAGGGCCACATTCACAACGGCCATATGCATGCCCGAACTAAAGTCTAAGAAATTCAAATAAACAAAGGGAACGACATAAAGCAATTGACTCACAAAGTATGATATAGAGAACCTGGCCCTCTTAAGAAGATTACAAAAGAGTTCATCTACAGCAATTACTCCTGTAAGTAGGATAAATCCCATAGTCGGCTTCATTCCATATGTAATACACACACCGACAAGCAATGCCATAACAACTGCTGAAATTATTCTTTTAACTGTATTTGCAGACATTCATTTCACCTGGAAATTTGATTCAACTCTTCAAGATTCTTTTTAGCTAGAAGACAACTCTCACTCAATGAGTCAGTAGCACCTATAGTACCAAATCTCCTTTCTCTTCCTGAAACTTGATAGATTATGCCTCTAAATTCTTCCCTTGTGAAATCTGGCCATTTTGTTGGGGTAAAAAAGAGTTCGGCATAGGCCATTTGCCATAGTAAAAAATTTGAAATTCTCTGGTCGCCACCAGTACGGATAAGAAGGTCTACATCGCCTAGATCTGGCTGATGCAAATTGTCATTCATATCATCTTCTGTGAATTCTTTTTCTGGATTATTCTTCATCCAAGTATTCACAGCATTAACCATTTCTGCTCTTCCACCATAGCCAAAAGCAAAAGTTAGCTTAAGCCCTTTGAAGTCTTCTGTTTCAGCTTCAAGCTTCTCAATTAAATTCTTGGTTGGTAGCGGAAGATTAGAAGTATCACCTATTACTTTAAAACGAATTCTATTTTTAAGAATACGCTTTCTTTCCTTCATAAGAAATTTTTTCAATAAGCTAAAAAGTGTCGTAACCTCTCCGAGAGGTCTGCTCCAATTTTCGGTAGAAAATGCATAAAGAGTTAAGGCCTTTAACCCAAGGTCATCGGCTTCTTCTACAATATCACTAACGATTGATGAGCCTCTGATGTGACCCCAAACTCGTGGACGGCAACGGCCTTGCGCCCATCGCCCATTTCCATCCATAATGATGGCCACGTGTTTAATTTTATCACTACTTAAAGTACTCAAACCAATACCTATCTAATTAAAGTGAAAGGATTTCTTTTTCTTTTGCTTCCATAATCTCATCAACTTTTGCAACATGCTTATCAGTTACTTTTTGAATTTGATCTTGGAATTTCTTTGAATCATCTTCAGAAATTTCTTTAGCTTTTTCAGCTTTCTTCACTTCATCATTTTTATCACGACGAGAATTTCTCATGGCGATCTTTGCATCTTCACCATATTTTTTAACGTCTTTAACTTGTTCCTTTCTTCTCTCTTCAGTAAGAGCAGGAAAAGGAATACGAATAAGATTCCCATCATTAGATGGAGTAAGTCCTAAATTTGCACCTAAGATAGCCTTTTCAATATCTGCAATCATAGTTTTATCAAATGGTTGGATTTGTAGAAGACGAGCTTCAGGAGTTGAAACATTTCCTACCTGAGCGATTGGAGTTGGTGCTCCATAGTAATCAACGTTCACACCATCAAGTACACTTGCACTTGCTCTTCCCGTTCTAACTTTTGTTAGTTGGTGCTTTAAAGAGCTCAATGTCTTATCCATTTTATCTTCAAGTTCTAATAGAATTTCATCTATCATAAAAAACCTCTACTCTGAAACAGTGGTACCTACAAGGTCACCAATTACTACTTTTTGAATATTACCTTTTTGGAACACATTAAATACAATGATATCAATCTTATTATCCATACAGAAAGTAATAGCTGTTGAGTCCATCACTTTAATTCCCTTATTGAGAACATCTATATATTTAAGATTTTCAAACCTAACGGCATCCTTGTGTATCATCGGATCTTTGTCATAGATACCATCTACTTTAGTTGCCTTAAGAATTACCTCTGCATCGATTTCAGAAGCTCTTAGAGCAGCAGCTGTATCAGTTGTGAAGTAAGGGTTACCTGTACCTCCCGCGAAGATAACAACACGTCCCTTCTCAAGATGGCGAATCGCCCTTCTCCTAATATAAGGCTCAGCAATTCTCTTCATTTCGATTGCCGATAGAACCCTTGTATATATGCCCTTTCTTTCAAGATGATCTTGAAGAGCAATTGAATTAATAATTGTGGCAAGCATTCCCATATGATCGGAAGTAGTACGATCCATACCGATAGTTGCACCAGCAACACCACGATGGATATTTCCTCCACCAATCACAATACCGATTTCAACACCCATCTTACTGAGTGTTTGAATTTCACTGGATAGAGCATCAAGGGTATCAGTCCAAATATCGTTCCCTTTATCTCCTGCTAAGGCTTCGCCTGAAAGTTTTAGTAGAATCCGTTTGTATTTCATGCTTTCAAAACTCCGGCATATTTATAATTTAAAATGCGGACTTTCAGTCCAAGATCAAAAAGGGGCCGTTAGGCCCCTTCTTTAAAACTAATTTAAAAGCCTAGTTTCCACCAGACAGCTTTGCTACTTCTTCAGCAAGGTTATCTTCTTTCTTTTCGATACCTTCACCAAGAACTAGCATTGAGAAGCTAGCAACTGTAAGATCTTGTCCTACTTCTTTTGCTACTTTCTCAACAAGTTTACCAACAGTAGTGTCTGGATCTTTTACAAATTTTTGCTCAAGAAGACATACTTCAGAAGAAAGTTTCTTAAGTTTACCTTCAACGATTTTATCAATCATATTTTCAGGTTTACCTTCTTCTTTAAGTTGAGAAGCATAAATTTCTGCTTCTTTCTTTTTGAAATCTTCATCAATATCACTAGCAGAAAGGAACTTAGGTGCAGCAGCTGCTACGTGCATTGCTACATCTTTAAGAAGTTCTGCTACTGTTGCGTTAGAAGCATCTGCTCCTTTTACATCAACAAGAACACCAATTCTTCCACCGTGGTTATAGCTACCAAGAGCTCCATCAGTAGTGATTGCAGAAAAACGTCTGATATCAATTTTCTCACCAAGCTTTAATGTAAGCTCATTAACATCTGACTCTTTAGATGCTTTAAGAGCTGCAAGATCAGCTGGCTTATCTTTTAGGATACTATTCGCAACTCCAGCAGCGAAACCTTGGAAGTCATCACCTTTTGATACGAAGTCAGTCTCACAGTTAACCTCTACGATTACACCTGTGTTACCTTCGATAACTGTAGCAACAGCACCTTCAGCAGCAATACGACTTTGTTTCTTTTGAGCAGCAGCAAGACCTTTTGTACGTAGGAAATCTACTGCAGCTTCCATATCACCGTTAGTTTCTGTAAGAGCTTTCTTACAGTCCATCATACCGGCACCAGTTTGTTCTCTTAGAGTTTTTACATCACTTGCTTTAAAAGACATTTTTTCTATCCTTATTATATTTTAGTTAACTAGCGATTAAGCGTCTGTTTCTTCTTCTTCGATTAGATCGATATCATGAGCAAACTTTTCAATAATTTCATTTTCAAGTGCTACATCACGACCTGGCTCAGAAGAGTTAGACTTGTTAGCCCCGCCCTTACCTTTTGAACCTTCAATAACTGATTGTCCGAAGTAGTTAGTGAAAAGAGTTACTGACTTGATAGCATCATCGTTAGCTGGAACTACGTAATCAACACCATCTGGATCACAGTTAGTATCAGTAAGAGCAACAACTGGAATACCTAGTTTGTTAGCTTCCTTAACAGCAATTCTTTCATTGTTAGGATCAACAACAACGATTGCACCAGGAATTTTTCTCATATCTTTGATACCACCAAGGTTTTTCTCTAGCTTGGTAACTTCTTTGTCGATTCTGATTCTTTCTTTCTTAGTTAGAAGAGAGAAGTCACCAGTTTCTTTCATTTTTTCTACTTTTCTGATTTTATCAACAGAAAGAGTAATCGTTTTATAGTTTGTAAGCATCCCTCCAAGCCAACGGTGAGTTACATAGAAAGCTCCACACTCTTCAGCAGCTTTTTTTACTGTTTCAGAAGCTTGTCTTTTTGTTCCAACGAAAAGTACTGGCTTACCTTCAGAAGTAGTCTTCTTAATGAAGTCATAAGCTGCTTTTGCCATTGGGATAGTTTTTCCAAGATCAATAATGTAGATCCCGTTTCTTTCTCCAAAAACAAATTTCTTCATTTTTGGGTTCCATTTGTGAGTTTGGTGACCGAAGTGAGCACCCGCTTCCAACAATTCTTTCAACTGCAATTCTTTCGACATTCGATTCTCCTATATTGAGCTGATGGTTAATCTCATCACCTGCGCTGACTACTTCGAGTCAGACCATCAACCAGGTGACTGGACGTTAATAAAACCCCTTCAAAAGGGACAAAAAATTAGTGTTTAGTGTGTAACACACCGGCCAAAGAGGGGCAAGAAAAGAGTTAATTTTATTATAATCTCGCGCTAGAGTATTGACTTTTTTGCACAAAACGCAGCGCAACATAAAAGAGTCTTTGTAGCCTACCTAAATAAGTTAACCCTATGATCTAAATTGAGTTCATATCTTCCATGCTCCAGAGCACTTTTCGTCTCTTGGAGCCTTCTGCTGGACCCACAATTCCCTTCTCTTCCATTTCCTCAATTAGGTTTGCGGCACGATTATATCCGATCTTTAATCTGCGCTGCAACATAGAAGCACTTGCTGTTCTATGTTCAACTACAGTTTTTACTGCCAACTTGAAATATTCTTCGTCTGAGGAGGGATCACTTATTCCACCTGATATATGAGAACCAAAGGCATAGGGATCTTTTTCTTCCTCACCACCGTTTTCTAAGAAGTCCATTGCTCCTGTGTGATAACTACGAGGAATTGTATTTTCCAATTTATCCGCTAGAACTTCAATCTCATCTTCATCAACATAGGCAGAGTGCACACGAAGGTTATTTGTTCCATGACGATAGAGCATATCCCCTTTTCCAAGGAGCTTCTCAGCACCAATTGAATTTAGAATTGTTCTCGAATCTGTAGAAGATGTCACTCGGAACGATACTCGAGTTGGAAAGTTTGACTTGATCAAACCTGTAATTACATCAACAGATGGGCGTTGAGTTGCTAGAACAAGGTGAATACCGGCGGCCCGTGCCTTTGCGGCCAGACGACAAATATTATTTTCAATATCTTTTCCGGCCTTAGTGAGAATCAGGTCAGCAAACTCATCTACAATGATCACAAGATAAGGAAGCTCATAATGTTCTTCGGGCTCGTTTTCGTAGAATGGATGGATTTTAGCAAGTAGCTCTGGTGTTGCTCTTTTTAGCTTATCATTAAAGCCTTCAATATTTCTTACTCCAAGCTCTTTTAGAATCGAGTACCTTCTCTCCATTTCCTGACACGCCCAAAGAAGTGAAATAGATGCTGTCTTAGCATCGGTCACAACCGGCATAACAAGGTGAGGAAGGTTCGCATATAAAGCCAACTCAAGCTGCTTTGGATCGATAAGAATTAACTTCATTTGACTTGGAGACTTCTTTACGAGCAAGGAAACAAGCAGTGTATTGATAAATACAGACTTACCGGCCCCAGTTGCCCCTGCAACAAGCATGTGTGGCATTGAAGCTAAATCAACAACTAATGGCTCACCAAAGGCATCTTTACCCATAGCGATTGGTAGTCTATTTGAATTCTTTTTAAATTCAGAAGAGCTTAATACCTCATCAAGATAAATAATCTCCCTAGGGTTTCTCGGTACTTCAATCCCAACCGTTGCACGTCCAACCATAGGGTAAACAATACGAATTGGTGCTCCTAAAAGCGCCATCGAAATTTCATTTTCAGCACTTGTTACTTTAGAAACTTTAACCCCAGGGCCAAGCTCTAGTTCGAATGTATCTACAACTGGACCTTTGAGAATATTTACAATTTCTCCTTCAATTTTGAACTCATTAAGTGTGCTTTGAATTGAGTGAATTATTTTTTCAAAATATTCTGTATCAGGATGGCTTTGATCACGTTTAGTTTTAGTGTCTGTCAAAGTGGTAACAATATCGTAGTACTGTTTTTCATTTTGTTGTTCATTTTTTAGTTTATAACTTTTAACTGCTTCTTCTTTATCACTTCTCTCTCCTTCAAAAGGTGATGACAGAGAGGTTCTTTCTGAATTTATAGGATCATCAGTTTTATTATCAAGTGGGGACATCGTGGCAACACTATTATCTTCTTCGCTAGGTGTTACCTTTGCTGTGAACTGTACTTCTTCTATCTCGTCGCTTTCTTCAACTTTATTCTCACGGCGAATATTAAGCTTATCCTTCAACGAAAGCGAAGGAAGACTCCTCTTTTTGGGAGCCTCTAGCTTCTTCTCAGAGTCCCCCTTTAATGCTGATGGGAGTTTTACTTGAATTTTACCTTTAATCGCTTGAAATCTAGCAACAGTATTTTGGTAAATTCTTACAGGATTTGCAGCAATGAGAAATCTCCAAGTCAGTCCAGGAAGTCTTCCGAGAAAACTGAAAAACTGAATAGCCGCTTCTTTAAAAGATGATCTAAAAGATCCTGCAAAGAAAGCGATAATAAATAGAACTCCTAAAGATAACCCTTCCCATGGTCCAAAGTATTTCTTCAAAACGAAATTAATTCCATTGCCTAAGAAGTTTGGCGAGAAAAAATAAAATAGAAAAAGAGCGCCTAAGCTAAGAGTTAAAATATTGAATAAATCAAAAGAGTAGCTTCGTTTTGAGAACTTCAAAGTATAGAAGCAGGCAAAGCAAAGAAATGGAAATAGTGTCCACGGGCCAAGGTAATATCCAACAAATACAATTATCGATGAATATAGATAAGAAATACTCCCTATAGACTCAGACGAGGAGCTAATTGATAAGTAGTTATCAGGTAAGCTATCACCATAATAGAAAGCCGCCAAAGAGAGGATTGTTAAGATAAAAAGTAAAAAGAGCTCTGCCTTGAGCAGTTTATTGATCACATTATTCATATATTCATTTTACTCATCGCACCTTTAGACGTCTACTTATTGGTATTTTTCTTAGATTTAATCCGAGAATAATATTCAATCATTCCAATAACTTTCATATGCCCGAGCTCAGATAATTGGCACCCACCTAAATCCATTTAACTCATTTAATCTATTGATTATAGGTAAAAACTATCCCAAAAAGTGTATTTTTATAAGAATTTGCCGATAAAGAACTAGTATTGATTCATAAGGAATTTAATTAAATGATAAATAGAACCTTTTCATTAACAATTTTTCTGTGTTTATGGGTAATGACTTCAAGCTTCATTACTCCTACGCGTGCAGCAGATGATGAGAGGGAAGGACCAAAAACTACAATCTTTGCTCGTTATAATAACGATTTCAGAATCAATCTTTCTCAAATATTTATTCCCGTAACCTTTTCAATCGAAGTTCTAAACCCAAGAACAGGTGAAAAAATGATGCTTAATGCATCAGATGATTACCAGATAAAAGTTGTAGGTAAGGCCGGTGATATGTATGAGGTGAAGACCATAAAAAACGGCGAGCTTCAACCTGAAGTTTTTCTAACTCATCCTTCTAATATAAAGAAAGGGGTTAACTGGTCTGCCGTGAAAACAATAATCAATTCTATGGACGAAGCGGAGCGTGCAGGTATATTAGAACTTATCTGCGACCCTAATAAGACTATAAGACCAGATTCAGAGCAAGGCCCTACCTACGATGAACCAGGTGAGGACTTT
Source organism: Bacteriovoracaceae bacterium (assembly GCA_048267265.1). Taxonomy (GTDB): domain Bacteria; phylum Bdellovibrionota; class Bacteriovoracia; order Bacteriovoracales; family Bacteriovoracaceae. The sequence continues at coordinate 16,149 of JBLWXW010000049.1, forward strand.
TCTGGTGTAATTCCAGATACCTATGTTCCCCCATCCGACGGCGAATTCCATGAAGGATGTGAAGTTCTAGCAGAGCAGCCCATTTCCCCTGAAGGGTCAGACAGTCTTTTAAAGTGTGTAAAATCCATACAAACCGCGATAGCTGAAGGCTCTAGAGATTCTTCGGGTTACTTAGATCATAATAAAACATTTCAAGCTTTATTTGAACGCCTTAACCCTGAAGAACAAGCATTTGCTGGTTATATTTTTACCGGAATGGGTGAATCAGACATGTGGGTAAACAAAGAGCATCCAGAAGAGGCAATGTTTGTAATGAAGGTTCTACAGAATCGAAAGAGAATGGCCATCGAACAAGGAGCAAAAGAGCCCTATAATGTATTAGATGTAGCATTAGACCCATGGCAATTCTCTACATTCAATAAAGGCACCCCAAAGTGCAGTTATAGTAAATGGGTATCAACTAACGGTAGCGGGAGAGGTTGCCAAGGATTTGACTGGAGAAACTCTATGGATCCAGCCCTTAATATGGACTACAGTGGAATAGTAGAAGCATACAGAAGAATGACAAATCCAGATGAGTCAAAATGGGAGCCAGAAGATCAAATGGATAATGTATCTCACTATCGAAGAAACTACCTTTCTGAACCATGGCCAAGTAGTAAGGGAACGAGAGTACAAGTCCACCCAAAGGTTAATGGAACAGCCTTGAGAAGTAGTAGCAGCACCCAAAATGGCCCAGAGGGTCCTAAAGGCTATAATTATATTTATTCTAATTTAGACGGGCCAAAGCACTGGATTTACACTGAATCGACGAGAGGAAACTGGAGAAAATGAAAAAATATATCGTAACTATATCTATCCTACTGTTCTCTTTTACAAATCTAGAAGCGAATAATTTCAAAGCTGATAACGTCAGTAACTGGAAAATTGTTACGGGTGATAATAGTTATTATATTCAAAAGCTAGATAAAGAAACAAAGATGTACCAAATATCTTCTATTGGGGGAGTTCCAAAAGTAACTGAAATACTGAAAAAAGAAGAAGCTCCTCAGTATATTTTTGTAATTTACTATGCAGGAAGTGCAGGAACAACGGCCATTGTTACTTCCTATAGGGCCGTTATCTTTAAACAAGAATCAAATAAGTTCATCGCCGATATCCCTTATAAATACTCAAGTGATCAAATTGATGAAATAATCCAACCAACATGGAGTTTTACAAATCAGAAACTCACTGTTTATGATGACTCCGATGGCTCAAGACAAATTATAGATTTAAGATAATTCTTCACTGTATCGATTTTAGGCAAAAAAAGCCCGTTCCGAAGAACTCGCCTGAACCCTCACGGCTTCAGTATATAATGAAGCATCTTCTCCGATGCTCCTGGTCTTTCGAGGAGTCTTGATTTTTAGGCAAAAA
>JBLWXW010000050.1:0-17253 GCA_048267265.1 Bacteriovoracaceae bacterium
CAATAGATTGAACTTCACCTAGCTCTTTTATCAATCCAGTAAACATTATTTTATAACCTCAAATACTGCTTCATTAGAATCAAGTAGTCTCCATGACCCTGATAAAAATTTAGCCTTTTCCATATCAAAATTAATATTGCTTTCGTAGATGGAAGAGCCATTTCCAATTAATTTTGGTGCTATATATATTGTCATCTGATCATATAGATCTTTTTCTATTAAGCTGGATATTAGTTGAGATCCTCCTTCTACTAAAACAGAAGTTATACCTCTCGTTCCAAGCCAGCTTAATGCTTTCTCATAGTCACCATTGAACTTAAAATGCTCTATATCACTATCTACTTCACTATTTGTGTGCAAACCATAAACATTATTTTTATTACTAAGTAGTTTGAATTCTTTATTCTGAAGTTTACTTAAATCACCAATTATTATCTTTTTATTTTCCTTGATAACTTCTTCACCTAAGCGCGTATTTAATGAAGGGTTATCATTCAATACAGTATTCATCCCAACCCATACTGCATCATATTCCTCACGTAATTTATGAACTTCACTGCGTGCAATAGGAGATGTTATCCACTGTGATGATCCAGTTTCACTAAACATCTTTCCATCTAAAGTCATCGCCATCTTCAAATGTACATAAGGCTTCTTCTTAATAATATATTTGAAGAAAACCTTATTTAGCTGCTTAGCTTCTTCAGCGAGTAGTCCTACTTCAACTTCAATACCATTTTCTCGTAGCTTCTCAATTCCTTTTCCTGCAACATCTGGGTTTGGATCAAGACAGGCCACAAAAACTTTCTTAATTTTTTTTTCAATAATAAGATCAGTGCAAGGAGGAGTTAACTTATTCGTATGGCAGCATGGCTCCAAAGTACAAAACAAAGTAGAGTCGACAACACTTTCTTTTGAACTGGTAACCGCTTCCACTTCAGCGTGAGGACCACCTTTTACTTTATGATAACCTTCACCAATAACTTTGCCGTTTTTCACAATTACGGCCCCAACCATTGGGTTGGGCGCAACAGTACCCAAGCCCTTCTTGGCCAGCTCTAATGCGCGTCTCATATAACTAATCGGTTCTGTTTTCACTATACAACTATTTGAAAATTTGTATTTCATTATCTTTTTTGACGCATAAATTCAAGGGCCTAAGTGGTTTAAATATGGATATCTAGCTTTAATTACACGGGTTTTATACGCAGGGCATCAGTGGTAAATCCGTAAGCTCTTGATGTTTATACAGTACGACAGTATCGTATTTAAAACGTCATAATTGGGGTAAATATGATTTTACAATTCTTGGCCATTTCAGCCATTGCTTTTTCGCATCACGCAATAGCTAATGGTAACATCCTTGTCGCAAAAGGTGAGGCGATTCTCAATAACCAGACGTTAAAAAAAAGCGATATAGTTAAACAAGGCGATATTATTAAGACTGGAAAGTCTTCATTAGTACTTATTAAGTTTGATACTGGTGCAACTATTAAGGTTAATCAGAATTCAGAGCTTAAAATTAGTATTTACAGACCAAAGAGTAAACAAACCCTAGTTTCTCTCATAAAGGGAAGCTCTTTCTTTAAAAAAGATCCTAAGGTTAATGGAAAACTAAATGTTAAAACTCGTTTAGCTACCATGGCCGTTAGGGGAACACAGTTCTTTGTTTCTTATGGAAAAGATTTAAAAGATGATGTCTTTATGTGTGTAAATAAAGGAAGTGTCCTAGTAAGTTCGGATAATAAAAAAGGAACTATTGTTAAAGAGGGTGAAGGCGTGAATATTTCATCTAAACGACAAGTATCTCGTCCTCGATTTCTTCCATGGACTAAGGATTTAAATTGGAACCTTAATCCTAAAGATAAAAATCTTGAAAACTCAGCTTCAATTGAAGAGAAGTATGGAGACCCTCTAGTTCAGGACTATGACTAATGCTTAAGCTTCTATTTATTCTTTTACTCATTCCAAATACTTGGTCACAAGTTGTTCCTGAAGATAAAACAAGTCTTGATCAAGAATACGATATTTCTGGTTTATATAAGCTTAATAAAAATCAGCAACTTTACTTTCGTGCTGCTCTAATTCCTCAGCAAGAGCAATTTGATCGCAAAGAAGCAGAGCTAAGCTATCGATACTCACTTCATAGAAACTGGCGTATTGGGCTAGGTGTTCGAAGAAGCTATGGCCTACGTCATAATGAAGACTGGACTAAAGATTCCGGTGTTTGGGGATGGACAGATACAAGTTCTCGAAGTGAAAACTTAACCACCCTTATGATACAGCATAAGCAAATTGCTTGGGGGAAGGGGAAAGGTATTTTAAAGAACAGAGTTACTCTTCTTCATAATTGGTTCAATGATCAAGATACCCTCCAATACAAAGTTGGAATTCTGAACTTCCATATCAATCACTGGACAACCATTCATCAACTCGAACTTGCCATACCACTAAATTATAATCGTAGCCCTATAAGCGAAATCTGGCATTACTCAGCATTCATGTACCAATTCAGTACTAAGGTAAAGTTCGGTCCAAAGATAACTATTGGAAAAATGTTTTGGAATGAATCAATAGACTTCAATAGTAGAGAGGGAAATGAATTTACACAAGGAACTCTCATTTATAGATTTGGCCTTGGCATTCTATTTACCCTTTAATTAAGGGCAGTTTGGCCCCAAACTTTTTTTATTTCTTACATTTTATCCTATTTTACTCACATCTCTTTATTTTCCCAAAAAAACTATGCTGTGCATCGTGATTAGTCTCACAACCATTTGCTACATCATGTCTATAGATTATTTAAAGGAGTTGAAGAAATGAAAAACATTTTATGGAGTACCATTGTAATTTTATTATTTTCTAGTTCTTCTTACGCCAATGAATCAACAGTGATTGATTATTATGGGCAAGAGAGTGATGTGCTAAATCTTAATACTGTAAATACAGTTACCCGATACCGTGATCGAGTTGTTGATTCTACATGTACAAGACAAATTCCCTACCAAACACAAGAATGTGGGAACGAAACCCGCTATAGAGAAGAATGTCGCTGGGAACCCGGTCGCAATGTCTGTCAAACACGCTATGAAAATGTTTGTAGAAATGAAAGACGTACAAGAAGAGAGTGTACAACTCAACCAGGGCAACGGCGCTGTAGAATGACACAGCCCACTCGTATTTGTAGAAATGGACGCTGTAGAACAGAGCCGGGAAGAAGAATTTGTGAAGATGGTCCTTCTCGTCAAGTTTGTAGAAATGTTAATTATAACGAAAGAGTTTGTAATCGCGAACCAAGACGCTCTTGTGACTTTGAGCCTGGTAGAAACATTTGTCGTAATGTCTCTTATCAAGAATATGTATGCCGTGATGTTACACGCTACAGATCTGAAACTTATGCATGTCGTAGGACAATTCAAGAACCATATGAAGTAAACAGAACAGTTTCTGCTGATGTAAGTATTGAGTATGTTGGTGCTACAAGAAATGCAGAATCGTCGATCAACTTCACCTTATTAGATTCAGGAGAATTATCAATTAATGTAGCGGACTACTCTCAGATCTCAAAGCTTGTCTCTGCCAATAAAGTTCTCAGTATTAATAATGTAAGCGAACTTGAGACAAACACTACTGGTAAAGTTTCCTTTAGATTCTATAATAAAGAAAAAGTACTAGCTCCAGTTAAGTCTGGTATTTCTTCAGCAGGCTTATCTTCTAAAATGGCCTACTTTTCAATTGGTAAAGTTTCTCATCCTAAGAGGCTACTCGTTGGACTTAAGATTGTGCGTGATGGACTCTTTAGTTCACCAAAAACCATTTTAAATAAGACGCTAAACTCCAACCAGTTCACTATTTCTGATAATGGAAATAGATCTAAGATTACAGTAGATCTTTCACAATTTGGTGTATCTCTAGAAGATAAAAAGTATGAGGTTTCTCTCAAGGTCAAGCTCGACTATGAAAGTGAATTCTTAAACCTTGACTCTAATCAAGATTTATCAACTCAAGCATTTTTCGAATTAAAACCTTAATTCAATACTTTAAGGCTCCTCTTATTTAAATAGAGGGGCCTACTTTTTTTCAACTAATTTAATCAAATTTATTTTTCCCCGCCCTACAAGTTATACGTTAAAATATTGATACCTTTCTCAGGAGGAGAAAATGCTCAATATATCAATGACATCTTCACGTTTGTGTCTTTATTTCTGCTTATTCATATCATCTTTTCTTTTAATAAGCTGTGATGACTCAAGCAGCAGTGAGGTTTCACTAAAAGATACCCATGCCAAAAGATCTTATCTAACAAACACAGACTATACTCTACAAGGTACTTCTTCAGAAAATGGAACAGTTGACGTATATACTAATGATATCTACCTCAGCTCAACTACAACCGACGAAAAGAGTTTTTCATTTCCACTCAATTTTGAATCTACCGGATCAGTTAAAGTTACACTTAAATTAAAAGATTCTGATAACAAAATTAAAGCTGAAGCAAGTTATAATCTCGTAGTAAAAGATCCTTCTGATTTATTTACTTTTCATTTTCCTCCATACTCAGGAGGAAAAAAGCATACACTATGGGCCACATATTATTATCTTCCACAAGTTTCGACTGTTGAAGATGGTTATCCCTTACTCGATCACAATGGTGATTCACTAGGTCCCGTTCTCTCCAGAGTAGATTGGTGTAATGCTGCAATGGAAGGCTCTGTTTATGTTATAGACCATATGGGCGCTGGAACTACATATAATTACTATTCTGAATTTGGTCATTCTCAAGCTGATTGCAGTGACTTATTTGATACAGATGTTTCCCAGACGAGATTTAGATTAGCTTTTGGTCAGTATGGCGACGGAGTAGAGGATTACAAACTTATTCCATATAGAACTATTGCTGTAGATCCAAATTACTTTCCATATGGCACTGTTCTCTACATCCCTCGGGCGAGAGGTAATAAAATTATTTTGCCAGATGGTTCAGTCACTTATCATGATGGTTATTTTTTCGCTGGTGATACAGGAAGGGGGATTTTAACTACTCATATAGATGTTTATATTGGAGTTGCTGATAGCAATCCATTCGAATGGGTCAGATCATATCAAGATCAGACTTTTGATATTCAAGTTGTAACAGATAAAAGCATTATCACCAAACTCAGGCAGATTCATAAATAATTATTACAAGTAGTGCCCAGTAAATAACTGGGCTTTTTTGTTTATTTTTTCCTCAATAATATTCTTAAAAACTTTATCTATTCTGTTTTTCTTATATTTTTTAAACTCATTTATATCGTCTATATATATATAAAGAATAATTTCTCCGTTATTCTCTTTTTTCATACTCAGTGCTTTTTCAAAATTATATATATTATTACCTTCTAAACACCTTACATAATCCAGTTGGCCGATGCATTCTGGCGCTTCTTTTGCTGCAATATTTAATGACATCATTTGTGGAAAATATAGAATGAGCTCTCCTTTTTTTTCAATTTCCCTTTCCTTTAAATTGATGCTGTATAGATTTAATCCTTCTACTGTCCTATGAGAATTGATAATTAAGATTATCCCAAGAAGATACTGAAATGACACTCTTCTTACTTTCAATAATCTGTCTAACTCCGCCACACCAACTCCTGTTAAGATATAGAATGGTATTAAGGAAGTTATATAACCACGGGTTATCATAATAGATAAAGAGTACTTTGATTTAATCGTTAAAATAACTGGTGGTAAAATCATCCATGAAATCAAGAGTAATATTATTAATCTTTCCTCTGAACTCTTTTTCAATTTAATCAAACTTGAAGCTATTAATAGTAGATGTAGACCTATCAAATAATCATTTTTCAATGAAAATTTATTAAACCATCTATAGATATAGTTCATACTAACAGGATCAATCCACGCATAGAATTTATCTAAATCACTCGGTTTGTATTGTAGAAAAAAGAGAATGGCGATCACACAACCAGAGAGGGTCAGAGAGATTATTAAGTATTTTAATTTTCCATATTTTTTCTCACCCAACGTACTTTTATACAAATAAAGAAGAGATAGTTGACCTACTATTTGAATTAAACTTACGAGATGGGTAAAGAGAAGTAATGTAGTTACAATTACAAATACTGTGATTTTTTTTTCACCCTTTATAAATTCTACCATGTAATAGAATGAGGTTAAGCTCATCAATAATAAAAGAGGATAGGTTCTTCCCTGTGTACTATAGAGTATCAAAAAATTCGAGCTCGCAAGTGCAGCAGTAGCAAGAGGGGCTATCCTCTTGGCACCATCCCCAAGAATTAACATGGTCTTATAGAAATACATCAATGTTACTGTTGCTAAAATTAACGAAAAAATATGATTCCCGAAAAGGCTACTTCCAAAAATCATATTATGTAGAAGTATTACAATGTTGAAGAAAATTGTATGTACATCAACTAGAACCCATTGAAGCCCATTTTCTAACGCAAGTATTGTATGATGAAGTGTAACCGTATCATCAAAGCCAGACTCACCAAGATGAACCAGAGGTATACCATAAACCCAAAGAATTACGATTGCTGGTATTACTAGTATATATTTAGATAATACTTTGAACAGCAAGCATGCCCCCAACTATCGCAGCGACTCTTCTCGCCCTTAATCTAGCAACCTTATAATTTTTGACTTTATAAAGACTTACTGCAATTCCACATTGGAATAGAATAATAATAACAAAGTTGCTCACATCGTATTTATCACTTACCAGGATGTAATAATAAAAAGGTACAAAAAATAAATTTATATTATAGAAGTGAATCTTCTTTATGCTTCTACCATCTTCCTCTAGGTGCTCTAAGAAATGTATATATTGAAGACTGAAATATATTAAGCATATAAAAGGAAGCATCTTTAACTCATATATACTTTCTATTCCATTGTTACAGATTCTGAATGTAAAAAGATAAACATAACTAAAGAGATAGATATTTATTAATAACGAAGGAATTAAATAATCTTTAAATCTGAACGGCTTATTTGAGTATAAGTAATTTAGAATAATGGCCAATAATCCATAAATTAGCATATTTCCCAGATAGGCCGTAAAAAGCGTAGATAAACCTAAAAGAGTAGTGATTGTAACCATTCTCTTTTTTGAATATGAATACTTCTTAAAATAGTTTTTACTGCTAATATCCTCATCAACATCTGTCATATTATTGTGAGATACGAGATATAGGAAATAAATAAAGTTAGCAGTTAAAGCTGATACTATATCGTATATTTGGCGCTCACCACTATCTACAATAGCAAATATCATCAAGCCGATACATGGAAGTATCCAATCTTTAACCCTGAATAGATTTTTGAATTTATCAAATAACAATGTTAGAACCCCAGAATTATTCTAACGGCCATTGTATTATTTTAAAAAAGTTATTTGTTTATGTAATAAAAAAGGGCTCCCTAAGGAGCCCTTCTATATAGTCTTCTATAAATTTAGAAAATTATACTAGGAAGATTGTGATAAGTGTAAAGATCACAAGTGATTCCATAAGTGCAAGACCAAGAATCATTGGTACGAATAGCTTATCAGCAGCAGCTGGGTTACGTGCCATACCTTCAAGAGCTACAGAAGCTGCAGCAGATTGAGCACGAGTTCCTGCGAAAGCTGCGAAAGCAACTGCTAGGAAGTACATTGGGATTTTTGTGTATTCATTCATTGGGATTAGAGTAGTTGTACCTTCTGCGAAAACTGCAGTTGAAGCTACAAGTGCGATAAGTGCTACTAAAAATTTGTTCATAACCATCTCCATATAAAAAGGTTAAAAAGTTAAGGTTTCTATCTTAGTGGTGATCCTCATCATGATCGTGATGAGCAACGGCCATTTGGATATACACCATTGTTAATACAGTAAATACGTATGCCTGAATTAGAGATACAAGAATCCCTAGAATCATAAATACGATTGGTACGAACGCAGGCGCAAGACTTGAGAACTGCGAAAGTACAATATGGTCACCCATCATATTTGATCTTAAACGTAGAGCAAGCGATAGGGGACGAATAAAGTTTGAAATAATTTCAATTGGGAAAATAAGGAATGCTAAATACCAAAGAGGTCCAGCAAAGTGCTTAAGATAGTTCCAAGTACCTTGCTCCTTACAACCTTGAATATTGTAATAAATAAAAACAAATGCACCTAGTGCAAGTGTCGTTGATAGGTATTCAGTTGGAGGTAAGAATCCTGGTATTAGTCCTATTAGGTTTGAAATTAGAATCATTAAGAATGTAGTTGCAATAAATGAGAAGTATTTTGGACCTTCTTCTTCACCGATAATACTTTTGCATTGCCCATAGATGAAGTTTCCATAGAGTTCTACAAAGTTTCTTAGTGTTATTCCACTATCTGGAATAACAATATTAGATACTGAGGAAACTTTTGATCTATAAAGTAGTCCTACCACTAGAACAAGTAGCCCTAATATTACAAAAGTAAGGGTATGGGCAGGAATATGAAGAGAGTGAGCAACACCACCAAGCCAAGTAAAACCACCTTCAGCGTGGGCAGATGTTGAAAGTAAAAATGGAAGCCAAACTAGCATTTTTCTCATTATTATTCACCTTAATTAGGGTACTTACCTAACTTTTTAAGTTTTTGCGAAGGCCAAAACCCATCACAAAAATTTGCGCAACATAGTTTAGTACCGCAAGTATTATCCTATTCCCCATGAAATGTACACCTAAACCTATAGAACCAAATAGAAAAAGTACATGGAGCATCATATATAAAAATAATTTCGCTTTATCGATTTTTCTTTCTCTTAATGCCTGCTGATCAAATATGATCGTATGCATTATATACATAAGGAGAAATAAGCTTATTAGCGTTGCTAAATAAACGCCAAAAATTACGATAATCTCTGTAGTCCCTTTAGCAAATAAACAGAAAACCATCGTTACGATTAGAGAAACAGGCCAAAATAATTTATGATCAATTTTTCTTATTAATTCCATTCCATACCAATAATACAAAACTATTTATAATAACAGTTATAAAGAGTATTACGCCCCAAGTCTTAGAAAGGTAACCCCATTCAACTAGTTTCATTGAAAGCCATGCAATTACAAATATTGTCGATGGAATAGACATAGCTATTCCTAAAGCGGCCATCCAACTCTTAGGTACTTTCATTGAATCTACCTTTTGCGTGCAATACGACGCTCATATATGGCCTTTAAACGATTTTGAATAACTGCAGTATTGGGATATTCACCTAGTATTGAATAATATAGATTATATGCCTTTTTAAGCTCTTCCATTGTTTCGTAAGCATTGGCCATTAAGAATTTGATTTGAACAATATTGTCTCGTCGTGTTTCTCTCTTCAAGTTTTCTGACCAAGCAGAAATAGCGGCATTCCAATTCTTTAAATCAAAATTAATTAACCCTTCGTAATAATATGCTTTTGTATAAAATTCATGTTTCCTGTCTCTTCTTATTTTTTTAAAGCTCTGCAAAGCTTTTATGGGATTACCTTTTTCGTAGCTACTTAAAGCATATCTAAACTGGTAGAAGTCTTGTTTTGCTAGACGCGGTCTGAAGTTACTTAGTTTTTCATATATTTTTTCAGATAACTTATATTCTTTAAGATAAGTAAAATATATCTCTCCAAGTCTTTCCTGTGTTTTAACTAACCATAAAGGATCATCACTAATGCTCATAATCTCTTTATAGTATTTTACAGACTCTGTATTTTCAGCGAGATAAATAGAATAAAGATCACCAAGCTGATAGTTAATTTTAATTTGTATGTCCCTAGGTGGATTTTTCTCTAAGATTTTTTTGTATTTAGCTATTGCTGCTCTATAGTCTTGTTTTGCAATATAGCTTTGGGCACGAAGAATTTCTTTGTTGAGTGGGGGAGTGAAGTCACAAGAAAAAAGGGCTCCTAATATAATTAGAAGCCCTATATTTTTTAGTTTATTCAGCGTCTGTTTCGTCTTCTTCAACGATATTCTCAACAGCAACAACCTTTTCTCCATCCTTAAGTCTAATAATTCGAACACCTTGAGTCGCTCTACCCATTAAGCTAATTCCAGAGATTTTAGTTCTGATCACCTGACCTTTATCTGTAATTATCATAAGGTCTTGATCTTCTTGTACTGGTTTTATGGCGCAGATTTCACCATTTTTATCTGTAAGCCTCATGGCCAAGATTCCCTTACCACCACGAGTTTGTTTACGGTATTGAGAAGCTTGAGTTCTCTTTCCATAACCATTCTCAGTTACTGATAAAATCTCAACACCATCATCGATAATTTCCATACCAATGATTTTTTCATCTTCATCAATTGTAATACCTTTCACACCTTGAGAAACACGTCCCATAGGCCTTGCATCTTCTTCAGAGAAACGAATGATTTTTCCACTTGTTGAACAAAGTAATACATCATGCTTTCCTTCAGTAACACGAACATTGAGTAGATTATCTCCATCAAGAATCTTAATTCCTTTGAGACCACTTTGTTTAACATTCTTGTAATCTGCTAGAGCTGACTTTTTAACCAGTCCTCTTTCTGTAGCGAAAAGTAAGTATTTACCTTCGATATCTTCTTCATTTGGAATACAAATAATCTCTCTTATTTTCTCACCTGAAGGAATCTGAATGAGGTTCGCAATATTTCGTCCCTTATTCGTACGAGTCCCCTCTGGGATCGTATAAACTTTCTTAGAGAACACTGTTCCTCTATTGGTAAAGAAGAATAAAGTAGAGTGAGTATTGGCCGTAAAAATACTCGTAAAGAAATCTTCATCAGAGTTAGCACCTTTAACTCCTGTTCCTCCACGTTTTTGTGTTTTATACGTATCCATGGCCATACGCTTGATATAACCCTTATGTGTAATTGTTACGATTACTTCTTCTTCTTTTACAAGATCTTCAAGTTGAATTTCATCTGCTTTTGCTACGATATCTGTTCTTCTCTCATCTCCGTAATTATTAAGAATCTCTTCAAATTCTTCTTTGATAATACCTTTGATAAGCTCTTCACTATTTAGAATTGCTTCTAGGCGAGCAATTTCTTTCATAATAGCTTCGTAATCAGCAATTATCTTATCTCTTTCAAGACCAGTAAGACGCTGGAGCCTCATATCTAGGATAGCTTGAGACTGAATCTCAGATAGAGCATACTTACTCATTAAACTTGCTTTAGCTTGAGCTGGTCCTTCTGATTTCTTAATTAACTCAACAATCTCATCAATGTTTTCAACTGCTGTTTTCAAACCTTCCAAGATATGAGCTTTCTCTTTAGCTTTCTTTAATTCAAATACAGTTCTTCTAATGATGACTTCTCTTCTGTGGTCAACAAAAGCAAGAAGTTGTTCTTTAAGGTTCATTACCTTTGGAGAACCATTAGAAATACTTAAAAAGATAATACCGAATGAAGTTTGGAGCTGTGTTTGCTTATAGAGGCGATTTAGGATTACAGATCCCATTTCACCTTTTTTAAGATCAAGAACAACTCGAATCCCTTCACGTGATGATTCATCTCTAATATCTGATATACCTTCAACTTGTTTAGCATTAACAAGGTCAGCAATCTTCTCAATCAACTTGGCCTTATTCACTTGATAGGGCAATTCTGTAACTACAATTCTTTCTCTGTCGCCACTTCTACCAAACATTTCGATATCAGTTTTTGCTCTTATTTGAAGAACACCTTTACCAGTATGGTATGCGGACTTAATTCCTTCTGTTCCATGAATTGTCCCAGCAGTAGGGAAGTCTGGACCAGGGATTACTTTCATTAGATCATTAATTGTTACATCTCTGTCATCCAATAAAAGTAATAGACCTTTCATAACCTCTGTTAAGTTATGTGGAGGAATATTTGTTGCCATCCCCACAGCAATACCTGCTGATCCATTTACAAGTAGAGTTGGGATTTTTGTTGGAAGAACCGTCGGCTCTTTTAAAGAATCATCGTAGTTTGGTTGCCATTCAACTGTTTCTTTATCGAGATCTTTTAGCATTTCTTCTGCTAATTTCTTCATTCTGATCTCTGTATACCTCATGGCAGCAGCACTATCACCGTCAATAGAACCAAAGTTCCCTTGTCCGTCAACAAGCTGATATCTCATAGAGAAGTCTTGGGCCATACGTACAATTGTATTATAAACAGCTGAGTCACCATGTGGGTGATACTTACCAATAACATCCCCGACAACCCTAGCAGATTTGAGGAATGGTTTATTGTGATAATTTCCCAGTGAGTGCATGGCAAATAGTGCTCTTCGGTGTACAGGTTTTAACCCATCTCTTACATCAGGTAGAGCACGTCCAATAATTACAGACATGGCATAATCAAGGTAGCAGTTTTTCATTTCATCTTGAATGAATACTGGTGCTACATTTGATGGATTTGTATTTTCGTTATTATTATCGCTCATTGATAATTCCTATTTCCTAAACGTCTAAGTTTCTAACACTTAGTGCATTATCTTCAACAAATTGACGACGTGGTTCTACGTTGTCTCCCATAAGAACAGAGAATACTTGATCGGCTTCAATTGAATCTTCAATTTTCACCTGAAGTAGTGTTCTGTTATCTGGATTCATTGTTGTTTCCCACAATTGCTCAGGGTTCATTTCACCAAGACCTTTATATCGCTGGATATATGCACCTTGCTTCCCATCACTGAGAACATAATTTGAAAAATCTTCGAGTGATTCGAATTCTTTCTTCACACCTTTATCCGTTTCTGTTTCAAATTTAGATGTTCTATATTTCTTAATCCCGTCCCATCCATTAATGAGATCAAAGAACTCAGAACTTTCTAAGAAGTATGTAGTTAATTTGAGCTGTTTAGTTCTAGCAGTTGTTACAACCTGTATTTGAATACTATGACCGCCATGCTCTTTATCTTCGACCAAGGAGAAACTGTACTTTTTAAGTGTTTCGTTTTCTTTAGCTTTAAGAATTTCAGAAATTTTTGCAATTTCTGATTCAAGTTTGGTCTTATCTTTTAAAGTATCTTCTCTTAAATCAGATTGTTCAATTACTGTTTTTAAAAGCTGTGTATCAAAGTGATTATCATAGGAATCTAGATTTTTTCCGTAATTGATATACTTATTAATAAGTTTAACAATTTCTTCATTTACAAATTCTTCGCCATCAATTTTTACTTTTGTTCCTGATACAGAGTTCTCAATTAAGAAATTCTCTAATGATTTTTCGTCTTTTAGATATTTCTCAGAACGACCTTTCTTGTATTTATAGAGAGGTGGTTGAGCAATATAAATATAGCCATTTTCAATTAGTTCAGGGAACTGACGATAGAATAAAGTAAGAAGAAGAGTTCTAATGTGTGATCCATCAACGTCGGCATCGGTCATAATAACAATTTTATGATAGCGGAGTTTAGCAATATCAAAATTGTCTTTTCCAATTCCTGTACCAAAAGCTTGAATTAAAGTTTTAATTTCAGCGTTACCTAACATTTTATCGTAACGAGCTTTTTCAACGTTTAGAATTTTACCTTTCAATGGAAGAACGGCTTGTGTTCTTCTATCACGACCTTGTTTTGCAGACCCACCCGCAGAGTCCCCTTCCACAATATAGATTTCACATTGTGCAGGATCTTTTTCTTGGCAGTCGGCCATTTTTCCCGGAAGTCCTGAACTTTCTAAAACTGATTTACGTCTCGTAAGATCCCTTGCTCTACGTGCAGCTTCTCTTGCAGCTGCTGCGTCTGTTGCCTTACGAATTATGGTTTTAGCTGTATTAGGATTTTCCTCAAAGTAAGTTTTGAGTCCATCACCTACAAGAGAGTTAACTATTCCTTCTACTTCAGAGTTTCCTAATTTATCTTTTGTCTGACCTTCAAATTGTAACTCTGGTAATTTAACAGAAATAATTGCTGTTACGCCTTCTCTAAAGTCATCACCAGTTAGGTTCGTTTTAATTCCTTTTAACAGGTTATTTTCTTTTGCATATTGATTAAGTACACGAGTAAGAGCAGTTTTTAATCCACTGATATGCGTACCACCGCCTGGTGTACAGATAGCATTTGCATATCCTGAGAGACTTTCTGAATAGGAGTCTGTCCACTGAAGTGCAATTTCTACTTCATAGTCTTCCTTAGATTGAGAAATATAAATTGGCTTTTTATGAACAGGAGACTTCGCTCTATTGAGCCATTCTACGAATTCAATCAATCCACCTTCATAATGGAAGACTTCTTTTTTATCGCTTCTCTCATCTTTCAAATTAATTCTTAAGCCTTTATTCAAAAAGGCCATCTCACGAAATCTATTGGCTAGAGTATCGTAATTAAATTCCATTATCTCAAAGATTTCAGAATCAGGTTTAAAAGTAACGGCCGTTCCCGTTTCTTTTGCATTCTCTAGTGTTCCAATTTCTTTCAACGGAGAGACAGCATTTCCTCTCTCAAATTTAACTGAGAATACTTTTCCATGTTTTTTGATTTCTAGTTTAACCCAAGTAGAGAGAGCGTTTACAACAGCAGCACCAACACCGTGAAGACCACCAGAAACTTTATAAGCTCCACCTTCTTCGTTAAATTTTCCCCCAGCGTGAAGTTTTGTATATACAAGCTCTGCCGCGGATACACCTTCAGTAGGGTGCATATCAGTAGGAATCCCACGACCGTTATCAACTACGGTTACAGAATTATCCTTGTGAATAATAACTTTGATTTCATCGCAGTAACCTGCAAGTGCTTCATCAACTGCGTTATCAACAATTTCATATACACAGTGATGTAGACCTCTATTGGCGGTATCTCCAATATACATACCGGGACGTTTACGAACAGCTTCGAGTCCTTCTAAAACCTTAATTTGATCCGCATCGTATTTTTCGCCTACCTTTGCTATAGACGGTGTTTGATTTTCCAAGCAGAAACTCCCATGTCTCTAAAATATAAAATAATTTATATTAATTTAATCATTCCTGAAGTGACTTGAATCTTATTGGCCCCTTCAATCTCATCCAATTGTTTCTTAAAATTATCATTCGCAGTTGTGATCAAAACTTGGAAGTTTTTATTTTTTATATACTCCACTAATCGAGACCACCTGAACTTATCTAATTCTCCTGAAACGTCATCTAATAGTACAATAGGAAAAGAGTTAAATTTATACCTAAATAGCTCTATATAGGCAAATAAGAGGCTCAAATAAGACATTTTTTGTTGGCCTAAAGAACAGTAATCATAAGAATTTAAACCATCAAAAAGAAGCACGTAGTCATCTTTATGTACACCGTAGTGTGTATAACCGAGAATATTATCCTTAGCTTTGTTTTTTTGAGCTAATTCAAAGTAACTCTCTAACCTCTGAGGATTGATTTTAGTGTCCAGAGTTATAGTTAATTCATGTTCTTCTGAGAAGAGATCATGAAAAGCTTGCTTAACGAATGGCTTAATATCTTCAAGAAATTGTAGACGCTTATTTGTTAAATAAATAGAAAGTGGAGCCATTTCTTTATCAATAGCATCGATTTGCCTCTCAAACTGTGAAGGTTTATTCGATAGTAACTTATTTCTAAATCTAAGAGATTTAGTATATCTCGATAAAGATTGCTTATATTCGTTATCCAGCTGTCCTAAATGTTCATCTATCCAATTTCTTCTAAAAGAAGCTGAAGTATGAAAACCATGGCTCTCAAAAGGATTGATAAATAATACGCCTATATTTAGTTTTCTATTCGTACTACTTCCATCTTTATGCCACGAACTTCCTTCAGCTGATAGTTTACCGGAGTAGGTTATAGGTTTTTCTTCATCTACATTTTTAAACAGAGAAGAAAATAATATTTCAGGGTTTTCCCCATCTATACCAAGCATTTGTGGAAAACTTGCATTTTTACGAAACGATTTTCTCTTAATCAGAAAATATATTGCTTCTAAGATATTTGTCTTCCCATTTCCATTTTCACCAAAGATACAATTTATATTTGGTCCAAATGGAATGATCCCACTTTCGATATTTCTAAAGTTCTGGATCTGAAGCTTTTCTATTATTGCTGGAAGCATATAAAAAATTAAAGCTTAAGGGGCATTATAATCCCAAGTAAGTGGGGAAGGTTAGTTGCCCTTAAAACTACTGCACTAAATTCATTATTGATTTCAAAGCGAATCTCGCCATCATCAAAAGTTGCTAGTGTATCGATTAGATACTTAGCATTGAATCCAACTTCCATCTCTCTTCCGTTATATTCTACTGGAATAGTTTCTCTAGCATCACCAAGAGAAGGGTGATTGGCCATTAGAATCATTTCATTCTCACCAAGCTTAACTCTAACACCATTACTTTTTTCATTACTCATAATTTTAATTCTTCTAAGGGCATCTAAAACAGATCCCTTATCAACAATTAAAGTAAAGGTTGTCTTTTGTGGAATAACCGCTTGGTATTTTGGATATTCTCTAGAGATAAGTCTGATGCTTAGAAAATATTTTTCGTCACAATTCACATACATGAATGAGTCATCCACACTAATGTTGATATCTGCTCCAGGATTTGTTTCTGCAACTCTTTTCAGTTCAGCTACACCTTTTCTTGGTACAATGATTCCATTAATTAGATTTTCGATATTACTATTTTCTAATTCTGTATCAATCATTGAAAGTCTATGACCATCTGTTGCTACAGCTCTTAGTTTTGAATCAGTTTCCTGAAGGTAGATCCCATTTAAATAAAGTCTAGTTTCATCAGTTGAAATAGCATGATTTGTTTTAGAAATTATTTCTAGGATTTGTTCACTTTTAATTGAGAACTCATTGCTCTTATTCTGGAAAACTAATTGTGGAAAATCTTCATTTTTATAAATGAGTAGAGTGAAGTGAATATCTCCACAATCTATTTTCAATGTATTTTCATTATCATCAATTTTAAGTTCTAAACTTGAATTAGGTAATTCTCTTAAAATATCTGAGAAGTTCTTAGCGTTCACACAGAAGGATCCAGGTACCTCTGTAATCGCTTCTATTTTTACCTTAGCCGATACCTCTAAATCTGTTGCAGAAAAGCTTAGCTCCCCATTGGAGGCCTCTACAAGTGTATAGGCTAGTATGGGCCTCGTGTTCTTACGATCCACTACTGAGGTGACTTTGTTAATTGCTTCTCTGATAGATTCTGTACTTACTTGTGCGTGCATATCTTTTTTCCTTGAATACAAATTTTTTATCGCATTTTAAAAGGGATAGACAAGAACGTTCCTGAGTACTCTATCTATATATG
>JBLWXW010000051.1:0-9746 GCA_048267265.1 Bacteriovoracaceae bacterium
CCGGTCCTTTTTGTGGATCTTATAAAATTCGGGGTTAACAATTTTTACTGAGGCGCTCACGGTTTTATAAGTTTTTCCCGTGCCCGGGGGGCCGTAGAGGATTTGGTTTACTGGATGGTGCACGGCAGCGGTTTGTTTTGGTTTTATATCAATTGGAGTTTTGTTTTTATGATGAAAAATAAGTTTAATTTTTTTCGGATCAACCACTTGGCTTATGGTGGATCGATACGCACCTTTCCCTTTTAAAATAAACGTTCCGGTTCCATTTTCCAATCAACAATGAGGCGGCGGCCGTTGTTTTCATTTTTAAGGACTTTCCCGATGGCATGAATTTCAAGCACCGAAATTTTTTGGTCGTCCTCGTTCATCATGTAAGAAGTCTTTGCTGTCAATAAGGCACCAACCGGAACGCTTTTTACCTGGTCCAAAAATTTATCGGCATAGCCATTTTCCCAAATGCCTTCAGATACGAAGCGTGCCAACTGGTTGGAATATTCCTTGCTATAAAAGTGAAACCCTACACAGTAATACGCCGTTATTTCCCCAACTCCGCTTTCATCATCGGAAGTCTCCAAATCGTCCTTTTCCAACATATTATAAAGAAAATTTTGGATGATAAGATTATCATCGTTCCAAGTAGTTTTAGGATAGATGTTCTGATGGGTTTTCTGTAGTGCGTCGTTACCTGCTATATATTTCCTTTTCACCCCTTCCGCCAAGGTCATATAGTGGATGTAGCGCTGACCTGTTTGTTCTGTGGGAACATTTAAGACCTTACACAGGCTGTCGTAGAAGGAACTTTTGTACAGAAAATATTTCTCTGGAAAACGAAAAGCCAAGTAAACTGAAAGAGTACGTTCGTCCTGTTGGGCATTGAGCTTTTTTTGGCGGTGGCCTCTTTTACTCGTGGCACCAGGGCTTCGGCCTTTCGTTGAAAAGTTTCAATGCGATCCGTTAGGGGTATTGTTTCATTGTATAACTCCTGAAACATCTGACGGACTTCTTCGGGGAAATGGTTCACGGCCTTTTTGATAAATCCCCATGAGTTTTGGTACATCAAACTGTTCTTTTTCTTAAATGCCTCCAGAAACATAGCAGCAAAATCTGGGTTTTGGATATTCCAATGTTCCTGAAAATGGTTAATGGCATCCCATTTGTAGGCTTCGTTTGGGTCGCCTTGGTTTTTAAAATATCAATATAGGTAGTTAAAAGTTCCACTATGGGCTATTTTATTTTATTTGGAAAGGCTAATAGCTACGCCAGGTATTGGCTTAGGCCCATCCTATTTTTGTCATAAATATATACCAAATGGCACGCATTACAAAAGACCAGCTACTGGAAAGCATGAGCAAGATTTACGAACAGACAAAGGATTGTGGCCTTGAGCCATCGATTTTTGAAAACCTGAAACCAGAATTGGGTGTCCTGTCCGCTTATTTTAACACATCAGAGAGCCAGAGTTTTTTTATTGCGTATGTTTTAGTGGTTTTACTTTACAAAAATTATTCGCATCCTAATCATAGATTTTTATGTGAAAACGCATTATCATTCAAACCTAATCTATAGTTTCAAGTTTATATAATACTCTTGATCCAATCCCTTTCGGGTATTTCGAATCAATTCAATCAAATGGGAAAGTTCTGGTTCCTTGATTTCATTTAAATTGAAGTTCAGTTTCTGGAGGTCATATCGCCGTCTATTTCCTCTTTCCTCCAGATCTTTTTCGATGGTGGGAGGAATTAAAAAAGCAGCCTTCTCCCCAAGATGTTTTTTGTATTCATTCAAATAAATTCCTATGCCGGCAAAATCGAAATCGCCGAAGTGCAGGTAGTGGTTTGGAAGGGATTTCATCCATTTAATAAAATCCTTATTCTGGTTTTGGGGATAGCGGGAAATGAAAAGCGGCTTAATTTCTTTAAATAAATACTGCTGTTCTTCAATGCAACTGAAATTCTTTGCGTTTTCCACACCCACAATTGTTATATGAGGCGGAATGATAAAATTCTTATAATTATAGATAAATTGAAAGCTTCCTTTTGGCGGATGGACTATAAAGTCCTCTCTATTCAATTTTGCCTTTATGGGTTCATAGCTATTAACCAAAAATCCTTGGAAGGCTCTTTCTTTGGAAATTTTGGAATCTGAAGTGATGTGGACCAAGTCTGCCCGGGAGGCTTCTTCATTTTCCAAAGCGGCTACATAATCTTCAAGATTGAAAATCTGCATTTGGTTATCCAAAAAAAGTCGTAAGGCCTCCTCATTGATCAATTCCAAAGTCCTCCTATGCCGACCTTTTCTGAAAATTATATTTTCGGCAACCAATTCATCGATCAGGTTATTGTTTGCTGCACTGGATGGAATGACTTCGCCATCAATCAGTCTGATTAATATTCTGGCGATTTTTAAGGACAATTTCATCAATTTAAAACTTTGGGGTTAACCTTCACCAACCGATTGATCTTGGTGACATATTTTTTCTTATCGGCGGTCGACTGTTGTTTGGCCAATCTATAAGTGTATTTATAGTCGGTGGCATTTTGGCTGGTGGGCGAGCCGTTGATCAGCAGGATATTGCGCTCATTGGCAAACCGCAAAATGCCCTTCACGTTATTGGGGTGCAGCCTCCCGATCTCGTCCATCATACAGTGCAGTTTAAAATCCTTGAATTTACGCGAGGCACTATCTTTAAACACATTCAGGAGCAAAATATTGATCATTGCCTTAACCAATACGTCTGTGCCTTCACTGCCTACATTCGCCAGTTTTTCAACCCACCCGGAATCGTTGTCGTTTTCGACAATTCTAAATTGAAGATCAAAGGATTCCGACAGAGTCAGGGTGTTGTTTTTGGTCCGCTCCAGCTCCTTGACCAATTGTTTGAGCAGCTCAACGGCCATTTGGTTTTTTGAATCGCTGTCGCTAGAAGTGAAAAGATTGGCCTGACCCAGCAATAAGCTATTTTCGTCATTGAATTCCTTGATCTTGATCAAAATCCGCACCAGGACATTGGAACTTTTCTGCATCCGCATTTCCATTTCCTTAATGGCCTGCACAAAGTTTTTGTTCCTGAAATCGTCGTTGATTTTCTTGATGATCTTTTCAATCTCAGCTTCCTTGGAATTCAGTTCGGTGGTTTCCCGTCCAATTTGGCTGATGATGTAGGCAAAGCGTTCGTTGACCCGCTTTTCGTATTCGTTTATTTTATCTTCTTCGATAAATTCTTTTAGTTCGGCGGCAAAAGTCAAGTACTCATCATCCTCGTTAAACTTCACCTTAAACATAAAAATATTCTTTTCGGCAAAATTGCCCACGAAAAGAGCGATGGCCTGCTGTAATTCCTTAAAAACTTCGATGCCTTTGTAATGTTTCTCTTTAAGCTCATCGATTAAGGTAGTTGCGGTTTTGGAATTATTTACATTTTCCTCCTCAACTAAATCGACTTGGAAATCCAAATAGATTTCTGACTTCTTAAAATTTTCAAAAGCGCTCACATCCTCCTCCATAACCGCCAATCTGGATTTCAAAGCTTTAACCTGATGGTCTTGATCCTTAATCTTTCGCTCTACCTTATCCAGTTCCAGTTTATGCGCTTCGGCCAAGGCATTCTGCTTTTTCTCCAGACTTGTTTTATCCGTCTTCCATTGTGGCACAAGGTCAAAAAGTTCCCGCTTGTCTTTGTGGTATTCAATAACCTTTACTTCGTATTCCTTGATAAATTTTAAATCAGCTTCAATTCGCGAAAGGGAGTTCTCTATTTCACCCAGACGTGATGTGTTGGCACCTTTATTGGCAAGCTCGTTCTCTCGATCTTTTTTGATTTCGGCAATACGTTGTTCTGCATCTGTTTTATGCTGATTGATGGAAACCTTAATTTCTTGAATTTGCTTCTCCTTCGCCTTTTCTTCGGCCTCTAAGGCGGCCTTTCGTTCATTGGTTTTTAGGGTGACTTTTCGTTTAATGTTGCCTTCGATACTTTCAAGTTTTTTGTTTTCCAACTGTTTTTGTGAGGCCAGATCCTCCAACAATTTCTCCAACTCCTCCAAACGATTTCCTTTTTCTTTCTCCGCCTTGATTTTCCACTCCCGCAGCTCGATCTCACCGCTCTTTAATTTTTGTTGATTTTGGGAAATGGTGTAGTCATTTTGGGCATTGGTATCGTTCAACTGTTTGATCTTCTTGCCAAAGCTGTTCTTTAATTTTTGTAGATTTTCATCCTTATCACAATTGAGTCCTTCAATTTTTGACTGGATCAACTCAATCTGTTGTTCATAATTGCCGATGTCCTCTTGATATTCCTGCACGGTTTTTACCCGATTGGCCAGGGCATTGAGGTTTAATTGTACGCCATAGAACGAAACTGATTCCTTTTGAATTAACTTTGGATCCAGATCGGACTGAAACAACACACTTTCTTCATCAATGACTTTCCCGATGGTATTTTCCCAATGGGGATAATGGTCGTTGAGCCAACCGTAAAGCGCCGATTGACTTTGGTCTATCTTGTTTTGGATGGCGTGAATTTTATGTTGAAATTCCTGTTGCTTGGTCACTTCCTGATTTAAAGCCGAATTGTGTTCCCGTTCTATCCTTACTGTTTCTAGTTCCCACTCCCTTCTGGTGGTCCTTAATGTATTCTTATCCCGATCGATCTCTACTTGAGCTTTGGTCGTGACCTTTTCCAATTCGGAAACCGCAAGTTTTAAGGCGTTGATTTCTTCTGCATAAAACGTTTTATATCTTAATTCTGCTTTTTTGTTTTTGGCGTTATTTTCCTTTTCATTAATGGATGCCAATACAATTTCCACCCCTTGCACTTCCTCTGAATGGTCTTCTTTGATTTGATCAATCAGGGTTAGAAATTGATCTATGATCCCTTGTCTTTTTTCGGCGTAAATGGCTGTAATGTCGTTGATCTTTGCCTGCTGCCCTATGGCAAATTCTTGATGTTGGTTCCGGGCTTGGCTTATGAGCGCTTGATACTTCTGATGGATTTCGGCGAACTGTGATGTGAGCAGATTTTTTTCGTCAAGCAAGGACTTTTGTTCAGCGGTCAGCGCCTCTTTTTTCGCAACTTTTGCAATAATTTCAGAGATGCCTATCGTGTCATATTCCTCTTGCTTCTTTTTGGCCTTGGCCAATTCCTTTACAATATAATTGATATCCGAAACCAATTTTTGCTCCCGCCGTTTATGGGTGTCCTTGAGGTTGTCTTTCTGGTTCCACAGATCACTTAGCACTTCATTTTCTTTGGAATATGCAGAGCTTAATTCTGGCCTTTCCCGCTCAATAAAATCTAGCCGTGCCGCCAACTGCTGCGCCAGCTCCTTTTTTTCCCTGTTCAGAAAATTGAATTCACGGTACTTATCGATAACCCTTTTTGCTTGATGCCGGATGGTGATATACCCTTTCCTGCTTTCCTTAAACCAGATTTTGATGTCGTTGAGCTCCGATTCAAAATCTCGCAGGTGGTTTTTGGCGTAATTTTCAATGTCAATGACAAACTCATCCTCATCCAGGGAATTGATAATGGTATCCTTTATAAACTTGGCTTCCAGATTGGTATTCAGGAAAACATTTTGGATGGTGCGCGGAATGTTCTGGAACTGCTGGCTTTCCAACAGAGCATATTTCCTGAATTCCGGCTTCATCCCTTTGTTATCGCCGTAGATGATTTTTCTATAGTCCTCGTAACTGCTGATCACCGGCGAATAGTGGATGTGCCTTCCAAAGGCATTGCGGATATGGTCCCAACTTTCAAAAGCGCGGTTGTGGTCATCAATAAAAAGCTCCCGTTTATAAGCCGAATCGAAAAATCGAAACGCCACCTTGCCGTTCACCTTATAAGCGAGGACACAGAAAGGAACATTCTCTTTTATCACCTCATAAATGATATAGGAATTTGCGTGAGAAAAATAGTAATCGTCAAAACCCCGCTTTTCCCTCGGAATGCCCAACTTGACCTTATTGGCATTGTAAAAAAACAGAATGGCCCTTAACAAGGTGCTTTTACCGGAGCCCTGGTCGCCAATCAAATGGACATTGCCGTCAATCTCTATTTCAGAATAGGGAATGTTGGCACTGTTTATAAATACGATTTTATTCAGGTATCTCATTGTCTATGTCTTCTGGAATGGTGATGATGGCGATGAGGTCTTTGAGATAATTAAAGGAGGTGAGTACTTTATATTCTTCGGAAATCTCATTTTCCAAAGCAATAAAATTTTCCTTTTCCAATTTCTCGATGATTTTCTTCACGCGCTCCGCATAATTTTTCTTGTCGGCACCGATTTTTTTAAAACCTTCCAACTTCATTTTAAGGTCGGCATTGTTTTTTAATCCGTTAACAATGTCGGATGGTGAAAAACGGAAACCCACATCGAAGGAAGAATCATAGGTTTTGAAGAAATCGAGCAAGTCGATCCAGCCAAATGCCGTGTCCAACTTGCGGTCCAAATCGACGTTCTTTTCCTTTCGGCTAAAGTAAAAATACTCATTGCCCTGCTCCAGCACATAATTAATCTGATCAAAGTACTCGCATAAATCCTCAAAAGTATCTGGATCCTCAAGCACTTTGTAAAGTCGCTGAATATTCTCGTTCGGGCTATTGGAACTGATGAATTGCCCTCTTCGGAGCAAGTCAAATATATCGGAAGTAAATTTAGTTACCATAGTTTTTATTTTGGGAGCACCACGGCGTATTCAATGTCATTGGCTATCTCAAATTCATTTTGGATGACCAATTCCTGCTCAAACAGAGAAATTATTTGGCAAAAAATGGTCACCCGCTCGTGGTTATCCACTGCTCTTAAAAAATCGTAATTCATAATAAAATTAAACAGGTCGCCGCCGGTAGCCACGAATTGGTTTTTGACCTCCTCAAGGTTGATCATCACTTCCTCTTCCACCACATTATCCAGATATTCTGTGGAAATGCTATCAGCCAACTCGACTTTGACCGTCATCCGGTTTCTGTGATTGTTTGCGATGCGTTTTATGGCTTCAAAGGCCCGCTCATCCGTTCGCAAATAATCTAAAGACAGCTTTAAAGGTTCGGAAATTCGGGGCTCAAAAATCACTTGATTCTTATGGGAAAGTACCTGCCGGATATTGGTTTGTGCCTCAATGACAAAGTGGTCTTTTAAATATTTCAACTTGCGCAGTTTCTCTAAAAACTTCCCGTGGATCTTGATTTGGTTGAGGTAGTCAATGATCTGTTTTTCAATGTCGATCAGGTTGTGCGAACATTCCCCGAGTTGATGTTTTAAATCCACAATGATTCGCCTGAGCTCGTGATCACGGGCGCGGTTAAAGAAGGTCATTTCTTGATCATTGACCAAGGTAAATGTTTGATGGATCAGGTTTTTTATGACCAATCTTTTTTCATCCAGATGTTCCAGCTTGAGTTGTTTGATTTTATAGGTAGGCTCGTTTTTAAAAGTGTTTTCAATATTTCGTCTTAAATCCACTACACTTTTTATTGTTACTAAACCAATTTTATAAAAGGTTTTCTTAATAATCCTCAAATATCCATACCTTCTAACCTCATTAGGTTCTTGGAGAAAATAATCCATATTCTCCTTGATGTTCCTAATATTCTCATCGATATAAGAAAGGTTGAGTTCCTCATTGACCCCCAACACCTGTTCAAAAAACTCCAGGAACAAATCGTTCAGCTCCAGGAGATTGCCATTTTCCCGGATGACTTCCCTTTCAATGAGGAATTGTATCCGGTTTTCATCATAGTCCACCAGCTCCAGCGCATCATTGTATTTATAATCAATGGCCTTGCGCTTGCTGAACATTTCCGAAAGCAGTTTCGACTCCCGGTTGAGTGTGAGCACGAGGTCCTTGAGGTCTTGGAAGGTGGTCATTTGTTTTAAATAGTGGAATCGGAAAGGTAGCTGTTTTTGATTTGTTTTGCAATTAAATATAACTTCTCGTAACTACGGAAAAGGAAATTTAAGTGTTGTCAAATGCTTATAATCCCACATAACTACTTTCCGCTCTATCCGTCTAAAGTCCCGATAGCTTTCTTCGTGACATCTCTTAATTTTTCTGCCTGACCCACAATAACATATATCATTTGGTCTTAGCTTCTGATTTTTGATGCGCTGCTCCATTATTTTAAAAATAAGTTGTGGTTCTTTCATCCCCAAGATGTCCTGATACCCCTCCAAAACTCCATTAAGGTTATGGCTGTATTCCTCTCCATAATATCTACCGTTAATTTCATAATAAGAATTGTTTTCAAAATACCGCACTACAATTTCATCAAGGAATTGTAAAAGTGTTTTGATTTTGGTTTTGAGCAAAACCTGGGATTGGGCTCTTGTGGTAAAACAACAAGAGCCGGTATCTCCATAAATGTGACGATGGGCTTTTTTGGGAATTCGACCTCCAACTTCAAAAACTTCCGGGAAAAACCGTGGATAAGGTTTCAAATCTATCAAGACCTCATAACTATCTTGACAAGCTAACAGTATGGTGCCTTTTAAGGAATGATTCCTTGCCTTATAAACCAAATCTGGATATTTTTGGAGTACTTCCCTAATTTCCCTTTCCATAGGGTTTGGGTGGAATTATTGCACCAGCTATGGACGATGCCAACCTATTTGACCTCGATTCTTCATCCTTGTCCTCTCCCAAAGGAAATCGATTGCCGAATTGATTGTCCCTTAAAATTTCCGAAGCTTTTTTATAATTTTTCTCTTTTGAAGCCTTATCACAGTCTTCCACCAAATTTTCTAGTTTGTCCAATAAATTATCTCTTTGCGTGGTGCTATAACTTTCAAACACGTCTTCTCCTTTCGGCGTTGTCGGACGAATACATTTAAAGCCGTTGGGTTTGTTAAGTTCGTCATTGATACTGCTAACTGTTTTCTTAAATGCCTCATCCAGATTATCGGCATCTACATAGTTTTCAGTAGCCAAAATGGTCATTTCAAAACCGCTAGGCAATTTTAAATTTAAATTTTTCGATTCTTGAAAATTCCTCCAAGCCTTTAAACATCGCACAATAGCTTCCAATCGATACTTATTCTTCTTTTCATCATTGAACCATTCGTAAAAACCTTTAGGATCACTCTCTATCCATCCTTTAGATTTATGTGCCAGCTCGATACAGTCGTTCTCCTTAAAGTAAATAGGGAGATCAATATGATGGCCATCCGCAAAAATTACTCTGATGCACGTAGTTTTCCGAATAGGATCTTGGTTTGTATATCCGTCAACCGAATCATAAACCCAGTCGTGCCAAGTATCAATACTACGCTTTTTGTCCTCGCTTTTTTCCTTAATAAAATAAATTCCATAGTCCGTATCATATTCCAGTAGTTCATTCCCAGCCTTATCCTTTTTGACTAATGGATTTACTGTAGTTCCCATTTCCGAAGAACCTTGAGGATGAAACTTGGGCTGTATTTCATCTGGTTTATTTTCCCTAAACCATTCCTGAATCCTTTTCTTAAGCTTAATTCTACTCTTCTTTAATTGCGATTTCCGATGATCGGTCAACTTGATTTCTTTGTCAAATTGATTGTACTCCTTGTTTAATACAGCCATAATTTCTAATTTTTAAAATTCGTGATTGGTGTTTTTGCTTATCCATTTTAAATTTTTAAACTCGCCTTTAGTCTGAAATGGAAGTCTATTGGTAAAATAACTTCCTGAAAGGATTTTTGCTTTATCTATTTTGATGAATTTTATTATCTCGGTGCCGTAGTGACAGGAAAAATCTTGTTCTACAC
>JBLWXW010000052.1:0-9342 GCA_048267265.1 Bacteriovoracaceae bacterium
GAAGATCAGGTGGCATTATTTGGCGAATCGGACGACAAGTAAAATCGGAGGCCTTCTTAATAAATTGAGCCCATGGTTGATGTCTAAACTGAGGAAGATAGCTAAGAATCACATCAATAATGAGAACGAGAACATATAGGTTTATTAAGCTTCTAATCATGACAATATTATATACCCTTAGCGCTTAGGAATTCAAGGGGAAGAGTTTTTTATCGTTTATCGGTTAATAGTGGGTGTGGAGTGCGATCCCTTAATACCACACATAGCGCCACTCCAAAAAAGAATAAGCACATGACTAAATAAATCCAAATTATCGCCACAATGAAAGTATAGTAATCCCCATAACTCGACATGAGGGTTTCACGCACATAGAAGAAGTAGATCCAAAAAAGATTCTTTCCTAACAATAAAAGAGCGACAAAGGTTGTACTACTCAGTAGTGAGTCCCTTAAGCTTATCTTCCAATTAAAGAACCAGCGATAAATAAAAGTAAAATAAGTAATGAAAATAAAGAAATGGAAGAGGTTTTCTCTAAAGAGAATCGATTTCTCAATATCAATGGATCTAAGATAATCAATAAAGCTTCTTAAGGCATCCACCTCAGTATAAATAATATCTACCGCCATATTATATTTTAAAGATTTGATTAAGAGCAGAAGTACAGGGTGAAAAGCAAAAGCAATAACGAGAACCACGACCGTTAAGGCTATCACGGCCAGTCCCTTTAGATGCTTCCACCACTTAAGAAAGGATCGATCATCGGAGATGAGATAAATCCCTGACCATATCGTATTGAAGAATGATAAAGAAGAGATCGTTAAAATCGTAAAGTTAATCACTGTAAACTCTTTCTTCGCCATGAACGTACTCTTCACAATATCTCGGGCCTTTATAAGAACTTCAGGACCAAGGTTGGGAAAAACTCCATCGCCTAACTTAAAAATGATCTCATTTATCTCATTGAGATCTCCAATCATTGAGCCCGCGGTTCTAATAAGTAGTAAAAAGAAAGGTACAATAGTGAGAATAATATAAAAGCTTGCCGAGGCCGCCAGGAGGGTTACCTTTTTTCTATTAAATAGAGTCAGGGCATCTCGGTAGAGATGAAAAGTCGACTTATAGTGACCTTTAGTAAAGTAATTTTTAATTTTTCTTATATAAGCGTTGATAGTACTTCCCTATAAGCATATTCCATTCATTCTTACCTTCAAGATACTCACTCATCTTTCCTAGTTTGCCCACCGGTGCAATCACCAATAGATAATCAAATTTATCCTCATTTATGGCCTCTCGATCCTCAAAAGGTACAAATTTAAACTGAGGCATCTCATTCCAATCCACTTCATAATTTGTGAACTCTCTAACAAAGCGAATCATACTACAACTGATCACATCACAGTAAACAAGCTTATCTTTCTTACCTTCTAACTCTCTAACAATAGGAATCAAGTCTGACTGTTGAACGAAGAGAAAGTAAGTATTGAAACAAAAGGAAAAGGCCAAGAAACTGACAAGTAAGGATATTCTCCTATCGTTATTCCAAATAACGAGGAAAATCTCTTTTAGAAAGAGCGAGCAAGAAACCAGTGCAATAACGTGATAACCTATCGTAAATCGTTGACCCACTCTAAAAGGTGAGATTTTAAAAAAGGACATAATAATATAGCCAACAAATGAAGTTAAAATAAAAGAGATTACCTTTACCTCACGTTCGCTTAATCTTGAACGCCTAAAAACCAAAATATAAAGAGGATAACTTAGTAGAAAGCGAAAATTAATATCTTTGATCACTTCAATAAACCAAGGATTGGCCGGATCATAATTAACATCCATATAAGTAAGATCAAGACTCTTTACTTGATAGAGGTAAGTAAAAATAAAGAGAATTGCACCAATAGCAGCAGGAATAGAAAAGAGCTTTATAATGCTTTTTAGATCTACTTTCCTCATCATCCACTCCCCGAATAGGAAGCTCATCACTGCACAAGTCGCATTAACCCAAAAATAATAGCGACTCCCTAGAAAGAAACTTAAAACCACCACATAGAGAATTCCCTCTCTATTAAACTTCCCCTTAAAACCAAAGAGGAAACTAAAGAGAAAGAAGGTTCCCATCATCTCCATGGCATAGGGCCTAACCGTATAGGCATGGTCCATAATAAGCTGGTCACTGAAAATCAGAAAGAGTGGAAAGAGACCGTAGTATAGTTTTCCCCCCTTCGGTTTTGATAAATTAATGAGTAGAAAGAGTGAGCCTAGAAAGAATGAAAAGGGCAGAAATCTCAGCCATATAGGTTTTGAAGAAATGAGAGACCAGTAGTGTAAAATAAGAGTGAAAAAGCCAGGGTCGATACTACCATAATCTCGGTTTGCAGCCCATACATCAAAGAAGCCATTTGCTTTAGACACAGGTGCCATTCTTGCATAGTCTTGCACCATAATATTATGGGAGCTCAAAGTCAGAATGACTTCATCTAAATTAAAATTCGAAAAGAAGAGACCTGTACGATAGAAGTAAACTACTCCTAATAAAATTAATCCGATAACAAAGAATTCTTTCCTTGAGTGCTTATCAAGCTCCACTTTTTATCCTTTATGCTCCCATAGCGAAAAAGATTCGAGCTAAATGAGAAGCTCGTAAACTTTGTCACCACAGTGTAAAGCGCTAAAGTTATATTCTAGCATTCTCTGCAATAAAGGCTAAAGGAAAAAATCGAGTTGGTTTCCAGAGATAATATCGTCGAAACCTAAATTCATAGGTCTCAAAACTACCTCCGCAATAGGTCGAATCTGTTTGTCTATATAGTGTTGATAATCGAGATCATCATGCTCTAATTCAATAGGCATAGGCCCTCGACGAGTATAGACATAGAAGATATCTCTATCGACTTGGTGTCCAGCTTCTAGAGCAAGCTTCGCGGCCTTCACATGGGGAGGAAGTGCTTTTGTATATTCTTCAACTTTCTTACTGAGCCGCTTCTTATAGACAAGTTTATCGTCAAACTTTCCATCTTTAAGATCATCCACTGTAGATTTGATAATATCAGTGACATCTTCGCCATTGAAGAACTGCTCAAAGATTCCATACTGAAATTCCTTGGCCATTTTTGTCCAATCAGAGCGAACAAATTCCATTCCAGAGAAACTGAGATTTTCTTCACCATCAGGTGAAATGGCAACTCCAGCATACTTCTTTTTTGCCCCTCCTTCTCCTGTACGCAGTTCGGGGAAGAAGATTTTACGGTAGTACTTTTCAAATTCAATTTCTAACTTACTTTCCACTTTAAAGTGTTTGCGCAAAACTTTTTCTATATGCTCATTGGCCTTACGGGCCATGGCCTTTCCTTTTTCATTGAAGCGCTCACCTGTTGGAATTTTTACAAATATAGAATCCGTATCACCATAGACAACTTCATAACCATCATTTTCAAAATACTCTATCGTATCCCTAAGAATCCATTGCCCTGTTTCAGTAATCGCTGTTGGAAGGTCGGCATGATAGAAGCGACTTCCTGGAGAGCCCATTACGCCGTAAAATGAATTCATCAAAATCTTAATAGCCTGAGAAAGATAGGGGTCACCTAATTGCTTGGCCTTTTGTCGGTTTTGCATTAGCACAGAGATAAAACTTGGCAATAAATTTTCGCTACGAGAAAAGCTAATTCCAGCAGGAGTCTTCACAGAATCAATATCACTTTTCAAGCGGCTATAAGGATCAATAAAGAAGGTCATCATGATACTTGGGTATAGGCTTTTAAAGTCAAAAACAAGCACATGCTCTTTTAATCCACTTTCTGGTTGAACCACATGTCCACCAGTGGCCTGAAGTCCACGTACAATATCGAGGACATTGGGTGCGACTAAGCCTTTGCGGTGAATAAGTGGAAGCATGAAGAAATCAAAGGCCGCTGTGGAAACCCCTTGCCTATCCATGAGTAGACCAGAGAGAAGAACACGAGTCTTCATCAATTTCACTAGCCCCGTTTTTTCGATAATATCGATTACTAAAATACAATCCATTAAATTATATTTTGCAAGAGCAGGCTTATCATTATGAAAGCGGTTTTCAATCTCTTTTACTTTTTCAAGACCTGTTGATTGTATATCTTTATTCGTTCCCAAAAGTTCATGGGCCACATTATCAAGCTTCCAACTATCAAATTGGTAAAATGCCGCTTTCATAGCATTCGGTCCATCAATAACCACTCGACCTTTAATACGGGCAAATTGTTGCCCCCCCATTCTCTCACTTATTGAAACTTTACTTCCTCGACGGCCAAGATTTAAAGAACTTCCCCACGACTGACACTTACGATCCAGAAAGGCCATATCAAAGCCCACCACATGCCAACCTAACAAGAGATCGGGATCAAGATCCTGAACATCCCTTTCAAATTGCAAGTAGCATGAGCGCTCGTCAGGAAAATAAAAAAGCTCTCCCTGTGTATCTACCATTTCTCCTTGAGAAGCTCCTACCATATAGACATGGCGGACCTCGCGAGCAGCAGATTTATAATGAATCCCAATGGAGAATAAATCTGTTCCCATTGAGGTTTCAATATCAAAAGAGAGCATAGAAAGAGGTATATCGATTTGGCGCTCTGATTTTCTAATTTGCGGATTACGAAAAACACGTACTCCATTTTCTGTTGTGAAGTCACCAGTGAACTCAATCATTCCCTTTATGAATCTTTCCATAAGAAAACGCTCTGTAGTTCTCACATCTGCTTCATATGTACGCACTCCACAATCATCTTTAAACTTATAGAGATCAGCTTGGCGATCAAAGTAGCAAGCATCCACATCAATTCCTGCAAAGGATTTGAGCCCAACGCTCTTGCGCTGGAACTTAATCCCTAAGTTAGGAGGATTTGCATTTCTTTCAATAAAGAGGGTTGGTTTTTCACGGTCAAAAATCAGCTCAAAAGGACCTTTTAAAGAGCGACCAAAGTAGTGCAGTTCATGGCGGCCACCACTGTCTTCCCCATGTGCAGTCAGAAGCAGACCAATTTCAAAATTTTCATTTTGCTCCATGCCTATATCTCCAAGGGTTTTGGCCGTAATATCAGATGGAATTTCAACAAAGGTTTACCCTATGAGTCATCTCTATCCCGAAATAGAACCCTACCACACCGATATGCTTTCGGTAAGTGATATCCACACCTTGTACTTTGAAGAAGCAGGAAATCCTGAAGGTAGACCCGTCGTTTTCTTACACGGTGGTCCAGGAGGTGGTTGTCAGGCCAGCTACCGTCGCTACTTTGATCCCAAAAAGTGGCGCATCATCCTCTTTGACCAAAGAGGATGCGGACGCAGCACTCCCTTTGCCGAACTCAAGGAAAATACAACTTGGGATCTTGTTGAAGATATTGAAAAACTAAGAAACCATCTTGGTATTGATAAATGGGCCGTCTTTGGTGGCTCTTGGGGCTCAACCCTATCCTTGGCCTACGCCATCACTCATCCCGAAAAAGTTGATTCTCTCTTTCTTAGAGGAATCTTTATGCTACGAGAGAAGGAAATTAATTGGTTCTATCAAGATGGCGCTAGCTATATTTATCCAGATGCTTGGGAGCATTATCTTGCTCCTATTCCGGAAAAAGAGCGTGGAAATCTAGTCGAAGCTTTTTACAAAAGGCTTACAGATGAAGATCCAAAGGTGCGATCAGAAGCTGCTCGTGCTTGGTCCGTTTGGGAAGGCTCCACTTCAAAACTCATTCAAGATGAGAACATGATGGATCACTTTGGTGATGATCATTTTGCAGAGGCCTTTGCAAGAATCGAATGCCACTATTTCACCAACAAAGGCTTCTTTGAGTGTGATGATTTCCTCTTAAAGAATGTGAGCAAGATTAGAAATATTCCAGCAATTATCGTTCAAGGCCGCTATGATGTAGTTTGCCCGGCCACGAGTGCATGGGACCTTCATAAGGCATGGCCTGAAGCTGAGTTTCACTTAGTTGCCGATGCTGGCCACTCTCTATCAGAGGAAGGTATTACCAAAATTCTCGTAGACGCCACAGACCGTTACTAATTTCACTAGGGCCTTAGAGCCCTAGTGCCTTTTCGATTTTCAAGAGACGAGCTCTTAGCTCTTCATTCTCGGCCTTTACTTTTTCTAGCTCTTCTTTTAAGGAAGCAATTTCTCTTGTATTTGAATTCACATGACCTTGTATTATTCTTTGCATTTCCAGATTGCTTTTCATTTCCTCATGAGATTCTTTGAAAGCTTCTACTAAGATACTTGTGATATTTGCATATTCAACAGACTTAAAGCCCTCATGATCTGTATTCACAAGCTCTGGTGCAACTCTCTCTACATCTTGAGCAATAAAACCATAGTGAGTTCGATCATCAAGTCCCCTTTCTGGATATTCTTCTTCCCTCCATTTAAAAGTTACTCCTTCAAGAGCGAGTGTCTTCTCCACAGCGTTATCTACCGGATAAATATCTTTTTTAAGACGTCTATCAGAAGTATTCGTCCAAGAAGTCCCCGCGGCCGCTCCATTCACATGAAGCTTATAACTTGGACCACTAGTTCCAATCCCTACATTTCCACCATTAGCAATATACATTTGAGCACCGGTTCCATTTGCGGCCAAGTTAAGTCCCGGTGTTCCAGATCCCGTCGCCCAAACTCTACCCACTTGAGTACCGTCACTAATTTCAAAAATAACGTCTCCCGGATCATTGGCGTCGTCACGTAATATAAAATTTGATCCCCCATAGACCATCATAGAGCCATTAACCTCTAGCTTGGCACTAGGGTTATTAGTTCCAATCCCTACATTTGTTGCATGAATACCTAAGACTCCATCTGAAGGAATAATTAAACGGGCATCATAGTCCTCACCGGGACTATTTGCCATGTCGATATGTGGCTGACCTCCTACTGGAGTATTGAATTGCAGTTGATAATCATCTGCAGAGCCCATACTAAAGCCAACTCCAGGCGTATCAAAGAAGGTTTTAGAAACAGACGGTACAACCTGAAGAATATTTTCAGGAGCGATTGTTCCTATTCCAATATTTCCAGAACCTGCTATCGTCATAGCAATTTCAGGGATATTATCAGAACCCGTGTTAATAAAATGAATCCCATCATCAGGGTCAGGATTATTTGAATCTTGATTTTCAAAAACAATCGCACTATTTTGACCTGTGCCATAAGAGTTTCCATTATTCATATCGTCCTGAAGAAAGATTCTAAAATCTTCTCCAGAGGCATTAGCGAAGTGATCGACATTATTATTATCAATACGAATGGCCCCATCGAGATGAAGAAGATCTACTGGACTCTTTGTTCCAAAACCATAATTTCCACCACCACTAAACCATGAGTCTGTTCCATCGACACCGATATTCACATCTACGACAGTTGTATCATTACCTTTATGGAGCTGTACTGACTTTACTCCTGTAGTATCCGTTTCTCTAAAGAATCTAATCGTAGAGTTACTTGTACCATCTACAGGCTTAGGGTTTAAATCCATAAGAACATGGCCTACAGAGGTGAACTTATCAAATCTCATTTGCCCGGCATTTGCATCATCTAATAGAGTATAGCTATCTGTATCGGTACTATCATCAAGCCTTAATATGGCATCAGAACCTTGGACATGAAACTGACTTAAAGGAGCATCAACTCCAACTCCTATTTGGCCATAGCTATCGATCACCATTTTGTTGTCTGCCGTAGTTCCTTGTCCATCATTACCATTGGCCGTACCAAAGTGTAATTGCGTACCTCGAATTGTCACTGGAAAGGATGGATTTGTATTAACACTTACCACTTTCATATAAGCGGCCGGACTGGAAGTCACAGAGTCTCTAAGGTTGCTATCAACATAGAGAATACCTCCAACATCATAATCATTTGCATCGGCCATTGCACCTTCTTGGTATTGGGTAATGATGGCATCTAAGTTTCCTTTTAGTTCTAATTTTGTCGCCGGAGAAGTGCTTCCAATACCAAAGTCTCCAGTAGAAGTTAAACGCAAGCGCTCAACCCCACCTGTTGTTGCGGCCAAATTATTGGCAGCAGGCCTAAACCAACCCGTATCCTCATCTCCAGCAAAACTAAATGTCGGAGCCGCTGCACTTCCATTGGCAGAACTCATCGCTCCCCCTCCAGTTGCTTGGGAAACCATTCCGCTTGAACTCATATCAAAAATATTAGTACCACCAACGGTAATCTCGATCGTATCAGCACTTTCTGAATAAAAACCTGTATTCGTATCACCACTAAAAGAAATGGAAGGTGCTGTGACCGTTCCCGAAGCTGCCGTTACTTGATCTGCCGTAGCCGCTGCCACATTGGTAAGAGCTGATCCATCTCCCTCTAAGGCCGTAGCACTAACCGTACCATTCACCTCAAGTTCACTCCCTGGAGATGAGGTTCCAATCCCAACATTACCTCCAAAATAACTAGGAGATATTCCATCCGTATATATAGACCAATTATTTG
This sequence comes from Bacteriovoracaceae bacterium, assembly GCA_048267265.1. Classification (GTDB taxonomy): domain Bacteria; phylum Bdellovibrionota; class Bacteriovoracia; order Bacteriovoracales; family Bacteriovoracaceae. Next base: position 8,468 of record JBLWXW010000052.1, read on the forward strand.
TTCCTGAAGCTTGATTTTGAATATAGAGACCATAATTATTAGTGATCGTTCCCCCAGCTTTATAGGCATTTGTTGCGTATAAAGCAGCTGCATTAGTAACTTCCCCGCTGGCCTGTATATTTTGAACATGCCCTTGAACACCTCTTGCCCATGTCATTGTCATCGCCGAATTATTTTGAATAGATCCAACAACACCAATTGCTGTATCAAGAGTTCCGGTATCAGAAGTCGAAGTTGTAGAGATCGTTCCCTTTATTCCAGAGGCCGTTCCTGCATAGTTATTTCCTCCAGCACGAAACCTTGTTGTGCCCGTCAGTCCATTAATGTCATGACTAGAGTCTGCAGTTAAAATAGGATCACTATAAGAAATCAAACCAGTCATTGAACTTGTTGGATCCGTTTTTACTAATCCAAAAATATTTCCATAAAAAGGAGTTCCACTTGGCTCATCAATCATGACGTGAAGCTTTGCACTTGGAGAATTTGTTCCAATTCCTACATTACCTCCAGTGTAGTAAAGGTTTGTGGTATCAAGAACCCAATTACCAACTGTAGTTGCATCAGCACAACTATAAAATCCTCCATTGGCCGAAAGAACTTGTCCATTTGTACAATTCGTGGTGATTTTTGAATCTGCCACAGTATCAATCTTCGCACTAGTGACCGCACCATCAGCAAGTTGGGTGGTATCAATTCCTCCATCAACGACTTTAAGTGTGTCTGTCGCGACCTCAATCGTAGTTCTATCTGCATTAATATCAAAGTTTCGATTGGCACTTAAATCACCACCACCAGTCAGTCCAGCTCCCGCGCTAACGGTGATCGTATTATCCACCTTTGCCGAAAGATTCGTATTAATACTTGAGATGGCCGAG
>JBLWXW010000053.1:0-7745 GCA_048267265.1 Bacteriovoracaceae bacterium
GACCGTGGCGTTGCCATAAAGGCAAAAAGCGCTAAAGCAGCTTCAACTAGTAAATATCTAACTGGAATCCTCCAGCCACACTTCGAACATTTACCTCTTAAAACTAAATAAGAAACAATGGGTAAGTTCTCATACCAAGCAATTATTTTGTCACAGCCAGGACATTTGCTTCTGCCATCAGCAATCGACTTACGTATAGGTATACGATAAATTAGAGCATTTAAAAAGCTTCCAATCATGCTTCCAAATATTGCTGATAAAATCTTAATCCAAGACATTAAGAGAAGTCCTTTTGATCAATTATGTATTTAGAGAGAAAAGCAAATACAATTATCCATAATAACCCATAGCCAAAGCTAGAGATTAAATAGGTATCAGAAAGCTTACCATCATAGAGTACATAGTTTTTTATATTAAACTTCGAAAAGTTTGGCATATATTTAGAATAGAAATTAATGAATAAGCCAAGTGCTTCTTGTGCTTCAAATAATGCCGTTTCTTTTACAGATTCAACAGCGTGCCCTGCTACATAAAGAGTTATGCTGAACATAACGGTAAGAATTGTATTCGCTATCAGCGAAAAGAAAACAACTGAGAACATAACAACCAAGGCCTCAATAAAAATAAAAAATGCAGACCAAGGTATTAGATAATGATAATGACCACCTACCAAAAAGTATAAACTTAAAACAAAACTAAATAACAGTAGAATATTTATAAAAAGGATTCCTGATAACCCCAACATTTTACCAAGATAAAAGCTACTTCTTGATACAGGTCGAGATATAACCATATAGAGAGTTCTTGTTTTTATTTCTTTATCAACTAATGTTGCTCCCATAAAAATGGCAATTGCAACAGATGAAATTGATAAAATGCCAAGTCCAATATCAAGTCCAACTCTAGAGGCCGCACCATAAGTCATTTCTGATGAAACAAAAATTGCTAATGCAATCACTGCCCCTAGAATCACAATATTCAGCAATATTTTGCTTCTATAGATTTCTTTAAATGTTTGAGAAGCTATTAGACCAATAAGTCTCATTCTTCATTCCTACTTGTATTATAAATTATACTTTCTAGTGTTGGCCTACTTCTAACCAACTCTTCGACAACTATATTCATTTCCATGGCCCTGCTCAAGAATAAATCCTTCTCTGTAAAATCAAGCTTACAGCGACAGTAATCATCGATCTGGTTACTCAAAACCATTGTTGGGAACTCACTTATTAAATCACCTATTTTTAGATTTGTTTTAAATGAAACTTCATACTCTTGTCCAAGAGACTCGTTTAAAAGGTCTTGGGTTTTGCCTTCATAGTGCTTTTGTCCGTCTTTTATGACAACCAAACTATCACAAACCTCTTCAACGTCTGAAACAATATGGCTACTAAAGAAGACCGTCACACCCATCTTATTTAATTCGAGCATAATTTCTTTAAAATCTTTCCTGCCTAGCGGATCAAGCCCAGAAAGAGGCTCATCTAAAATAATTAACTTTGGATTATGGATAAGCGCCGACACAAATCCTAGGCGCTGTAACATTCCTTTTGAGTAGTTTCTTATTTTTTTATCGAGGGCAAAGTCTATTTTTAGCTTTTTTGACCAATTATGAATATTTTCCTTAACTTGTAAGTTAGAAACCCCTTGCAACTTTCCTAAGTAACTACAGAACTCCAACCCTGTCATAAAAGGATAAAAGTATGGATGCTCTGGAAAGTATCCTATTTGGGACTTTACTTTATCAAAGGTACTACCCATTTTATCTGCAAATTTAATTTGTCCTGAATCAATTGAAATAAAGCCGAGCATTGATTTTATAGATGTTGTTTTCCCTGCACCATTAGCTCCTAAGAAGCCACAAATACTTCCTTCATTTACTTTAAAACTCAAGTCATTTAGTACGACTTTCTTCACTTTCCAAAAGTCTTCCTTAAACCCTTTCGTAACGTTTATAAACTCTATCATTATTAAATCTTCAAACTTGGGTTATTATTATTCTTAAGTATACCCAACATTGAACAATTGTATATTAATGACGATTATAAAAGCTAAACAATTATCTCTATCCCACAGTACAGCAATTACCTTTTCGTTTGTTGTTCTTTGTTTTTTTATTGCCGGAAACCTCTACTCTATTACTCTAAAGAAAAAGATCATTTTAAATCAACAGACACATGCGATTAACCTAGATTCAGATATCATTAAAGTTACCTCCCTAGGTCAAAAAAGAATGATCGCAAGTAGCCTATGGATTGAAACTCTACTTAATTCCGACCTTGATCACTACAACAGTGATGATCTTCAAAATTGGATGTTTTTAAGATTCAAAACAATTACCGACTTAGATCCTTACTTCCAAGAGGTATATCTCTATGGTGGCATCTATTTGAGCATCATTAAGGACGACGAAAAAGGAGCACAGTTTATTTACGAAAGAGGACTTAGGTACTTTCCAAAAGATTTTTACTTAAACCTCAATGCATCTTTTCACTACTTCTACGAACTTAATAATATAGATAAAAGCCTTGAGCACCTCAGTAGAATTTATGATCACCCAAAAGCTCCGAGCTTCCTCCCTTCTCTATATGCTAGACTTCAATCCACCCGAGGAGATTTAAAAAGTGCCTTAGCTTTATTGCTCGATCTTTATAAATCAACTCCAAATAAGACTGCACTTAAGAAGTCTTATGCACAAAAGATTTATGCTCTAAAAGCTGAAATTGATCTGAATTGCTTAAACAGTAGAATTCAAAAATATAATTGTATAAAAAGAGACTTTTACGGAGATTTGTATCTTAAGGATAATGAAGGATTTTACAGGGCCAAGCGTCAATGGAAGCCATTTAGAGCAAAAAAAGCCCCGGCCAACTGACCAGGGCAAGAAATGCTAATGATTAGTAACCTTTATTAATTTCTTTTAGGGCCTTGTTTTCGTTAATTACCCATTGTGAAGCTGTAGCAGCAGAATTGTTTTCTGAGTCGATCGCTCCAATTGCTCCTGCAACAAAGTAAGAACCATTGTCATCTACAGCAGGTGCTGTGAAACCAGCAGCATTTTCAGCTACAGTAAGTGTAGTTAAAGAAATATTAGCAACATCTGTTGCAGCCGCTTTATATCCCCCAACTGTTTTATTTGCACCAAACTGAAATTGTCCTGCCGCACATGTACCACCGTTATCTGTAACAATTGTGTTAGCATTTGCATTTTCTGCACCAAACCCAAGCGCATAGTAGTTTCCACCACTTGGTGCAATATATCCAGCATCTTCTAAGCAAGTTGCAAAAGCATCATAGTCTGACTGAAGTGATGTTAGTGCAGAGTAAATTGCCGAAAGCTGAAGCTTGGCCTCAGATGTTTTTGTTTTTGCTTGATAGCGCTTAAAGTTTGGAATCGCTACAGCTGAAAGAATACCAATAATGGCAACAACAACCATAAGCTCCACGAGTGTAAAACCTTCATCTCTTTTCTTTAACTGAGTTAAAAAATTCTTCATGCGAAACTCCTTTTTAATACCTAGTATTAAGAACTAAGTAAGTTAATTTTCCAGCTTCTCGAGTGATTCACTGGCACTTTATATACAGAAGCAACTTAGTATAAGGAGACACAGAGAAGTTTAGATCTACTAATAGTCAGTAGTAACTATACTTATCTAATCCAATACTAAATACGCTTGTGCTTATTATAGCCTAAGTCTTTTATTTTCAATCTATCGGCAAAACATTACATTTTATTTAGGAAAATAACCTGTATTATCAGTCGGTTACTTGTGATTATCCACCAGCAGACATAAACATTGGTAAATACATGGCCACAAGAATTGTTGCAATTATTCCCCCCAAAACGACAATAATTAGAGGCTCTATCATTTTGGTCATGGTTCCAATCAACTCATTTACTTCTTCTTCAAATACATCGGAAACTTTTTCAAGCATTTGGTCTACTTGACCGGTTTGCTCACCTACACGAACCATCTGAGTTACCATTGCAGGAAAGTACTCAATCTTTTCCAGTGGCTCTGTAAGCGTCTTACCTTCAACAACTTTTTTCTTAACTCCCGTTAAATCTTTTGCCATCACTCCATTATCAATAGTTTCGATACATATATCCAATGCATCTACAAGAGATACACCAGAGCCAAGCATCGTAGCAAGGGTACGGCAAAAGGACGCAAGATTACCTTTAATTACAATATCTCCAAAGATGGGAAGCTTCATAAAGATATTATCGTAAACAATCTTCCCTGAAGGGGTTTTAACATAGGCATTCATCATGGAGCCGAAAAGAATAAAGCCTGGAACCATATAAATTGAATACTTCCCTAAAAAATCTGAGGTATCAATAACCAACTGGGTTACAGCAGGAATCTGCTGACCTGTATCTTGTAACATTCCAACAAATTGTGGAACAACGAAGACCATTAAACCCCAAACTACGCCAGCACCAATAATGCAAACAATTACAGGATAGGTCATTGCTGATTTAATTTGGGACTTTATCTTTTCTTGCTTATCCATATGGGTCGTCAGCTTTTCTAAGATTTCATCTAAAATCCCACCTGCTTCACCTGCACGAACAAGATTACAATATAGCTTACTAAAGCCTTTCTGATCTTTCATTGCTTCAGAGATCGTTTTTCCCTCACCAACATCAGAGGCAATTTTTTTAACTGCTTTTCTTAGTACAGGATGCTTTTGCTGCTTGTATAAAATTTCAAGGGATTGAATGATAGGTACCCCTGCATTCACCATAATGGCCAATTGCTTAGTAAATGTTAAAAGATCTTTTGGGCCAAATGGCTTAGCAAAACCGTTATCAATCATCCATTCACTGATATCAAACTCTAGCATTGAAGGAGGAGTAACTGTTTTCGGACGTAAGCCTCGCCCACGAAGAATCCTACGAACTTCTTTCGCATTCATAGCATCGACAGTCCCCGCCTCTCGGCGACCATCTTTATTAACTGCTTCGTATCTCCAATTGGCCATATTAATTACTTCTTATCAGTATTCTTAGTCTTTATTATATCATAATTTGCTTTTCACTAAAGCGATCTAAACTTCAATCCAAGCTGCTTTGCTAATTCTTCCTGATTTGGTGAGTAACTCATCGCTGTCTCGCCATCAATCACTCCGTTTTCTACAAATCGCTTCAAAGACTGATTCATTGTCACCATACCCGTTTTATCTTGACCGATTTGCATTTGAGAATATATTTGGTGCACCTTATCTTCTCGTATTAAGTTCCTAATCGCAGGAGTTGTTCGCATAATCTCCATAGAACAAACACGTCCTGGTTCGAATGTTTTGGGAATTAGTTGTTGAGCAACAACCCCCTGAAGAACAAAAGATAAGAGAGTTCTTATTTGATCCTGCTCCTCACTAGGGAAAACATTCACAAGCCTATTGATTGTCTGGACCGCAGAGTTTGTATGGAGTGTTCCAAAAACAAGGTGTCCAGTTTCTGCGATAGTAAGCGCAGCTTCAATAGTCTCAGCATCACGAAGCTCTCCAACGAGGACAATATCTGGATCCTGCCTAAGTAGTGATTTAATTGCTCGTCCAAAATCGTTTGTATCTGAACCTATCTCACGCTGATTAACAATGCAGCCTTTATGAGAATGCACAAATTCAATTGGATCTTCGAGTGTAATAATATGCCCAGCCTCATTTTGATTTAATCGATCTAATAGAGCAGCAAGAGTTGTTGACTTCCCGGAACCAGTTGGACCAGTTACAAGGATCATACCGTTTGAAACATCGGTCATATCAATTAAAACGTTTGGTAAATTTAAAGCCTTAAAGTCTGGTATAATAGAAGGAATCTGTCTAAAAACTGCAGCACATCCCCCTTTAGAATAAAATACGTTTGCACGAAACCTAGCGAGTCCCTTTATACCGAAAGAGAAGTCTAGTTCCATATTTTTTTCAAATTCGTTTTTTTGCTCTTCCGTTAGAATTTGATATATTAGCCTTTTTGTATCAGCGGCCGTAAGTGCTGGAACCTTTACCCTTACAATCTCACCATTCACCCTAAGTCCAGGTGAAGTCCCGACAGTAAGATGAAGATCTGAGCCACCATTTTCAACCATCAACTTAAACAACTGCTGAATCTTTACATTTTCCCCAATACCGACCTGTTTCGTTTTGGTAATACTATTATCATTGGCCATGGTTTCTCCTAAAATTTATCAGCTGCAGAATTAACTGTTGCTTCATCTAAAGTGGTTAATCCTTGTGCAACTTTTGTAAGGGCACTCATCCTTAAGGTCTTCATTCCATCTTTGATGGCCTGTTTTTTGATATCATCAGCACTTGCATGTTTAAGAACTAACTCTTTTACAAGTGGGGTCATTTCTAATACTTCATATATTGCGACACGGCCCTTATAACCTGTCCCTCCACAAAACTCACATCCCTTACCTTTCATGGGCTTTATTTTGCTTGCAGAACTCGGAGCAAATCCACATGCAACAAGTTCCTCAACAGGGATTTGTACAGGCTCTCTACATTCCATACAAATTTTTCGACATAGTCTTTGAGCCACTACAACATTCAAAGATCCTACAACTAGGAATGGCTCAATCCCCATATTTAATAGACGAGTCACCGTTGAAGGTGCATCATTCGTGTGAAGAGTAGAGAGGACCAAGTGACCCGTAAGTGCAGCCTCAACTGCAATCTCCCCAACTTCGAGATCTCTAATTTCCCCAACCATAATGATATCGGGGTCCTGTCTTAGAAAAGCTTTCAGAGCTGCAGGAAAAGTTAATCCCACTTCTTTTTTAACATTCACCTGATTAATACCATCTAAGTTAAATTCAACAGGATCTTCAGCAGTAGATATATTTGTTTCAATCGTATTAAGTTCTGCTAATGCAGAATAAAGCGTAGTTGTTTTCCCTGATCCAGTAGGTCCCGTTACAAGACACATTCCATAAGGTTGATGTATTCCATTTTGAAAAACTTCTAACTGCTTAACTTCAAACCCAAGTTTTGTCATATCCAACTGTAGGTTCGACTGATCTAAAAGCCGTAGAACAACCTTTTCACCAAATAAACACGGCAAGGAGCTCACCCTATAGTCGATAGGCTGTCCACCAACAGATAGTTTAATTCTTCCATCTTGTGGTTTTCTTTTTTCAGAGATATCGAGTTGAGCCAAAATTTTAAGTCTTGATATGATCGGCCTCATCAATTTCATATTAGGCTCATGTGCGATAACCAATGAACCATCTAGCCTGAATCGAATTCTAAACGTTCTCTCATAAGGTTCAATATGAATATCGGAAACTTTTTTTATAAATGCTTCTGCAAGTATTTTATTAACGTAGGTGATTACTTCATCTCCAACGTCTTCTTCTTTTACATCACCATCAGTATCTTCTTCTGGCTTTACTTCATGTATTGTATGTAATAGCTCATCAATTGACTCTGTTACATTTCCATATATCTTCTTCCAAGCAGAAAGGGACGTTAATATAAACTCAACGTGATGCTGAAAAAGTGTTTGAAGTTCTGGTCTCAACTCTACAATCGTTGGATCATATATTGCTACACTTACAGCTTTTGCTGTTTTCTGGATAGGTAGAACTCTATACTTAAGAACATCTCTCTTCTTAATTAATTTGATTGTTCTTTCTTTTACTTTTGCTTTTGTTAGATCAATGAAAGTTAAGGAATATTTCTCTGCTAGGACTTTTGCAAATTTCACATCATCGAAAAAGCTTAAGTCTAACAGATTA
>JBLWXW010000054.1:0-7311 GCA_048267265.1 Bacteriovoracaceae bacterium
CAAGAAAAACGCTTTGAGAAGCATAGAGAGTCTTTCCTAAATCCATGCCTTCCATACGAGCCATTTATTAAGACAATGAACTTTACTCGATCATCAGGTACACGATCAAAAATACCTCATTTTCGGGAGAATAACCGTTTGATTCATTTAATATCTCACAATGAGTTATGCGCATATTTACAAGTTTTGTATAAATTTCCCGTTGAAGAAGTTTATGAGCAATTAGCGTTACCCATTGAAGACACTTTACCGATATGTGTAGAACTTGGTATCAAGCACCCTAGAGGGAAAAAGATAAATCAACTTGGCTTTGAGTCGTTCGATTTCTTATTCAAGCTTACCCCTTCGGAGGATAGAAGTACTCCTTGGATGGCTGTTGCAGTGAAGTCGACAAAAGAAATTTTAAAGCCCCGAGTGCAAGAGAGGTTTAAGCTTCAGGAAAGCTATGCAGCACTAAATGATATTGAGTTTGTGGTCATGGATAGTGATCAACTTCGCGGATTTAAAAGTGAAACCCTTGAGCTAATTTATCGCAATCGTACATTGGGGCCATTCAAAGAGACATTTTACGACGATTGGCTCAATACTCTTCGCGGGGAGCTACTTTACAACCCTGATGAACGTATGCAGAAGGTCTTAAATTATGTAGCCGCCGCTCTCGGGATCAATTCAGAGCTATCACAAGACTTTTTCCGTCACGCACTGTGGTCTAAAGATATTGATATGAATTGGGATGTACGTCTACGTATGGAACTTAGCGCTAAGCGTTTAGGGGTTTGTGTTCAATGACCATTCCTCTTTCAAAACCAGAACCTAATAATCAACAGGCTTTAATACCTTCAACTTCAGTAGTCACTTTGTCTCTGTATGACGGTATTAAAGTTCCAGTTGGTGGTTATGTCGGCTGCAATGGCCTTGTTTTGAATGAAGATTCAGTGATTGTTTACATTAGCCTAGAAAGAAACCATGTTTTTTTAATGGGTATTCGAGGGAGTATCAAGAAACCTAAGCGGTTTGAGCTTGATCAACTACAAATGGCTATCAAGGAAAATCAAGTTAAGCTCAGCGATACATTTATACCTCTTCAAGCGAAAACGCCTTATGCTTTACTAAACGAAAAACAAAAAGAAACCGCCTCTAGAAGATTTGCAATGATTGAAAATATTGTGAATGACCTAGAGGAATTATTTTACGGTAGTTATGGGCAGAATAAAGTTAAAAAGGCTGCCAAAAAATATGGTGTTAGTACTGTAACCATTTACAAATACCTATGGTCGTACTTATATGCAAACAAAAAAATTTCTGCTTTAGCTTTCGGTGTTGGAAAGTACGCTAATCATATTGTAAAAGAACGAGTTATAACAAAGCCGTTAGGAAGGCCAAGTCGAGATACATTGGATTCAGGTGTTGAGACTCGAAAGATTTTAGATGAAAGAGATTATGCAAACTTCGAATGGGCTTTAAAATTGTATGGTGCAAACGGGGACACCTCAGCAGAAACGATTAAAGCTTCCCACGAGATAATGCTATATGAGCATTACGCTGAAAGCATTGTTTTACTAGACAACAAAGCTCTCCCAACAAGTAAAGGCAGAGAAGTCGTAACGATTAAGCCAGAAGAAGAATGTCCGTCTTTTGGTCAATATTACTATTGGCTAAGAAAGCTAAATGGCTACAAACACATTGCTTATAGAAACTCTATTTTACCCATATCTGAGAACTTTAAAGATTTCGCAGGTCGTAAAGGCGATGCGTATGCAAACATTATTGGTTTAGGGCAACGCTTTGAACTCGATGAAACTCCTTTTGATGAAGAGTTAACGTCTAAGATTTTCCCAGGAAAAAAACTCGGAAAAGCCACCTTGTATATGTTAGTTGATGCGTATACAGATTATATCGTAGGTTTCTATTTTACGTTTGGATACCCCTCAGTTTTAGAGGTGAGTAACGCTTTATACCAATGTTTTAGGGATAGACGTTCTTGGTTAGAGTCTATTGATTGCCTAGAGTACCTTGATGAGTGGGAAGAGATTACTCCCCCAATGACACTAGTGGTAGATAATGCCGAATTTAACAATTCTCTTTCTGAGTCCATCGTAAAAGGGCTCAATGTCAAAATAGAATTTGGAAAACCAGGTTGCGGTAATGACAAGCCATACATTGAGAGTCTTTTCAGTCGTACCAAGGGCTATCTACCACATCTTTCCAAGGCTCATAAACCAGTTAGCCAAAATGGGCAAAGAACAAATTCTGCAAGAAAACATGCTTTTTTAACAATTCAAGAGGTAAACAGAATTCTGATGGAGAATTGTATAGTTCATAACAATTATCAGATTAATCATTCAAAAGAGTTGCCTAGAGAGATTATTGAAGATGGAGTGCCACCAAGGCCACGAGATTTAGTTCGTTGGGCTATCGAAAATGGTAATTCTTACATTCAACCCAAAGTAAGCGATAAAGAGCTACGCTGTGCGTTACTGTCTCAAGGGAAAGTAACAGTGAAGCAAGGGAATATCGAGTTTTCAGGGCATTCAGGGAAGCTTTACTTCGTCAGTCCTCAAGTATTGCAGCTTGGTCTACAAGACCGACCTTATAAAGGCAAGTCACGATCACATACTTTTGAGTGTCGCTTTAATCCACATGATGTAAGCAAAATTTGGGTCTATATAGACGGTGTAGAATATGATGCATTCTTAGATCAGAATTTAAATCGTTATGAAGGTATGGACGCATTTGAACGTGAAAGCCTTGATCAACTTGAACGACTTAATAATGCCAAAGTTCGTCAAGAAGAACTGAATGCTAAAGCCTCTCAGTATCACAATACAAAAAGTATTTTAAAAGAAGCGCGTGAAAATGTGGAAAACATAGATAGTCCGAACGCTAGCGCTCAGAAGATACGTGAAAACAGAAAGTTAGAGCACGAGAACACAACAGCTCCTTTAGCGCAGCTGCCTACACCAGAGCTCCCTCAACCCACGCTGGACGATGGAAATAACAATAATAACAAACCTACTAAAAAAACATCCTTTCGGGATGAGGAGTAAGCTATGAACTATGAAGTGACCGATGCCGAATATCAGAATGAGCACAATACAAATAAGCAATATTTGTATAATGCCATGCCCTTGAAAATGAAGGGAAAAGCTTTCTTTGAGAAAACATCCAATGTGATGAAGTACCCTAGTGCGGATGATTTCGATGATGGCTATGAATTAATGGAGGTAGTTCTTGATCGAGTAGATCAGTTTCGTTTCATTAGAAGTGAACATTTAGAATTGTATGAAATGATCTACCATATGGTTCGACGCGGTTATAAAGGCATAAATCCAATCTCACCAAAGCACATAAGTTATCAATATGCTGTTGCTTCCGGTGAGCGTATTAAGCCGCCAATGGGGAAGACAACTGCTGATACTGCCGCACTTTTAAGTACTTCCGGAAATGGTAAAACCACCTCTATTGAATGGATTATGAAAGCGTGTTTTCCTCAGGTGATTCGCCATAAAACAAATGACTTTGATGATTATCAGATAACTTATATCAAAGTCGACATGCCTCATAACTGTGCGCGGCCAGAACTGATATATCGCTTACTTGAACAAGTAGACATTGTACTTGAGAAAGCAGGCTATCCAGAGACAGGATACGCAAAGTCGGTTCTCACTCAGAAAGGAAAGCGGATTCCAATAGCGGAGATGTTTGAAACATTAAGGACTGTGTTAACTCGTCATCATGTAGGGTTATTTATCATTGATGAAGTTCAAAACCTAGAGGCAGCTGGAGATCAAGAGAGAAAATTCATGATTCAGTTGTTTGATGACTTGTGCAATAGCCTGAAGGTTCCTCATATAAAAATTGGTACTCCTAATACCGTTAAAATTTTCGCAGAGCGTATGCGCCATCAACGAAGGCTTGGAGAAATTATTGAGTTAACGCGCATAACTGATAAAGATGAAATTGAGGCCTTCAATGAAGAATTTTTCTCAGGTATTGAAAACTCAGTTTCAGTATCTTCACTTAATAAAGTTATTAACGAGTTTTGGGTTCAAAGTGCAGGTATACCTTCCGTATTCATGGATCTATTCCGCGCTTGTATGAGAGCAGTTCTTCCTCGAAATAAAGTACTAACGCCTGAGGTGGTTAGCGCAATCATGAGGAAGGTATATCCAAACCTGATCCCCGCATTAAAAGGGCTTAGGGAGAAAGGTTTTGGGGACTCAATAGACTTGATGACTGTTGATGAGATCTACCAGACCGATAAGCATGAAGCATTTATTGAGCTTGAGGCATTTATGCGTCAACAAAAGCCACGAGGACAAGCGGCGAAGAGAATGTTGGAACGTGTTCTTGATTTAGAAGCTAATTGTGTATTCAGTGAAGAGGAATCCTACGTGCTGTCCTCTATTAAGAATGACCTGCTATCTAAATCAAGCCAACAGTCCGGTTCCCAGACATTAGATGGGGAGCTTGTAGATGAAGCTTGAGACACTTAAAGATGATGAGCATATCTATAGTGGTTGGGCCCGATCAAGACTTATGAATGCTAAACAATTCATGAGTGCAAAGCGTTGGCAGGAGTTCACAGGTATCTCCGCTAAAAGCCTATTCTCCCAAATACCTTTTAACGCACAGAGTATGGATATTGTCTTTCGGTATAAAGACAGAAATTCAGTTATAACGGATAAAGAGCTTTTCTTAGGTCATACGACAGCATCAACTTGGTTATTAACTGCTGAATCTTTTGAACACCTTCTTAATGCTAGAATTAAGCGGATTAATTTAATTGAGTCAAGGTCTTTTGGAGGGCATCGCGGCTGGCGATTCTGTAAAGAATGTGCGGCAGAAGAGCTTGAGAAATTTGGTTTTTCATATTGGCATGTTTCTCACCATTTATTTGGTGCAGTGTGTTGCCCAAAGCACGGTTCAATACTTTTCAAACATAAAGATTTGCATAGGTATGATTACAGTCTACCTCATCAGTGGATTGGCGAAGCAGAAGCAATGGATCTGAAACATGAGTGGCAACAAGATTGGCAGCCATTTATTTATCAGTTATCGGTAGCGTTAAAGTCAGAGCCTGAATTGCCTAATCAATTAAGAAAAGAGGTTTATGAGCTTTTCTTAATTGATCGTGAGCTGACACATAATGCTGACAAGGCGAGGTTCGATGGACTCTTTGCGGAAATGCATCAGGATCTTGGAGAGTACTTTCTTAAAGAGATGTTTTGGCGATATGCGAGACAACACAAATACGCTCTTATCGTCCTATGGGTTGCAGTAACAGACTATTCTGAAATGTCAGGCACAAAGTCACCAATATATTGGCTGGCAACTATTTTTTGGCTTCGTCATAAACTGCCTAGCCTTAAAGGGGTAATCAATTATGACTGGAACCTCAATATTCATTAGTCGATTACCTGTCCGCCCAGCTGAAACCATTTTTAGCTGGGCGACTCGTTACCATTTTCGCTTTGGTAACTACAGAGTCAATCAAACTTTGAAGCTCTTATTTGGTTCAGCAAGAATTCGAATCCACCCATTCCTGCCAAGCTATCTTGAGCAGATAGCTTCTGATGAGCTTCTTGTTGAATTGATCCAAAAGCACACTCTATATCCTTTGTTTCACTATTTTGGGGCCGATAATGGAGACAAGTACCTCAAACGCCTGAGCCCTAATAACAACTCATCTATTTCAAATTTGATCGCTCTTGCCGGTTTGGGGTGCTCATCTGGACACTACTTTTGCATTCACTGCGTAGAAGAGGAAATGAAACAAACAGGTTTAAGGATCTATAGAATCAAAGATCAGTTGCCTGGTGTGGACTGCTGTCCAATTCATGGGGTTAAGCTGATGTATACGGATAACTCAGACTTTGGCATAGATCGAGGTTTAGAATTGCCCACTTATAACAAATCCAGTATCAAGAAAGTACCTACTAAAAACATTGACGTGGCTCTTGCCGCACATAAACTCATTGAAGAAACTTCAAATATCGAATTTTCGGCAATTAGTGATGTAATTGCAGAGTATTACCTAGCTTTAGATGAGTTAGGGCTTCTTACGCTTAATGGGCAAATCAGACATCGTCATTTAAAGGAATCAATCAGAAGCTTTTACAAAGGTTATCAGTCGCCCCAGAGTTTAGAGTACTTTTTGGATTTTGATTTTCTTGGTCCTATGCTTCGTCAGCAGTCTCGTGTCAATCAGCACCCCATGCATCATGTTCTGTTTCGTGCTTGGCTTGATTTTATGGGGGCGAACTGTGATGGACGCCTTTTCATCGATCTTCCTAACCCTCATATAAAGCCTGATATCGATGACCAGATTATTTCTAAGATTAAAATGGGTTGGACAATTGCAGAGATAAAAGATGAATTAAGTTGTTCTCATTCGGTAGTGGAACGTGTTGCCGCTGTCAATGGCTGGAAGATTGGGTCTTTATGTGAACCCGTACCAAGCTGGTATCAGCATTTTTTGATCATGGCTCTGCTTGGTCGGCACCGAAAATCCATCGCCAGAAAACTCAGCATAAGAGTTCATAAAGTTGAAACTGAGATCAGTAGAGTTCCTGGACTGGCTCAGTGGCGGCATGACCTAGAGAAAATGAAAAAGCTTGAGCGTTCGACCTTCATAATCAAGCTAGCAGTCATCAATCATCCTGATTGGTCCCGACAGCTTATCAAGCAATCTTTCAACAAAGAGTTCTTCTATCTTTATAAATATGATCGCGAGCGTCTGGAAGAGCTCCTACCACCAAAACAAAATAACCTTCAGAACATGAAGAATTGGGCAAAGGATGATTTGAGGATTTATGAAGCGATTTTGAAGATCAATGGAGTAGAGCAGATGTCGATTTCTAAAATAGGTCACATTGTTCGTGACAATAGCGCATTAAGACGATGTATCGATAAGCTACCTCAATCAAAGCAGCTACTTTTAAAATTGGGTGTTTTGAAAGAAGGGGACTAATGATGTGGCTGGATCATGATGTGGTTATAGGGCTGATGTTTACAAGAGAGGACTTTAAGTTCTATCCAAGCATTGAGATACCTGATCAGTTTTCGTTTACCTTCTTGGTTTTGCTGCGCAAGTTGTGTGAGTTGCCTTTTCCCCTTGAAGTGCTTCACATTGAGCTTGATCCAAGCACTCAAATTCCGCAAACACAGCTCATCTCAGGGTGTCCTAAAGAGCGGCTAGATCCAATTCTTGACGAATTTGGTGCAAAACTAAGAAGCTGTAAACTGAGAGTAAATGCTCTAAATGAATCTATAGGTGAAGAAGAATGAATATGTTTTACGTGGGGGGTA
>JBLWXW010000055.1:0-7261 GCA_048267265.1 Bacteriovoracaceae bacterium
GGAACAACTGTATTGAACTTTTCAAGCAAGGCCATAAAAAAAGAAGCCCTCTTGAAAGTTCAAAAAGGGCTTCCGTCTTTAGAAAGCTTTACAGAAAAATTAACAAAAAAGAACTAGCTACCAATTCCAGCAGCTTTAAGACCTTCTTTAGTTGGGCCTTTAACTTGGCAGCAATCAGCTAGTTTACCATTAACAACAACAGCGGGAACTCTTGCTATTCCAAGTTCTTTTGCGCGATTTGAAACAGATGAATCATTCATATCAAGAATGTTTATCTCACAGTTATCACAAGCGACTTCATTCACGAGTTCAATCGTGCTTTCACAAGCAGGGCATCCTGCACTAAAAATTTCGACTTTTTTTGCCATATAATCCTCCTATGTTTAATTACAAGCAATACATTGCTTCTTCACTGGATTTAAGTTCCAGACCGAAGCAATTATTAAAACACCTATTCCAAAGTAAAAAATATAATCATTTTTAAAATAGTGGAACACCATTGCTACTATTGATCCAAATATCCCTAAAAATAGTGGCCCAAATCCTCTTCTTGCTTTCGCCTTAAACCCTAAACCAAAAAGTGCTACTCCTAGAAAAACAGCCATTAATATATAGAAATAAGTCCCCTTAAATAGAAAACCCAACCCAATACTAGTTAAAAAACCTGCTATAGCAGGGTAACAAAAAGGGCATGATGCCTTAGCAAGAAATGCCGCTCCAACCCCCGGCCCAATAGAAACTGTTCCAAGAAATCCAAACAACTTATTACTATTAGTAGAGGAAGTATTCTTTGTTTCTAACAATTTTGAAACTAGTAGCTCTACAGAGGGAACACCTGCTCCCTCATAAACTCTACAGCAGTTTGCTCCAGTTTCTGGCTCAACTCCCATTATATCTTTTCCATTTATTAACACTGTAGGAGAGCCATGCATTTTGGCATGTTCAGGAGCTTCTTCTGAGTTTCTATCCCATTCCTTCCATTGTGCACTTAACTTTGCTTTAGAGAAGGCTTTCACTAGGTTTGCCCGAGTTGATTTTACATTAGGACAATCTTTGTCAAAAATAAATTCTACATTTAACATTTTTTATCCTTTTCAAAGCATTCAAGAATTGGACATTCAGAAACTGATTTTTCGTTGTTTGAACATGAATCAACCATTTTTCTTAATGAACGCTTCATCTTGTTTAAGTCTTTTATCTTTTTTTCGACTTCATCAAGTTTCTGTTCAGCTTTAGCTTTAACTTGACCACATTTAGCGTTGTTTTTTACACGAAGTTCTAAAAGCTCTTTGGCCTCATTTAAAGTAAACCCAAGTTCCTGTGTTCTTTTGATAAACTTAATCTTAATAATGTCGTCAAAAGGATATTTACGATATCCTGACTTCGGAGAGGGTTGCTTGATCAAACCTTTTTGTTCATAAAACCTTATGGTTTCAACTGTCACTCCAGACTCTTTTGCTAACTTTCCAATAGTATATTCTTCTTTCATGAGTTCATTATAAACCCTGTGGTATACTACGGAGTAAATAGTTTTTTTACTGTGTATTTTCAGCAGGTTAGATAATTTGAAGCTGCTTCTTAATTACTTCTTTTAAGCAAAACTCAAACACCCATAATTATGAAAGCTAAAACTGATATATACTTCATTTTGTCACTTTTGAAAGTTCAAAAGGGACTGCCTTCATTAGAAAGTTTTATAAAAAATGACTAATTAATCACAATTACTTGAACAACATGATTCTTTTATAGGCTCTGCTTTTTTGATTTTTGATAGCTTCATTATGCTAATGCCACCTCTGATTACAACAAGAGAGACAATTCCTCCAATAATAAGGTCAGGAACATTACTCTTAAGAAAATATACCAAAGCACCGGAAAAAATCACTCCGGTATTAACGATTACATCATTAGCAGAAAATATCCAACTGGCCTTCATGTGAACTTCTCCGTCTTTATGCTTATGAATCAATATAAGACACCAGAGGTTAGCGATAAGTGCAATTACTGAAACCACGATCATATAATTAGACAGTGGCTCACTTCCAAAATAGAATTTTCTACCAACCTCGACCAAGCAAAGCAGGCCAAGAGAGATTTGCATAATTCCGCTAAAATATGCCGCCTTATGCTTCATTGCAATTGACTTTCCAACGGCATAAAGACTTAAACCATACACAAATGAATCAGCCAGCATATCTAGCCCATCAGCAAGAAGCCCAGTAGACTCAGCATAAAACCCTAAAATGATCTCAACAACAAACATCGTAAAATTTATACCGAGTAAGTATTTTAGCGTTTTCGCTTCTACACTAGGAGCGATATCTGGAATATCATGATCTAAAACCTCTTGAGAGCTTATTAAATCACCGGGAAGAGAAATAGCCTTTAAAGAGTCCAGTATCTGGTCTTTATCTACACTATGATAAAACTGCACAGTCCTAGACTCTAAATCAAACACCATCTTCGCGCTTGGGTCTAAGTTTTCCATCAATCCTTCGATCATTTTTATTTCAGAAGGACAATCCATTCTTTTTATATTTACAGATGTTTTTTGCATCTATGCCACCCTCTTTGCCAACTTTAGCCGTTTTTTTATCGGAATTTAATCAAATTTACTTTAAGGATATTCCCCTATAATAACTTAGCTTAACAATGGGAGATACAATTTTGTATTAACAAAGAAGAGAGTACTTCAAAGCTCTTTAATTAATTCCCCTAAGTTTAAATTTTTGTTTTTAATTACTTTCTCAACAAACGGAGTACTGGCCTTGTCGCATAGTACAAGAAGAGGCTTAAGATCTTTAACACAAACGACAAAGTCCGCTTTCATACCCTTAGCTTGAATCACAACGCCATCTTTTTTCAAAAGGTTTGTATACTCTACCTCTGATGGGTCTTTAATTTTCAATGCCGAGGTAACATAAATATCTTTATCTAAGCTTCTTAAGTCTTTTTTTAGCTCTTTCCTATAGAGATAACCTACTAGTCTTTGATTCAAGACTCCCATATCAATAGAAATCTTATCGATATCAGAATCGTTATAGGCTGTTGATGAACAAGAGGTTAAAATCAATATAAAAACTAACAGAAAACTATTTTTCACTCTAACTCCAATACACTGCTGATTCATCAAGATTTTTTCCAGCTTGATGGGCCAAACTTCTTCCAGTATCTAGATTGATGGCAGGAAAATCTCCCTCTTCAACACAGTCGCCACCATTATAAACATACTCGTAAGACTTCTCGGCCAGCGGTTTAAATGCATTATAAAACATCGGGATGCAGTCATTGATGAAGTGAATAGTACGTCCAGCGAAATTTCGACTTCTTCCTTTTGCTCCATCTACTTCTAAAACAAGATCTTTTTCCTTATTTTGAAGTAACTCTTCTTTATCCTTATAAAGATAGTCTTTAACAGCAGGAATCCATGCGTAGAATTGATTAAATTTGCCCTCAGCAATTCCAAACATATCGTGCATATCATCAATCCAGTCTTCGATATTGTCACTATTAACATCGTGTCCGTAGGTCGTATTAATTAAATCAGAAAACATTTCTGAGATATGAGAAAAGTCCCGACTCAAAACATCTTTTAGCTGATGATGATAATCTGATGTATTTAAATTTACGGCATGCCCTGAAAGTTTTGTGAATTCGTTTAAAAGAATCACATCAAGTCTCATTTCTAGAAGTCTATGCTCTGTAGCATTGTCGTCGTAATCGCCAACCTTATCTCTAACGAACGGATGAATCACACCATCTGCAACAACATGAGAAGCAAAACCAAGAAAGAAGCTAAATGCTTCATCTTTCTGGTCTCCGTCAGGCATGTCTTTAACCCTATCAAGAGCGTCCAAGAAAAGCTTATTTGTAGTTTTATAATGAAAATCATCTGCGATTTTTTGAAAAGAGTTATGTGGTCTTAAGAGCTGAGAATATGGAATGTCTGGTGCAATAGCACCAACTTGAAAGTATTTTATTTTCTCATCCAGAAGAAATTTTAAATCTATATTCTGATGTTCAGAGAGAGCATTAAAATTTCGAGCTAAAAAACAATGTGTATAGCCACTTGGCATATTCCTCTCCTTCTAGACAAAAGCATTCCTAAAATAGTTTATAATTTTCTCATCTGCTATTTCTTCAGACTGCTCAGTCTCAGACCAAGGAGATTCATTGTGAGTTTTATTTCTCAAAGTCCAAGCACTATAAATCCCATAGAGAGAGATAGTTTCTTTTAATATACTAATTACGGCATCATTATTAACTACAGAAGAAATATCAACATCCTTATCTTCAGAAATAGGATTTCCCTGAACAACTTTATATTTATCATAAACTGTTCTGATCACTGGTCCATGTTGCCAAGCTAAAAATGGTTCATTAAATAAGCGTTTATTATATCGTCCATAAGCAATACCTTGTGCATAATACAATAACTTCTGAAGTTTTAGATGTGTTAAGTTATCCATCCTTCTTTCGAAGAATCTAATGAGATACTCCGCAATAGAAAAAACATCTAGGTTTAAATTTTCAATTTCTGAAACGTCTCTTCTATTTCTAATTTTATCTAAAACAACTCTAGAAATTCCCGGACTTTCTATTTCATCTTTGAGTCGTTCAATAATTAGCAGTAAAACATCCTTCTTAAGGCTCTGTTCACCTTTTACAATTCTAGTGACACTAGCACGATCAAGGCCAATTAGATCTGAAAACTCACTCCTATTCACCTTACAGAAAGTAATAATAGCATCTATTTCTTTCCCACCTAAAACATACTCCCCTTTCACAATAGAAGGGAGGTAATGATTTAGATATCGACGGACAGAGTCACTTGCAAGCTGATCAATCTGATCATCCGCTAAAAAGAATTCGTCCTCTGCTTGATTAAATGTTTCAGGAGTTATTTCTCTTTCTTCTGGGTTAAACAGAATCTCAACATCAGAAAACACATTTTTCCCAAATGCATCTTCATGAATAAATTTAGGAACGATAATTTTTTTAAACTTCATTTTAAACCTCTCGGTAAGCACTACACACAATGATAGTCTCTTTTGTGATAGTCCCGTTCTCGTCTTCTATCTCAACTTCTTCCAATAAAACAACTAGCTTGCACTCTCTATCCTCATCATCCTTTGGAAAATATAAAAATGATTCAGTAATCGCTTCAGGTGAATCATTTTCAGTGACTCTTCCGTTGCCGTATTTTACAAGGTTTTTAATTTCTAATTGAGTGAACTCTCTTTCAGGATAGTCACCGTATGCGTGATATCGAACCACAACCTTGCAATTTGCTCGAATTTTATAAAACCGCTTCCGCTTATCACTTAACCCCAAGCCAGCCTCTCATCTATCATTTCGGGTTGCACTCTGCAACACTTTATCATTATTTTCCCAATTTTTCAATGAAAACCATTTTGAGACGCCATAAGCCACTGTAATCACATAAGCAATCTTCAACAGTTTTTTTCATTCCTATATCTCAATACATATTGGTTCATTTTTGACTTTATAGTTCTTATTCAAGATACAAGAGTTCACAAAGGCAACACCATCCTGCACCTTGATTCCATAACCTTCATGAATATGCCCAAAAGCATGTACTTTAATTTCCAGATTTTGAATTTTACTTAGAAGATCTTCACAACCAACCTTTTGACCATTTGAGCATTCATCTAGAATTCCAAATGGTGGCCCATGTGTAATTAGCACATCAGTATCATCAGGAATTAAATCCCAATGTTTTTTGATATCATCACCTCTTTTTCGATTAAAGGCCCAATCAAAGAATTCCGGTTGAACAGGAGACCCCCAAAACTTCACTCCATCAATTGTAACCCCGCTATCATTTAAATAGATGATTCCATTCTTACTAAATATCTCTTCAGCTTCTGTCTTTCTTTCATCTTCAAAACAAAAATCATGATTTCCAGCAATAACAATTTTGTGACAAAAATCCTGCTTCTTAATAAATTCAGAAAAGCTTTTAATGTCTTCTAATGAACCCTTCTTTGAAAAGTCTCCACAATGAATTAAGACATCACCTGCTTGTAGTTTAACAGCCTCATGTTTTGCATGAGTGTCTGATATGAATGTTAAATTCAAATTATTCCCCCTCTACACTTCCCACGATCAGGACTTGAGTAGAAAAATCTCTCTACTGATTATACTTCCCCTCATCCCTGTATTGATTTTTGGTCGTAAGAAATATTTTTCCTAAAACAATATAATACCAGCAAAGCATAGCTTATAAAGGACTACTCATGCGTAGTCTTTGTAAAAATTGAAAAAACTTTTTCTTCATTCTTAGGTAAAAAATTAAGCCCCTCAGTAACCCCTCTCTCATCAATCCCCGCAAGACGTAAATAAACTCCGAGAGTTTTCAAGTCCTTCCAACCACAAATCTTCATAACCTTAACAGGCTCCACTCCAGAGCCAATAAGTTGAGTAGCAAAGCAAGCTCTCAATGTATGAAATCGAATCTCAGGAAGGTCAATAGACTTACAAAACATTTTTAAAATCTTGGCTTGCTTACCGCCAGTCCAAAGAATATGCCTTGGAAGAACGTACTCAGACTTAGACTGATTCTTAATCTCTAAAAGCAAAGAGCGAAGCTCAGAAGAAATAGGTACACTACGCCAGTAACCGGCCTTGGTGTCCTTGAACTCACCCACTTTGAAATTATATGACCTCTCAACCTTGATCAATGAAGCATCAAAATCAACGTCTTCCCACCTAAGAGCATATAGCTCTCCATTTCTCATTCCAGTAAGAAGAGCCATGGCCCAAATATGATACCATTCATGATCCTGTGCCTTGGCTTCATATAGTAGCTTTCGTATTTCATAAGGCTTTAGTATCTCGGGCCTCTTATCTTGCTTAACAACAACTTTTAGCCCAAAGACAGGACTATGAGGAATCCCTCTTATCGCCCTATTCTCTATCGCCCAGTTATAGATCATATTGATTGTATTTTTCACACGTTTTTGAAATGCTCTGCTCCTACCCTCTTTAATGACGCGATCTAAGACTTCTCTCCCGTCACCTTTGGTAATTTGAGATGCTGGCCTATCGAGCCAGCTCTCAGTCCAACGATGAAGCATGGAAACATAATCTCTAATTGTCGTTGGATTGTAGCTCTTTTCAATATAAGAAGGCTGGGCGACTTCGGCCGCCCATTTAGTAATGGGCCTTCTCCCCAAATCTTGGTCCACTCCAAAGTATACACCTGAACATTTATACATAATAATTTAAACCACTTGAA
>JBLWXW010000056.1:0-7015 GCA_048267265.1 Bacteriovoracaceae bacterium
TCCAATTTTTTAACTTCGCTTCAATTGCAATTGCTTCATTTTTAGATTTCGAGAAGCCAAAAACATCAATTCTTCGTTCAAAGAAATCGACTTCTTCAAGTAAGTATCGATAAGTCTTATTTTTAAGGTATCTTTTTATTGGCACATGCAGCACAATCTCCCATCTATAGTGCATTGTAACTATCCTTATAGTTGACTAGTCTATTTTGTAAGTTATCTGCATAAAAAAGTAACAAAAGTCCTAAAATCACGAGGAAGACTGCGATACCACCAGAAATTAATATTGTATCATTGGTATCTCCTGTGCAAAACTTATAATCTACAACATCTACCGGCTGGCCTTTTTCATTTACCTTTAGACATTTGTTTAACCAGTAATAACAAAGGCTCAAATTAAGGACTTCCAAGACTGCTAAACCAATAGAGTAAATTTTCATTGTTTTCCACACAACACTCCATCGATAATAAATTTTTTTAAACTCACTATAGTGATCTAAAAAAGTAAACTCTCTGCTCAAATATCCATCTAACCAATTTTTAAACTTCTCACCTTTTAGTGGGTTTGAATTTCCTTCAACATAGTCCACATGCTGACTACCATTAGTTGCAATGATGACTCCAGGAACAGGTGTTCCAAGTTTTGAAATTTCTTCTGCTATCTCACCAGTAATCCGGCTCTTAATATCTGCAAGTCGTGAATAATTATCTTCAAAGAATGTATTATCTTTCTCACTAAATTTAAAAAAATAAGTAAGGCATGAGGCAACAACAGCTCCATGTAAAATTAAAATATTTTCCATCTTTAAGAATTTCCTCTTCTAGATAGAACTTTATCTTTAATTTCTGACTCTACAGTCATTTCAGGATATTTAGAGTAAACATAATAAAGCAAATCTGATAAAGAATAGTTTCCATATTTTGATTTAATTTTTCTGATGCCATCCAAAATTGGTTGGTATTCACTGTTAGAAATCAGATCTTCAATCTTATTTTTACCTTTTTCAGTAAGTTTGAAGCTTCTTTCAACATATGCATCTGCAAAACCTACTTCCTCATTTTCATCTGACTCAATCAAGTCTTCAAAGTTCAAGGCATCAACTTCTGAAGACTCTTCAGCAGTTGTCTCTCCAACAATTTCGCTGCTCAAAAAGCCCAAATTTTCAAGAAACTCTAAATCATCATAAAGTTTTGAAGAATAGGGCCCAGCCTTATATGCGAGAAAATCAAATCCATTACTTTCTAGTTTTACCCCTGCTTCATTTTCCAATAAGAAGAGTAGCTTTTGTAAACGTGTAATACCTCCAAGCTCTCCACTAATCCCATCTCGATTAAGAGCAATCATGCACAAAATTAATGATTTAGTATCAAGTCCAGTATTTTTCTTCATTTGTAATTTTCCTCTTTCTTTATACCTCTATATATATCAGATAACTTATGACTATTAAATAGTTTTCACTTACAATGTTTTCCTCACCTCGGTTCTAAATTCATTAACAAATCCTTGCAATTCCATAACATCTTCTCTCGTTGCCCCTCCAGCACAATCATACTCAACAGTATTTCTCTTTCTTCTACATGTATCCAGATAATCACTGTATTCTTTTTTATCTCTACCAAGAAAATCTGGAATTAAAGCGATCGTATTCATATGATGGCCTTGGCCCTTAACTCTATATCCCGCAGAACGAACTAGAATAGTAGCCAACTTCAAGGCTGCATTGTAAGCAATTCCAAATTGCCAATCATAAGAAACTTCTGAAGCTTTAGAATCTTTAATATCTCTCTCAACAATCTTCAGAAGCTCTTCAATTTCCTCTTTTGAGGAGGCTTGTTTGACAAGAATTCCTCTCTTCAAAAAATTATCTATACTCATTAACATTTCCAATTACTACTTTTATTTCTTCATTCAGTACGTTTGAAATAAAATGATCTTTATTCTTAATTCGCTTTTCAAATTCATCCTCACTTAAAACATGTGGATTTATTTCTCTTCCAATTTTCTCCTGTAGTCCGGAAAGAAGTTTTGATACCCCTCTCATTCCAATATCTCCAATAATAATTAGATCAATATCGCTACTAGCTTTTTCTTTTCCTTTGGCAAATGAACCAAAGGTAAATGCACATTTGATATTAGGATCATCAAGAACTCTTTTTAACTCAGAGAAGACACCAACTGTTTTTTCTACAATAGAAACAAGATCGGGATAGAGTGGATGTTCTATATTTGCTGAGTAGTAAATTCGATTTCCATCCTTTCTAGCTTTCAGTAAGTCTAATGCGGACAAATGTTTAACTTCTTTCTGTAGAGAGTTTACTTTTACATGAGAGAGTTTCTCTAGGTCCCTTAGATAATGTTCCTCACCGAGGCCATTAAATAGAATTCTCATCACCTCAGCACGTGTATTTGATGTTAAAAGTTCAGATAGCATTTTGTTCACCTTTATTGATCAATTGTATCACATAATATAACAATATCAACAATGGCAGTGCTTCCCATATTTTCAGTAACTTAACACACCAATTGTTATATTTAATGAATCAATTGTAATCTAAAATATAACAATTATATTCCTAAAGTGATGGGTTTATTTTTAATCTTGTAGTTCTTATCCAAAATACAGGCATTTATGAATGAGATACCATCTTTAATATCTACACCATAGCCCTCATGGATATGGCCAAATGCATGGACCTTAATTTTCAAAGTGCTGATCTTATTAAGAAGATCTATGCACCCTACTTTCTCCCCATTAGCACACTCATCTAAAACACCAAAAGGTGGCCCATGTGTGATTAGAACATCCGTGTCATCGGGAATTAAATCCCAGTGTTTTTTAATATCCTCACCTCTTTCTCTATTAAAGGCCCAGTCAAAAAATACTGGTTGAATTGGAGATCCCCAAAATTTCACACCATCAATATTGATGCCACTGTCATTGAGATAGATTATTCCATTCTTTTTCAGTATATCTTCAGCATCTGATCTTCTTTCATCTTCGAAACAAAAGTCATGATTTCCAGCAATAACAATTTTGTGACGAAATTCCTGTTCTTTTATGAAAGCTGCAAAGTCTCTAATATCTTCTAGAGAACCTTTCCTTGAAATATCACCACAGTGAATTAATACATCTCCACTTTGTAGTTTTATTGAATCATGTTGTGAATGAGTATCTGAGATAAATGTTAGTTTCACACTTCCCTCTTTCTTGATTCAAAGTCTTGTTTAAATTTTTCATCTGTCATTAAGAATATTTCATTTTTCATAATATTATAATACCAACAAATTATAGGTAATAAAGGACTACACATGCATAGTCTCCTCCATCTATCTTAATTGGTTTAAAGTGAGTTCAGAATGTCGACCATGAAGCGACAAATAGAACTTAAAATAAACGAAGGACTTCCTTCTCGCCACTAAGTTTAGGCAGAAAATTAAGTTCATCAGTAGCCCCCTGTTCATCTATCCCAGCTAAGCGGAGGTACACTCCGAGTGTTTTCAAATCTTTCCATCCACAGATTTTCATAACCTTTACAGGTTCGACACCTGAACCAATTAGCTGTGTCGCAAAACAAGCTCTTAATGTGTGAAATTTAATCTCTGTTATATCAATAGATCTACAAAACAGTTTCAGCTCTTTTGCTTGGTATCCAGACCTCCACAATTTGAGACGAGGAAGGACAAATTCATTTGTTGAGAAATGTTTGATTTCTAGAATCAGAGAGCGTAGTTCACTAGAGACAGGCACCGTTCTCCAGTACCCTGCCTTAGTGCTTTTAAATGTGTTCATCCTTCGGTTGAAAGATCGTTGTACTGTTATAAGGTTATTATTGAGATCAACATCATCCCATTTTAGAGCATATAGCTCACCATTTCTCATTCCAGTTAATAGCGCCATGGCCCAAATTGGATACCACTCGTGACCAATAGATTTGCTCTCATGTAAAAGCTTTCTAATTTCATCGACTTTTAGAATCTCAGGTCGCTTCTCTTCTTTTTGGTGAATCTTTAATCCATATACAGGACTGTGGTGAACTCCTCTAATATAGCGATGCTCTATGGCCCAAGAGTAGATCATGTTAATCGTATTCTTTAATCTTTTTTGAAAGCTCTTAGTGCGACCTTCCAAAATGACCGACTCTAAAACTTCTCTTCCCTCACCTCTTGTAATTTCAGCAGCGGGGCGATCGAGCCAAGACTTTGTCCAATTATACATCATTGCGACATGGTCCTTTATGGTAGCAGGGTTATAGCTCTTTTCCATTGAGGAGTTTTCACTGACTGTTGTCGCCCATTTGCTGACGATCATCCTCCACGTTAAGCCATGCCCTTCTTCTTGAGCGATTTTTCTGGAGAGATCCAGAAGGAGGTTTTTCTCCTTCCGAATAGCTTCTGCTTTTGACTTGAGTCCCTTGACTCTTTTTTGCATGCGGATATGGGGCATGGCCCTACTTCTGAGATTTACATATACAGTGTAGTTGGTGATTCCGTTATTATCTATTTGAGTAATGGCCATGCTCCACTCCTTAGCAAAATGAATTTTCGATTAAGTGATCCAACTCAGACTTTTTAAAGAAGAGTCTTCTTCCCCATTTTCTTTTTATTAAGTGCCCCTTACTGACGAGGTGCCAAATTGCTGTCTTGGTTTTTCCTAAATACTGAGCTGCTTCCTCAGTCGTAAACCAATTCTTGGGAATGTCTCTTTTTAATTCACTAGATATTTGTGAATCCAACAAGTCTAGCATTGACCTCCTCATAGCTCTTCTTTTGTCCCTGCTTGTCCGTAAACTCTTTTGTTTCATTACGACCTTGGACGAAAATCTCTCCACCTTTCTTTAACTGAACAGAACAGATCTCGGCCTGCCTTTCCCAAACGATGACTCGTTTCCAATTAGGGATATCCTTCTCCGAAGATTTAACTGCTACAGATAAATAACAAACAGCTTTTCCCGTTGGAGTGTATTTAAGTTCGGGATCTCGACCAAGCCTTCCCATGAATGTTTCCATTCCTTCCTCCATTAGAATCTCCTTTAAGTAATTTTAAGTTGTTTAACAAGAAATTCGCCTAATGAAAGAGAATCACTATTTTTTTGATTGTACTCATCTAACGCTCTTTCAACCTTCTCCATCTCGCTTAGGCTACCTTCTTGGATCTTTTCATAGTCCTTATTATTAAGTTTATTAATGGCATAAATAGAAACATCCTTGAATGTGATATCCTTTCCATAGGACTTCTTATTAACCTCACCTAATAGATTTAAAACAACTTCTAAATTCTTTTTATCCTTACTCAAATCCACAAAAAACTTTGTCTGTTCTTTATTTACAATAGACTCCTCCTTTAAACTCTTTGGTCTTCTTCCTCTTTTTTTCTTCATTACCTCAGACTTAGACTGGTCTTCTTCATTCATTCTTTTATTACTCCTTGCTTATTATTTTGGGCCCGCTACTGCTACTAAACTTTTTGCTCGCGCGTAGAGAGTGACTCCCTACTCGAAAACTACGTTGAGGGTGGGGAGTCATTTTCGGAGCATCGAGCATATCTACAATATCAACTCCTTAGCGGGCCCTAAATGAATAAGCAGTCCAATACAGACACTGAAAAGAATGATAAAAGAATCGAAAAAGAAGACCCTTTTAGAATAATTCAACAAAACTAACCTCCTTATTTTTAAAGTAACCACCACCACTATTTAGATCTATGTTTTTTGACATGAGAGTTGGATTCCAAAAAAGCATGACTTTCTTATAGGCTTGCTCTCCAAAGTTTTCACCTATAGTATTTTTGTAGCTTTTGAAAACATTCTCAGAGCAAAAAATATAAAGCACATAATCGTAGTATCCAGACCCTAGATATTTACCGATCTTATCTTTAATGCGCTCCTTACTCTTACGAGTAAACTCAAGCTCAAAAGCCATCGTAAAATCAACTCCTCCTTTCTTTCCATAAAGAATGGAATCTGGAAGCATCGCCATATCTCCAGACTTAATCTCATGCTCTAGTTCCACTTTTTGAAAAGTTGATCTCTCTAGCAAGAGTCTTACGATCTGAGAAACTTTAGCATCATGAACAATAGTCTCTTCTGAAAGTGATGAAGGCCGACCACTATCATTCACTAGCTTTTCCCCTGTAGGAGTAAGATAGATATACTTTCTTCTACTCCAAGGATCTTTGAAACTTTTTAAAATCTGTGCCTTTTCAAGCTTCCTTATGTTCTTAGCAAATCCGTCAGGGTGTAATGGATAATCAGCTTCTTCTCTTAGACTTTTAAGATCAAGAATTCTCCATTTACTCAGAGGAGCTAAGAAATGTAGGTGAATAGAATTAACATTTAGAAAGTTAGGCATACTCATCAAAACGCCTCCTTAGTTTGAACAATTTGCTTCTTCTTAGTAATCAAATCACCTCCTTCTCTTTTTCTTATATTGATATGGTTAATCTTATGGGGATGCTGTCTCAACAAAATGCATTGGCCAATTCTGAGATTTTTTATAAGGTCGGGATGAACTGCAAGCTCATGAACTTCTCGCTCAGTTCCTCTCCCCGCTTTTTCGCCATTTTCAGTCATGTCCGTATGCTTCTTAGATAGAATTGTCCCTACTGCTTCAGATAACATTTCTGCACTTGAAGAAACTCTTTGCTTTAAGACAAACCAATTAGAGCAGTTCTCCATGACCTGAATTGTAAGCTCTGGACTTATGCAATTGATATCAGCAACAGTCTGAACGGCCATAGTGAGATCAATCCCTGCCCCCCTACACTTATTTTCAAGTTCAATGAACCTTGGAGTAACGAGTGCTCCAAATTCATCAAAAAAGACCGCTACAGGATTTTCTTTATTTACTTTGGAAGTGGAACTTCGAAGCTTACTAAAAGAATTAAAGAGCAGCTCTCCAAGAAAGATCTTTCCAAGACTCATGGTGACCTTTCCATAGCCTTGAGTAGAAAGTCCTATATAGAGACAAGATCTTTGCTCTCTTATTTTATTAAGAGTTAGATCTTCTTTACTACCTTCA
>JBLWXW010000057.1:0-6853 GCA_048267265.1 Bacteriovoracaceae bacterium
CACAAGTTTCATTTGTTTTTCATAAAACAAATATGAAATGAGAATTAAGAGTGAAGTTATCAATTATCGGTGTGTTGCGAAGGGCAGGAGTTATCTTAAATCGTTTTTTCTCCTTAATGAAAACTTATTGGAGTGCCTTCAATTAGTGTCAAAATTAAAACTAACGAGAGGCTTTAGAGAGATTAAGTGCCTGATTTTATTCCAATATGTCGTCACGGTTATTACTCAATATATTATTTAGATTAACCGATAAGAGAAACGGATGAAAAACCTTCTTTTAACAATATTCACGCTTTTCCTATTAAACTCTTGTGGCGGTAAGGGTGAGACTTCGAGTACTGATTTCACTTACTCTGTTGGTGGAATCGTTCATGGTACTCAAATGGATGGAGGCTTTTATCTATGGGCTATTCGTGTCGAGCCGGAAACAGGCGAAGAAATTGAGACTCAGTCTTATGATCTCAATAATGACTCAGCGGAAATCCCTTTTGGTAACTGGAAATTCTTTCTTGTGGGATACGAAGGTCCTGGAGCTTGGAGTGGCACTAATTATTGCGGCAGTATTCCAGAGACATTACTTGACTCAGATGAAGTTACATTAGATATCACGATAAATAGCGCGAATTGCTCAAATAGTCCTTACACTGAAATGATTGCAGAGAAAGCCGCTGAAATTGCTGGAGCTGCCGGTGTTTGGAATTCATCTTCTTGGAATAACGCAAGCTGGTCGCCTTAGGAATAGACCTTAAAAGATCTGTCGATTATCATTCTTAAATGTTTAAAAGGTATCACTCATTAAGCTTATTTCTAATAGGGCTTTTTACTTTTTCTCTTTTCTTTCTAAGCAAAGACCTTGTTGATATTGATCGTCCCTTTATTTTAGATATTTTAGAGTCTTACTCTTGGAAAGAATTCTTTAAGAAGGGGATATTCCTCTATGATGTGGCCTTTATAAGAGACTTTATTCTTTTCTTTTTAGGAAAGTTAAAAGTATTCTTAGGTTTTCAGGTTTACGGTTTCTTCAATTATCTTCTTTGGTTCTCAAGTATAATTGTGCTTCGAGACTTTTTTGAGATTCCTAAGACGAAGTATTCCTTGATCTTTTTGGGGCTAGTCCTTTGTCACCCAATGATGGCATGGGTTATTGGGTGGCCGACTGCTGTAAAGCATCTCTTATCACTATTATTCGCCACTCTTTTCTTAAAAAGTGCTAAGGATATTAAGGAAAAGAAAAAATGGGCTGAGTGGTGTTTATTAGGAAGTTATTTCTTTTTATTAAATACTTGGCCTATAAATATATTGATTCCTTTTTCTCTTGTTTTTTATTTTAGTGTCGAAGAGATTAAAAAGTACAAAGTAATACTTGTGCTACTGGCTCTTATGGCGATGTTTTATGTAGGAATCAACTTTTTCTACTTTAGAGAAGTTTATCCGCTATTCACAGCTGCTCAGAAATTTGCTCCTTTGACTCAAGAGTACTTTGCTGAATCAGTTCTTGGTATTTCTAGAGGAATAACGCAGGTTCTTTTTCCAGTGTCATTTGCTACTTTTTATAACCCTGGGTCAATAATAGGATTACTAGGTTTTATATCAGTTGTTCCTCTCGTGTTTTTAGCAAGAACTAGGCTTAGTTTAAAAGAAACATTATTTTTAGTCGCTCTTTCAAGTGGTCCGTTTATAGTGGTGTACGGCAGACCGACAAATGTTTTCGTGAGCGACCCTTACTATATTTTACCCCTATGTGTGGTTTTTATTGGTTTGTTTTATAAGGTCTTTAAATATTTCAAATTAGTACCTATTGTTTTGATTTTATTTTCAATAAAAACATTCTACGAAAGCTCCCTCGTAATTGACCCTATAAGAAAAATTACTATTTCCTATGAGCGCGAGGGAGGATGTAAAAATGGTATAAGCCTCGCTTCAATAGCGATGAAAAAGCTAAAGCTAGAGCTTTTTCTAAAGACTTCTAGAGATATGGTTAGTAATAAGTGTATCGTACTGGGCGCTACAGCACCTATTATGACAAGGAATATATATTCTTTTTGGGCACTCTTAGAGCCAAATATTTCTTATGAGAAAAAGATTAAGTTATTAAAGCCACGTACAAATTCTACTCGAATTCAAAAAGCGATTTATTTAAAGCTACTTAATCAAAAAGAAGATATAGAGGCTGTTCTCAATTTATTAGATAACAAATTGGATTTAAGTGAGGGAGAGCTATTTATTAAAAGCCTCTTGTCTTTAAACTTAAAGCTTTCGAACTGAAAACTTTATACCCGTTTCGAAAGTAGCAGGGTTGCCGGAGCAACATTGAGCCCCACCGATCACTTCAATTTTATCACCAGCGTTTAAGTAAACGTCAGTCTGTTGACCCTTGAGGGTGGTATCGGTTGTGTAAAGCCATAACTGATTATAGGTACTAGTCGTTCCACCAGATGTTCTTTGAACTGATAGGTTACCACCGTTGAGAGAACCCGCCGTGAGTTTTCCAATCAAAGACACTTTATAAAAACGAGATTCATCAGCTATAAATGTGTTACCAACGACAAAGTTGGACCCATAACTAGCAGGTCCAGAAAAGTCCTCATCAACCGTATCAAAGTTTACTCTTTGAGTACTAGAAGCACAGCATGGCCAAGATCCAAATGAGAATGTTGAAGCATTTGTCACTTGAAACTTACCGCCAGATAGTGCCTCGAGCCTTTCCTGAACATAAGTGAAGTTGTCATTCATTTCAGAAGCACTAATAGTCGTTCCTGAAGAAAAGACATTAAGGTTAGCGACAGTGAAGGCATAAACAATACCGGAGGTGAATAATAGCGATAAAGTAACGCCGGTAAAAACTTGAGCGTTTGTAAATAAGCCCGATCTAAACTTCTTCCATAGTGATTTGCTATTTTTCATTACATTTTCCTCCTGAGATATAGTACCTCAACTTTAGGTCACACTCATCAGGAATTTTTGTTGGTATTGATTAAAAAAAACACTAAAATTTTCAGTATCTTATAAATGTTAAATGGGGTTTGAAAATTTGGATGATTCTACTAAAGATGAGGTGCCTCAGAAGTTGGTATTTGATTTAGCTTCTGCATGTATTTTTAGTAGCTTACCTCTGCTTTTGCTTTATGTACTTTTT
The DNA here is from genome assembly GCA_048267265.1 of Bacteriovoracaceae bacterium. GTDB lineage: Bacteria > Bdellovibrionota > Bacteriovoracia > Bacteriovoracales > Bacteriovoracaceae. Next base: position 3,137 of record JBLWXW010000057.1, read on the forward strand.
AGCGGCTATTCCGATTGGAGTTTTCTAACATTTTTTAGATTTCTGAGTGTTTTGCTTGGTTTAGCGTCTCTATTTGCTGTCTGTATAAGACTCATAAATAAAAGAATAGGTCTCATCCTTTTCGCGTCCTATTTTTTGTTATCTCTTTTTAATTTTGAGCACATCCTAGTGAACAACTCTAATTTAAATATTTTTTTCGGTCATTTTAGTATTGAAGGAGCATTTCGAGATAGTATCTTAAACTTAAAACTCTTTCTTCATTTATTAATCTTCTTAACCACGGTCATGGTCTCTTTAGGACTCTCTCACTTGATAAAGTTAAGATTATTTTTAATTGTTGGGATTCTTACCTCGACTTTATTAATTGATTTCTTCGCTCCCAATAATCCTCTCATCGTACCGTGGATTCAGCGAAATCTCTTAATTGAAAATCTTGGCGCTATAGACAATTCAAGTTCACAAAATCTTATCGAATATACTGACGTCCCTGTTAACGCTAAAGGAGAGCTTGTCATAAGTCCTATTGCGAAACGCCCTAAAAAGGTAGTTTTGATTATCGTAGAAGGAATGAGTCAGGTCCATATTGAAAACGGATTGATGCATAAATTAAAGTCCTGGCAAGAAAAAGGATTATTTGTTCATTCCTTTGTTTCCCATCAAAAGCAAACAAATAGAGGCTTGTTCAGTTTGCTGTGTGGTGAATTACCCAATTTAATAAATAATGAATCGAAAAGTGATCTTTTATCAGCTAACAAAATAGGCCGAAACTGTTTGCCGCGTGAATTATCTAAAGTTGGTTTCACAAATTACTTTCTGCAAAGTGCTCCCTTAGAGTTTATGAATAAGGCTCAATTTGCTAAGAGAGTTGGCTTTAATTATGTCGTGGGCGCAAATGAATTTGACTCTAGTAAGTTAATCTCAAGTTGGGGAGTTGCGGATGAGACAATTCTCGCTGCGAGTCTCGATATTTTAAGGAAAAAAGGGGAATCACAGTTTGTAACGATTTTAACATCTAATACTCATCATCCTTATGTGACATCTAGAGGACGAGGATCATTTAAAAATGCTATCCAGCATATTGATGGTGTTCTTGATAGCTATATTAAAAAGGTTCTAGAGGAATTTAAAGAACCCCCATTAATTGTGATAACGTCAGATGAGGCTTTTGTCGAAAGTAAAAGTTTACCACAGCATTTTTCAAACTGGAGTACGCTCCTTTTCCTGTATCCCAGCTTAGATAAGAAAAAAATATCTCAACCCTTTGGGCAAAAAGATTTTGCTGGCTCCATGGTTGATTTATTAAATATTAAGGATAGTGATTTCCCTCACTCAAGAAGTATCTTACGTGAATATAAAGACCGAAAAATTGTTTTTAGTAATGTATATACTAAAAAAGTATTTCATTACGATGGAAATAATTTACTAACGTGTGACTTTGCCTTTAACTGTAGAAAACAACCAATTGGAGCGAATCTTTTTGGCTTTCCATCTTATAGTGAGGCTGTAGAGGCACCTCATGATTTGACTCAAATGATTTATTCAAACGATATCTCCTTCAGTCGAGGAGATATTATTTTTGAAAAAGAAGATGTGAGATTAAGCGGGGGGGAAGAGCGGGTTTTGTTCTCGGAGCTAAAAATTCATCCCAAATCGAGTATGACTATTCGTTTTGTTGGTACTAAAAATTTTATTAAAAGTTTTGGTGTTTATATTTGTGGGAAGGCTGAATCTAAGGAGGACTTTATTACTTCAAAGGAATCAATCACCCTTCCCGGTCACTTTAGAGATCAATCTTTATGCCTCTCTTTGGCACTTAAAAATAGTGATAAAATCGAAAAGTTTACTCAAACGATGACAGTCTTCTATGAATAAAAAGCTTCTTTACTATATAAACATCGTTGCTTTTCTATTATTATCAATACTCATCCTAATAATCGCCATAAAGCGTCCCTTTATCAGTGATGAATTTCATGAAGCTGTCTTAGTCAGTAAGTTACGCTATAGTATTCCTTACTTAGATGTTCAGTTCTATAAGAATGTTCTTGGTTATTATTTAAAATTGCCACTTTTACTTTTACCTTTTTCTTGGTTTGATAAATTGATCGTGACTCGCATAGTCCTTGGTTTGTTCTTTTTAGCGAATCTTTATTACATTGTCAGAGCACTAAAAAATATTGTTAATATTCGATTATATTCTCTTAGCCTAGTTGTTTCATTATTTATCACCCAAAGCCTTCTTCATACTTCAGCCTATAGGGTAGATCTCTTAAATTTTTTATTTGGATATTGGAGTCTTATATTTCTTCTAAAAAATAGACTTCTCCTCGCAGGAATAATTAGTGGTGTTGGTTTTTGTATCTCTCAAAAAGGAGCTATTTATTGTGTCGCTGGTGCTGTGACCATCCTCACCATGTGGCCAAAGAATAAAGAGGGAGTTAAGGATTTGGCCCGGTTTGGTTTCGGAGGAGCGGTGGTTGTGCTTTTTTACGTTCTCTTTTGGGGAATCATTTCAGACCCTATTCAAGTGATCAATACTATTTTCTTTCGTGATGCAATTATGGCAACAGAGGCTGGTCTTTCTGTTCGATGGTATTGGTTCATGTCATTAGTTGAAAACTTTCCTGTGTATTTGTTATCTCTCATCGGAGTTGGAATTTGGGTAATTAGAGGAAGCGGAAACGTTTCAAAAATTGCTTTGATCTATAGTTTAGTAGTCTTAGTGTTTGCTCTATGTTTGGGGCAACCCTGGCCTCATTGGTTCATTTTGTGGGGACCATTCTTATCATTCTTTATTTATCTGTTCTTCATTACTTTACAGGAGACTTCGCCACATATGCCTCCACTGATAAGTATATTTTCGATATTTTTTTCATTTTGCTTCCTCCTCTTTAACTATAGCTTTGAAAATGATTTTCAACGTTTTAACCTAGAGCTGATGGAAAGGTTCCTGCGTCCAGGAGGTGCGTACCTTGCTGGAGTTGATCTTCATGAAGATTTTCTTCAAAAGCCAGATGAACTTTCGGAAATGTATGCAATTAATCGATTGAAGCTATTTAAAGAGAGTGAGGATGAAAAATCGAAATTGCTCTTTAAGTTGGATCAAAACCCGCCAAAAATAATAGTATATAATTATAGAATTCCTGAGTTTCTCCCAAGAATTAAACATTATATCGATAATAATTATTATCATTTCTTTGGAAATATACTGAGTAGACAAATTTCTATCTCAAGAGAATCAAAGAGTATTGATATTCCTTTTTCTGGAAATTATTTGGTCTCATCAAGATCTGAAAATTTTGAAATATTGGTGAATGGGACCCTTTATAAGAAAGGACAAACACTAAGCTTAAATGAGGGTCGTATAAAGCTTTCCTCGAATGGAGGAGGGGATTTGAAATTATTGCCATTTACTTTAAATAAACCTTTCCCTCAAAAATTTCTAGATATGCGATCTTTACATTTAACTTTCAGCGATAAAATGGGGCTGCGTAATTTCCTGAAAAAGCTTGGAATCTAATCCATAACTCATTTTCCTAATAGCTTTGCTAACTTAAGTAGCTGTAAAGACGACAAATTTCTATAAACAAAAAAATGTAAATATTTCCAAAGAGCATTTTTTGAATTGTTTGCGATTAAAAACGGTGGCAAAACGAAACCACACAAACACAACAATGTAAGGAAATAGATAACGTGGAAACAGAAACCTTATCATTTGCC
>JBLWXW010000058.1:0-6632 GCA_048267265.1 Bacteriovoracaceae bacterium
CCAGGTACTTTTCCTTCCAAGCCTTCAAGAGCCTTGGAAGCCATCGTCATTAGATATGTCATCACTGTTTCCCCTTTTTTGAAAGAGACCTTAAATAGTCTTGTAGCTCTTCAATTTTCATTGATACCAGATGCTGCATATCATCTGGCACTTCCGAAATATCTTGGAATGTAACCTTCTCCAATCCTTCGAGGATTCTAAATAATTGTTCCATTAATGTTCCTCCATAAACATAGAACTACGTACATATAACTTATCGACCTTGTTTGTTCAAGATTCATACAAAAAATAAATTCAAAGATAGTCTTTTATTTGACTAATTCTAATTGATCAGAATTTAGTCGCATTTTTCATAACTAGAATTGATCGTTTTTCTGGGTCAAAAGCCTAACTTTAGCTTTTAATCCCTCTAACTCTTTCAGAGCTTCTTCTTTTTGCGTATTTACTAAGTCAAGTTGCTCTATAAGACTATGAATTTTTATACTTTGATTGAAAGACTTCTCCTTAAACTCTTCTAACTGCTGTTGGGTACTGTCTAACTTAGCTGCAAGTAGGCGATGATGCTCAACTACCTTACTTTCAAAAACTTCTGATACTACTCTACCAATTTTAAATCGAGCCATTGCATTATAATCATTCTGTAATTGCTCACATTTCGCTTGTAATTCATCTCTTCTAAGCTGACGTCCATTGACTTTTGAATCTGTATGAATTTTTAAAAGCGAAGCTAGTTTTATATTTACTCTATCAATAAACTCATGCAATTCTGGCCTACGATTTTTTGATAATGCAGAGCGTGAGCAACCGATTTCCTTCGCTATATCAGCAATGACTATCTGTTTTTCAACCACTCTTAACTTACTTATTAAACTATGTGGAGTTTTTTTAATCCTTTGCTCAATTTTTTCTGACTTAGAGATAACGGCTTTGTAAGCTAGTAAAGAGACAGCATTTCTCTTTGTCCACTCTGGGCTATGATCTAACTCAATCGTATGTTTCTTTTCAAAATTTAAAAATAAGTTATCCATGTATCACTCCACTGAAGAGGCAATGATATTGGATTTTTCCATTTGGATTATCTTTTTCTGCGCTGCCTCGAAAGCTCGCTTAGATAATAGATAAGAGCTATTACTCTTTGTAGGAAAAATCGAAGTAGCTTCAATTGATGTCATTTGATGACTATGAGTAAGGCCTATTTGCATAATTGCGGCTTTATGTGTGTTGATATTTTGAACAGAATGAAGGCAACTTGAACACGTTAGAAACCAAGCATTATCGACTATTGCAGTTTTAGATATCTTATCAAAACATTTAGACTGATTTATTGTCTCTGTTCGCGGCATACAGTACCCATACTCATGAGGAACTATCCTTTCAAAACTATCTGAAAACTCATCAATTACAGCTTCTAATTCACTATTTGTAGAAACTACTCTTACCTCTAGAAGATCAATAGCTGCTTTCATTGCAGCTCCAAAGATCAATGGATCAAAAGACTCTTGGTTCAGAGTTTTTTGAGCTTGAAGAATCATCTTCTCGGCAACTTCTCTTATCATTACCTCTTCTGCATATAGAAATGACTCTTTCTCTTTGTCAGCTAAATATATATTCGTCATAAAACTGCCATTTGAATGACGAAAATGACGACGTACAGCTTCATGAACATCCCCTTCAAATCGCCTCAAAGAAAACTCCGCAAAGGTATGACGAAACATATGAGGATGTATGTTAGGGCAAATATCCCTTATCTCAGGATGTTTATCTAAAAAATCAGAATAAAATTCATTTAGTGTATAATATAAAGTTTGTTTCGAAGCACCTTGCCTGTGAGTTTTAATATTGAAAGTCCCAAACTTAGCTTTCATTGAAAAAAACTTACCAAATAGATAAAGTTCAGCACCATCATATGATATATTTTTATCAAAGTAGCTTAATTCTTCCAATGCGTTAATAGCCTCTGCAGCTAAACCATGAACAGCCCTGACAGTACTTATTCCATGATTTGTTTTGATAATTTCAGACTCAAAATCCCAACTTCCATCATAATTTTTAGCTAGTGCACCTCCCTTCATACTAGCTAATTCACTTACTCTTGCACCTGTCAGGCAAAGCAATATAACTAATGAAGCACTATAGACTTTATTACACCACATTGTTATAAAATCATGAGTCATTGGAAATTTGGTCTGTCCATCTCCATAATGATCACAGATCAAATCATACATTGACTTTGCATTTTCCCAATTATCATTTTTAGCAGGTATATTTTTACCGCTTCTCCCCCATTTTCCTAAACAAAACCTTTCAAAAATTTTGCTTGAACCAAAAATGGAGTTAACTGAATAATAACTATTAGACCTCTGATGCTGGAAATATTTTATTAAGAACTTGGTCTTAGAGTCTCGAACAATATCTATTGCATCACTCAACACTAACATAGCAATTGGTAAAGGTATTGACCTCCATGATTCGCCTTTTTTCCATTCCTCATACATTATTTTTTTCTTAATCAGAATTGGAGAAAACCACTTTTTAATTTCTTTTTCATTAATCTTGAAAGTTAATCCGTCGCTAGAAATTCCTTTTACGTAATTATTCTCTGATCTATTTAATGAGAGTTTAAGTTTTTCTATAATGCCACGATTCAATATATCGTTTTTTATTCTTGGATCAAATGAAGAATTCTTATCATTCCAATCAACTTTTAACTCTAGAACATCTGTGAATAGCTTTTGAACATCTATAATACTCCAATCATGAAGCTTTGATTCTGGCTTATTTTTTGCCCACCAAACACCTAGCCGCTTTAAAGTAATAATTCCGTTATTTGAAGTTCCTTTTCTTCCAGTCAATGATTGAGTCGATAGATTTGACCACCCCTTACCACCCGATATATGTTCTAAATACATTTCACTTAAACACCAACATATATGAGGAAAACCGTTATAAATAGGATGAGATAAGTCTGCTGTAAACTCCTTACCTAAGACTGGATCAAAGACAATAAAATTAAGAGTACCTAACTTATTTACTTTATCAACGCCTCTATTTTTAACTTTAAAGCTTTCAGGAAAAACTTCTATTGAATTAAATGAATCACTCATTCGAAACCCCAACAATATCACTTAAATTGGCATAATTAAAACTTAAATCAATAGAATACCTTTCACCCTCTTCTCTTATATTTACAGGAAATTTCTGCAATATTTTTGAAAGATAAAAATAATCTCGAGCTGCTAATGTTGCTTTCCTTAAATCTTTAGAGTCATCATTAACAAGATCGTCAAAACTCTCCCTAATATGCTCTAAATATTTTATAATCAAAGCTACTGTCATTTTGTTTGCAATGAAAATTCTTCTTCCATATGATTTAAAGGAATCCATAAGATCGATATCAATACCTAGTCTTTCAATTTCCTTAGCTAGCCTAGATGATGAAGTCTCATCTTCTCTAGGTAAGCCTAGTGCTTCAAGGGCTTCGTTATAATCAAATACACAAGACTTCTGAACCAGCTCGCGCATTAATCCAGCATCACGTTCCATAAGTCCACCTATCTTATAAGCAAATTTCCTATCAGCCTCCACTTTTTCTCTGGTGGTAGATCGATCAATATATATATTCAAATGTACATCTAAACTATGATTAGATGATTGTGCAATAACATTTCTATCTTTAAAGGTTTCAACTGACTCCATCAATGCTGCATCTTCAGATATAATTGCAGACTGTCTAATGTATGAGGAATTTAATCCAACTGCAGAATCTTTTACAATACTTGATCTAATAACTTTATCGTCAGAACTCTTTTTATTTTTATATAAATTACTTTCAAGATCAGCTATGCTTATATTTTTCTCTACTATATTAGATAATAGCCAAAAGATAGGCTTTAATTCTTCTTCACCATCAAAGGCTTTAATAACCTCATCCCTGATATAGCTTTTATCTGATAAAAGTAACCTAAAATACTTATCAACTTCATTGTTTGCCCCCCCTCCTATAAAACCATTTTTAACTCTATCTCTATGAAAAGGGACAACTTTATTACAATCTTTTTCATTATAATATTTTTGTGATCTTCTTATTCCTTTAATATAATTTAGGTAAGTACATCCTATCGAAGATCCTTTAGTATGTAGCAATGTTAGGTTAGCCCTATCAGACTCAGGTCGACGTGTTTTCTGTATTTGGAATTGAACTCCATTAGAGTTTTCTACAAAGTCATCGATTTCTAACTTCAAAACACTCGAAGGGTTACACTTTTCAGAAGAAAGAAGGCAATACATAGCAAAAATCTCCACATCACTTAAAACCATAACATTTTTAAATGAAAAAACTTTAAAAGATCCTAAACTATATATTTCCCTTTTTCCTTGATTTAGACGACTATAAGCTGTTACAGCATTTTCTTTATCTTCTTTTTTAAAGTAGGTAGTACTCTTATTTAAAACCCAGTCTAACTCATTTTCAGATAATTTTTTATCCCCAAACGGATGACTAATTTCTGAAACTAACCTTTCCTTCATTGATAATGTTCCGTACTCCCTTACATCAGCAATCAACGCTCCATATATTTCTTTAGCGTAATTCTTTCTTTTAGCATCATTTGACAAATTACCATATGATAACGGAGCCTCATAAATACTTTCACCCTGCATATTATTTATTAATACACTGACCCTCTTCATTTTATTTACAGCATATCTAAACTCACTTTCATAATTAATAATCCATATACAAAGTTTAATTAGTGATGATAGTAATTGCGTGTCATTATACGGGCAGTTCTCAAAAATCTGAGATAATGACAATCTAGACTTATTAACAGGCTTACTCAGAACTGGAGAGAAAACATATAATTTTTTAAGAAAAAACTTTAACGAATCTGAAAATTCACTTTTATCGCTAATGCCCCACCTCAAAAAAACCTTTAAATGTGAAAGCATTCCGTACAGTTCATTTTCTCTAGAATAATTTCTTTTAGAGTAATGAATAAAATCAGAAATCAAGTCAAAGGAGAGATCATCATCTTTTTCAAACCTTTCAAGATAAGAAAAAAACTTCTTAATAGATCTACATATACTATATCTAGTACTTTTATTATAATTTTTAAATTTTGCGGAATTCAAATACGAAATAATGGATAAATGTAAAGACAACCTTTTATTGTCAGGAGCTTCGATCTTTAAGTATTCTTTTTTGCCAATATCTACTATTGCATAATCATTAAGAGGTAGCATAAACTATCCAAAAACTCTAACTAGAAAAATCTAGTTTGAAGCTATTCCTTTTTATATAACTATTAATATTTGAAAGATCGATTTTATTGAATATATTATTTCTCTGATACAAGAGAGCTTCAAAATATATGTATACTTCTGTAGTTTTTGGATCAGAATGTCCCATCCATTTTGTAACATGTACCCTTTGATCCAAATTAACATCAGGCCTATAGCAAAATGTAACATTATTAGTCGCATAACATTTACGACCACAATGATAATGTCGTAATTTCCACAAAACAGCCTCTTCTTTTGATACCCTTCCCGTCAATAGTAGTTGGTCAACTGTATCTCTAAAAAGGTCTGATCCAAACTTAGGGTCAACTAATCTCTCCCCACTTTTCTTACAAATTAGATACTCTCCTCCGACCGCCTTTACCATTTTTAAATAATCATATAATGGCTGAACTATTTCTGGACAAACACGTGCCTTTCTAACTTTCCCTCCTTTACCTATAATTCTCATTGGCTCATTAATAGTAGGTCTACCTTTCTCATCAAAATAGATCAAACTCTCTATATAATCAACTCTTAAGTTATTCTCATTAACTAGCTCGCCACTTCTAAATCCAACATAGTAGCCTAACATTAGTGCTAACTTATCCCGCTTATTCTTAAAGTTATTTGTTTTTACTACACTATCAAGTAAAAAATTAAAATCATTTTCACACATATACTCTTGGGATATACGCTTGGTAATTCCTTCTAATTCAGAAGTTTTAATTTCTTCTTTACGAATAGAAAATGAAAAGTTTTTATTTTCAGATATCCAGCCATATGCATATGAATAATCATAGAATGATTTAAGAGAAGCTATATGACGGTTGATTGTTGATAGCTTTAGAGCATATTTACCACGTAAATAAGCATTTAAGTACGCATTCATCTCGGCATCAGTAATATCGCGAAAGTCATGACTTAAAATTCCATCTATCTCATTTGCATTATCCAGCTCTCGAAAGAATTTTAATAAGTCATTCCCATATGATCTAACACTGTCTAAAGAAGAGCTCTTTAAACTTATGTGCGCAAGAAACATTGTAGGTTCAATGAGAATCTCCATTTCGTTTTCTAAACGCACCATCGCATAACTATTCACTTCTACACCTGACAAAACTAAGTTTTCCAGACGAAACAAACTAATCATTTAGTTACCTCAAGGCTAATTCTGTATACATTTAAGATGACAAAAAAATGTCTACAATTTGATTATATAACTATTACCTCGATAATCGGTCCAATCTTCGAACGTGGCGATCCGGAACAACGTCAGCATAGAAATTGCAATATCACCCCATAAGTCTTGGTTGATATGGCTGAAGAAGATCGCGCCAGCCGCACCAAAGATA
>JBLWXW010000059.1:0-6578 GCA_048267265.1 Bacteriovoracaceae bacterium
TCCGAAGCCAGACTAACGAGTCCATTGACTTTAGCTTGAGGAATTTCAGCGTCAGCAATATCAAGCTTTGTATAATCAATCGCTGCTGATGCATTAATCTTAGCATTCGTAATTCCACCATCTGCAAGCTGTAGTGTATCTGCAGCGACTTCAATTGTTGTACCATCTACATTTATATCGAGTGTTCCAGAAGATGTAATGGGGCCATCTGTAAGCCCTAGACCTCCAGTAATTGAAGTTACAGTTCCAACAGATGTAGACCATGCATCACTTACGTCCTTACAATTTGCTCCTGCTTCATCACATATTTGAGTGATGTGAAGCGATCCTGTATTTGTGAATAGGGCCTGCTGAATAGAGTTATAATCTATAATTAATTGATTAGAGCCATTTTCATAAAAGCGCCATTGATTACTATCTGCTCCAGCATCTCTAAGAGTGAGATTATTAACAGACGCCGTACCTCCATTCGTTATATCTTGATTTCCAAGGTTAAATGCACCAGTCATCATGACTGAGCCATCGGCCATAAAGTCTCCTGCACCGAAGCCGGCCAACTCTGCAGCTACATAAGTTACAACTGCGCTTTGACTAGGTACTCGAGTCGTTGAGTTAGCACTTAGAGTTCCGTCAGTATCGAGATAACTTAAAGGCATTTGTTGAATATTATCAACATTACCTAGCCCAATATCTGAGTTATCTAATGCTGCGATGGCCGCAGTATTTGCAGAGATATTAGAAATATTGGAAGAGATATTTGATGAGTTAGTCGAGATATTAGAACTATTCGTTGTGATATTAGCTGAATTGGTGGAAATACTTGTTGAATGAGATGATATATTCGAAGTATTCGAAGATATATTTGAAGTATTGGTTGAGATTGTAGAAGTGTTTGTAGAAATATTTGAAGTATTAGTGGAAACAGATGTAACTAAAGCCGGAAGACCACTTACTTTTGCTTGAGCAATATCCCCATCGGCCACATTTAGTTTTGAATAATCAATGGCAGCACTTGCACTAATATCAGCGTTAACAATTGAAGAGTCTGCAATCTCACTTGAAGTTACTGAAGAAACTCCACCATTTGTTTCATCATTGTCAGCGTACCAATTTGCACCATCAAATTTTAAAACTTGTCCTGTTGTTGCAGGAGTTGAAAGATCAACATTAGCAATATCACCGATATCCGAAGTTGTTTTATTTATTTGCGCCCACGTATAATCACCACTTTGAGCAGTGACGTCTCCAGTGCGTGTATTGAAGCTTGTTACAGTTGTACTCGTATCCTTTTCGACTTTCTCCCATTGTCCAACAACATTATTCCATACCGCCCAGTCACCAATCGCCCATGAGTTCGTCCCAACCCCACCGGATAAATCTGTAGTTCCAGCGACAGTTACAATATAGAATTCACTAGGACTTCCTCCCCCAACGAGACTTGGAGTGTCTGTATCAGCATCCCAATTCCCTGCATAGGTTAGTCCATCTAAATTTGCAGTTGTCCAAGCTGTTCCATCAAACCTAAGAACATGCCCAACACTCGCTGACATATCAGAAATTTTTGAAGCCGTGATTGAGCCATCAGCAATCTTTGCAGTGGTAACGGCATTATCTAGTATCTTAACTGTAGTTACGGCATCATCAGCAATTTTATCTGTAACAACCGCTGCATCTTCTAAATTAAACTGAACTGTAGTAACTGACTGCCCATAGGCATTAGTAAAAATAAGATCAAAGGCCGTGTTTAGAGCGAGATTAACAATAGCACTTGAGCTTAAAACTAACTCAGTTGAACTCTGTGAATCTATATTCAAAGTTTGATCAACAGCTCCACCTTCAACTTTAACAGTAGTAACACTATCTAAGTTACTACCTGTAACCGTAAGTAAATCGTTTGCAAGAGTAATATCCGTGATACTAATAACAATAGTTTCTTCACCTGAGTTATCAGGCGTAGGGTCAGCTCGACCACCACTTTGGCGATCAATACCAATAGTTCTGATTTTATCTGGTTTCATTAAACAACCCGATAATAAGAACAAAAATAGAAAGATCAGATTAACTCTTCTCAAATTCCTTATCCAAAAATTACGAAACTTCATGGTCCCGTATCTGTAGTATCGTCATGGCCGCAACTTATAGAGAATTCTTGATATAAAAAATGCTTTAAAGGAAAGCTCTTCCTAGTCAGTTGAAAAAGTTAATTATTTATAAACTTCTTTAACTAAACCTAAACAGCTTCCTAAACCTTTGAAATTAAAATGGATTCTATTAGAAATAAGGTATCATTAAACAATTTTTCGGATTGTCACTCTAATAGTTACAACCACTTAGAAGCATTTTCAAGATACAAAGAAAAGAGAATTGACGACATATTGGGCCACTTTAGACATAAAAGTAAACTGCTTAATTTTATAGAAAAATCTTGTCTCGTTTAAAAGAGATTATTCTTATAAAGAGGTTTGTAGAAGAGAGTAAATCCCGCAAAAATTAAATTTGGATCCTTAATTTGAGCAGAATTATTCTTGTAGATAATTGGCCACTTCTGCCACTGACCATAAACTTTCTTACTTATCTTACTTAAAGAGTCACCTCTTTTGATAAAATAGGGACGACCTGTTGGGTTAATAAACTTTTGATCTGGCACGTGATAGCGAAGACTGGCCACGAGGGATAAATCATAATTAGGCTTAATAGTATCCTTATTGAGCTCATAGATTTTTCTCCATTGAGAATAATCACCATAGAGCTTAAAAGCGATCCACATTAAAGTGTCCCCTTTTTCAACATTATAAAGTCCAATATCTTCAGTTATAGAAACATTATTATTTCCAGATTCAGATAAATCCAATGTAATCTCTTCTTCAAAGCTATCCTTCGTAATAGTTTCCTCATTAAGAAGTGGAGTTTCATCTTCGACTATAAAAATCTCCTGTGTTTCATCAAATATGATTTGATCATCTTCCCCTTCATCTTTTGTGTCCAGAGCAAGACAAGAAGTTAGGAAGACGAGGAGGAATAAAACAAGCAAAGTTTTCTCTATATAAAGTTTCATCCTAAACAGTATAGAATTAGAGTATGAAAAAGATTAAACGGTATATTTTGCCGTTCACACTTTTGCTCTCATTTTCCATCTTTTCTCAAACACCTGAGATTAAAACTAGATATTTCTACGCTCAAGGTGGAGAGAGTATTAATGACTTTTTAGAGAATGAAGTAGGAGTACCAAAGAAAACACTTCACAATATGGGCTACCTTGAAAAGATTAAAAAGTGGAACCCAAGTGTTGATAACTTTGATAATCTTGCCCCAAATCAACAGATCTATGTCGAAATCCCCTACAATACGGTACTTACGCCAAAAGCCAAGTCTATAGATGCGCCACTTGCACAAGCGCCTGCACCTAAAATTAAGCCCAAAAGAAAGAGAAAGATTGCAAGTATCCCAAAAGAGAGTACTTCTGTTCAAGAAGTTGAGTTCCAAAATCCTGAAGCTCCTAATTCTTGGAACCTCTCTCTATTCTATGCCCTTTCAAGAGGATCATTTGAAGAAGGTATTCAGGGCACAAGTATAAGCACAGTCTCAACTCAAGACTCACCCATTACTCTAGGTTTTGCTGCATCCAAGAAGTTAGATGATACTTGGAGTTATAACGGAAGTGTCTATGGTTCTAAATTAGATGGAGGTATCTCTGAGTTAGACGAAGAGGTATCTATTCCATGGGAAATAGGAATCACTTCTTATATTTCATACAAAGATGAGCGACTCCCCTTTCAAGTATACACAGGCCTTGATCTTGAGAGATTTTCTTCCTACAACACAACAGAGCTCGTCGATGGAGCAAGATTAGATACTATCCAGCATCGAATTACATTTGCTACATTTGGTGTATCTAAGGGTTTTCGTTTTCTGGGCCAATCTTTTTTTACTAAGATTAGCTACAGTAGAAGTGTTGTAAGCTCACAAAGTAGGCCCGTTGCCGGAGTAGACAGCCCCATGAAAGGCTCTAAATATATTGCCTTTCTCAATATGCTTGCTCCCAACTCTAAAAACTGGTCGTATAACTTATTTTTCAAACAACATAATCTAAAAGGCGCAACAGATCTCGTCGTTTCCAGGACGGGGATTGGATTTGGCTACCGCTTCTAAATTACAGAATTAAGTCCTTTAAATTGACTTGGTTGTAAGTGAAATTGATAAAAGAAATAGCTTAAAAGAGTTTTAACTACCTCGGGGTGCTCGAGCTTTAAACTCTCAAGCTTCTGGTATTTTTCATTGGCCACAACCCCCAACAACTCCCACAGCTCCCTTCCCTCTTGAGCACTACTGAGAACAGCTTCTTCTATATGCCCAACACATTCGGAGCAACCAAACCCACCATGATCAGTAACAAGAAAAATTAGAGAGGCGTGTTTTAAGTCAATATCACAGAAAACGCAGTTCGCTCTCTCAGGAAAAACGCCTTGTTCTATTAAGAGCTTTCCTAAAAAAAGAGCAAGTTCACTAAAACGATCAAATGATTTATCTCTTATCTGATTTTCCAGATGCACAAGAGCATTACTTAGTACCCGAAAAAGACCTATCATCGTCTCTTCAGTAGCATGAAGCTCATCATGAAGATCATCATCTGTAGACATATGATCCATTATCTCAAGCATCAAACACATCAAACAAAAAGCTTTATAATCAAAACGAATTTTCTCATGAACCCAAATAGGACTCCATTCCTTGGCCCTATAAAGCTCGCTGGTTGACTTTGATCTTCCCAGTTCAACCCTAAGCATATGACCAAGCTCAAGCGTGCTTGATTTAAGCTTCTTTCCACCGCCTTGCCCACCATAGAAGAGAATCGTAACTTTTCTTCCACTTCTCAGTAAGAGTGTTCCAATGATGTGTCGATCTTGATAGGGAATTTTTCGAATGAGTATTCCCTCTACTTTGGTATTCATAGTGATAATCTACCAAAGAATTCCACTGAAGTCTTAATTGAACCCATAAATAACAGATAAAGACTTTGAGCACAGATGGCCAATCCCCTAAACTCAGATCACTTGAGTTCATTCCCACCATATAGTGAGAAAAGGCATAGTTCATAAAGTATGAATGCTTCCTTATATCTAACCCCACATAGAAATCAACTTCAGTGTCTTTATAAATTTGATACTTATGCCACACCTCTCT
Source organism: Bacteriovoracaceae bacterium (assembly GCA_048267265.1). GTDB lineage: Bacteria > Bdellovibrionota > Bacteriovoracia > Bacteriovoracales > Bacteriovoracaceae. Next base: position 5,182 of record JBLWXW010000059.1, read on the forward strand.
TTTGCTCCAACGAAATGGCCAAAAGTATCTTGGCAAGATTGGAAATAATGGCAGACGAGGAAGTCTCTGCTCGAAGAGGACTAAGGGCTTCTCTGAGAACTCATTTAATAAATCCGTGGCCCAGGATGGTGCCTGATATTTTTGACCTAATATTAATATCTTACAAGAACTAAAGAGCTGATAATGGAGCTCACTAAATCTATCTCCCATCAGAGAGGGCCAGTCCTCAACCCAAATCAAATCAACTTGAAAATCACCTATATTTCGAAATGGATTTAGACAGTGACGAGGGCCATATTCATCCCTTAGCTCCCTTCTTCTTTGTGACGATGTACTTATGATGATCCAACTTAAGCTTGGGTACTGATTAAGAATCCCCTCTCTAAGCTCAGAGTGAAAACTTTCCTTTCTATTTTTGACGATGAGCGTTTCTAGTGTCATATTCCGAAGCACTATTTCAAAATAATTTATATGAATTTAGTATTAAGTTATTAATTTTAGAGAGTAATCATGAACCGCGTGGTCCTTTTTGAACAAGATAGAATCAGTAATGACCAATTCATTATCCGAGATGAGGCCAGACTCAAGCACCTTACTTCTCACTTGAAAATATCCACTGGTGATCTGCTTAGGGCCGCTATTATTGGTCACGGATTAGCAAGTGTAGCTGTTCACTCACTGAATAATAAAGAAGTCATCTTAAAAGTTACCGATGACTTTCAACGCCCTTGCCACAATGACATATCCTTGATTGTGGCCACCTCAAGACCTCCCACAATGAAGAAAGTCATAGAGCATGGAACAACACTTGGGGTTAAACACTTTCATTTCTTTAGTGCAGCTTTAAGCGAGAAGAGCTACTTACAAAGCAAGGTATTAGAAGAATCCAAACTAAATGAACTTGCCACTCTTGGCCTATCGCAATCTGGACAACTTTGGCAGATGCCGACTTTTGAGTTTTCAAAAAACCTTAAGCAGGCCCTAGAAAAGCAAAATCAGAATAGCTCTCAAAACTATCTCTTATCCCTAAGAGGTGAGCGAACTCTTCTTAACTCAAGGCCAGATTTCAATGCTCCCTGTGCTTTTTTTATTGGGCCAGAAAGGGGCTGGACCAATCAAGAGGAGGACTATCTTATTGAAAATAAAGTAGTTCCTATTCTCTTGTCGCAACATATTCTTAGGGTTGAAACTGCTGCCTTTGCCTTACTTTCTCAAATGGAATTACTCCAACTAAGCTGATATTATACAAGTACGAGGATATACATATGATGAGACAAATGGAAAAGTTATTCGACGATATGGTTAGACCGGCGCTTAAGGCCCACGGCGGAGACATTGAACTCGTCGATATCGATAATAATAAAGTATATGTCAAAATGACTGGTGGCTGCCAAGGT
>JBLWXW010000060.1:0-6565 GCA_048267265.1 Bacteriovoracaceae bacterium
TGTTTTTAATACTAATGCTATTCCTGAAGGAGAGTTTAGGTTAAAAACATATGCATCTATAAATGCACCTATAAATATAAACAAAGACTTGTCTGGATATTATAGTCCGACAATAGGAATTGTTGCAGATAAATATCAGGTATCATTTTTCTCGTTTTATGATGAGTTGGTTTATGAAGAATCACAAAAAAATAAAACGATTCGCTCGAGTTTTATTCAAACAGGAAAATATAATAATGCCTACGATACAACTAATTTATTGTACCAGGGAGGTCAGGCAGTTGGATTCTTATACCAAATAGTAACTAATAAAATAAGAAATTTTGAATTATCACAGTTCAGTTTAATTGATGTAGATAATAATATAAATGGAGCAAAATTTTTACTACCACAAAGTACTGCAGTAAACAATTATGAAGAGTTTATGGAGCATTTTGATTGTATTACGTTAACACACGAAGAATATAATGCTTTGAAGTCTAAAGTGTCAGAGGCTATAAGTGATGTAGATTTTATTCAAGAACACCCTTATTTTATCAAAGGGAAACAAACTAAAAACTACAACTATGAACAGTTCAACTTTATAGAAACAACAATAACCTTGGGTATTCCAAAAATAATTACTACCACCGATAATAATTATTCAATTGTTATTGCAGAACACCCAACAAGTGCAATAGTAAATGATGAAGAAATAATATTAACAAGTGCAACAGTAAACTAAAAAAATGGCTATATATATATCAAAAAATGCAATTAGCAAAAATCCTTTTGTTACGCAAGAAATAGATAAGGAAGAGAAAAAATACCCACCATTAACAACGGATTTTTTAAAAACACCATACTTAATTCAAATAATGACCTCTCCTAAGTCTGGGGTGTATTTAAGCAAGTATAAAGTTAACAATGACAAAATCTCTGTAAGAAGAATAAAAGAAGCATTAAACTTTATTCATACATTCACAGGTAGTGTAGGTGGTAATATATACCAAATACCAGGAGGAGAACTATTAGAAGCACGTCAAATAAATTCAGGCGTTTTTGATGATAAACTTGAAGCAGCAGTTATTGAGTTTCAAAAATTTGTGGGTATAACAGAAGATGGTGTTATAGGACCAGAAACTTTGTATCATATAGACAATTTTTTACATTCTTTTTTTTCTAGAGAAGATAAAGAAAATGAAATCTTAGGTAAAGCCATAAATAAATCAATTATGGTAAAACCAGGTGAGTTAATAGATGATGGAGATGGAAATGTATATTATTTATATGGAATACGTATAGGAGAAAAAACGTATAGTTATCAACATTATGGTAATACGCCTATGAGCACCTCTCCAATTGATACTATGTTAGATGGTAAAAATGCATTTATTTTTAAAGATGTTACTAAAGAAGAAATTATCAATCAAAACAATATTATTGAAGATAATGAACAGGCTTTTATAAGACGCTCAAAAATGATGTCTTTTTCAGGAGATTTAAAAACAGCAGGGTTAAATTTAGGTATTGAAGATGTAGAAAGTGAATTAGATATAACACCTCCTCAAATTTTACCAGAAGAGCAAGCCTATCTTTATTTGGTTTCGGAGGGTGATACTCTGATGAAAATAGTCGAGAGAGAATACTACAACAATCAACCTGTGGATATTCCAAACCCCCTTTCAGATACTGGAGAAGCTATTTATACTTTAAAAGCCCAGACCTTAAATACAGATCCAGATACCCGAGAGCATGACGCTAAGTTACAATTTTATATGAATCTATTGTACTATTGTAACTCAATTGAGAATCAAGATGGTTCGCTTGTAGAGTTTGGTGTCAACAAATCAGATACTTACACTAGATATGATAATGATCACTTATTAGAGTTTCAAATGTATAATAATACTCTTGATTCTAATAACCCAGAAACAGCCCTTCTTAATTATTATCGCTTTTTAAAATACCAAGAAAGCAAGGGTTCAAAAATTGAATTTGACAATACTGGTGAGACCACTTCTTTTGTTATGAATGCAGGGAAGTATATATACATACCTTCACGAGAGTTTGCTGATAGTTTATATTACCACATTAATTTTAGGCATCAAGAAATGTTGGTAGAAACAGAAAAAGGCTATGAATATGTTGCCGATACTTCTTTTATTGATGATGTTATAGATCTTTTAAGTACTTGGACGGGAGCTGCTGCTGCTATTGTAAATTTTGTTGTAGAAGAAACAACTAATTTATTAAGTGAAGTGTATTTTTTTATGAAAGAGGCTTATGCATTTGCAAAGCAACTTTCTAAAGATTGGTTGAGAGGTTTAGGAGGAGAATTAGGAGTAGGCTTAGGAGCTACCTATGGTATTTTTGCAGGAGATATAGAATCAACATCCGTTTTTTATCGAAAAATGTCTCGTAAAGATGAATATGTTTTTGTGTTACAACAAAACAACAAAGCCTTTGGAGGGATTGATGTAGGTGTAGGAGGAGCCGTAGGACTAAAAAAGACAGCTTTTGGGAAAAAGAAATCAAACATGTCGTTAGGCTTACAAATTGGAGCAGGGTTAAAAGCAGGTCAAGTGTTTAATTATATGGCCGAGTATGAGCTTCCTGTAAGGCAAGAAGAGACTGCTGTTTTAACATTACTAGTTCATGTATTTGGAGGCCCAGTAACAAAATTAGCAGCAAAAATGGCAGCAAGTTTAGGGGTGTTGAATATTGATCCAGATCAATACCTAACCAAAATGAAAATAGGACTTTCTGTTGAAGCAAATGTGTGGGGAGCATCTCAACTAGGATATAAAAAAGATGATACTTCGAAACCAGAGAAAAAGAAAAATATTAATTTCCCATCAGGTCAAATTACACCAGATAATTCTAGCCAATCACCAGGGGATTGGTTAACAAAAAATATATTCAAATTATTCTCAGATGCAGGAATTTCTGCCGATGGATCGGCAGCGTTAGGCTCAGAAATAGAGTTTGAAGCTAAATATGATAACAAACCATTGGTGGCCCAAAAAGGAGACCGAGTTCCTAGCCAAATAAAAGCAAAAGTATTTGCTTTCTGTGGAGGTAGTTTTGCTGCTCATGGAATGGGAAGTCGTTTAACAAGATTGTTTTTATCAAATAACATAGCCGCTTTTTTAAACTTTTTAAAATTTGACACTAATTATGGTTTTGGTCATGAAATAACATTTAATAGAGAAGGAAGAGCTGATGAATTAACCGTACAAGACGTGGATCCAGTATCCTCTGGAGACCCAGATAGTATTCCTGTTACTGCCAATGGCAGTAAGGCAAAATACGGAAACAACAAAGCTACTTGGGAAACACAAGCATTATTAAGTCGTTTTAGAGGTGATGTAGATGTTTTGTTTATACAGGGAAACGAAGTTACGTTAAAACTAAACACTTATGAATTGGTTACAAGATTAAGAAATGGAAACTTTTTCACTTTTAATACCATTCAAGATGTCATACAACTGGTTTACAGTATAGAATTTCAGTTTAAACCTAGCTTATTAAATCTTGGAAGAAGTCAAGGAAGAGTGGTTTTTGCAGAAGGCGTAATGGGTTCTATGAATAATAGATTCAATAAAGGAAATAGGCGTGACTTTATAGCCAAAAAATCATTGGCTCAATGGGGTAAAAATGGTAAATATACAGGTGAAGTGTACGCGGGGCTTTATGCTAAAGTGGAGTTTAAAATAGGAGATTTATTAGGGTCAATAGCAAACGTAATAAAATATTACATTCGTTATTGGTATTTACGCCTTAAGGCACCAATTGAGATTAATGATGACGAACTATTACTAAGGATAAACAAGTTTATCAATAATAATATTCCAGAAAAAATAAAAAACATCTATGAAACTTTCGGTGAAACGAAAGATAACATCTTGTCGAAAGAACAATACGAGCAGCTGTTTGTAGAGCTGAACCACGAAATTACAGCTTTTTATACTGAGGAAAGTCTAGCACCTAATTTTGGTTCAACAGCACTAGAATTATTAGATGTAACGGGTTATTTATTACAATACTTAAACAACGAAACTACTATTGTAAAGCCCACTAAAGTTGCTGGGGGTACGGGCACAAAATGGGAAGATATGGATATTCAACGATTTACTCCTGCATTGGTAAGTATTGCAGATATTGTAGATACCGAACTATTTGTAGAATCGAAACTTGGGGTTAAAATAGCACCAAACATCTCAGGAGCTATTGGTGGTAAACTACGTTTGTTGGCCATGTTTGAAGGAGCGTTGGCTTTTGTGTATCATGTAGTAGAAAACAATAAATTAATTCCTTTAGAAACAGGAGATTTAGATAAAAAAGTACTTACAGATATAGGAGCGTTTATAGGAATTGATGAAAGTACGGGTGAGGTAACCGATGCCAATGGTAAAGGAATTCGAAAAAGCATAATTCAACTGCCTAATTAATACAAACAAAATAACTATATGAGTCAACTAAAGTATATACTAACAATAGTCAGCCTGTCATTTTTCTATAGCTGTACAAGTCCCAAAATAAGTACGGGCAAGTATGCGAGTTATTATAAAAATTCAGAGAGAGACTTTTTTTATAATGGACCTGTTAAGGTTACAAGGTCTAAAATGACCATATACAAGAAAAACGACCCTGTTTTTCGTAAAAAATACTCGCTATATGCTACTCCTTATGCAAAACTAAAAGTAATTGGTTTTCCAGGGTATATTACATTTGATGAAAACGGTATTGAGCAAGTTTCTTTTGCATTAGATTCTCTTACACAAAAACTTCCTACAGGAGAAATAAAAGACAAAAGAGCACTGGCACGAATGTCAAAAATGATACAAGATTCAGTAGATGTTAGGCTTAAGTTACAGTTTAAACAAAACCTACCCATTAAAAAATTTGTATTCAACCCTTATAGAGTTCACTACATAAACGATCATTATGATTTTTATGATGTAATTATAAAAAAAGACAGTTCTTACAAAAGGTCAGCAAATGCATATAATTATATTTTAAATAATAATGGAACAATACACCAAGAAAAACAATTCACTATTTGGGATAAAGATTTAGATGGAATTATAGATAAGAAATCAAGTGGTTATACAGCTACCTATCATTACAATGAAAAAAACCAGCTTATAAAAAAAACATTCAATTTTGAAGACTACCCCTATTTTCCAGACCACGGGATGGTAAATTGGAATAGAGGGTCTGAGCCCCATGAAGAATATACCTATGATGATGCAGGAAACTTAACATCGGTGCGAACAACTAATTTTTGGGGTAATGGAGAAGAAAGATATACAAGGTTTTTAGAAAAGTATACCTATGATAAAAACAACCAGTTGATACATAAAAAAAGATGGGCAGCGGGCGGACACTCGTTTAATAAAGACTGGAAAGCGTATAACGAGTTTTTTTATACCAACAAACAAGAAGTGGCAAAAGTAGTTGCCTATGAAAATGACGAAGAAACGGTATATGCTACCTATCGTATGGAGTATTTTGGACACGATGAATACGATAACTGGACGAAATGTTATTTCTATTTAAATGATGAAGAAAAACCCTATGCAGAAGTAAACAGAATTATAGAGTACTACCAAGAGCAAAAGACAGAATAAAAATTAAAAAATTTACTAAGTACAAGTAAAAAGAAAATAAAAAACAAATTGGCTATGGAAAACAGTAATATGTACCCAAAATTAAACCAGCTATTACCGCTAGAAAGAATACCTAACGAATTAGAAGTAATTAAAGAGGTGTTAGCAAGTGTGTTAGACAGCATTTTTGTAAAAAACCTAATTGTTGGAAAAAGTTATGAAGGAGATGCAGGGTATTATACCCTCGATTTAGTAACCGATAGTTTAGGTGTAGACATACCTTTTGTAGATGATTTACGGTTGGTGTTTAACCCTACCAATACTGGTACTACAGAGATTCCTATTCAATTTGATTATTCTTGGTTAATTATAAAATATATTAAAGATTTTTCGGCTTCTTCTTTTGATAATGCTGTAGAATCTGTTTTCCATATTCTTTTAGACTTAGCTGGTACCGATTCAAAAACGTTATTAAAAGATGCAATCCTCGCATTTTACCCAGAGGCAACTTTTTTATCAGACTTTATTACTGACTTTAATACAAGATATAGCCAAAACCTAACGCCTAGTACCTTAAACAACCTATCTGACTTAGAAAAAATAGAGCTTTTGTCAGATGAAATTTACGAATTAGATTTAGATGTTATTCAAGTAATTTATGACAGTTTTATCAACATTTCAGTAGATGAAGGATTACAAAAACTAGAAGAATTATTTATTGGGTATTTTGAAAATATTCAAGAAACGATCAAAGAAATAATTCAGTTAAATTTTAATCTAAGCATTGATGAAATAAGTTTAGGCTTACAGTTTCCACACAAATGGTTGCGACCAGTGGATGAAAATACTTTAGAGGTATTGCCAGAGACTTATTACTCTGTTTTAAGTTTTAATGCAGGAAGACTTATCTATTCATCAAAAAACGGATTTGATTTTGTAAATACAAACAGCTTTAATTTAAACACCTCTGT
>JBLWXW010000061.1:0-5598 GCA_048267265.1 Bacteriovoracaceae bacterium
GACAATGCACTGGAGCGCATTCAGACCAAGGTGCCGGATATTGTGCTTTTGGATATAGATCTGCAAGGGGAAAAAACGGGAATTGAATTGGGCAAAATGCTGCACGAAACATATAAAATTCCCTTTATCTATGTCACCGATTATGACGACAACGAAACTTTTTTTGAGGGCCTGAAGACCCGGCACGATAATTTTTTGGTAAAAACAAAACCAAAACTCGAAATCAAACAGGTGATACGCGCCATACAAACGGCATTGCAGCGCCAAAAAAAAGAAACCATACCCACAACGAATGCGTTGCTATGCTACACAGATTATCTGGAAAACACCAAGGACCACGGCAACCATCAAATCTCACAAAAACCGCTACCGTATGAAAACATTGTGCTCATCACTACCAACTCCACGAAACTCAATGAGTCCAAGACAAAAATAAAGGGCCGCCCCTGTTACGTGAAACTGCGCACCAACTATGTGCGCCTGGAAAATACAGAGGGAAACTCCTATTACCTTCCCATGTCCTTGGCCGAAATGGCCGGAAAACTGCCCGTCCACTTTATCCGCATCAACGAGAGCGAGATCATAAACCTTTCGCACCAAATCCTACAAGGCCGCATCAACGGCAGCCGATTGAAGATTGGCGAACACATTTGCCATATCTCCAAGACCTACAAGCCCGAAGTTGAGAAGCGGATCGGGATGCTTTACCAAAAACTAAAATAGTCAGATTTTCATTTGTTTTTGGCGGGTTTTCATTTTTAGTTTCTTAAAAAATTCTTAATGCCCATTTTAGGGGTGTTTTAAAACCAAAATTGAATGATTATGAGAACTGCTTTTTACCTACTTATTTTTATAATTTACTATAATTCTTTGGGACAAGTTTATCCAGGCGATTTAACCATCACGAGTCAAAATCAAATAGACTCATTTAATTATACGCAGGTTAATGGCACCTTAATAATAGATGAATCTTCTAGTGGTAACATTATTAATTTAGACGGTTTAAGTACTCTTACTGTAATTAATGGAGGACTCTCTATAGCAAATAACAGTTCTTTAATTTCACTAAATGGTTTAGATAATTTAATTTCCATTGGATCAGGACCTATTGATTTTTATGGATATGGGATAGGTTTAAACATCGAAAATAACAATTCATTAACTAATATAAATGCCTTAAGCAGTTTGACATCTATTGGAAGTAATTTGTATATTGTGAACAATCCATCTCTTATTAATTTGAATGGTTTACAAGGCATAACCACATTAAATGGAAATCTTGACTTAGCAGAAAACATAAATTTAACAACTCTAAATGGTTTGAATAATTTGACTTCCGTTAATGGAATTGGATTTTTTGGTGGAGGTTTTAATATTTACCAATGTGATTCTTTAATTACGCTGGAGGGTTTAGATAATTTAGTTACCATAGCTGGAGCTTTATCTATTTCATCCAATAATTCATTAACTTCTTTTCTTGGCTTAAATTCCTTGACTACAATTACTTTGGATATATCTATTGGTGGCAATGAGTCTTTAGAAAACCTAAATGGACTTCAAAATCTGACAGATATAAATGGGTCATTAGATATCTCTTTAAATAATGACTTGCTCTCTTTAACCGGGCTTAATAATGTAGATTCTATTATTGGAAATTTAAGCATAAAAAGTAATTATAGCCTCGTTTCTTTAGAAGGTTTAGAAAATCTTATCTTTATTGGAGGATTTTTAGAAATAGGAAATATTATTGATGGATATGGATATGTCTATCCAGGAAATATCGTTCTTACTTCACTGAATTTGAACAATCTTACCTCAATAGGAGAGATCGGAAGATTATATGGCCAGCATGGATTTTTAAGAATCACAGGATGCAATTCACTTACCACACTGGCTGGTTTAGAAAACCTTCATACGATTCAACCAGAGTACTATTATTCTACAGACATTAAATTGGAAATAGGAAGCAATAGTGCCGAACTTAATCTTTATAATCCCCAATTATCTGATTTTTGTGGAATCCAACGTCTTATCACATATGGTGAAATAACCTCCTCAACCTGTGTAATTGCGAATAATGCATATAATCCTACTATACCGGATATAGAATCTTTAAATTGTACATTGTCCGCCCCATCACAGACCGTATTTAAATGGCGAACTGCAACTAACAATGGCACGACAATAACGGAAACCATTAATGATGTTACAACTACCTTTACAGGCAATAATCCAACTATATTGGATGTAAGTGTATTTACGCCTGGGCAATATAGTGGAGGAGGTTTTGATAATGTTATTCAAGCTTCATCTAATTCCAATGTTACTTTTAATTTTAGCGAGCCAGTTGATGTAGTTTCAATTATGACTTCAAATGACAACTATGCTAATACTCATACGTTTACGCCTATAGGAGGAAACAATGAAATTGTTACGACGACACGATTTGAGTCAGGAACAGTATTTTTGAATTGGCAAGGGGTAACTTCATTTAATGTTACTACTTCAGGTTCATATTTCGGATTTGATGAATTAAAAATTAGTCCTAATACAGCATTATCGGCTGGCGAATATTCAATTAAAGATGTCGCGGTTTATCCAAATCCAGCGAAAACTTTATTTTTTATTGAAGGGCAATTAGAAATTGAAAAAGCCCTAATTTTTAACAGCTTTGGTAAATTGATAAAAACTTATTCATCTCAACCTTCATATGAAATTTCAGAATTTTCATCAGGTACTTACTATGTGAAAATTGACACCAATAATGGATTTTCTATAAAGAAACTTATAGTGGAATAGAGTTAAATCCCATGGGAATTTTATCTATTTGATCTTAAAATAAAAATATTGTTATGAAAAAAATCTATCATTTAATTATTCTTCTCATCATTATTATCGGCTGCAACAAAGACGATGAAAACAATCCAGTAAATGAATCAGATCCACAAACAGTAGTTACTGAACAATCCGATATAATTGAAGTTTCTGAAAATACAATCATATTAAATGGATCTAACAGTGATTTAGAAATAAATGACATTCTCGTTTCCGGAGCAAACGCAAAAGCCCCAAGAGGTTTTCTTCGAAAAATTAAAGGTATAAATACCGTTGATGGTCAAATCGTGCTGAATACAGAACGCACCTCTTTGGAAGAAGGATTAAAATATTATAATACTGAAGAGGATACTTTGAGTGCTTCCTTCAATCACATATTTACACAAAATGAAGGACGAAATCCATCCAAACAGAACTTTAATATTATCCTCGAAATAGATGAAACAGTATCCGTAAATGGCATTGATCTAAATTTAAATGGAAATCTCGAAATCACTCCATCCTTAAGTGGAAATATAATTATTAAACGGAATGCAGTAGGCCTACCCTATTTGGAAACCTTGGAACTAATCTCACAAACCCAAAACAATCTTTCGCTTACTTTGAGTGTTGAAACGGAATTATCTTTTGACGAGGAGATCCTGTTGGGCTCATTTCAATCCTCACCCATTACCATATTTTTAGGAGGATTCCCAGTTGTGGTAATCCCCAAAGTTACTGTTAGTGTAGGGGCAAATGGCCAAATTAATGCACAACTATCCTATTCTTATAATAACAATTCAATCTTTACTGCCGGAATTCGTTACGATGAAAATTGGCATTTCCCAGATTCTAATGGATTTGTTGTCAATGATGCGGGTGCAGAGACAAATGCCCAGGTCACGGGAAGTGCCGAGGTTTATATAAAACCCGAATTTGGCATTTCCTTATATGATGAGGGTTTTGTGAATACGGGAATAAATGTAAAACCCTATGCAAGATTTGAAGGATCAATCAATACTAACGGTTATGAGTACGGAGTTTACGGGGGCATTGCCGCAGGGGCTTTTTTTAAGGCAAGTATTTTTGGATTTAATTTGGTGGATAAAGAGTGGAACGATTTAATTACGAGTGCCGAATACGAAATAATCTCCGGGAATAACAATGCTTCTACACCTACATTAACGACTACGAATATTTCCAATATTACTGAAAATTCCGCACAAAGTGGAGGGAATGTTACGGACGATGGTGGGAGTACAGTATCTGCCAGAGGAATTTGTTGGTCTACATCACCAAACCCTACAACAGCTAATAATACAACCAATAATGGAAGTGGATTGGGGAATTTTATCAGTCAGCTTTCCGGTTTGGAATCTAATACCACGTATTATGTAAGAGCGTTTGCAACAAATAGTGTTGGAACTGCGTATGGAAACCAATTGACTTTTACAACCCTTGGGTCTGGAAATGTATCTCCAGCATTTAATCCAATCCCAGCAGATGGAACTACAAATGTTCCGCTTAATGGAACTTTAAGTTTTACCCCCGGCAATAATACGCCGGCCAATGCCACCTTTAAATTATATTTTGGCACCAACCAAAATCCTACCATATCTTTTAATTTAGGAACATCAACAAGTTTCAGTTATAATAACCTACAAGAAAACACCAATTATTATTGGAAGATCGAAACTTTAAGTAATTCAAACCAAATTTTGGCGACATCGAATATTTGGGATTTCAAAACTATGTTAAATACGGGCGGAAATATTTATTTTGGTGATATAACATTCCATACACAACAGGAAATAAATGATTTTGGATTAAATAATTATTCTTCAATTACAGGAGATATTGAAATATGGGGTAGTTCATTTTGGACTACAGATCCTATAACAAATTTACTCCCATTAATATCATTAAGCTCGGTTGGAGGAAGCTTAGAATTTGTTGATGGTGAAATAGATCTTGACAGTTTTGAAGGTTTAAACAATCTTCAAAGTATAGGAGGTAATTTAAGAATATTTGGAAATAATGTTAATTCTCTCGATCCTTTTATCAATCTTATAACAGTAGGAGGAAACCTAAGTTTATTACAGGGATATAATATTTCGAACCTAAGCGGCTTAAGCAATTTAAATAGTATTGGAAATAAACTTTTCATCTCAAACTTTGATTTATTATCGAATCTTAATGATTTGTCAAATTTGGATATCAGCTCTACAAATACTATTGGTATAGAGTTTAATGACAATCTGACCGATTTAAGTGGAATTTTTAACAATGTTAATTCTACGATGGATGCCATTGGAATTGGTCATAATAATTCACTTCTAAATCTAAATTTTTTAAATACTATAACACATATCAATAATTATCTGGCCTTATCTTTTAATCCATCTATTGATAATTTAGATGGATTAAATAATTTAATATTTGTAGGGTCGTCTATCTCGATAGAATACAATGATAATTTATCAGATTTTTGTGGAATAACAAACGCTATAGTTAATGGTTTTTACGGTGATTACCTAGTCCAAGCTAATGCTTACAATCCATCTCAACAAGATATTATCGATGGTAACTGTAGCCAATAAAGATTTAAGTTATGCCAGATATTAATTTTTCAATAAAAGTTACAGATTCTAACGGTCATCCCGATAGTAATGTAAAAGTAACGGTATTTGATAATGCAAATATTGGGGGAAGCTTAGAATTTGTTGATGGTGAAATAGATCTTGACAGTTTTGAAGGTTTAAACAATCTTCAAAGTATAGGAGG
>JBLWXW010000062.1:0-5313 GCA_048267265.1 Bacteriovoracaceae bacterium
ACTGGAATTAGATAAGTCAGGGCAAAGAATAGTTACCGGTTGAATATGAAACTCATCAACAATCCCTTCAGTAAAGACAAATTCAAGAAGAGATGATTTAAATGGCAGAACCTTACTGCCATCCGTAGTGGTGCCTTCAGCAAAAAGAACAAGCTTCCTATCCCCCAGAACGCAACTTCTTAACTGCGAAACCTGCTCACGCGATTTTATGGGTCGTCTTTCAACAAAAACGGTATCACACATTTTAGCCAGCCATCCAATAACCGGCCAAGTCATGACTTCTTTCTTCGATATAAAAGAAAAACTACAAATCGAGCCAAGCACAGGTATATCCAGATAAGATGTATGATTGGATATTACAAGCAATGGTTTATTATCAGAAAAGCAACCAAAATAATTAATTTTTAAACCAACAATATAACAGGAACCTTTATTCCAGAGCTTTGCTATTTTTCTGGCTACTTCAGGATAAAGCCAACGAGCCAATAAAAAGGGAACTATCAGCATAGAAAACCAAACAATAAAAGATAAAACCCTAAAAATAAAACGAAACAAAGCCATGCTAAAAATCCTTCTCAAGCTCTAAACTTAAATTATCATTATTCTTCCAACTTCCGAAAAGGCTCTTACCTTCTTCACCATTATAATCAATATAACTAACGGATAATTTTGAAGAATCATCGAATGAGTAAGTAAAACCGGTAATTGACATGGAGTCATCATTTTTGAAACCATAAGAGAGCTCCTGGTTAACCTCCCATGACTCATCAATTTTAATTTTTGCAATACTGTAAACAGAATCCTGAAACGGACGGGTATTTTGGCTTGAGCTTTCATAACCAGAAGCAGACTGTTCTTCTACCGTATGATCACTCATATACTCAATTGTCCAGGTCAGGTCATGCCAACCCAAATAGTCACCATATTCAAAGAGATTAAAACGCAACCCGGTACTTAAGCGAAGAAAGTCATCATCTTTGTCTTGCAATGTCTTTTGATAATGCCCCTCAACATAGAGTTTTGTCTGATCCATAGGCCATGAAATTCCACCCAATAAACTGACTGCATCCGGATACTCCATATCGGAGCTACGTACCTCTGGATTTATTTTCATGACTGAATACTGAGATCTGGCTCGAGAGACACCCAAAAGATAATCAAATCTATCTGCCTGACCTTCCCAGATCAACGACACATCGGGGGTATCAGTTTCAATGGGGGCACCATCAGTATTTCCTTCCGTAATAATCCCATTGTTATTCACTCCACCCCATCGAGTATCATCTCCTGGCTGCGCTGTAGCCGGATGAAAGGGCATTACTGTTAGGGACAAGCTTCCTCCATCCATAAAGCGTTGCCATTGAGCGAGCCAATTTCCTACAGAAACAACCTTTAAGGGAAAAGTATTATCATCCAAGCTTGACTGGTTAAGAAGAATGAGACGCTCCGCAAATTCATAGTTTTGCTTCCATTTACCAATTTTGTACGTTGTCTCATCCAAGTCCCATCTAAGACCAAACTCAGTAAAATCGATATAGGGTGATTCCGATTCTTTTTCGTTAGGAGAAATGAAATAATCCTGCATCTGATCAGGGTCTGATAGATGAAGGTAGAATGAACTAACGAGAGTCGCCGTGTCAGAAATGTAGTAGGAACCATCCAAGCTATAAACGATACTCGTCTCACTGGACTGATAATCCTCGTCACTATCAGAAACGAAAATGCTGCTGACAGAGCGAATTTCATGCTTCAACTGATAATCAGCAGAAAATACAACAGAAGGCATAAAAAACAAAAAAGATATTATTTTTTTCATTTTTTGCCAGCCTCACTATTAGCATTGAGCAACCTTACAGATAGAATGCGAACTATATTTTGGTACAACTTACCCGAAAGATAAGGCTGAGTTATCTGTAAACTCTCTAAAGTTTCGATATCTATTTCAATAAGCCAACAGTCATCATCAGCAATAATTGTAGCTGACCTAGGCGTGTCAACTAACAATGAAACTTCCCCTACAGTGTCACCCTCAAGCATGTCTGCAATGTGACGGAATTTCATATTCCCATCGGTTAAATAAATCCCTGCTCTGCCTTTAAGTAGGACAAGTAGGCTTTTATCGGATGAGCCAATTTTAATAATCTCGTCACCCTTTTTATAATTCCTTTGGACAGAGGAAAGAATTATTTTCCTGATGTATCGAGGTTTCATTCCAGAAAAAAGTGGGAAAGATTTTAAATTATCAACAGGTATCTTCTGACTAATGAGATCAAAAACACCTACAAAGTTTAGCCGTGTCATTAATAACGGTGTAAAAATTATGTCAATAATTAGCGCAAATATAAGAGCTACGGCCATCAGAAAACCAAACATTTGCGTATAGTAGAGGCTCGAAACCATCTGAGAGAAAAAGGCGATACACAGTGCCAGAGTAGTCGTTAATACAGCGGCAGATTCCTGTCGAATTGTGTATCGGGCAGCAAACCTGGGATTAGATATTTTCTTGCAACTTTCCTTATAGCTGCTCAACATATGTATCGTATCATCAACAGCAATACCGATTGATACAACAATAACAATAACTAAAGGTGGGTTAATATCGAGACCAACAACTCCCATAAACCCTAAAGTAAATACCGGAACAAAAATATTGGGTAATACAGCTCCAAGACCTGCTTTAAATGATGAAAATATCAATGCCATGACAACATATATTGTCAGAATCAGGAAAATAATACTCTGTCCCTGAGATGAAATTAGACCTGTTGCGGTATAAGCAGCAAGTGGGGATTCACCAGTTACCTCAGCCTTGAGCCATATGGGCAAGTGTTCATTCAGAATTGAATCAATTCGGTTAATCAGTAATAGCAGCTCTTTAGTATCACTGATCGTATGCTTGACCTTGATGCTCGCATATCGAAAATCCCGGGTAACATAGCTTTCGATATCTGAAAACTGCAGTAACAGCAGAAACTGAGCAACCTCTTCCTTAGTGGTAGGTGGCGTAACCTCTGGGTTCCCCCATACATGGTTAATATGTGCAAGTTGATCGGCCAATGAGGTTGATTTTACGACACCGGGCAGAGACTCAACCTCCCTGCTAACCTCAAATATCGCTGCCAGAGCTTCAGGATCTCTGAACTGCTCACTACGTCGGCTGTCAACAACAATTGTTAAGCCTTCCAGCCCCCCCAGTCTGCCTTCAGAAAAGTTATAGTCAACTTTGAACGGATGCTCATCAGTAAGAGCATCCAGGGCGTGATTGGAGACATTGACATTAAATCCACTAACAACCGCACCTAAAAAAATAACAACAAAAAAAACTAAGTATGGCAGCGGTTTTTTATAAACTCTGTCAAATAGCTTGGCAAGCGCCAATGATATCTTTCTTAAAACCTTTAAGGGTTTTCTTTTTTTCAGACTTTCTTTGTCGCCAAAAAAATAAAAGAATGTTGGAGCCAGTAAAATAGTTATAAATCCATTTGCAAAAATTGCAAAGCTGGCCATGATACCAAAGTCTCTGATTGCCGGAACATCACTAATAGCACTGGCAGCAAAGCCTAATGTTGATGTTATCGCTGTCAGAATTGTTGGAATACCGACATGACGAACCATAAATTTTCTTGCGAACTCTTTTGCAGCTTTATCTGTTGCCGGTTTACTCTTATCTGCTCTTCTCAAGCCTTCCATATATGCGGCAAAATAATGCATATCTTCGGTTGAACCCAGTGCTAATAAAATAACAGGAGCAAGGCCTCCTAACATGTTTAAAGGAATACCACTGAGTCCAAGGAAGCCGAAAGTCACTAATGTAGAGATCGTTGCCGTTATTAAAGGAAGGAAAGCAGCCTGAGGACGTTTTGTTGCTAGCCACATTCCTCCTAATAACATAAAGATCAAAAAGGAGAACATAACAGGCATTTCTGCGATGAGAACATCATTGGTTTCTGAGTTAAGGCGAGCACCACCAATAGAGGTTATTCTTTCGAAATGCTGTTTAAAATTTTCAATGGTTGTGACAAGCTCCCGGTTCACAGCAACATCATCAACTTCCCCAGTTACATAAGAAGGGGTAGTTACTATGATGACTAAACCTTTACCATCCGGTGTTATATATTGACCATCGAAAAGACTGTTATTTCTGGCGTAAAATTTGGCTTTGTCGACTTCCTCCTGATTAGACGGGATCGGATCCAAAAGAGCTCCGGAAGCCACCTCACCATCTTCATCATGGACATCGCTGACATTGATTAAACTTTCTACTTTTAAAACGCTGGATAAGTCACTAATTTCATAATGAAATTCTTCGAAGATCTCTAGTTTCTCAGATGACCAGAGTGTCTCATCTTCAACCAGAATAATGGTGGTCCGATCAGAGCCAAAATTATTTACATAGTCGACATAGATATCTTTTCTTGGGTCACTGCTACTGATTAAGCTTTGAATACTGGTATCAACGGTTACTTTTGGAATACCAAATGCAAATACAGCAACTAAAGACAACAAAGTGAAAAGACATCGATAGGGATGTCTCAGTAAGGACTCTAAAAAACTAGAAATCTTCATAAATTAAACTCATAACGAAAAATTAAAGGCTCGCGAATCAACGCATATACCTTCCTGATTTTATCCAGCGATGTTCGAACATTTGCTCTTTTACAGATTCAGGATCAATTTTCCTTTGTTGGACCAGCATCTCAGTACTCGTCTTATCTTTATGGTTTACCATAAGAGTTCGCATTGGTCGCATTGACTTATTAATTACAACAACAGGGTCATAGTTGTACTGTGTTTTTTCATGTCTCTCTCTTCTGTTGTAAAAATCCACTTTCGTGACAAACCAAGTTTTCTTAGAGATATAGAAAAAGCGCCATGAATATCCGGTTTCTTTCTTAACATCTTCAGCAAAGGGAATTGCCTTTACGGTGTAAACGTCTTCTTCATCGACACGGGTATCGTCCATTCTTTCATATAAAAAATCATCTCTGTCATCAGATGTCATATCTTCATAGGTAAAATCTGTACCCAGAAATGGCTTTCTCTTAGATGAACCGGCTGTTCTTTTAAGTTTCTTACTCACCGCAGGAAGATAAGTCCATTGATCATCTGACCGCCCTTTGTTCTGCCAGCTCAATAGTGCAACACCCTCGACACCAGCTGGGCCATCGAAGACAGTCAGATATTTAAAGAGACCATCACTCCCCTCCAGAGAAAAACGTCTTAACTCCCTTTTCTCAAAGATTTTATCTCTATCAAACAAATTCATCTTTAAATCTTCATACTCACGGGGTAAGTCATGTATCTCAGATGACT